>NZ_JBLIZC010000006.1:0-251997 GCF_047529885.1 Enterobacter cloacae complex sp. 2024EL-00711
GCAGGAACGGCTTATCAATCGCACGCTCTGGTTCTGGGATGTAAGAATCCAGGAAGCCAGCCAGTTCGATGATTTTCGCTTCCCACTCAGCGTCGCCTTCCAGCGCTTTCAGCGCGGAACCACGAACGATTGGGGTGTCGTCGCCTGGGAAATCGTACTGAGACAGCAGTTCACGAACTTCCATCTCTACCAGTTCCAGCAGCTCTTCGTCATCAACCATGTCACATTTGTTCAGGAACACGATGATGTAAGGAACGCCTACCTGACGACCCAGCAGGATGTGCTCACGGGTCTGAGGCATTGGGCCGTCAGTCGCAGCAACAACCAGGATCGCGCCGTCCATCTGCGCAGCACCGGTGATCATGTTTTTAACATAGTCGGCGTGGCCTGGGCAGTCTACGTGTGCGTAGTGGCGAGTCGGGGTGTCATATTCAACGTGAGAGGTGTTGATGGTGATACCACGAGCTTTTTCTTCTGGTGCGTTATCGATCTGGTCGAATGCACGAGCAGAACCACCGTAGGTTTTAGCCAGAACGGTAGTGATTGCAGCGGTCAGCGTTGTTTTACCATGGTCAACGTGGCCGATAGTACCGACGTTAACGTGCGGTTTTGTACGTTCAAACTTTTCTTTAGACATCGATTGTCCCTCTAAGACACGGATAAATCGGTGATATCACCACATCAACCAGGCGAAATGCCTGAATTGTTGAATACAGTAAAATTGAAACAGAGAGAAACGGGAAGGAGAAGTGAAGTGGTGCTGATACCCAGAGTCGAACTGGGGACCTCACCCTTACCAAGGGTGCGCTCTACCAACTGAGCCATATCAGCACGTATTGGAGCGGGCAGCGGGAATCGAACCCGCATCATCAGCTTGGAAGGCTGAGGTAATAGCCATTATACGATGCCCGCATCCTGAAACTCGGCTACCCAGTTCTTTCTGTAACAAAAAAAGAGATTTCTCTCTTTTTAGGTTCGAGCTGATTCAATTTTCAAACCAGCTCCGGCGGCTTAACGCTGCCAGAAAGTGGTGGTGGGGGAAGGATTCGAACCTTCGAAGTCTGTGACGGCAGATTTACAGTCTGCTCCCTTTGGCCGCTCGGGAACCCCACCGGACTTGATGGTGCCGACTACCGGAATCGAACTGGTGACCTACTGATTACAAGTCAGTTGCTCTACCTACTGAGCTAAGTCGGCATCAAGTAGCGCGCATTCTATGGAGACATGCGCAGTCATGCAACTAAAAAATTGCATAAAACGTTCTTTCGCTCATATTTTATTCGAAACCAGGGTTAACCGCTGTAAATTCATCCACTCAAGGTCAAAAATTCAACATCGGCGCCCGATTTACACCACATATACCGTATCGTGATGGCTCCCGCGTAAAGCATCGCTTCCCCATATTTTTTCTTATTATTCCTGTCATCTGGTGTTAACCTCCTGCCCATTGTCCAAAATTAACTATGTTGAGCCCGGACGCGCTGTGTTGTGCTGGCTCACTGAAGCATGCTTATGAGCAAAAAAGAGCAAACGTTAATGACACCTTATCTTCAGTTTAACCGTAGCCAGTGGGCTGCACTGCGTGACTCCGTCCCGATGACGCTGACGGAAGGCGAAATCGCACGGTTAAAGGGGATAAACGAAGATCTGTCGCTGGAAGAAGTGGCAGAAATCTATTTACCACTCTCGCGCTTGCTTAACTTCTATATCAGCTCCAACCTGCGCCGTCAGGCGGTGCTGGAGCAGTTCCTCGGGACGAACGGCCAACGCATTCCTTATATCATCAGCATTGCAGGCAGCGTGGCCGTCGGTAAAAGCACCACCGCACGTGTATTGCAGGCGTTACTGAGCCGCTGGCCAGAACACCGCAGCGTGGAGCTCATCACCACTGACGGTTTCCTGCACCCGAATGAGGTGTTAAAGGAACGCGGGCTAATGAAGAAGAAGGGCTTCCCGCTCTCTTATGATATGCACCGTCTGGTGAAGTTTGTCTCTGACCTGAAATCGGGCGCGCCTAACGTGACGGCTCCGGTCTATTCGCACCTGATCTACGATCGCATCCCGGGTGGAGACAAAACGGTGGTTCAGCCGGATATCCTGATCCTCGAAGGGTTAAACGTCCTGCAAAGCGGGATGGATTATCCTCACGATCCCCATCATGTGTTTGTCTCTGACTTCGTCGATTTCTCTATTTATGTCGATGCGCCGGAAGACCTGCTGCAGAACTGGTATATCAACCGCTTCCTGAAGTTCCGTGAAGGCGCGTTCACCGATCCTGACTCCTATTTCCACCACTACGCCCAGCTTTCTGAAGAAGAAGCCATTAATGTGGCGCGAGGGCTGTGGAATGAGATCAACTACGTGAACCTGAAAGAGAACATCCTGCCCACACGTGAGCGCGCCAGCCTGATCCTCACCAAGAGTGAGAAACACGCAGTTGACCAGATCCGTCTGCGCAAGTAATCACGCAGACATAAAAAAACCGGCTTAGCGCCGGTTTTTTTATTGATGGATTACGCCATCGGCTTTTCGCCATTCTCATCCTGATCGACCGCGAAGCAGGCAACCAGCTGACCGCCATAATCCTTAAGCTGTGGCTGCAACTGGGTGCACGGGCCAAAGCGGCGACTGCAGCGGGCGTTGAATGCACAGCCTGGAGGCGGATTCAGCGGGCTGGGCAATTCACCCGTCAGCTTGATGCGCTCGCGACGATCGTCAGGGTTCAGGCGCGGGGTCGCAGACAGCAGCGCCTGGGTGTACGGGTGACGAGGATGAGTAAAGATCTGCTCTTTTGTCCCCTTCTCCACGCAGCGCCCCAGATACATCACCATCACTTCGTCGGCAATGTGCTCCACAACCGACAGGTCGTGCGAAATAAACACGTACGACAGCCCCATGTCCTGCTGCAGATCCATCATCAGGTTCAACACCTGCGCACGCACAGAAACGTCGAGGGCAGATACCGGCTCATCGGCGATGACCACGTCAGGGTCGAGCATCAAACCACGCGCAATCGCGATACGCTGGCGCTGGCCGCCAGAGAACATATGCGGATAACGATCGTAATGCTCGGTCTTCAGGCCCACTTTCGCCATCATCGCCAGCGCTTTTTCACGACGCTGCTCTTTGTTCAGATTGCTGTTAATCAGCAGGGGCTCTTCCAGAATCTGTCCCACTTTTTTACGCGGGTTCAACGATCCGTACGGGTTCTGGAACACAATCTGGATTTTCTGACGGCGCAGTTTCTGCGCCTGCGGATCATGCTTGAGCAGGTCCTGTCCCTGATAATAGAGCTCACCGCCGGTGGGGACTTCAATCATTGTCAGCAAACGACCCAGCGTCGATTTGCCACAGCCTGACTCACCGACCACCGCCAGGGTTTTGCCGCGTTCAAGGGTAAAGGATACGCCATCCAGCGCTTTCACCAGGCGTTCAGGCGCAAACAGCCCCTTCTTCACCGGATAGTATTTTTTCAGGTCGATAGCCTGCAACAGCGGTTGTTGCGTGGTGGCCTGTTGCGTACTCATAGTGTTGGCCTCCCGGCATCATCGAGTGGGTAGTGGCATTTCGACTGACGACCGTCAGCAAGCAGGTTGAGCTCTGGCTCTTCTGCACGACATTTGTCTGTAGCATACGGACAACGCGGATTAAGCAGGCAGCCCTGCGGTCGGTCATATTTACCCGGTACGACGCCCGGAAGTGATGCCAGGCGCGCTTTGTCCTGGGCAAACTCCGGCAGCGCACGCAAAAGCGCCTGCGTATACGGGTGACGCGGCGCGCGGAAAATATCGTGCGAATGGCCAGTCTCGACCACCTGACCTGCATACATCACGATAATTTTGTGCGCCGCTTCGGCCACCAGCGCCAGGTCATGCGTAATCAGCACCAGCGCCATGTTCTCTTTCTGCTGCAGTTCCAGCAGCAGCTCGATGATCTGCGCCTGGATAGTCACGTCCAGTGCCGTTGTCGGTTCATCCGCAATCAGCAGTTTTGGCCGACAGGCAATCGCCATGGCGATCATCACACGCTGGCTCATCCCACCGGAGAGCTGGTGCGGGTAAACGTCCAGACGCGATGCCGGGTCAGGGATACCGACCTGATTTAGCAGATCGATCGCACGCTGACGCCGGGTCTTCTTATTCCCTCCCTGGTGCACTTTGATGGCTTCCATAATCTGGAATCCCACGGTGTAACAAGGGTTCAGGCTGGTCATCGGGTCCTGGAAGATCATCGCCACTTCCGCACCGACCAGCTGGCGGCGCTGCTTTTCGGAGATACGCTGCAGGTCCTGACCGTTAAACTCCAGACTTTCGGCCATCACACGGCCGGGATAATCAATCAGCCCCATGATGGCCAGTGAACTGACCGACTTACCGGACCCCGACTCACCCACAATGCCGACCACTTCGCCCTGATTTACGCTGTAGCTGATGCGGTCCACGGCGCGAAACGGAGTGCCTTCGTCACCGAAGTGCACCGATAATTTATCTACATTTAATAACGCCATCTCGTGCCTCTTACTGCTTCAGTTTGGGATCAAGTGCATCACGCAGGCCATCACCCATCAGGTTAAATGCCAGCACCGTCAGCAGGATTGCCAGACCCGGGAAGGTCACAACCCACCAGGCGCTTTGGGCGAACTGCAACACATCGGAGAGCATGGTGCCCCACTCCGGTGTTGGCGGCTGCGCACCCATGCCCAGGAAGCCAAGAGCGGCCATATCAAGAATGGCGTTAGAGAAACCGAGCGACGCCTGAACAATCAGCGGCGCCAGGCAGTTCGGGAAGATGTTGACGAACATTTGACGCATCGCGCCAGCACCCGCCACGCGGGAGGCCGTTACGTAGTCGCGGTTTACTTCCACCAGCACCGCCGCACGTGTGAGTCGCACATAGTGGGGAAGCGCCACGAAGGTTAATGCCAGCGCGGCGTTACTGATCGACGGACCAAAAATCGCCACCAGAACCAGCGCCAACAGCAAGCTGGGCAGCGCCAGCATGATATCGACGATACGCATGATGATGTTATCGATAATGCCGCCGAAGTAGCCGGCAACCAGACCGAGTACGATCCCCATAACCAGCGACAACACGACCACCAGGCAGCCGACCAGCAGCGACAGACGCGCACCGTACATCAGACGCGACAGCACATCGCGGCCCACATCATCGGTACCCAGCAGGTGCGACAGGCTACCGCCATCCTGCCATGCTGGCGGTGCCAGCAACGCATCACGGAACTGATCCGCCGGGTTATACGGTGCAAGTACGTTGGCAAACACCGCAATCAGGATCATGACAGAGACATAAACCAGCCCCACCACCGCGCCTTTGTTGCGCTTGAAGTAGTGCCAGAATTCCTGCAGCGGCGTCATGGGAACCGGTGCAGTAACCACTTTATTTTCAGAAACGTGTGACATGATGGCCCCTTACTTCTTATGACGAATACGCGGGTTCACCACGCCGTAGAGCAAATCGACCAGCAGGTTGACGAGAATAATCATCGTCGCGACCAGCAATACCCCGCCCTGCACTACCGGATAATCACGGCGTTGCAGTGCGTCAATCAGCCAGCGTCCGAGGCCCGGCCATGAGAAGATGGTTTCGGTCAGAATCGCACCCGCCAGCAACGTCCCCACCTGCAGACCAATAACGGTCACCACCGGCAGCATGGCGTTACGCAGGGCGTGAACGATAATGACGCGCATACGCGTCAGACCTTTGGCGCGTGCGGTGCGAATGTAATCCTCACCCAACACTTCCAGCATTGAAGAACGGGTCATACGCACGATAACCGCCAGAGGAATGGTGCCAAGCACCATCGCAGGCAGGATCATATGTGCCACCGCATCAATGAAGTTACCCTCTTCGCCCCAGATAGCCGTATCGATCAGCATGAAACCGGTCAGAGGATTCGTATCATCCAGGAAGACCATATCGCTGACGCGTCCGGAGACCGGCGTCAGGTTTAGCTGCACCGAGACCAGCATGATCAGCATCATGCCCCACCAGAAGATAGGCATGGAGTAACCCGTCAGCGCCAGGCCAACAGCCGTATGGTCGAAAATAGAGCCACGTTTCACGGCAGCCAGGACCCCAACAGGGATACCCACCGCAGTGGCGAAAATCATGGCGCAGACACCAAGCTCCAGTGTCGCTTTAAAACGCGGCACGAACTCGTCCCACACCGGAAGACGGCTTTTCAGCGAAATCCCTAAATCACCGTGCAACACGCCCCAGATATAGTTGAGGTATTGCTGCCACAGTGGTTTGTTCAGGCCAAGCTCAGCCAGCAGCTGTGCATGGCGTTCAGGTGAAATACCACGCTCGCCCGCCATAATCATTACCGGGTCGCCGGGGATCATATGGACGAAGGCAAAAGTGAGAAGGGTGATACCGATAAACGTGGGGATAACAAGTCCCAGACGTCGGAGGATGAACTGCAACATAACCCGGATTCTCTCTGATGACGTACAACCAGTTGGCGTGACGTCTGTATTGCTCACAAATGTAAATTCCCTCTCTCTTCAGGAGAGGATTAGGGTGAGGGAATGCATGCACGCCCTCACCCCTGCCCTCTCCGTGAAGGAGAGGGAGAACACCCTACTTATTATTCAACAGAGACGTTTTCGAAGTGGTGTTTGCCCAGTGGATCAACCACGTAGCCCTTCACTTCTTTACGCACTGGTTCGTACACGGTGGAGTGAGCCACAATCAGAGCCGGAGCCTGATCGTGCATCACAACCTGAGCCTGTTTGTACAGCTCGATACGTTTGTTGTGATCGTCGGTCGCACGCGCCGGCTGGATCAGGTCTTCAAACGGCTTATAGCACCAGCGAGAGTAGTTAGAACCGTCTTTCGCGGCTGCACAGCTGAACAGGGTAGCGAAGAAGTTGTCCGGATCCCCATTGTCACCGGTCCAGCCCATCATCACTGCCTGATGCTCACCCGCTTTGGCACGCTTCAGATACTCGCCCCACTCGTAGGTCACAATCTTGGCCTGAACGCCCACTTTAGCCCAGTCAGCCTGAACCATTTCAGCCATACGGCGTGCGTTCGGGTTATACGGACGCTGTACTGGCATCGCCCACAGCTCAACGGTAAAGCCTTTCTCCTGGCCTGCTTCTTTCAGCAGCGCTTTCGCTTTCTCAGGATCGTAGGTGTAGTCTTTAACGTCGTCGTTATAGCCCCACATGGTTGGTGGGATCAGGTTCTTGGCGGCAACACCCGCGCCCTGATAGACCGCTTTAATGATCGCTTCTTTATTCACCGCATAGGTCAACGCCTGACGGACTTTCACGTCATCAAACGGTTTCTTCTCGGTGTTGAAGGAGAGGTAACCCACGTTCAGACCAGCCTGCTCCAGCAGGTTGATGTTTTTATCCTGCTTCATGCGCGCGATGTCAGCCGGGTTCGGGTATGGCATGACCTGGCATTCATTTTTCTGCAGTTTTGCGTAACGCACAGAAGCATCAGGCGTGATGGAGAAGACCAGACGGTCGATCTGCGGCTTGGTGCCCCAGAAGCCCGGGAAGGCTTTATACAGAATACGGGAATCTTTCTGGTACTGCAGAAGCTGGAACGGACCGGTACCGATTGGGTTCAGGTCCACTTTCTCCGGGGTGCCGGCTTTCAGCATGTTGTCCGCGTACTCTTTAGACAGAATAGAGGCGAAGTCCATGGCCAGGTCAGCCAGGAATGGTGCTTCCGGACGCGTCAGCACGAACTGAACGGTTTTATCGTCCACTTTTTTCACTTCAGCGATCAGGTCCTGCAGGCCCATCCCTTCGAAGTATTCATAGCTGCCGCCAGACACTTTGTGATACGGGTTCTGAGCGTTTTTCTGACGGTCGAAGGAAAACACAACGTCATCGGCGCTAAAATCGCGCGTTGGTTTGAATTCTTTGTTGTCCTGCCACTTCACGCCCTGGCGCAGGTGGAAGGTATAGGTCTTACCGTCTTCGCTGACGTCCCACTTCTCCGCCAGACCTGGGATCACTTCCGTGGTACCGGTTTTGAATTCAACCAGACGGTTATAGATAGGCACAGAGCTTGCGTCGTAAGTCGTACCAGAGGTAAAGAGCTGTGGGTTAAAGCCTTCCGGCGAGCCTTCAGAACAGTAAACCAGGGTTTTTGCCTGTACGCTTGCTGCCACGGTCATAGCCACCAGGCTCAGACCAAGCTTCAGCATCCCTGACTTCTTCAAGGAAATACTCATTATTCTGCTCCAATGTGATGTTTTGCTTTGTTGTGTTACGCCGCCAGACCTTTATTTATTTTTTACCCGGTCCGGTCGGTGATGCCCGAAGGCGTTTAAGGGATGGAGAATCCTTTCAGAAGAGCGTTTGAGTTGCAGCGCAGATCGTCCCTGAAATGCCCCTCATGCCCTACAATCTGTCAACAGAATGTGAAAACGTCAATACAGGTGACGGGGATTTACGCTGAGTGTGAGAAACCGCAAACAAAGATTAAAAAAACTATGTATGCCAGTTTTCAGCAGGGAAATTTATGCTACTCGCTATGTTGCAGCACAATTATCTTCATATTTCGCAACAATCAGTGATTAACTTTTATTCAGATCGGGTAAATTTTCTTGCAGAACGGTGATTATCTGAGCACTAAATACCGCGAACGTTAAAACGCACAGCGAAAAATGCTGAGGTTATCCATAAGCAACGCGAAAAAAGATCAATCTATATATAAAAAAATACAATGGATTATGTCACAAAATCGTTAACAGACAGGAAGAAGGCGGGATAAGGTGCGTTTTGGTGAATCAGGATGAGTAAGCTGCTAATGCAAAAAGGGCTAACCTTGCGGTTAGCCCTTCTTTAAATGTGGTCGGCGAGAGAGGATTCGAACCTCCGACCCACTGGTCCCAAACCAGTTGCGCTACCAAGCTGCGCTACTCGCCGAATGCGGAGCGCATCTTACTGCTGAGGTGCGCCCCCGTCAATCCCTTAAATTAAAAAAGCCCTTCAACTGGCGATATTCTCGCCAGACGCGTTACTGCGCGGCTTTCGCCTTGCTATCAGGGAGTTTGCACCAGTTGTTATTTTCGTTGATACCGCCGTCAGGAGAGGTATAACCCAGGCAACCCAAAATGGTGTCGTACAGCTCAACGTGACGACGCGGCACCTTCATGTCTGCCTCTTTTTTCAGGTGGGCAAACATCTTCGCTTTCTCCGGGTCTTCCAGGTACTTGTCCGACATCCACATGATCATCGGTACACGGAATTGCTCAGGCGGTGCCAGCTTGCGCGGCGTACCGTGCAAATGCTCTTTCTCGTTGATTGACTCTCCGTGGTCAGCAGCATAAATAACAATCGCTTTCTTATCACGAAGCTGGTCAATCACCCGGCTCAGGAACGTATCCACATACAGAACCGAGTTATCATAGGCATTGATCAGTTCCTGCTTGCTGCAGTCTTTATTGATGCCTACACACTCCGGCTGCCACTTCGCAAAATCACGCGTGTAACGTTGGTAATAGCTGTAATGGGAGCCTTTAGTATGCAGGATAACCAGATGTTTACCCTGAGGATGGCTCTTCAGGGACTGTGACATCTCCTCAAGGAGCAACATGTCATCCACGTTCTTGCCGCGGTTACGTGGTTCGGCGCCAATCTGCTCGCGATACGAGATGTTGTCCGCCAGCGTGTTGGTGTAGAACCACATCTCACTTTGCATCGCGAATAAATCGGAGCTGAAACCGAGCTGCTTGAGTACCGCAAATACGTTCTGCTCTTTCAGGGTACGCTGTGGGTTATCACTGGCACCGCCTTCACGAACAAACATACAACGCAGCGAGAGCTTGGTTGCGGTATCGCAAGAATACCCCCGGTAAGCCACCAGGTTCTTTTCCTGCGCCAGTTTTGGCGTGGTATCCCGGTCATAACCGAGGATGCCCATATGATCCCAGCGCGTCGTTTCACCAATAACAAAGACAACATAGGTATCATCGAGTTGGTTACCCGGCGCTTCGTAACTGAATTTTTTCATTGGGTTGATGAGCGATTTCACATCACTTGATTCATCCGCCTGCGCCCAGGCATAAAGACCCAGCGCTGAAATCCAGTTGGAGGGCAGGTAGGAGTTTGCTACCACGCCGCCATAGCTTGGCATATCCACACCCGTCGCTTTTTCGATTCGTTTTTGCTGTTTTTCCATCAAGCGGATGGGTGCCCATACCAGCAAGGCCGCCAGGATAACGACGGCGATATTCCTGATTCGCTGCCCACGGGTGCGGAGCTGGCGCAGCAACGTATAGCGGCAGGTATTACTCCAGATAAAGAAGAGCGGGATCAGGCAGGTTAATACCGTCCAGACGATAAACCCTTTTCCAACCACCTCTTTCGAGAGGTCGATATCCGTTGTCATTACCGACGCGACGATGCCGTAGCCAATAACGACATTCATAAAGGTCATGTAATAACTGGCAGCGGCAGAAATAATTACCACCAGTGAGGCCAAAATTTGCCAGGTGCGTCGGCCGAAGAGTGAGAGCAGGCGTAACAGGAAGAATGTGGCGAGAACGGAACCGAACACTTCAATTGCGGCAAAAATTCCATTTCTTACGGTGAGATGTTCTAAATAACCTTCCACTCTTCTGAACAACACCGCGCCATTCAGAAATAAACCGATATAGACAGCCAGCATCAGACACAATCTTTGCTGGGTAAGAGACCTAATGTATTTCATGCAAACAACCCTGGGGAAAGGGGTATAGAGACCCGCTTAATCTCGATGAGAAAGCAGACAGAGTAAGTAAGTGCGTAAGAAACCGTTATCAGAAACGTCTACAAGCGCGTTAAGTAGACCACAGCGGGAGAGAAAAGTGGCAGCAGAGAATGTGATCGGTGCATTTTTTTACAAATTAACACGACCAGGCATACTTTGGACGACCATAAAAAAGAGGCCGTAAAGGCCTCTTAGCGATAATCAGGCATGCGCTTCGTTAAAGACTTCACGCTGCGGCTGGCGAATGGTGGTCGACAAGGCCAGCGAGATTATCAGCAAAGCAAATATCACGCAGAAGGTCACATAGAACCCGCCGAACAGCGAGGCGATTAACGAGCCGCAGATACTGCCGATGCCAAAGCCCAGATAGATAACGCCATAGTTTTTCGCCAGATTGTTCAGGCCGAAGAACTCACTGACCAGCGACGGGAAGACCGTAATCGTGCCGCCGAAATTAAAGGCCACACAGGCAATTGCGGCGAAGAACGTGGCTTCGTTCAGTGGGGCAAACAGCAGCGCCGCCATCCCCACCAGCGAGACAACCTGCCCGATGGTAATCACGCGGATACGGGCAATTTTGTCAGACAGAATCCCGAGCACCAGACGGCCAGAGAGGTTGGCAATGGAGATGACGGTGACCGCATTCGCCGCTGTTGCCGCATCCAGTTTCACCATTCCCTGAGCAATATCTTTCGCCACCCCAATCACATACAGACCGCTCATGCAGGCTGTCAGGAACATGACCGCCAACATCCAGTACTGTGGTTGACGCATAGACTGCGCGAGGGTGAAATCATTCTCCACCACACCGTTAACGGTTTTCACTTCCTGCTGCGGCGCATCTTTCATCAGCGTGGCGCCGAACAGGATCATGACCAGAACGATAGCGCCCCAGATCATGAACGTTTTTTCGAGCCCCACGGAAGCAAGCAGGTGGGAATCAATAAATTTAAAACCGAGGCTCCCCAGGCCATAGGACCCAATGGCAAATGCAGAGATTAAACCTTTACGTTCCGGGAACCACTTCACACAGTTTGACAGGGTCAGCAGATAACCTGCACCGTCGGCAAGTCCCACCAGCACCCCGGCGCTCAGCCACAGCATCATCAGATTGCTGGAATGCGCCGTCAGGAAAAAGCCCACGCCCAACAAGATACCGGATGCCATCGTCACCCGCTTCACGCCGAATCGCTCCTGCAATTTTCCCGCGACGGAAGATGAAAGCGCCAGCCCGAGGCTCAGCAAGCCGAAGGAGAACGCCACCTGGCTGACCGGTGCACCAAGCTTATCGGAAAGCGCACTGTTAAACAGGCTCCAGGTATAGACCGACCCCAGCGCAAACTGGGTCACGATGGTGCCAAAAAGCGTTAGCCAGCGCGTACGGTTGTAAGTTGATGTGTTCATGGCAGTTGTCCTGCAAGATAAAGTAAGGGAATTCGCTGAGGACAACGATAAACAAAACCTTAATATGCCTGGGGTAAAACGGCATGAAATGCAGGAGGAATGGAATGAAATGCCATAAATCGGGAATGAATGACCTTGCCGGGGAATGAAGCGACAGCGTGTTAGTGACTGCTATCGCTACAACCCCCACGGCTATTGTATTCAAGATGTTATCGACACGTTTAAAAAAGTAACAACCTTAAAAATTAGCGCTCACGCCCAGAGTGTACATAAACTCCTCACCCGTAGTGGTGTATTCCCCTTGTGCTAACGACGCATAGGCCGCCATATGCGTGTTAAACGGAATATCCGTTCCGACGGTTACATCCATCCAGTTGCCGCTTTGTGCCGGTGCCGGCGTCTGTGGCATCCCAAACTGAGATTTCCACTGGTTTTCGCCAAACTGCTGGTTATAGCTTATCTGCGCCCACGGGCGAAGCTCGCCGTACTGTGTATCCACGCGCCAGCCGAGCGTGCTGACACTGGCATGCCAGAGAGGGTCGGTAAGCCCCTGCGTCGTCGCGCTGTCACCAAATTCGTTGATCATCATCGGTGCCGTGCCGTCATAACGCCACGCCATCACCGGACCGGTCGTGATACGCCCTGACACCGGAATGTTCCAGCCCACGCTCATGGCCCCTGCCGGCGTGGAACCCGACGGTAAACTCAGCGCAAGTCCGGGGGCATTTTGTGAGGACTGAATCCGCTCGGCGAGAATATCCTCATAACGCGGTTGGTGATCCGCATCCCATGTATAGCGTTCCGCCGTATTACTTTGGGCGTCTGAAACGATATATTCCTGTTGCCAGGCAAATGCTGTATTACAAAAAAACAGACAGGCTGAAATCCCCGCCAGGCCAGAAACAGCATGGCGACCACTGATTTTTTTTATCATCATCAAAGCGACTCCAGAGAGAGCCGAATTCGGCGATATTTGTCATTGTTTAGGAAGAGTTTTGCGGGCATATGACCCTGTATTAACTATTGTCTTTATAGTAGACACGTCAAGCCTGACAGAATGAAAATTTTGCGATAACCGTTTCATTAAGGGAGATAACCGATGCAGCGTTGCGGTTGGGTAAGCCAGGATCAGCTTTATATCGACTATCACGATCGGGAATGGGGCGTACCGGAGACAGAAGGGAAAAAGCTTTTTGAGATGATCTGCCTGGAAGGTCAACAGGCGGGCTTGTCATGGATTACGGTGCTCAAGAAACGGGAAAACTATCGTAATGCTTTCCATCAGTTCGATCCGGTCGCCGTCGCTGCCATGACCGAGGATGATGTGGAACGGCTGGTCCAGGATGCAGGCATCATCCGCCATCGCGGTAAGATCCAGGCCATCATTGGTAACGCGCGCGCTTATCTGGCGATGGAGCAAAACGGAGAACCGTTCTCAGAATTTGTCTGGACGTTTGTGAACAATACGCCGCAAATTACCCAGGCCGCCACGCTCGCGGAAATCCCGGCCTCCACCCCGGCGTCGGATGCGCTCTCTAAGGCGCTGAAAAAACGCGGCTTTAAATTTGTCGGCTCCACCATCTGTTACGCCTTTATGCAGGCCTGTGGCCTGGTCAACGACCACGTTACCGGCTGCGTCTGTCATCCAGGGAGGCACCATGATCCGCAAATGGGAAAGTGATAATGCCGGGCCACTCCTGAGTCTGTGGCTTGAAAGCACCACGGAGGCGCACCCGTTTATCAGCGCAAGCTACTGGAAAGAGAACGAAGGTATGGTGCGGGATGTTTACCTGCCCGCCGCCGAAACCTGGGTATGGGAAGAAAATGGAATGCTGCGCGGCTTTATCAGCGTCATGCAGTCCCAGTTTGTGGGCGCGCTGTTTGTCTCAACTGACTTTATTGGTCGGGGGATTGGGCGTGCGCTGCTGAACCATGTTCAACAGCGCTTCCCGTATTTAAGCCTGGAGGTCTACCAGAAAAATGTCCGGGCGGTGAATTTCTATCATGCACAGGGTTTTCGCATTGAAGACAGCGCCTGGCAGGATGACACTCAGCACCCAACGTGGATCATGAGCTGGCAGGCGGATCAAACGCCGTGAGCGTAAGCTCGGGTCCCTGATATTTCTCGACCCAGGCCAGCGCCGTGTTCCCCGCGCAGCCATTCCCCAGCTTCGAGCTGGGGAGATCTTTGGTCAGAACGTTTACTGCACCGTTTTTACAAATACCGCCTTCGCTCGGCTCCAGGTCTGGCCATGCCCCCTGGTGAATGCAGATAACGCCAGGTTTAATCCCGTCGCTCACTACCGCCCCTGCCAGCACCTGGCCACGCTGATTCCAGACGCGAACCACGTCACCGTCAACGATCCCACGCGCGCGCGCATCTGCGCTGTTCAGGGTGACGGGCTCCCGTCCGGCAACCGCATACCGCTCGCGCAGTGATGAATAGTTAAGCTGGCTGTGCAGACGATGGGCAGGATGGGCCGATAACACCTGCAGCTGTTCCGGCTGGGCATTACCGTGCCACTCGTCCGGCTCAAGCCACGTTGGATGCGCCGGACAGTCGGCATACTTAAATTGGGCGATACGCTCGCTGTAGATCACAATCTTCCCGCTCTCGGTTTTCAGCGGATGGTTCTCCGGGTCGCGGCGGAAATCGGCGAAGCGAACAAACTGCGCATTCTGTTCGCTCTCCGGCATCTCAATAATCTGGTTCGCTTCCCAGAACTGTGCAAATGGCGGCAGCGTCACGCCCTGCGGGGCCCCGCGCTGGCCTGCAATCTGGTAGAACGTCTCCAGCCACTGCAAATCCGTTTTGCCCTCGGTAAAACGCTCGCGCCCCCCCGTTTCCCACAACTCGCTCAGCTCAGCAAACACCTCAAAATCATCACGCGCCTCATCACGCGGCGCTACGACGCGCTTCATCGGTACCATATGCTGATTGCTGTAGTCACCGGTCATGGTGAGGTCGTTACGCTCAAACGAGGTGGTCGCCGGCAGCACAATATCGGCATGTTTGGCTGAGGCGGTCCAAAAGCATTCAGAGATAACCACCAGTTCTGGCTTCTGCCAGGCGCGGATCAGGCGATTCGTGTCCTGGTGATGAGTAAAGTTCGCGCCGCCGGCCCACCAGACAAACCGGATATCCGGGAAGTGGCGATCCAGACCGTTATGCTGATAAAACCCGCCCGGGTTTTCCAGGGCTTCAACAATGCGCGCCACCGGGATTTTATCCACGGCATCCACACCGCCCTGAACCGAGCCCTGCAGAGAAGCCAGCACTGCCGCTTTGCGGGTCGGGTTGCCGCCATTGGCGAAGTGATAAGAGAGACCAAACCCACCGCCCGGCGTACCGATTTGCCCGAGCATGGCGGCCAGCGTCACGAGCATCCAGTGTTTCTGCTCACCGAACTGCTGGCGCTGCATCCCCCACCCAGACATTAACATCGTGGTGTTTTGGTGGAATAACGCTGCCAGTTCACGCAGTTTGGCCGCAGGAACCCCACAAATCTCTGCCGCCCACTCTGCCGTTTTGGCCATACCGTCTGTATTGCCCGTCAGATAGTCGGCGAAGTTGTCAAAACCGGTGGTACAGCGTGCGAGGAACCCGGTATCGTGCCAGCCGTTCTCCACCAGCGTATGGGCAATGCCCAGCATCATCGCCACGTCGGTGCCCATATGCGGGGCAATCCACTCGGCGCTGTCGCCGAAGAAGTCCATGGTTTCAGAGCGCATCGGGTCAATGCAGATAATGCGCTTGCCGCTTTTACGCAGCGCATCGAAATACGGGATCCCCTGCTCGTCACTGGCATTCCACGCGATTTTCAGGGTGTTGAGCGGGTTGGCGCTCCACAGCACCACCACATCGGTGTGCTCCAGCACCAGCGGCCAGCTGGTCTGCTGCTGATACACTTCGTTACCGCCCACCACGTAGGGCATGATCGCCTGCGCTGCGCCGGTGGAGTAATCCCCAAGATGCCCGGTATACCCCCCGGCCAGACTCATATAGCGCTGAAGTAACGTTGAAGCCTTATGCAGCACGCCGTTTGACCGCCAGCCGTAAGATCCGGCAAAAATGGACGACGGGCCATACGTGTCGCGAATACGTTTGTGCTGCGCATGGATCAGCGCCAGCGCGTCATCCCAGCTCACCCGGACAAACTCATCCTGACCACGAATCCCCTGCGGCTTGTCTGGCGACGCCAGAAATCCTTTACGCACCATCGGCCAGCGCACGCGCGTTTTGCTGTGCACCTGATCGCGAACGACGGTCTGTAAAGAGTTGGGATGTTGCGTTGGCAATGCCCCGCGAGACGACAGAACATTTTCGCCATCGGTTTCGACCAGCATCGGCCCCCAGTGGGCGGCGGTCAGAATCGTTTTTGTTGAGGTGCTCAAGCGTGCGCTCCTGGTTGCGTGCAGGTTTTACGGCCTTCTTAGTGAGGCAGTTTATGGTTTGTCACAAATTTCAGAGTTATACCCGGAATTTTCTCCGTATCTGGACGTCATAATCAACTGCCACGCGCGTCGTGGCAAAGAATAAAAAGGATTAAGGAAATAAGATGAAAAAACGCGTATTCGTTATTGCCGCTCTGGTGAGCGGTGCACTGGCTGTTTCTGGCTGCACAACAAACCCTTACACCGGTGAAAGCGAAGCAGGTAAATCCGGCATCGGCGCGGGTCTCGGCTCGCTGGTAGGGGCTGGTGTGGGCGCACTCTCCTCCTCCAAGAAAGACCGCGGCAAAGGCGCGTTAATTGGCGCAGCGGCAGGTGCAGCCCTGGGCGGCGGCGTGGGTTATTACATGGATGTGCAGGAAGCAAAACTGCGCGACAAAATGAAAGGCACCGGCGTGAGCGTGACGCGCAGCGGCGATAACATCATCCTGAATATGCCAAACAACGTCACCTTCGACAGCAGCAGCGCAACGCTGAAACCAGCAGGGGCGAACACCCTGACCGGCGTGGCAATGGTGCTGAAAGAGTACAACAAGACTGCGGTGAATGTGATCGGTTATACCGACAGCACCGGCAGCCAGGATCTGAATATGCGCCTGTCTCAGCAGCGTGCCGATTCTGTGGCCAGCTCGCTGATCACGCAGGGCGTTGCAGCAAACCGCATCCGCACCAGCGGCATGGGCCCTGCAAACCCTATCGCCAGCAACAGCACGGCGGAAGGCAAAGCGCAGAACCGTCGCGTTGAGATTACCTTAAGCCCAATTCAGTAATGGCTGCCCCCCTCTTCTAGGGGGAGAGGGGGATACGGGCCTCATGCCGCCACGTCGGCATGAACCGCTTGCCATCGCTAATTTTCCCGCTAAGGTGTTCTCACTCACTTCAGGGAATTCAGCGATGAGCAAACCAACACGGGCCACAATCAGCGACGTGGCGAAAGCCGCAAACACCGGTAAAACCAGCATTTCACGCTACCTCAACGGTGAGAAACACCTGCTGTCCGATGCGCTGCTCGCTCGTATTGAACAGGCTATTGCCGATCTCGACTACCGCCCGAGCCTTATGGCGCGCGGGCTCAAACGGGGTCGTACCCGTCTTATCGGGCTTATCATCGCCGATATCACCAATCCCTACTCCGTTAACGTATTGAGCGGAATTGAAGCCGCCTGTCGCGAAAAGGGCTTTACGCCGCTGGTCTGTAACACCAACAACGAAGTCGATCAGGAGCTGCATTACCTGGATCTGCTGCGCAGCTATCAGGTCGAAGGGATTGTGGTGAATGCCGTGGGCATGCGTGAAGAGGGCTTAAACCGCCTTCAGCAATCCTCCCTGCCGATGGTTCTTATCGACCGCAAAATCCCGGAATTCGCCTGCGATGTCGTCGGGCTGGATAACACTCAGGCGGCGACAACCGCCACTGAGCATCTGATTGAACAGGGCTTTGAAGCCATCCTGTTTCTGAGCGAACCTCTGGGCATGGTCAACACCCGTCGTGAGCGACTGAGCGCGTTTCGTGCCACGCTGGAGCGTTACCCCGGCGTGATTGCCGAGAATGCCGAAACGCCCCTCCACGAAGCCGATCAGCTCGACAATACCCTGCGGCAGTTCCACACCCGCCATCGTGGAATGCGTAAAGCCGTTATTTCTGCCAACGGGGCGCTGACCCTGCAGGTCGCCCGCTCGCTTAAGCGCATTGGCCTGCACTGGGGAAGCGATATCGGTCTGCTGGGGTTCGACGAACTCGAGTGGGCAGAACTGGCTGGCGTCGGGATCACGACCCTCAAACAACCCACCTGGCAGATTGGCTATGCCGCTGTTGAACAAGTGGTTCGTCGTATTGAAGGCACCAGCGATGCCGTTCGCGAGCAGGTATTTTCCGGCGAGTTGATTGTCCGCGGCTCCACCGCCCGTTAATTTTCCCTTGTGATACCGATCATAAATTCAACATCCTGACCTTTTCTTTGGAACCGGTTCCATCTAGCGTAATAGTATTGATGTATTGCGATGGAGTCCGACGATGGGCAGAAAAATCATGGTGGTCACCGCCGCGTATGGCGCGGAACAGGTGCGACAGGCAGGTGGTCAACGGGCAATGCTGCCCGTCATTGCGGGCGCGGGTGCCGACGGCGTCGAGATCCGCCGCGAGCTGTTCAACAGCGAAGAGCTGCTGGCGCTGCCCGCGCTGGGTGAATCCATTGAGCTGCTGGGCCTGCTGGCATGCTACTCCGCCCCTGCGGCCCTGTTTATGCCCGATGGCACCCTCAACCCTGACCTGCCCCGTTATCTCAGCGAAGCCAGTACCCTGAATGCGCTGTGGCTCAAGGTCTCGCTGGGTCATTTCAGCGACACCCAGCCGCTTCACGCCCTGCGTGCCCTGCTCGATGAAAGCGGTATGGCCCTGGTGGTGGAAAACGACCAGACCGACTGCGGCCAGCTTGCGCCGATGCAGCGCTTCAAAGCCGCCTGCCGGGACATGGCGCTGCCCGTCACGCTGACGTTCGACATGGGCAACTGGCTGTGGGTGGGCGACTCCCCGGAAGAAGCCGCGCGCCATCTGGCCTCCGCAGTGAGCTATATCCACGTTAAAGCCGCCGTGCCGCATAAAGAAAATTTCCGCGCCGTGGCGCCGGATCGGGCCGATGCGCGCTGGCTGGATCTGCTTTGTCAGCTGCCCGCCGATGCCCCGCGTGGTATCGAGTTCCCGCTGGAAGGGGCGGATTTAACCGCCGTCACCCGTCATTACGTAAACCTGCTGCGTGAGGAGTAAACCATGCACAAGACGCTGGATGTGATCACTATCGGCGAAGCCATGGCAATGTTTGTCGCCACCGAAACGGGCGACCTGAGTACGGTGGAGCACTTTATCAAACGCGTGGCGGGGGCTGAGCTGAACGTCGCGACCGGCCTGGCGCGCCTGGGTCTGAACGTCGGCTGGGTCAGCCGCGTGGGTGATGACAGCTTTGGCCATTTCGTTCTCGATTCGCTGAAAAAAGAGGGCATTGATGCTTCCGGCGTCACCCTCGATGGACGCTTCCCGACCGGTTTCCAGCTTAAATCGAAAGTCGAAAATGGAACCGATCCCATTGTGGAGTATTTCCGTAAAGGGTCTGCGGCGAGCCACCTCTCAGTCGAGGATTACCACGCCCACTATTTCGCCTCTGCACGCCATCTGCATCTGAGCGGCGTGGCGGCTGCGCTTTCTGCCAGCTCGTATGCATTACTGGATCATGCCGCAACCACCATGAAGGCTCAGGGGAAAACGATCTCATTCGATCCTAACCTGCGCCCGGTGCTGTGGAAAAGCGAAGCGGAAATGATCGAGAAGCTGAACCGTCTGGCGTTTCAGGCTGACTGGGTTCTGCCGGGCGTGAAAGAAGGCATGATCCTGACCGGTAAAAACACCCCTGAAGGGATTGCCGATTTTTACCTTAACAAAGGGGTAAAAGCGGTGGTGCTGAAAACCGGCGCCGATGGCGCCTGGTTTAAAACGGCTAACGGCGAGCAAGGCGCAGTCGCGGCCGTGAAGGTCGATAACGTGGTTGATACCGTCGGCGCTGGCGATGGTTTTGCCGTGGGGGTCATTAGTGCCCTGCTGGAAGGCAAACCGCTGCAGCAGGCCGTCGCCCGGGGCAATAAAATTGGCTCGCTGGCAATCCAGGTGCAGGGCGACAGTGAAGGATTACCGACCCGCGCGCAGCTGAACGAATAAATTCCGTTTCCCTCCCCCTCTCCTCAGGTAGGTCAGGGGGAAACAAAACAAACCACCGTGTACCCTACATACAACGGCGGTACAAACCTCAACAACAGAGGCAAGCCTATGAACAGTTCGACCAATGCAGTAAAACGCTGGTGGTACATCATGCCAATCGTGTTTATCACGTACAGCCTGGCGTACCTTGATCGTGCCAACTTCAGTTTCGCGTCCGCGGCAGGGATCACCGAAGACCTGGGGATCACCAAAGGTATCTCTTCGTTGCTGGGTGCCCTTTTCTTCCTGGGCTACTTCTTCTTCCAGATCCCCGGCGCTATCTATGCGGAGCGTCGCAGCGTCCGCAAATTGATTTTCGTTTGCCTGATCCTTTGGGGTGCCTGCGCCTCACTGACCGGCGTGGTGAATAATATTCCTGCTCTGGCAGCCATTCGCTTTATTCTTGGGGTCGTTGAGGCAGCGGTAATGCCCGCGATGCTGATTTATATCAGCAACTGGTTTACCAAATCCGAACGCTCACGAGCCAATACTTTCCTGATCCTCGGTAACCCGGTCACCGTGCTGTGGATGTCGGTGGTTTCTGGCTACCTGATCCAGTCCTTCGGCTGGCGTGAAATGTTCATTATCGAAGGGGTGCCGGCGGTTATCTGGGCATTCTGCTGGTGGATGCTGGTAAAAGATAAACCTGCGCAGGCGAAATGGCTCTCCGAAGATGAAAAAGCCGCTCTGCAGGCGCAGCTGGATAAAGAACAGCAAGGCCTGAAAGCGGTGCGTAACTACGGTGAAGCATTCCGCTCGCGTAACGTGATTCTGCTCTGCGCCCAGTATTTCACCTGGAGCATTGGCGTGTACGGTTTCGTACTGTGGCTGCCATCGATTCTTCGCAATGCCGGTGAAAACCTTGGCATGGTGGAAGTGGGCTGGCTGTCATCCGTGCCTTACCTCGCAGCAACAATCGCCATGATCATTGCGTCATGGGCATCGGACAAAATGCAGAACCGTAAGCTGTTTGTCTGGCCGCTGCTGCTGATCGCTGCCTTTGCCTTTATTGGTTCCTGGGCCGTCGGCGCGAACCATTTCTGGGTCTCTTACACCCTGCTGGTGATTGCGGGCGCGGCAATGTACGCCCCTTATGGACCGTTCTTTGCGATCATCCCGGAGATGCTGCCGCGTAACGTGGCAGGCGGCGCGATGGCACTGATTAACAGTATGGGGGCGCTGGGCTCGTTCTGCGGCTCCTGGTTTGTGGGTTACCTGAACGGAGCAACCGGCAGCCCATCCGCATCGTACATATTTATGGGGGTAGCGCTTTTCGCCTCCGTGTGGCTTACTCTGATTGTTAAGCCTGCTAATAATCAACAATTACCTGTCGGCGCACGCCACGCCTGAATCCTTAAAAATCAACGGAGATTAGCATGAAGCCGTCCGTCATTTTGTATAAAGCACTGCCGGAAGATCTGCAGAAACGCCTTGAGGAACACTTCACCGTTACCCAGGTGAAGAACCTCAGCCCGGAAACCGTGGCACAGCACGCCGATGCGTTCGCCAGCGCCGAAGGTTTGCTGGGTTCAAGCGAAAAAGTGGATGTCGCCCTGCTGGAGAAAATGCCGAAGCTTCGTGCTACCTCTACCGTTTCCGTGGGCTATGACAACTTCGACGTGGATGCCCTTAATGCCCGCAAGATCCTGTTGATGCATACGCCACATGCGCTGACGGAGACCGTGGCCGACACGCTGATGGCGCTGGTCCTCAGCACGGCGCGTCGTGTGGTCGAAGTGGCCGATCGCGTCAAAGCTGGCGAATGGACAAAAAGCATTGGTCCGGACTGGTTTGGGGTGGATGTTCATGGCAAAACGCTGGGCATCGTTGGCATGGGCCGTATTGGCCTGGCTCTGGCGCAGCGCGCACATTTTGGTTTTAACATGCCGATTCTTTATAACGCGCGTCGTCATCACAGTGAAGCCGAAGAACGTTTTAACGCCCGCTACTGCGAGCTGGATACGCTGCTGCAGGAAGCCGATTTTGTCTGTCTGATCCTGCCGCTGACGGACGAAACCCGTCATCTTATCGGTAAAGAGGCGTTTGAAAAAATGAAGAAAACGGCCATTTTCATCAACGCGGGTCGTGGCCCGGTGGTGGATGAGAAGGCGTTGATTGAGGCTCTGCAACAGGGTGAGATCCATGCTGCCGGTCTTGACGTGTTTGAACAGGAACCGCTGCCGGTGGACTCACCGTTGCTTTCATTGCCCAACGTGGTGGCCCTGCCCCACATCGGCTCAGCAACCCATGAAACACGCTACAACATGGCCGCGACCGCGGTAGACAACCTGATCGCTGCCCTTAGCGGAAAGGTGGAAATCAACTGCGTTAACCCGCAGGTTCAGCGATAGAAATGAAAAAACCCGCCAGAAGGCGGGTTTTTAAAATTTGTGCTACTGGGTTGGAAGCTTACAGGCTTACAACGTTACCAGCTGCTGGGCCTTTAGCGCCGCTTTCGATGGTGAAGGAAACTTTCTGACCTTCATCCAGAGATTTGTAGCCTTCGTTCTGGATAGCAGAGAAGTGTACGAACACGTCTTTAGAGCCATCGTCAGGAGTGATGAAGCCGAAACCTTTATCAGCGTTGAACCATTTTACCAGACCAGTCATTTTAGCAGACATAGAATTACCTTAATTAACAAATATATTGTGCCTTCCGGCTTGATGGATTGTGTTACAGATTTTTAAGCGATGAAGGAAGGGTCACTACGAAGGGTATCTATGGATAACAATCTGGACTGCTTTACTAAACTGCTTTAGGTCTGTGTAACAAACCGACCTGTATAGTTATACCGATGTGGTAGAAGAATAACAAGCGTTATTTTCGCCCGGAATAAAAAACCCCGCCTGAGGCGGGGTTTTCCGATTTATTCTGTGGCAGCGACCGCTGCACTCCACGCCTGACTAAAGGCCTGGTGCTGGGAGGCCAATGGCCCAATCAGCGCATTATACTGGCTTGCCTGCTGCGAGGTCGGGAACTGAATACCGTTGGCCACAAAGCTCACCTGAGTGCCCTGCTGGGAGATGAAGTCCCCCACCTGAACCAGCTGCTGCGTGAAAATTTGCGCGGCCGGGATCAGCGGTTGCATCGCTTCAGAAGGTTTCGACACCACTTTCTCATACACTTTGTCGAAGACCGGTTTGAGATCGTCGCCCTGCTTCAGCGCGGAACGTGACGCGTCCGCCTGCATTTTCGCATTCTGCAGCTGTTGGCTCAGCACGCCGAGCGCACCGTTGGACTGGCGCAGCGGTTCACGTTGCGTCATGTAATCCTGCGGGACGCGAATAGCGTTCACGCTATCCACAACCGGACGGATACCGGAATCCATCGCCTGGCTCACCTGCTGTGAATAACCATAAAGAATGGCGTAATCAGACACGAAGGGGCCAAACTGTTTTTTCTGATCCGCAGTCAGCGTCGGCAACCGTTCACCGCTGCGCATCACCGTATTCTGTAGAAAATCGATAAACGCTTTGCGCTGATCGCCTTCTTTATCAAAACACCCACTCAGGCTAACAACCATCAACAACGCCGCAATAGGCGCAAACCAGCGAGAGCAGGACTTTCCTGTCGCCATTTCATTACTCCTTTCACCCAAAAAAGCGCACACCGGCACACGCGTGCCCGACGCTGACAAGGATAGTCCAGGTCAGCCCTGCAAGATACTCTTTTCATGCAAAACGGCTATTGCCGTTTTATTTCTTACTATTTACAAAAAAATACCTGGCGAAGCCGACATAAGCGTAATCAGGTAATTAGTCTCACCCTGGCAACGGCTGAAACGCATAAAGCGATCGTTACCGCACGATTAATCACATCCGTGACGATCCGTCGTTTGTATTAGGGACTATTCTTAACAGGCTCTCTGATGTTCTTGATCCCGGTATGTGATTTAAGAGGAGTCCTCAATGGAATATAAAGATCCTGAGCTTGAGCTGCTGAGCAGCCTGGAACAGATTATTTTTAAAGATGTACCGCAGACGTTAACCCTGCAACAAAGATCCAATCCCTTTAAAGAATATGAGCAATTGCGCAAAGGGACTGGATTAAAAACTGAAGAATTCGCCAGAGCGATGGGTGTCAGCGTGGCTATGGTGCAGGAGTGGGAGTCAAAACGCGAAAAACCCACCCCAACCGAGCTAAAGCTGATGCGCCTGATTCAGGCCAACCCTGCACTCAGCAAGCATATAGCATGATGCAGTAAAGTGAGTTACCGCCCCCGCCTTTGCGGGGGCTTGTGTTTAAAGGGGGGCACACCGCCAACCCGCCTCTTCCCAGACCAGTTCATGCGTCAATGCTAACCCCCGCAAAAAAGCCTCATCGTGAGAAACCACCAGCAATGCCCCGGGGAAACCGGCCAGTGCGGCTTCAATCGCCTCGACCGAGGCCAGATCCAGATGGTTGGTCGGTTCATCCAGCAGTAAAAGCTGCGTAGCGTCTTCACGCCACAAGACACAGGCCAGAGCAGCCTTGAGACGTTCCCCGCCGCTCAGCTCAGCCAGCGGAAGCACCACTTTGTCGGCGCCCAGTTGAAGCTGCGCTAAACGGGTTCGCAGCACACCCTCTTCCAGAGGTGTATGACTCAGATTGAGATGCGCCATCACCGACTGCGAAAGATCGAGCTGCGACAGATGTTGATCGAGATAAGCGCAGTTTACCGATACCTTACACGTTCCTGAGAGCGGAGCCACTTCGCCGAGAATGGCTTTTAAAAACGTCGATTTACCGCAGCCGTTTGGCCCTTTTAGCGCCACACGCATCGGTCCGTCCATCCGCCAGTTGGTCGGCGGGAGAGTGACGTGCGGCAGCACCAGCCCCTCCATCACCAGCACCTGTTTCCCCTCTGCAATCTGGCTTCCAGGCAACGTGAACATCACCGGATTCTCCTCTTCAACTCGCTCCCGGGCCTTGTTCACCGCGGCATTCAGCGCTTCATGTTGATCGCCATGCTGTTTTTTCCAGGCGCCAATGCGCTCTTTGGCGGCCATTTTGTATTTGACCCGCTCGAACGAGGCAATATTAAGGTTATCGACCGTACGTAACGTCTTCGCCGAACGCCGCTGGCTTTCGTCATGCTCTTTTTGCATCCGTGCGCGGGTGCGTTTGCGTTCTGTTGCCGCATGTTCCAGTGCCGCACGGGCTGCCTGCTGTTCGGCGTCCCGCTGATGCGTATAGTCGTCGTAACTGCCACCGTAGTGGCGAAGACCCGAGGCGCTCAGTTCAAGAATACGCGGTACCTTCGCCAGCAGTTCACGGTCGTGGGAGGCCACCAGCACGCCCCCCTGATAACGGGAGAGTTGGTCGTAGAACCACTCACGTCCCTGCCGGTCGAGATGGTTGGTGGGTTCGTCCAGCAGCAGATAATCCGCATCAGCCGTAAACGCGCCACAGAGCAACGCGCGAATGCGCTCGCCGCCGCTGAGTTCCATGGCTGATTTATCCGGGTCAAATGGTGGAAGTTTTGCATGGAGAAACGCCTCGCTCAGGCGTTCTGCTACATCCCAGTGTCCGTCGAGTAGCGCCAAATCATCGGGCTGGTAGTCACCGCTGTCGATGCGCTTACGCGCCGCAAAAATCGCCTCATACCCCAGCAGCTCAGCAAGTGTGGTTCGCGGGGAGATATCGGGCTGTTGGGCCACATAAGCGTGCGTTGCAAAACGTTCGATATGACCGCTGGCAGGTTCATCACACCCCGCCAGCAAACGTAGCAGACGTGTTTTACCGCTGCCGTTGCGGCCAACCAGCGCGCACAGTGACGGCGCCAGAGAAAGATTCAGCGGACCAAAAAGGGTATCGCCCGTCGCAAACTGACAGGTCACCTGATGCAAAATAAAAGAAGGGGATTGCGCAAAATGAGCCATAAGCACTCCTGAATGAAATCAAAACATCCCCTGCCGACGCGGTCGCGTTTAGCAAGGATCGAAATTCATCAGTCGTGTTTGTTCATTTTCGGGATGCGCTCCTGAGGGAGAAATATAACGAGAAACAGGATAACGGTAATTTGCTGACCATTTCAAGGTGAATTTTTAGGCGATTGCACTGCGCTTACCTGGCTCACAAAAAACGAGACATAAAAAAACCCGCCGAAGCGGGTTTTTTCTCATCTGCTGGCCCGTCACCGGGCACATGCACGTTACTGCAGCAGCGAAATATCCGCCACGCGCAGGAACAGCTCACGCAGTTTTTCGAGCATAGAGAGACGGTTGATACGCAGCTCTTTATCTTCCACGTTCACCATCACTTTCTCGAAGAAGGCATCGATGACATCACGCAGTTCCGCCAGCTCCACCAGGGCTTCCTGGTAGCGGCCTTCGGCGAAATACGGCTCCAGCTTGTCACGCAGTACCACAACCTGCATCGCCAGGGCGATCTCTTCTGGCTCTTTCAGCGTCGCAGCGTTCACACGCTCGTTCAGCGTTTCGTCGGATTTCGCCAGAATGTTAGAGACACGCTTGTTAGCCGCGGCCAGTGCAGATGCCGCTTCCAGCGTACGGAAGTGGGAAACCGCCTTCATACGCGCATCGAAATCTGCCGGACGGGTTGGACGGCGTGCCAGTACCGCCTGAATGGTATCGACGGTGTAACCTTCGTCCTGATACCACGCACGGAAGCGACCAAGCATAAAGTCGATCACATCGTCGACCACGTTGGCGTTGGTCAGCTTATCACCGTACAGACGTACCGCTTCTTCAGTCAGGGTCTGCAGATCCAGGTTCAGGTTCTTTTCAACGATGATACGCAGCACGCCCAGGGCAGCACGACGCAGCGCAAACGGGTCTTTGTCGCCTTTTGGATGCTGGCCGATGCCAAAGATACCTGCAAGGGTGTCCATCTTATCGGCAATCGCGACCGCACAAGCCACCGGATTAGACGGCAGCGCGTCACCCGCAAAGCGCGGCTGATACTGCTCGTTCAGGGCCACGGCCACATCTTCCGCTTCACCATCGTGACGCGCGTAGTGCATCCCCATCACACCCTGGGTGTCGGTAAATTCGAACACCATATTGGTCATCAGGTCACACTTGGACAGCAAACCCGCGCGCGTTGCGTGGTTCACATCCGCACCGATTTCACGTGCGATCCAGCCAGACAGCTCCGCGATACGGTCAGTCTTGTCGCGCAGCGTACCCAGCTGTTGCTGGAACAGCACGGTCTGCAGACGTGGCAGGTGATCTTCCAGACGCTTTTTACGGTCGGTGTTGAAGAAGAACTCGGCATCCGCCAGACGTGGACGCACCACTTTCTCGTTACCGGAGATAATCTGGATCGGATCTTTTGATTCAATGTTCGCCACGAAGATGAAGTTTGGCAGCAGCTTGCCGTCGTTGGCGTAAACCGGGAAGTACTTCTGGTCACCCTTCATGGTGTACACCAGCGCTTCAGCCGGCACGGCCAGGAATTTCTCTTCGAACTTCGCGGTCAGTACCACTGGCCATTCAACCAGAGAGGTCACTTCTTCCAGCAGGCTGTCGCTCAGATCCGCTTTACCGCCAATCTTACGCGCCGCGTCTTCCGCATCCGCCTTGATTTTGGCTTTACGCTGTTCGTAGTCAGCAATAACTTTACCGCGCTCCAGCAGGATCTGCGGATACTGGTCAGCATTGTCGATGGTGAACTCAGGCTCGCCCATGAAGCGGTGCCCACGGATCACGCGATCGGACGCCACACCCAGGATGGTAGCCGGAATAACGGTATCGCCCAGCAGCAGCGTCACGGTGTGCACAGGACGCACGAAGTGCACGTCGCTTGCGCCCCAGCGCATCAGTTTTGGAATCGGCAGTCTGGCCAGCGACGTGGCAATCATGTCAGGCAGCAGCGCTTGCGCACTTTCACCTTTCACATGTGCACGGTACAGCAGCCACTCGCCTTTATCGGTGGTCAGACGCTCAGCCTGATCGACGGTGATACCACAACCACGCGCCCAGCCTTCAGCCGCTTTGCTTGGCTTGCCTTCAGCATCAAACGCCTGAGCAATCGCCGGGCCACGTTTTTCAACTTCACGATCCGGCTGAGACGCCGCCAGGTTCGCCACTTTCAGCGCCAGACGACGCGGAGCAGCAAACCATTCAATTTTACCGTGTGCCAGGCCAGCGTTATCCAGCTCAGCAGTCACGTTCGCAGCAAAAGATTCAGCCAGGCTGCGCAGGGCTTTTGGTGGCAGCTCTTCGGTGCCAATTTCCACCAGGAAAGTTTTCTCAGACATGGCCGCCTCTTATTTGTTTCGGTTGCACATCGGGAAGCCAAGGGCTTCACGGGACGCATAGTACGCTTCTGCAACGGCTTTGGTCAGGGTACGAATACGCAGAATGTAGCGCTGACGTTCAGTCACGGAGATGGCTTTGCGGGCGTCCAGCAGGTTGAAGCTGTGGGCGGCCTTCAGAATACGCTCGTAAGCAGGCAGCGGCAGCGGAGACTCCAGCGCCAGCAACTGCTGCGCTTCTTTCTCGTACTGCTCGAAGCAGGTGAACAGGAAGTCCACATCCGCGTATTCGAAGTTATAAGTGGATTGCTCCACTTCGTTCTGATGGAACACGTCGCCGTAGGTGGTTTTACCCAGCGGGCCGTCGCTCCAGACCAGGTCGTAAACGCTGTCTACGCCCTGAATATACATGGCCAGACGTTCCAGACCGTAGGTGATTTCGCCGGTAATCGGTTTACATTCCAGACCGCCAACCTGCTGGAAGTAAGTGAACTGCGTCACTTCCATACCGTTCAGCCACACTTCCCAACCCAGACCCCAGGCACCCAGCGTTGGGTTCTCCCAGTTATCTTCCACGAAACGGATATCGTGAATGGTTGGATCCATACCCAGCTCTTTCAGTGACCCGAGGTACAGTTCCTGAATGTTGTCTGGCGATGGCTTAATCACCACCTGGAACTGATAGTAATGCTGCAGACGGTTCGGGTTTTCGCCGTAACGGCCATCGGTCGGACGACGTGAAGGTTGCACATAAGCAGTCGCCATTGGCTCCGGCCCCAACGCGCGTAAGCTGGTCATTGGGTGTGAAGTGCCTGCGCCTACTTCCATGTCCAAAGGTTGAACAATGGTACAGCCCTGACGAGCCCAGTAATCCTGTAAGGTCAGGATCAGGCCCTGGAAGGTCTTGGTATCAAACTTTTGCATAGTATGTCGTGCTGGATACGTGTGGTTTTAAATGGAAGGGACCAGTATACCCGCTGCCTGCAAGATATACAGTACGAAACGGGTTTGTTTAGGGAAAATTGGGGAAATAAGCCACCACGCCAGGCAGTTGCTGGCGTCTGGCTGTTGATTATGCGAGCGGCTTAGCGCATGGAGAGATGTAAAAACTGACCGTCTGCGTCAAACGAACAGACAAAGCCCTCTTTACGGGACGTATGGCCTTTCAGCTCATAACTCCCCTGGAATCGCTCAAATCCGGTGACATCAATGTTCTGCGCATCCGAGTTATAGCGGCGCGCAGCCTGATCCTTACAGAACTGCTCCATATTCAGGGAGCGTTCCGGGCTGATTTTTCCCTGCTGTGCTTTTTGCACGGGTGCAGAGGGTGGCGTACTGCATCCTGCCAGGATAAACAGCAGAAAGAGTGACGCCGCACGCTTCATCATCATTTTTATTACCGCCCTGTTCAGTGGCTGTTATTTTTAGTAGCAAAGCTTTTATAGATTATGCCCTGGCATTCTGCGAACCTCGCGGCTTTCAAACAAGGCTGCTCAATAAAACTCAGAATTTTCCAGAGAGAGGCTTCAATACAATCGCAGTCACACTGAATTTACAAGGGATGATGAGGAACTGATGTCGTCAAAAATTAGCTGGATTGATAATCTGCGAGGAATAGCGTGTCTGATGGTGGTCATGATCCACACGACGACCTGGTATGTCACCAATGCGCACAGTATCAGCCCTGTTAACTGGGATATAGCCAATATTCTTAACTCCGCGTCGCGGGTCAGTGTGCCGTTGTTCTTTATGATTTCCGGCTTTCTCTTTTTTGGCGAGCGTAGCGCGCAACCGCGGCATTTTATCCGCATCGCCGCCTGCCTGGGCTTCTACAGCGCCGTGGCCTTGCTCTATATCACCCTGTTCACCTCGATTAACGCCGGGCTATCTCTCAAATACCTTCTGCAAAAACCCGTCTTCTACCATCTGTGGTTTTTCTTCGCCATTATCGTTATCTATCTGGTTTCCCCACTGATTCAGGTGAAAACCGTGAGCGGGAAAATGCTGCTGGCGCTGATGGTGGTCATTGGCATCATAGCCAACCCGAATACGGTCTCGCAGAAAATTGATGGTTTTGAATGGTTACCGGTCAATCTCTATATCAACGGCGATACCTTTTACTACGTACTCTACGGCATGCTGGGGCGAGCTATCGGGATGATGGACACCCAAAAACGCGGCATGAACGGGCTATGTGCAGCGCTGTTTATCATCGGCGTGATCGTGATTTCGCGTGGGACGCTGCATGAACTGCAATGGCGCGGCAATTTTGCCGATACCTGGTACCTGTATTGCGGCCCGATGGTCTTCATCTGTGCCGTATCCCTGCTTACGCTCGTCAAAAACACCCTGAACGCACGCCCCCTTCCGGTGCTGAGCGTTATCTCCCGGCACTCGCTCGGAATATACGGTTTTCACGCGCTGGTGATCCACGCCCTGAGAACGAGAGGGGTCGAGTTCAAAAGCTGGCCGGTGCTGGATATCCTGTGGATTTTCACCGTCACGCTGATGGCGAGCCTGCTGCTGTCAATGCTGCTGCAGAAGGTCGACACCCGCCGCTTCGTCAGTTAACGCTGCGCTGTCGGGCACGATGATACTGGCGCGGGGAGGAAAACCCCGCAGCCAGTGAGGCCTGTTCCACGCCACGCCCTTGCAACAGCCACTGTTCAGCCACCGCCAGACGCAACTGCTCCAGATAGTCGCGAACGCTTATCCCTAAATGCGTCTGAAAAAGCCGCGTTAAATGGCGCGGGCTGACATGCGCCAGAGCGGCAATCTCGGGTAAAACCCAGGCTTTGTGCGGCTCGGTGGTAAGCGCGTCCTGCGCACGATGAATGGCCGGGTGAAGATGATTGCGGTAGCGTAACCATGGCGACAGCTGGGGATCGTCCCCGGAGCGACGAAACCAGACCACCATTTCGCGCGCCACGGCCAGCGCTTTTTCTGCGCCACACAGGCGGTTAATCATATGCAGCGCCAGGTCGATGCCCGAGGTGATGCCGGCGCTGGTCCAGATATTCTCATCCTGCACGAAGATCCGGTTTTCTTTGATGATTGCCGTCGGAGCCGCCGTACGCAAACGGCTTATAACGTCATGATGCGTTGTGCACTGCCGGTGGTTCAGCAAGCCCGATTTTGCCGCCAGCAACGCCCCTGAACAGACACACATGACGGTGATATCCTGACGATGAATGTGCGGCTGCAGGCGCATTAACCAGTGCTGGATCAGCTGCGCCTGCGGCGTTGAAAACTGAAAGCGGGAGTCGCTTACCCCCGGCAGTACCAGCAAACTGCCCTCAGGCAGGCTTTCCGGCAGCGGCTGAATACCGCCCATCATCAGACCAATCGACGTCGGAACCTCTGCCTGCGGACCAATGTAATGCAGGCGAAACGCGTCCCCGGCCAGCACAAAGGTCTCTGCCGGGCCCGTCATGTCTAATGACAGCACCCCGGGCAACATCACAAACCAGACGTCGATGCTCATTACAGTGACTCCAGCGTCTCCGCAACCGTTTTAATGTCGGCAAACCGCCCGGCCAGTACCGTCTCGGTACGATGGCGCAGTTCCTCTGCGCTCAGGGTTATCCCCTTGTGCGTCATTGGAAACGTGAGCGTTGCCTCGCTAACAAAGGTCACAGCATAGCCCAGATCGGATGCCACCCGCGCAGTGGTTTCACAGCATTGTTCCGTGCGAATGCCGCACACGATGAGCTGATTAATGTCTCGCTCACGCAGCCAGCGGTCAAGCCCGGTATCCGTGAACGCATTATGGACGTGTTTCTGGAAGACCACGTCCGGCTGATGACGTAAAAAGGCCATCGGTTTGACATAGCCGCTTTGCAGTGTAAACGGACCGTCTTCATCTACATGGAAAATATCAACGACAGGAATGCCACGCGCCTGGCAGCCCTCAATCAGCCCCAGCATCGCCTGCTGAAAGGCAGGAATTTCGTCCTCCTGCCAGTAATGACGATGATGAAAAGACTGCTGAGTATCGATGTTGATTAATGCAGTACGTGACATGTTGAATCTCCTCGCCAGTGGGTATGACACCATACTGGCAAGGAAATGAAGGCCCGCACAGACCAAAAAAGGACAACCTCGTGCCTCTGACAGACAACCGTATTTACGACATCAGCGGCAGCAGCTGTTGGTAGATTTTGCGAAAGACCTCGCGTCTTTGCGCATAACGCGCATGACGTGCCGCGTCAGGCAGATGCGCCTGTTCCAGTTGAAGCTGCGGTAACAGCTGAGAAAGCGGCGTTTCCGGGTTCATGGCAATCTGTGCCAGTCGCGCTGCACCGAGCGCAGGCCCCACATCACCACCGGTACGAAAATCGAGCTGCAGTCCGCTGATATCAGACAGCATCTGGCGCCAGTAGCTGCTACGCGCACCGCCGCCAATCAGGGTGATACTCGCCGGCGTCACACCGCAGTCATGTACCACGTCCATTCCGTCCGCCAGGGCATATCCCACGCCTTCCAGAACGGCACGAGCCAGTTCCGCCGGGCCATGCTGATGGGTTAACCCAAAGAATACCCCTTTCGCTTCCGGGTTGTTATGCGGCGTGCGCTCGCCGGAAAGATAGGGTAAAAACCAGACGGTACCCGCACTTTCATCCGCCTGCTGTGCAGCAGCAATCAGTGCCGGAACATCAGCCATCCCGGTCAGTTTCGCGGCCCAGTCAAGGCAAGAGGCGGCGCTCAACATAACCGACATCAGATGCCATTTTCCCGGCAGCGCATGGCAGAAACTGTGAACGGCACTTTCAGGATTACTGCGATAACCCTCGCTGACCGCAAAATAGACGCCAGACGTTCCCAGCGAAAGCATCGACTGCCCGGCTTCCACCATCCCGACCCCCACGGCACCCGCCGCGTTGTCACCGCCACCGGCCACCACCGGGACAGCAGGCATATTCCAGCGTTCTGCGACGGCAGGCTGTAAGGTACCCGTTATCTCACTGCCCTCATAGAGCGCTGGCATATGTTCGCGAGTCAGGTGGCAGGCATCGAGCATGGCCTCGCTCCAGTCACGTTTGGCCACGTCGAGCCACATCGTGCCGGCAGCGTCGGACATGTCGCTGGCGAAATCACCCGTCATGCGAAAACGCAGATAATCTTTTGGCAGTAAAACTTTCGCCACCTGACGGAAAATTTCCGGCTCATGGCGGTGTACCCACAGTAACTTTGGTGCGGTAAAACCGGGCATCATCAGGTTGCCGGTAATACTGCGGGAGGTGGGTACTCGCTCTTCAAGGAGTGCGCACTCTTCTGCACAGCGACCATCGTTCCAGAGAATGGCCGGTCGCAGAACGTGATGCTGACTGTCCAGTAACGTCGCGCCGTGCATTTGCCCGGCAATGCCGAGGGCTTTGACGTCACGCAGACTGTGCTGTTCACCTAGCGCTTTGATTGCACGATCCGTTGCCAGCCACCACTGCTCCGGATCCTGTTCCGACCATAGCGGATGCGGACGTGAGACCTGCAGCTTTTCTGTCTGCGTTGCTAACACGTCGCCCTGCTCGCTTAACAGGATGGCTTTCACACCCGATGTGCCAAGATCAATCCCGATATACATTCGGTGACTCCTTTAACAGAAATGCCCGGTGGCGCGACGCTTACCGGGCTTACGTGATTATCTACTCGCTGTTATTTATCAAACAGGTAGTGATTAACCAGGTTTTCCAGCAGCTCCTGATGCCCGCTCTGATGCTGCGGTGCCAGTTGATGTTGTTCAGCGTACTTCGCGACGTCCGCAAGCGATAACTGGCCTTTCAAAATTTGCTGACCCAGCTCACTGTTCCAGCCGCTATAACGCTTCGCGACACGTTTATCCAGTTCACCGTCTTCAATCATACGGGCGGCGACTTTGAGCGCCAGCGCCATGGTATCCATTGCGCCAATATGGCCATAGAACAGGTCGTATTTGTCGGTGCTCTGACGGCGCACTTTGGCATCGAAGTTCAGCCCGCCGGTGGTGAAACCACCCGCTTTGATAATTTCATACATCACCAGCGCATTCTCTTCCACGCTGTTCGGGAACTGGTCGGTATCCCAACCCAGTTGCGCATCGCCGCGGTTAGCATCAACAGAACCGAAGATACCCAGCGCGATAGCAGACGCAATCTCGTGATGGAAAGAGTGGCCGGCCAGCGTGGCATGGTTGGCTTCAATGTTAACTTTGATCTCTTTTTCCAGGCCGAACTGTTTCAGGAAGCCGTACACGGTAGCAACGTCGTAGTCGTACTGGTGCTTCGTAGGTTCCTGAGGCTTCGGTTCGATCAGCAGCGTACCGCGGAAACCGATTTTGTGTTTATGGTCGACCACCATCTGCATAAAGCGGCCAATCTGCTCGCGCTCCTGACGCAGGTCGGTGTTGAGCAGGGTTTCATAGCCTTCACGACCGCCCCACAGCACATAGTTTTCGCCGCCCAGCTGATGCGTGGCGTTCATTGCGGTAACCACCTGCGTTGCCGCCCAGCTAAACACTTCCGGATCCGGATTGGTTGCCGCACCCGCGCCATAGCGTGGGTTGGTAAAGCAGTTGGCCGTGCCCCACAGCAGCTTCACGCCGCTTTGCTGCTGTTTAGCCGCCAGCACATCCACCATCTGCGCGAAATTGTTCAGGTACTCTTTCAGTGAGGCGCCTTCCGGCGACACATCCACGTCATGGAAGCAGTAGTACGGCACGTTCAGTTTGTGGAAGAATTCAAAGGCGACATCGGCTTTACGCTTCGCCAGCTCGATGGCCTCACCCGGCTGCTGCCATGGACGGTCAAAGGAACCCACGCCGAACATATCGGCTCCGTTCCAGCAGAAGGTATGCCAGTAACAGGCGGCAAAGCGCAAATGATCTTCCATGCGCTTACCCAGCACCAGCTCATCCGGGTTGTAGTGACGAAATGCTAAAGGATTGGTTGTTTTCGGGCCTTCGTAACGAACACGATCGAGTTGGTCGAAATAAGCTTGCATATTGAGCTCCATAATCAGGGTATGCGGCGAGTCGTTGATACAGGAGTAATAGTGAATAGACATTTTGGCTTGCTCAATTACGTTATTTCACACTGCTATTGAGAGAATGCACAACTGTGCGCTGGCTCGCAAAATAATGTGCAGACAAACTATTTTTCGGTCCCTCTTCCATAATCAAATGTAATTAAGACGTTACGTATTTTAAAATTCGATCGCGGTCATAAATTCAGAAATAAACCAAATATCATAATGCGAAGATAAAAATCTGTAATTGCCAGCCCGCCTTTCCCCGTTAAAAATTTGCTGCGTCCCAGCAGTGAATGTTTCTTTTATCTCAGCAACACATACCCCTACAAAAAGGCCCTATAATTATGAAGATAAAGAACCTGTCCCTTACTCTCTGCACTACGCTCCTCCTTGCAAGCTTTGCCGGACATGCCAAGGAAGTCAAAATTGGCATGGCGATTGACGATCTGCGCCTTGAACGCTGGCAGAAAGATCGCGATATTTTTGTGAAAAAAGCGGAATCACTTGGCGCGAATGTGTTTGTGCAATCCGCGAACGGCAACGAAGAAACGCAAATGTCGCAAATTGAGAATATGATCAACCGCGGCGTCGATGTGCTGGTCATTATCCCTTATAACGGCCAGGTATTAAGTAACGTCGTTAAAGAAGCCAAACAAGAAGGCATAAAAGTCTTAGCCTATGACCGCATGATTAATAATGCGGATATCGATTATTATATTTCGTTCGACAATGAAAAAGTGGGTGAATTACAGGCTAAAAGCCTGATCGATAAAGTACCCCAGGGCAATTATTTCCTGATGGGCGGCTCGCCGGTTGATAACAACGCCAAGCTGTTCCGCGAAGGGCAAATGAAAGTCCTGAAGCCGTATATCGACAGCGGTAAGATTAAAGTGGTCGGCGATCAGTGGGCGGATGGCTGGCTGCCAGAAAACGCGCTGAAAATCATGGAAAACGCCTTAACCGCCAACAACAACAAAATCGATGCTGTCGTCGCATCCAACGATGCCACCGCAGGGGGCGCAATTCAGGCGCTCAGCGCCCAGGGGCTGGCAGGAAAAGTGGCTATTTCGGGTCAGGATGCCGACCTCGCGGGCGTCAAACGCATCATGGCAGGCACACAAACCATGACCGTCTACAAACCGATTACCCAGCTTGCGAATACGGCGGCGGAAATTGCCGTGGAGCTGGGAAATGGTAAGCAACCTAAGGCAGACGCGACGCTGAATAACGGGCTTAAAGATGTTCCGGCTCGTCTGCTCACCCCCATTGAAGTCAATAAAGACAACATTGACGCCACCGTCATTAAAGACGGTTTCCACAAGAAGAGTGAACTGTAATCCAGCGCGCCCCTGCTCTGCGGGGGCGCATCGAGTTGTACTGTTCTTCCCTCGGGTCATGTGGAGCAGTTATGCCTTATTTACTTGAAATGAAAAGCATCACCAAGCGCTTTGGCGCGGTGAAAGCGGTCGACAACGTCAGTCTGCGGCTCAATCCCGGCGAAGTGGTCTCGCTGTGTGGCGAAAACGGATCGGGCAAATCGACGTTGATGAAAGTGTTGTGTGGGATCTACCCGCACGGCAGTTACGAAGGCGAAATTGTCTTTGCCGGTGAAGTGATTCAGGCGACACACATTCGCGATACCGAACGCAAAGGCATCGCCATCATCCACCAGGAGCTGGCGCTGGTGAAGCACCTCACCGTGCTGGAGAACATTTTTCTGGGGGCCGAAATTTCACGTCATGGCGTACTGGATTACGACACCATGACCCTACGCTGTGAAAAACTGCTGGCCCAGGTAAGTCTCGCGATTTCCCCGGATACGCGCGTCGGTGATCTTGGCCTCGGGCAACAACAGCTGGTTGAAATCGCCAAGGCGCTGAACAAACAGGTAAGGCTGCTGATCCTCGATGAGCCAACGGCCTCCCTCACCGAGCAGGAAACGGCCGTCCTGCTCAATATCATTCGCGATCTGCAAAACCACGGCATTGCGTGCATCTACATTTCGCACAAGCTCAATGAGGTAAAAGCCATTTCGGACACCATCTGTGTGATCCGCGACGGTCAGCACATCGGCACACGTGAAGCTGCCGGCATGAGTGAAGATGACATCATCACCATGATGGTGGGCCGCGAGCTCACGGCGCTCTATCCAAACGAACCGCACACCACGGGTGACGAAGTGTTACGCGTGGAAAACCTCACCGCGTGGCATCCCGTTAACCGCCACATCAAGCGCGTTAATGACGTCTCGTTTTCCCTTCACAGCGGCGAAATCCTCGGTATTGCGGGGTTAGTCGGGGCCGGGCGCACTGAAGCCGTCCAGTGCCTGTTTGGCGTGTGGCCGGGCCGCTGGGAAGGCCGTATTTTTATCGACGGACAGCCGGTAAAAATCGAGAACTGCCAGCAGGCGATTGCCCACGGTATCGCCATGGTACCGGAAGATCGCAAGAAAGATGGCATCGTCCCGGTCATGGCGGTGGGTAAAAACATCACGCTTGCCGCGCTCGATAGGTTCTCCGGTGCGCTGAGCAGCCTCGATGATGCTGCTGAGCAGCAGTGCATTCTCCAGTCGCTCGCCAGACTCAAGGTTAAAACATCCTCCCCGGAACTGGCCATTGGACGTCTGAGCGGGGGCAACCAGCAGAAGGCAATCCTGGCGCGCTGCCTGCTCCTCAATCCACGCATATTGATCCTGGACGAGCCGACGCGTGGGATCGATATCGGCGCCAAGTACGAAATCTACAAACTGATTAATCAGCTTGTACAGCAAGGGATTGCCGTCATTGTCATCTCGTCTGAGTTACCCGAAGTGCTCGGCATGAGCGATCGCGTGCTGGTCATGCACGAGGGAAAACTGAAAGCCAATCTGATTAACCAGAACCTGACGCAGGAGCAGGTGATGGAAGCCGCTTTAAGGAGCGAACGTCATGTCGAAAAGCAATCCGTCTGATATTAAAGTCGCTGTTCCGACGCCCGGCGCGTTTGCCGGGCTAAAAGCGCTGAACCTGCAGGTTTTCGTGATGATCGCGGCGATTATTGCCATCATGTTGTTCTTTACCTGGATGACCGATGGCTCGTATTTAAGCGCGCGTAACGTCTCTAACCTGCTGCGTCAGACCGCCATTACCGGCATCCTCGCGGTGGGCATGGTATTCGTGATTATCTCGGCGGAAATCGACCTGTCGGTGGGGTCGATGATGGGTCTGCTTGGTGGCGTGGCGGCCATTTTTGACGTCTGGCTTGGCTGGCCACTGCCGCTGACCATTGCGGTTACGCTGGTGCTGGGCCTGCTGCTGGGCGCCTGGAACGGCTGGTGGGTTGCCTACCGTAAAGTCCCGTCGTTCATTGTCACGCTGGCGGGGATGCTGGCCTTCCGCGGGATCTTAATTGGCATCACCAACGGCACCACCGTCTCCCCTACCAGCGCAGCCATGTCACAAATTGGTCAGAGCTACCTCGCCGATAGCGTCGGCTTTACGTTCGGTGTGATTGGGTTGCTGGCGTTTGTGGCCTGGCAGTGGCGTGGGCGAATGCGCCGTCAGGCGTTGGGTCTGGCATCGCCAGCGTCAACGTCCACAGTCGGTCGTCAGGCACTCACTGCGGTCATTGTGCTGGGCGCAATCTGGCTTCTGAACGACTATCGCGGTGTCCCGACGCCGGTATTGCTGCTGGCACTGTTGCTGCTGGCCGGGATGTTTATGGCCACGCGTACCGCGTTTGGTCGCCGTATTTATGCCATCGGCGGCAACCTTGAGGCTGCTCGTCTTTCAGGGATCAACGTCGAGCGCACAAAACTCGCCGTCTTCGCCATTAACGGCCTGATGGTTGCTATCGCCGGGTTGATCCTCAGCTCGCGTCTGGGGGCGGGTTCTCCCTCGGCCGGGAACATCGCCGAGCTGGATGCTATCGCCGCCTGCGTCATTGGCGGCACCAGCCTCGCAGGCGGTGTCGGCAGCGTGGCAGGCGCGGTGATGGGGGCATTTATCATGGCTTCGTTGGATAACGGGATGAGTATGATGGACGTCCCGACGTTTTGGCAGTATATCGTCAAGGGGGCCATTCTTTTGCTGGCAGTCTGGATGGACTCTGCAACCAAGCGACGAGCCTGATAACAATATTGTGACTTATTTGGGAAGTTAGCCATGTTTGAAAAGCGTCACCGCATCACGTTGTTATTCAATGCCAACAAAGCCTACGACCGTCAGGTGGTGGAGGGCGTTGGTGAATATTTGCAGGCGTCGCAATCCGAGTGGGATATTTTTATCGAAGAAGATTTCCGAACCCGTCTCGAAAACATCAAAGAGTGGCTGGGCGATGGGGTCATCGCTGACTACGACGACCCCGTCATTGAGCAATTGCTGACTGACGTCGACGTTCCGATTGTCGGCGTCGGCGGCTCTTACCATGCGCCCGAGCACTATCCGCCGGTCCACTATATCGCCACCGATAACCATGCGCTGGTTGAGACCGCCTTCCTGCATTTGAAAGAGAAAGGCGTCCATCGCTTCGCGTTTTATGGTTTACCGTCAACCAGCGGCAAGCGCTGGGCAGTTGAGCGTGAACATGCTTTCTGCCAGCTTGTCGCGCAGGAGAAGTACCGCGGCGTGGTTTATCAGGGGCTGGAGACCGCGCCGGAAAACTGGCAGCACGCGCAAAACCGACTGGCGGACTGGCTGCAAACTCTGCCGCCGCAAACCGGCATCATTGCCGTTACGGATGCTCGTGCCCGCCACGTCTTGCAGGTCTGCGAACATTTACACATTCCGGTGCCGGAAAAACTGTGCGTCATTGGCATCGATAACGAGGAACTGACGCGTTACCTCTCTCGCGTGGCGCTCTCGTCCGTGGCACAGGGTACGCGTCAGATGGGCTATCAGGCGGCGAAGTTACTGCATCGTCTGCTGGATAAAGAAGCGTTGCCGCTTCAGCGTTTACTGGTTCCCCCAGTTCGCGTAGTCGAACGCCGTTCAACGGATTACCGCTCCTTAAGCGACCCGGCAGTTATTCAGGCCATGCACTACATTCGCAACAACGCCTGCAAAGGGATTAAGGTCGATCAGGTGCTGGACTCGGTGGGCATTTCCCGTTCGAATCTGGAGAAGCGGTTTAAAGAGGAAGTGGGCGAAACCATTCATGCGGTCATCCACGCCGAGAAACTGGAGAAAGCACGCAGCCTGCTGATCTCCACCTCATTGTCGATCAACGAAATCTCACAGATGTGCGGTTACCCGTCGCTGCAATATTTTTATTCGGTGTTCCGAAAGGAGTATGAAAGTACGCCAAAAGAGTACCGGGAGCGTCACAGCGAAGTGATGATGTAGAAAAAAGAGAAAAGAAAACGCCTTCCGATGGAAGGCGTTTTTTTGAATTACATATGTGCGGCGATTAAGCGCTGGTTATCCTGGTACATCGCGAACAGATAGTTGTTATAGCTCTGTCCCTTGGTCGAATAACCTTTCAGCTTGTGGATCATCGTGCTGGCCGTCACTTCCTGATCCGCTTTACGCAGCTGAGCGCGCGATTTACGGAACGATGAGTAGGCCGGATGCGTGTTCAGATTCACCACGTAGGCATTCACAGAATCTTTCACTGATTCAAACTGAGAATAACCTTTCACCTTACCTGGTGCATTGTTACAACGACCCTTGATACATTTCATACCAAACAGGTTGTTGTTATTACGCGCCAGTTTCGAGGTACCCCAGCCACTTTCGGCTGCAGCCATGGTCGCAACCATGCTCCCCGGGATAATGTCGACACGCTCTAAGAGAGAGTTCCACGGCACACGGCGCGTGTTACCGTTCCAGCTCACCTTGTAGCGTTTGGTGATATCTTTCAGACGCGCGCGTTCTGATGGCGACCAACGGCTGTCGTACTGTTTGGCAATCAACCAGTTACGATCCGCAGTAATCGCGGCGTTTTGACTTGTGATGTAAGGCATTACCGTCCGGAGAAACGCTTTTTTCCTTGGTGTTCCGGAAGGGTATTTTCGCAAATCAGGAAGTGAACTACTCTTTGCACTATTGCGAGAATACTCTTGTTTACTGCTAACCTTACTACTTGTCGTCTTTATTACGTGGGCTTTCTTACTCGTTGTATCCGTGTGCGTCTTCGCAAGCACCTCACCCGAAAATGCCATGGTGAGTAACATGAGTATCGCGGCCCCATATCGTCGAATGGGAGTCGATATCATTAGGTCTCCTGGTCGGATATAAACATTCCAACACCTTATTTTTTTCACAAATTTGAGAGCGGAATCTCAAATCATAACAAAAATAGACTGCAAGAGCACGTATAGAAATAGTCCAATTCCGAAACTATGTCACCTGAAACCTGCTCACATAAGCATCAATTCTGAAAAATTGTGCGCGAACTCGCAGATAACTTCCTAATTTTGCGCGGGATCACTCATCCTCACGCGTCATCCTTGCAGAAAGCCCCGGGGGATGAGTTTTTACCCCACACCTGATGGCACACTGGTCAAAAATGCCGCGACAGGAAAATGGAATGAAACGCACCGCATTAGCTTTTCTGATGTTACCCGCACTGGCTCATGCTGACTGGTCATCACCGGGTTTCAACGCCTTTAGCGCCGAAGGTACCGGGATATTTACCAGCCAGGCAAAGCTTGCGAAGGGTACTCGCCCTCTTACGCTGAGTTTTGACAACACGTGCTGGCAGCCAACGGATGCAATAAAACTCAATGAGATGCTGTCGCTTAAAAAATGTGACGGCACGCCGCCGCAGTGGCGACTGTTCCGCGACGGCGAGTATCAGATACGTGTCGATACCCGCTCCGGTACGCCCACACTGATGCTGACTATTCAGAGCGCAGCGGAACCGTCGCTTGCAAACGTTACCCGCCAGTGTCCGAAGTGGGACGGTAAACCCCTGACGCTTGAAGTTGGCAACGATTTCCCGGAAGGATCGGTGGTCCGTGATTTCTACAGCAAACAGACTGCAACAGTGCAGAATGGGAAAATCACCCTGCAACCCGCCGCCAACAGCAACGGTCTGCTGCTGCTTGAACGCGCTGAGACCGACAAACCCGCGCCCTTTAGCTGGCAAAACGCCACCGTCTATTTCGTGCTGACTGACCGCTTTGTCAACGGCGATCCCTCTAACGATAACAGCTATGGACGCCACAAAGATGGCATGCAGGAGATCGGCACCTTCCACGGTGGCGATCTCAAGGGGCTTACAACCCGGCTCGATTATTTACAGCAGCTGGGCGTGAATGCGCTCTGGATAAGCTCCCCGCTGGAGCAGATCCACGGCTGGGTTGGCGGTGGCACCAAAGGTGACTTCCCCCACTACGCCTATCATGGCTACTACACCCAGGACTGGACCACGCTTGATGCCAACATGGGCACCGAAGATGATTTACGCCACCTTGTCGATGAAGCGCATAAACGCGGGATCCGCATCTTGTTTGATATCGTCATGAACCACACGGGTTACGCGACGCTCGCAGACATGCAGGCGTTCCAGTTCGGGGCCCTTTATCTGCAGGGTGAAGAACTGAAAAAAACGCTGGGCGAGCACTGGACGGACTGGAAGCCGGGAGCAGGCCAAAGCTGGCACAGCTTCAACGATTACATCAACTTCAGCGACAAAGCCGCCTGGGAAAAATGGTGGGGTAAAAAGTGGATCCGCACCGACATTGGTGATTATGACAATCCCGGCTTCGACGATTTAACCCTGTCGCTGGCATTCCTGCCGGACCTGAAAACGGAGTCGACGACCCCTTCCGGTTTACCCAACTTCTACCAACATAAACCTGATACCCACGCGAAGGCCATTTCGGGCTACACCCCGCGTGATTACCTGACCCACTGGCTCAGCCAGTGGGTACGTGACTATGGCATTGACGGTTTCCGTGTGGATACGGCAAAACACGTGGAACTCGAGGCCTGGCAGCAGTTGAAAGATCAGGCAAGCCAGGCGCTGGCAGCCTGGAAAGGCGCGAACCCCGACAAAAAACTCGACAATACCCCGTTCTGGATGACCGGCGAGTCATGGGGCCACGGCGTGATGCAAAGCGATTATTACCGCCACGGGTTTGACGCGATGATCAACTTTGATTATCAGGAGCAGGCAGCAAAAGCGGTCGGTTGTCTGGCGGACATCGACCTGACCTGGCAGCAGATGGCGGAAAAACTGCAAAGCTTCAATGTCCTGAGCTATCTCTCGTCGCATGACACACGCCTTTTCCGTGAAGGCGGCCAGCGTGCCGCAGAGCTGCTCCTGCTCGCCCCGGGCAGCGTACAAATTTACTACGGCGATGAATCCGAGCGGCCATTCGGACCGACAGGGTCTGATCCATTACAGGGCACCCGCTCGGATATGAACTGGCAGGACGTGACGGGCAAGCAGGCCTTAACCGTCGCCCACTGGCAGGTTCTGGGCCAGTTCCGCGCCCGTCATCCCGCAATAGGTGAAGGCAAACAAACCACGCTGTCGCTGAAAGAAGGCTACGGCTTCGTTCGCGAGCACAATGGCGATAAGGTCATGGTGGTGTGGGCGGGTAATCAATAACGACGCAAACCGGTTCCCTCTCCCCCTCCGGGAGAGGGATATTTCACCAGAATAATCCACTACCTAAATACCTTCCCGCCACATAAAACAACAATCCTGACCGCATCTCTCGATTTGCACCAGCACGGTGCTAGCGTTATGGTTACCCACTTTCAAAATAAGCTCGACAGATCACCTGCTATGACGTTTTCACTTTTCGGCGACAAATTCACCCGCCATTCAGGCATTACTCGCCTGATGGAGGACCTCAACGACGGGCTGCGCACACCAGGCGCCATCATGCTCGGCGGCGGAAACCCGGCTCAAATTCCGGAGATGAACACCTATTTTCAGACGCTGCTGGCTCAGATGCTGGAAAGCGGGAAAGCAACCGATGCGCTTTGCAACTACGATGGCCCGCAGGGTAAAACCGAACTGCTGACGCTGCTTGCTGAAATGCTGCGCAAAGAGCTGGGTTGGGATATCGAACCACAGAATATTGCACTGACAAACGGCAGTCAGAGCGCATTTTTCTACTTGTTTAATCTGTTCGCAGGCCGTCGCGCCGACGGCACCACCAAAAAAGTGCTGTTTCCGCTGGCGCCAGAGTACATCGGCTATGCCGATTCCGGCCTCGAAGAGGATCTGTTCGTCTCGGCGCGCCCGAATATTGAGCTGCTGCCAGAAGGCCAGTTCAAATATCACGTCGACTTTGAACATCTGCATATTGGTGAAGAGACGGGCATGATCTGCGTATCACGTCCAACCAACCCAACGGGCAACGTCATCACCGACGACGAACTGATGAAGCTGGATGCGCTGGCGAATCAGCACGACATCCCGCTGGTGATTGATAACGCTTATGGCGTGCCGTTCCCGGGGATCATCTTCAGCGAAGCACGTCCGCTGTGGAACCCTAACATCGTCCTGTGTATGAGCCTTTCCAAGCTGGGTCTGCCGGGCAGCCGTTGCGGGATCATCATCGCCAATGAAAAAATCATCACCGCCATTACCAACATGAACGGCATTATCAGCCTTTCCCCGGGGGGAATCGGCCCGGCGATGATGTGTGAAATGATCAAACGTAATGACCTGCTGCGCCTGTCGAACGAGGTTATCAAGCCGTTCTATTACCAGCGGGTACAGGAAACGATCGCCATTCTTCGCCGCTACTTACCGGAAGAACGCTGCCTGATCCACAAACCTGAAGGGGCAATTTTCCTGTGGCTGTGGTTTAAGGATCTGCCGATCACCACCGAGCTTCTCTACCAGCGCCTGAAAAAGCGCGGCGTGTTGATGGTGCCGGGTGATTACTTCTTCCCGGGTCTGGATAAGCCGTGGCCTCATACGCATCAGTGCATGCGCATGAACTACGTGCCCGATCCGGAGAAAATCGAAGCGGGCGTGAAAATTCTCGCCGAAGAGATCGAGTACGCCTGGCGCGAAGATAGCCAGTAACGCGTTACGCCAGATTATGCAGCCGTTCGGTGCGTAATCTGGCGGGGTCAACACAGCGCAGCGCGTGGGTTGGGCACGCCTCCACACAGGCGGGTCCAGCCTCGCGATCTGCGCACAAATCACATTTCACCGCCTGAACGCGGTTCCCCACCCGCTGAACCTGCATTGCCCCAAACGGGCACGCTACCACACAACTTTTACAGCCAATACAGCGCGCCGGCTCCACCCGCCAGGCACCCGCGGTGTGGCGAATCGCCTGTGTCGGACAAACAGTGGCACAAGGGGCATCTTCACACTGATGGCAGCCCACAGCCGTAGTGAATGCGCCGCCTTTGACCACCCGAATGCGGGGCGTAAACGCGCCTGCAGAAAGCATTCCCTGATGCGACACCACGCAGGCCACTTCGCAGGTACGGCAGCCAATGCATTTTTCCGTATCAGCCAGGATAAATCGGTTCATCTGTCACGCTCCGCGCACGTTAAAACCCAGCTCTTTTGAGATAGCCTCTGCCGTTTCCCGCAGCGGTTTCAGCAGGTTTTTTTCACCAATTTGCTTCATGCGGGACGTCGAGAGCGAAATGGAGATCGCGTACGGCACGCGGCCATGAATATCAAACACCGGTACGGCAAGACAGGAGACGCCCAGCTCGTTCTCTTCTTTATCCATCGCCATGCTGTGCTCGCGGATTTCCGCCAGCTCGTCATACATCGCGCTCAGCTCGGTAATCGTGTTGCGGGTGAGCGGCTGGATCTGCTCCTGATGGCTCTGCCAGTAGCTCGCCACATAGTCCTGATGACCAAACGCCATGTAGATTTTGCCCATCGCCGAACAATAGAGCGGCATATGCTGACCGATGTAAGCACGCGTGCGCAGCATACCGGTTGTGGGCTCCAGCTTATAAATCAGAATGGCGTGATCGTCCTCGCGGCTTGAGAAGTTCACCGTCTCACCGGTGGCGATATTCAGCGTCTCAAGGTGCGGAGCCGCCACGTGAATGATATTCAGCGACGACAGCGCCTTTTGCCCGACGGCGATAAATTTGGTGGTCAGGCGGTAGCTGCCCGCCGCAGGCGCCGGGGTAACGTACCCGCACGACTGTAACCCCTGCAGTAAGCGGTGCACGGTGCTTTTATTCAGCCCTGCCAGTTCCGATAAATGGGCCAACGGACACCCGTTCGGGTAGTTGCTGAGGATCTCAATCAGCATCAGGCCGCGAAACAAGCTCTGGCTACCTGCTGGCCTCTCTTTTTCTTGCGTCATTTCGCTCTCTTTCGTGCTCATCCAATGGCTCCTTTTTATCGCGCCCTGATGGTAGCGCAAAGTGTGGTTCAGTTCACGATCTCAACAGAAAAAACACAACCAGTTGATTTTAATCGATTTTGAAAATCATGAATGTCGTTGATCTGGCAAAATTTGATCGCTATATTTGAAATCAGATTTCGCATAGTGAAATTTAGCGATAAAAAAGCACTCGCACTTGCCCCGACAAAAACAGGAGAACAGGGATGAAAGTGACCTTTGAAGAGTTAAAAGCGGCGTTCAGGCGGGTCCTGGTCGATCGCGGCGTAAAAGCGGACACCGCCGACGCCTGCGCGGAGATGTTTGCCCGCACCACGGAATCGGGCGTCTATTCACACGGGGTTAACCGCTTCCCTCGTTTCATTCAGCAGCTTGATGCCGGCGACATCATTCCTGATGCCCAGCCAACACGGGTGACCTCGCTGGGTGCCATCGAACAGTGGGATGCCCGACGTTCCATTGGCAACCTGACGGCGAAAAAGATGATGGATCGCGCCACCGAACTGGCCGCCGACCACGGTATCGGCCTGGTGGCACTGCGAAACGCCAACCACTGGATGCGCGGCGGCAGCTACGGCTGGCAGGCCGCAGAGAAGGGGTACATCGGGATCTGCTGGACTAACTCCATTGCCGTCATGCCAGCCTGGGGCTCAAAAGCGTGCTGCATCGGCACTAACCCTCTGATCGTGGCGATTCCGTCTACGCCGATCACAATGGTCGATATGTCGATGTCAATGTTCTCCTACGGCATGCTGGAAGTGAATCGCCTGGCCGGACGCACGTTGCCGGTGGATGGGGGCTTTGACGATGAAGGGCACCTCACCAGAGAACCTGGTGTGATCGAGAAAAACCGCCGCATTCTGCCGATGGGCTACTGGAAAGGATCGGGCTTATCCATCGTCCTCGACATGATCGCAACCCTGCTCTCCAACGGATCCTCCGTTGCGGAAGTGACCCAGGACAACAGCGACGAATATGGCGTGTCACAAATCTTTATCGCCATCGAGGTCGATCGTTTGATCGACGGACCCACCCGCGATGCCAAACTGCAGCGCATCATGGACTTTATCATCAACGCCGAGCGGGCTGATGACAACGTCGCGGTTCGACTGCCGGGTCATGAATTCACACGTCTGCTCGAAGAGAACCGCCGCAACGGCATCACCATTGACGACAGCGTGTGGGCGAAAATCCAGTCTCTGTAAGGAGTGGGCCATGATTTTAGGACATATTTCGCAGCCAAATCCGTGTCGCCTGCCGCGGGCGATAGAGAAAGCGCTCGATTTTCTGCACACCACGGATTTCACGGCGCTGGCACCTGGCGTGGTGAACATTGACGGACGTAACATCTTTGCTCAGGTGCTCGACCTCACCACTCAAACGTGGGATGAGAACCGTCCCGAAGTGCACCGTCGCTATCTGGACATTCAGTTTCTGGCATGGGGTGAAGAGAAAATCGGTGTCGCCATTGATACCGGCAATAACGAAATAAGCGAATCACTGCTGGAACAGCGGGATATTATTTTTTATCACGGCAGCGAAAATGAATCATTTATAGAAATGACGCCCGGCACGTACGCCATATTTTTCCCGCAGGATGTTCACCGTCCTGCCTGCATTAAAAATAAGGTATCGGCAATTCGTAAAATTGTGGTGAAAGTAGCAATCAGCGAAATAGATTAATTTTCTGAACTCTATTGGGAATGCGAAATGACTAACACCGGTTTTATAATGGGTGCGTACCCCTGCGCACCCTCGTTTCACCAGCAAGGGGAACAAGAAGAGCAGGACTTCTGGCGAGAGCTTTCCGACACGCCAGACATTCGCGGGCTGGAGCAACCGTGTCTTGAGGATCTCCATCCGTTGGGTGACGAATGGCTGTTCCGCCATACGCCGGGAGACTGGCAAATGGTGGTTACCGCGGTGATGGAAACCATGCGCCGCCGCGGCACAAATGGCGCGTTTGGCCTGGCCTCTGCCGATGAAGAACAGCGCAAAGCCTGCGTTGACTATTACCGCCATCTGCTGCGAAAGATTGATGCCATCAATACTCGCTTTCCAGGCAAAATTATCGCTCTGGAGATGCAGGCCGCGCCGCAGGCGGGAAACCCGTCTGTTGAACAAGCTACCGCTGCGTTTTCCCGTTCTATACGTGAAATCACCTCATGGGACTGGTCATGCGACCTGGTGCTTGAACACTGCGATGCCATGACCGGCCCCGCGCCACGCAAGGGGTTTTTGCCCTTAGCGCAGGTGCTTGAGGTGGTGAAAGAAACGGATATCAGCGTATGCATCAACTGGGCGCGGTCGGCTATCGAAGGACGCAGTGCCTTGCTGCCGCCTGAACATGTTAAAGCCGCACTGGAGGCCGGGAAGCTGGGCGCACTGATGTTCTCCGGAACCTCCGTCCGCGGAGCGTACGGCGAATGGCAGGATCTGCACGCGCCATTTTCCCCGTTCTGCGCCGACAGTTTAATGACCACCGAACAGGTAAAAGCACTTTTTACTGCGGCGAGCGCCGCAACATTGAAATTCTCCGGTATTAAATTACTGGAAATAAATGCTAATGCTAACGTCAGCCATCGTATCGCTATTTTGCGCGACGGCATTAGTGAAATGAAAAAAGCAACGCAATAACAATAAAAATCTTATTCCGGTTACATTCACTGAGATATTAAATATGAATATTTCTACTCATGCTCTACAAGCGGATATTCCGCGTCAGCGCTGGTTAAGAATCATTCCGCCTATTCTTATCGCCTGTATTATTTCATATATGGACCGCGTGAATATTGCATTTGCGATGCCAGGCGGTATGGATGAAGAGTTAGGTATCTCTGCCACCATGGCAGGCCTGGCGGGTGGGATCTTCTTTATCGGTTATCTGTTCCTGCAGGTGCCCGGCGGCAAGATTGCCGTGCATGGCAGCGGTAAGAAGTTTATTGGCTGGTCACTGGTTGCCTGGGCGGTGATTTCGGTCCTGACCGGCGTTGTGACCAACCAGTATCAACTGCTGGCACTGCGCTTCTTACTCGGTGTGGCAGAAGGCGGGATGCTGCCCGTGGTGCTCACGATGATCAGTAACTGGTTCCCGGATGCCGAACGCGGCCGCGCCAATGCGATTGTTATCATGTTTGTTCCCATTGCGGGGATCATCACCGCGCCCCTGTCGGGCTGGATTATCACCGCACTCGACTGGCGCTGGTTGTTCATCATTGAAGGGCTGATGTCCATTGTGGTGCTGGTGCTCTGGGTGTTCACCGTCTACGACCGCCCGCAGGAAGCTCGCTGGATCTCCGAGGCCGAGAAAAATTATCTGATACAAACGCTGGCCGCAGAACAGCAGGCTATTGCCGGAAAAGCGGTGAAAAATGCCTCGCTGAGGGCGGTTCTGTCCGACAAAACCATGTGGCAGCTGATTGCCTTGAACTTCTTCTACCAGACCGGGATTTACGGTTACACCCTCTGGCTGCCGACCATTCTCAAAGAGCTGACGCATACCAGCATCGGCCAGGTGGGAATGCTCGCCATCCTGCCTTATGTCGGTGCCATTGCGGGCATGTTCCTGTTCTCTTCACTGTCTGACCGTACCGGCAAGCGCAAGCTGTTCGTCTCCCTGCCACTGATTGGCTTCGCGCTCTGCATGTTCCTCTCCGTGGCGTTGAAAGAGAACATCTGGCTGGCCTATGCCGCGCTGGTGGGCTGTGGCTTCTTCCTGCAGTCCGCTGCGGGTGTGTTCTGGACGATTCCGGCGCGCCTGTTCAGCGCAGAGATGGCCGGTGGCGCTCGCGGCGTGATTAACGCCCTGGGTAACCTCGGTGGGTTCTGCGGCCCTTACGCGGTGGGCGTGCTGATTACCCTCTACAGCAAAGATGCCGGGGTGTACTGCCTCGCGGTTTCGCTGGCGCTGGCCTCGCTGCTCGCCCTGATGCTACCGGCGAAATGCGATGCCGGAGCGGAACCCAACCCCGGCGTGAACCCGCATAAGCACGCAGCCTGATCCCCCCGCCCTCTCCTGAAGAGAGGGCGTAAGACAAGAGAGTCAACGATGAGTGAAAAAGAGCCCTTCTGGCTGGGTATCGATTGTGGCGGAACGTATCTGAAAGCCGGTCTGTACACCAGCCAGGGCCAGGAAGTCTGTATTGAGCGCCGCTCGGTTGCCACACTCAGCCCACACGCAGGCCACGCTGAGCGGGATATGCACCAACTCTGGCAGCAGTGCCACGCCACCGTCGCCCTGCTGCTTAAAAAGGCCGGCATTGGCGGCGCACAAATCAAAGGCGTCGGGATATCAGCTCAGGGTAAAGGACTGTTTTTACTGGACAAGTATGACCAGCCCCTCGGCAACGCCATGCTCTCCTCTGACCGCCGGGCGCTGGAGATTGTACAGCGCTGGCAGCAGGACGGTATTCCTGAAAAGCTTTATCCGCATACGCGCCAGACGCTATGGACGGGGCATCCCGCCTCCCTCCTGCGTTGGGTGAAAGAGAATGAACCGCACCGTTATCAGCAGATTGGCTGTGTGATGATGGCGCACGACTACCTGCGCTGGTGCCTCACCGGCGTTAAAGGGTGTGAAGAGAGCAACATCTCTGAATCCAATCTCTACAACATGAACACCGGGCAGTACGATCCGCAGCTCACACGCTGGCTCGGCATCGACGAAATTGACGGCGCGCTGCCGCCGATCGTCGGTTCAGCAGAAATGTGCGGGGAAATCACCGCTCAGGCCGCCGCCCTGACCGGTCTCGCAGCGGGTACACCCGTTGTGGGGGGGCTGTTTGATGTGGTTTCCACCGCGATCTGCGCCGGGTTACATGACGACAGCACGCTCAACGCCGTGATGGGCACCTGGGCTGTCACCAGCGGGATCGCCAACGGTATAGGCCATAACGAGCCGTATCCCTATGTGTATGGGCGCTACGTTCATCCGCAGCACTACATCGTTCACGAAGCCAGCCCCACCTCGTCCGGTAACCTCGAATGGTTGACCACACAGTGGGGCGACATGTCATTCGATGCGATCAACCAGGCCGTGGCCAGCCTGCCGAAAGCCGGAAGCGATCTGCTCTTCCTGCCGTTCCTCTATGGCAGCAACGCCGGGCTGGAGATGACCTGCGGGTTTTACGGCATGCAGGCCCTGCACACCCGCGCGCATCTGTTGCAGGCGGTCTATGAAGGTGTGGTCTTCAGCCACATGACCCATCTTAACCGCATGCTACAGCGCTTCACGCACGTGCAGGCATTGCGCGTAACCGGCGGCCCTGCCCATTCAGATGTGTGGATGCAAATGCTCGCGGACGTCAGCGGTCTGGCAATAGAACTGCCGCAGGTCGAAGAGACCGGCTGTTCCGGCGCGGCGCTGGCCGCGCTGGTGGGTACCGGCGTTTATCCCGATTTCCGCACCGCGCAGCAGGCTGTCAGACATCACATTCGCGTCATCACACCCGACAAGCATGCCCATGCGGCCTACCAGCGCAAGTATCAGCGCTACCAGCTACTGATTTCAGCACTACAGGGCTATCACGCCCATGTTAAGGAGCACGACCTATGAGCCGACCATTACTGCAGCTGGCGCTCGACCATACCTCACTTCAGGCCGCACAGCGCGACGTCGAGCGGCTTGCGGATCACGTCGATATTATCGAAGCAGGCACCATTTTGTGTCTCACCGAAGGGCTTAATGCCGTGCGCGCACTGCGCCAGCAGTGCCCGGAAAAAACGATCGTGGCTGACTGGAAAGTGGCCGATGCCGGAGAAACGCTGGCTGAACAGGCGTTTGGCGCAGGCGCGAACTGGATGACCATCATCTGCGCCGCGCCGCTGGCAACCGTCGAGAAGGGTCACGAGGTGGCTCTGCGCTGCGGCGGGGAAATTCAGATGGAGCTGTTTGGTCACTGGACGCTGGATGATGCGCGTGAATGGCACCGTATCGGGGTCACACAGGCCATTTATCACCGTGGGCGCGACGCACAGGCCAGCGGCCAGCAGTGGGGCGAAGTAGATCTCGCCAGCATGAAAGCCCTCTCGGATATCGGCCTGCAGCTTTCGATCACCGGCGGCATTACCCCCGCCGACCTGCCGCTGTTTAAGCAGATCAATGTGAAAGCGTTTATTGCCGGACGGGCACTGACAGGCGCTGCCAACCCACCGCAGGTGGCCCATGCATTCCATTCACACATCCGCGACATCTGGGGGGAGTAACCATGCGTCAGCATCCGTTAGGTATCTACGAAAAAGCGCTGCCGAAAGCGCTCACCTGGCCAGAGCGCCTGGTGCTGGCAAAAAGCTGCGGATTTGATTTTGTCGAGATGTCGATCGATGAAACCGATGAGCGCCTGTCCCGCCTTGAGTGGAACACCGCGCAGCGCGCCTCTCTGGTTGAGGCGATGCTGGAAACCGGGGTCGCGATCCCGTCGATGTGTCTGTCTGCCCACCGCCGTTTCCCGTTTGGTAGCCGGGACGAGACCGTCCGCGAGCGCGCACGCGCCATCATGACCAAAGCCATCCGTCTGGCGCGCGATCTCGGTATTCGCACCATCCAGCTTGCCGGGTATGACGTCTATTACGAAGAACATGACGAAGGTACCCGGCAACGCTTTGCCGAAGGGCTGGCATGGGCCGTGGAGCAGGCCGCCGCCGCGCAGGTCATGCTGGCAGTGGAGATCATGGATACCGCGTTTATGAACTCCATCAGCAAATGGAAAAAGTGGGACGAAATGCTCGCTTCGCCATGGTTCAGCGTTTATCCGGACGTCGGCAACCTGAGCGCGTGGGGTAACGATGTAGCCGCCGAGCTGACGCTGGGCATCGATCGCATCGCCGCCATCCACCTGAAAGATACCCAGCCCGTGACTGAACAAAGCCCCGGACAGTTTCGTGACGTACCGTTCGGTGAGGGGTGCGTCGATTTCGTGGGCATATTTAACACGCTGAATCAGCTCAATTATCGCGGCGCATTTCTGATTGAAATGTGGACTGAAAAAGCCAAAGAGCCGGTACTGGAAATCATCCAGGCACGCCGCTGGATTGAAGCCCGGATGCAGGAAGGAGGGATGACATGTTAGAACAACTCAAAGCCGAGGTCCTGGCGGCAAACCTGGCGCTGCCCGCCCACCAGCTGGTGACTTTCACCTGGGGCAACGTCAGTGCGGTGGATCGTGAACGCGGCCTGATGGTGATTAAACCCTCCGGCGTGGAGTATGACGTGATGTCCGCAGAGGATATGGTGGTGGTGGACATTGCCACGGGCCAGGTGGTCGAGGGGGTTAAAAAACCCTCTTCCGACACGCCAACCCACCTGGCGCTGTATCGCCGTTACCCTGAAATTGGCGGCATTGTGCATACCCATTCCCGCCATGCCACTGTCTGGGCGCAGGCAGGGCAGGATTTACCGGCATGGGGTACCACGCACGCTGACTATTTTTATGGTGCGATCCCCTGCACGCGGTTGATGACCCCGGCTGAAATTGCGGGTGAATACGAATACCAGACCGGTGAAGTGATCATCAAAACCTTTGAGGAGCGCGACGTAAACCCGATGCAGATCCCGGCGGTGCTGGTGCATTCTCACGGCCCGTTCACCTGGGGAAAAAATGCGGCCGATGCGGTACATAACGCTGTGGTGCTGGAAGAGTGCGCCTTTATGGGGCTGTTTTCACGCCAGCTTGCGCCACAGCTACCGACGATGCAGCAGGAACTGCTCGATAAACATTACCTGCGCAAGCATGGAGCAAATGCCTACTACGGGCAGTGATCACCCGGAATTAATATGCTCCTTACAGTACCGCCGTTTCCAGACGGCGGGCGTTAAGCCGGTATGCTTTGAAAATATCTGCCGGAAATACCCGACATCATTAAAACCGCAGCGGGTTGCCACTTCGGTCAGGGACGCGGAGTCGTTCAGCAACAGCTTTTCTGCCGCCCTGACGCGCTGGCGATGGATCGCCTCCGTCAGGGTTAAGTGAAAGGTCCGGCGAAATACGCGTCCCAGATAATCGGCATTGCAGTGCAAGGCTTTTGCCAGTTGCGATGTGGAAAGCGGCAGATGAAACTGCGTGCGAATAAGCTGTTTTGCCTTCCATGCCATGGCCGCGCCGGCTTCATCGGCTCTGTCTTCATAACCTGAGGAGATCGACACTTGCTGTAAAATCAGCAGCAAAATCATTTCCAGCGCCACGCTTCGCTGTAATTTTTCCTGCTCACTCAGGAATTGCCGGAATAGCGCAATCACATATTGAGCATCGCGCACGCAGCAATGTTGTTCAATAGCCACCGGAAAAGCATGTGGCAAAGGCGACGATTGCGCTTCGACCTCAAAATGCAGCCAGTAGAACCGCAGGTCCGCCGGGAAATCTTCTGTCCCCACGTGTCGACGCGCCGGCCAGAGCAGTAAGCTCTCTCCCGCTTTCACCTCAAAGAGCGTGTTTTCTTCCTGGATCGTTAATGTCCCTTTTTCGACGAAGATAATCTCCCACGAGGTTAATTTGCGCGCCGGATGCCGGCCCACGCCCCGGGAAATAAAGAGTCCACCATTTTGCACTTTAATCGGAAGCGCTATGGATAATTCAAGCATGGATATTCACCATTCCGCTCTGATTGCCATTAATATTCATCTTATGCTTTGATTATTAATGAATATCTTCCTGCCTTCCCGATCGAAATCACAAATTTATCATCAGGTCGGAATCGTCACCTTTTTATACTTTTCCCTTCCCTTGTTGGCCTGAGCGTTCGGTGCAGAATGAATGGGGTACCTTGCATAAATACGATAAAAATCGATTACCGAGGAGTTACCTCATGACTTCCACACCGATTACAGAATCACAGGTCGTACAAGGGGCAATGGATGACCGCCTGTCAGTCCGCGAAAAAATTGGCTACGGCCTGGGTGACGCGGGTGGCACGGTCATTACCTGCCTGATCATGAATTTTCTTACCTTCTTCTACACCGACGTTTTTGGTCTGACGCCTGCGCTCGTTGGCACGCTGTTTATTGCCCTGCGCGTGTTTGACGCCATTTCCGATCCGGTGATGGGGGTGATTGCCGACCGAACACAAAGCCGTTGGGGGCGTTTTCGCCCGTGGCAGCTGTGGGTGGCGCTTCCTGTCGGGGTTATCGGTGTACTGACCTTCACCGTGCCTGACGCCAGCATGGGGGTGAAAATCGCCTGGGCGTTTGGTACCTATCTGCTGTTGTCAGTGGGCTATACTGTTGTCAGTGGGCTATACCGCCATCAACGTGCCCTACTGCGCGCTGATCAACACCATGACCACCCGCCACAGCGAGGTCATCTCCTGCCAGTCATGGCGCTTTGTGCTGTGCGGTGTGGCGGGCTTTTTGGTCTCTGTTGGCCTGCCGTGGCTGGTCGCAGCGCTGGGCGAGGGCAACGCTGCCCGAGGCTATCAACTCGGCGTTGGGGTGTTGTGCGCCATCGCCGTGGTGATGTTCCTCTGCTGCTTCTTCTGGGTGCGTGAGCGCGTCCCGCTGGCGCTGATGGGCAAATTCACCTTACGCGAGCATCTGGCCGGCCTGCGCAACAACGATCAGCTCCTGCTGATGCTGGTGATGTCATTCCTGCTGATCAACGTCTTCAACATTCGTGGCGGCGGCTACATGTACTTCATCACCTACGTGCTCCAGGGCAGTACCGCTTATACCTCGCTATTCTTCACGATGGTGACCTTTGCCGCCATTCTCGGCGCGGTGATCGTGAATCCCCTTTCTCGCCGGATTGATACCGTCAAACTCTATTACTACACCAACCTCGTGCTGGCCGCGCTCGCGGCGGGAATGTGGTTTCTACCAGGCGGTCCGGCTCATCAGACGCTCTGGCTGATCGTTATTCTGAGTAACGGCGTCATTCTCGGTTTTACCCTGCCCCTGCACTTCTCGCTGATGGCATTTGCAGATGACTATGGTGAGTGGAAAAACGGGGTACGTTCATCTGGCATGAACTTCGCTTTCAATCTGTTTTTCATCAAGCTCGCCTGGGCGTCCAGCGCCGGGATCATCAGCCTGGTGTTTATTGCCGTCGCCTACCAGCCGGGCGCGGGCAACCAGACGCCAGCCTCGTTACAGGGAATTACTGCGATGGAGACACTGCTCCCCGCCCTTTTCCACCTGCTGCTGGCGGTCTCAATCCGCTGGTGCAGACTCAACAATCCCATGATGTCGCGCATTGCCACCGATCTGCGCCAGCGTCACGTATCGTCCTGAGGAGAATGACATGTCCATAATGGAAGCCGACCTGCACACACTGAACATCAACGACCCGTTTCTCGGGCAGTATCAGCGGCTGGTGCGTGATGTGGTGATCCCCTACCAGTGGGATGCGCTAAACGATCGCGTTACCGAAGCCGAACCGAGTCACGCCATCACCAACTTCCGCATTGCGGCTGGGCTGGAACAGGGGGAGTTCTATGGAATGGTGTTTCAGGACAGCGACGTGGCGAAATGGCTGGAAGCCGTCGCGTGGTCGTTGTGCCAGAAGCCCGACCCGGAACGTGAAAAAACCGCCGATGAGGTGATTGAGCTGATTGCAGCGGCACAGTGTGACGATGGCTATCTCAACACCTACTTCACGGTGAAAGCACCCGGTGAGCGCTGGACGAACCTTGCCGAATGCCACGAACTGTACTGCGCCGGACATATGATTGAAGCCGGCGTGGCCTATTTTCAGGGGACCGGAAAACGCCGTCTGCTGGAGGTGGTATGCAAACTGGCGGACCATATCGACCGGGTCTTTGGCCCCGGCGAGGAGCAGCTTCACGGTTATCCGGGCCATCCGGAAATTGAGCTGGCGCTTATGCGGCTTTACGACGTCACTCAGGAACCGCGTTACCTGGCCCTTGTGAAATATTTTATCGACACGCGCGGCACGCAGCCTCATTTCTACGATATCGAATATGAGAAACGGGGCCGGACATCGTACTGGAACACGTACGGCCCGGCGTGGATGGTCAAGGACAAAGCCTATAGCCAGGCGCATCAACCGCTTGCCGAACAACACACCGCCATCGGCCACGCGGTTCGATTTGTCTATCTGATGGCGGGTATGGCGCATCTTGCTCGCCTGAGTCATGACGAGGGTAAACGCCAGGACTGCCTGCGGCTGTGGAATAACATGGCCCAGCGACAGCTCTATGTTACCGGCGGGATCGGCTCGCAAAGCAGTGGCGAAGCCTTCAGCAGCGATTACGATTTGCCTAACGATACGGTATATGCCGAAAGCTGCGCCTCCATTGGCCTGATGATGTTTGCCCGCCGGATGCTGGAGATGGAAGCGGACAGCCAGTACGCCGACGTGATGGAGCGTGCCTTATACAACACGGTACTGGGCGGCATGGCGCTGGACGGTAAACATTTCTTCTATGTGAACCCGCTGGAGGTACACCCTAAAACGCTGGCATTTAATCATGTCTACGACCACGTTAAGCCGGTTCGCCAGCGCTGGTTCGGCTGCGCCTGTTGCCCGCCCAATATCGCCCGCGTGCTCACTTCGCTGGGCCACTATCTCTATACCGTTCGTCAGAACGCGCTCTTTATCAACCTCTATGTGGGGAACGACGTCGCCATACCGGTAGATGAGGGCACCTTACAGCTACGGATTAGCGGTAATTATCCATGGCAGGAAGAGGTCAACATCGAGATCACCTCACCTGTCCCGGTGACCCACACGCTGGCACTACGTTTACCGGACTGGTGCGCAAGCCCGGCCGTGTCACTGAACGGCGAAAGGGTCACGGGTGATGTCTCCCGGGGGTATCTGTACCTCACCCGCCGCTGGCAGGAGGGAGATACCCTTACGCTGACCTTACCCATGCCGGTCCGCCGCGTGTACGGTAACCCGCTGGTACGCCAGCAGGCCGGTAAAGTCGCGCTGCAGCGTGGCCCGCTGGTCTACTGCCTGGAAGAGGCCGACAATGGCGCGAACCTGCATAACCTCTCCCTGCCTGAGCAGAGCGAATTTCGGGTCTTTGAAGGAAAAGGGATCTTTGCGCACAAGATACTGATTCAGGCGGAGGGTATCGCGCGTCACGCTGATGAGGAAGGCACGCAGGCACTGTGGCAGTACGATCGCGCCCCGGTGCAGCGCCAGCCCCGGACGTTGACCTTTATTCCGTGGTTCAGCTGGGCAAACCGGGGAGAAGGCGAAATGCGGATTTGGGTGGATGAGGCCTGAAGGCATCTGTCCTGTCAGCCTCACCCCAACCCACTCCCACAGGCGCGGGAGATAAAAACCGAGGCCGGGTAGGCAATCGCCACCCGGCTTTAGATCAGAAACGCCAGGACATGCCGGTCATCAGCGCGAAACTGTCTTCGCGATCGATCATCGGACTGTTCTTCACGTCGTCAGGTAACACGGTATAGACCGCGCTGGCGTTGATAAACAGATTCTGGGTTAACTGATATTTAGCCGCGAGACCCACATACGGCGTCCAGCTATCACCTGCGGTGTATTCATTGAGGCCTGAGCGGCGAGACTCATTGCCGGATACACCGTAGTAGTAATCGTTATAGCTTTCGTCGCTGTAGAAAATACCTACCGATGGCGTCAGCGTCAGACGTTCCATCCGAACCGGACGGAAGTATGAGATTTCACCGATCACGCCGCCGCTCTCATCCATCGCATCACCCGAAACCGCCACTTTCAGCGAGCCCCAGTGTTCATGGCGGTAGTACGCCCCGCCGAGAAACGCTGATGCTTTACGCTCATCGAGGTGTTTCATCTGAGCGTCGTCGTTATCTTCAGGATCAAATCGCAGTGGCATCCACGATGCGGTCATGCTGAATTCATTTTTTTCGTCTTTCCACAGGATCCATCCGCCGGTGGTCTGGCGAATATAAAACCGGTCGCCTTCATAGCTAATTAACGGTACCGCCGTGGTATTTTCGTTATATCCTTTATAAGGCGACTCATTAAATACAGCCCCCGCCCCAAGTGAAAAGTCACCAGCCATTGCAGATGATGTTGCAAATAACGTGGCTGCGATGAGTAAATTGTATTTAATAGTCATTACATGTAATCCATTTAGACGCCAAACAAGCGAGGCGAATAATAATGGTTACAAATTTGCCAATGCAACGCTGCAGTTTATATAATATTATATATAAAAACATATAGATGGGTGCGCATGATGAATAAGTTCCAGCTAAAACCACGCGAGTTAAAAATTATTTCCGTCATCGCAGCCACCCACAGTATTGGCGATGCCGCAGCCCTGCTGGGCATGGCACAGGCTAACGTCAGTAAATACCTTTCTGATTTTGAAACGCGTGTCGGTCTTAAGGTATTTGAGCGCACGACCCGTCAACTGGCGCTAACCCAGTTTGGCGAAGCGTTACTCCCCTACATTGACGCCACGCTGGATAAAAATAGCCAGCTCATTAATTTCATTGCTGATTATAAGCATGAGAAGCGCGGAAAAGTGACCATTTACGCCCCAACGGGTATCGTGATGTATCTGGCGCGACACGTGATCCATCAGATTGAGGACATCGGTGATATCCGCATCTCGTTAAAAACGTACAACCTGGATCGTAATGAATATTCCGAAGGGGTCTCGTTCCCCGATGATTGCGATATTCTCATTACCTATGCTCAGCCGAAAGATGAAAGTCTGGTCGCCAGTGTATTAACGAAATATTCCGTCACGGCATTTGCCACTGAAGAATATTTGAAAAACCACCCCTTAACCGGACCTGAAGATTTAATTAATCACTCCTGTATTTTAATAGACTCGATGCTGGTGGATGAGGCGAACATCTGGCGTTTTCGCGTCCACGGCAGTGAGACCGTATATGATTACAGAGTGACCGGAAATTATATTTGCGACAATACGCAGACGGCGCTGGAACTGGCCCGAAATAATCTCGGTATTGTTTTTGCGCCGAAAGAAAGCCTGAAAAAAGAACTTAAGAGTGGTTCTCTGGTTCCCTGCTTCCCGCATCAGGAAGAGTGGTGGCTCGACCTGACGGCAATATTCCGCAAACGTGAATACCAGCCCTGGCGCGTGCAGTACATTCTGGACGGCGTACTGAACTGCCTGCGTCAGCAAATTGCTCAGGCTGCCCAAGGGCAGCCTGAGCTGGAGGGTTAGAACAGCCCCAGTGGTTTATCGGAATAACTCACCAGCAGGCATTTCGTCTGCTGATAATGCTCCAGCATCATCTTGTGGGTTTCACGCCCGATGCCCGACTGCTTATAGCCCCCAAAGGCCGCGTGCGCCGGATAAGCGTGGTAGCAGTTGGTCCACACGCGCCCGGCCTGAATGCCCCGCCCCATTTTATAAGCCAGATTACCGTTGCGGCTCCAGACGCCAGCCCCGAGGCCATACGGCGTATCGTTAGCAATCTCCAGCGCCTCTTCCATCGTTTTGAAGGTGGTGACGGCCAGCACCGGTCCGAAAATTTCCTCCTGGAAGACGCGCATGTTGTTTTTGCCGAACAGGATCGTCGGCTCCAGGTAATACCCGTCCTGCAGATCGCCGCCCAGCATTTTACGCCGACCGCCGGTCAGGACATCCGCCCCTTCTTTCTTGCCGATATCAATGTAGTTGAGGATAGTGTCCATCTGCCCGTGCGAGACCTGCGCGCCCATCTGAGTCACGTTATCAAGCGGGTTACCGCTGCGGATAGACTCGACGCGGCGAATGGCTCGCTCCATAAAGCGCTCATAGATAGACTCCTGCACCAGCGCGCGGCTTGGGCAGGTACAGACTTCACCCTGGTTAAAAGCAAACAGCGCAAAGCCTTCCAGGGCTTTATCGAAGAAGGCATCCTCTTCCTCCATGACGTCGGCGAAGAAAATGTTCGGCGATTTACCGCCCAGCTCCAGGGTCACTGGAATGATGTTCTGGGTCGCGTACTGCATGATCTGCTGACCCACTTCCGTCGACCCGGTAAACGCGACTTTGGCGATCCGTTTTGAGGTCGCCAGATATTCCCCTATCTCACCCCCCGCCCCGTTCACCACGTTAATCACGCCTGGCGGGAGAAGGTCGCCAATGACTTCCATCAGCAGCAGGACTGACAGCGGGGTCAGGCGGGCCGGTTTGAGCACAATGCAGTTACCCGCCGCCAGCGCGGGCGCCATTTTCCAGCTCGCCATCAGCAACGGGAAGTTCCACGGAATGATCTGCCCCACCACGCCCAGCGGTTCGTGGAAGTGGTACGCCACGGTGTCGCTGTCTACCTCGCTAATTCCGCCCTCCTGAGCGCGAATACAGGAGGCAAAATAGCGGAAGTGGTCAATGGCCAGCGGCACGTCTGCCGCCATCGTTTCACGGATTGGCTTGCCGTTATCCCAGGTTTCCGCCGTTGCCAGTAGCTCCAGATTCTGTTCCATCCGGTCAGCGATTTTGAACAATATCGCCGCTCTGTCCTGAACAGAGGTATGCCCCCATTTGTCTTTGGCTTTGTGCGCGGCGTCCAGCGCCAGGTCGATATCCCCCTTGCCGGAGCTGGCTATCTCACACAGCGGCTGGCCGGTAACGGGCGTCAGATTGGAATAGTATTCGCCGTCGACGGGTGCAACCCAGTCGCCGCCGATAAAGTTTTCATAACGGGGCTTCAGCTTGAGGGGAAAACCATACTCGCCAGGCTGGATACGCGATGAGGGAGGATTGTTTGTCATGACCGTCTCCTTGCTGTTGGTGTACAACAAGGGTAGTTCCGGCTGGCGATTTTCTCGCCAGCCGGTAACGGTGTTTACGACGGGGGTCACGGAGTTTCAGGAAATAATAACGAATCCCGCAATAAATGATCGTTGCCACGACGACGGGTAAAGCCGATGCGGTTGAAATATTCCAGGATCTGGATCGCCAGCTTGCGCCCGACGTTCAGCCGATCGCGGAAATCTGCTGCGCAGGTCGTGCCTCGCGCCTGATCCAGCTCGCGGATCAGGTTTGCAAACGCCACAATACGATCGTTACGGTAATAACGATCTTTCACGATCGCGACGATTAATCCCTGCTGCGCCGCATGGCGCAATACCTGGCGCATCACCTGTTCGTCAGTATTCGTTTCACGTGCGAGATCGCGAACCCACCACGGCTCGTCGCCAAACAGCGGGGCTACTTTCTGCCATATCGCCTCTTGCCCGGCGTTAAACCCGGCTTTGTGATCCGGCAGATGCAGCCAGCCATGGTGGCTTTTTATCAGCCCACTTTCGCGCATGTTTTCAATCAGCAGCAGCACCAGCGCATCGTTTTCCATCGGCAACGCCATGCGTCGCAGGCGTTCACGTCCCGGGCCGGGTTCATCCTGATGCTGTTCATGGTAAGTGGCGAGCGTGGTCAATACCTTGCGCTGCCAGCATGCTGCGACCGGGGCATTCAGTAAATTGTTACCCGCCTGAATAAAACCAGGCTCCTGGGTCAGCAGGCGTAATCCTTCCGCGCTGAGCTGACGAGCCCATGCGAAATCGCTCAGATTGACGGCACCGCGCTCAAGATGAACAAGCAACGCGGCTTTATCATCCGCGGCCTGCGCCAGCGCTCCCAGCCATTGCAGATACTCCGGCTTGCGCTTGCCGCGACGCGGCGGGTTGAGCGTGACTACCCGCGCCCCGGCCAGCGTCTCCCGGGCCGAAATGTCACGCAGTACCAGACGGTCATTATCCGCGAGCCACAGTGGCGAATCGAAAACCAGTTCGGCAAGGTCGTTTTCCAGCAGTGACACGCGCCCGGTGATATGGCTGGCCGCGTGGTGGATATGCAGCGGCTGCCATTGGGTCAGCGGCACATGCGTCTGCAGGGCGACGATCGCCCGCTCAGAAGGCTCTGGCGGTACACCGGCCAGCAGCCAGTCGCCACGGTTAAGCTTCTCTTTTTCCGCATCGCCCGCAATATTGAGCGCGATCCGCTGCCCGGCATGGGCATGCTCTACGGGCTGGTTCTGCGCATGCAAACCGCGCACACGCATCGGGGCGTTGGCACCCGTGAGCCATAAGGTATCGCCCACGTTCACTTCACCGCTCAGCGCGGTACCGGTGACCACCAGCCCCGCGCCTTTAACGGTAAAGGCCCGGTCGATCGCCAGACGGAAACGATGATGGCTGGCATGCTCGCGTGAAGTAAGCTGCTGCAAATGGTGGCGAAGTTCGTCAATACCGCGCCCTTCTGTCGCCACTGTGACGAACAATGGCGCATCGGCAAATCCATACTCCCGCAAGGTCGCCTGTACGGTTTCGCGCACCGCGTTGAGTCGCGCCTCATCGACGCGGTCAGCTTTGGTCAGCGCAACGGTCAGCTGCGGGTTGCCCGTCAGCTGTAAAATTGCCAGATGTTCACGCGTTTGCGCCATCACGCCGTCATCACAGGCCACCACCAGCAGAGCATGATCGATGCCACCGACGCCCGCCAGCATGTTAGAAAGAAACTTCTCGTGTCCCGGTACATCAATAAAACCCAGCACCCGGCCATCAGGCTGAGGCCAGTAGGCATAGCCCAGATCGATGGTCATGCCGCGTTTTTTCTCTTCCGGCAGACGATCGGCATTCACCCCGGTCAGGGCCTGTAATAAGGTGGTTTTTCCGTGGTCGACGTGACCGGCGGTGGCAATAATCATTTCAACAGCATCTCCAGAAATCGCGCTTCATCTTCAAGACAGCGTAGATCCAGCCACATTCGGCCATCGTAAATGCGCCCGATAACCGGTGCTGGCAAGGCACGCCAGCGCGCCGACAAAGCGTCAAGCTGGCTGCCGCGCCCGTCACGGGGTGTAAACGTGAGCGCTGCGCTGGGCAGCCTGTCCACCGGCAGTGAACCGCTGCCGATCTGCGACTGACAAGCTTCAAGGCGCACGTCAAAATCGGGGTAGTGTGGCGCAACGTGTGGCAAGAGCAGCTCACCCTGGGCGCGAATTGAGGCGGCATCACGGGCCAGCAGGCGCAGCGTGGGCAGACGTTCAGCCAGTTTTTCCGGGTGGAGATAAAGGCGCAGCGTCGCTTCCAGCGCGGCAAGCGTCATTTTATCGGCTCGCAGTGCACGCTTGAGCGGGTGCTGCTGCAGCTTCGCAATAAGCGCACGTTTACCCACGATAATCCCCGCCTGCGGGCCGCCAAGCAGTTTGTCGCCGGAGAAACTCACGAGACTGACGCCCGCCGCAATCATCTCCTGCGGCATGGGCTCTTTTGGCAGACCGTACTGGCTCAGATCGACCAGCGAACCGCTACCGAGGTCGGCCACCACCGACACACCCAGCTCACGGCCCAGCTCCGCCAGCTCCGCCTCTTCAACGGTTTTGGTGAATCCGGCTATCTGGTAATTACTGGTGTGGACCTTCATCAGCAGCCCGGTATTTTCATTCACTGCCGCGCGATAATCTTTTGCATGCGTGCGGTTGGTGGTGCCCACTTCATGCAGGGTACAGCCCGCCTGGCGCATAACATCCGGAATGCGAAACGCACCGCCAATCTCGACCAGCTCGCCACGGGAAACCACCACCTCTTTACCGCTGGCGGTCGCTGCCAGCATTAACAGTACCGCCGCCGCGTTGTTATTCACGATGCAGGCATCTTCTGCGCCGGTCAGCTCGCAGAGCAGGTCCGCCAGCGCCCGATCGCGATGTCCGCGCCCTGCGCCGTCCAGATCGTACTCAAGCGTCACGGGGGAACGCATGGCCTGCACGACCGCAGCGACGGCCTCTTCTGCCTGTTGAGCGCGACCAAGGTTGGTGTGCAGCACGGTTCCCGTCAGGTTGATGACCGGGCGTAACGCGCTTTGTGCTTTCTCCTCGAGCCTCAGCTCCACTTCCTGCCCCCACGCCGCACACCAGTCCGGCAATGCATTTTCTGTCTGAATATGGCTGCGGGCTTCGTCCTGAAGCAGACGTAATATTTCAACCGTCGCGGTATGGCCGAACCGCGCAACGGCAGCATGTACGCGCGGCTCGCGAAGAAGACGGTCGGTTGCAGGGATCTGGCTGTACAGGGAGTGATGAGTTGTCATGAAAGCGCCTGGCGAGTAAATATCATCCCCCCTCCCGACGGGAGAGGGAGTCAACATAAGAAGGGATTGTACCGCCTCCTGCTGCGAAGTGTTATAACCCGCATCAAGCCTTTGGCGGTTCGGTACGGGCAAAGCTCTCGCGCTGAAAGAGCGTTTCTGCAAGCTTCACCAGCAATGGACGGTCGACGCACCAGCCGGGGGAAACGTGGCGGAAATTGAGATAACCGATGGCGCAGGCAATGGCTATCGTTGCCAGGTTCAGGCTATCGGGTTGAATTTTTCCCTCCCGGATAAGCTGTTCGCACCAGTCCAGGCTGCGGCTGATTTTTTCACGCTGGCGTAACAGTTCCGTTTCAGACTGCTGGGCGGCGGGTCTTGCCTGCTCGCGTACGGACGTTAACGCCGCATCCATAATACCGTCGGCCAGCGCTTCAATTTGCTTCATTGCCAGCGCCGCGTTTGGATCGGCCGGTAACATCGCCGGGGCCACGCCGAGCAGCTCGATGTACTCCGCAATAATGGGGGAATCAAACCAGTACTGGCCTTCGTCTGTTACCAGCGCCGGCACTTTTCCCAGCGGGTTGTACTGCGCCACACCGTTTTCAGCGTGATAAGGCTGTTCATTGACGAACTCGAATTCAATCCCTTTCTCCAGCAGGAGAATCGAGATTTTTCGCACGAAGGGACTGGTGTAGCTGCCGATAAGTTTCATTGCCTGATCCTTGATGCCGAAAAAAGTCAGTATGGATCAAGCGATGAAAAAAGGGCAGGTATGCGTGTCGCATTCCTGCCCTGAAGGGGTTAGTGATCGAGATAGAGGTAGTGCATCCAGCTGGTCATACGCAGCAGCACCTTACGCATTACCGAGACGTGAGCAAAGTGATCCGAATAGACCGCCACCTGAGCATAAATGCCGTCGGGCAGCGCATCGACATCAGCATTCGGCTCCAGCTCGATAGTGCCTAATACGCCATCGGTGCCAGGGATCACGGTCAGCGACTGCAGCGCACCCTGCGCCTGGTATGACCCCCCCGGCACCACCGGCAGAATACTGGTGAGCTTGCCGGAGAAGACCTGGCCCGGCAGCGCGTTGAAGACCACTTCCGCTTCGTCGCCCGGCTTCAGACGCAGCAGCGAGTTCTGACGGAACTGGGCCACAATCTGGCGTTTCTGTTCAGGAATAAAGACCATGACCGGGCGCAGCGGCAGCGCGGCAGCATAGGTCCCCGGACGAATCAGCACCTGCGTGATATAGCCATTGCTCGGCGCACGCACCACGGTCTGATCCAGGTTGTATTTCGCTTCAGCAAGCTGAGCACGCAGGGAAGCAACCTGGGATTGCTCACCGTTGACCATACTGTCTAACTGACTTTGTATTTGCGTCTGTTCAGCCACCGAGCCTTTTACCAGCGCATCCTGCGCCAGATAGTTTTGCCGTGCGTTGTCGATATCGCTTTCAGAGAACGGGTTAACCTTTGCGCGGCTGCCTTTCAGGTAGCGCTGGTAATCTTTATACAGGCGATCACGTTCAGCAGACACGCGCGTGGTATTGGCGACCGCTTCCGCAAGCTGCGCTTTGAGATTGTCGATGTTGTGCGTGGCGGTGACCAGGTCGGCCTGCAGTCTGTCGACGCGCGCCTGATAGCGGCCCGGATCAAGTTTAAATAACACTTCGCCTTTTTTAATTAGCTGGTTATTTTTATCGGTAACTTCACTCACTACCCCAGTAACCTGCGGCGTAATCGGAATGGAAATAACCGCTTTTTGCGCCGTAAAGGTATAGGGATGGTTATAGTTCATCAACAGGATAAGCCCGGCGACAATAAACACCCCACCTAATGTTGCGGTCGCGAGGGTCCACTGGTTTACCGGAATACGGAATATTTTAAAAATGGCCCAGGCAAAGGCCACATAGGTCAAAATAATCAGCAGATCCATGATTAGTGCTCCAGCGTGTTCTTGTCAGCCTTGGGAGGTACCGCTGCCAGTTTTTGTTCTAATTCGGCCACACGTTTAGTCAGAGCATCCATACCCGGGACCTCATCAGGTTTTGAGATGTGGTTCTGCATCCCCCAGCCGCGATCTTCACGGTACAACGTGGCCCAAATCCACAGGAACGGCCAAATCGCATGGAGCGTAAACAGGCTAATCCATCCCGCCGTATGAATGGCATCCGCATGGGGATGATTCCGTTTTTTGGCCATATTATAAGGAATATCATGGATGGCGATGATTCCGTAAAAAAGAACCAGAAATACAAAAATCAATACGCCCAGCGCAAAATAGTTGAGAAACATATTCTCCTCACTTAAACAACGTCAACTCATTAAATTAATAAAACGGTACGCAACCTAATTAATTTTTTATAAATACGAGGTGTACTTATATTTCAGAGCCGGGGAGTATCGTTTTTTATAATATCTCCATGCAAGTTTATAAGCGTGTCAAAATATATCCTGAATAATAATAGACTTAACCTTACAATATGAGCGTAACGTACCTTATTGCTTTTCGCCATACCACACATGAAAAGTCATTTTTTAGCTTTATGTGTGACTTCATGACATCCTGGCGTTGAATCGCCAGGCAGAATTTGTCGCCGATCACATCCGGAGAATTCTGCATAAAAATTTTTTGTGAAATTAGTCACAATCCAGAAACAAACTCACGACAACCAAATGTGATTTACATCACAGAAGTGGGTGGTTTTTGCTTTATTTATCGCCATCGTATTTTTTTTATCCACCATTTTTGTGATGAAGATCACTTCATTCATGTCTGCACCCCCTACATTTACGTGATTCATATCACACAAATTTCCGTCGTCTGGACAGTTGAACGATTCAGTGCCAGATTTCACAGCATCAGAACAGGGCCCGGCTACCTCTGCCGCCTCATTAACAATAAACCTCGGGCCGCAAGCCTAAGCGTAAACAGAAGAAGGGGTGTTTTATGTCATCCGATTTCAAGATCAAAGTTCAAAGCTTTGGTCGTTTCCTCAGCAATATGGTGATGCCAAATATCGGCGCGTTTATCGCGTGGGGTATCATCACTGCGTTGTTCATTCCGACAGGGTGGTTGCCTAACGAAACGCTGGCGAAACTTGTTGGCCCAATGATTACCTACCTGCTGCCGCTGCTTATCGGGTTTACCGGTGGTCGTCTGGTGGGTGGAGACCGTGGTGGCGTTGTGGGTGCCATCACGACGATGGGGGTTATCGTCGGTGCGGATATGCCGATGTTCCTCGGTGCAATGATTGCGGGCCCTCTGGGCGGCTGGGCAATTAAGAAATTCGACGTCTGGGTTGATGGCAAGATCAAATCCGGCTTCGAAATGCTGGTGAACAACTTCTCTGCGGGCATCATCGGTATGATCCTCGCGATTCTGGCGTTCCTCGGCATTGGCCCTGCGGTTGAAGTGCTGTCCAAAGTTCTGGCGGCAGGCGTTAACTTCATGGTTGCGCACGACATGTTGCCGCTGGCGTCTATCTTTGTTGAACCGGCGAAAATCCTGTTCCTCAACAACGCCATTAACCACGGTATCTTCTCACCGCTGGGCATTCAGCAGTCTCATGACCTCGGCAAGTCCATCTTCTTCCTGATTGAAGCCAACCCGGGCCCGGGCATGGGTGTTCTGCTGGCGTACATGTTCTTTGGTCGCGGCAGTGCGAAACAGTCTGCGGGCGGTGCGGCTATCATCCACTTCCTGGGCGGTATCCACGAAATTTACTTCCCTTACGTGCTGATGAACCCACGTCTGATCCTGGCCGTTATCCTCGGCGGTATGACGGGCGTGTTCACCCTGAGCGTGCTGGGCGGTGGTCTGGTTTCTCCGGCCTCTCCAGGCTCCATCCTGGCGGTCCTGGCGATGACCCCGAAAGGTGCCTATTTCGCTAACATCGCAGCCATCTGTGCGGCAATGGCCGTCTCCTTCGTGGTCTCTTCTATCCTGCTGAAAACCAGCAAAGTGAAAGAAGATGACGATATCGAAGCGGCAACCCGTCGTATGCATGACATGAAAGCCGAATCAAAAGGCGCCACGCCGCTGGCGGCGGGCGATGTCTCTAACGACCTGAGCCACGTACGTAAAATCATCGTGGCCTGTGATGCAGGTATGGGTTCCAGCGCCATGGGTGCCGGCGTGCTGCGTAAGAAAGTGCAGGATGCGGGTCTGACCAACATCTCCGTCACCAACAGCGCCATCAACAGCCTGCCTGCAGATGTTGACCTGGTGATTACGCACCGCGATCTGACCGAACGTGCGATGCGTCAGGTTCCTCAGGCACAGCACATTTCGCTGACCAACTTCCTGGACAGCGGCCTGTACACCAACCTGACCGAACGCCTGGTGGCCGCACAGCGTCATGAAGATAACGAAGTCAAAGTCCGCGACAGCCTGAAAGACAGCTTTGACGCGAACGACAGCCACCTGTTCCGCCTGGGCGCAGAAAACATCTTCCTGGGCCGCACGGCGTCCCACAAGGAAGAGGCGATTCGCTTTGCCGGTGAACAGCTGGTGAAAGGCGGCTACGTGCAGCCTGAATACGTTGACGCGATGCTGGAGCGTGAAAAGCTGACTCCAACCTATCTGGGTGAATCCATTGCGGTTCCACACGGTACGGTTGAAGCGAAAGACCGCGTACTGAAAACCGGCGTGGTGTTCTGCCAGTATCCGGATGGTGTACGCTTCGGTGAAGAAGAAGACGACATCGCCCGCCTGGTGATTGGTATCGCCGCTCGCAACAACGAGCACATCCAGGTGATTACCAGCCTGACCAACGCGCTGGATGACGACTCTGTCATTGAACGTCTGGCCAACACCACCAGCGTGGAAGAAGTGCTGGCGCTGTTGAACAAGTAACGGAACCTCTTCCCTCTCCCCTGTGGGGAGAGGGTTAGGGTGAGGGCCAAGCCTCACCCCAGCCCTCTCGGGTAAAAACATTGATTAAGGTTAATACTATGAAAGCATTACATTTTGGCGCAGGTAATATCGGTCGTGGCTTTATCGGTAAACTGCTGGCAGACGCAGGCATTACGCTGACATTCGCCGATGTGAATCAGGTAGTCCTGGATGCCCTGAATGCCCGTCATAGCTATCAGGTACACGTGGTAGGCGAAAACGAGCAGGTTGAGACGGTGTCTGGCGTTAATGCGGTAAGCAGCATTGGCGAAGACGTTATCGACCTCATCGCCAGTGTCGATCTGGTGACCACGGCCGTTGGCCCGGTGGTGCTTGAGCGCATTGCCCCTGCGGTGGCGAAAGGCCTGGCAAAACGTAAAGCGCAGGGCATCGACACACCGCTGAACATCATCGCCTGTGAAAACATGGTGCGCGGCACCACGCAGCTGAAAGGCCATGTGCTCGCCGCCGTCGCGGACGAAGATAAAGCCTGGGTGGAAGCGCACATCGGCTTTGTGGATTCCGCCGTTGACCGTATCGTTCCGCCATCAGAATCCGCCACCCACGATCCGCTGGAAGTGACCGTGGAAACCTTCAGCGAGTGGATCGTCGATAAAACCCAGTTTAAAGGCGCGCTGCCAACCATTCCGGGGATGGAATTAACCGATAACCTGATGGCCTTTGTCGAACGTAAACTCTTCACGCTGAACACCGGGCATGCTATAACCGCGTACCTCGGAAAATTGGCCGGTCATCAGACCATTCGTGACGCGATCCTCGATGAGAGCATCCGTGCGGTGGTTAAAGGGGCAATGGAAGAGAGCGGCGCGGTGCTGATCAAACGCTACGGTTTTGATGCTGAGAAACATGCAGCATACATCCAGAAAATCCTCGGTCGTTTTGAAAACCCGTATCTGAAAGATGACGTTGAGCGCGTAGGCCGTCAGCCACTGCGTAAACTGAGCGCGGGCGATCGCCTGATTAAACCGCTGCTGGGCACGCTGGAGTATGGTCTTGCGCACGCCAACCTGGTGAAAGGGATTGCCGCCGCGATGCATTACCGCAGCGAGCAGGATCCACAGGCGCAGGAGCTGGCTCAGCTGATTAACGATAAAGGCCCGCAGGGTGCGCTGGCGCAGATCTCTGGTCTGGATGCCAACAGCGACGTGGTTGTGGAGGCGGTGAACGCTTACAACGCAATCAAATGATGCAGAGTGCGGCGCAGGATAGCCTGCGCCCAAATAACAGATTGTCAGATATGCAGGCAATAATGGAACAAACCCAGGCCTTTGAAAATCGTGTGCTTGAGCGTCTGAATGCTGGCAAAACCGTACGAAGTTTCCTGATTGCCGCCGTCGAGTTGCTAACCGAGGCGGTGAATATTCTGGTACTTCAGGTGTTTCGCAAAGACGACTACGCGGTAAAATATGCTGTAGAACCGTTACTGGACGGAGACGGACCGCTGGGCGATTTATCGGTACGTCTGAAGTTGATTTATGGTCTTGGCGTGTTGAACCGACAAGAGTATGAAGATGCCGAGCTGCTGATGGCGCTGCGCGAAGAGTTAAATCATGACGGTAATGAGTACACCTTTACCGATGATGAGATCCTTGGCCCCTTCGGCGAGCTACACTGCGTCTCCGCGCTTCCCCCTGCTCCCCATTTTGATAACAGTGACCCTGAGCTGTACGCGATGCAAAAGCTGCGTTATCAACAGGTTGTCCGTTCCACAATGGTCCTTTCCCTGACTGAGCTGATTTCCCGAATCAGCTTAAAAAAAGCGTTTCAGAAGTAAGCCTGCTCACATTGGTGTATCCTTCCCTGTAAATTCCCCGTTTTCAGAGTTATTTGTCATGAAAGAAGTCGAAAAGAACGAAATTAAACGCCTGAGCGACCGCCTGGATCTGATCCGCCACCAGATGGCTGGTCTCTCACTGGTTGAGTCCGCCGAGAAGTATGCCGAGCTGGAGAAAGAGAGTGAGAAGCTTGAAGCGGAAATCGAGCGTCTGCGCGAAGTCAAAGGCCAGAAGCTGAGCAACGAAGCCCAAAAGCTGTTGAGCATGCCGCACCGTCGCGCCATCACTAAAAAAGAGCAGGCCGACATGGGCAAGCTGAAGAAAAGCGTCCGTGGCCTGGTGGTGGTTCATCCCATGACCGAGCTTGGTCGCGAAATGGGTCTGAAAGAGATGACGGGTTTTTGTAAGACCGCGTTTTGATCGTCCCCTGCCCTCTCTCCCAGGCGAGAGGGCGAAAACCATACCGCGTCGCCCCCCTCACCGCTTAAAATTGGCCCAACCAATCTCCCGGTAATCACTTTCCTGGTTCACAATTCCACTAATTCCCCTCACAAAATCATTGCCGACTCATAACAACTGGTTAACCATTTATTGTCATTCACCCTACAACACAATATTGGCAGGACCACTTTTACACAGTTTGTGACGCAGAGATGAGCGGAGACTCACCCGCTACGCAGACTGTCTGGTCCTCAGGAGACCTGCATGAGCCTCTGGCAACAAAACTACGATCCGGCTGGCAATATCTGGCTGTCGAGCCTGATCGCATCGCTTCCGATCCTGTTCTTCTTCTTTGCGCTGATTAAGCTCAAGCTGAAGGGATACCTGGCCGCGACGTACACCGTTGCCATTGCGCTGATGGTGGCACTGTTCTTCTATAAAATGCCGGTCGATCGCGCGCTGGCCTCCGTCGTCTATGGTTTCTTCTACGGCCTGTGGCCGATTGCGTGGATTATCATCGCGGCGGTCTTTGTCTACAAAATCTCGGTGAAAACCGGGCAATTCGACATTATCCGCTCATCGATACTTTCCATTACTCCGGACCAGCGTCTGCAGATGCTGATTGTCGGTTTCTCCTTCGGGGCTTTTCTGGAAGGGGCGGCCGGGTTTGGCGCACCGGTTGCCATCACCGCGGCGCTGTTAGTCGGGCTGGGGTTCAACCCGCTTTACGCTGCAGGTCTTTGTCTGATCGTTAACACCGCGCCGGTGGCGTTTGGTGCGATGGGGATCCCGATTCTGGTCGCCGGGCAGGTCACCGGTCTGGACAGCTTTGAAATTGGCCAGATGGTTGGCCGTCAGCTGCCGTTCCTGACCATCATTGTGCTGTTCTGGATCATGGCGATTATGGATGGCTGGCGCGGCGTGAAAGAGACATGGCCTGCGGTGGTCGTCGCTGGCGGCTCGTTTGCCATTGCCCAGTATCTCAGCTCGAATTTCCTCGGCCCCGAATTGCCGGACATTATCTCTTCACTGGTGTCGCTGGTCTGCCTGACGCTGTTCCTGAAACGCTGGCAGCCGGTACGCATCTTCCGTTTCGCCGATATGGGTGCTTCACACGTCGATCAAACCCTGGCACGTACCGGTTATACCGCGGGACAAATCATTCGCGCATGGTCTCCGTTCCTGTTCCTGACCGCCACGGTTACGCTCTGGAGTATTCCACCGTTTAAGGCCCTGTTCGCACCTGGCGGCGCACTGTATGAGATGGTCATTAACATCTCCGTGCCGTTCCTCGACAAGATGGTCGCCCGCATGCCGCCCGTGGTGCACGCCGCCACGCCGTATGCCGCGGTGTATAAATTTGACTGGTTCTCAGCAACCGGCACCGCAATCCTGTTTGCCGCTATCCTGTCTGTGGTGTGGTTACGCATGAAGCCAGCGGCTGCAGTACAGACTTTTGCGGCTACCATTAAGGAGCTGATGCTGCCGATCTACTCCATCGGCATGGTGCTGGCGTTCGCGTTTATCTCGAACTATTCCGGCCTGTCATCGACACTGGCGCTTGCGCTGGCGCATACCGGCCACGCCTTCACGTTCTTCTCGCCGTTCCTCGGCTGGCTGGGGGTGTTCCTGACCGGTTCAGATACCTCATCTAACGCCCTGTTTGCGGCCCTGCAGGCGACGGCAGCCCAGCAGATTGGCGTGTCGGACATCCTTCTGGTGGCCGCCAATACTACCGGCGGCGTGACCGGCAAGATGATCTCACCGCAATCCATCGCCATTGCCTGTGCGGCGGTGGGACTGGTCGGTAAAGAGTCGGACCTGTTCCGCTTTACCGTGAAACACAGCCTGATATTCACCTGTATGGTCGGGGTGATCACGACCCTGCAGGCCTATGTCTTAACCTGGATGATCCCATGATAGTCATGCCCAGACGCCTGTCCGACGAGATTGCCTCTCGCGTACGGGCGCTGATTGAAGAACAACAGCTGGAAGCGGGCATGAAATTGCCCGCCGAGCGCCAGCTCGCCGCCCAACTGGGTGTATCTCGTAACTCACTGCGTGAGGCGCTGGCGACGCTGGTCAGCGAAGGGGTACTGGTAAGCCGTCGGGGCGGCGGCACCTTTGTCCGCTGGCAGCACGATGACTGGTCCGAGCAAAACATCGTGCAGCCGCTTAAAACACTGATGGAAAACGACCCGGACTACAGCTTCGACATCATTGAAGCGCGGCACGCCATCGAAACCAGTACCGCCTGGCATGCGGCCATGCGGGCCACTGAAGCCGACAAAGAGAAGCTCAAAGCCTGCTTTGACGCCACCCAAAGCAGCGACCCGGACATTGCCTCGCAGGCGGACGTGCGGTTTCATCTGGCGATTGCTGAAGCGTCGCACAACGTCGTTCTGCTCCAGACCATGCGCGGTTTCTTCGACCTGTTGCAATCCTCCGTGAAGCAGAGCCGCCAGCGTATGTATCTGGTCCCGCCGGTATTTGCCCAACTGACCGAACAGCACGAGGCGGTACTCAACGCCATTCTGGCCGGGGATGCAGAGGCCGCGCGCAAAGCGATGATGGCGCATCTGGGGTTCGTGCACACCACCATTAAACGATTCGATGAAGATCAGGCCCGACAGGCGCGTATTACTCGTCTGCCTGGCGACAGTGATATTTCCAGGGAGAACAAAGCATGATTATTTCAGCAGCCAGTGACTATCGCGCCGCAGCGCAGCGCATTTTGCCGCCGTTCCTGTTCCACTATATCGACGGTGGGGCATATGCCGAATACACCCTGCGCCGCAACGTGGAAGATCTGTCGGAAGTGGCGCTGCGCCAGCGCGTGCTGAAAGATATGTCTGAGCTGAGCCTTGAGACAACGCTGTTTAACGAAACGCTTTCCATGCCGGTGGCCCTTGCACCAGTCGGTTTGTGCGGCATGTACGCCCGCCGGGGTGAAGTCCAGGCGGCAGGGGCAGCGGATGCTAAAGGTATTCCGTTTACCCTCTCCACCGTCTCCGTCTGCCCGATTGAAGAAGTGGCCCCGACCCTCCAGCGTCCGATGTGGTTCCAGCTGTACGTCCTGCGCGATCGCGGCTTTATGCGCAACGCGCTGGAGCGTGCCAAAGCCGCGGGCTGTTCAACGCTGGTCTTTACCGTTGATATGCCGACGCCTGGCGCCCGTTACCGCGATGCCCACTCCGGGATGAGCGGCCCAAATGCTGCCCTGCGTCGCTACTGGCAGGCAGTAACGCACCCGCAATGGGCCTGGGATGTCGGTGTGAATGGTCGCCCGCACGATCTGGGGAATATCTCGGCCTATCTCGGTAAACCCACCGGGCTGGAAGATTACATCGGCTGGCTGGCGAATAATTTCGATCCGTCCATCTCGTGGAAAGACCTGGAGTGGATCCGCGAATTCTGGGACGGCCCGATGGTGATCAAAGGGATCCTCGACCCGGAAGATGCCCGCGATGCCGTGCGCTTTGGCGCTGACGGTATTGTGGTCTCTAACCACGGCGGACGTCAGCTTGACGGGGTACTCTCTTCCGCACGCGCACTGCCGGCGATTGCCGATGCGGTGAAAGGTGATATCGCTATCCTCGCCGACAGCGGTATCCGCAACGGGCTTGACGTGGTGCGTATGATTGCCCTTGGCGCAGACAGCGTATTGCTCGGACGCGCATATCTTTATGCACTGGCTACGGCTGGTCAGGCAGGGGTGGCGAATCTGCTCAACCTGATCGAAAAAGAGATGAAAGTGGCGATGACGTTGACCGGCGCAAAAACGATTCGCGAAATCAGCAAGGACTCCCTGGTGCAGGAGTTGGGTAAATTACCCGCCGCACTGGCACCGCTTGCCCAGGGTGACGCAGCCTGACGCCCGTCTGATACCCCTTCCCCCTCTCCTCGCGTCCGAACTCCCCTCGGGCGCTTTTTTTTTCAAAAATAACATCCAGGTAACATATTGGATAAGAAAATTTGACATACCTGTACCGCACGCAATTGTATAGACAAGCAAATACAAGAACACAAAAACACCATCACATCAGAGGGGAGCGTATGAGATATTCAGGTCAGGTGGATATTCAGCAGGTGATCGACGACAGTCCCTTTTCCGGGTTTCACTGGGTGCTCATCGTGCTGGGCTTTCTGGTGCTGGCGATCGATGGTTTCGATACCGCAGCAATGGGCTACATTGCGCCCACGCTGTCGGCGGAATGGGGCATACACAAACAGGATCTGGGACCGGTACTGAGCGCAGCACTGCTCGGGCTGTCGCTGGGAGCGCTGGTCGCAGGCCCGGTATCGGACCGGATAGGCCGCAAGCGCGTACTGGTCTTTTCTTGTCTGTTCTTCGGCCTTTCAAGCCTGGGGACGGCCTGGGCACAAAGCCTTAACACCCTGACGCTATGGCGGTTTCTGACGGGCCTGGGGCTGGGTGCCGCCATGCCGAACGCCATCACCCTCATCTCAGAGTTTGCCCCTCAGCGCTGTCGCGCCATGGCGATTAATACCATGTACTGCGGCTTCCCGCTGGGCGCGGCCGGCGGTGGGGCGATATCATCCTGGCTTATCCCGCATCATGGCTGGCGAAGCGTACTGCTGACCGGCGCGATAGCACCGCTGATATTAACGCTGCTGCTGATGCTGTTTTTACCGGAATCGGTGAAATACCTGGTGCAGCGCGGGAAAGACATGATGCAGATCCGCCGTATCGCCAGCCGTTTCGCCCGCACGACCCTCGACGGCGTCACCGGTTTCTTTCTCGCAGAGAATCGGGTCGCCGCCAAAAAAGGGAGCGTAGCACAGCTGTTTTCACAGCCCTGGCTGCCCGGCACCCTGATGCTATGGGTAACCTATTTTATGGGGCTGGTGATTTATTACGTCCTGCTTAGCTGGATGCCGACGCTGATGCTGGGGATGGGCTATCCCCTCGCGGAATCCGCATGGCTCACCTCGCTGTTCACCTTCGGCGGTACCGCAGGCATCCTTCTCGCGGGCTGGATGATGGATCGCTGGGAGGCACACAAAGTGGTCGCAGGTGGCTTTGTCCTGACCATGCTGCTCATTCTGGCGCTCGGCATTGAACATAACCATATCGCCCTGTTTGGCGGCCTGATTTTCCTGATGGGGATCGCGATGAACGGCGCGCAATCGGGAATGCAGACGCTGGCAGCCACCTTTTATCCTACCGAGTGTCGCGCAACGGGCATTGCCTGGATGCAGGGCATTGGCCGCTTTGGTGGCGTGGCGGGCACCATGACCAGCGCGCAGCTTCTCTCCATGCAGTGGCAGGCAGACAGTATTTTGATGATCCTTAGCCTGCCCGCCCTGCTGGCGGCCGCGGCAACCTTCTACAAAATGCTGCGTTGCCGCTCGCAGGATCTCGGCGTCGCATAAGCGGCCCGGTTTCTGCTATGCTGCCCCCGCAATTAAGGGGGCAGCATGCTTAACATCGTTTTATTCGAACCAGAAATTCCGCCGAATACCGGCAATATTATCCGCCTGTGCGCCAACACCGGTTTTCGTCTGCATATCATCGAGCCGATGGGTTTTACGTGGGACGACAAACGTCTGCGCCGCGCGGGGCTGGATTATCATGAATTTACGGCCGTGGTTCGCCATCATGATTACGCCGCGTTTCTGGAAAGCGAAAACCCACAGCGCATGTTCGCCCTGACCACCAAAGGTACGCCGGCACATAGCGCCGTGCGCTATCAGGACGGTGATTATCTGATGTTTGGCCCGGAAACGCGCGGCCTGCCGGCCACCATTCTTGATGCCCTGCCCGCTGAGCAGAAGATTCGTATTCCGATGATGCCGGACAGCCGCAGCATGAACCTGTCAAATGCGGTGTCGGTGGTGGTGTATGAAGCATGGCGCCAGCTGGGATACCCGGGCGCCATTCTCAGAAGTTAAATACCGTCACCATACTCAAACGTATGGTGAATACCGTTGAAGTGCTGATCCATATCCATCGACGGTTTGTCGCTGTCTGGTTTACCGACAATACGTGCCGGTACGCCAGCGGCAGTCGTGTGCGGCGGAACAGGCTGCAGAACAACCGAACCGGCGCCAATCTTCGCACCACGACCCACTTCGATGTTGCCGAGGATCTTGGCGCCCGCGCCAATCATCACCCCTTCACGGATTTTCGGATGGCGATCGCCGCTGGTTTTACCGGTACCGCCTAACGTGACCGACTGCAGAATCGAAACGTCATCTTCAATCACCGCGGTTTCACCGACGACAATGCCGGTGGCGTGGTCAAGCATGATCCCGCGGCCAATTTTCGCGGCCGGGTGAATATCCACCTGGAAGGTCACGGAAACCTGGTTTTGCAGGAAGATAGCCAGCGCGCGGCGGCCTTCATTCCACAGCCAGTGGCCGATGCGATAAGCCTGCAAGGCATGAAAGCCCTTCAGATACAGCAACGGCGTAGAGTATTTGTCCACCGCCGGGTCACGCGTGCGCACGGCCTGGATATCACAGGCAGCAGAAGCGATCATTTCAGGGTCAGCGGCATAGGCCTCTTCCACCACTTCACGAATGGCGATGGCGGGCATAATCGAGGAAGCCAGTTTATTGGCGAGCATATAGCTCAGGGCGCTGCCGAGGTTTTCGTGCTTGAGTAGCGTCGCATGATAGAAACTGGCCAGCATTGGCTCGCAGTCAGCCAAAGCCCGGGCTTCAGCTTTAATATTGTTCCAGACGATATCCAGTTCTTCACACGGCATTGCTTACTCCAGACGACATGTTAATGACCGGCCAGTTCTGTGCTGGCCGGGTCATAGTGCTAACAAGAATCCCTGCGACTAGTTACTGCTGCGCTCATCCTTGCGCGAACGACCTAATAAGGTCAATGCTGCCTCGCGCGCATTTTTTCCGCAATACAATACCTGATAAATTTCCTCGGTTATTGGCATTTCGACACCAAAACGGTGCGCCAATTCGCGAACTTCTTTGGTATTGCGATAGCCTTCAACCACCTGACCAATCTTCTCCTGCGCGCCTTTCACATCCATGCCCTCACCGAGCATCATGCCAAAGCGGCGGTTACGGGACTGGTTGTCGGTACAGGTCAGCACCAGATCGCCTAGGCCCGCCATGCCCATGAAGGTGGTCGGATCGGCACCCAGTGCTGCGCCAAGGCGGGACATCTCGGTTAAGCCGCGCGTAATCAGTGCGGTACGTGCGTTGGCACCAAAGCCAATCCCGTCGGACATTCCGGCGCCGATCGCAATCACGTTTTTTACCGCACCGCCCAGCTGTACGCCGATAAAATCGGGGTTGCTGTAAACGCGGAAGCTTTTGCCGCAGTGCAGCAGATGCTGAAGATCGTCGGAGAAGGCCTGATCGGTTGATGCCAGCGAGATCGCCGTCGGCAGGCCAGCGGCCAGCTCTTTAGCAAACGTCGGCCCCGAGATAACCGCCAGCGGGATGTCATCACCCAGCGCTTCGCGGGCGACATCCTGCAACAGGCGTCCGGTTTCGGCTTCCAGCCCTTTGGTGGCCCATACAATGCGCGCATCAGGACGCATCAGCGGCTTGATCTGACGCAGCACTTCGCCAAACACATGGCTCGGCACCACAATCAGAATGTTGCGGCTGGCCGCCAGCGCGGTCGCAAGGTCACTTTCAAGGTGCAGGGAGTCTGGGAACGGAACGTCCGGGAGGAACGCCACGTTGCAACGGTCCCGTTGCAGCGTCGCGATATGTTTTGGGTCGTGGCCCCAGAGAACCACTTCGTGACCATTTCTTGCCAGCGTGATGGCAAGAGCGGTGCCGTATGAGCCGGCACCGATCACAGTCATTGACGCATTAAGAGTGCTCATCAGGCATCCTGATGTTGTTCAGTACCTTCGCCAGCTTGCTGCTGCAGATAGTTCATGAACAGCGCATCAAAGTTAACTGGCGCAAGGTTCAGTTGCGGGAATGTACCGCGAGAAACCAGGCTGGTGATGCATTCGCGAGCATACGGGAACAGAATGTTCGGGCAGTATGCACCCAGGCAGTGCGCCATCTGGTTGCCTTCGATGCCGCCGATGGAGAAGATGCCGCCCTGCTGAACTTCACACAGGAATGCAGTCTCTTCGCCCAGAGAGGCAGTAACAGTCACACGCAGTACGACTTCATACACGTCATCCGCCAGTTGGGTAGATGCGGTATCAAGATCAAGTTTAACCTCTGGCTGCCAATCTTTCTGGAAAACGTGTGGCGCATTTGGCGCTTCGAAAGAGACATCCTTGGTGTAGATACGCTGGATCTGGAAAGTCATTTCGGTGTTGTTTTGTTCTGACATGGAAAAACCCTTTTTAATTGTCCTAAAGTCTCTTAGCTCAGCAGCGGATCGAGTCCACCACGGGCATCGAGCGCATACAAGTCATCACAGCCGCCAATGTGCTGCGCATCAATAAAAATCTGCGGAACCGTCGTACGACCACTACGTTGGATCATCTCTTCGCGTTTAATCGCGTCACCGTCAATCGGCAGTTCTTTGAACGCTACGCCTTTGCTGTTCAGAAGCGCTTTTGCACGGTGGCAGAACGGGCACGTTGCTTTGGTGTAGATCTCGATATTGGCCATTACTGAACTCCTTATTTACCGCGAACCAAAGGAAGATTTTCCCCGCTCCAGCCGGAAATACCTTCTTTCAGAACCGTTACGTTTTCGAAGCCTGCTTTATGCAGCGCGCTGGCAGATTCCTGCGCCTGCATACCGGTCGCGTCAACAACGATAATCGGCTGGGCTTTATGTTTCTCAAGCTCGCCAACGTTGTTCGCTTTGATTTCAGCAGGTAACAGGTTGATAGCACCAGCAATGTGACCTTTACGGAAATCGTCACGCTGACGCAGATCGACCACGACGGCATCTTCTTTGTTAATCAGACGCGTCGCTTCACCACGGGTGATAACCTTAATCTTAGACGTCAGGCCTTTAAATGTGGTGAACAGCACAGCAGCCAGCAGGCCAATCCACGCGATGCTCAGAACCGGATGGCGGCTAACGAATTGCATAATTTCTTGCATGGAGGGTAACTACTCCGACTTAGTGATTAAAAAAACCAGGACAGGAGTATACCTGTGCGTTGTGGCAAATACAGCCAGCGACCATAACCTAATCCATTTTCTGAGGCCTGCCACCTAAAAAATTGCCTCAAAAGCGTCCGCTAAGCACCTTGCCCCTGCGCTTTCTTTGATCTTCTGCGGCTATTTGATCGATTCAGCTGTAGTAAAATTACGCAAATTTTGACTCTTGAGCATGAGGTTGTCGCAATGTCGGTTTCTAAAAAACCTATGGTACTGGTGATTCTGGATGGCTATGGCTACCGTGAAGATCAACAGGATAACGCCATTTTCAACGCCAAAACGCCGGTGATGGACGCGCTGTGGGCAAAACGTCCCCACACCCTGATTGATGCGTCCGGGCTGGAAGTGGGTCTGCCAGATCGTCAGATGGGCAACTCCGAAGTTGGACACGTAAACCTGGGTGCAGGTCGTATCGTGTATCAGGACCTGACGCGTCTGGACGTTGAAATCAAAGAACTTACCTTCTTCAACAACCCAGTACTTTGCGGCGCGGTGGACAGAGCCGTGGCGGCCGGTAAAGCAGTTCATATCATGGGTCTGCTCTCCGCCGGTGGCGTACACAGCCACGAAGATCACATCATGGCGATGGTTGAACTGGCGGCTGAGCGCGGCGCAGAAAAAATCTATCTGCACGCTTTCCTGGACGGTCGTGATACGCCACCACGCAGCGCAAAAGGTTCACTGGCCTCCTTTGAAAACAAATTCGCCGCGCTTGGCAAAGGACGTGTGGCCTCTATCATCGGGCGCTACTACGCAATGGACCGCGACAACCGTTGGGATCGCGTTGAACAGGCCTATGACCTGATGACGCTGGCAAAAGGTGAATTCCAGTTCGCGACCGCGGTGGAAGGTCTGGAAGCCGCTTACGCGCGTGATGAAAACGATGAATTCGTGAAAGCAACCGTCATTCGTGCTGAAGGCCAGGCTGATGCCGCCATGGAAGACGGCGATGCGCTGATCTTCATGAACTTCCGTGCTGACCGCGCGCGTGAAATCACCCGTGCGTTCGTGAACAGTGATTTCGACGGTTTCACCCGTAAGAAAGTGGTGAAGATCGACTTTATTCAGCTGACCGAATACGCCGCTGACATCAATGCGCCATGCGCTTATCCACCCGCATCACTGGCCAATACCTTCGGTGAGTGGATGGCGAAGAACGACAAGACACAGCTACGTATCTCCGAAACCGAGAAATATGCCCACGTCACCTTCTTCTTTAACGGCGGTGTTGAAGAGCCGTTCAAAGGCGAAGATCGCATTCTGATTAACTCACCCAAAGTAGCGACCTACGATCTGCAGCCAGAAATGAGCTCTGCCGAGCTGACTGAAAAACTGGTTGCGGCAATCGAAAGCGGCAAATACGACACCATCATCTGTAACTACCCGAACGGCGACATGGTGGGTCATACCGGCGTGATGGAAGCCGCCGTAAAAGCGGTTGAAGCGCTGGATCACTGTGTTGAGCAGGTCGCGAAAGCGGTTGAATCCGTTGGTGGCCAGCTGCTCATCACCGCTGACCACGGTAACGCAGAACAGATGCGCGACCCGGCAACCGGCCAGGCGCACACCGCTCACACCAACCTGCCTGTTCCGCTGATTTATGTGGGTGATAAATCACTGAAAGCAGTGGAAGGCGGCAAGCTTTCCGACATCGCGCCAACCATGTTGTCGCTGATGGGCATGGAGATCCCTGAAGAGATGACTGGTAAGCCGCTGTTCATCGTGGAATAATCGCTCCCCATGAGGGGAAAGGCGATTTTTTCAATCACATGGGTCGTGAAGCCGCTTAGGTTATCAGTCAGACCTCTGCTTTGCGCCAGCGCACTCAGCGCTGGCGTATTGCTGTGCGCCGCATCCGCCCACGCGGATGACCGTGACCAGCTGAAATCCATTCAGGCCGATATCGCCGCGAAAGAGCGTGCGGTACGCCAGCAACAGCAGCAACGCTCTGCTCTGCTCGCTCAGCTTAAGCAGCAGGAAGAAGCCATCTCCGCTGCCGCACGTAAATTACGTGAAACGCAAAACACCCTCGCCCAGTTGAATAAACAGATCGACGAAATGAACGCGTCGATTGCCAAACTGGAACGCCAGCGTGATGCCCAGGAACGCAACCTTGCCGCACAGCTTGATGCTGCTTTCCGCCAGGGTGAGCACACGGGCCTTCAGTTGATCCTCAGCGGTGAGGAGAGCCAGCGCGGTCAGCGTCTGCAGGCCTACTTTGGTTATCTGAACCAGGCGCGTCAGGAGACTATCGCGCAGCTGAAACAGACGCGCGAAGAGGTCACCACGCAAAAAGCCGAGCTCGAAGAGAAGCAGAGCCAGCAACAGACGCTGCTCTACGAACAGCAGGCGCAACAAGCGAAGCTCGAGCAGGCCCGCAACGAGCGCAAGAAAACCCTTTCCGGTCTCGAGTCCTCTATTCAGCAAGGCCAAAGCCAGCTGAGCGAAATGCGCGCCAACGAATCGAAACTGCGTAACAGTATCGCCCGCGCGGAAGCGGCGGCGAAAGCGCGCGCCGAAAAAGAGGCCCGCGAAGCGCAGGCCGTACGCGACAAGCAGCAGGAAGCCTCACGCAAAGGTACGACCTACAAGCCAAGCGAAAGCGAACGCTCCCTGATGTCACGTACCGGCGGTTTAGGCTCCCCTCGTGGTCAGGCTTACTGGCCCGTTCGCGGTACAATTCTGCATCGCTATGGCGAACAGCTGCAGGGTGAACTACGTTGGAAAGGGATAGTTATCGGTGCGTCTGAAGGTAGCGAAGTAAAAGCCATCGCTGATGGCCGTGTGATTCTGGCCGACTGGCTGCAGGGTTACGGGCTTGTGGTAGTGGTGGAGCACGGTAAAGGCGATATGAGCCTTTACGGCTACAACCAGAGCGCACTGGTCAGCGTCGGTACTCAGGTGCGCGCCGGCCAACCCATCGCCCTCGTGGGCAGCAGTGGCGGTCAGGGCCGCCCGTCACTCTATTTCGAAATTCGTCGCCAGGGTCAGGCGGTCAATCCACAGCCGTGGTTGGGAAGATAAGTTTTGCTTCAATTTCGTCGAATTGTTCTCTCCTTCGCCAGTGCACTGGCGCTGGCAGCACCGGTCTACGCTGGCAAACTCGCGATAGTGATTGATGACTTCGGTTATCGTCCGCACACCGAGAATCAGGTACTGGCGATGCCGGCCGCCATCTCTGTCGCCGTCCTCCCGAATGCGCCGCACGCGCGTGAAATGGCGATCAAAGCGCATAACAGCGGCCATCAGGTTCTCATCCATCTGCCGATGGCACCGCTCAGCAAGCAGCCGCTGGAAAAAGATACTTTGCGTCCTGATATGAGCAGCGATGAGATCGATCGCATCATTCGCGATGCTTACAATAAAGTGCCGTACGCCGTCGGGCTGAACAACCACATGGGTAGCGCGATGACCTCCAGCCTGTACGGGATGCTCAAAGTGATGCAGTCGCTGGAGCGCTATAACCTCTATTTCCTCGACAGCATGACCATCGGCAACAGCCAGGCGATGCGTGCCGCGCAGGGTACAGGCGTGAAGGTAATAAAGCGCAAGGTGTTCCTCGATGACACCCAGAACGACGCGGATATCCGCGGGCAGTTCAATCGCGCCGTACAGCTAGCACGACGCAATGGCTCGGCTATTGCTATCGGCCACCCGCATCCGTCTACCGTTCGCGTTCTGCAGCAGATGCTGCCGACATTGCCGTCTGATATTACGCTGGTTCGTCCTGGCGATCTGCTGAATGAGCCACAGGTTGATACGTCGCGTCCTGGCAATGCACAGCCACCGGTAACGCAGCCGCGCAATCCATTCAGGGGTGTGACGCTGTGTAAAACGAAACGCCCGCCGGAACCCGTCTACGCGACGCGGTTCTTTGCCGTGCTTAGTGAGAGCGTGAGCCAGAGTACACTGGTGCAATATTTCCAGCACCAGTGGCAGGGCTGGAATATTACCCGGCAACAGACTGTGAGAGGCGATTAAGGTAGAACGATGCTGCAACGACACAAAATACTGCTCCTCGATACCGGCAAAGAGTGGGGTGGTGGCACCAACAGCATGCTCGAACTTCTGAAGCGGATTGACCGCGAGAAGTTCGATATCACCTGCTGTTTTTACAGTGATTACAGCCGTGCCGAAGGGCAAACAATCGGCCAGGTGCTGGACAGTATCGGCATTCCCTTAATTGTGATCCCTCAGCCACGGCAGCCCGTATGGGCGAAACTTGCGAAAGAGCTGGGCCGCAGTCTCCTTTTCTTCTCGCGCCGGGGGCGTAAGGCCTTTACGCGCCATATCGACACGCTCTGGCGTATTCGGCCCAATGTTCGCAGAATTGCAACGCTGCTCAGTGAAGGCGGATTCGATACGCTGTATATGAACAATCAGCCTGGCTCAAATGAAGAAGGGTATTTAGCCGGTGCAAAACAGCATGTGCGGTTAATTCAGCACTGCCGCATCGAACCTGTCATGACGCCGCCGCTGGTCAGGCTGGTTAATGACCATGCCACAAAAATCATCGCGGTCTCCCACGGCGTTGAGCGTGTTTTACTTCAGAATGGGGTTCGCCCTGAGCTCTGCACAACTGTAAACAATGCAATCGACATCCACCAGCCCCTGCCAGACCGACGTGCAATGCGCCAGCGGCTGAACATTGATGACGATACTTTCGTTTTCGGTAGCGTGGGGTCACTGATCCCCCGCAAAGCAAACCATCATACTCTGGAGGCGCTGGCGCAGTTCAGTCAGAAGAACCCTGACGCAAAATGGAAGATGGTGTTAGTCGGTGAAGGTGGCGAACGCGACGCATTAATTGCTCAGGCCACCGCATTGGGTATTGAGAAGCAGGTCATCTTCACGGGATTCCAGAATACCCCCTTTGATTACCTTGCGACATTTGACGCTTTTATTTTAGCCTCACAGAGCGAAGGATTACCTCGCGTCGTGCTGGAAGCCATGTTGCTTAATATCCCTGTCATTGGCTCGCAGGTGACCGGGACAGCGGAATTAATTGACCCAGGGTCGACGGGACTCTTGTTCCCCTGGGGCGACGTTTTACAGCTTGCCGCGCATCTTGAGAGCATCTGGAAAGATGCCGATCTGCGCGCACGCCTGGCTTTGGCTGCCCGTCAGAATGTCTGTGGAACCTATGCCATTGAACAGTATGTTAGCGGCGTCGAAGCGGTACTTGGCGCAAAATAATCACACGAGATGAACATGTTTAAATTCCTTAACGCTCGCTATCGTCATATTACCGGACGACATAACATTCCGTACCGTTCCCTACCGGTAACGGGCAATCTTGTTGCCGTTGACTCCATCGTCATTCCTTGCACCGGCGCTGATTTTGTTGAAGAGGCGTTACTGTCGGCAACTTTTGCTGAGCGTTATGCCACCGGCGTCAGCGAGATCGTGATTGTCAGCGATCAGCCAGAATCTGCTTTCGGGGTGCTTCCCCCTAAAACTCGCGTAGTGACACTCACGCTTCCTAAACGAGAAGAGAGTTACCGCTACAAGCAGATCTATCTTAGCCGTCTGGTGAAGCTCAATGCGCCGCTACAGGCCCGGGGTGAAGGCGTTTTGATGATCGACTCCGATCTCAATCTGCTCAAAATGCCTGAGATCAACATGGCCGATATGCACATCTACTCCAGCTTCCGTCAGGGTAAGATGATCGCCAAACTCGATGGCGCTCCCGCGGAGAAAGTACCCGCCTATTACAAAGAGACGGTGCGCCCTTATCTTGTCGATCACGTTAACGGCGCTTTCCTCGCAGCAACCCAAAAGACGTGGCGACGCATTTGCCCGCTGTGGTTGACCCTGTTCCAGGATACCTGGGAGCTAATGGAAGATAATCAGCCCCCAACCGATCAGCTTCCGCTCGCCGCACTTCTGGATATGCTGGATGTGAAAACGGTCAATCTGGGTGACTGGATGAACTGGCCGGTCTCTAAGAAAATTGGCGGACAAGAGGCTGTGGTACCGAAAGAGGTCATTGGCGCACACGGCGGTTTCCCGCTGTCCGAATGGCAGAAGTATCTTGAGTCTCCAGACAATAAGCTGCAGTTCAAAGGTCAGGATTACACGCGAAAGGTGCGTTACCTGACAGACGAAGAGAAGAAGAACCAGTAAAAAAGGGGCCTGAGGCCCCTTTTTTTATGACTAATCCCAGCTCAGGATAACCTTCCCGGACTGGCCAGAGCGCATCGCGTCAAAGCCTTCCTGGAACTCATCGATGGAGAAGCGATGGGTGATAATCGGAGACAGGTCCAGACCAGACTGGATCAGTGCCGCCATCTTGTACCAGGTTTCGAACATCTCGCGGCCGTAGATACCTTTGATGAACAGCCCCTTGAAGATAACCTTGTTCCAGTCGATAGACATATCAGACGGTGGAATGCCCAGCATCGCAATACGTCCGCCGTGATTCATGGTGTCCAGCATGGTGCGAAACGCCGGTGGTGCGCCGGACATCTCAAGACCCACATCAAAACCTTCGGTCATGCCCAGCTCTTCCATCACGTCGCTCAGGCTCTCTTTAGAGACATCCACCGCGCGGGTCACACCCATTTTGCGCGCCAGCGACAGGCGATACTCGTTCACATCGGTAATCACCACATTGCGGGCACCAACGTGCTTCGCCACCGCGGCCGCCATAATCCCGATGGGACCCGCGCCGGAAACCAGTACATCTTCACCGACCAGGTCGAAAGAGAGTGCCGTGTGTACCGCGTTGCCGAAGGGATCAAAGATAGAGGCCAGATCGTCAGAAATGTTGTCCGGGATTTTGAACGCGTTAAACGCCGGGATCACCAAGTATTCTGCGAAGCAGCCCGGACGGTTCACGCCCACGCCGATTGTGTTGCGGCACAGGTGCGTGCGTCCACCGCGGCAGTTACGGCAGTGACCACAGGTAATATGACCTTCACCCGAGACGCGGTCGCCAATGTTGAAGCCTTTTACTTCCTGACCCATGCCCACCACTTCGCCGACATATTCGTGGCCCACGACCATCGGTACCGGAATGGTTTTCTGCGACCACTGGTCCCAGTTGTAGATATGAACGTCAGTGCCGCAAATGGCGGTTTTACGAATTTTGATCAGCAGATCGTTATGACCGACTTCCGGCTCCGGCACGTCGGTCATCCAAATCCCTTCTTCCGCTTTCAGTTTGGATAACGCTTTCATCACACGTCCTCAGGCAATTACGCCCAGCTGTTTGCCGATGCGGGTAAAGGCTTCCACCGCACGTTCAATTTGTTCAGGCGAATGCGCCGCAGACATCTGGGTGCGGATACGCGCCTGGCCTTTTGGTACCACCGGGAAGAAGAACCCGGTAACGTAAATTCCTTCTTTCTGCAGCTCGCGGGCAAAATTCTGCGCCACAACCGCATCGCCCAGCATCACCGGGATAATGGCGTGATCGGCACCGGCGAGCGTAAACCCTGCGGCACCCATTTTTTCACGGAACAGGCGGGCGTTTGACCACAGACGGTCGCGCAGCTCAGCGCCAGACTCCACCATTTCCAGGACTTTAATGGATGCGGCAACGATCGCCGGCGCCAGCGAGTTGGAGAACAGGTATGGACGGGAACGCTGGCGCAGCCACTCAACCACCTCTTTACGCGCAGCAGTATAACCCCCTGACGCGCCGCCGAGCGCTTTACCCAGCGTACCGGTGATAATGTCCACGCGACCCATTACGTCACAGTATTCGTGAGATCCACGGCCGTTCTCACCAACAAAACCGACGGCGTGTGAATCATCAACCATCACCAGCGCATCGTATTTGTCTGCCAGGTCGCACACGCCCTTCAGGTTGGCAATCACGCCATCCATAGAGAACACGCCGTCGGTGGCGATCAGCACATGGCGGGCACCTGCTTCACGTGCTTCTTTCAGGCGCGCTTCCAGTTCAACCATGTCGTTGTTGGCGTAGCGGAAGCGCTTCGCTTTACACAGGCGCACACCGTCAATGATAGAAGCGTGGTTCAGGGCGTCGGAGATAATCGCATCTTCTGCGCCGAGCAGCGTCTCAAACAGACCACCGTTGGCGTCGAAGCACGAGGAGTACAGGATCGCATCTTCCATCCCCAGGAAGTCCGCCAGCTTTTTCTCAAGCTGCTTATGGCTGTCCTGCGTACCGCAGATAAAGCGTACGGAGGCCATACCGAAACCGTGGGTGTCCATGCCTTGTTTTGCCGCGGCAATCAGCTCAGGGTGATTCGCAAGACCTAAGTAGTTGTTCGCACAAAAGTTGATCACATGGCTGCCATCGGCAACGGTGATGTCCGCCTGCTGAGCAGACGTGATAATACGCTCTTCTTTGAACAACCCTTCCGCACGTGCGGTGTCGAGGTCGCTGTTTAACTGTTTGTAAAAATCACCACGCATTGCAATTCTCCAGACTCGGCAAATTTTGGCACATATTACCCAACCCTGGCCGCCATGACGAGATGACACATTATCTCTTCTCGTTTTTGCAGCATAAATCACGTGTACCCTTGCGCTATGTCGGTGAATGGCTGAAGGGCAGCCATACTAATGATATGATAAGAACATTAGCGTCCGGGATTGTCCCCGGACTCCACACTTCAAAGGTTACAGTTATGATCATCGTTACCGGCGGCGCGGGCTTTATCGGCAGCAACATTGTTAAGGCCCTCAATGACAAAGGCATCACCGACATTCTGGTGGTGGACAACCTGAAAGACGGCACCAAGTTTGTAAACCTGGTGGATCTGAACATCGCTGACTATATGGATAAAGAAGACTTCCTTATCCAGATTATGGCAGGTGAAGAGTTCGGCGAGATCGAAGCCATCTTCCACGAAGGTGCATGCTCTTCCACCACCGAGTGGGACGGCAAGTACATGATGGACAATAACTATCAGTACTCCAAAGAGATCCTGCATTACTGCCTGGAGCGTGAAATTCCGTTCCTGTACGCCTCTTCTGCAGCAACCTACGGTGGCCGTACGTCAGACTTTATCGAATCCCGCGAATATGAGCAGCCGCTGAACGTCTATGGCTACTCCAAATTCCTGTTCGACGAATACGTGCGTCAGGTTCTGCCTGAAGCCAATTCCCAGATTGTGGGTTTCCGTTACTTCAACGTGTACGGACCGCGCGAAGGCCACAAAGGGAGCATGGCGAGCGTCGCGTTCCACCTGAACACGCAGCTGAACAATGGCGAAAGCCCGAAACTGTTTGAAGGCAGTGACGGCTTCAAGCGTGACTTCGTCTACGTAGGCGACGTGGCGGCAGTGAACCTGTGGTTCTGGGAAAACGGCGTCTCCGGTATCTTTAACCTGGGGACAGGCCGTGCGGAATCCTTCCAGGCCGTGGCGGACGCCACCCTGGCGTACCACAAAAAAGGCAGCATTGAATACATTCCGTTCCCGGACAAACTGAAAGGTCGTTACCAGGCCTTTACGCAGGCGGATTTGACCAACCTGCGTGCGGCGGGTTACGACAAACCGTTCAAGACCGTTGCCGAAGGCGTAACGGAATATATGGCCTGGCTGAACCGCGACGCGTAAGTATGAAAATTCTGGTGATCGGCCCGTCATGGGTGGGCGACATGATGATGTCGCAAAGTCTCTATCGCACGCTCAAGGCGCGTTATCCCCAGGCGATAATTGATGTGATGGCACCTGCCTGGTGCCGTCCGTTGTTATCGCGTATGCCGGAAGTTAACGAGGCGATCCCAATGCCGCTCGGCCACGGCGCGCTGGAAATTGGTGAACGTCGCAAGCTCGGCCATAGCCTTCGCGAAAAGCGCTATGACCGCGCCTATGTCCTGCCTAACTCCTTTAAATCCGCCCTGGTACCCTTCTTTGCGGGCGTCCCCCATCGCACCGGCTGGCGTGGAGAAATGCGCTACGGTCTGCTGAACGACGCGCGCGTGCTCGATAAAGACGCCTGGCCACTCATGGTCGAGCGCTACGTCGCGCTGGCCTATGACAAAGGCGTGATGCGCAGCGCAAAAGATCTGCCGCAACCGCTGCTCTGGCCCCAGCTCCAGGTCAACGACGGTGAGAAATCCCACACCTGCAACGCGTTTGGAATTTCATCAGAACGCCCCATGATCGGTTTCTGCCCAGGAGCAGAGTTCGGCCCGGCAAAACGCTGGCCGCATTATCATTACGCTGAGCTGGCAAAACAGCTGATCGATGAAGGTAATCAGGTCGTGTTGTTTGGCTCGGCGAAAGACCACGAGGCGGGTAACGAAATTCTGGCTTCGCTGAATACAGAACAGCAGGCATGGTGCCGTAATCTGGCAGGGGAAACCCAGCTGGAACAGGCGGTAGTTTTACTTGCCGCCTGTAAAGCCGTCGTCACCAACGACTCTGGCCTGATGCACGTCGCCGCTGCGCTCAACCGGCCGCTGGTTGCTCTGTATGGCCCCAGCAGCCCTGACTTTACGCCACCGCTTTCTCATAAAGCGCGCGTCATACGTCTGATCAGCGGTTATCACAAGGTGCGAAAAGGCGATGCGGCTGAAGGCTATCACCAGAGCCTGATCGACATCACGCCCGAGCGTGTCCTTGAAGAGCTCAACGAGCTGCTGTTGAGTGAAGAAGGATAACGGATGCGGGTATTGATCGTTAAAACCTCTTCCATGGGCGATGTGCTGCATACTCTGCCGTCGCTCACCGACGCCATGCAGGCCATTCCCGACATTCGTTTTGACTGGGTGGTGGAGGAGGGCTTCGTACAGATCCCCACCTGGCATGAAGCAGTAGACCGCGTGATCCCGGTTGCTATCCGCCGCTGGCGTAAAGCGTGGTTCTCGGCACCGATTAAGGCTGAACGTCAAGCCTTCCGTGATGCGGTGCAAGCGCAGCGTTACGATGCCATCATTGACGCACAGGGTCTGGTCAAAAGCGCCGCGCTGGTCACGCGTCTGGCGCACGGCGTAAAGCACGGTATGGACTGGCAAACCGCCCGCGAGCCGCTGGCGAGCCTGTTCTATAATCGCCGCCACCATATCGCGAAACAGCAGCACGCCGTGGAGCGCACCCGTGAGCTGTTTGCGAAAAGCCTCGGCTATGCAAAACCGGACACGCAGGGTGATTACGCTATTGCGCAGCATTTTTTGCGCGATGCGAAGACGCACACACCGCCCTATCTGGTCTTTCTGCATGCCACAACGCGCGATGATAAGCACTGGCCGGAATCACACTGGCGAAGACTCATTGAGCTAATGCAACCGACCGGCATCCATATTAAACTCCCGTGGGGCGCAGAACACGAAAGGCAACGCGCAGAGCGTTTGGCCGCGGGTTTTTCAAATGTGGAAGTGTTACCTAAACTCACGCTGGCTCAGGTTGCCGCGCAACTGGCAGACGCCAACGCCGTCGTATCCGTGGATACCGGATTAAGCCATTTAACCGCAGCGCTGGACCGCCCCAATATCACCCTTTTCGGTCCGACCGACCCGGGGCTGATTGGGGGGTACGGTAAAAACCAGCATCAAATGGTCAGTCCGACGCAGCAGATGAGAGACATTACCGCAGATGCGATTTTTTCGTTTTTACAGGGCAGCCATCGGCTTTCTAACAGGGATATTTAACCCATGAGTTATGTATTTCTGCTGATTTTACTTTTTCCGGTGAAACTCATCCGGAAGCTGTTTCGCAAAGACACGGGCAGAAACCTTGTCATTCAGACAGCCAAAATCGGTGACTTTATCAATGCAACGCCTCTACTGGCGTATCTGCAAAAAAGCGATGTGCTGATCAGCCGCAGCGTTAACGCATTGGCTCAGCATGACGACAGTATCGAAGAGATCTTTTTTGTGGAGCAGCAAAAGCGCAACCTGTGGCGTAAGCTCTGCTTCGCCTGCCGGATCATGAATCGCTACGACAATGTCTATCTGCTGCAGCCCAACAGTGTGAATCTCTTTTTCGCTTCAGCCTGTAATGCAAAAAACAAACAATTTTTAAGCACTTATACACGCAGGTGGTATCACGGAATTTTTTATGCCACGGCTGATGGTACCGTTGAGCATGGCAAAAAGACGCTGTCCGTCACTAACTATCTCAAGCTCGCCAATCGCGCGCTCACCTGGCAGGACGCACCCAAGCACGCCACAAAGCCCCTGTTCAAGCCTGCGGTTTACCCGCAAATTCTCGATAAACCCGGGGTTATCCGAATTGGTATCAGCATTTCTGCCGGTAACAAAGCAAAGACGGTTCCCCCGGCAATCTGGAAACGTATTGTCGATCATCTTGCCGACCTGCCCTGCGAGTTTTATGTTTTTGGCGCACCGAACGAACAGCCGTGGATGGATGACATCACCCGCGCTTACGGTGAAATTCCCAATTTTATCAACCTCATTGGCAAAATATCGCTCGAAGAGCTGCCGTGGGCGATATCCAAAATGGATTGTTATATTGCGTCAGATTCAGGGAATATCTACATTGCCGATGCGGTGGACGTCCCGGTGGTGTTGCTGTTTGGCCCATGCTGCCATTATGAACAACGTCCGCTTGGCAAGGTATTGCTGATTGGGAAGGATGAAAATATAAACTCTTACGTCTTTGAAACGCGTTACTACTTCAGCCAGCCGAAAGAAGAGCTCTTTGAGGTAACAGACGAAGATTTGGCGAGAATCAGTCATTTGTTGTCTACTGTTGCGCATAAAAATAGTGAAATCGAGAAGGCTTAAGATGGGCTCTCTGACTAAGCAGTTTTACCGTTATACCCATAAACGAAACATGCGTCACAATGAAAATTTGTGGCCGTATGTGAGGATTGCGCGAAATGAAAGCGGCGAGATTTCTGATTTTGTGTACCGTGGTCAGCCCGTTCAACTTACAGCACTTACTTCTCTCAAAAATGCATTTAGCGGAGAAGTGTTAATTACCGCCACTGGCCCCTCAGTCAAAAAAATAGATTTTTCTACATTACCCGTAGATGTCATTCGTACGGGGGTAAATGGGGCATGGCACCTTCATAACCAGCTTAATTTTAGCCATTACTTTATTGTTGACATGACTTTTATTGACCGGCAAACAGCGTTGTTAAAGCGTATCGTGGCCAATAAAAATTTGCTTCTGTTTACAACGGCTATGGGGGTGGTTAAGCTTATTGACCGTTTTTCATACGAAAATATCTACTGCCAGATAGCCATAATCGAAGATATTTGCTACAAAACGTATAAACCCTCAATCAAACACGAAGCGCTTTTTAATACCCTCAAGGATCGTCCTGGGATCGTTTTTTCTGAAAATACGCCAAATAGCGCTTTTAGCCTCGATATTTGTCAGGGTGTCGTTGATGCCGGTACAGTGGTTTACTGGGCATTGCAGATCTTATATTACATGGGTTTCTCAAAAATCTATATTGCTGGACTGGATATGACACACTTTTCTAAACCGAGATTTTATGAGAAAACAGAAACCATGCTGCCTTCGTTTCTGGAAGATAAGGTACAGGATATTGTTCTTCCTGCACTCTCTCTTGCAAGTAAGATTTTTGCTTCTGCAAACAAAGAGGTGATTAATCTTTCCCCTCAAAGTGCTATACCTTCTTCTGTTTTTGTCAGAAAGGATTTTACGGATGTATTTAAATAGACTGCCGCGTATTACATTTTACCCTTTTGTAGCATTTATGTTTTTAAGCATGATATTCTGTGGGGTATCTAAGGTAAATATTCTTTTCCACGTTTCCCTGGCCCTTTTTCTTATCACCATAATGATGGTAAAAAGCGCCAGAGAGCGGTTTATACATGACAAAGAATTTCTTCCAGCACTTGGGCTGCTAACTCTATTTGTCCTTTATTTTTCCATCTCGAACCTTTGGGCCGAGACATCACACTTAAGTTCTGCTCTTACCCATTCATTTTACATCCTTATTTTCTTCTGCCTGTACCGGCAATGTGAACTTGAAAACAAGAAGACATACCTTGTTGGCGCGACCTATTTTGGCATTATCGTACTGACATTGATGACATTTATTTATGTTAACAAGCCTCACCTGTTCGTTGGGCGTTTAATGAACGCTTTTCCTTATGCACCCGACAACGTTATTGATCTGGGCGGCTATATGGCATTGGGGATTATTTTAAGTACTATTCTCGTTCGAGAAACCCGCAGCCTTTGGTATTATGCTCCGGTTCCGTTGTTGTTGAGTGGCTTATTACTGACGCAAAGCCGTGGACCATTATTGGCGTTAATGATAGCAACAGCTGTCGTATTCTGTATTAAACCAAAATGGAACAACAAAATTGTGTTCTTGTCCCTGGCCACTCTGCTTATACTGGGCATTACACTTTATTACAGCGGCTTTTACGACCTGCTTATAAAACGGTTTGAAGATTCTAACCAGGCTGGCTCCGTTCGTTTTGGCATCTGGCAGCATGCTTTTGAAGTAACAAAAGAAAGATTAGTATTTGGCTGGGGATTTAATAAAGAACTGTCATTCATTAATGGTTATAAACAGCATGTGACGACTACACACAGCCTCTACTTCGGTGCCTTTCTTAAGGGCGGAATCGTAGGGCTAACGCTGTTTTTAGCGATGATTGCCTACGCATTCAGGCAATGCCTGAGACACCTTGCTGTAGACCACAAAGCCGAGGTAGCGGTACTGATTTTCGCGCTCGTATTTTATTCCACTCAGGGGATGTTCGTTATCAGTAATCCTCGAGAATACTGGGTGTTATTCTGGATACCATTAGCCATCATATTTAGTACACCCGTGAAAAAAACCGTTCAGAGATAATCTTTAGGCGCCGGTTAACCGGCGCTTCTTTTACTCCGATAAAACTCCGCCAGCGTCATCCCCACCGTCTTGTCCGACAGCCATGTAAACAACTGGTCCAAATCCTGGTACAACCCTTCAATGGCCGCATCATCTTTGAACGTAGGGCTTCCGCCGGGCATAAATTCTGAAGAATGGAGCATAAACTCCACATAATCATTGCCCTGCGACAAGCACTGTTGTGCGACCTTAATCATCTCAGACGCGTTTCCACCGGACGGACGCAGCCAGTTAACTGACGGGGAACGGTATTTCCCACGCAGCCGATCGTAGCCCTGTTTAACGGTGTTCAGCCAGGCCGGGTGTTTATACTGAATACTCATCGGCACTTCGAGTAAAGGGCTCTTTCCCGGGCGGGAAATATCCTCTGTATCAATAAAGTAGGCATGGTCAGGGAAATGCTGATAATTCGTTCCTCCGTGACCCTGCGGTGCCCCTTTGGCATTTCGCCAGTTCACCCGTGGGGTGACGGAACAGTCAACCTGATAACCCAGCTCTATCAGCAAGTTTGCGTAGCGACGATCAAACGCCCAACGCCCGGCACGGTGGCTCAGCATTTTGGTCTGGAAGGTCTCTTCCAGTAAGTGCGTCATAAAAAGCACTTTCTCGCGCATAATTTCATCTGAAAACTCAATCAGATAAGGTTGCCAGCGCCAGTCATCACCGGTGAGGTCATGTTCAGGTGGGCTGTTCCACGCATGAAGATGCATGCCAACCTCGCCCTGGCCGCGGGCAATCACGTCTTTTGCGAACTCAATGAAAACCGGTTCGATCGCCATCTCATAGTTGGTCAGCCAGACCGGCTTAAAACCAAAACGCTCGCATAGCGCCTGAAATCGCGCCAGGTAGCGTGCGTTTTCCGTTTTGATAACACGGTGGTTTTGCCAGAGATTATCGCCTTCTGTATCAATGGTGATGATAAACGCTGGTTTTTTCATAATGAGTCCGTAAGACGTAAGAGTGAGGGCTATGTTACGCACTCTGCGAAGCAGGAGTAAACCCTTCCAGGGAAATTCCTGACATTATGGAGAAAGAGTGCAAGTCGCCATCAGGTCTATTAGAATTGCTGACAGTATACCGCTGATAAGATGATGATGATTAACCTACTCGACACGCCTGATTTACGTATTTTACTTATCAAACTTCGACATCATGGCGACATGTTACTCACAACTCCGGTCATTAATTCGTTACGTCAAAAATGGCCCACGGCGCAAATCGATGTTCTTCTTTATGAAGAGACACGCGATATGCTCGCCGCGCACCCGGCGATCGGCACCATCTACGGTATAGATCGTAAATGGAAGCAGCTCGGCACCCTGAAACATCTGCAAAAAGAATGGCAGTTACTCTGTGACTTAAGAGCGCAGCGTTATCATCTGGTGATTAACCTTGCCGATCAGTGGCGCAGCGCCATTGTCACCCGTTTCACCGGCGCGCCAGTACGCCTCGGGTTCGCGTTTAACAAGCGAAAAAACGCGTTCTGGCGTTTTTGCCATACCGATTTGGTTTCCGTCGCCAATCACCCGTCTCTCCATACCGTTGAACAAAATCTTTCTATTCTTTCACCGTTGCCCGTCCCGGCTCAGCCAGACGTCACTATGGCCTACCGCGCAGAGGACTGGGATCGTGCGCGCCAGCTACTGACGCAACAGGGTGTGGCTGATAACTACGTGGTGATCCAGCCAACGTCACGTTGGTTCTTTAAATGCTGGGACGAAGGCAAGATGGCGCAAACCATCTCGGCACTCCAGCAGGATGGCCACACTGTAGTTCTCACCGCAGGCCCGGATAAAAAAGAGCTGGCGATGATAGACCGCATTCTCGCCGCGGCGCCAAAAACGGGCGTAGTCTCACTGGCCGGTCAACTCACGTTGCGCCAGCTGGCATCACTTATCGATCATGCGCGCCTCTTTATTGGCGTCGATTCCGTTCCGATGCACATGGCCGCCGCGCTTCAGACGCCGTGCATTGCTCTCTTCGGCCCGTCAAAACGGGTGTTCTGGTCGCCATGGCAGGTCAACGGTGAAGTCATCTGGGCTGGCGATTTTGGCCCACTTCCCGACCCGGACGCCATTGATACCAAAACAACTGAACGCTATCTCGACGCCATTCCCGTTGATGTCGTGGTCTCCGCCGCCAGGAGATACCTGTAATGAAACACCATCGTTTAGCGATTGTTCGCCAAAAATACCGCCCTGATGGCGGGGCGGAACGCTTCGTTTCCCGGGCACTTACCGCACTGAGCAATCAAAACCTGGAGCTCAACGTCATCACGCGTGAGTGGCAGGGGGAGAAGCAGGACGACTGGCATATCCATATTTGCGACCCGCGTAAATGGGGCCGAATCAGTCGCGAACGTGGGTTTGCACATGCTGCGCGTGCACTGTGGGAACAGCAGCAGTTTGACATTGTGCAAAGCCACGAGCGTATTCCTGGCTGCGATATTTACCGCGCAGGGGATGGCGTGCACCGGCGTTGGCTGCTGCAGCGTGCGCGCATTCTGCCTGCCTGGCGTGCACAACTTCTGATGCACGATCGCTACCATCGCTACGTCATGCACGCCGAACGTGAAATGTATCAGGCCCCTGAATTGAAAGCCGTTATCTGCAATGCGGAGATGATCAAACGCGAAATCATCGAAGACTTTGATATTGACGCAAAAAAGATACATGTGATTTATAATTCAATTGATTCCAGCCGCTTCGTTCCGGCAACCGAAGGACAGCGCGCTGCACTGCGTCAGCAGCTCGGATTGCCTGTCGATGCCGTGGTGTTGTGTTTCGTCGGGTCAGGTTTTGAACGTAAGGGACTGGCCAGCGCTATCCGCGCTATCGCGGGCACACCCGCGTGGCTGATTGTGGTTGGACAGGATAAAGCAGAAAGTCGTTACCGTGACCTCGCACGTTCATTGGGCTGTGAGGGGCAAATTCGCTTCCTGGGGATGCAAAAAGAGACACTGCCATTTTACCAGGTATCCGATGGATTACTGCTGCCAACGCTGTATGATCCTTTTCCAAACGTCATTCTTGAAGCGATGGCCTGCGGTTTGCCCGTCATTACTTCAGTGAGTTGCGGTGGTGCAGAGTTTATTGAGCAAGGTCAGAATGGCTTTTACTGTGATGCACTTGATATCAGCAGATTGAAGGAGGCAGTCATGACCCTTCCATCTTTGGATAAGAATAACGATATGGGGCGGGCAGCGCGTGAGCGCGTAAAAGAAGCGACCCCAGAAAAATTATCAAGTCAGCTTATTTCGCTTTATCAAAAATTACTGGATTAAAAATGCGCATCCTAATGATTATTGATGGTTTGCCCGGTGGAGGAGCCGAAAAAACGGTTCTCACCCTCTCCAGCGGATTGATAGAAATGGGGCATCAGGTCTCCCTTTTCTCCCTGCGAAAGGTGTGCGACTACGCCATCCCGGCAGGCATTGATTATCAGGTCATTCAGGATACGTGTAAAAAACCCTGGAGAAAGCTCACCGAGATCCCGCGCCGGGCGCAACTGCTGGACAATGCCATTGAGCAGGCTGAGCGCAGCGGGAAGTTCGACGTCATATTCTCGCATCTGCATAAAACCGATCGTATCGTGGCGCACAGTCGTGCGCTGGATCGCGATAAGGTCTGGTTCTGCGTGCATGGCATGTTCTCATTCTCCTACCTGCGTCATCGCCACGGCCTTTCACGCTGGTTTAAGCATTACAAAATTCGTCATACCTACGAAAACCGAAACGTTGTCGCCGTCTCCGCCGCCGTGCTGAAAGATCTCTCAGAGACGCTGTCCATCGACCTTCGTCGCAAAGCGGTTATCCATAATCCCTTTGATATTCCTGAAATCCAGCGTCTGGCGGATGCACCTTTTGAGATGCAGGGGCAGGATTACATTATTCACGTGGGTCGTTTTCATGAACATAAACGCCACGACCGCCTTCTGCGTGCCTATGCACAGAGCAAAATAGACGCATCGCTGGTGATGATGGGCAACGGTTCTGACACCAAAATTCAACAGCTTAAACAGTTAGCGAAAGAACTCGGGATCGAAGACAAGGTTATTTTCCGCCCCTTCGAGTCCAACCCTTATCCGTGGATTAAAGGTGCACGGCTTTTAGTGTTAAGTTCTGACTGTGAAGGTTTTGGTAACGTACTGGTAGAATCCATCATCTGCCAGACGCCGCCTGTCAGTACGAACTGTCCTGGCGGGCCTGCTGAAATCCTCACGGGTACGCTGGCGCGCGGGCTGTCGGAGATGAATGACGAATCACTGGCGAAAACACTGGCCGATCTCTATACCTCCCCGCCTGTCGTTGATAGCGCAACGATCGCGTCGTTCGGGATAAATGCCATTTGCCAGCAATATGTTGCGTTGGTAGACAATCAATAATAATCAGGTTTCTTATGCAAAATTCAGCGCCATTATTAAGCGTAGTGGTTGCCGTTTATAACGGCGAAGCTTTCCTGGATCAGTTCTTTACCTGCCTTGCGAATCAACAGATCGACAGTATGGAAGTCATCATCGTCAATGATGGCTCCACGGACAGTTCGATGCAGATAGTCGAAACCTGGCGTGAAAAACTGCCGCAAATGCAGGTTATCGAACAGGAAAATCAGGGTGTATCCATTGCGCGCAATACCGGTCTGGCCGTCGCTACCGGCCAATATCTCTCTTTCCCGGATATTGATGATGTCTTTAAGCCGGGCATGTATCAGCGCTTGCTTGATATGGCCGTCACGCAGAATCTGGATGTCGCCACCTGCAACGGAAACTACGTCTGGGAAAACAATAAGAAGCCTTCACGGCCGATTTTCCCGGAAGACAAGTTGGCCTCGACAGGCGTCATGACCGGTGCGGCATGGTTAAAAAAAGCGCTCGACTCACGCAAGTTTCTGCATGTGACCTGGCTGAATATCTATCGCCACGACTTTATTCGTCAGAACGGTTTTCGTTTTGAGCCCGGCCTGCGCCATCAGGATATCCCGTGGACTACCGAAGTCTTGCTCGCAGCTGACCGCGTGCAGTACACCAGTGAACGTTTTTACGACTATTACATTCATTCCGCATCGGTTTCTCATATGCCGGACAATGATGACACGCTGATTCGCTCGGCGCGCCATTACATGAAAATTCTGCAGATGCTGGATGCCATCAACCAGCGTTACCCGGAAAAAGTGAAAGATATCCCCGCCTGCCACTGGCAAATCGCCAAAGAGGGGCTTGGGATCATTCATACCTTCGACAATATGAAGGATGTGCAGAAGAAGTCGATGATAATAAAAGAGTTCTTCGACACGGGTATCTGGAGGCTTATCTGGAAAAGTGCCAAAAGCCCCCGTTTGCGCTGGCGCCTGGGCCGACGCTACTTCCGTTTAAAACGGTATCTGGCATAAGAGATAGCTTTACCCGGCTTAAATGCTTAGAATTTCCCCGCCGAAACTAAAAAACGGATAATCGCTTGGAATTGTTGTATACCGCCCTGCTCTACATCATCCAGCCACTGGTGTGGCTGCGACTGTTGCTTCGTAGCCGTAAAGCGCCTGCGTATCGTAAACGCTGGGCTGAACGCTATGGTTACTGCCGCAATAAAGTCGTGCCGGACGGTATTTTGCTGCATTCCGTTTCTGTGGGCGAAACGCTGGCGGCGATCCCGCTGGTTCGCGCCCTTCGTCACCGCTATCCGTCACTGCCGATCACGGTCACGACCATGACGCCGACGGGGTCTGAACGCGCATTATCGGCGTTCGGTAAAGACGTTCAACACGTCTATTTGCCTTACGACCTGCCTTGCGCCATGAACCGCTTCCTGAATACCGTTCGCCCGAAACTGGTGATCGTCATGGAAACCGAGCTGTGGCCAAATATGATTTCCGCCCTGCATGCCCGTAAAATTCCGCTGGTGATTGCCAACGCGCGCCTTTCAGAGCGCTCGGCGAAAGGTTACGGCAAGTTAGGTAAATTTATGCGCCGCCTGCTCAGCCGAATAACGCTGATTGCCGCGCAGAACGAAGAAGACGCGGCGCGCTTTCTCGCTCTGGGCCTGAAGCGCAACCAGCTTGCGGTGACGGGTAGCCTGAAGTTCGATATCTCCGTCACGCCTGAACTCGCCGCCCGTGCAATTACGCTGCGTCGCCAGTGGGCACCGCGTCGCCAGGTGTGGATTGCAACCAGCACCCATGACGGCGAAGAAGCCATTATCCTGCAGGCCCATCGTAAGCTGCTGGAAAAATTCCCCGATTTGCTGCTGATTCTGGTCCCCCGTCACCCCGAACGTTTTAAAGATGCGCGTGAGATGGTGCAGAAAGGCGGCTTCAGCTTTACTCTGCGCAGCAGCGGTGAGATCCCCTCCGGCAGCACTCAGGTGGTGATTGGCGATACAATGGGCGAGCTGATGTTGCTTTACGGCATTGCCGATCTGGCTTTTGTCGGCGGCAGCCTTGTGGAGCGCGGCGGCCATAATCCGCTTGAGCCGGCCGCACACGCCATTCCGGTGCTGATGGGTCCACACACGTTTAACTTCAAAGATATCTGCGCTAAATTGCAGCAAGCCGACGGGTTAATTACCGTGACCGACGCGGACTCGGTGGTCAAAGAGGTCTCAACCCTTCTGACCGACGAAGACTACCGCCTCTGGTATGGTCGCCATGCTGTCGAAGTGCTGCATCAGAACCAGGGCGCACTCACTCGTCTGCTGCAACTTCTGCAACCTTATCTGCCTCAGCGGAGCCACTAATGTCAACGCGTCTGTCGGTCGTGATGATCGCCAAAAACGCCGCCGACCTGCTTCCGGACTGCCTGGCCTCCGTCGCCTGGGCTGACGAAATTGTCCTTCTCGACTCCGGCAGCGAGGACAACACGGTGGATGTCGCCCGTGCCGCGGGTGCAAAGATCTTTATCGATACCGACTGGCAAGGCTACGGCATCCAGCGCCAGCGCGCGCAGCGCTATGCTACTGGCGATTACGTGCTGATGCTGGACACTGACGAGCGCATTACACCAGAGCTCCGCCAGGCCATTCAGGCGGTGCTGGCAGCACCTCAGCCTGGCGCGGTATACAGCATTGCACGTCGCAACTATTTCCTTGGCCGTTTTATGCGCCACAGCGGCTGGTATCCAGACCGCGTAATGCGCCTCTACGAGCGTGAGCGATATCAGTACAACGATAATCTGGTCCATGAATCCCTGGCATGCGACAGTGCCCCCGTCATTCCTCTGACGGGCGATCTGCTGCATCTGACCTGCCGGGATTTCGCCAGCTTCCAGCGCAAACAGCTTAACTATGCCACCGCATGGGCGCATGAGCGTTACCTGCGCGGCAAGAAGGCCACGCTGACCGGTATTTTCACCCACACGCTGGGGGCATTTCTGAAAACACTGCTGCTGCGAGGCGGCGTGCTGGACGGTAAACAGGGGTGGTTACTGGCGGTGGTGAATGCCCAGTATACTTTCAACAAATACACCGAGCTGTGGGCGCTTTGCCGCGGCTACTCAGAGAAAACGTGAGCCATGAGCACAAAAGCGATTTATCCGGGTACCTTTGATCCCATCACCAACGGTCATCTTGACATCATCACCCGTGCGGCATGCATGTTTGATAAGGTGATTCTGGCGATCGCCGCCAGCCCCAGTAAGAAACCCATGTTCGATCTCAATGAGCGCGTTGCACTTGCCACTGACGCTATCTCGCATCTGCCAAACGTCGAGGTGGTGGGCTTCAGCGATCTGATGGCCAACTTCGCCCGTGCCCGGCAGGCTAACATTTTGATCCGTGGGTTACGCGCGGTGGCTGACTTCGAATACGAAATGCAGCTGGCGCACATGAATCGCCACCTGATGCCAGAGCTGGAGAGCGTGTTCCTGATGCCCTCAAAAGAGTGGTCGTTTATCTCTTCCTCGCTGGTCAAAGAGGTGGCGCGTCATCACGGTGACGTGACCCATTTCCTGCCGGCTAACGTCCATCAGGCGTTGATGGAAAAATTAAAGTAGCCCTATTTCTGGCACTGACGGCAATAGAACGTGGCGCGCTGAGCGTGCTTCGTTACAATAATCGGTGTCCCACAGACTCTGCACGGCTCACCCTTACGGCCATATACCTGCAGCTCCTGAGCAAAATAGCCGGGTTTACCGTCGCTCTGCAGGAAGTCCTTCAGGGTGGTCCCCCCTTGCTCAATCGAACGCAGCAGCACCGCTTTAATCACCCGGACCAGCAGTTCACACTCCTGGGATGACAGCGATGAGGCCAGCCGATCGGGATGGATCCCGGCGGCAAACAGCGATTCGCTGGCATAAATATTCCCTACTCCCACCACCAGCTTATTGTCCATCAGCCACGGTTTGATCGGGGTTTTCTTCTTTGCACACTTCGCTTTCAGGTATTCCGCGTTAAATGCCTCTGAGAGCGGCTCTGGCCCCAGATGCGCCAGAACGCTGTGTCCTTCAAGCTCATTGGTCCACAGCCATGCGCCAAAGCGTCGTGGGTCGGTGTAACGCAGCACTTTACCGTTGCTCATCACCAGATCGACATGGTCATGCTTTTCCGCGGGCAGTTCTTCGGTAAGGATGCGCAGACTACCAGACATACCGAGATGGATGATAATCCAGCCGTCGGGCAGCTCCAGCAGCAGATATTTGGCGCGACGCTGGACGCTGAGAATCGGTTTATCGCTTAACGCATGGATTTCATCGGACACCGGCCAACGCAGGCGACCGTTGCGAACGATAGCATGAAGAATAGTCGCGCCGACCAGATGCGGCTCAATACCGCGGCGGCTGGTCTCTACCTCAGGTAATTCAGGCATGATTCCTCCGGAGTAAGATGCAGAATGCAAAAAACCCCGCAGTTGCGGGGTTTTTCAATACAAGGAGGCTAAAATTATTTGATTTTAGCTTCTTTGTACAGTACGTGCTGGCGTACAACTGGATCGAATTTTTTCAGTTCCAGTTTTTCCGGCTTAGTACGTTTGTTCTTCGTGGTGGTGTAGAAGTGACCTGTACCAGCAGAAGAAACCAGCTTGATTTTCTCGCGAATACCTTTAGCCATGATTTATTTCCTCTTTAAGTACTTAGTACTTTTCGCCACGGGCACGCAGTTCGGACAGAACTGTATCAATGCCTTTCTTATCGATTACACGCATACCTTTAGCAGATACGCGCAGGGTGACAAAACGCTTCTCGCTCTCAACCCAGAAACGGTGAGAGTGCAGGTTCGGCAGGAAACGGCGTTTAGTCGCGTTCAGTGCGTGGGAACGGTTGTTACCGGTCACCGGACGCTTGCCAGTAACTTGGCAGACTCGGGACATGTCTATTCTCCAAAAATCAAATTAGCTCGAGCTTCGTATGGGGTATCGGCGCCTCGTCAGGCTTTACAGCCCGGTCATCGCATAGTTCTATTGAACTCTCGATTGCCAGGCCCAAATGCCAAACCCGAGATTCTCAAAGGTGGCGTAGTATACGCTGACTCGGCGGTGTGCTCAAGTCCCGAACAGACAAAGATCCCGATGGATCGCGAGAAATAGCCTAAATCCAGCCATGTTCTGCAAAAGAAATGTACTCGCCGCGACCAATTATCAGATGGTCGAGCACACGAATGTCCATGAATTGACAGCATTTGATAATGCGTTCGGTCATCTCTTTGTCAGCTCTGCTTGGTTCTGCACAGCCAGAGGGGTGATTATGCGCGAGTATCACGCCGGCTGCATTCACTTTTATCGCTTCCCGCACAATTTCTCGCGGATGAACCTCAACGTGGCTCAGTGTTCCGGAAAAAAGACGGCTATGTTTTAGTACCCGGTTCCTGTTATCAAGAAAGATCACCATAAAGATCTCGCGCTCCAAATCTGATAGCTGGCTCTGGAGAAATACGCGTGTCATATCCGGGGTGAGTATGGGATCTTCCTCTTCCATACGGACGTCGTAAAAACGGCGGGCCAGTTCAGCAATCCCCCTCAGTTGGGCGAACTTCGCCACGCCAATTCCTTCGACGTGCCTGAATTCCGTCAGATCCGCCGTCAATAAGCCATACAGCGAACCAAAATGGTCGATGAGCTCCTTTGCCAGCGTAAATACCGTTTTGCCGGGCGTTCCGGTGCGTAAAAAGAGTGCCAGCAACTCGTCGTCCTTTAACAACGTGACGCCATAGCGCAGCATTTTTTCACGCGGTAGCAGCAGTTCAGTCTCTTCCATGCCTGTCTCCTTCGGTTTGCCATCATGCTGCCACAGCCACCCCCGGCGCTCGACGCCCACTTTTCATTCCTGCGTAACGCCTCGCAAACTGGCCGAAGGACAAAATCACCCCCTTTTTGGGATTGTGATAAAATGCCCGCTCTCTGGTGAAACCCAACAGGAAAGAATCATGATGAGCCTGGCCGGTAAAAAAATCGTTCTTGGCGTGAGCGGCGGTATTGCTGCCTATAAAGCGCCGGAGCTGGTGCGTCGTTTGCGCGAGCGCGGGGCGGATGTGCGGGTCGCGATAACGGAAGGCGGCAAAGCCTTTATCACGCCTCTGAGCCTGCAGGCCGTTTCAGGGTACCCCGTCTCTGACAGCCTCCTTGATCCGGCCGCCGAAGCCGCGATGGGCCATATTGAACTGGGAAAATGGGCAGACCTGGTTATCCTTGCCCCCGCCACAGCAGATTTAATTGCCCGCGTAGCAGCCGGCATGGCAAACGATCTGGTCTCGACCATTTGCCTGGCCACGCCCGCACCTGTTGCCGTCGTCCCCGCGATGAACCAGCAGATGTACCGCAACGCCGCCACCCAGCATAATCTGACGACGCTGGCCTCACGCGGCCTGCTCATCTGGGGGCCGGACAGCGGTAGCCAGGCGTGTGGTGATGTGGGTCCTGGTCGTATGCTTGACCCGCTGACCATCGTTGAGCTGGCCGCCGGCCATTTTTCGCCTGTCAACGATCTGCAACATCTCAACATCATGATTACCGCGGGTCCAACGCGCGAGCCGCTGGACCCGGTGCGTTACATTACCAACCATAGCTCCGGTAAAATGGGCTTTGCCATTGCTGCCGCGGCGGCAAAACGCGGTGCAAAAGTCACGCTGGTGAGCGGCCCGGTCTCGTTACCGACACCGCCATTTGTGCAGCGTATTGATGTCACCACCGCCCTGGAGATGGACGCCGCCGTACAGGCGCATGCGCAGAACCAGCAGATTTTTATCGGCTGTGCGGCTGTTGCAGATTACCGTGCCGAAACCATTTCCGGGTCAAAAATTAAAAAGCAAGGCGATGAATTAACACTAAAAATGGTGAAAAATCCGGACATTGTTGCGGGTGTCGCCGCACTGAAAAGCCATCGTCCTTACGTTGTTGGGTTTGCCGCAGAAACAAATAATGTGGAAGAATATGCCCGGCAAAAACGTACCCGCAAAAACCTCGATTTGATTTGCGCGAACGACGTATCGCTGGCCACGCAAGGATTTAACAGCGACAGCAACGCACTGCACCTTTTCTGGCAGGATGGAGATAAAGTCTTACCGCTTGAGCGCAAGGAACTCCTGGGCCAACAATTACTGGACGAGATCGTTACCCGTTATGATGAAAAAAATCGACGTTAAGATTCTGGACCCGCGTGTTGGGAAGCAATTTGCGCTGCCAACCTATGCCACCTCCGGCTCTGCCGGTCTTGACCTGCGCGCCTGTCTCGATGACGCCGTAGAGCTGGCTCCGGGTGCAACCACCCTGATCCCAACCGGCCTGGCAATCCACATTGCTGACCCGTCGCTGGCAGCGGTGATCCTGCCGCGTTCTGGTCTGGGTCATAAGCATGGAGTGGTACTGGGTAACCTGGTCGGCCTGATCGACTCTGACTACCAGGGTCAACTGATGGTTTCCGTCTGGAACCGTGGTCAGGACAGCTTCACCATTGAACCGGGCGAGCGTATCGCACAGATGGTCTTTGTACCGGTGGTTCAGGCAGAATTTAACCTGGTGGAAGACTTTGACGCCACCGACCGTGGCGAAGGCGGCTTCGGCCATTCCGGGCGCAAATAACCGCCCGACCGACACGTATCTCACAGCGCCATAATGCAATAACAAACCGCAAACGTCAGTTTGCGGTCGCTGTGTGGATGCCAGCCTGGCAAGTGCTTATTTTCAGGGGTATTTTGTAACATGGCAGAAAAACAAACCGCGAAAAGGAACCGTCGCGAAGAAATACTTCAATCTCTGGCGCTGATGCTTGAATCCAGCGATGGTAGTCAACGCATCACCACCGCAAAACTGGCCGCCTCCGTGGGCGTGTCTGAAGCGGCGTTGTATCGTCATTTTCCGAGCAAAACCCGGATGTTTGACAGTCTGATCGAATTTATCGAAGACAGTCTGATCACTCGCATCAACCTGATTCTGAAAGACGAAAAAGACACGACTGCGCGTTTGCGTCTAATTGTGCAGCTCATTCTGGGCTTTGGTGAACGCAATCCGGGCTTAACCCGTATCCTGACTGGCCACGCGCTGATGTTCGAGCAGGACCGATTGCAGGGCCGTATTAACCAGCTCTTCGAGCGTATTGAAGCACAACTGCGCCAGGTACTGCGCGAGAAAAAAATGCGTGAGGGTGAAGGTTACAGCACCGATGAAACGCTGCTGGCAAGTCAGATCCTGTCGTTTTGCGAAGGCATGCTCTCCCGCTTTGTTCGCAGCGAGTTTAAATACCGTCCAACGGACGATTTTGACGCCCGTTGGCCGTTAGTGGCGGCACAACTGCAATAATCTTCAGGCCCGGTAAGCAGAACGCCACCGGGCTTGATATTACACGCCGAAAGCTTCGCGATACCCACGTACCGCAGCCAGATGATCCGCCATCTCAGGCTTCTCTTCCAGATACGCAATCAGGTCTTTCAGGGTGATGATCGACGTCACTTTACAGCCATAATCGCGCTCAACTTCCTGAATCGCAGAGATTTCGCCACGCCCGCGTTCCTGACGATCCAAAGAGATCAGCACGCCAGCAAGCGTAGCGCCGTTGGCCTGAATAATCTCCATCGATTCGCGAATAGCGGTACCGGCGGTGATCACATCGTCCACCAGCATAACGCGACCCTGCAGCGCACTGCCTACCAGATTACCGCCTTCACCGTGGGTTTTAGCCTCTTTACGGTTAAAGCAGTACGGTACGTCGCGGTCGTGGTGTTCCGCCAGCGCAACCGCAGTGGTAGTGGCAATCGGAATGCCTTTATAGGCTGGGCCAAACAGCAGGTCAAAATCAATGCCGGAGTCCACCAGCGCTTCGGCATAGAAACGGCCTAACAATGCCAGATCGCGCCCGGTATTAAACAGTCCGGCGTTGAAGAAATAGGGGCTCTTACGCCCGGATTTCAGCGTAAACTCGCCAAATTTCAGGACCTGCTTGTTAAGCGCAAACTCAATAAACTCACGCTGCCAGGATTTCATGGGCTTACTCCTCCGACTTTTGCTTTTGTACGAACAAAAAAAAGGCGACTCATCAGTCGCCTTTAAAATCAATTTTCTAACGCCGCCTTCTGCGTCGTTACGATAGATTCAATTCCCCCTCGGGCCAACGCCAGCAAGGTAAGAAGTTCTTCATGGGTGAACGGCTCACCTTCTGCCGTGCCCTGCACCTCAATGATGCGACCGTCTTCAGTCATCACCACGTTCATGTCAGTCTCGGCAGCGGAATCTTCAACGTATTCCAGATCGCAAAGCGCTTCACCGTTAACGATACCCACGGAAACAGCCGCGACCATCCCTTTCATCGGATTCGTTTTCAGCTTACCGGCTGCAACCAGCTTATTCAGGGCATCAGCCAACGCCACACATGCACCGGTAATCGACGCCGTACGCGTACCACCGTCTGCCTGAATGACGTCGCAGTCCAGAGTAATGGTAAATTCACCCAGTGTTTTCAGATCAACGGCGGCGCGCAGCGCACGTGCGATCAAACGCTGGATTTCCATGGTACGGCCGCCCTGCTTGCCTTTTGCCGCTTCGCGGGCGTTACGGGTATGGGTTGCACGCGGCAACATGCCATATTCCGCAGTGATCCAGCCCTGGCCCTGACCTTTCAGGAAGCGTGGAACGCCCTCTTCGATGGACGCGGTGCACAGCACTTTGGTGTCACCAAACTCAACCAGTACGGAGCCTTCTGCGTGTTTTGTATAGTTACGGGTCAGGGTGACGGGACGCACCTGATTGGCGCTACGACCTGCTGGACGCATGATGAAATCTCCGGCTTGAAACGAATGTGGCTGCGCATTATACGGATAAAGGACGCTTATTCCTATCCTGAGAAGCCCCCGAAAGCTATAATCCCCCCATCTCTCCTTTAAAAACGGGAATGTCTATGATCCGCAGTATGACCGCCTACGCCCGGCGTGAAATCAAGGGTAGCTGGGGTAGCGCTACATGGGAAATGCGCTCGGTAAACCAGCGCTACCTGGAAACGTATTTCCGTATGCCGGAGCAGTTCCGCAGCCTTGAACCTGTTGTACGCGAGCGTATCCGTGCTCGTCTGACGCGCGGTAAAGTGGAATGTAACCTGCGTTTTGAGCCTGATGCCAGCGCCCAGGGTGAGCTGATCCTCAACGAAAAACTGGCGAAACAGCTCGTCACTGCAGCGAACTGGGTCAAGATGCAAAGCGATGAAGGGGAAATCAACCCGGTCGATATTCTGCGCTGGCCTGGCGTCATGGCCGCCGGTGAGCAGGATCTGGACACGATTGCCGCTGAAATTCTCAGTGCCCTCGACAGCACGCTGGATGACTTTATCATTGCCCGCGAAACTGAAGGCCAGGCCCTCAAAGCGATGATTGAGCAGCGTCTGGAAGGTGTGACCACCGAAGTGGCTAAAGTCCGTACCCATATGCCTGCGGTCCTGCAATGGCAGCGTGAGCGCCTGGTGGCCAAACTGGAAGAAGCGGAAGTTCAGCTGGAAAATACCCGTCTGGAACAAGAGCTGGTGCTGATGGCACAGCGCATTGACGTCGCCGAAGAGCTGGATCGTCTGGAAGCGCACGTTAAAGAGACTTACAACATCCTGAAGAAGAAAGAAGCCGTAGGGCGTCGTCTCGACTTTATGATGCAGGAGTTCAACCGCGAGTCGAACACCCTGGCCTCGAAATCGATCAATGCTGAAGTGACCAACTCCGCCATTGAACTGAAAGTGCTGATTGAGCAGATGCGCGAGCAGATCCAGAATATCGAGTAACGCTTTATTCAAGCCGCTTTCTCATCATGGCCCCGTTCAGGGGCCATTTTTTTATCGGAACAGGCTATCGGCGGCAAACGCCTATAACATGAATAATTGTAATGTGAAAATTATCGTTTAACGCCATCACACCCAGCCAAACAACGTTCAGTCATTACCAAAAATAAGGCTAACGTCCTCACACAAGAAAAACTAAATCGTGACAGACCGCACAAAACGCTACCCTGTTGCCCTCACTATCGGGGGAACACATGCTGCTACATATCCTTTATCTCGTCGGGATCACTGCCGAAGCCATGACCGGTGCACTCGCTGCCGGACGCCGTCGTATGGATACGTTTGGGGTCATTATTATTGCTACCGCCACCGCACTGGGAGGCGGATCGGTACGTGATATCCTGCTGGGGCATTACCCTCTCGGCTGGGTTAAGCACCCCGAGTACATCATCATTGTGGCTGTCGCCGCAGTGCTGACCACTATCCTTGCTCCTGTAATGCCCCATCTTCGACGTCTGTTTTTAGTGCTTGATGCTCTGGGCCTGGTCGTGTTCTCCATCATCGGGGCACAAATTGCGCTGGATATGGGCGAAAGCCCGGTGATTGCCACTATTGCCGCAGTCGTGACGGGCGTATTTGGCGGCGTACTGCGCGATATGTTCTGCAAACGCATTCCCCTAGTCTTTCAAAAAGAGCTCTACGCCGGGATATCCTTTGCATCAGCCGTTCTGTATATCGCTTTACAGCATTATGTTTCCAGCCATGACGTCGTGGTCATCGCCACCTTGTTATTTGGCTTCACGGCTCGCTTGCTTGCGCTGCGCTTAAAACTGGGACTGCCCGTGTTTCATTACACTCAGGACACCCACTGACTGGCCGCTATCTATTCTCCCCGATAAGATAGCGGCATTTATCCGCGATAAGCGCCAGCAAGCTCACGTCAGAATCCTTGCACTCCCTGCTTGCCGAGCCAGGCAACCAGGCCGGCAATGCCAGGATCATGAATAAACGCAACGAGCTGCCGGGCTTTCTCCTTTCCTGTGCCGGGAAGCGCCTGCCAGTCTGCTGCGTTACGCTCACGCATTTTCTGCCACGTCAGGTCTCCCATAGCGTTTAGCGAGGCCTGCGTCAGCGGAACACCCAATGCCATGATCCAACGAATAAAGGGTCGCTCACGTACCAGATTAAAGCGATGCCAGAGCGCCAGCCCGCGTGCTGCGGAAAACCCCGGGGTAGACTCCAGCTGCACCTGCGTTAATGTCAGCCATGAGAAGATATGTTCAAAATGATGCGCCTGATACAGCGCCCGCCAGCCTGACTCACCGACTCCTTCAATATTCAGCACGTGCTTTGAACTAAGCCACGTCAGGCGGGCAAAGAACTGCTCCATACACGCCGGCGAGGCGTAAAAACAGCTCTGCGCATGATAATGCGAGGCCGGAGGTGTGGGCTTTTGTCTCTCTTCCCCCCGCCAGACCACCTTATCGAACCGCGGGATACCCTGCCCGGCCAGACTGACCTGTATCTGATCACCCGTCGCAATATCCAGCCTTTGCCAGCGCTCAACGGACCCAAGACTGACCCGCTGTACCTGCTTATCATCCAGCAGGACAGGGACCAGCGCCGCCACGACCGAGATTTTTCCCGTGCGCCCCACGGCAAAATGAATATCTCTTACTTCGGCAATCTGTGCGACCGGGGGGTATTTCCATGCGACGACCCAGCTGCCTTCTCCGGGCAACCAGTTTTCGCCGGGAGGAGCATCCGCGGATCGCACCACAATGCCGTCCGTGGCAAAGGGTAATGCCGTGTTGTGCCACGTCGAGCGCTGTTTCTCGACAGCATCAACAGTCTGTACAGGCAGGGTATAACGCGCCGTCAGGGAAAAGCCGGCTTTAGATAACTCAGACAGCGCACTCGACATCACTTTCGGCCCATCCGGCCAGGCCCAGATAAATATCCCTGTCTGGCTCAGAAGCGGACTGTCCTTTTGCCGCATCATCGCGCCCGCCACTTTTGCCCGTGCGTTCATTCCCCCCATCTGTCGCTGAAGATGGTTGTCGCGTAACCAAAAAAGCTCTCCCTGTAAGACGCTGTTGGTCAGCGCTCCGGTCACTTTTTTGGGCACTGCGGGAATTAAATACACTTGTGCAGTCCAGTCTTCACCTTTAAGTCCATCACCACGACTGATAGCCTGGGTTAACTTTCCGTCGCGATACACCAGAGTCACTGCCACCCCGTCGACTTTTGGCTGCATCCAGAGAGTGTCACGACCACGCATCCACTGGCGTAGCTCTTCTTTACTGGCCGCTTTATGCACTCCAGTATGGGCAACAGGATGTCTTACGCTCCCCGTTAGAACCGGTAAGGCCTCCTCAGAAGGTATATCGCCGAAGCAACGCTGCCACTGCTTTAAACGGCCATTGAGCTGGTCATAGACGTCGTCATTCACCTCGCTCACGCCCTGCTTCCAGTAGGCATCATCCCAGCGTTTGACTTGCGCACTCAACGTCGCAATCTCTTTCTCTGCTTTTGCCTGAGACCACACGGGACACACCGCCGTACCATAGCCGCACCACAACAGCATTAATCCGCTCATCCATCGCCACATCGCCACCCCTCCTTTGCGTTGGTGGAGGTATAACCCGACGCGGAAAACCGTGCTAATGGCAATCTTTCACTCTGCGAGGCGTTGTCAGACGTTTATTTTTATTGCTGCAAAACAGCTGTAAAACCTGAAAACGGCGCGCAAAATTCAATAATGCAGGGGAAAAAGTGTGACAAAGGCTACGTCACACAGCGGCGACGTGTATAATAAGCCCGTATGTAGGACTTCTTCGTTAACACATACAAAAGACTCTCATGGCTCAAGGCACGCTTTATATTGTTTCTGCCCCTAGTGGCGCGGGTAAATCCAGCCTTATTCAGGCACTGTTAAAAACCCAACCGTTGTACGACACACAGGTTTCTGTTTCTCACACCACGCGTAAACCGCGTCCGGGTGAAGTGCACGGTGAACACTATTTCTTTGTTGATCACGATGAATTCAGAGCGATGATTGGCAGAGACGCGTTTCTTGAACACGCAGAAGTTTTCGGTAACTACTACGGCACTTCGCGTGAAACCATTGAGCAGGTTCTGGCCACGGGCGTAAATGTGTTCCTGGATATCGACTGGCAGGGCGCACAGCAGATTCGCAAGAAAATGCCTGATTCACGCAGTATCTTTATTTTACCGCCATCGAAAGATGAGCTGGATCGCCGACTGCGTGGCCGCGGTCAGGACAGCGAGGAAGTGATCGCCCGGCGTATGGAGCAGGCAGTTGCAGAAATGAGCCATTACGCGGAATATGATTACCTTATTGTGAATGATGATTTTGATGCCGCGCTGAGCGATCTCAAAACCATTCTTCGCGCAGAACGCTTGCGTATGAGCCGCCAGAAGCAGCGACATGACGCATTAATCACCAAACTGTTGGCAGACTGAACCCACTTTCAGTATCATGCCCAGTCATTTCTTCACCTGTGGAGCATTTTAAGTATGGCACGCGTAACTGTTCAGGACGCTGTAGAGAAAATTGGTAACCGTTTTGACCTGGTGCTGGTCGCCGCGCGTCGCGCTCGTCAGATGCAGGTAGGCGGTAAAGATCCGCTGGTACCGGAAGAAAACGATAAAACTACCGTTATTGCACTTCGCGAAATCGAAGAAGGTTTGATCAACAATCAGATCCTCGACGTACGTGAGCGCCAGGAGCAGCAAGAGCAGGAAGCCGCAGAACTGCAGGCCGTAACCGCCATTGCTGAAGGTCGTCGTTAATTAAACCTGCGGGTCGCCCTTGTATCTGTTTGAAAGCCTGAATCAACTGATTCAAACTTACCTGCCTGAAGACCAGATTAAGCGTCTTCAGCAGGCGTATCTCGTTGCACGTGACGCTCACGAGGGCCAGGCACGTTCAAGCGGTGAACCCTATATCACGCACCCGGTAGCGGTGGCCTGTATTCTGGCCGAGATGAAACTCGACTACGAAACGCTGATGGCTGCCCTGCTGCATGATGTGATCGAAGATACCCCTGCCACCTACCAGGATATGGAACAGCTGTTTGGCAAAAGCGTTGCCGAGCTGGTGGAAGGGGTCTCTAAGCTTGATAAGCTGAAATTCCGCGACAAGAAAGAGGCGCAAGCCGAAAACTTTCGCAAGATGATTATGGCGATGGTGCAGGATATCCGCGTCATTCTTATCAAACTTGCTGACCGTACCCACAATATGCGCACGCTGGGCTCACTTCGCCCGGACAAACGTCGCCGCATTGCCCGTGAAACCCTCGAAATCTACAGTCCGCTGGCGCACCGTTTAGGTATCCACCACATTAAAACCGAGCTGGAAGAGCTGGGTTTTGAAGCGTTATACCCGAACCGCTATCGCGTGATTAAAGAGGTGGTGAAAGCCGCACGCGGCAACCGTAAAGAGATGATTCAAAAGATCCTCTCTGAAATTGAAGGACGTTTACAGGAAGCGGGAATTCCGTGCCGCGTCAGCGGTCGCGAAAAACATCTGTACTCCATCTACTGCAAAATGGTGCTCAAAGAGCAGCGTTTTCATTCGATCATGGATATCTACGCGTTCCGCGTGATCGTCCACGACTCTGATACCTGCTACCGCGTGCTGGGCCAGATGCACAGCCTGTACAAACCGCGTCCAGGGCGCATGAAAGATTACATCGCCATTCCAAAAGCGAACGGCTATCAATCTTTGCACACCTCGATGATCGGTCCACACGGCGTGCCTGTTGAAGTGCAGATCCGCACCGAAGACATGGACCAGATGGCGGAGATGGGTGTGGCTGCACACTGGGCTTATAAAGAGCACGGTGGTGAAAGCAGTACAACCGCACAAATCCGCGCCCAGCGCTGGATGCAAAGCCTGCTGGAGCTGCAGCAGAGTGCGGGTAGCTCGTTTGAATTTATCGAGAGCGTTAAATCCGATCTCTTCCCGGATGAGATTTACGTTTTCACCCCAGAAGGCCGCATTGTCGAACTGCCTGCAGGCGCTACGCCGGTCGACTTTGCTTACGCCGTGCATACCGATATCGGCCACGCCTGCGTGGGCGCGCGCGTCGACAGGCAGCCTTATCCGCTCTCTCAGCCGCTTTCCAGCGGCCAGACGGTGGAAATTATTACCGCACCGGGCGCACGCCCGAACGCGGCCTGGCTGAACTTTGTCGTGAGTTCCAAAGCTCGCGCCAAAATCCGCCAGTTGCTGAAAAACCTCAAGCGCGATGATTCTGTCAGCCTGGGGCGTCGTCTGCTCAACCATGCGTTGGGTGGTAGCCGTAAGCTGGCTGAGATCCCGAAAGAGAACATTCAGCGTGAGCTGGAGCGCATGAAGCTCGCCTCGCTTGATGACCTGCTGGCAGAAATCGGCCTCGGCAACGCCATGAGCGTGGTCGTGGCGAAGAACCTGCAGCAGGGTGATACCACGGCGATCCCGACGACGACGCAAAGCCACGGTCATCTGCCGATCAAAGGCGCGGACGGCGTACTTATCACCTTCGCGAAATGTTGCCGTCCTATCCCGGGTGACCCGATTATTGCGCACGTCAGTCCGGGTAAAGGGCTGGTTATCCACCACGAATCCTGTCGTAACATCCGCGGCTATCAAAAAGAGGCGGAGAAGTTCATGGCAGTCGAGTGGGATAAAGAGACGGCACAGGAATTTATCACCGAAATTAAGGTGGATATGTTCAACCACCAGGGTGCCCTGGCGAACCTGACGGCAGCAATCAATACGGCCTCTTCCAACATTCAGAGCCTGAACACGGAAGAGAAAGATGGCCGCGTCTACAGCGCCTTTATTCGTCTGACCGCCCGTGACCGCGTGCATCTGGCGAACATTATGCGCAAGATCCGCGTGATGCCGGACGTGATTAAAGTCACCCGTAACCGAAACTAGACTTATGAATTCAAAACGTTACGAGCGTATCTGCGAAATGCTCGCCAGGCGTCAGCCTGACCTGACGGTCTGCATGGAGCAGGTCCACAAACCTCATAACGTCTCTGCAATTGTCCGTACCGCAGACGCCGTAGGCGTGCATGAAGTGCACGCCGTCTGGCCGGGTGCCCGCATGCGAACTATGGCTTCAACTGCCGCAGGCAGCAACAGCTGGGTGTCCGTCAAAACCCACCAGACTATTGGCGAAGCCGTATCGCACCTGAAAGGTCGCGGTATGCAGGTCCTGGCCACTAACCTGTCCGCAAAAGCCGTCGATTTTCGTGAGATCGACTACACCCGCCCGACCTGTATTTTGATGGGTCAGGAGAAAACCGGGATCACCCAGGAAGCGCTGGATCTGGCGGATCAGGATATCATCATCCCCATGATCGGCATGGTGCAGTCTCTCAATGTCTCCGTGGCCTCTGCGCTCATTCTCTATGAAGCGCAGCGCCAGCGTCAGAACGCGGGCATGTACAAGCGCAGCAACAGCATGCTGCCGGAAGAGGAGCAGCAGCGCCTGCTGTTCGAAGGTGGTTACCCGGTGCTGGCTCGCGTCGCGAAACAGAAAAAACTGCCTTACCCCCACGTCAACGCGCAGGGCGAAATTGAAGCCGATGCCGAGTGGTGGGCCATCATGCAGTACGCAGGATAACCGATGAAAGGCCGTCTGCTGGATGCCATACCGCTCAATAGCCTGACGGGCGTAGGTGCGGCGCAAAGCAGTAAACTGGCAAAAATTGGCCTGCATACCGTGCAGGATCTCCTGCTCCATCTCCCCCTGCGTTATGAAGACCGCACCCAACTCTATAAGATTGGCGATCTGCTGCCTGCCATTTACGCCACCGTTGAAGGCGAAGTACTGAACTGCAATATCACCTTTGGCGGACGCCGGATGATGACCTGTCAGATCAGCGACGGCACCGGCATTCTCACCCTGCGCTTTTTCAACTTCAATGCGGCCATGAAAAACAGCCTTGCGACCGGTCGCAGGGTGCTGGCCTATGGTGAAGCCAAACGCGGGAAATACGGCGCAGAGATGATCCACCCGGAGTATCGCGTTCAGGGAGATCTGAGCACGCCGGAGCTGCAGGAGACCCTGACCCCGGTTTATCCGACGACCGAAGGCATCAAGCAGGCAACGCTGCGTAAACTCACCGACCAGGCGCTGGAACTGCTGGATACCTGCGCCATTACCGAGCTACTGCCGCCTGAGCTGGCTCAGGGCATGATGAGTCTGCCCGAGGCGCTGCGCACCCTGCACCGCCCGCCGCCAACCCTGCAGCTTAGTGACCTGGAAAGCGGCAAACACCCCGCTCAACGGCGTCTTATCCTTGAGGAATTACTGGCTCATAACCTGAGCATGCTGGCGGTACGGGCGGGCGCGCAGCGTTTTCATGCCCAGCCCTTAAGCCCGCGAGATGAACTCAAAGATAAGCTGCTGGCCTCACTGCCGTTTAAACCCACCGGTGCACAGGCACGCGTCACGGCCGAGATTGAACGCGATATGGCGCTTGATGTGCCCATGATGCGCCTGGTTCAGGGGGATGTGGGGTCCGGTAAAACGTTGGTTGCAGCCCTGGCTGCCCTGCGCGCAATTGCCCACGGCAGGCAGGTGGCGCTAATGGCCCCCACCGAACTGCTGGCTGAACAGCACGCTAATAACTTCCGCGCGTGGTTTGCCCCGCTTGGGATTGAAGTGGGCTGGCTTGCCGGGAAGCAAAAAGGTAAAGCGCGTCAGGCACAACAGGACGCCATTGCCAGCGGTCAGGTACAGATGATTGTCGGCACGCACGCGATTTTCCAAGAGCAGGTACAGTTTAATGGTCTTGCCCTGGTGATTATCGACGAACAACACCGCTTCGGTGTACACCAGCGTCTGGCGCTGTGGGAGAAAGGGCTACAGCAGGGCTTCCATCCGCATCAGCTGATCATGACTGCCACACCTATCCCGCGCACCCTGGCAATGACCGCCTACGCCGATCTCGATACATCGACCATCGACGAACTGCCGCCGGGCCGTACACCGGTCACCACGGTCGCCATTCCGGACACCCGCCGCAGCGATATCATCGACCGCGTGCGCAACGCCTGCACTCACGAAGGCCGTCAGGCCTACTGGGTCTGCACGTTAATTGAAGAGTCTGAACTGCTTGAAGCGCAGGCCGCGGAAGCGACGTGGGAAGAGCTGAAGCTGGCGCTGCCCGAGCTGAACGTGGGTCTGGTTCACGGGCGGATAAAGCCTACTGAGAAACAGGCGGTGATGCAGTCGTTCAAACAGGGTGAACTGCATTTGCTGGTTGCCACAACGGTGATTGAAGTCGGCGTAGACGTGCCCAATTCCAGCCTGATGATCATCGAAAACCCGGAACGTCTTGGCCTTGCGCAACTCCATCAGCTGCGCGGCCGCGTTGGCCGCGGTGCTGTCGCCTCTCACTGCGTGCTGCTCTACAAAGCACCGCTCTCGAAAACCGCACAGATGCGTTTGCAGGTGCTGCGCGACAGTAACGACGGTTTTGTGATTGCACAAAAAGACCTGGAGATCCGCGGCCCAGGCGAACTGCTGGGCACGCGGCAGACGGGTAACGCCGAATTTAAAGTGGCGGATTTACTGCGCGATCAGGCCATGATCCCCGAAGTTCAGCGCCTCGCACGCCATATTCATGAGCGCTACCCCGAACAGGCGGCAGCGTTAATTGAGCGCTGGATGCCGGAAACTGAACGCTATTCTAACGCCTGATCTCAGGCAAACATCGGCAGCATCAGGTAAAGCTTGATCACCAGCGCGTTGACGATATCAATGAAGAACGCCCCGACCATCGGGACCACCAGAAACGCCATATGCGAAGGCCCAAAACGTTCTGTGATCGCCTGCATGTTGGCGATAGCCGTCGGCGTTGCCCCCAGACCAAACCCACAATGCCCGGCCGCCAGCACTGCTGCATCGTAGTTTTTACCCATCATGCGCCAGGTTACAAACATGGCGTAGAACGCCATAAACAGTGCCTGAACGGCCAGAATAGCCACCATCGGCAGCGCCAGTGAGGCCAGCTCCCAGAGCTTGAGGCTCATCAGGGCCATCGCCAGGAACAGCGACAGGCAGACGTTGCCAAGCACCGATACGGCACGTTCAAATACGCGGTAGAAGCCCATCAGCGCCAGACCGTTACTCAGCAGCACCCCAACAAACAGCACGCACACAAACGTCGGGAGCTCGAACGCCGAACCTGCCAGCCATTGCGCAACCACTTTGCCCACCGTCAGGCAAATGGCAATCATCGCGATAGTTTCAATCAACACCAGCGAAGTGATGGTGCGCCCGACGTCGGGTTTTTCAAAGGCAGTGGGCACCAGCTCATCGTCCGGTCTTCCGTCTGGCGTACCAGAGTGCTTCACCAGATACCGCGCCACCGGCCCGCCGATCAGGCCGCCCAGCACCAGACCGAAGGTGGCGCAGGCCATCGCCACTTCGGTGGCGTTTTCAAAGCCGTAGCGCTCAGTAAACAGCTTGCTCCACGCCGCCCCGGTACCGTGGCCACCAGAGAGGGTGATTGATCCGGCCAGCAGCCCCATCAGCGGATCCAGGCCCAGCAGCGTGGCCATCCCGATACCAATGGCGTTTTGCATCACTAGCAGCCCTACCACCACGATCAGAAATACGCCGAGCACTTTGCCACCCGTCCGCAGGCTCGCCAGGTTGGCATTCAGGCCAATGGTGGCAAAGAAGGCCAGCATCAGCGGATCTTTCAGGGACATATCAAAATCAATTTCCCAGCCCATGCTTTTCTTCAGCACCAGCAGGGCCAGCGCCACCAGCAGTCCGCCGGCAACAGGTTCAGGAATGGTGTATTTCTTCAGAAGGGAAACGCTGTGTACGAGCTTACGGCCAAGCAGTAAGACCAGCGTTGCGGCAACAAGGGTCGACAACGTATCGAGATGAATCATAAAAGGCTCCTGTTATGCGCGTGTTCCATACACACGCGGCGTTATCCTGGGCCGGCTTGCGCTCGTCATGAGCCGCCGGCGCAAAAAGTGTAATTTTTTTTCCCCATGGGTTGTAGAAAACCTGCTCACAGCGGCAGATTTTCTTGTCTTTTTTTGTTGGCAATCGTTTGCTTTTACCAGGTGGTCAGATAAAATGCCCGCTTTTCCACCGTGGGATTGCCGCCGATGTCCGTTAACACCCTTGAGTCTCCCGATGCGCAACCGATTGCGCAGAAGCAAAATAGCGAACTGATTTACCGCCTTGAAGACCGTCCGCCTCTTCCTCAGACGCTCTTTGCCGCCTGCCAACACCTGCTGGCTATGTTCGTTGCGGTGATCACCCCGGCGCTGCTGATCTGCCAGGCGCTTGGTTTACCGGCTCAGGATACACAGCACATCATCAGTATGTCCCTCTTTGCCTCCGGCGTGGCGTCCATTATTCAAATTAAAGCGTGGGGGCCGGTGGGGTCTGGATTGTTGTCGATCCAGGGCACCAGTTTTAACTTCGTTGCACCGCTGATCATGGGCGGTACAGCCCTCAAAACCGGCGGCGCGGATGTTCCAACCATGATGGCGGCGCTGTTTGGCACGCTGATGCTGGCCAGCTGCACCGAGATGGTGATCTCCCGGGTACTGCACCTGGCGCGTCGCGTGATCACACCGCTGGTATCCGGCGTGGTGGTGATGATCATTGGCCTGTCGCTGATTCAGGTTGGCCTGACCTCCATCGGTGGCGGTTATGCGGCAATGAGCGACCACACTTTTGGTGCACCGAAAAACCTGCTGCTGGCCGGCGTGGTGCTGGCAATCATTATTCTGCTTAACCGTCAGCGTAACCCGTATCTGCGTGTGGCATCGCTGGTGATCGCCATGGCGGCCGGTTATCTGCTGGCCTGGGCGCTGGGTATGCTGCCGGAGAACACCCCGCAGACCAACAGTGCGCTGATCACCATTCCAACGCCGCTGTACTACGGCCTGGGCATTGACTGGGGTCTGCTGCTGCCGCTGATGCTGGTCTTTATGATCACCTCGCTGGAGACGATTGGCGATATCACCGCCACGTCTGATGTCTCCGAGCAGCCGGTCTCCGGCCCGCTGTATATGAAACGCCTGAAAGGCGGCGTGCTGGCGAACGGCCTGAACTCGTTTGTCTCTGCGGTCTTCAACACCTTCCCGAACTCCTGCTTCGGCCAGAACAACGGCGTGATCCAGCTGACTGGTGTTGCCAGCCGCTACGTCGGTTTTGTGGTGGCACTGATGCTGATCGTCCTCGGCCTGTTCCCGGCGGTAAGCGGTTTTGTGCAGCATATACCTGAACCGGTACTGGGCGGCGCAACGCTGGTGATGTTCGGGACCATCGCGGCTTCTGGTGTACGTATCGTCTCCCGCGAACCGCTGAACCGCCGCGCCATCATGATCATTGCCCTGTCGCTGGCCGTGGGTCTGGGTGTTTCACAGCAACCGCTGATCCTGCAGTTTGCCCCGGACTGGGTGAAAAACCTGCTCTCTTCCGGCATTGCGGCAGGCGGTATCACCGCGATTGTTCTGAACCTCGTTTTCCCGCCTGAGAAAAATTGATCGCCCTCACGGCAGGCTGTCAACGCCTGCCGTGACATCTCTTTACACCATTCCCGCCTTGAGCATTGCGCATAAATCGTGCATAACTCCCTTATGTGCGTTTCGCGGGATGGAAGACCATGAAATTTATTGGAAAGGTACTCGTCTATCTTCTGGTGGCCCTGCTCATTGTGGTGCTGGCGCTCTATATTCTGCTCCAGACCCGCTGGGGAGCATCTCAGGTCAGCAACTGGATAACGGTGAATACCGATTACGAACTCAATTTCGACCTGATGGATCACCGCTTTTCGTCACCTTCCCACATCATTCTGGAAAACGTCACGTTTGGCCGCGACGGTAAACCCGCCACGCTGGTGGCCAGGAAAGTCGATATTGGTCTGAGTAGCCGACAGGTCACCGATCCGCTGCACATGGACACCATTACCCTGTTCGATGGCACGCTTAATCTTTCTCCTCAGACGGCACCGCTCCCGTTCCAGGCGGACCGTTTGCAGTTGAACAACATGGCCTTTAACAGCCCCAATACGGAATGGGATCTCAGCGCACAGAAAGTGACGGGCGGCGTCAGCCCGTGGCAGCCAGAAGCAGGCAATGTGCTGGGTAAAAACGCACAGATCCAGGTGAGCGCAGGCTCGCTTACCCTGAACGGCGTGCCGGCCACCAACGTGCTGATCCAGGGACAACTCAACGGCAAAGAGGTGGTGCTGAACACCATTGGTGCCGATATGGCGCGCGGTTCGCTCACCGGGTCCGCCCTGCGCAACGCTGACGGCAGCTGGATTATCGACACCATGCGTCTGAATGAGATCCGCCTGCAAAGCGATAAGTCACTGGTGGATTTCTTCGCGCCTCTGACCACCATTCCCTCGCTGCAGATTGGCCGTCTGGAAGTGACTGACGCACGCCTGCAGGGGCCGGACTGGGCGGTGACCGATCTCGATTTAAGCCTGCGCAACCTGACACTCAGCAAAGGCGACTGGCAAAGTCAGGAGGGGCGTTTGTCCATGAACGCCAGCGAGTTTATTTATGGCTCTCTGCATCTGTTCGACCCGATCATGAATGCGGAGTTCTCCCCGCAAGGCGTGGCGCTGCGCCAGTTTACCTCCCGCTGGGAGGGCGGCATGGTACGCGCTTCCGGTAACTGGCTGCGCGAAGGTAACGCGCTGGTGCTGGACGATGTCGCCATCGCCGGGCTGGAATACACCCTGCCGCAGAACTGGAAAACGCTGTGGATGGAGCCGTTACCGGAATGGCTGAACAGCCTGACGCTGAAAAAATTCGGCCTGAGCCGCAACCTGGTTATCGATATCGACCCGGCCTTCCCGTGGCAAATCACCTCTCTTGATGGCTATGGCGCGAACCTGCAGCTGGCGAAAGATCGCCAGTGGGGCGTATGGGGTGGCAGCGCAACGCTGAACGGCGCGGCGGCGACCTTTAACCGCGTGGACGTGCGTCGTCCGTCGCTGGCGCTGAACGCTAACGCCTCAACGGTAAACATTACCGACCTGAGTGCTTTCACCGAAAAAGGCATTCTGGAAGCCACGGCGACGGTTTCACAGCTTCCGCCACGGCAGATCACAATCAGCCTGAACGGACGCGGCGTGCCGCTCAACGTGCTGCAGGCGTGGGGCTGGCCGGCGCTGCCCATTGGCGGTGATGGCAATATCCAGCTAACCGCCAGCGGCAGCGTGCAGGCCAACGCACCGCTGAAGCCGACGGTTAACGGGAAACTGAACGCGGTAAATATGGATAAACAGCAGGTGCAACAGACGATGACGGGGGGAGAGGTGTCGACACTATCCTCGCCCCAGCCCTCTCCCTGAAAGGAAGAAGAAGCAAACCCTTCCCTCCCCCCGTTGGGGAGAGGGTTAGGGTGAGTAAAATTAAAGGTGTACCACCACCTCATTACCCTCCGCTTTCACCACCACGCCCCACTCGCTCCCGGCCTCTGAGCCGCCTTTTACACCACTCAGTTTCTGCACGTTGCGCAAGCAGACCGACCAGTTTCGCGCGTCACCTGTGCCGGTAATGGTCACGGTGTCGCCGCTGCGTGTGGCTTTCAGCGTAAATGCCACAGAACCGTCCGCCGCAGGCACTTCGCTCACCGCCATCGCGCCATCGCCCAGGTTAAACAGCTGGAATGCTGTCCCTTCGTTCCAGGCGTAGTCCGGTTTCTGTTGATTGTTGCCCAACGCCAGCAGGGTGTTATCGCGCACATAGACCGGCAGGCTGCGGAAATCATGCTGCTGTTTATGCCAGCGGCTGCCCTCGATTTCATCGTTATGCCAGAGATGGGTCCAGCGCCCTTCCGGCAAATAAAACTGCACGTCACCGGCCTCAGAAAACACCGGGGCTACCATCACCGACTCCCCCAGCATGTACTGACGGTCGAGGTAATCGCATGCCGGATCGTCCGGGAACTCCAGCATCATCGCCCGCAGCATCGGTGTGCCATACTCGCGAGCCAGGGCAGCCTGGCGATAGAGATACGGCATCATCTGACATTTCAGCTGAGTGAAGTGACGCACCACATCACAGGACTCATCATCGTACGCCCACGGTACGCGGTAAGATTTGCTGCCATGCAGGCGGCTGTGGCTGGATAACAGCCCAAACGCGCACCAGCGTTTGTAGACGTGTGCCGGCGCGGTGTTCTCAAATCCACCGATGTCATGGCTCCAGAAACCAAAGCCGGACAGACCAATCGACAGCCCGCCGCGCAGGCTTTCCGCCATCGACTCGTAGTTGGCGTAACAGTCGCCACCCCAGTGCACCGGGAATTGTTGCGCACCTACCGACGCCGAGCGGGCAAACAGCACAGCCTCATCCGCGCCCACCGTTTCTTTCAGTACGTTCCACACCAGTTCGTTATATAGGTATGCGTAGTGGTTGTGCATCTTCTGCGGATCGGAACCGTCAAACCACTGGACGTCCGTCGGGATGCGCTCGCCAAAGTCGGTCTTAAAGCAGTCGACGCCACTATCCACCAGGCCTTTCAGCTTGTCGGCATACCACCGACACGCGTCCGGGTTAGTGAAGTCATAAATCGCCAGGCCCGGCTGCCATTTGTCCCACTGCCACAGGGAGCCGTCCGGGCGCTTGAGCAGGTAGCCCTTCTCTTTCAGTTCGCGAAATACCGGCGACTTCTGGCCGATGTACGGGTTAATCCACACGCAAACCTTCAGCCCTTTCTCCTTCAGGCGGCGGATCATCCCTTCCGGATCCGGGAAGGTCACCGGGTCCCACTCAAAATCACACCACTGGAAGGCCTTCATCCAGAAGCAGTCGAAGTGGAAGACATGCAGCGGCAGGTCGCGCTCCGCCATGCCATCAATAAAGCTGTTCACCGTGGCTTCATCGTAGTTGGTGGTGAACGACGTGGTCAGCCACAGGCCGAAGGACCACGCGGGCGGCAGCGCCGGGCGTCCGGTGAATCGCGTATAACGGTTGAGCACCTCTTTTGGCGTCGGGCCGTCGATCACGAAGTACTCCAGATACTCCCCTTCGACGCTGAACTGCACTTTGGAGACTTTCTCCGAACCCACTTCGAACGAGACGTTTTCCGGGTGGTTCACCAGCACCCCGTAGCCGCGGTTGGTCAGATAGAACGGGATATTTTTGTATGACTGCTCGGTACTGGTGCCGCCGTCGCGGTTCCAGGTCTCGACCGTCTGGCCGTTACGCACCAGCGCGGTAAAGCGCTCACCGAGGCCGTAGACCGTTTCACCTACGCCCAGATCCAGACGCTCAAAAACATAATGACGATCGGTACGGGTATCCTGCACGTAACCGTTGTTTTTCAGCTGACTGCCAGTAATACGCTGTCCGTTGCGCAGAAAATCCAGCGCCCAGCACTCGCCTTTGGTGACGCGCACGCTGAGGTGACCGCTTTTCAGCTCAGCAAATTCGGCATTGTTTTCAATCTCAACGTTCATCTCTTTGATGACATTCAGAGGATAGTGCGGACCGTTGTTCAGCGCGCCATGGAAGTGCTCGATACGCACGCCGACAATCCCTTCCTGCGGGGAGAAAAGACGGACGGTGAACATCAGGGTATCAAGCTGCCAGGTACGTTCTCGTACATCACGCGGCGCCACGTACACCACAAGGTCATTGCCCTGCTGCTCTACATCGAACACCTGAACCGGGCAGGTGACGTTCAGGCCCGGTTGAATGAGCCAGTTTCCATCACTGATTTTCATACTCTCGTCCTCTTAGTTCTGTAATTCTTTACTCACCGGCAGGTTGTCAAACTCCTGCTGATTGCGGCGCGCGCCGTGTGCCAGCTCGCTCATGATTTTGGTCAGGAAAGGCGTTTTCAGGGTGTAGTAGCGTTTGGCGATGATGGCGCTCAGCACGTAGCAGACCGCCGGGGCCAGGGTGAACAGGCCGATAATGATGCTGATGGTCGCGCTGTTCTGGGTTTTAGCTGCGGCGTCATAACCCCCCCCTGCCAGCATCCAGCCGATCATTGCCCCGCCCAGCGCCAGGCCGAGTTTCAGCACAAACAGCGTGCCCGCGAAGCTGATGCCGGTAAGACGTTTGCCGTTGGTCCATTCGCCGTAGTCGACGGTATCGGACATCATGACCCACTGGATCGGCGTCACCAGCTGATGCAACACCCCAATCACAAAGATGAAGGTGAACATCACCACCGTGGCATGCATGGGAACGAAGAACATCGCCACGCTGACCACTGCCAGGGCGGCGTTGGTCCACCAGAAGATGCTGACCTTGCATTTCCAGTCGGTGAGCGGTTTCGCCAGCGCAGAGCCAATCAGGTTGCCGACACAGTAGGTGGTGAGGAACGCGACAAAGATTTCCGGCGAGCCCATGATCCAGGTGCAGTAGTACATCATCGCACCGCCACGCACGCAGACGGCGAGGATATTAAGAATGGTCAGCACACCAACAATACGCCACTGGTCGTTGTGCCAGATATCTCGCAGGTCTTCGCGCATGGAGGTGGTGCTCGGCGGCACCTGGATGCGCTCTTTGGTGGTGAAGAAGCAGAACGCCAGCATCAGGAACGCGACCACCGACAGCACGGCGATCCCGCCCTGGAAACCGAACGCTTTGTCATCGCCACCAATCAGGTTAACCAGCGGCATCATCAGTACCGTCGAGAGCATGCCGCCCGCGGTCGCCAGCACAAAGCGCCAGGACTGCAGGGAGATACGCTGCGTCGGGTCGTTGGTGATCACCCCGCCCAGCGCGCAATAAGGGATGTTAACCACGGTATAGAGCAGCGTCAGCAGCGTGTAGGTAATGGCGGCATAGATCATTTTGCCGTTGAGGCTGAGGTCCGGCGTGGTGTAGGCCAGCACGCAGACAATGCCGAACGGGATAGCACCGAACAGTATCCACGGCCGGAATTTACCCCAGCGGCTGCGGGTACGGTCGGCGATCAGGCCCATGCACGGGTCCGAAATCGCATCCAGCGCACGTGCCAGCAGGAACATCGTGCCGACAAACCCGGCAGGAATGCCGAAGATATCGGTATAAAAAAACATCATGTACAACATAACGTTATCGAAAATGATGTGGCTGGCGGCGTCACCCATGCCGTAGCCAATCTTCTCTTTTACTGACAATACGTCGCTCATTTTTTTATCCTTCACGCTGTAGGGGGCGCTGAGACCGGTTACAGATTTTTAAACCATTGTTTCAGGAGCGGGTATTGCGTTTTCTTGTTAGTTGGTTACGTTTCTTGTTTTTTGTGATCGCGGTAAATATTGGCGAGCACGAAATGCTAACCTGAGGATTTTCTTAGGAATTAACTGAAACAGGGGTGTTAAGGTCAAAAGAGAGGTGAAAAAAGTGTGCCGGGGTATGTGGTAAATGCCTGAAAGTAGCTATAATGCGCCCCGCCTCCATGTAGCAATGCAGGCGCGGAAGATCGTCATCTCCGGTGAGGTGGCTGGACTTCAAATCCAGTTGGGGACGCCAGCGTTCCCGGGCAGGTTCGACTCCTGTGATCTTCCGCCAAAATTCTTTGAATAGATTTTTCTCATATTTGTTCCACCATTAAACTCAAATAATAATTAAATCTATTCACTAAAATTTTTATGTGACTCTTCTGCTTTTCAGTAATTTTTAAGTCATCCTTTTTCGTTTTTTCACCCACAAATATTCAGGCATTAAACTTTACCCATGTGTTTCAAATAATTAATTACGTTGATGTTTATTTGTTCGGTTATATTACGAATATCATAATAGCCTAACTTTAATCGTAAGGTATAATTCCTGAACGGCAAAACGCGTTTCATTTCATATCTAACGAGTAGGATATCTGCGCTAAGTTAGCATTCACTCACCCAACCGCATATGCAGCAACGGAAATGCATTCCCTTGTCCGTCCCGTTCTGAGCGCCCCACCTGCACAAACCCCATATGCTGATAAAACGCAACGCTCTGCGGGTTTTGCTCGTTTACATCCACTTCATTCGCACCAAAATGCGCAATGGCATATTGCAGCAGCAATTTCCCTACGCCCTTCCCCCGGCTCGCATCATCCACAAACAGCATTTCAATGCGGTTTTCATCGACGCCTAAAAAGCCATGAATAACACCCGCTTCATCGCGGGCAATCATAACCTTGAGATTGGGCAGATAGGCATTGAGCAATAACGGGCGCAGCGCCGCAATATCGCTTTCCTGTAAAAAATGGTGGGTGGCACGAACGGAAGACTCCCAGACTGTGACGAGACGTTCGAAGTGTGAGGGGTGTGCAGATTCGATTTTCATGAGGGGGATCATTATAGAGCGCAGCGATTAAATCAAGTATCCAGAAGCATGGAGGCAATAAAATGAAGACCTTAAATGAAGTAATAAACTCTCGAACCTGTGAAAGTCGAGAGCGTATCAAGGAAATGGCCCGGAAGTTGGTTCAGGAGACTGGTCAGCAGATAGAGCATGAAAAGCAAGAATCCCCAACAGACATTGAGAATAAAGAAACCAGCTAATCCTTCATGGCAGTTGTTCGGGTAAACCGAACAACTGAGGAACGGTAAATATTCTAGCGCCCTGTCCCCCCTAACCTAGCCCTCACCCTCAGGGAGAGGGAACTGACCGTGCGGTTTGTCATCCCCCACCTTAATCTCCATCACCGCATACACCCCGTCTTTCGGGACCACCACGGTGACATTTTCCACCGGCACGCCTGCCGCGATATGAATATCCTGCAGCTGCCGGAGCGTCCGCGGGTAAATATCCTCCCAGCCGATACAGCGCAAAATAAAATCGATTTGTGGGCTGCTGGCCAGCATATTCGAGACAATCACCGCCCCGCCGGGCTTTATCAGCCGCAGCGCACGCTGGAGAAAAATCACCGCATCGGCATCGTTGAAATAGTCGAAAATCCCCAGCGCATCCACCAGTTCGGCCTGATGCTCGCCCAGCTCATGCAGTAAATCTTCGTTACGCACCAGCGTATGGAGCAAGTTGCGCCTGAGCAGGGTCAGCTGTTCACCCACGATAATGCCTTCCTGCGCCGCCATGGTTTCGGCCCAACTGAGCGCCACAGGGTCTTTATCCACCAGCGTCAGATACACCTGCTGGCCGTCGAGCTTCGCCTCGCGCAGCGCCTCCAGCACGGGGATTGCAGCACCGCTCGCCAGGCTCACCCAATTGTTATCGTTCCCGTTGCGGATGTATTTATCCACCATCGCAGCCAGTACTTTTGCACGGGAGCGCACACCAATGGCATCGTTCGCATGGATAAACCACTGGCGGCTGTCGCTGTCCATTCGGGTTCCGTCTGGCAGGCGCTCCTCCAGCGGGTTTTGCACCACAAAAAGCGCCAGCGCAGAGGGAACCAGCCGGGTACGCCACGCGGTGAGCGCCGGACGATTGCGATAGGCTTGCCCGGAATAACGGTTCTGTGGGACAAGCACGGCCTGTCCCCCCTCTTCGTATTCAATCAACGGAGGACGAAGCGCCGGATCGGCTTTCAGCGCCCGGTTAATCGAATTGATCTCACGGGCAGTGTCGTCCTTCATCGGCCACTGGTCGCTAATATCCGGAAATGACGCACTGAAAATGGTCATATTTTCCGGTGCGTCGCCGCGAAAAGGCTGCCAGTTCATGTCGTCGTCTCCCGTTGAGCTTCTAACGGAAGTCTATCCAGGCGAGCCAGTAAAACCCTACGAAGAAAGCACGATCTTCACTGCTTAACCCACACCAGCTGATCAACCTTGAAGCCCAGACTGCGTGCGGTATTCAGGTAGTCCTGTTTCACGGCATCCGGAATCGTCGGCGTACGAGACAGGATCCACAGATAGTCGCGGTTCGGCCCGCTCACCAGCGCATACTGGTACTTATCGTCCAGCTTGATCACGTTATAGCCGCCGTAGAAGGGGCCGAAGAACGACACCTTCAGCGCTGCCGTCGTCGGTTCGCCGGTAAAGTACGCTTTGCCTTCACTCTCATCCCACTTGTTTTTAACCGGGTCGAAACCCCGGTTAAGCACGCTGATGCCACCGTCGCTGCGCTCGCCGTAGGTGGCGGTCACCTGCTCCAGCCCGCGTTCGAAGCGGTTTTCCAGGCGGGCAACTTCATACCACTTGCCGAGATAGCGGCTGGCTTCAAAATTTGAAATGGGCTTTACGCCTTTCGGTGGCGTAGGGGATTTGCAGGCCACCAGAGTCAGGGCAATGGCGACACCCGTCACAACAGGCCATAGTTTCATGAGAATTCCTTTCATTTGCACGGTTGGAAGTAAAGTGTAGTGCACCGTTACGGCGCTTCATCCCGTGAGGGAAAATTCGTAGTATATTGAGAGTATTCCTCCACTCTGGACACGGACATGGCTTACTCCATCGGCGAATTCGCCAGACTCAGCGGGATCACCGCCACGACGCTGCGGGCATGGCAGCGTCGCTATGGTTTACTCAAGCCACAGCGCACGGAGGGCGGCCATCGCCAGTACAGTGATGAGGACGTCCAGCAGGCACTGAAAATCCTCGACTGGGTGAAAAAAGGTGTGCCCATCGGCCAGGTCAAACCGCTACTGGAACGCCCCGTCCCGCGCCGGACCAACAACTGGCAAACGTTGCTTGAGACCATGCTGCAACGCCTGCAGGACGGGAAAATTGAGTCCCTGCGCCAGATGATTTACGACGCTGGCCGCGAATACCCCAGGCCAGAGCTGGTTGCAAATGTGCTGCGTCCGTTGCGCAGCCAGATGTCAGCAAACATCCCTGCCGCCATGACCCTGCGCGAGATCCTCGACGGCATTATCATCGCCTATGCCTCGTTCTGCCTTGAGGGCGACAAAAAAGCGCCGGGTGATAACATCCTGCTCAGTGGCTGGTACCTGAATGACCCGTGTGAAATCTGGCTCGAGGCCCTGACGCGTACCGGACAAGGGCACCGTATCGATATTTTGCCTACCCCCTCCACGTCACTGGCGCCTGAGATTTTCCCCGAGCGTAAATGGCTTCTGGTGACCAGCGGTAAACTGACCGCCGCACGGAAAAAGCAGGTGGCACAGTGGCAGCAGCAGGTATCCCTTGAAGTGATTATCCTCTGATTATTTTCTCCTGCGGTAAACTTCACGAAAAGTTGAATATTTTTCCGTCCCGCAAATGCTAACGTTTTCTTGTGACTGACAACCCCACAGGAAAACACAATGAAAAAAACAACCCCTCTGCTGATGCTGGCCGCCATGGCCTTTACCCCTGTCGCCTTTAGCGCCCCTGCCGGCACCCTGAGCGTACATATTCTCGACCAGCAAACCGGGATGCCGCCATCTGACGTTACCGTCACGCTGGAGAAGCAGCAGCAGAACACATGGACCCAGATTGCCAGCGGCAAAACCGACCACGACGGACGTATCAAATCACTTTATCCGCAGGATCAGGACATGCAGCCAGGCGTGTATAAAGTGACCTTTAAAACCGCTGATTACTTCCACGGCAAAAAGCTGGACACCTTCTTCCCGGAGATCCCAGTGCTATTTACCGTGACCCGAACCAACGAGAAACTTCACATCCCGCTTCTGCTGAGCCAGTACGGCTACTCGACCTACAAGGGCAGTTAAGCCACATTGATTTTAAAGGATAATAAAAAATAACTCCGCCAATACTTGGACAAATTACTCATGTTGTGTAAGTTTTAGATATACGAACTGGAGACACACACCATGACAATGAAACCTGTAATCGGTATTAGCGGATGTTTGACCGGTTCCGCCGTTCGCTTCGACGGCGGACATAAGCGTATGGGCTTTGTCATGGACGAACTGGCCCAGTGGGTGAATTTCAGGCCCGTCTGCCCTGAGATGGCCATTGGCCTGCCGACGCCACGCCCTGCACTGCGTCTTATCGTGACGGACAGCGGTGAAACACAGATGCGTTTTAGCCACGCCCCGCACGAAGACGTTACGCAAAAGATGGCTGACTTTACGGCAGATTATCTGCCTAAAATCGGCGATCTGGCGGGATTTATCGTCTGTGCAAAATCCCCAAGCTGCGGCATGGAACGCGTGCGGCTGTATGATGAAAACGGCAACCGGGGCCGCAAGGAGGGTGTCGGGCTGTTCACTGCCACCCTCCTTGAAACCCTGCCGTGGTTACCCGTGGAAGAAGATGGCCGCCTGCACGATCCGGTGTTGCGGGAAAACTTTGTTGAGCGTGTTTTCGCGCTTCATGAACTGAACACACTGCGCGCCCAGGGTCTGACGCGCCGTGCGCTATTGGACTTCCACAGCCGCTACAAACTTCAGCTGCTGGCGCACCATCAGGCGGGTTATCGTGAAATCGGCCCGTTCGTTGCCACGCTGCACGAGTGGGAAGATCTGGACGCCTTCTTTGTGGCGTACCGCGAAAAGCTGATGACCATCCTGAAAAAACCGGCTTCGCGGAAGAACCACACCAACGTGTTGATGCATATTCAGGGGTATTTCCGTAACCAGCTCAACAGCCGCCAGCGCGGCGAACTTCGCGACGTGATCCTGCACTACCGTAACGGGCAGTTGCCCATCCTCGCGCCGATCACGCTGCTGAAGCACTACCTGGCCGAATACCCTGACCGGTATCTGATGACGCAAAACTACTTTGATCCCTATCCTGATGATTTGGGTCTGCGTCTGGCAGTCAAGTGATCATAAAAATGCGAAGGCCCCATTGACCCTCAGAGGCCCAAAGCAGTACCCCGTTTAGACGACACCCTCACTGTCGTCTCTTTTTTTGCATTTAACCTTAAAGACTGTAATTATATACAGGCCTACAGTGCAAAAAAGGAGCCTGCCTGTGATCAAAAGCCTGCATATCCAAAACTACCGCTCGATTCGCGACATGTCGCTGGAGCTGGAAGCGCTCAATATCGTCTTCGGCCCCAACGGTACCGGGAAATCGAATATCTACAAGGCGATACACCTGATGCACAGCGCGGCGCAGGGGCAGTTCTCCCAGGCGCTGGCAAATGAAGGCGGTATTCTGAAGGTGTTCTGGGCAGGTAAGACCCGTAGCGACCAGCTCCGGCGGATGAACCTCGCGGTGGAAACGGACACTTACGAGTACGAGCTGCAGGTGGGCTTTGTCGAGCAATTGCCCTATCCCTCCCAGTTTCAGCTCGATCCGGTCATTAAAGAAGAGTCCATCTGGCTTACCGGTCAGCGCCGTCGCCCTTCATCACAGCTGATGAAGCGCAGGAATCAGGCGGTATTTCTCAACAACGTGCACCACGAAAAAGTGACTCACAGCGGCACGCTGTATGAAAACGAATCGGTGTTCGGGCAGCTCGGCGAACCGCATCTCTACCCGGAAGTGTCGCAGATGCGCGAGTCCCTGCGTAACTGGCGCTTTTATCATGAATTTTCCGTCTCGTCCGGCTCGGCGATGCGTGCCCCGCAGGTCGGTTTCCGCTCCCCGGTACTGGCCAGCGACGGCGCCAACCTGGCGGCAGCATTTCAGACCATTGTCGAGATTGGCGATGAAATGTTGCTGATGCGCATTCTTGATCAGGCCTTCCCCGGCTGCGAGTTTTACAGCGACAACACCGGCGGCCGCTTTCGCATGATGATGCAGCGCGAGGGGCTGAACAGGCCGCTGGAACCGGCGGAGTTTTCCGACGGCACGCTGCGCTTCCTGTGCCTGGCGGTAGCGCTGTTAAGCCCGCGCCCACCGGCCTTTATCGCGTTGAACGAACCGGAAAACAGCCTGCACCCGCAGATGCTGCCCGCGCTGGCGAGCTTAATCGCCGAGGCCAGCCGCTACTCACAAATTTGGCTCACCAGCCACTCGCCGGAACTGGCGAATTTGATTGAGAAACAGCGGTCGTTTTCATTGTATGAGCTGTCGATGGCGGAGGGAGAGACGAGGGTGGAGAGGCTCGGGTAGTTTTTTGTCTTCTTGCTTCATCAAATTGAGTGATTAATAAGTGACAACGCCTTCGACCAACCACCAGTGAACTGCGGGGATGCGCTGAAGGGCTGAAGGGCTGAAGGGCTGAAGGGCTGAAGGGCTGAAGGGCTGAAGGGCTGAAGGGCTGAGCGTCGTCAGTATTGACCAGCCAAAGATATGTGAATGACTAAGATCCCGGTTCAGTAACCGAGATCTTAGTTTTACTCTTTTCTCAGATATACCAATATACCATATGTATTTTTATTTTTTATGGGTAATCAAGACACTGAAATGTTGTATCACAGTAATTATGCCTCAGATCCAGCCCATTATTTTTTGCTACAACTTGCCGATTTTTATCATTTTTTTAGCACATTAGCGATCAATAACATTACTCCAGCAAAACTACCAATGTATATACTTATTTTACCTAAAAACAAAATAATACTCGGTGAAAAAGATATTGGTATTCCTTTATAAACTAAGAAAAAAACCTCTCCGCATGCATATAAAACGATCCCTGTCAGAAAAATTGAAACCATACTAAATACTATAAAAAAAACCAGAGGAAGAGTATATTTTAGTATTTTCATCTACCATCTCCTACTTGCTTCATTTTATACTCTGTATATTTACCTCCAACTTCTGAAGAAATACTACCACCAATGTCACCAATTGAGCTTGGCACATTGCTTGGTTTCATTTCTTTTGAAAGACCATAATCCCCTTTTATTTCAGTAAACTGTCTTAGGTCAGTGTTAAACTTGGGATCCCAACCACCTTTCCACCAGTTAGCACCAGCGTTAACTCCCCATTTAAGGCCATTGCCAGTGCCATAACCCACAACGGAACCTGCACCATTTACTAACGCACCAGATATTGGATCTTTACCTTCAAGCCAGTTTCCTAATGCACCTCCGGCCGCATTCCAGCCAACTGTTCCTCCAATACCATTTCCGGCACTGATCACATTAACCCAGCCACCAATAATAGCTGTTGTTGGGTCTATAGTTCCATCAGCTAGATAGTTGATACCAGCATTAGCACCTGCGCCTAATCCCCATAAGACCTGAGCGCTACCGGGTAAGAGAGCTACACTGCCTGTTGCAAGCGCCACCCCTACGGCATCACGTTCATTCATTGCTTTCTGACATGCGGCCCCACTCGGATTATCGGAACAGGTCGCCATATCGACGCCGTGCTGGCGTATCCACGCTGCCTGAGCCTCTTCACTACCGCCGAATAAATTATTCTCAACACTATTCTTCCCTGCACTGGCCCCGGCCGCCGCACCAGCCGTATTTCCCCGGCAAGCCCGCCAGCTATGCCCGCTGAAACAGATGCCAGCGTACTCACGGTCTGCTTTTGCTCTTCCGTCAGCGTCGACGGGTCTGTGTCCGGATAGAGCTGTCTGGCAATCGCTGTCGCAATCAGTTCGCCGGATACAGCCCCCACAGCGCCCGCTGCGGCGCTGTTGCCCTGAAGGGCGGCGGTTACGCCGCCGAGGATGGCATGGGCAATCGCTTTTGCCGCCGCGTCGTCATTAATGCCTGCATGGTGTCCGATGATGTCCTCCAGTTCCGGGGCTGAAGCCCCCCGCCAGTCCCTGGAGAGCTGCCGTGGCCGCCTGGATGCCGCGCGTAACAATGTGGGCCACAGGGCGATGATCGATGAAATCGGGTCAACGTTATCGCATCCGCAACGCATCCACCACCAGCGAAAAGGCCGGCGACGGCTGCTTTCGGCTCGGGTAGTAGAGATAATACCCCGGGAAGGGCAGACACCAGGGTTCCAGCACGCGGATTAACCGGCCTTCAGCAATATGATCGCCAAACTCGTCTTCGGGCAGGAAAGCAATCCCGAATCCCGCCAGGGCAGCTTCGACAATATGCCAGGAAGTATTAAAGGTCAGCTGGCCATTCACGCGCACGTTCAGATCGCCACCGTCCTGATCAAAATCCCAGACGTAAATCCCGCCGGATTTAATCATCCTCTGGTTAATGCACTGGTGCTGCGTCAGCTCATGCGGCGTTTGCGGAACAGGATGACGGGCGAAGTAGTCCGGCGAGGCGACCGCGGCCATACGCAACTGCGGGCCTATCGGCAACGCGATCATGTCTTTATCGATGGTATCTCCCATACGAACGCCAGCATCGAAGCGGTCGGCAACGATATCGCGAAAACCGTGATTGGCGTCGAACTCAATGTGAATATCGGGGTATTGCCGCAAAAGCGGCGTCAACTTAGGCAACAGGGTGCGCGATAACACATCGGGTCCACAGGTGATCCTCACCGTGCCGGCGGGCTTGTCGCGAAGCTCCGTCAACATGTCCAGCTCCGCTTCGATTTCATCGAAACGGTTGCCAATCGCGTTAAGCAAGCGTTCACCGGCTGCGGTGGGGGAAACGCTGCGGGTGGTGCGGGTCAGCAGGCGGATCTGCATCCGGTTCTCCAGCCCGGTTATGGCCTGGCTTAACGCGGGCTGGGTCACGCCCAACTGTGCCGCGGCACGGGTAAAACTGCCCTCACGCGCCACGGTGACAAAAGCAAAAAGATCGTTCAGGTTACGCTTCATCACACCCTCATTTATAAGCCAAACTTATAAGCTCATTAAGCATTGATTAGCTAGTCAGAATACACCCGCCGTGTAAAATTTTCACTGTGACCTGACGTCAACCACATTCCAACCTTTCATCTGCATGCGTTATTCCCGTGAATAGCGCCCGGCCCCGGCTTGTCCGAATCTGGCCGAACGAATAACAAGGTAAACACGATGTCCGCTATGGTGAACGAAACATCAGCGCGCCAGTCCCGTGCCTGCTGGAGCGGCGTGCTGGCAATGACCCTCTGCGCTTTTACGCTGGTCGCCTCAGAATTTATGCCGGTAAGTCTGCTGACGCCCGTCTCGCGGGATCCCGCCGTCAGTGAAGGCCTGGCGGGCCTCGGGATCGCGATATCCGGCGCGCTGGCCGTATTGACCAGCCTGTTTCTCTCTTCTCTTGCGGGAGGCATTAACCGCAAATCGCTGCTGCTGGGCCTGACGGCGTTGATGGCCGTCTCCGGTCTGATTATCGCCGTGGCTGAGAGCTATCCCCTTTATATGCTGGGACGCGCACTGCTTGGCGTGGCCATTGGCGGCTTCTGGTCGCTCTCCGCGGCGACCGCAATTCGCCTTGTGCCACCGCATCAGGTTCAACGTGCGCTGGCCATTTTTAACGGTGGCAACGCCCTGGCGACCGTCGTTGCGGCTCCGCTCGGCAGCTGGCTGGGGGCGACAATCGGCTGGCGCGGTGCCTTTTACTGCCTGGTGCCCGTCAGCCTGCTCGCGTTTATCTGGCAGTGGTTCAGCCTGCCTTCCATGTCCGTGGAAAAGCGCACCGCGTCGTCCACCAGCGCCTTCGGCCTGCTGAAAAACCCTCTGGTGGCAAAAGGAATGGTCGCGTGCGGCGTCTTTTTCATGGGGCAGTTCGCCCTGTTTACCTACGTGCGTCCGTTCCTGGAAACCGTGACTTTCGCCAGCGCGACGCAGTTATCGTTAATCCTGCTGGTGATTGGCGTGGCGGGTTTTATCGGCACCCTGCTGATCGGCACGTTTCTGCGCCGCGGGTTTTACACCACGCTGGTCGCCATTCCCGTGGTGATGGCGCTGATTGCCGCGGCACTGATGGCCTTCGGCCATCACCTTGCCGCCGTCACCGCCCTGCTCGGCCTCTGGGGACTGGTCGCGACGGCCGCCCCCGTCGGCTGGTGGACCTGGGTTGCCAGAACGCTTCCTGAAAATGCCGAAGCGGGTGGCGGACTGATGGTGGCAATGGTGCAGCTCTCCATTGCGCTCGGCTCCACGCTCGGTGGCCTGGCCTTTGACCACAGCGGCTGGCAAAGCACCTTTGCACTCAGCGGTGTACTGCTTATCGCCGCTGCCATGTTCACGTTTTACACCTCACACAACGACACACTTCACAGGAGTTAATCATGAGAAGATTCACCATGGCGCTCGGGCTGTTAGTCAGCGCCTTCGCCGCCAGCGCTGCCGATATGTCCCGGGGCGCAGATAATTTCTACAAAAGCGATAAGGTTACGCAGCAGAAGGTGACCTTTAAAAACCAGTATCAGATGAACGTCGTCGGCAATCTGTATAGGCCAAAAGAGGCGGATAAAAACGCCAGACTGCCGGCGATCGTGGTCGGCCATCCGATGGGCGCGGTGAAAGAGCAAAGCGCCAGTCTCTATGCGCAAAAGCTCGCGGAACAGGGCTTTGTCACCCTGGCGATTGATCTCTCATTCTGGGGGGAAAGCGAAGGTAAACCAGGGCATCTGATCTCACCAGAAATCTATTCCGATGATTTCAGCGCGGCCGTGGATTATCTGAGCACCCAGTCTTTTGTCGATCCACAGCGCATCGGGGTGCTGGGCATTTGCGGCAGCGGCAGCTTCGTTATTAGCGCGGCGAAAATTGACCCGCGCATGAAAGCGATCGCCACCGTCAGCATGTATGACATGGGCTCCGCCTTCCGCAACGGTCTCAACCATTCCGTGACGGTTGAACAGCGTAAAGCGATGATTGCCTCTGCCGCTGAGCAGCGTCTGAAAGAGTATCAGGGTGCAGAGACAGCCTACATTCCCGGGACGGTAAATAAGCTGGATGATTCTACGCCGGCTATCCAGCGTGAGTTCTTCGATTTCTATCGCACCGAACGCGGCGGGTACACGCCACAGGGCGAGAAAGAGGCGCTGACGACGAAACCGATGATGAGCAGCATCGGTAAGTTTATGAACTTCTACCCGTTCAACGATATCGAAACCATTTCACCGCGTCCGATGCTGTTTATCACGGGTGATAAAGCGCATTCGAAAGAGTTTAGCGAAGACGCCTATAAACGCGCCGGTGAACCGAAAGAGCTGTATATCGTGCCGAATGCGGGCCACGTTGACCTGTATGACCGCACGGATCTGATCCCGTTTGCAAAACTGGCCTCGTTCTTTAAAGCCAACCTGAAATAACTCGGTAAGGCGTATAACACCCTGTTATACGCCTTTGTCCTGACTACCAGCCCGGCACCGCGCCACCGTTAAAGAGGGTCTCTGCGGCCTTCGCAACTTCCGGCGACTGATACGACTGGATAAATTCCTTCACGTTTTCCGCGTCTTTGTTGTCTTCCCGCGTCACCACGATGTTCACATACGGCGAGTTTTTATCTTCAATAAACACGCTGTCATGCACCGGCGACAGCCCGGTTTGCTGGAGATAGGTGGTGCTGATAATGGCAACATCCACTTTCGGATCATCCAGCACGCGCGGCAGTTGCGCCCCTTCCAGCTCCATGATGTTCAAATGCTTCGGATTGGCGGTGATATCCAGCGCCGTCGGCAGCAGGCCAACGTCAGGCTTCAGGGTAATCAGCTTCTCTTTTTGCAACAGCAGCAGTGCGCGGCCAAGGTTGGTCGGATCGTTTGGAATGGCGATGGTCGCGCCGTCCTTCAGCTCAGACACGGATTTTATCTTGCGGGAGTAGCCGGCCATCGGGAAAACAAAGGTGTTCGCTACAGCAACCAGCTTGTAGTGATGCGCCTTGTTATCTTCTGCCAGGAACGGGCGATGCTGGAAGACATTGGCATCAAGATCGCCCTGACTGGTGGCATCATTGGGCAACAGCGAGCCGCTGAACCCCACCAGTTCCACATCCAGACCGTATTTCTCTTTCGCCACTTTTTTAGCGACTTCCGCCACGTCCTGCTCCGCGCCGTTAATCACGCCGACTTTGATGTGTTTGGCATCGCTGCCGCCTTGATCGCAACCTGCCAGCAGCAGGCCCGCGAGAACCAGAGCACCCAATCGAAGTTTCACGAGACATATCCTTTTGATAAACGTTTCAGTGACTATATCGACAACGGTACGGCTGGCTAAAAAACGAAAAAGCATCAATAAGACGGATAAGTTATATGTGCGGGGGCGCTATTGATCCGACCTGAGCATGCCCGCACGGCGTAACGGCGTTTCACGTAAAAACCACGACAGTACAAACGCCAGCACCATAATGCTTGCCGCCAGCAGGAACACCGCGTGAATGGCTGAGCCAAACGCATCAAGGTAATCGAGCCGCAGGGCCTCTGGCAGCCGATGAATGGCCGCTGGATTGAGCTCATGCGGTAACTCCGCCCCTTGCGGTAAACGGTCCATCAGACCCGATTGCAAAACGTGGGTGAAGACCGCGCCAAACAGCGCGACGCCGATGGCCCCGCCAATGGAACGAAACAGCGTGACCCCGGAAGTCGCTACCCCGTATTGATCGGCAGAGACGCTGTTCTGCACGGCCAGCACCAGTACCTGCATGACCAGCCCCAGACCCATCCCCAGCACGCCGGTAAAAATGTACAGCTGCCAGATCGGCGAGTGGATCGAGATGCGCGTCAGCAGCACCATGCCCACCACGCCAAGCAGCGTACCGGCGATCGGGAACAGACGGTATTTTCCGGTACGGCTGATAATCCGCCCGCTGATGATCGAGGTCAGCAGCAGTCCGCCCATCAGCGGGATCAGTTGCAGACCGGCCTGAGTCGGCGTGGCGTCTTTCACAACCTGCAGATAGAGCGGCAGGAAGGTGACCGAGCCAAAGAGCGACATCCCGATAATAAAACCAATCAGGCTGCAGAGCAGAAAGCTGCGATCGCGGAACAGCGAGAGCGGAATGATCGGCTCCCAGGCCAGACGCTCCTCATAGATAAACCCGGCGATACCCGTCAGGCCAAAGGCCAGAATGCACCACAGCTGCGGGTCGTTCCACTGGCGTATCGTCCCGCCTTCAGTGGTAAACAGGATGATACACAGCAGCGCCATGCTGAGGTAAATCGCCCCCAGATAATCAATCTCGTGCTTGTTGCGCCGTGCGCTGCCGTGGAACACCGCGCCTATCACCAGCAGGGCAAAGAGACCGAGCGGCAGGTTGATATAAAAAATCCAGCGCCAGGAGGCGTGCTGCACGATAAACCCGCCGATAAGCGGCCCGATCACCGTCGCCAGACCAAACACGCCGCCAAACAGCCCCTGATAGCGGCCACGCTCCGCAGGCGGAATAACGTCCGCCACGGCGGCCATGCTGATGACCATCAGACCGCCGCCGCCCAGCCCCTGCAGGCCGCGCATCAGCACCAGTTGGGTCATGTTTTGCGCCAGACCGCAGAGCACCGACCCTGCCAGAAACAGCACAATAGCGATTTGAAGGACGATTTTACGCCCAAACAGATCGCCGAATTTTCCGTACAGCGGTACCACAATGGTCGAGCTGAGGATATAGGCCGTCACCACCCAGGAGAGCTTATCCAGGCCACCCAATTCCCCAACGATGGTGGGCAACGCCGTGGAAACAATCGTCTGGTCCAGCGCCGAAAGCAGCATCACCAGCAGCAGCGCGCTGAACAGCAGCTTTATCGACGGCGCGTTTTGCGCAGGTTGAGTCATTACGTCGGACTCCATAAGAGATCGCTTGAAATTAATTAACTGGATAATTAATATTTAAGTAAGTGATGAATAAGATCAAGAGATCCTGCGACTATGCCAGCACATAAGGACAATTCTGAACCGCGCCGCCCCGGTCGACCACGCGGCGGAAAGCGGGCAACCGCCAGCCGCGAACAGCTGCTGGATATTGCGTTGAGCCTCTTTTCCCGCCAGGGAATCGCTCAAACCTCGCTGAACGCCATCGCCAAAGAAGCGGGCGTAACGCCAGCGATGCTGCATTACTACTTCAATTCACGAGAACAATTGCTCGACGCGATGATTGAGGAGCGCTTCCTGCCCTTACGTAACCGGATCGGCGCAATTTTCGCCGAAAACCCCGACTCGCCGGTCAACGCATTAACGCAAATGGTGAAGGTACTGGCCGAGCTGGCGGAGCAGCACCGCTGGTTTGCCCCGCTGTGGATGCAGGAGGTCATCGGGGAGATGCCTGTACTGCGCACGCATCTGCACGCGCGGTTCGGTGACGACAAATACCAAGCAACACTCGCCACCCTTAAACGCTGGCAGCAGGAAGGGCAACTGAACCGGGCACTCGCGCCAGAACTGCTGTTCACCACGCTGCTAAGCCTGGTGCTGGTGCCGTTCTCAAGAATGCGCAACGACGAGAGGCTACACGCCCTCTCGCCAGAGATCATTGTGCGTCATGCGCTGGCCGTGATGGGCAACGGCATCGGCGGTTAAAGGGATTTGGTCAGATAATGCCTTTGCATACCCGGGTACGGGTAATCCGGCAACGACATCTGCAGCTGATAGCCCTGCTTTTCATAGAATGGACGTGCCTGGAAGCTGACCGTATCCACCAGCGCATGGGTGCAGCCTTTGCGTCGGGCTTCGTCTTCTGCCGTTTTGATAAGCTGGCTGCCGACGCCCGATCCACGCACGGTGTCGCTGACCCACAGAAAATCGATGTTTAGCCAGTCGCCTTTGCGCACGCCAATTAACCCGCCCAGCATCACGCCCTTATCGTCTCGCACATAAACGCCAATGTCGCCGCTAAAGTTTGAGAGATCTAAAAATTGTCCGTTGTAGGCGCGAAGCCCTGTTAATAATTCTTCTTTTTCATCGTGTGTGACGTTATCCGTCGTGCTCAGATGCATATTTTTCTCCTTATTTTCTGTGCAATCTTAATATTGCACAGCCTTTCCTTCATCAAAACTCCTTTTTTTCTCCATTCTTTAAACATTGAAATATTCATTCAATAAGTACTTAAAAAAAGTCTTTCCAATACGCGCCTGAAACGTATAATGAGAACGATCATTCTCACTTTTATAGGGTAACCGACGATGAGCACAAAACTGGAAGAACGCCAAAAGCAGCGTCAGGACGACATCATCGCTGCCGCGCGTCAGTGCTTTCGCGCCAGCGGTTTTCATGCGGCCAGCATGTCGCAGATCGCCAGTGAGGCAAAGCTCAGCGTCGGGCAAATCTACCGTTATTTCAGTAACAAAGATGCGATTATTGAAGAGATGATTCGCCGTATCATCGACTCACGCATCGAAGAGATTCAGGGTAAAACGCTGGTCGAGGGGATGCCTCAGGCGCTCGCCTGGCGACAGACCCTGAATGAAGATGACGATGCGCTGATGCTTGAGATGTCGGCTGAAGCCACGCGCAATCCCCAGGTGGCGGCCATGCTGGTCGAAGCGGAAAAGCGGATGTTTGCTAATGCCTGCGCACACCTGAAAAAACAGTTTCCCCACCTGAGTGATGATCATATTCGCTGCTGCGTGGAGATTACCGCGGTAATGATTGAGGGGTCTATTTACCGTCGACTGACACCCTTAAACGTACCCTCTGAACAATTAGAGCCTCTTTATCAAAATATTTTAAATATGCTTTTCTCTGCGAAGTAATCGCATGTGAATAATTAGCGGGAAGACGTTATTCCCTTATTAACATTTCCGGCTCTGCCGGAGATGCGGTATCGCTGTGCCTTTAAATAGCCCCCTTCCTTGTTAAGCCATTAACAGGGCAGGCATCGTTCACCCTGGAAAAAATTATGAAAGCCATAACAACCTCCATCGCAGCATTATTCCTCCTGACGGGGTGCGATAATGCACAAACATCTGCTCCTCAACATCCCCTCCCGCAAGTGGGGATTGTTACGCTCCTGAGCCAACCCGTTTCCGTGGTCAGTGAACTGACCGGACGCACCACGGCCGCCATGAGCGCGGAAGTGCGTCCTCAGGTGGGCGGCATTATTCAGAAACGGCTCTTTACCGAAGGCGATACCGTGCAAGCCGGACAGGCGCTGTATCAAATTGACCCTTCCAGCTACCGCGCCGCCTACGATGAGGCCGCCGCAGCCCTGAAACAGGCGCAGGCGCTGGTGCAGGCCGATTGCCAGAAAGCTCAACGCTATACACAACTGGTGAAAGACGACGGCGTATCGCGTCAGGATGCCGAAGATGCAAAGTCCACCTGCGCGCAGGACAAGGCCAGCGTGGAGTCGAAAAAAGCAGCCCAGGAAAGCGCGCGCATTAACCTCAACTGGACCACGGTGACCGCCCCGATTGCCGGACGTATTGGCATCTCTTCGGTCACCCCCGGCGCACTGGTCACTGCCCAGCAAGAGACCGCACTCGCCACCATTCGCGGCCTGGACAATATGTACGTCGATTTAACCCGCTCCAGCGCCGATCTTCTGCGATTACGCAAACAAACGCTTGCCAGCAACAGCGAGACATTGAGCGTGTCGTTGATCCTTGAAGATGGCAGCACCTATCAGGAAAAAGGCCGTCTGGCCCTGACTGAAGTGGCAGTGGACGAATCCACCGGGTCGGTCACATTGCGCGCTGTCTTCCCCAACCCGCAGCATCAGCTTCTGCCCGGGATGTTTGTTCGCGCCAGAGTGGATGAAGGGGTAATGAGCGAGGCCATCCTCGCCCCGCAGCAGGGAATTACCCGTGATGCCAAAGGCAACGCCACCGCGCTGGTGGTGGGGGCCGGCAATAAGGTGGAACAACGTCAGCTGGAAACGGGTGACACCTACGGCGACAAATGGCTGGTGCTGAGTGGACTGAAGGCTGGCGATAAGCTGATTGTGGAAGGCACCGATAAAGTGACCGCCGGTCAGCAAGTTAACGCCGAAGAGATGAAAACCGCGGGAGGAAACGCCTGATGTTTTCCCGCTTCTTCGTGCGTCGCCCGGTTTTTGCCTGGGTGATTGCTATTCTGATTATGCTCGCCGGGGTGCTGGCGATCCGTACCCTGCCCGTCGCGCAGTATCCCGACGTCGCCCCGCCGTCGATCAAAATCTCTGCCACCTACACTGGCGCGTCGGCACAGACTCTGGAAAACAGCGTCACCCAGGTCATTGAGCAACAGCTGACCGGGCTGGATAACCTGCTCTATTTTACCTCCACCAGCAGTTCGGACGGCTCGGTAAGCATCACCGTCACGTTCGAACAGGGAACCGACCCGGATACCGCGCAGGTTCAGGTGCAGAACAAAGTTCAGCAGGCCGAGTCGCGCTTGCCGACCGAGGTACAGCAGGCCGGCATTACGGTGCAAAAATCGCAGAGTAACTTCCTGCTGATCATGGGCGTGTACGATAAAACCGACCATGCCAGCAGTTCGGATATCGCCGACTGGCTGGTGAGTAATATGCAGGATCCGCTGGCACGCGTAGAAGGCGTCGGCAGCCTGCAGGTGTTTGGTGCGGAATACGCCATGCGCATCTGGCTTGACCCGGCAAAGCTGGCGTCGTACTCGCTGATGCCATCCGACGTTCAGAGCGCCATTGAAGCGCAGAACGTGCAAGTTTCCGCCGGTAAAATCGGCGCTTTACCCGCGTCTGGTACCCAGCAGTTGACCGCCACCGTGCGTGCCCAGTCGCGCCTGCAGACGGTCGATCAGTTTAAAAATATCATCCTTAAGAGCCAGTCCAGCGGCGCAGTGGTGCGTATCGGCGACGTGGCGCGCGTGGAGATGGGCAGCGAGGATTACACGGCTACCGCCAGGCTGAATGGCCACCCGGCAGCCGGTATGGCGGTGATGCTCTCGCCGGGCGCGAATGCGCTCAATACCGCCACCGCGGTGAAAGATAAAATTGCCGAATTCAAACGGGCAATGCCGGAAGGCTATGATGTGGCCTATCCGAAAGACAGCACCGAGTTCATTAAGATCTCGGTGGAAGATGTGATTCAGACGCTGTTTGAGGCCATTATCCTCGTGGTAGTGGTGATGTATCTGTTTCTGCAGAACATTCGCGCCACGCTCATCCCCGCGCTGGCGGTGCCGGTGGTTCTGTTAGGCACCTTTGGTGTGCTGGCGCTGTTCGGTTATTCCATCAATACCCTGACGCTGTTTGCGATGGTGCTGGCGATAGGTCTGCTGGTCGATGACGCCATCGTGGTAGTGGAAAACGTCGAGCGCATTATGCGCGATGAAGGTCTGCCCGCCCGCGAAGCCACCGAAAAATCGATGGGCGAAATTTCCGGTGCGCTGGTCGCCATTGCGCTGGTGCTTTCCGCCGTGTTTCTGCCGATGGCCTTCTTCGGCGGCTCAACCGGCGTCATCTACCGCCAGTTTTCGGTCACCATTATCTCAGCGATGCTCCTCTCGGTGGTGGTGGCGCTGACCCTGACACCCGCGCTCTGCGGCTCGGTACTGCGCCATACGCCTCCTCACAAAAAAGGGTTCTTCGGCGCGTTTAACCGCTTCTACAGTAAGACCGAGCATGGCTACCAGAATAAAGTCCTGCGCGCGCTGCGCCGCTCCGCGGGCATGCTGGTGGTCTACGCCCTGCTCTGTGGCGCGATGGCCGTGGCAATGCTGAAGCTGCCCGGCAGCTTCCTGCCCACGGAGGACCAGGGTGAAATCATGGTGCAGTACACCCTGCCTGCCGGTGCGACAGCGGTACGTACCGCGGAGATCAGTCGTCAGGTTCGCGAATGGTTCCTCACTAAAGAGAAAGCCAACACCGATGTGATTTTTACGGTCGAGGGCTTTAGCTTTAGCGGCAGCGGCCAGAATGCCGGGATGGCGTTTGTCTCCCTGAAAAACTGGTCCGAGCGTAAAGGCGATGAGAACACCGCTCAGGCGATTGCCCTGCGCGCCACTCAGGAACTCGGCTCCCTTCGCGATGCCACCGTCTTTGCCATGACGCCCCCGGCCGTAGACGGCCTCGGCCAGAGCAACGGTTTTACCTTCGAGCTCATGGCCAGCGGCAGCACCGATCGCGACACGTTGCTGAAGATGCGTAATCAGCTGATCGGCCAGGCGAATCAGGACACCTCCCTGCATGCTGTTCGCGCCAATGATTTGCCGCAGATGCCGCAGCTGCAGGTGGATATCGACAACAACAAAGCCGTATCGCTGGGGCTTTCCCTGAGCGACGTCACCGATACCCTCTCCAGCGCCTGGGGCGGAACCTACGTGAATGACTTTATCGATCGGGGCCGCGTGAAAAAGGTCTACATCCAGGGAGACAGCGATTACCGCGCCGTGCCTTCCGATCTCAACAAATGGTACGTACGCGGCAGCGACAGCACCATGACACCGTTCTCCGCTTTCGCCACCACGCGCTGGGAATATGGCCCGGAGAGTCTGGTGCGCTACAACGGCTCGGCGGCCTATGAAATTCAGGGCGAGAACGCCAGTGGTGCCAGCTCCGGTACGGCGATGACCCGGATGGAACAGCTGGCGAACAACCTGCCGGCCGGCACAACCTGGGCGTGGAGCGGGTTGTCGTTACAGGAGAAACTGGCGAGCGGCCAGGCAATGAGCTTGTATGCCCTCTCCATCCTGGTGGTATTCCTGTGCCTGGCCGCGCTGTATGAGAGCTGGTCGGTGCCGATTTCAGTCATTCTGGTGATCCCGCTTGGGGTGCTGGGTGCGGCGCTGGCCGCCTCGCTGCGCGGGCTGAGCAACGACGTCTATTTTCAGGTGGCATTGCTGACCACCATCGGCCTGTCGTCGAAAAACGCCATTTTGATCGTTGAGTTTGCGGAGGCGAGAGTCGCGGAAGGTTACTCCCTGACGCGTGCCGCGCTGCGTGCGGCTCAGACGCGACTGCGTCCGATCATCATGACGTCGCTGGCGTTTATCGCCGGGGTAACACCGCTGGCCGTCGCCACCGGTGCAGGCGCCAACAGCCGCGTGGCGATTGGGACCGGCATCATCGGCGGGACGCTCGCGGCAACGCTGCTGGCCATCTTCTTTGTTCCATTATTCTTCGTACTGGTGAAACGTCTCTTCTCCGGTAAGCACGCAAACCGGAGGTCATAATGTTTCGTGTATCTGTTTTAGTGTTGGCACTGCTGAGCGCAGGCTGTGTTTCGTTAGACCCTACCTATCAGCGTCCTGACGCGCCCGTCCCGGCCACGTTGCCGGGCACCCACGGCGAAGCCACCGCCGTAGTCAGCCAGTGGCAGCAGGTGATGAACGATCACCGCCTGAACAGGGTGGTAACAATGGCACTCACCAGCAACCGCGATGTGCAAAAAGCGATTGCTGATATCGACGCCGCCCGCGCCCAGTATGGTGAGACGCGCTCGTCTCTGTTCCCGTCGGTGGATGCCAGCCTGAGCCATACCCGCAGCCGCACGCTGGCCAGCGGCGTGAGCACCAGCGATGAGGCTAACGGCACCGTCTCCAGCTTCGAGCTGGATCTGTTCGGTCGTAACCAGAGCCTCTCGCGCGCCGCGCGTGAAACCTGGCTTGCCAGCGAGTTCACGGCGCAGAACACGCGCCTGACAATGGTCAGCGAGCTGACCACCGCCTGGATTACTCTGGCGGCAGATAACAGCAATCTGGCGCTGGCTAAATCCACTCAGGAGAGCGCAGCGAACTCGCTCAAGATTGTGCAGCGTCAGCAGGACGTCGGGGTCGCCGCCGCAACGGATGTCAGCGAAGCAATGGCGGTTTATCAGCAGGCCCGCGCCAGCGTCGCCAGCTATCAGACGCTGGTGATGCAGGACAAAAACGCCCTGAATTTGCTGGCGGGCGAGACGGTACCGGAAAACCTGCTACCCGGTACGCTGGAGAGCCTGAGCGATAACGCCATCACCCTGATCCCGGCGGGCGTTAGCTCCGCCACGCTGCTGCGTCGCCCGGATATTCAGGAGGCTGAACATAACCTGTTGAGCGCCAATGCCAACATCGGTGCTGCGCGCGCCAACTTCTTCCCGACGATTTCGCTTACCGCCAGCGCCGGGGTCGGCAGCGATTCGCTCTCGTCATTGTTCAGCCACGGCATGAAGGTCTGGTCGTTCGCGCCGTCCATCTCCCTGCCGCTGTTCAGCGGCGGCAATAACATGGCGCAACTGCGCTATGCCGAAGCGGAGAAAAAAGGGCTGATTGCCACCTATGAGAAAACCATCCAGAGCGCGTTCAAAGATGTAGCCGATGCGCTGGCGCGCCGCGAAACCCTGAGTGAAGAGCTTGATGCGCAACGTGAATACGTGGCGGCAGAGCAAAAAACGCTGGATGTGGCAACGCGCAGCTATCAGGTGGGGGCGGGTGATTACCTGACCGTTCTCACCGCGCAGCGCGCCCTGTGGTCGGCACGGGCATCATTGATTGCCCTGCAGCAGACCGACTTTGAAAACCGTATTACGCTGTGGCAGTCGCTGGGCGGAGGGATTCAATAACCGCCGGTGCCGGTCCGGGTGCAGGGTTCTCATACGCAGGAAGACAAAAATTCATACTTTCGGCTGGCGTCGCTACACTGAATGTAACGATATATTTCATGGGAAGCCTGTGACGTCTAAAGGGGATTTTGATGAAAGCTGCACACCTGGTTTGCCTGCTCGTTTGTCTGCTCTTCGCCGCGTTTGTCCATGCCCAGGAAAAAGACGATCCCGTGAAAGAGGCCCAGATAAAGCAGCAGATCCTTAAAGATGTGAAGAAGGCCTGCACGCCCCAGAAAAAGCAGAGCGATAAAGCCTGGCAGGCGATGATTTTGTCGTCTGAGGCCAATCAACTGTTGATCAAAAACGCCATCACGGCCGTGAAGCGCGACAATCTGGATGCTTACTGGGACGCGGTCAGTCAGGTAGATTGTATGGAAGATTATTAAGCGTGAAGCCGGGCTTCACGCTTTTTTTTAGCGCTTTCGTACATCCGGAATAATCAAATCCCCGCGCAGAACATAGGACCCCAGCATCTGCGTTTTCTCCGTCAGCCAGCCCACAATACGTGCTGCCATAGCATCCATCGAGTATTCAATGGCCGGGATCACCGGGATACCCGGCAGATGCAGCGATCCGGCAAGGCTAAAGACCATAATGTCGTCCGGCACGGATTTATTAAACGCCTGCAGCTGCGGGATCACCCGCTGAGCTTCCTGTTCGTCCGCCACCAGCAGCGCGTTAAAATTCAGCGTGCTCGCATTGTTAAGCAACTCCTGCAGCGCAACGGATGAGGAGGTGGCATCCATAAAGACGAGGTTGCGATTAAAGGGCAGGAAATTTTTCTCCAGCGCGTGTTTATAGCCCAGCAACACCTGGTCGGCGAAACCGCTGCCTTGCGGATGGATCAGGGCTATCTGGCGTCGCCCCTGGCTGGTCAGATAGTTACAGGCGGTTTCGGCGGCAAAGGCGTGATCGAACTGGATGCTGTTGGAATTATCGGACTCCATGCAGTCAACGAGGATGACATTGTCCATCTCGACGTCCAGCGGGAAACGCGCGCCAATCACCAGGATGTCATCACATAACCCACAGGAAAGTTCTTCCAGGGCGTGCATCACTTCCGCTTTGGTATGCGCGAAGCGCAACAGCAGATGTTTTTGATGCTGGCTGAGGTGCTTTTCCAGCGCGTAAAGATAACCGGTGGTCTGGTTAATATTCTCCTGCGCGCAAATCACCCCAATACACCCCGTCGACTGGCTCAGCAGCGACTGCGCAATTACATTGGGCCGGTAGTTCAGTTCATCAACCGCTTTTAAAACGGCCTGGCGGCTGGCTTCCTTTACGCCACGCGACCCACTCAACACTCGCGATACCGTGGCTTTAGACACCCCGGCAAGACGTGATACATCATTGATTGTCGACATCTCTTTCCCCTGGCAGGCTTACTTCGCACCTGCAAATTCCATCACCGCTACGGCTCATATTATAGCCAGAATGGAGTATATCCTTTTCCGTTTTTCATGGAAACCGATTTTCCATTTCAACTCAAAATGATGTCAAAACGCGCAAATTATGTGACATGCATCTGGTTAATTAGCGTCATAAGCAGTGGATCTTGATGGTTGTCACACTTCTGTCTTTTATAAATGGAAACCGGTTTCCGTATAATGTCCAATCATCCTCGCAATAACTTTTTACATTTAGAGGATGGTTGTCGATGTTCAAGATTATGCTGTGTTGCTCTGCCGGGATGTCCACCAGCCTGCTGGTCAGCAAAATGGTCGATGTCGCGAAAGAGCGCGGGTTGCCGGTAAAAATAGACGCGTATGGCGTTTCCGAATTTGATACGCAGTTTCCGCAGTACCAGGTTGTCCTTCTCGGACCCCAGGTGAAGTACATGTTACAGACACTCTCAGACAAGGCGGCTACAAAGGGCATCCCGGTCCAACCCATCGACATGATGGATTACGGTATGCAACGTGGCGATAAAGTACTGGACTATGCTCTGTCGCTCATCGAAGCGGCACACTAAAAGGTGTTCACATGAGTTCGTTATATCAATCAATGGTCGCGGTTATTGAGCAGTCAATTACCCCGCTGGCCGCGAAGCTCGGCCAGCAAAAGTATGTGATTGCCATCCGCGACGGCTTTACCGCCGCGCTGCCGTTTATGATCATCGGCTCGTTTATGCTGGTGTTCATCTTCCCGCCCTTCTCCGCGGATACGACAAACAGCTTTGCCCGCGGCTGGCTGGATTTCTCCCAGACTTACCGTGAACAGCTGATGCTGCCGTTCAACCTCAGCATGGGCGTGATGACGTTCTTCATTTCGGTGGGGATTGGTGCAAGCCTGGGGCGTCAGTTTAACCTCGATCCGGTGATGTCCGGTCTGCTGGCCTTTATGGCCTTCCTGCTGGTGGCAGCTCCGTATGCCGACGGCAAGATCTCGACCCAGTACCTCTCCGGCCAGGGGATTTTCACCGCGCTGATCACCGCCATCTACTCCACCCGCGTGTATGCGTGGCTGAAGCAGAACAACGTGACCATCCGTCTGCCGAAAGAAGTGCCGACCGGTGTGGCGCGTTCGTTTGAGATCCTGATCCCGGTCATGGTGGTGATCGGTACCCTGCACCCGCTGAACCTGTTTATCGAAGCACAAACCGGGATGATTATCCCGCAGGCGATTATGCACCTGCTGGAACCGCTGGTCTCTGCGTCTGACTCCCTGCCTGCCATTCTGCTCTCCGTGCTGCTGTGCCAGATCTTCTGGTTTGCCGGTATCCACGGCTCGCTGATTGTCACCGGCATCATGAACCCGTTCTGGATGGCCAACCTGTCCGCAAACCAGGCGGCACTGGCGGCTGGCGCGGCGCTGCCACACGTTTACCTGCAGGGTTTCTGGGACCACTACCTGCTGATTGGCGGCGTCGGCTCCACGCTTCCGCTGGCCTTCCTGCTGCTGCGCAGCCGCGTCACGCACCTGCGCACCATCGGCAAAATGGGCGTTGTGCCCAGCTTCTTTAACATCAACGAACCGATTCTGTTCGGCGCGCCAATCATCATGAACCCGATGCTGTTTATCCCGTTCGTGTTTGTTCCGCTGGTGAACGCCTGCCTGGCGTACGGCGCCACCAAAATGGGCTGGCTGGCACAGGTGGTGTCGTTAACCCCGTGGACGACCCCGGCCCCTATTGGCGCATCGTGGGCGGCAAACTGGGCGTTGAGCCCGGTGGTGATGTGTCTGGTGTGTATGGTGATGTCAGCGCTGATGTACCTGCCGTTCCTGCGTGCTTACGAGCGTACGTTGATGAAAAACGAAGAGCAGAAAGCCCAGGCAACCGTCGGTGCCGCTGAAACAGCAAGTCATTAAGTCAAAGAGGAAAGGTCATGAAATACGCATTTCCCGATAATTTCTGGTGGGGCAGCGCAAGCTCCGCCCTCCAGACCGAAGGGACACGAGAGGGTGAAACCACCTGGGATTACTGGTTTGCCCGCGAGCCGAACCGTTTTCATAATGGCGTGGGACCGCAGCACACCTCCACGTTTTATCAACACTGGAAAACGGACATTCAGCTGTTAAAGCAGCTGAACCACAACAGCTTTCGCACCTCGATTAGCTGGGCGCGCCTGATCCCCGACGGTATCGGTGAAGTGAACCCGGAAGCGGTCGATTTTTATCATCAGGTCATTGATGAGCTGATTGAACAGGGTATTACCCCGTTTATCACCCTGTTCCACTTCGACATGCCGATGGCGATGCAGGAGATTGGCGGCTGGGAAAACCGCAACGTGGTGGACGCTTACGCCCGCTATGCGCAGATTTGCTTCGATCTGTTTGGCGATCGCGTGCTGCACTGGTTTACCTTCAACGAGCCGATTGTGCCGGTGGAAGGCGGCTATCTGTACGATTTCCACTATCCCAACGTGGTGGATTTTCGTCGTGCGGCCACCGTGGCGTATCACACCGTGCTGGCGCATGCGCAGGCGGTACGCGCTTACCGTGCCGGGCACTACGCCGGGGAGATCGGTATCGTACTGAACCTGACGCCGTCCTATCCGCGCTCGCAAAACCCGGCTGACGTCAAAGCGGCACACATTGCGGACCTGATGTTTAACCGCAGCTTCCTTGACCCCGTCCTGCGCGGCGAATACCCGGCGGATCTGGTGGCGTTGCTGAAATCTTACGATCAGCTCCCCGCCTGCAAATCGGAAGACAGTTTCCTGATTGCGGAAGGAAAAATCGACCTGCTCGGCATTAACTATTATCAGCCGCGTCGCGTGAAATGCCGTGACAGTGCGGTGAACCCACAGGCACCGTTTATGCCGGAGTGGTTCTTTGATAATTACGAAATGCCTGGCCGCAAGATGAATCCATACCGTGGCTGGGAAATTTATGAGCCGGGTATTTACGATATTCTGATTAACCTGCGCGACAATTACGGTAACCCACGCTGTTTTATTTCTGAGAACGGTATGGGTGTCGAAAATGAACAGCGCTTTATTGAGAATGGTCAGATAAACGATCAATACCGCATCGATTTTATTTCCGAACATTTGGCCTGGCTGCATAAAGGTATTAGCGAAGGGTGCCAGTGTCTTGGCTACCATATGTGGACCTTTATTGATAACTGGTCGTGGTGTAATGCGTATAAAAATCGCTACGGATTTATCCAGCTCGATTTATCTACCCAGCAGCGCACCATCAAGAAAAGCGGCGAGTGGTTTGCCGCCACCGCATTAAATAACAGTTTTGACAGAGAGTCAGTGTAATGATCGCATTAGAAGAAGCCGTAATGGAAATTATCGTCAACGCCGGTCAGTCGCGTAGCCTGTGCTTTGAAGCCCTGCACGCGGCGCGTCAGGGCAACCTTGACGAAGCCAAAAGCCTGCTGCGCGAAGCCGATGGCTACGCGCGCCAGGCGCACAAAATGCAGACCAAACTGATCGAACAGGATGCGGGCGAAGCCCGCCAGCCGATGACCTTAATAATGGTTCACGCGCAGGATCATTTAATGAATTCCCTGCTGGCACGTGAATTATCCGAAGAAATAATCCATTTATATCAGAGATAATGTATGGCGAAAAAACGTTAATGTAATCACTCTGTACCTAAAATAGAAATCCACTTGTTCTGATGATAGCGACAAACTCTGTCAGATCGGAGCGGGATGGTTATTGTCTGAATAAAATTAAACTATATTGAGATAACCATGAATTATATTAAAAAACTTCCATTAACCATGGCGGTTGTCGCCGCGCTTTGCCCAATTTCTGTACTCGCACAAGAATTTACGCAGGAGCAAATCGACGCCATCGTGGCGAAAGCGGTAGACAAAGCGCTGGCCGAACGTCAGGCCAAAATGGACGCCGCCGTCGCGAAAAAAGCGGACGTGGTCACCGAACCGCAAAGCGCGGCGCAATCACCGGACCTCGCGATTCCGTTTGGGGTTAAATTTACCGGCTATGCCCGCTACGGCGCGCACTTCCAGGCAGCCGATCAGAAATACGTGGCAGTAGACGGTTCCTATAACGGTGCATCCGCAATTGGTCGTCTGGGTAACGAAGGCAACGGCGGTGAATTCCAGCTCTCCAAAGCCTTCAAGGGCGACAACGGTGCCATCTGGGACATCAACGTGATGATCGACCACTGGGGCGACGAGGTTAACCTGAAAAAAGCCTATGCCGGTGTGACCAACATTATGGCCTCCAACCCGAACGCCTACTTCTGGGCCGGCCGTGACTTCCACCAGCGTCCACAGCAGGGTATCAACGATTACTTCTGGATGAACCACGACGGCCAGGGTGCCGGGGTGAAGAACTTCGACATCGGCGGCGTGCAGTTTGACGTTGCCGCGGTGGCCGCGGTGGAATCCTGTAGCCCGGAAGTGATGGAAGATGAGGCGAACCCGTCGCGCATTACCTGTACCGGCGGTTCCGGCACGGGCGACAAAGGTAACTACGCTGCGACCTCAAAAATCCACGGCATGAAAGTCGGCCCGCTGGATCTGGAGCTGTACGCGAACTACGGTTTTGACTCCAAAGCCATTGAGAGTGAAGAGCGTCTGAAGGCCTGGCAGGGCGGCGTGGTGCTGAGCCACACCAACGACAGCGGCGTGAATAAGGTGATTGCCCGTTATTCTGATAACGCGGATAACAGCGTATTCAACAAAACCGAAGATCTGACCACGGTCTACGCCAGCTTCGAAGGGCTGTACAAATTCACCCAGGCCACGCAGGTGGAGTACATCCTCGCCTTCCACGACTACGACAACAGCCGCGATAAAACCGACAACCGTAAGAACTACAACGCCATCGTGCGTCCGATGCACTGGTGGAACGACGTTCACTCCACCTGGCTGGAAGCGGGCTGGCAGCACGTGGATTACGACAATGGCGGTGATAACAAAGGCTGGAAGCTGACCCTGTCGCAGAACATGTCTATCGCCATGGGGCCAGAGTTCCGCCCAATGCTGCGCTTCTACGTGACCGGCGGCAAAGTGGATAACGAACGCACCGCCCGTGTGAACGGTACAAAAGATGAGACGCTGGATGATTTCAACGTCGGCGCGATGTGGGAAGCGTGGTTCTAAGCAAGGTAAAAGCAAAACGGCAACGCACGTTGCCGTTTTTCGTGTTTGCGCCCTCTCCCCGTGGGAGAGGGCCGGGGTGAGGGCATCAGGCCACACCCCACCCGGCAAGACCCATGTTATGCTACACAAAAACCAACATAACAGGGGAGAACATGGGTTCCACACGTAAAGGAATGCTCAACGTTCTGATCGCCGCCGTTTTATGGGGCAGCTCAGGGGTTTGCGCGCAGTACATCATGGAGAAAAGCCAGATCTCGTCCCCTTACCTGACGATGATTCGCCTGCTGTTTACCGGCGTCATCTTGCTGACCCTCTCCTTCGTGCATGGCGACAAGATTTTCTCGGTCATCAAACATCGTAAAGACGCCCTCAGCCTGCTGTTTTTCTCGCTGGTTGGTGCGCTCACCGTCCAGCTCACCTTCCTGCTGACGATTGAAAAATCCAACGCGGCGACGGCCACCGTGCTGCAGTTTCTCTCGCCAACGATCATTGTCGCGTGGTTCGCGCTGGCGAGGAAAAAACGTCCCGGCGTGTTTGTTTTATCCGCCATTTTGACGTCACTTATCGGCACCTTCCTGCTGGTCACGCACGGCGATCCGACCTCGCTCTCCATCTCCCCTGCCGCCCTGTTCTTCGGTATCGCCTCGGCCTTTGCTGCCGCGTTTTATACGACCTACCCGTCGACGCTTATCGCTCGCTACGGCACGCTGCCGATTGTTGGCTGGAGTATGTTAATCGCGGGGGTCGTGCTGACGCCGTTCTACGCCGGACGCGGGACCACCTTCGTGATTGATGGCAGCCTGCTGCTGGCGTTTTTCTATCTGGTGGTGATTGGCACGGCGCTGACGTTCAGCCTGTATCTGAAAGGCGCGCAGATGATTGGCGGGCCGAAGGCGAGCATTCTGAGCTGTGCCGAGCCGCTGAGCAGCGCCCTGCTGTCGGTGATTTTGCTTGGGGTGGCGTTTACGCTGCCGGACTGGCTGGGCACGCTGTTGATTGTGTCGTCGGTGGTACTGATTTCGATGGATTCGAGAAGACGGGTTCAGACATCGGCGTAGCCTGATGCCCTCACCCCATCCCTCTCCCACGGGAGAGGGAGAAAAGCATTACTTCGCCTTAACCTTCCCCGCCACCAGCAGCGCGGTCAGCAGCATCAGCGTACCGGAAATCACCAGCGGTGACGTCAGCCCCAGATGGTCCAGCGCAACGCCGCCGATCGCCGCACCGCAGGTGTTCGCCAGCTGGATCACCGCGACCTGAATCGACCCGGCTTTTTCCGCCTGATCGGCGAGCGAGCGGGTGATCCACGTCGACCAGCCCACCGGCACCAGCGCAAAAGCAAAGCCCCAGATAATCGCAATCGCCGACGCAACCCACTTATCGCTGCCCCACAGCACCAGCACCGCAGCGCTAATTGCCAGCACCAGCGGCGCACCCGCCAGCGCCACTTTCAGGGAACGCTTCAGAAACGCGGACGACAGCGAGGTGCCGACAAAGCTGGCGATACCGAAGCTCAGGAGCACCAGCGTCAGGCCATCCACATCAAACCCGGCCATGTTCATGAATACCGGGCGGATATAGGTGAAGAAGGCAAACTGTCCGGCAAATGCCATAAAGATGGCGGTCATCCCCGCCAGCACGCCCGGGCGCTTCAGCAGACTGAACATATTCTGTTTATGGTGTGCCGCTTCCCCCGGTAAGGACGGCAGCGCTTTCCAGACCCAGAGAATGCATAGCACCCCCATCACCGCGGCAGCGTTAAAGACGTTACGCCAGCCGATGATCCCGCCAAGGAAACTGCCCAACGGCGCAGCAATGACCAGCGCAATCGAAACAGCACCAAAGATCACGGAGAGGGCTTTCGGCACGGTGCGCGCGGGAACCAGACGCATGGTGAGCGAGGCCGACATCGCCCAGAAGCCGCCTAATCCCAGCCCCAGACAGGCGCGACCCAGCAGCAGCAAGGTGAAGTTATTGGCAAAGGAGACCAGCAGGCAGGAGAGCGTCAGCAGCACGCTGAACAGAATGACCACTTTGCGGCGGTCGATGGTGCCGATCACCTGGGTAATAAACAGGCTCGCGAACATCGCCACAAAGGCGGTCACGGTGACGGACTGCCCCGCCACGCCTTCGGAAATGCCCAGATCCTGCGCCATCGGTGTCAGCAGGCTCACCGGCAGAAACTCAACGGTAATCAGGCAGGCAACGCAAAATGCCACGGAGAAAACCGCCGACCAGTTGGGGCGAGTGACCTCCTGGGTCTGCGGTCTGGGCGTGGGCTGAATGTGTTCTGTCATGGCGTCACCTGAAGATAAAAACGTGCGGAAAAGTCGCGCAGTTTATCATCAAAAGTGTGACGGATTTAACGATTTGACAACTTTTGTCGTTTTTAATGAGCCTGGAGAGAGCGCGTCGTCGACTGATACCTTTTCTGCATAACGAAAATGAAAATTCAGTATCCACATTTGAGGTGAAACAATCATAGCGTCTGAAAAGGAGAAACTATGAAAACACGTAATTTATCTCAAAATCTTACCGTCAGTGCCGTCGGCTACGGTGCCATGGGGCTGAGTGAATTTTATGGCCAGACTGATGACAACGCCTCGCTGCGGGTATTGCATAGCCTCATCGATCTGAACGTGACGTTTATTGATACCGCAAATTTATATGGCCGTGGTCATAATGAAAGACTAATCGGTCATTTTCTTGCCGGGCTGGATAAAAGCACTCGCGAGCAGTTCAAAATAGCCACGAAATGCGGCATCGATCGCTCTCCCGACGAGTCTTATGCCCGCACCATCAACAATACGCCTGACTATATCATCCGCTGCTGTAATGAGTCCCTCAAGCGGCTTGGCGTGGAGCGAATCGACCTCTTTTATCTACACAGACTGAGTAACACCACCCCGGTCGAAGAGAGTATGGATTGTCTGCGCACCCTTGTGAAAGAGGGCAAGATCAACCACATAGGCCTTTGCGAAGTGTCGGCGTCAACGCTGCAACGGGCCCATGCGGTATATCCGGTCACCGCGCTGCAAACGGAATATTCTCTGTGGACACGCGATATCGAGGAAAGCATTCTGCCGGTCGTGAAAGCGTTAGGCATTGGTCTGGTGCCCTACTCGCCTCTTGGCAGAGGCTTCCTGACGGGAAAATACCTGAACAATAGCGAATTTGCAGAGGGTGATTTCCGTAAAAATAATGAGCGCTTTATGCAGTCCAGCCTCGATCATAATCGCCAGCTGCTCGATGTCATCCACCCGCTGGCGGCGAAATACGGCTGTACCGTGGGTCAGATTGCCCTTGCCTGGCTGTTAGCGCAATACGATCGGCTGGTTCCCATCCCGGGCACTAAGCACACCGGCTATCTGGCCGAGAACGCGCACGCTGCCAACATTGAGCTTGAGAAGAGCGATATTGAATCATTGAACAACCTGCATCGCCGGATAGCAATTAAAGGCGATCGCTATTCTGCCGAAGGTATGAAGGGCGTGAACGCCTGATACCTCATCATGAAAATAAAAAAACCGGGTTTTCCCGGTTTTTTTATATCGGATACGCCGTGCCGTTAGCGATAAACGCTCAACGCGACGCCTTCCCCACCGCCTACGCACAGCGCGGCGACGCCACACTTGCCGTCATTACGGACCAGGGCATGAACCAGCGTCACCAAAATCCGGCAGCCGGATGCGCCTATCGCATGCCCAAGCGCGATTGCCCCGCCGTAAGGATTGATACGATCCGGGGAAATCCCAGCCTGCTGAATCACCGCCAGCGCCTGAGCGGCAAACGCTTCGTTGGATTCAAGATGATCGACATCCTCAGGCGTCCATCCCGAGCGGGAAAGGCAGTCGGCAATGGCCTGGATCGGGGCTGCGCCCATTAATGCAGGCTGGACACCGGAATGGGTAAACACGCCCAGCGACGCCAGAACCGGCAAGCCACGCGCTTCGGCGGTATCACGCGTACAAAGCAGCACCGCAGCGGCACCGTCATTCAGCGATGAAGCATTTCCCGCCGTCACCGTTCCCTCTTCTCGGAAGACTGGCCTCAGCTTCGTCAATTTATCAATACTGGTTGCACGCGGCCCTTCGTCCCTCTCCACGCTGATCGTTTCGCCTTTTCGCGTCAGCCATTCAACCGGAACAATTTCGCGCTCAAAAATGCCGCGCGCCTGCGCTTCAAGCGCATTGTGGTGAGAGACAAGGGCATATTCGTCCTGCATTTCGCGGCTGATACCAAACTCGGTCGCAACGTTTTCTGCGGTGATACCCATATGATAATCGTTGAAGGCATCCCATAGCCCGTCAGAAACCAGGCTATCTTTGAGAGTGATATCGCCCAGCCGCGTTCCGCTACGCGACGTCATGGCGATATGCGGCGCGTTGGACATGCTCTCCTGACCCCCGGCGATCACAAACTCAGCCTCACCCGTCTGCAGCGCCTGCATGCCAAGATGGACTGCCTTAAGCCCGGAACCGCACACTTTATTGATCGTCAAACATTGCGTTTCAACGGGTAATCCGGCATTCAGAGCCGACTGCCGCGCCGGGTTCTGGCCACACCCCGCCGTAAGAACCTGACCCATAATGACCTGAGAGATATTACTGGCCTCTACGCCAGATTCTTTCAGGAGTGCCTGAATGACCCGGCTTCCCAGGTCAGCGGCGGAATGCTCCGCAAGCGCGCCCAGAAATGCGCCCGTCGCCGTGCGGCGGGCTGCAATAATGACAACCTCGCTCATGCGTCACTCCCTTTCAGTCCCGGCAACGTATGACCCGTCACAGCGATTGCCGCGCGGTAGGCGGTAAGACCGTTCATACAGGCGGGAACGCCGGCATACACCGCCATCTGTATCACAATTTCAAGCAGCTCTTCCGGCGTCACGCCGGTGTTGAGCGCGCCTCTCATGTGCAGTTCCAGCTGCGGCATAGCATTACCCAGCGTCACAAGCGAGGCGACAGTCAGCATTTCGCGCGTTTTGAGCTCCAGTCCCGGACGTCCCACCACATCCCCGAACGCATAGTCGGTTATCAGGGCGGGCAGGCCCGGGTCCAGTTCGCTCAGGCGGCGGGTGACTTTATCCGCGAGCCCTGCTTCAAGACGGTCCATGATCTCTCTGCCATAGCGCGTGCGGTCATTAATTTGACTCATAAGATTTCTCCATACGGGATTGTTTTGCGGTCAAGGTTGCAGGAATAACCGCGACAAGCAGAACGGACAGGCCGATAGCCGTGCCGGCGACGATATACAGGAGCGGCATTGAAAATGATGAAACCATCCAGGCACCGACCGACGCGCCGATACCAATGGCGGTATTGAAAAACGAAACGTAGATTGCGGAGGCCGGGAAGGCTTTATCTTCAGCCATACGTAAAACCCACGTCTGGAAGCCGACAAATATTCCTGACACGGCAACGCCCCAGATAATCATGCTGGTGAATATCAGCGCAGCAGAGAGCGAGGAACCTGACAGGCCCAGGAACAGCAGCACTGCACAGATCAGCAGTACAGACAGCGAAACCGTCAGCTTGAGATACTTATCAATCATCACGCCGGTCAGGAAATTACCGGCCAGACCCGCGATGCCGTAAACAAAAAGCACGGCGGGAATAAAGGCGGTGGACAGTAAACTCTGCGTGTGAAGCCAGGGTTCAATGTACGTAAAGGCGGCAAAGTGCGCCGTAACAGCCAGCAGGGTTGCTGAGTAAATTTTCCACAGGGTAGACGATTTCAGCACGCCCTTAAGCGCATCCAGGCCAAGCGCGCTTTTGCTGGCGATCTGGGGAACAAGCACGCTAATACCCACAAAGGCAATTACGCTCAGCGCGGCCATCAGCCAAAATGCCTGCCGCCAGCCGAAGTGGATACCAATGTAGTTGGAAACCGGTACGCCAAAAACGCTTGCTGCGGAAACGCCACCAAATACGATTGACGTCGCCGCACCAATATATCTGGCAGGAACCATGGCAACCGCCGTTGCGCCGATCATCGCCCAGAATGCACCGTGAGCAAGCGCGCCCAGCACGCGGGCACTAAGCAGCATTCCGAAGGTGTTTACCGTCGCGGCCATGACGTTAGAGATCAGAAGCACCACGGTGAGCACGAGTAAAAGCCGCTTCTTAGCCACATTGCCTAAAAAGACGGAGGCAAACAGCGCACTCAACGCCCCCACCCAGGCATAAAGCGACACGGTCATGCCCACCGCGGATTCCGAAGACCGTAATCCCTCTGCGATTGGCGTTAATAATCCGACCGGCGCCAGTTCGGTAGTGACAATAGTAAACGTTGAAATAGCCAGAATGAATAACGCAAGCCATGACCTTAACGTCATATTTTGCGGAGAGAGTTCTGAAGTCATACTACTTACCTCAATAATGGTTTAAATAATGTGCCAATTTTTTTCTGCTGCATATCGGGTAAGCGCGGAATGCTCTCCCACACAGACGGGATGCCCAATGGCTTCGAGCATTGGAATATCCGAAAGATCGTCACCGTAGGCATAACAATCCGCTGGATTAATCTCCTTATCCCGGCAAAACGTCATCAGGGCGTCTTTTTTACCCGCTCCAATTGTTTGGGGCAGACCGATTTCCCCCGTCAACTCGCCTGCGTCATTTATTATTAACGGAGCACAGAGTATGTCCGTTACCCCAAGATATTTCGCAATGGGTGACAGAATCGGAAGCATAGAGCCCGATATAAATACGGTGTACATGTTCTGTCTCTGATGGCTTTTAAGTGCTGAAACGGCACTCTCAATAAAAAATTCGTTTTCTGGCTTACGCCTGAACCATTCATGGCCCATTTCTTCCAGATAACGACAAGACACACCTTTAAACTGGCGATAATACTCTCTGTTCAGCGTCTCCCCTGGCACACCGTTTTTTACGTCGACGCGAAAGCGAGACATATAGCGTTGAAGACGATCGTTTTGATTATTTCCCCTGCACCAGAAGTCATAGAAATCAAACATGCTTTTAATATTTATTAGCGTCTCATCAACGTCAAAAAATGCGGCGTGGTTTCATCGCGCCCCTGACGATACTGCTGATAGTTATGGGCGGGCACCTCAACGTGACGAAGCTGAATATAATTTGATTCGGGTAAACTCTTTTTATTATCGATAGAGGATTCAACAAACTTAAGCAGTTCGCGACGAATATCGGCAGAAAGAACAACAGAGAAACGATGGAACATGGATTCCATTTCACTCTCAGCACACGCAATTTCTTTAATGTCATTGACAGCGCGCAGTTCCAGCAGTTCATTAACACCGTTTTCTTCACAGGAAAACTAGCGAACGTTTTCATTGATTTTTAAGGAGATAAAATCTTTCTCTGTAAAAGTATTTTTTAACGGGAAGCGTGATACCAGTACATATTTAGATGACATAATTACTCCGAATATTGATTGAGTGAGGATTCGGGTAGAAATTTATCAATATAGGAAACAATTGGAATTGTTAAATTTGTAATATATTTTTGGTATTACTGTTGAAATGGGTTTACTGCCCGCATTTAGCGTGTAATATCGAAATGGAAAAAGACGAAATACCTTTTCGCATTCAGGACCCACGTATGGCCACAGCAGAACATTTAATCAGCAATAACCTGCCCAGTATCAAACAATTACAATGCTTTCTCGCTGTCGCACATGAACTGAACTTCCGTAAGGCTGCCGAACGCCTACGCATGACTCAACCGCCATTGACGCGTCAGATAAAATGCCTTGAAGCGGTTCTGAAACGTCAGTTGTTCAGCCGCAACACGCATGACGTTAGCCTCACAGAAGCAGGCCGTGCGCTGGTTGTTCAGGCTGAAAAAATACTCAAAGACATCAGTAACCTAAAAGAAGATCCTCTCTCTTCTGAAACGAGCCTGCGTATTGGACTCACGCGGACCCTTAATTTTGAATATATTGAACCCGTGAATTCCCAGCTTCAAAAAATGAACGCGGGAGATGATGTCGAAACGCCGGACCTGACGTCAGCCCAACTGCTGCAAAGCTTGTCTAAAAACATGCTGGATCTGGTGCTGACCGGTGAAAAAGGAACGGGTCACGAAGACATTGTTCAATACCGCTGGGTCTGCCAGGAACCGTTGCTCATCGCAATGCCCTCTTTACACCCTGCCAGCCTGAAAGAGAAAGTCGCGCTGGAGGATATTAGCGATCTTCCCATTTTCTGGTTTTCCAGAAGTGCCAACCCGTCATTTTACGACAAATGCGAAAGCTACTTTGATACGCTGAAAACGCCGCTGAAGCGGATAAAAGAGCCGGATGATACCCTTGTGATGCTAAGCCGTATCGCAAGAGGGAAAGGATTTGCGCTACTGCCTCAGTCGAAATGCACCTTTAATCAGGAAGGACTTTGCTACCGTGAACTCACGGACGCCGAGGCAAAAAGGTTAAACATAGATATCTATGCCGCCACTCGCCTCAATGAAAATAGAGAGGAGATTCTTAACGCACAGAATGTGTTATGCGGGAAAACGGCTTAATGCAGGTAAAACACGCCCTCTTCCGGCAGGAAAAGCTGGTTATAGCGCAACTGGAAGGCGTTTAGCTCCTGCGGATCGGGCTCCATTTCACGCATAAAACCCAGCGTCAGACGGACCTGCGCGTCCGTGATCGGCGCGGCCAGACGGGCTTTACGCAGCATACGGTGCCAGGCAAGCAAATTCTCTTCACTGCCATCGACAATGCAGACCTGCCAGATCAGCAGCACCTGGGCCGCGTTTTGCAGATGCGCCTCGTCTGGTCGCTCAAGGTAGCGGATAAACTCATTGCCGGGCGTTTTACCGAACTGATCGATCATCGATTCCACAGGAACCGGGGTGATCCCCAGCCGCTCGCTCAGGCGTTTAATTGCGCGACGTGAATCTGAGGTCAGGACCCGAAATCCCACCACAAACACCACGGCAAGCGTTGCCAGCATTATCCAGACCATGCGTTCTCCTCTACGTCAGCCGCTCATCATAGCGGGAAACGCGCGGCGTCGACAGCGGGCAAGGCCATAATAGTGCAGTGAAAAAAGGTGGAAAACCGTTATGCGGGCAGCACCAGGTATGCTGGCGTGTAGTGCGCCGAAGACAGCCCGCGCAGAACGGGCTGCGGGGCTGTTGCTTTAGACCGGTCAGCGTGCCTGCAGCCCTTTCAGCAGCGCGTCATGGAAGCGCTGAGGGTCCTGCATCTGTGGCGCATGGCCCATGTCGTTAAACTCAACCAGCGTCGCATGCGGAATACGTTTTTCCGTCTCCTTACCCAGTACTGCATAGTTGCCCAGCGTCTTGCGGATCGCCGGCGGGGCGAGGTCTTTCCCGATGGCGGTGTTGTCTTTGGTGCCGATCATCAATAATACCGGCATCTTCAGTTCACCAAATTCGTAGATCACCGGCTGGGTATAAATCATGTCGTAGAGCAGGGCTGAGTTCCAGGCGACACGCGTTTTGCCCGGCCCATTGTTCAGCCCGGCCAGCATCGTCACCCAACGCTCATACTCCGGCTTCCACTCCCCGGCATAGTAGGTATTTTTCTCGTACTGACGAATGCCATCGGCGCTGGTTTTAAGTTCACGCTGATACCACTGATCGACCGTAATATGCGGTACGCCGCGGGCTTTCCAGTCTTCTAAACCAATCGGGTTAACCATCACCAGCTGTTCCACTTCCTGCGGCCACATCAGCGCGTAGCGGGTCGCCAGCATGCCGCCGGTCGAGTGCCCAATAACCGTCACGCGATCGACGCCGAGCTGCTTAAGCAACGCGTGGGTGTTATCCGCCAGCTGCTGGAAGGTGTACTGGTAATGCTCGGGTTTGGTGGATTTACAAAAACCAATCTGGTCTGGTGCCACCACGCGGTATCCGCTGGCGGAAAGTGCGCGGATAGTCCCCTCCCACGTTCCGGCGCAGAAGTTTTTACCGTGCATCAGCACCACGGTGCGGCCGTTGGGTTTTTCTGGCTTAACGTCCAGATAGGCCATATCAAGCGGCTGATGTTGCGAGGTAAAGGTGAAATGCTTAACCGGCCAGGCGTAATCAAACCCCTCCAGCTTCTCGCCGTACGTCGGCGCATCCGCCGCCAGAGCGGGGGAGGCAAGCGCCACCAATAGCGCAAGACAGGATAGTCGTCGGTTTACCATGCAAGCTCTCCATAACAAAACGGACAAAAGCCGCGGGGTGCGGCAGCAAAATTAAAATGTAGAGCATTGCAGGGAGCGGGTCTGTAAAGGGGGGTAAAGGTGGGATGTAAAAAAAAGCCCGGCGGTCAACCGGGCAAAGAAGTTACCTGCACACTCAGGCTACTTTTAATTTCTGCATCCGATTTTCACGGCGGATCTTACGTTCTTCCAGCACCGCGACCATCGCCATCAGGACGATACAGCCGATGGCGGCGGCATCCAGCGCGGCAAAGGTGCCCGCCCAGCCGGTGAGGCCGAAAATCGGCGTGCCGTCGGCGATCATACCCAGACCCAGCTTGGCGAAGCTGTCACCAATCAGGTAGGCGAAGGTGCCTTTAATTCCATCGGCAGCGCCGATCGCTTTTTTCGGTACGAAGCCGACTGCCGCCACGCCGATCAACAGCTGTGGACCAAACACCAGGAAGCCGAGCGCGAACAGCGAGGCCAAGTAGATATACTGGTTGCTGGCGTGCTGGTAGACGCCGAGCGTGGCGATAATCAGCGCCAGCGCGACGCAGGCCACCAGCGCGCGGCGACCATTGGCGAGGTCCGAGAGCCAGCCCCACAGCAGCGTGCCGACCAGCGCGCCCACTTCGAACAGGGTGAAGCCCTGAATCGCAACTTCTTTGGAGAGCTTCAGCTCCTGGAAGGCATACACGGTGGACCACTGGTCGATGCCGATGCGCACCACGTACAGGAAGATGTTGGAGAAGCACAGCAGCCAGATCACTTTGTTTTTCAGCACGTACTCAACAAAGATCTGCCATTTGGACATCTCGTTTTCTTCGGTCTCTTTGTCCTCTTCGCTGATCTCCTCGCCGAACAGCTCTTCGGCTTTGCCGAGGCCGTACGATTCCGGTGAGTCGCTGCCGTAGCGCAGGCCAATAAAGCCGACGATCAGGGCGATAATCGACGGGAAGATAAACATGCCGATCACGTGGCCGTCGAACAGGTAGTTTGCGCCGAACAGCGCCACGCCTGCCGCACCCGCCCCGCCGAGGTTGTGGGAGATGTTCCACATGCCGAGGTACGAACCACGCTTGCGGCGAGGGGTCCATTTGGTGATGGTGGAGTAACTGCACGACCCGCCGGTACTCTGGAAGAAACCGCTCAGGGCGTAGAAGGCGATCATCATGAACAGGCTGACGGAACCCGCGCCCATGCTGGCGCTGAAGCCGAGCATACAAATGGCGGAGAGGATAAGCATAAACGGCAGGAACTGTTTGGTGTTTTTACCGTCCGCGTAGTAGGAGACGACGGTTTTACCCACGCCGTAAGTGATGGAGAAGCCCAGGCCAATCATCCCCAGCTGCGTCATGCTCAGCCCGTAGGTTGAGATCATGTCGTTCTGCGCGATGTTAAAGTTTTTGCGGATCAGGTACATGGTCAGGTAGCCGATAAAGACCACCAGGTAAGACTGCATGAACGGTTTGAACCACATTTTACGCCGCACATCGAGCGGCAGATCCAGGGTCGGTTTGCGCACCTGATTTAAGAAGGCCAGCATGATTGGTTTACTCCTGAGCTGATTTTTGCAGCATTGTAAAAACCAGCCGGGAGCGACGCCTGAGACAGCGTCCAGGTGAAACCAGGAAAATTTCTTAGTTTTGCGCTATTCGGGATGAAAAGGTGAAGCACATCACGCTTCGTGTGCCTCGCGCGGCGCCTGCGCATGCAGGAACGGCAGCAGCAGCAGGGCCGAAATTCCTGCCGCGATGGCGATCACGGCGAAGAAACCGCTCCAGTGCCAGACGTCGATAACACGCGCCAGCGGCCAGCCGGAGAGCGAAGCGCCAAGGTAAGCAAACAGCCCGACAAAGCCCGTCGCTGCTCCCGCGGCGTCTTTGTGTGAACACTCCGCCGCCGCCATGCCAATCAGCATCTGCGGGCCAAAGACGAAAAAGCCGGTGGTGAAGAAACACGCCGCCTGCATCACGTAGCTGGCAAACGGCATCAGCCATAGCGAACCAACGGAAAGCAAAATCCCGGCGGCGAAGATCAGATTCATCGGCCCGCGGTTACCGTTGAAGAGCTTATCCGAGCCCCAGCCCGCCACCAGCGCGCCGATAAAGCCGCCCAGCTCGAACATCGTCACCGCCGAGTTGGCTGTCACCAGATCGACGCCCAGGGTTTCGGACATATACAGATTGCCCCAGTCGTTGATCGCCGCACGCACCACGTAGACCAGCACGTAGCAGAGGGAGAGTAACCAGATATAGGGATTTAACAGCACATATTTGGTGAGGATCTCTTTACGCGTCAGCCCTGCACCTTCCTGCTGTTGAGCGACTTCCATCTCGTCGCGCCGCCAGTCGCCTACCGCGGGCAGGCCCACGGTTTGTGGCCTGTCACGCAGTCGCCAGCAGAGAAACAGCCCGGCAACGATCGCCAGCCCGCCGGCAATCATCATTCCCGTGCGCCAGCCGTAGTGCAGCGCCGCCGCCCCGACCACCATCGGAATAAGCGCCCCCCCGACGTTATGCGCCGTGTTCCAGATAGCCCACCAGCCGCCACGCTCGTTGCGCGAATACCAGGCGGTGAGCAGACGGGCACACACCGGCGCGCCCCATCCCTGGAAAAAGGCGTTCAACGCCCACAGCAGCGCAAAGGCCCAGAGCGAGGTGGAGAAGCCAAACAGAATGTTCACCACCCCGGTGGCAATAAGTCCAGAGCCCATAAAATAACGGGCATTCGAGCGGTCGCTGACGATACCGGAGAAGAACTTCGACAGGCCGTAGGTGATGTAAAACAGCGTCGCCAGCAGGCCAATATCGGTGCGTGTCATCACTCCGCTGGCGAGGATTTCCGGCGCGGCGGCGTTGAAACTTTTGCGGGTAAAGTAAAAAAGCGCATACCCCAGCCAGATGGTGATCAGGATATGGCGACGCCAGTAACGATAGCGGGCGTCAATTTCACGTTTATCGTTTAGCGGGGCGGCATTCGCCGGGGTTTTAAACATGCTGACTCCTCAGCGGTAAACTGACGCTGACGCGCGTGCCGTGGGTGCAGGAGATCGTCAGGGTGCCACCCAACGCCTTGACGCGCTCACGCATGCCCGCCAGGCCAAAACCCAGCTGGCCGGAGCCCGGCGGCAGACCGCAGCCATCATCTTCAATCACCAGCATCAGGCGTTCATCCTGTTGCCATCCCTGCAGCGTTACCGCGCTGGCGCTGGCGTGCTTAACAATATTATTCAGCCCTTCCTGACAGACGCGGAACAGCGTGACGCGCTGGCCCTCGCTCAGCAAAGATTCATTGATGCGCCAGTCAAGATGGCTGACGATCCCGCGGCTTTCCAGCTCCATCTCGCGCATCAGAGACCGTACCGCCTGCTCAAGCGTAAGATCGTCCAGCTGGCGCGGTCGCAGCCTGCCAAGCAGTCGCCGCACCGAGTCATACACGCCAAGAGAGAGCTGTTCGATATGTGCCCCGCCCTGCTTTACGCCGGCGTTTTCGGCCGCCAGACGCTGAACGATGCCCGCCTGAGTGCGAATGGCGGTAATGGTCTGGCCGATGTCGTCGTGCAACTCGCGGGCCACCTCCTGCCGGACGCTCTCTTCCGTTTCCAGCAGGCGTTCTGCCAGACGGCGATTACGCGCCAGCTCGGTTTGTAATGAGTGGTTAAGTTCACGCAGGCGCTGAATCCCGGCCCCCAGCAGCAGCCCGGTCAGGCTCTGGGCCAGCAGGGAGAGCAGTAAATCGACGGGGTGATCGTGCCAGGTCTGGCTGGCAATCAGCGCGATAGCGTTCATCAGGGTGGCAATCAGCGCGCCCTGCCAGCCGTAGTGCCACGCGAGGGCAATAATCGGCAACGCCAGGCAAAACGGGGTAAAGCGCGACAGCTCATCGGGCAGGCCAAGCTGCAGCCACAGGCTGATCGCAAACAGCAGCAGATACCAGATAAGATGCCGGGCGCGCCAGTTTACCGGCTGAGAGACCAGCGCCGGTCCGAGCGGCTGCCAGACGGTACTGGTGAGGTAGTGCCAGATAACCAGGCAGGTGGGAGCCAGCGTCAGACCGCCGGTCAGCGTCAGCAGAAGGGCGTTAAGCATCTCCTCCTCGCCGGTCCACGGCAGGGACTGCAACAGCGCGGCGGCAATCAGCGCAGCCCCCTGACGCAGCAGCGTGCGCCAGTCGCGCTGGTGACGATAACGGGAGATCAGCGCCACCGGGATCAGCGTGAGTACGCTGCCCGTCACCAGTAAAGGCAAGTGCGCCAGCGCCACCTCCTGCGCCAGCCAGACCAGCATCAGCCATTCGGCGCCCAGCAGTACCGGCCAGAAACCGCGCGGACATTGCAGCATCAGCCCCAGACGCAGGCCAAACGGGAAAAGCAGCACCGCCAGCTCCGGGCGTTCAACCAGATGCAGGCTGATGCTCCACAGGCAGAACCAGGCGGCAGAGAAAATGGAAAAACTGGCAGCAACGGCGATCAGCCGTGAAAACAGCGGGTTCATTGCCAGCTGTCGAACATGCGGCGCGCCAGCTCAACGTCATTACTGACGCCGAGTTTTTCCATCAGGTTAGCGCGGTGAACGTGAACGGTTTTTGGCGACAGCCCCAGGTCCACGGCAATCTCTTTCACCGACATCCCCTGCGCCAGTTTTTCTGCCACCTGACGTTCGCGTCGGGTGAGCGGGTCCTGTCGCCCTGCCGCCAGCTTGATGGCGATATCCGGCGTCAGGTAGCACCCGCCGGTGGAGACCGTGCGCACGGCAGCGATCAGTTCGTCCGGGCTGCAGCGCTTGGAAAGAAATCCGCGTGCGCCTGCGTTCAGTGCCTGCTCCACCAGCGCCGGGCTGTCATGGACCGAGAGCATCACGATCGCCATCCCTTTCGGCAACTGGCTCAGCAGCTCGAGTCCGGAGAGATCCGGCATCGAGATATCGCAGATACAGACCTGGACACCGCGCCCGGGCAAACCTGCCAGCGCCTCACGACCGGAGCCGAACTCCGCCACCACCTGAAAATCAGGCTCAAGGTTCAGCAGCTGGGCAAATCCGGAGCGGACGATGAGGTGGTCGTCGATAAGGGCGATGGTGGTCATGGCGCGTTCCTGGCGGGTTAAAAAACGCGCTTACCTTAACGATAAGCGCGTGGGGGTTCAAGCTTTGCGCTATTTACTCGAAGAACACCGCAATTTTGTTAAACATGGTGGGATCGGACTGGTTGCGCACCACTTTCTCGACATCTTCCAGCTTATCGATCTGCGCAATCATCTGCTCCAGACGCTGATCGTCATTCACCAGTAGCCAGATGCGGCTGTGCTCGCTGCCCTGGATGGGCAGACAAAGGATACCTTCCACGTTAAATGCGCGGCGGGCAAAGAGCCCACAGACGTGCGTCATCACGCCAGGGTGGTTGCGGACGGTGAGTTCCAGAATGACGTTATCATGTTGTTTCTGCATGGCTTATTCCCCCACCATCTCAGTATTTGCCGCACCTGGCGGCACCATCGGGTACACTTTTTGTTCAGGATCGATACGCACGTGGATCAGCGCCGGGCCAGGACGAGAAATCGCCGCCTGCAGCGCCGCATGAGGGTCCGCTTCGGCGTTCAAATCGCAGGTATGCAGGCCAAAACCGGCGGCAATCTGCATAAAGTTAATCGTGCCTGGATAGGTCGCGGCAAACACGCCCTGCGTATAGAACAGACTCTGCTGCTGGTGCACCAGCCCCAGCGCCTGGTTGTTCATCAGGATGATTTTCACGTCTAACTGGTTTTCGGCTGCCGTCGCCATTTCCTGAATGTTCATCATCAGGCTACCGTCACCGGAGAAGCAGATCACCTTGCGATCGGGATTGGCCAGCGCAGCGCCCACTGCCGCCGGCAGGCCAAAGCCCATGGTCCCCAGCCCACCCGAGGTCAGCCACTGACGCGGACGGTTCAACGGGTAGGCCTGGGCGGTCCACATCTGGTGCTGACCCACATCGGTGGTGATAATCGCGCTGTCATCAACGCAGGCGGCCACGGCGTTAATCAGCCCGTAATGGCTCAGCGGGTCCCCCTCGGTTGGGATAGCGCCCGGGAACTCTTTTTGCAGATCGGCAACCAGCTGACGCCAGTCGGCGCGATCGGAAGCGTCCGTTTGCGGAATCAATTGCGCCAGCACCTCGGCAACGTCACCCTGAATCGCCACGTGCGGCTGCTTGATTTTACCCAGCTCGGCACGGTCGATATCCACATGAATGATTTTGGCGTTCGGGCAGAACTGCTCGGTCTTGCCAATCGCCCGGTCATCAAAACGTGCACCGAGAACAATCAGCAAATCCGCTTCTTGCAGAATGTAGTTCGTGCTGCGCGCGCCGTGCATCCCCAGCATACCCAGCGACAGCGGGTGCGCTTTTGGCAACATACCCAGCGCCATCAGGGTCATGGTGGTGGGCAGGCTGGCTTTCTCTGCGAGCTGGCGTACCGCGTCGGAGGCATTAATCGCCCCGCCACCCAGATAAAGCACCGGGCGTCTGGCGGCGTTAATCATCGCCGCTGCAGCCTGCACGCTCTCTGCGCTGAACTGCGGCGCTGGCGCACGTTCACCCGGCTCCGGCAGCACGTCAATCTCGATCTCTGCGGTCTGAACATCCTTAGGAATGTCTATCCACACCGGGCCGGGACGGCCGGATTGCGCAATACGAAACGCATCGCTGATAACCTGAGGAAGCTCGGCGATATCGCGAACTAAATAGTTATGTTTAGTGATGGGGATAGAGATGCCGTAGGTATCCACTTCCTGAAACGCATCGGTACCGATCATGGAGGACGGCACCTGGCCGGTGATGCAGATCAGTGGAATTGAGTCCAGGCGCGCGTCGGCGATAGCGGTGACCAGGTTAGTCGCCCCCGGGCCACTGCAGGCCATACAGACCGCAGGTTTGCCCTGCGTACGCGCCATACCCTGAGCGATGAAACCCGCACCCTGCTCGTGACGCGCCAGAACGTGACGAATCTGCGTGCTTTGGCTTAACGCATCATACAGCGGCAGCACCGTGCCGCCCGGGATCCCCGCAACCGTGGTGATGCCCTGTCGTTCCAGCAAATGAACGATTAACTGCGCGCCCGTGAAACGCGTTTTGGTGGATGTTGTGCCCGAACTTGCCATGCTCCAGTCCTTTTCTTCTGAGCCGACTTTCCGGGGAGGGTCCTTAAACGAAAAACCCCGCCCGGTTTGCGCCGGCGGGGTTTTGGATTCGTGTGTTGATCCAGTCCCTACGGCGCATTGCCGACGACCACCACCACACGCACGACGACCACTGCGGCTGGTTGCGCAGTTGCTAGTAGGGTCGAGGTGAACATGGATGCTGTCATTGGGGACCTGTGTTTGGAATCTATTGATAGAATTTATACAAACACAGCTTTTCGGGCATGACAATGGAAATATTTTCATCTGCGCAAAAATGCGTCGAAGATCACGTTTCGTTTGTTGCGTGCAGAAAACAAAAAACCTCGCCTGAGCGAGGTTTTTTTTCAGAGGTTTTGCGGTTGGTCGCCGCAGAACACACTGTGTTACGTCAACGCAAAAAGTATACGCGATCGAAGACGAACGCGCAATTCAGGCACGGATTTTGACGTTTTTGAGTATGGACCGCCTTCTGAATTTTGTCCAAAAAATACTGTTCATACATACAGTATTTATCTATACTGAGGGTGTTCGCAGTGAGCGAGGGGGCCGCAGTTCTACCGGCGCAACGAAGTCCTGGCTGAAACGGGTGGTGCCGTCAGTGCCTTAACCCCCTGAAGTGAGCACACTGTGTTACGTCAATCCAGGTGCTGGTCACAGGCGGCGGAAAGGTACGCCAGCATCGTGCTCCTTTTAACCAAAAGGAGACGCGTATGAGCGTAGTGGATATGGTGATACTTATCCTCAAACTCATTGTTGCTGTACTGCAACTACTTGATGCTGTCCTGAAATACCTTCGGTGATTCAGGTTCAAGTCGCACCTGAGAGGGGCGGGCAACCGCCCCTCTTTAATAACGAGGGAATGCTATGTCGCGTCTGTTAATTGAGCCTGTCACGCCAGAAGAACCAGGCTATATCGCCTTAAAGGCCGAAAGTATCGCATCGAATTTCAACATGCTGCGCCGGCTGGAAGAGAACTGGCAGCGCGGTGAAAACCGTTTTAACGCACCGGGCGAAAAGCTGCTGGGCGCCTTTTTGAACGGCAAGCTGGTGGGCGTATGCGGTCTTAACCGCGATCCCTTCAGCCAGCAGCCGCGCGCCGGCCGCATTCGTCATCTCTACGTCAGCGAGAAGTGCCGCGGGCTGGGCATTGGTAAGCAGCTTCTGACCGTGGTAATGGCCGATGCCAGCATCTGGTTTGATTTTCTCAACACCCACGCGCCGGACGCTGCATACGGGTTTTATCATCAGGCGGGCTTTACGCTGGTCTCGGATGAACCACGGGTCACACACCGTCTGTTTTGCGCGGTGTGACCGGCTGGCAGTATCAGGTTGTGAATGTTACAGTTGAGTGACAATTCACCGCCAGATACGCCATGACCATTACCGTCTTCTGCATTTTACTGTTCGCCGCACTGCTGCATGCCAGCTGGAACGCCATTGTTAAAGCCGGTACAGACAAGCTCTATTCAGCAATCAGCGTTAGCGGTTCCGCCGCGTTTATCGCCCTGGTATTACTGCCCTTCTCCCCACAGCCGTCTGCTGCCAGCTGGCCGTTTTTAGGGGTCTCCTGCGCGCTGCAGGTGGTGTACACGGTGCTGGTTGCAAAGACCTACCAGGTCTCCGATATGAGCCAGACCTATCCGCTGATGCGCGGTACGGCACCGCTGCTGGTGGCATTGATAAGCGTGCTGGTGCTGGGAGATAGCCTGTCATGGCTCGCGTGGTCCGGCATCGCCGTGATCTGCCTGTCGATTCTGGCTATGGCCATGAACGGCCGCATGACGTCGCGTAAGGGGGTCTGGCTTGCACTGCTCAATGCCTGCTTTATCGCCGGGTATACGCTGGTCGATGGCACCGGCGTGCGGTTATCAGACACCGCGCTGGGCTATACGCTGTGGACCTTCTTTATGAATGGCTTCTGCCTGCTCTTCTGGGCGATGATGGCACGCCGACGCGAAGCCTCCAGATACCTGCGTACGCACTGGAAAAAAGGGCTGCTCGGGGGGATCGGCACCATGGGCTCTTACGGGCTGGCGCTCTGGGCGATGACCCAGGCTCCGCTGGCCGTGGTCGCCGCCCTGCGTGAAACATCCATTCTCTTCGGGGCGCTGATCGCATTTGTGCTGTTAAAAGAGAAGGTTGCGGGCCTGCGTATCGCGGCCGCAGTGGGAATTGCGGGCGGGGCGATCCTGCTGCGCCTGGCATAAATCACTGGCAACATTAGTTGCCGATCTTGTTTACAAATCCTGCCTTTACCCCTTCTGACATTCATCACAGGAATGCTTAATTTGTCATCTCTCTGTGGTAGATTCCTCGCGCATTTATGGGAATGCGTAGTCACTTATTCTTTATTTCTCTCTTTTGGCAAAAGTATTCAGCGACATGAAAAAACACAGGAACGTTAACTTATTGTTGATGCTGGTGTTACTGGTGGCCGTCGGTCAGATGGCGCAAACCATCTACATTCCAGCGATCGCCGATATGGCAAAGGAACTTAACGTCCGCGAGGGCGCAGTACAGAGCGTAATGGCAGCTTATCTGCTGACCTATGGCGTTTCGCAGCTGTTCTATGGACCGCTGTCTGACCGCGTCGGGCGTCGCCCGGTGATTCTGGTTGGTATGTCCATTTTCATGGTGGCGACGGTGATTGCCATTACCACCCATAACCTGACCATATTGATTGCCGCCAGCGCCCTGCAGGGTGTCGGCACCGGCGTCGGAGGGGTGATGGCGCGAACCCTGCCACGCGATCTCTATCAGGGCACCCAGCTCCGCCATGCCAACAGTTTGTTAAATATGGGGATTCTGGTGAGCCCTCTGCTGGCGCCGCTGATTGGTGGCCTCCTCGATACGATGTGGTCCTGGCGTGCCTGCTACGCTTTCCTGCTGGTGCTGTGCGTAATTGTGACCTTCAGCATGGCGCGGTGGATGCCGGAAACCCGGCCAACGGACGCGCCACGCACCCGCCTTATCACCAGCTATAAAACGCTGTTCGGCAACGGCGCGTTTACCTGTTATCTGCTGATGCTGGTTGGTGGCCTGGCGGGTATTGCCGTGTTTGAAGCCTGCTCCGGCGTGCTGCTGGGTGCCGGGCTTGGCCTGAGCAGCATGGTGGTCAGTATCCTGTTTATTCTGCCTATCCCGGCCGCGTTCTTTGGTGCCTGGTTTGCCGGCCGACAGAACAAGCGTTTCTCAACGCTGATGTGGCAGTCGGTGATCAGCTGCCTGCTGGCAGGTCTGATGATGTGGATCCCGGGGCTGTTTGGTGTGATGACCGTCTGGACGCTGCTGATCCCGGCGGCGCTGTTCTTCTTCGGCGCGGGGATGCTGTTCCCGCTCGCCACCAGCGGCGCAATGGAGCCGTTCCCGTTCCTCGCAGGCACGGCGGGCGCACTGGTGGGGGGACTGCAGAACATCGGTTCCGGCGCGCTGGCCTGGCTCTCGGCGATGATGCCGCAAACTGGCCAGGCTAGTCTGGGTTTGCTGATGACGCTGATGGGCCTGCTGATTTTACTGTGCTGGCTGCCGCTGGCGTCGCGTGTTCCCCATCACGAGCAGCCGGTTTAACCGCATGATGGCCTGGCTTCTCGCCGGGCTTTTCACAAACAGGCGCGATCATGGCCTGCAGCAGCGGCTCTGGCGCAGGACGCCAGGCGCCCTCTTCCCCGTCGTAAAACTGAATATCCGCGTTGATAGCGTAGGGAATGTTGGCCTTTTGCAGTTCGCAGGCCATAAACGAGGCAAACGCCATTTGCGATGCGGTTGGGGTGAAGTGAGTTGATTCACCCACGCCCCAGCCGCCCACCCAGCTGACGTGACCGGTTTTTTGCTGCCAGTGCAGCGCGGTCGCAATACGATTATGGATAGCCGCTTTCTCCGCCACCGTCCCGGACGTCCACGGATATTTACCGTTACTCTTTAGCGGACCCCACGGGAAAATGTGCCACTCCGCCAGCAGATAATTTTGGCTGTGCGCCGGGAGTTTCAGGCTGGAGAGGTCCTCTGGCGCAGCCCGCAGACGTGGCGCGATGAAGATCATGCGATTAGCATCAATTGCATGAATGTCTTTGACGGTTTTCTCGTAAACCCGGTTAAGCGACGCGGCGTTATGGTTGAGCTTGTCCGCCGGTTCATAAATCAGGTCAAAACCCAGCAGGGGATAGCTTTGGCCGAAGTAGTGCGCCACGGCAATCCACCAGTTAATCACCTCTTTTTCCGTCTCGGCTTTCGGGTCGTTTTTATATTCATCGGCCTGATAAGCGATAATCGGGATCACCCCGTATTGCTCGCAGGCTTCCACCAGCTTACGCAGATGAATCAGCCGCGCTTCCGTCGGTTCATCGGCCACGCGGATACGCACATGGCTGATACCCTTCGCACGAAAATCGCGAACCACCAGCGGATCGAACTCCCGAATGCCGCGCTCGGTGCGCGCCCAGTCTACGTCCATCCCCACGCCCAGCTTTTGCGCATAAAGCACAGCCGTCAGCGGTGGCTCAGCGGCAATCACCCAGCCGGAAGAGAACAGTAACGCAGTGGCAATCAAAGGCTTTAACACGGTGTACCTTGCGAGAAATCAAAAGCATTACCTGTATTTAGCACGCTTTTTCACATTTGGTGTAGCGCCAAAGCGTAATAATTCTTCAGCCAGCCAGTTCTCTCAGCCAGCTAATAAAGGCATCTATTTTCGGCCACTGTCGTCCTGGCAGGGTCGACATGTAGTAATGCTGATGGCATTTAAGCGTTTTCTCCCCAAACGGTGCAATCAACTCACCGCGTTCGAGCCGCTTTTGTACCAGCCGTTTTCGCCCCATCGCGACCCCGACATGGTTCATTGCCGCGACAATCGCTAAATCAGAACGATCGAAGCCAATGCCCGATGATGATGGCATGTTCACTGCAAAATGTGCCGCCCAGCTGAGCCATTCGTCGGTACCGGAATCGTTGCTCCAGGCCTGGCGATCGTGCAGGAGCGTACAGTGGCTGAGGTGGGCGGGGTTTTTCAGCAGGTCATGTTCCCGGGCATACGCCGGCGAGCAGACGGGTAAAATCGCCTCGTCCATCAGGAAGTGATGCGTCAAATTGGCTGGCGGCGTATCGTCGAAATAGAGCGCCAGATCGATACCGGTTCGCTGCATATTGACGTTTTCATTGCCGGTCAGGATGGTCAGCGAGATCGCGGGATAACGCCGGGTGAAATCTCCGAGCATAGGCACCAGCCAGCACTGGGCAATCGACGGGCGAGAGTAAACCGTCAACGTGCCGGACAGCGCCTGGTTCTTGATATCCAGGATCTCCTGGTTCAACGTATCCAGCGACGATTTCAGCGTCCAGTAGACGCGTTTCCCCTCCTGCGTCAGCTCCACTTTACGGTGGGAGCGGACAAACAGCGCTATCCCTAACTCCTCTTCCAGCAGGTTGATACGGTGACTCACCGCACTGGGGCTGAGCGACAGCTCCTCCGCCGCCAGCGCGAAGGACTCGTGGCGGGCGGCCACTTCAAACGTATACATTTTTGACAGCTGCCAGCCGTTTAACAGCCGGTTTCGGCCTTCATTTGCGTCATTCATCGCACTTCTCACACGGACTTTTGCTGCTCAGAATACCGCTCAAAGTTGAATTTATGTGAACCAAATACGCATTAAGTGCGCTTTTTTGAGTCCAGTCACGTGTTTGATCCAATCTGGCTCATCTGAAAGGCAATTTATATCGTTTGTCAGCACCCGCTGATTTTTCGTCCAATACCCGCAAATAACATAAGGGTGAGGTGAGATATGGGTGCTCAGGTCTGGGTTGTGGCGACGCTGCTCATCAGCATCGCGTTAATCGTATTAACTATCGTAAAACTGAAGTTTCACCCGTTCCTGGCGTTGCTGCTGGCGAGCTTTTTTGTCGGTGCCATGATGGGAATGCGCCCGCTGGACATGGTAAATGCCATTGAAAGCGGTATTGGCGGCACGCTCGGCTTCCTGGCGGCGGTGATCGGGCTTGGCACCATCCTCGGCAAGATGATGGAAGTGTCCGGTGCGGCAGAACGCATTGGGATAGCGCTTCAGCGTTGCCGCTGGCTGTCAGCCGATGTCATCATGGTACTGGTGGGGCTTATCTGCGGCATTACGCTGTTTGTTGAAGTCGGCGTCGTCCTGCTGATCCCGCTGGCCTTCTCCATCGCCAAAAAGACCCATACCTCGCTGCTGAAGCTGGCCATTCCCCTCTGTACCGCGCTGATGGCGGTGCACTGCGTGGTTCCGCCGCACCCGGCGGCCCTGTTTGTCACGAATAAGCTGGGGGCGGACGTGGGGACGGTTATCGTCTACGGTCTGATGGTTGGCCTGCTGGCCTCGCTGGTTGGCGGCCCGCTGTTCCTGAAATTGCCGGGCGATCGCCTGCCCTTCAAAGCCGTCCCGGCTGAATTTTCTGACCTCAATGTTCGTGAAGAACATACGCTGCCCTCGCTGGGAGCCACGCTGTTTACCGTGCTGCTGCCCATCGGCCTGATGCTGGTGAAGACCCTCGCCGAGCTGAATATGGCAAGAGAAGGCACGCTGTATACGCTGCTGGAATTTATCGGTAACCCGATCACCGCCATGTTCATCGCCGTGTTCGTCGCCTATTACCTGCTGGGGCTGCGCCAGCATATGGGGATGGGTACGATGCTGACCCATACCGAGCATGGCTTTGGCGCCATCGCCAACATTCTGTTGATAATCGGCGCGGGCGGCGCGTTTAACGCCATCCTCAAAACCAGCGGCCTGGCCGATACCCTGGCGCACATTCTGTCGAACCTGAATATGCACCCGATCCTGCTCGCGTGGCTGGTGGCGCTGGTTCTGCACGCGGCGGTGGGGTCGGCCACGGTGGCGATGATGGGCGCAACCGCCATCGTCGCCCCCATGCTGCCGCTCTATCCTAACGTCAGTCCGGAGATCATCACCATTGCCATCGGTTCCGGTGCCATTGGCTGCACGATCGTGACCGATTCCCTCTTCTGGCTGGTGAAGCAGTACTGCGGTGCCAGCCTGAACGAGACCCTGAAGTACTATACGACGGCGACGTTTATCGCCTCGGTACTTGCACTTGGCAGCACATTCCTGCTTTCTTTCATTATCTGAGCGCGAAGAGACGTACTATGGAAAACGCAACTATCAGCACCTTAACCGCACAGTTCCCTCTGATTGAGGATCTGATTGCCCTGAAAGAGACCACCTGGCTAAACCCACGCACCACCTCGCTTGCTGAAGGGTTGCCGTATGTCGGGCTGAGCAAAGCCGATGTGGACGACGCGCATGCACGCCTTAACCGCTTTGCGCCGTATCTGGCAAAAGCGTTCCCCGAAACGGCGGCCACGCAGGGGATTATCGAGTCCGAACTGGTGGCTATCCCGGCGATGCAGAAAAGGCTGGAGAACGAATCGGGGGTGGCCATTCCCGGCACGCTGCTGCTGAAAAAAGACAGTCATCTGCCTATCTCTGGCTCCATCAAAGCGCGCGGGGGCATCTATGAAGTGCTGACTCACGCCGAGAAACTGGCGCTGGAAGCAGGGTTGCTGAGCGTCGAAGACGATTACAGCATCCTGCTGGAACCGCGTTTTAAAGCGTTCTTCAGCCAGTACAGTATCGCGGTGGGATCCACCGGCAACCTTGGGATGTCCATTGGCATCATGAGCGCACGCATCGGCTTTCAGGTTACGGTGCACATGTCTGCCGATGCCCGTGAGTGGAAAAAAGCCAAACTGCGTAGTCACGGTGTGATCGTCGTGGAATATGAGCAGGATTACGGCGTGGCGGTGGAGCAAGGACGTAAGGCCGCGGAGAGCGATCCGAACTGTTTCTTTATCGACGATGAGAACTCCCGCACGCTGTTCCTCGGCTATGCGGTGGCGGGCGAGCGGCTAAAAGCGCAGTTTGCCGCGCAGGGCCGCGTGGTGGATGCGGAACATCCGCTGTACGTCTATTTGCCCTGTGGCGTCGGTGGCGGTCCTGGCGGCGTGGCGTTTGGCCTGAAGCTGGCCTTTGGCGACAACGTACACTGTTTCTTCGCCGAGCCGACGCACTCCCCGTGCATGCTGCTGGGGGTCTACACCGGGCTGCATGATGCCATCGCCGTGCAGGATCTGGGTATCGACAACGTGACGGCCGCCGACGGGCTGGCGGTTGGACGCGCGTCTGGCTTTGTGGGCCGGGCGATGGAGCGCCTGCTTGACGGGTTCTATACTCTTTCCGATCAAAGCATGTACGACATGCTCGGCTGGCTGGCGCAGGAAGAAGGCATTCGCCTTGAGCCGTCGGCGCTGGCGGGCATGGCCGGGCCGCTGCGTGTTCCTGTCGCTTCCGCGAACGCGACCCATCTGGTCTGGGCAACCGGCGGCGGAATGGTGCCGGAAGACGAGATGGCGAAGTACCTGGCTAAAGGGAAAAAATAAACTGCAGATGGGTGACCGCAAACAGCAGTGACAACGACAGTACCGCGAGGGCGATCAGGAACTTATCGCGCACCGCCTTCGGCTGTACAAAATCGTCCTGCGTCACATCCATTACGTTGCGACTGCGGGTATAGCGCCACAAAACGATCGCCACAAGCGCCAGCACGACCAGTGAGATCCAGAATGGCACGCCTGTGCGATGCCAGTTGTGCTTGATGGCGAGGGCAATCAGCGCGCCATACCCCAGTAACGTACGCAGCCAGGCCAGCGACGTCCGCTCCGGCTGCAGGCCGGGGTCGGCTTCGCGTCGCGCTTTGCGGTTATCCACCATACAACACCAGCACCATCACCACGCCCGCTACCGCCAGCAAAATCATGCTGATGATGAGTAACCCACGCGTATAGGGGAGATCCTGCTTGAGCCGCATCGCCTTTTCGTTACGCAGCCAGCGCAGGTAGCCGTAAATGGCCAGCACGCCGGCAAACAGGCACAGCAGCAACGCCAGCACTTCGCGGATCAGCGGCGTGGCAAAATCAGGCGCGAGCTGGTCAAGCCCCACACCCGCGGCGAGAAAGCCCAACGCGGTGCGGATCCATGCGAGGAACGTACGCTCATTAGCCAGCGAGAAGCGGTAGTCAGGGGCTTCACCGAGGCGGGAAATTTTCATGAAGATTCCTTGTCTGCTACAGGCAGGTTCCAGCATAGCGTAAATCGACAAGGACAAGGAGACCGGCATCGGGCGATGCCGGTCAGGACGATTAATGCAGCGCTGGCCAGTACGCTTTGTTGGCCTCGATCAGGTCATCCAGAATCGCTTTCGCAACGGAGGCGCTCGGCACCGTTTTCGACAGCGTAATCGCCTGCCACAATTTCTGGTACGAGCGCTGCTCCCAGGCATCCACTACCAGTTTTTCCACCGCTACCTGTTGGCTCATCAACCCTTTCTGGAAGTGTGGAATATCGCCCACCGTTAACGGCTCCGGCCCGTTATGACCAACCAGGCACGGAATTTCTACCATCGCGTCGGCATCAAAGTTATGAATGGCACCGTTGTTGGGCACAATCAGCAGCATGCGCTCCTGAGTGTTGAAGGCAATCGCAGTCGCCAGATCGACGATGTACGACGCATGTTCGTCGATTTCCAGCTCCCCGGCGGACGATACACCGGCTTCGATAATCGCCCGGCAGGCGCTGAACACATGCTTCTCACGGTGATCCATCACCTCGTTAGCGCGCGTGCGTTCCGGATTGGAGTGCGCGACCACGTAGTCCGGGAACAAGTAATATTTCAGATAGGTGTTTGGCATGGTGTCTGGATCCAGCGCCTGCACATCTTTTGCCTTCGCGAACGTGTCGTTCCAGCTGGCTTCGGTATGGGCATTGTCAGAGGGCGGCACATAGCCGTTTTTCGCGACATATTCGCGCAGTTTCGGCATTAAATCATTGCCGTTTGAATCTTCAATGGATGTCCACCATCCGAAGTGGTTCAGCCCGTAGTAACGCACGCGCATCTCTTTACGGTCTTTAAGGCCGACTATCTGCGCCATACGCCCTTCTATGCCGATGGGCATATCGCAGATGTTGAGGATTTTGGCGTTGGGTCGCAGGCGACGGGTCGCTTCAGCCACGATGGCCGCCGGGTTCGAGTAGTTCAGCATCCACGCATTCGGGGAGTATTGTGTCATGTAATCGACCAGCTCCAGCACGCCGCCAATAGAGCGCATGCCGTAGGCGATCCCGCCGGGTCCGCAGGTCTCCTGACCCAGCACACCGTGACGCAGGGGGATTTTCTCGTCTTTTTCACGCATCGGGTATTTCCCCACGCGGATATGTGCCATCACAAAATCGACGTCGGTAAAGGCCGCTTCAGGATCGGTGGTGTAGCTAAACTCAATCTCCGGAGCCTGCTCTTTAAGGATGATCTTGCACGCCTCGGCGATGGTCTCCTGACGTGCGCCGTCGTTGTCATAGAATTTCAGCGCGCGCAGCGGAAAACGGTCGCGGTTGGCTAACAGCATCAGGACGATACCCGGCGTGAAGGTACTGCCGCCGCCTGCAATGACAACTGAGAATTTTTTCATGATATAGCCTCTGTCAGGGTAGTTTGTTCGTTTGTTGAAGGGGTTTTCATCAGCGATTCAAGCTGGTCTCGCACCTGAGGGACGTGCAGTCCAACAATCACCTGAATGCCGTTGCCGCGTCGCACCACACCGTGTGCGCCCAGGGCCTTAAAGACGTCGTCGCTTTGGGTTTGCGCCATGTCGACCAGCGCGATACGTAAGCGGGTGGCGCAGTTATTAATGCTTTCGATATTGGCCGCGCCGCCCAGCGCCTGCAGGAATCCGGCGGCTTGCCCAACCTGCTGGCTGGCGGCAGCCGGTGCGGTGGTTTGCCCGCGCGCCGCTTTATAATCCGCCTTGCTGTAAAGTTTGACTTCGCTCTCTTCACGGCCCGGGGTTTTAAGGTTCAACCGTTCAATCAGCGTTTTGAAGACCACGAAATAGAGGCCGGTGAAGCAAAGACCGATACCCATCTGGGTGAATACCGTCGAGGCGTGGTTGTGGAACATGGGGATCCAGTTTTGCGGCAGGAACTGGTCCAGCAGTCCGCCGCCCATGTTGCCCACGACGCCGAAGATGTACATCACCGTCGCCATCGTGGCGGCCAGAACGGCGTGGACGGCAAACAGCAGCGGCGAAATGAACAGGAAGGTGAATTCCAGCGGCTCGGTAATGCCCACCAGCACGGCGGTCAGCGTGGCCGGGATCAGCAGGCCTGCCACTTTGACGCGGTTTTCCGGTGACGCGGTGTACCAGAGCGCCAGCGCAATCCCGACAGAGCCAAACACTTTGGCGTTGCCATGAAGCGCAAAACCGCCTTCCGGGAACAGGGTTTTCAGCGGCAGCGTGCTTTGGCTAAATTCCTGAAGATGCTGCGCCCAATAAACCTGGATGCCCCCCTCGACCGCTGCCGGGCCAAAGATAAACGGACCGTAGACAAAGTGGTGTAATCCGGTAGGGATCAGAATGCGTTCCAGGAAGGTATAAACCCACACCCCCAGCGCACCGGCAGAGCGTAAAAAGGCCTGCAGGGACTCAATGCCCAGCTGCACTTTCGGCCAGCCCATCAGCGTCAGCCAGGCGCAGGGGATCATCACAAAGAACGCGAGGATAACGACAAACGAGGTGCCCTGAAAAATCCCCAGGAAAACAGGCAGCTGCTTGTCGAAATAGCGGTTGTGGATAGCGGTGACAATCCCCGAAATCACAATCGCCCCAATGATGCTGGTATCGAGCGTTTTGATACCGGCAATCATGGCCAGTCCGCTGCCGGCAGTGGGCTCAGCGGCGAAGTCGACGCCAAAGAAATGACCCCATGTCATCCCCATCGCATTGATAAAGTAGTTCCAGGTCAGAAAACTGATCAGCACCGCCAGACAGGCGCGGCCCTGCGCCTGCTTCGCCAGACCAATCGGTAAACCCACGGCAAAAATCAGCGGCATATTGCGAAACACCGCCCAGCCGCCCTCTTCAATGATGTGAACAATTTGCGCGAACAGATTATCGGGGGCGGTTAAGGCCTCGCCCACAAACAGCGGGTTGCGAAGCATGATGGCGATTCCGACCACGATCCCGGCAAAGGGAAATAACAACACCGGGGTAAACATGGCGCCGCCAAATCGTTGTATTTGACTGAGCATTTTTAAATCCTCACGTAACAACCTGTAGGGGGTAGAGGCCTTTATGATTTTTTGCTGGGCCTGAAGTGAGCATAAGAATTTACCCATGGGCGAACATGACGTGCCGCTGCGATTCGTGATCGCATTCATGGTTTTATTTTGACCAGTCAGGTCTACTTTTCGTTGTTAATATGGACATGTCAGGATGCAAGCCACACGTTAATACGGGCAGAGAGGTCTACTGGTGATCTACAAATCTATCGCTGACAGGTTGCGGCTGCGGCTGAATTCGTCGGACTACAATATCGGGAGTCCGCTGCCGGGTGAGAAAGCGCTGGCGCAGGAGTTTGGCGTGGCGCGGATGACCATTCGAAAGGCGCTGGATCTGCTGGTGAACTGGGGGCTGGTTGAACGCCGACACGGTAGCGGGACATTCGTGGCGCGTAAAGATGTCCACCACGAAACCACCAATCTGACCGGGCTGGTGGAGGTGCTGCGCCAGCAGGGAAAAGAGGTGCAGAGCAAGGTGCTACAGTTCGAAGTGATGCCCGCCCCGCCCGCTATCGCCAGCCAGCTCCGCATTCAGGTGGATGAGCGCATCTACTTCTCGCGCCGGGTGCGTTATGTCGACGGAAAACCCCTGATGCTGGAGGACAGCTTTATGCCCGTGAAGCTGTTCCGCACGCTTTCACTGGCACATCTGGAGGGGTCGAAGTTTGATTACATCGAGAAGGAGTGCGGGATAACCATCAGCGGCAACTACGAGAGCCTGACGCCGGTGCTGGCAGATAAACAACTCGCCGGTTACCTGAACCTGCCGGAACAGACGCCGCTGCTGCGGATAACGTCTCTTTCCTACAGCGACAGCGGCGAATTTCTCAATTATTCCGTGATGTTCCGTAATACCCGTGATTACCAGGTGGACTACCATCTGCGGCGCATCCACCCGGACGATCTGCTAACTCATCCCCCAGAACAGCACCGCCAGTAGCTGCGGGGTAATAATGCGCAGGAACATCACCAGCGGGTAGACCGTGGCGTATGACAGCGCCGCCGCGCCGCTGGTGGCGTGCAGGTTGTTGGCAAAGGCCAGTGCGGGTGGGTCAGTCATTGATCCGGCGAGCATGCCGCAAAGCGTCAGATAGTTCATTTTGGCGAACATCCGCGCCAGGATCCCCATCGTCAGGAGCGGAATCGCCGTGATAAATATCCCGTAACCGACCCAGCTCATCCCCTCGCCCTTCACCAGGGTATCGATAAAATCGCCCCCGGATTTCAGGCCGACCACCGCCAGAAACAGCACAATCCCCAGCTCGCGCAGCGCCAGGTTGGCGCTCGGCGGCATAAACCAGTAGAGCTTACCGATACAGCCGATACGCCCGAGGATCAGCGCCATAATCAGCGGTCCCCCCGCCAGGCCCAGCTTGAGCGCGACCGGAAAACCCGGGACATACAGCGGAATGGAGCCAAGCAGCACCCCCAGCCCGATACCGATAAAGACCGGCAACATCTGCACCTGCTGCAGTTTTTGCTGGGCGTTACCCACCATGTCCGCTACCGCATCAATGGATGACGGGCGTCCGACCAGGTTCAGGATATCGCCGAACTGCAGGCTGGCTTCCGGGCTGGCGACCAGTTCCACCCCAGCACGGTTAAGACGGGAGATCACGACGTCATAGCGCTCTTTAACCTGCAAATCGCGTATTTTCTTGCCAAGCACGTGCTCGTTGGTCACCACGACGCGCTCTACGCGCATATCGGTGCCGCGCGTGGAGAGCGAGGTCTCCACCTCCTGACCAATCACCAGCCGCGCGTTGTTTAAATCCCCGGGCTGTCCGACCAGGTGCAGCAGGTCACCCTGCTGAATAATGGTCCCGGGCGCAGGTACCATCAGCATATCGTCACGTTTAAGGCGTGAGCAGATAATATTGGCGCTGTTCAGGATCGGCACATCCTGAATCGCCATATTGTTAAGGTTGGGGTTATCGACGCGAATGTTGATGGTTTTGATCGGCATATGACCGTTGGTGAGCGTGGTTTCGTGGTCTTTCGCCTCGTTTTCGACGTTAATGCGAAAGAGTACCCGCACCAGCCACATGGAGAGCAAAATGCCGCAAATCCCAAACGGATAGGCCATGGCGTAGCTCATCCCCATCTGGTCGACAATACCGGGAGAGATGCCAAGATCGCGCAGAATTTGCTGACCCGCACCCAGTGCAGGCGTATTGGTGACCGCCCCGGAGAAAATACCCAGCACCACCGGCAGCGGAATATCGAAGAGCTTATGCAGAATGGCGGTGACCAGCCCTCCCATCACCACAATGCCGAAGGCAAACAGGTTCAGCCGTAATCCGGAGACCCGAAGGGAAGCGAAAAAGCCAGGCCCCACCTGAATACCGATGGTGTAGACGAAGAGGATCAGACCGAATTCCTGGATAAAATGGAGCATTTCGGCGCTGAGCACCAGCCCAAGCTGGTCGGCAAAATGGCCGACAAAAATCCCGCCGAACAGCACCCCGCCTATCCCAAATCCGACGCCGCGGATTTTAACATTGCCAATCCACAGACCCACCACTGCGACCAGGGCCAACACGCTAACGGTTAACGCGATATCACTCATGATCCACTTCCTGTGCATAACCTTAGTTATGCTAAGGATTCTCTCAGAGCCGCACGCGGTTGTATGGGCGATGGCGCACAAAAAAGCCCTGCCGGGGCAGGGCGTTATCTTTTCATCCTCTCCCTGTGGGAGAGGCAACAACCCGCAGAGGGTTAACTGTTCAGCGCAGGACGCTCGCTAATGGCGATACGCTGCGGTGCAATGGCTTCCGGCACGTTGCGGGTCAGGTCGATATGCAGCAGCCCGTTGGTAAATGTCGCGCCGGACACTTCCATATGGTCAGCCAGAGTAAAGCTCAGGCTAAACGGCTGATTAACCAGGCCCTGGTGCAGCCATTTGGTCTCGGTTTCTTGTTTTTCCGGCGTACCTTTCACGGTCAGGCGCGTGCCTTCGAGCTGAATATCCAGATCGTCCTGGCGGAACCCGGCCAGCGCAAGGGTGATGCGATAGTGGTTGTCATCGCTTTTTTCGATGTTGTACGGCGGAAACGTCTGTTGCTCGGTGGTGCTTTGCAGGGCATTAGCCAGTTTGTCAAAACCAATCCACTGACGCAGCAGGGGGGATAAATCGTAGTTACGCATACTAAATCTCCTTCCGAGAAGCGAGTTCGGCACAGTTTATTTTTGTGCGCAGTTGTTCCTGCAAATCCTCATGGATTCACATATGCTCCCATTACGGCAAGCAATTCTGGGTGGGCCGCTCGCGCGACCCGCATAATCAGTTGATCTCGATACGGCGCGGTTTTTTCTCTTCCGGAATCACACGTTCCAGTTCGATAAACAGCAGGCCGTTGACCAGGTTCGCGCCTTTCACGTGAATGTTCTCGGCTAACTGGAACTTGCGTTCAAAGTTGCGCTCGGCGATACCCTGATAAAGGTAGGTGCGTTCTTTCTGCTCGGCCGTATGTGAACCTTTCACCACCAGCAGGTTGTCTTGCGCGGTGATCTCCAGTTCGTTCTCTGCAAAACCGGCGACGGCAATGGCGATGCGGTAGTGGTTTTCATCAACCAGTTCAACATTGTATGGAGGGTAGCCGTTGCTCTGGCTTTGGTTATTTTCTAAATGGTTAAACAGGCGGTCAAAACCAATTGCAGAACGGTATAGCGGGGAAAGATCGAAGTTACGCATAAATAAAAGCTCCTGAAATCAGCGAGAAATTGTAGCCTTCCACCATGGACAGGCCAGTGTGCCCCTGAACACCCCGCAGGCGTGTTCGTTATCGGGTTACATTCTTAAAATGGGTCTGGAACCGGTCTTTTCAAGCGCAGCGGGCGCACTTTTTTTTGCACTTTCGTGCATCTCGCTTAGACTGGGACAACAGCACAAAGGGTTAAATTGCGATGGCTGCCACAGTGCGGGGTTATCGGGCTATCCATTTTGAACGAGGCTCGCTATAACCCTGAGTTGCAGGTTTATGCAGTGCCATTAACGATGACTGAGTGATGATGAAAAATGTTCTGATAAAGCTGACGACGTTCAGCGGGGTTGTTTTACTTTGCGGGTGTTCGAGCGTGATGTCTCACACCGGCGGTAAAGAAGGAACATATCCGGGGACGCGTGCCAGCGCTGAGATGATCTCCGATGACGATACCAACTGGGGCACAAAATCCCTGGTCATCCTGGATATGCCGTTTACGGCTGTGGCCGATACGCTTTTGCTGCCGTGGGATATGTTCCGTAAGGACAGCTCCGTGCGCTCGCGGGTAGAGAAAAGCGAGCAGCAAAATCTGGCCACCAATTCCGTCATTCCACCCGCTTAACGCCAACGCGTTAACGCTGCCCGGTTTCCGTTAGCCAAAGCTGACGGAAACCTTCTGTCTCTTCCATCCATGCAATAAAACGCCCGTCCGGGGAAAACACGACCGCATCACCAGACGGTGGATTGCCGTGATCGGACGTCAAAAACGTCACCTCTCCGGTTTGCGCATCACAGCAGGCAATCCGCTCTTCCAGCACAAATCCAAGACGTTGACCGGCTGGGTGCCAGGTAAATGCCGACTGAATGTCACTTTCGTTATGCGTCAACTGGCGTGGTTCGCCGCCTTCTGGAGCGATAAGCCACAGCTGCACAATGCCCTTATCATCACGCATCAGAAACGCAATCTGCGTCCCCTGCGGGTTACAGCGCACCCAGTGACGCGGCACGTTTACCAGCCCCGGGAATGCCCGCTGGTGGGTAAAGGTCAGCCGGCGCTGCATGACACCCGCCGGGGGCGCAGGCAGCGTCTCAGGAGTCCCCTGCAGCGGCGCATCGCCCGCGCGTTTCCATCCCTGCTCGTCGTTGGGCAGATCCACAATAAACAGTTCTGGCACTTTCTCGCCTGTCGCAGACACGGTATCGCCGATAAACGCCAGCCTGTCATTGCCCACCCAGCCCTCTTCATAGGCTCGGTTGATCTCATCGCTGCCGGGCTGAGGCGCGGGCGTCGTGCGGCTCACCAGCACGCTCCAGAAGGTGCCGGAATATTCACGTGGATGCGTCCCCTGCGGCATCACCGGGCCAAAAGGTACTGCGACGCCGACGTTGCGTAAATCGAGCGTCGGGTCACGCTCATGCAATACATGGTCGTTGTAGGTAAAGCTCACGAACTGTCCGTCAGGGCTAAAAACGTGCACGTGGCTGCCGCCACGCAGCGCGCCTGCGGTATAAGGCGGCGTGATATCCATGGCATCCAGGTTACTCACCTGACCGTTGTGTACAACCACGCCCTGACGATGATGAAAATCGTAGTGCCAGTCTGCATCCGGATTTTCCGGGCCGTGGATAAAGACATATTTGTCCTGCTGCGGATGAACGGTCACCACGCCAACATGCGCGCCGTGACTGGCGCGATAGATCACCTCGACGTCACCCGTAATAACATTGACCCGCTCAATAGTTTCACCGGTAAACGATGCGCCGGACGGACGCACATCGTAGGCCAGCCACTGGCTGTCCGGCGTCCAGGTATTGATATTGGTAAGCTGGTGATGACGGGAGGCGAAGGTGATTTGTTTCATGGCGTTACCCTGATGCGCAGTTATCGCATCAGGGTAAAACATTGCGGGGAAATAGCCTACACGTTTGACGTCACCCACCAGCAGGATGTAGGAGAGCGCACCGAGCAAGGCCACTGCGGAGATATAGATCAGTGCCGGGCCAAAGCCATAGTCCTGAGCCAGATAACCGATGACCAGCGGAACCGTGATCCCCCCCAGTCCACCGACAAAGTTGAACACGCCCCCGGTCAGACCAATCAGGCGCATCGGGGCCAGCGAGGAGACCAGCGACCAGGTTATGGAGGCAAAACCGTTACCGAAGAACGCAATCGCCATCAGCGTCATAATCCAGACCGGATCGTTGGTGTAGTTTGCACCCATGATGCAGGTGGAGATCAGCAGCCCGCAGATAATAGGCGTTTTACGCGCGACACCCAGCGAGAACCTTTTTTTCACCAGCCTGTCCGCCAGCCAGCCGGAAAGCAGCACACCAAAGAAGGCCGCCAGGAACGGTACGGTGGTCATAAAGCCCGCCTTCAGCGCGGTGATGCCTTTTTCCTGGGTCAGATAGTTCGGGAACCAGGTCAGGAAGAACCACAGCGTGGAGGTCACCGCGAACTGCCCCAGATAAACCCCCACCAGCTTGCGGTGGAAAACCAGCTTCCAGTCGGCTTTGGTCAGCGGCTGACGCGCCTCTTTTTTCACCGGCGCATCGCCATCCACCAGACCGCCACCGTCGCGGATATAGTCCAGTTCAGCGTTGCTGATACTTTTGGTGAGACGCGGCGGTTGATAGACCTTGAACCAGATCAACGACCAGATAATGCCGATCCCTCCGGTCACAATAAAGACCCAGTGCCAGCTCAGCAGTTCCTGGATCCAGATCAGCAGCGGCGTCAGGAACGCCAGGCCGACAAACTGCCCGGAGGTGTAGAACCCAACGGCCGAGGCGCGTTCATGCTCCGGGAACCAGCTGGTCACCATGCGGTTATTGGTCGGAAACGCCGGGGCTTCGAAAATCCCGGTGATCGCACGCAGGCCAATCAGCGACATCAGCCCGGTGGCAAAGCCCTGGAACAGGGTCGCCACCGACCAGCCGAAGATGGCAATGAAATAGGTCAGGCGCGAGCCGACGCGGTCAAGGAACCAGCCGCCGGGGATCTGGCACAGCGTATACAGCCAGGCAAACGCCGAAAAGACGTAGCCCATTTCCGCTTTGCTGATTCCAAACTCCTCCTGAATATGGGCTGAAGCCACGGCAAGGTTGGCGCGGTCAACGTAACAGATGACCACAGTAATAAAGATCATGACCAGCGTCAGGTAGCGCCGACGCCCGGTTTTTGCAGCAGTAACAGGAATATCCATCGCAATCTGTCTCCAGATTTTGGGCATAGCGAAGCCGCTCACCATGCCCTGTAATTTACAGAGGGTGTGTTTGTTATTGTTGAAATTACTTTTTAGTGGCGATGTGCTTTGGCTGAATTACCACTCAGCGACAGAGCCATCTTCATGACGCCATAACGGGTTGCGCCAGTCAGGCGCGTTTTTACTCAGCTCAATGACTTTGGCTTCGTCGATATCCACGCCAAGGCCCGGCTTCGTTAACGGTTTAAAGAAACCGCCTTCCATGCTGAAATCATCTTTGTTTTTCACAAAGTCGAGCAGTTCCGCGCCCTTGTTATAGTGAATGCCCATGCTCTGTTCCTGGAACACCGCGTTACGCGAGACAAAGTCGACGTGCAGACAGGCTGCCAGTGCGATCGGCCCCAGCGGACAATGCGGTGCCAGCGCCACGTCGTAGGCTTCCGCCATCCCGGCGATTTTGTAGCATTCTGTGATGCCGCCGGCATGCGACAGATCCGGCTGCAATATCGCCAGGCCGCCAGCTTCCAGCACGCGTTTGAACTCGAAGCGCGAGAACATGCGCTCACCGGCGGCAATCGGGATATGCGTCTGTGCGGCCAGTTTCGGGTAGTACTCCGCCTGCTCGGCCAACACCGGCTCTTCGATAAACAGCGGACGGTACGGCTCCAGCTCTTTAATCAGCACTTTGGCCATCGGCGCGCTGACGCGACCGTGGAAGTCCAGGCCAAATTCAATCTCGTTGCCGAACGCTTCACGGATCTGCGCCACGGTATTTACCGCGCGGTCTACCGCCCGTGCGTTGTCGATAACGCCCATCTCTTCGCAGCCGTTCAGTTTAAAGGTGTCAAAACCAATATTGCGCAACTGCCTGATACCGTCGATTACCTCCGCGGGACGGTCGCCGCCCACCCAGCTGTACGCTTTGATTTTGTCGCGCACCAGGCCACCCATCAGCTGCCAGACCGGGGCATTCAGCACTTTGCCTTTGATATCCCATAACGCCTGGTCGATACCGGCGATGGCGCTCATCAGAACCGGTCCGCCCCGGTAGAAACCCGCGCGGTACATCACCTGCCACAGGTCGTTGATGCGGGCAGGATCTTGTCCTGTCAGGTACTCGCCCAGCTCATGCACCGCCGCTTCCACGGTACGCGCACGCCCTTCAATGACCGGTTCGCCCCAGCCGACCACGCCTTCATCGGTTTCGATTTTCAGGAACAGCCAACGCGGCGGTAAACGGTACGTGGTGAGTTTGGTTATTTTCATTTCACTGCCTCTCGATACGCTTTCACAAATGCGGCCGCCTGCTGTGCGGTACGTTCGACGGATTGCCCGGCGCGATAGAGATCGCTGCCCAGACCCGCTCCGACACAACCTGCTTTGATCCACTGCGCCAGGTTTTCTGGCGTCACGCCCCCCACGGCAAAGACCGGTACGCTGGCGGGCAATACCGCTTTCAGCGCGCTGATATAGGCCGGACCAAAAGCCGATGACGGGAAAATTTTGAGCGACTGCGCGCCCGCATCGAGAGCCGCGAACGCTTCTGTTGCCGTTGCGCATCCCGGGCAGACGGTCATGCCGTAGCCCACTGCGCGACGGATCACCTCAGGGTGAATATTCGGCGTCACAATCAGCCTGCAGCCCATCTGCGCAAGCTGGTCCACCTGCTCCGGTTGCAGAACGGTGCCAGCGCCAATCAACGCCTTATCACCAAACGCGTCCACGACCGCCGGGATGCTCTTTTCCCACTGTGGGGAATTAAGCGGTATTTCCACGGCGTCAAAACCGGCGTCGATCGCTGCGCCTACGTGCGCTAAAACCTCGTCGGGCGTGACGCCGCGCAGGATAGCGATGAGGGGAAGATTAGTTTGCCACTGCATGAGCGATGCTCCTTATTCCTGCCTGAAATGCCGTGTCGCCTTCTACCGCAGCCACGTCCCGCCCGATGGCATTGAACGCCTGGCGGTAGCGAGAGGTCAGCGATGAACCCGCGACGAGGGTGATGGTCTGTTGCCCGGCGAACTGCTCGCTCAGGCTGGCGACTTCCGCGCCAATCAACAGGCCCGATAAAAATTCGCTGACCTGCGTACGGGGAAGCGTGCCCAGTACATGCGAAGCGCGAACTTCAAAAAGTTGCGGCAAAACGGCAGGGCTGGCGATACCCCGCTCCAGCCCGGCGGCAAAGGCCTCGGGCGAAGCGTCCTGCTCCGGTAACCCCGCGCCCACCAGCGAGTGCGTCAGCAGCAAGTGGTGCAGCTCACCGGTCATCACGGTGCGAAAATCGTGGATGTGCTCAGCGTCGGCCTGCACCCATTTACAGTGCGTGCCGGGCATGACGTAGACAGAAGAAGGAGAGAGCGTGCGCGCGCCAAGGAGCTGGGTCTCTTCGCCGCGCATCACATTGTGGTTATCGTTCCGGGAAACGCACAATCCTGGAATAATCCAGATATTGTCACCAACGGACGTTAACTGCTCGCCAATGGCAGCGAACGCGGCAGGTACGGGCAGATAAGGCGCGACCTTCCAGCCCACGTTACTGCCCACCATGCCCGCCATGACCACCGGCGTGGCGCCCTCGCGCCAGTTGTGTGTCACCTCTGCTAACACCGCCTCGGGGGATTTACCGTTCAGGCGCGTCACGCCTGCTTCTGATTGCCTGCTTTCCAGGCACTGCTCGCCCTGATACAGCCAGGCGCGCAGATTGGTCGATCCCCAGTCAATAGCGATGTAGCGAGATGTCATGTGATTTCCTTCAACCTTCGTGTCGAGCTGGCGATCATCGTAAGTGCCGCCTGCTCTGCCGCGTCGCCGTCCTGATGCCGGATAGCATCGAACAGCGATTTATGTTCCTGGAGCGTTTTTGGCATGTTGGCCTCATCGCCCATCCAGGTTCGTTCAAATACCGCGCGCTGTAGCGAGCTGATGGCAACGCTAAGCTGCTGTAATACCGGGTTATGAACCGACTGCAGCACCGCTTCGTGATAGCGGATGTCCGCTTCGTTGAACGCATCCCGGTTCTGGTTATTGGCAATCATGTCGTTCAGGGCGGACTCAATCTGAGCCAGGTCTCCTGACGTTGCACGTTCCGCAGCCCAACGGGCGATGGCCGGCTCTACCAGGTTTCGTACCTCACTCATCGCGCCAATCAGCCTTGGGTCGTAGTCGTTTTCCAGCACCCACTGCAGGACATCGGTGTCGAGGTAGTTCCACTGATTACGCGGGGCGACAAAGGCGCCGCGGTAGCGCTTCATTTCAATCAGCCGCTTTGCCATGAGCGAGCGAAACACTTCCCGAATGATGTTGCGCGAGGTTTCAAACTCCTCACACAGCTCTGCCTCAGCAGGCAGCGGTGAACCGGGAACGTACTTTCCACCCACGATCTGGGTGCCCAGCGTGATGACGATGCGATCGGTTTTATTGAGAGTCATGGAGAGTCCTTATGCTCTGTATGTTCAGGACTACTTTACCTCGACCGCTGAATTTCGCCTCACTTTTGCAGTACAAACGTGACGCCTTTCGTCATTACCGTGGCTGTAATGTAGTACAATCAATTAATGTTGTACTACAATACAGATCACAAAAAGAACAATTCGATAAATTCAGCGCAAAAAAAGCCCCGGTTGATAACCGAGGCTGATGAGCGTGAAACGCTGTTACTGCAGAACAAATTTCTCGATCGCGTAGGCAACGCCGTCTTCGAGGTTAGATTTGGTCACGAAATTGGCCACGTCTTTCACGGACGGGATCGCATTGTCCATTGCCACACCCATGCCCGCATATTCAATCATCGCAATGTCGTTTTCCTGATCGCCCAGCGCCATGATCTCTTCCGGTTTGATGCCCAGCGTATCTGCCAGCGATTTCACACCGGTGCCTTTATTGACGCGTTTATCCAGGATTTCGAGGAAGTACGGCGCACTTTTCAGCACGGTGTATTTCTCTTTTACCTCAGCCGGAATGCGCGCAATCGCTTTATCCAGGATGTCAGGCTCATCAATCATCATCACTTTCAGGAACTGGGTGCTCGGATCCATTTTCTCAGCTTCGCAGAACACCAGTGGGATCGTCGCGACATAGGATTCATGTACGGTGTAATAGCTGATATCACGGTTAGCGGTATAGAGCGTATTGCGATCGAGCGCGTGGAAATGGGAACCGACCTCGCGGGACAGTTTTTCCAGGAACAGGTAATCGTCATAATTCAGCGCGGTTTGCGCCACCGTGCTGCCATCCGCCGCCTTCTGTACCAGCGCACCGTTATAGGTAATGCAGTAATCGCCCGGCTGATTCATGTGCAGCTCTTTCAGGTAGCTGTGCACGCCCGCATACGGACGACCGGTGGTCAGTACCACATTCACGCCTTTTGCGCGCGCAGCGGCAATCGCATTTTTAACGGCTGGAGAAATAGTGTGGTCTGGCAGCAACAGCGTGCCGTCCATGTCGATAGCAATAAGTTTGATAGCCATAGGGTCCCCGGGATAAATGAGTGCTGCCTCATGCTAACGCGATTAAGCCCACAAAAATAGAGCTACATTGCGCAACAAAAGCCCCCTTTTACGTCTGTCCCGGGGATAACGGCTTACTCGCGGGTGAGGACTATTTTGCCAAAAGCACCGCGGTCGAGGTGTACAAGCGCCTCTTCAAGCTGGTTAAAACGGTAGCGGTGTTCAATCACCGGTTTCAGCCCCGTGACATCGACTGCGCGGACAAAATCTTCCAGCGCACGGCGGTGCCCGACGCCAATCCCCTGAATCACCGGTGATTTCAGCAAGAGTTCGCTGGCAGGCAGCGAGATTTCACTCCCGGCCAACACGCCAATGACGGATATGCGCCCGTGAACGGCAACGGCCCGCAGGGAATGTCTCAGGTTCTCCCCGCCAACGGTTTCAATAATATGGTCGATACCGCGATCCTGCGTCAGCGCGTAAATCTCGTCAGCCCAGTTCCCTTTAAGCCGGTTGATGCCCCGATCGGCACCGAGCGTTTTAGCCAGCGCCAGTTTTTCATCACTGCCCGACGTCACAAAAACTTCTGCACCGTGTGCTTTGGCGATTTGCAGCGCGAAGATTGCGACACCGCCAGTGCCTTGCACCAGCACCGACTGTCCGGCACGTAACTGTCCGCGCTCCACCAGCGCAAACCATGCGGTAAGCCCCGCGCAGGGTAAGGTGCTGGCCTCTGCGTCATCCAGCGTTTCCGGGGCGGCCACCAGCCAGTTTTCACGCATGATCACGTATTCAGACAGCATCCCCTGGAAGTAACCGCCCAGCGTCTGGTAGGGCAAATTGCGGGCGTCGCCTTTCGGTTTACCGTCTACCCACTCCGGAGAGAAGGTGGAGATGACGCGAGCACCGGGTTTAAAGCGGGTAACGCCTTCACCCGTACTGTCCACCACGCCAGCCATGTCAGATGCCGGAGTAAACGGGAAGGTGAGCGCGATCGGCATGTTGCCTTCAATGACCATTTTATCGCGATAGTTGAGCGCAACAGCGTTCACCCGCACACGCACTTCACCCGGGCCCGGCTGGGGAACAGGCGCCTGAGTGAGTCTGAGGTTTTCACGCCCAAGGGCGTCCATTGACCAGCGTTGCATCATCTCTGTCATCTTTTTCTCCTGTTATCAAATGCACTTCAGTACTGACAGTCTAACGTTGACTCATGGTCGCCAGTGGCGATACATTTTCCCACTATTGATTCCTGAAGAGCGACAATCCATGACCGATACGCTGAAGGATATTCCCGTTTTTGTTGCCGCCGTAGAGGCAGGCAGTTTTGCTCAGGCCGCGGTGCGTTTGCATTTGTCGCGCTCGGCGGTAGGGAAAAGCATTGCTCGCCTTGAAGCGCGGCTGGGAGTACGCCTGTTTCAGCGCACAACGCGTAGCCAAAGCCTGACCGATAACGGTGCCCTTTTTTATGAACGTTGCCTGCGAGCACTCCAGGAAATCCGTGGCGCGGAGTCGCTGCTGGAAACAGGGAAACATCAGGTGAGTGGCCGTCTGCGTGTTGCCATGCCGGTGCTGTTTGGTCGCCAGTGCATCGCCCCGCTGCTGATAGCCTTGACGCAGGAACATCCTGCCCTTGAGCTGGAAATGTCATTCAGCGATCGCGTAGTGGATATCGTCGAGGAAGGGTTTGATATGGCGGTGCGAAACGGCGCACTGCCGGACAGCACCATGCTGGTCGCCAGACGCCTGGGGGAACACCGAATGGTGCTGTGCGCCGCGCCGGAGTACCTGAGGAATAACGGCCAGCCTGAAACCGTTGCCGATTTACGCCAGCATAAGGCCATTAACTACCTGCGTGCCGGCAGGGTGTTACCGTGGGAACTGGCGGACCACGAAGGAACATCGCACACCCTAATTCCCCGATCATCCCTCAATATGGACGATCTGCAGGCTATCTGCGACGCAGCGCTGGCCGGGCATGGTATTGCATGGTTACCCTGCTGGATGGTGCGCAAAGAGCTGCAGAATGGAAGGCTCATCCCACTCTTAAAACAGGCGCCGGATGTGCGTTTCGACGTTCACGCGGTCTGGCAGCAGACGCCGCATCTGCCCCTGCGAGTCAGGATTGCGGTCGACATGCTGGTCAGCCGGTTACCGTCAGTCCTGTCGCTGGAACTGGATGTTGATAATTCTGCGCCCACAAAAAAGCCGCGCTAAACGCGCGGCCTCTGACTTGCGGTGTAACCACCCTTAGATATCGATATTCGCCGCTTTCAGGGCGTTCTCTTCGATAAAGGCACGACGTGGTTCAACCGCATCGCCCATCAGGGTTGTGAACAGCTGATCAGCTGCAATCGCGTCTTTAACGGTCACGCGCAGCATACGACGGCTTTCCGGATCCATGGTGGTTTCCCACAGCTGATCCGGGTTCATTTCACCCAGACCTTTATAACGCTGAATAGACAGACCACGACGGGACTCTTTCACCAGCCATTCCAGCGCCTGCTCGAAGCTTGCTACCGGCTGACGACGTTCACCACGTTCGATAAACGCATCATCTTCGATAAGACCACGGAGCTTCTCACCCAGCGTACAGATACGGCGATATTCCGGACCGGTCACAAACTCGTGCTCCAGGGGGTAATCGGTATCAACGCCGTGAGTACGCACGCGCACAATCGGTTCGAACTGCTGCTGAGCATTCTGCTGGACATCAAACTTCCACTGGCTGCCGTGCTGCTCTTTCTCGTTCAGCTCGGTTACCAGGGTGTTCACCCAGCGGGTAACAACCTGTTCATCGCTCAGATCGGCTTCCGTCAGGGTTGGCTGATAAATCAGCGCCTTCAGCAGCGATTTAGGATAACGACGCTCCATACGACCAATCATTTTCTGTGCCGCGTTAAACTCGGACACCAGACGCTCCAGCGGCTCACCGGCCAGTGCAGGGGCGTGAGAGTTCGCATGCAGGGTCGCACCATCAAGCGCGATCGCGATTTGGTACTGATCCATCGCTTCGTCGTCTTTGATGTACTGTTCCTGTTTGCCTTTCTTCACTTTGTACAGCGGTGGCTGTGCAATGTAGACGTGGCCACGTTCAACAATTTCTGGCATCTGACGATAGAAGAAGGTCAACAGCAGCGTACGGATGTGCGAGCCGTCGACGTCCGCATCGGTCATGATGATGATGCTGTGGTAGCGCAGTTTGTCCGGGTTGTACTCGTCACGGCCGATGCCGCAACCGAGCGCGGTGATCAGCGTTGCCACTTCCTGAGAAGAGAGCATCTTGTCGAAACGGGCCTTCTCCACGTTGAGGATTTTACCCTTCAGCGGCAGGATAGCCTGATTCTTACGGTTACGGCCCTGCTTCGCAGAACCGCCCGCGGAGTCCCCTTCCACGAGGTACAGTTCGGACAGCGCCGGGTCGCGTTCCTGGCAGTCAGCCAGTTTGCCTGGCAGGCCAGCTAAATCCAGCGCGCCTTTACGACGGGTCATTTCACGGGCTTTACGCGCCGCTTCACGGGCACGTGCCGCATCGATAATTTTGCCAACCACGATTTTCGCGTCTGACGGGTTTTCCAGCAGGTATTCGCTCAGCAGTTCGTTCATCTGCTGTTCAACCGCCGATTTCACCTCAGAAGAGACCAGCTTGTCTTTAGTCTGAGAGGAGAACTTCGGATCCGGTACCTTCACGGAGACAACCGCAATCAGGCCTTCACGGGCATCATCACCGGTGGCGCTGACTTTCGCTTTTTTGCTGTAGCCTTCTTTGTCCATGTAGGCATTCAGGGTACGGGTCATCGCCGCACGGAAGCCCGCAAGGTGAGTACCGCCGTCACGCTGTGGAATGTTGTTGGTGAAGCAGTAGATGTTTTCCTGGAAACCATCGTTCCACTGCAGCGCCACTTCCACGCCAATACCGTCTTTTTCGGTAGAGAAGTAGAAGATATTCGGGTGAATGGGCGTTTTGTTCTTGTTCAGATACTCAACGAACGCCCGGATACCGCCTTCGTAGTGGAAGTGGTCTTCTCTGTTGTCGCGTTTGTCACGCAGACGAATCGAGACACCGGAGTTCAGGAACGACAGTTCACGCAGGCGTTTCGCCAGAATCTCATATTCGAACTCGGTAACGTTGGTGAACGTTTCAAGACTCGGCCAGAAACGCACCATGGTACCGGTTTTGTCGGTGTCACCCGTAACAGCCAGCGGTGCCTGCGGCACGCCGTGCGTATACAGCTGACGGTGAATTTTGCCTTCGCGCTGGATAACCAGCTCCAGTTTCTGCGACAGGGCGTTAACCACGGACACACCTACACCGTGCAGACCGCCGGAAACTTTATAGGAGTTATCATCGAACTTACCGCCTGCGTGCAGAACGGTCATGATAACTTCCGCAGCCGATACGCCCTCTTCCGGGTGAATACCGGTTGGGATGCCACGACCGTCATCGGTGACGGAGACGGAGTTGTCCGCATGGATCGTGACCACGATGTCTTTACAGTGACCCGCGAGCGCTTCGTCGATAGCGTTATCTACCACCTCGAATACCATGTGGTGCAGACCGGTGCCGTCATCCGTGTCGCCGATATACATACCCGGGCGCTTACGCACCGCATCCAGCCCTTTCAGGACTTTGATACTGGAGGAGTCATAAGAATTCGACATCAACGTTTCTCGCTCATTTCAACTTGGGTTAATCCGTTATTTTACCCTTTTCCACGGTAAACATCTTCGAATTTTCGTCCGACATGTCTATAACGTGTTCAGCGCTAATCGCACTGACGAAAACCTGTGACTGCGTGGCTTTTAAGCGGCTGGCAAGCAGCCCGCGCCGCGCGTCGTCAAGTTCCGAGGCAAAATCATCTATCAGGTACAGGCAGCGTCGCCCGCTCTCGCGGGTCAAAAACTCTCCCTGCGCCAGGCGCAGCGCGCACATCAAAAGCTTGAGCTGCCCACGCGACAGCGTGTCTTCCACCGGCGCACCGTCGGCACGAATGCGGAAATCCGCCTTGTGCGGGCCATGTGCGGTGTAGGTCAGCATGCGGTCGCGCTCGAAATTTCTCTCTAACACTTCGGCATAATCTGTCTCTTTCTCCCAGCCGCGCTGGAAGGAGAAGGTGAGAGAGAATTCAGGTAAAAACTGTTTGCAGGTGTCGGCCATATCGTCGGCGATACCCGCGCTGTATTCGGCACGCCAGCAGCTGATTTGTTCCGCAAGGGGAATTAATTCCTTGTCCCACGGGCGCAGCTGGGCGTAGCGTGTCACCTGGCGCAGTGCAGCGTTACGCTGCTTAAGCAGGCGCTTCAGGTTGCTCCAGGCGTTAAAGAAACCGGCTTCGTTGTGAAAGCATCCCCAGTCAAGGAAGGCTCTTCTGTATTTGGGGCCGCCATTGAGTAAAGTAAACCCCTCCGGCGTAATCAGCTGCATTGGCATCAGCAGCGCGAGCTCAGCCACTTTGTGGCCGTCAGTACCGTCGATACGAACCTTGCTGTCGCCCTGCTTGTCTTTGGTCAGACCGATGGCCGTTTCACGCTCCTCGCCCTGCAAACGCCCGTGCAGAACAAAGGCTTCCTGTTCGTGGCGAATGACGCGGCCAATTTGCAGACTGCGAAACGCCCGTCCATGGCCGAGCGTGTAGATGGCCTCAAGCACGCTGGTTTTGCCGCTGCCGTTCGCGCCAACCAGGAAATTAAAGCCAGGGGATAAAGCGAGATCCGCGTTTTCGATATTGCGGAAATTTTTAATTAAAAGGCGCGTCAGTGACATATCTGGATTTCTTCGGGCCAGGGCGTAATCGGCTCAGCTCGTTTCAACGCGGACTGCACGCAGACCCTGGCGCGTACACGAAGTGCGAGACAGGGGCGAGCACAGCCCGGGTTGAAAAAGGCAAGTAAGATAGCCCGATAGCGTTCACTACAGCCTCATCGGCATGACAACATAAGCCGCACTTTGGCTGGCCGCATCTTCAATCTGTACACTCGAAACGGAGTCGGTCAGCAGAATGCGAACGTTCTCGCATTTAAGCGCGTTCAACACATCCAGCACATAGCTGACGTTAAAGCCGATTTCCATCTCAGTCCCGGCATAGGTGACGTCCAGAATCTCTTCTGCCTCTTCCTGCTCCGGGTTGTTGGCGGTGATTTTGATCTGATTTTCGCTCACATACAGACGCACCCCGCGGAATTTCTCGTTAGAGAGAATCGCGGCGCGGGCAAAGGCCTGCTTGAGGCTGTCGCAACCGGCTTCCAGCGTTTTGTCCGGGTTCTTCGGCAATACGCGGCGATAATCCGGGAAACGACCGTCAACCAGCTTCGATGTGAAGACAAAATCACCCACGTGAGCACGGATGTTATTGCTGCCGATCTGCACGCGCAGTGGCGTATCACCACCGTCGAGCATACGCATCAGCTCAATCACCCCTTTACGCGGTACGATCACCGAATGGTTTGGCAGCGAGTCGCCAATGGGCATAGAACAGACTGCCAGTCGGTGACCGTCGGTAGCCACGGTACGCAGCTCTTCACCTTCGGTTTCGAACAGCATGCCGTTTAAGTAGTAACGAACGTCCTGATGCGCCATTGAGAACTGCGTGGCTTCAATCAGACGCTTCATCGTTGCCTGCGGCAGGGTGAATTCAACTTCACTCTGCCAGTCGTCCAGGTTCGGGAAGTCCGCGGCTGGCAGCGTGGAGAGCGAGAAACGGCTGCGGCCAGAGCGCACCAGCATACGGTCGCCTTCCAGCTGCACGGCAATTTCAGCGCCTTCCGGCAGCCCGCGGCAGATATCAAAGAATTTACGTGCCGGAACAGTGGTCGCGCCCGCTTCATGCGGCTGAGACAGCGTAACGCGCGCGATCATTTCCATTTCCAGATCTGTGCCGGTCAGCGACAGCGTACCGTCCGCGACCTGAAGCAGCAGGTTTCCGAGAATTGGCAGCGTTGGGCGGCCACCTAATGGGCCACTCACCTGTTGCAGCGGTTTTAATAAATGTTCACGTTCAACGGTAAATTTCATAGCGTCACGATGATAATGTTCTGATTAAATTGGAAAAATCTTCTTTTATGTCGTGGCTTTCTTCGCGTAACTGCTCAATCTTACGACAAGCGTGCAGCACGGTCGTATGGTCACGGCCACCAAACGCATCGCCGATCTCCGGCAGACTGTGGTTGGTTAACTCCTTTGCCAGCGCCATCGCCATCTGACGCGGACGCGCCACCGAGCGGGAACGACGTTTAGACAGCAAATCTGCCACTTTGATTTTGTAGTACTCGGCCACCGTCTTTTGAATATTGTCGATAGTGACCAATTTTTCCTGCAGTGCCAGCAAATCGCGCAGCGCTTCACGCACAAAATCGATGGTGATCGCACGGCCAGTGAAGTTGGCATTGGCAATCACGCGGTTCAGTGCCCCTTCAAGCTCACGGACGTTGGAGCGCAGACGCTTGGCAATAAAGAACGCCACTTCACCCGGCAGGCGAATGTCGTTTTCATCGGCTTTCTTCATCAGGATCGCGACGCGGGTTTCCAGTTCCGGTGGCTCGATCGCCACGGTCAGGCCCCAGCCAAAACGGGATTTCAGACGATCTTCAACGCCGTTGATCTCTTTTGGATAACGATCCGACGTCAAAATGATCTGCTGATTACCTTCCAGCAGCGCATTAAAGGTGTGGAAAAACTCTTCCTGGGATCGTTCTTTGTTGGCAAAGAACTGGATGTCATCGATAAGCAGTGCGTCAACAGAACGGTAATAGCGTTTAAACTCTTCGATCGCATTGTTTTGCAGGGCTTTTACCATGTCCTGAACGAAGCGCTCGGAGTGCATATACACCACTTTCGCATTTGGCTTACGCGCCATAATGCCGTTGCCTACCGCATGCAGAAGGTGCGTTTTACCCAAACCCGTGCCGCCATAAAGGAACAGCGGGTTGTAAGCACCACCGGGGTTATCTGCAACCTGGCGTGCCGCCGCGCGCGCCAGCTGGTTCGATTTACCTTCAACGAAGTTATCGAACGTGTGTTTAACATTGACGTTAGAACGGTAGGTTTGCTCTGCCGGAGCAGGCACGTTGTCCCAGCCCGAACGGGTCGCCGGAAGGGCGCGCGGTGCCGGAGCGGGGGCTGCCTGAGCAGGTATTGCCACATTTACCGTTTCACGCACGGTCTGCGTGACCGGTTTTGTTCCCACTTCAAAGCGTAGCTGTGGCGCATCGGATCCGCAGAAATCATTCAGCAGTCCATTGATGTTATTAAGGTATTTATCCCTTACCCAATCGAGCACAAAACGGTTTGGCGCATACAAAGCCAGCGTGTTATCGCTCAGTTCCGCCTGCAAGGGGCGGATCCACATACTGAATTCTGTGGCTGGTAACTCATCCTGCAATCGGGCAAGACACTGCTGCCAAAGCGAAAGTGACACGGCGGACTCCACTCGAACAATAAAAGAAAACTATTGAATATTCATGATTGTTGGCGCACATCGACATGACCCTGTGCAAAAGGGTGATGTGCGAACCGCTATCTGCGGTTATACCCGGCCAGGATCGCTGGATCCCGATCGGGACCGCGGATCATAGCCTAAACTGAGCCAGAGATCTTCTGTTTCTCACAGATTCTTCCCGATTTATCCACAGGAAGATCGGAAACCGGGTAAGTGTAAACGATCCTGGGGCGAGTACCCTACGATTTAGCCCGCATATTGGAAAAATTAATGAGCACAGACAATTTCTTGCTTAAATGATCTAACGAAGATCCGGGACGATCCTTGCGCTTTGTTTGGGAGGCCGTATAATCCTCGACCCGGCGCGTGGTGCTCATCTTCCTGCGTCGTCCGTTGCTCATTTTCCACGCGAAAACGTGCGGAAATACGCGGGAAATAAGGAAAGAGAATTGACTCCGGAGTGTACAATTATTACAATCCGGCCTCTTTAATCACCCACGCTGAGGCGTTAGTCGTTCGAAACTCGTTCGGGTATACGCAAAAGTCAGTGAATTTATTCAAGTTTAGGTAGAAATCGCCATGAAACGCACTTTTCAACCGTCTGTACTGAAGCGCAACCGTTCTCACGGCTTCCGTGCTCGTATGGCTACTAAAAATGGTCGTCAGGTTCTGGCACGTCGTCGTGCTAAAGGCCGCGCTCGTCTGACCGTTTCCAAGTAATAAAGCTAACCCCTGAGTGGTTAAGCTAGCATTTCCCAGGGAGTTACGTTTGTTAACTCCCACTCATTTCACTTTCGTCTTCCAGCAGCCACAACGGGCTGGCACGCCGCAAATCACCATCCTCGGCCGCCTGAATTCGCTGGGGCATCCCCGCATCGGTCTTACTGTCGCCAAGAAAAACGTTAAGCGTGCGCATGAACGCAATCGGATTAAACGTCTGACGCGTGAAAGCTTCCGTTTACGTCAGCACGAACTGCCTTCAATGGATTTCGTGGTGGTGGCTAAAAAAGGGGTTGCCGACCTCGATAACCGTGCTCTCTCGGAAGCGTTGGAAAAATTATGGCGCCGCCATTGTCGCCTGGCTCGCGGGTCCTGATAGCCCTCATTCGGGTCTATCAACGCCTGATTAGTCCGCTACTCGGGCCGCACTGCCGTTTCACGCCAACATGCTCAAGCTACGGAATTGAGGCATTGCGCAGGTTTGGAGTGATAAAAGGCAGTTGGTTGACGGTGAAACGCGTATTAAAATGCCACCCTTTACACCCAGGTGGAGACGATCCCGTCCCGCCAGGACCCTTTGATACCAGAGAACACTAACGATGGATTCGCAACGCAATCTTCTTATCATCGCTTTGTTGTTCGTGTCTTTCATGATCTGGCAGGCATGGGAGCAGGATAAAAATCCTCAACCCCAGCAGCAGACCACGCAGACTACGACCACCGCAGCGGGTAGCGCCGCCGACCAGGGCGTACCGGCCAGTGGCCAGGGGAAACAGATTACGGTTAAGACCGATGTGCTTGAGCTGACTATCAACACCCGTGGTGGTGATGTTGAGCAGGCGCTGCTGTTGACCTACCCAAAAGAGCTGAAGTCTAACGAACCGTTCCAGTTACTGGAAACCACGCCTGAGTTTATCTACCAGGCCCAGAGCGGCCTGACCGGTCGTGATGGCCCGGATAACCCGGCTAACGGTGCGCGTCCACTGTACAACGTCGAGAAAGAGACCTTCGTACTGGCTGATGGTCAGAACGAAATCGCTATCCCGATGACCTACACCGACGCCGCGGGCAACACCTTCACCAAAACCTTCACCCTGAAACGCGGTGAATATGCGGTGAACGTGGGCTACAGCGTTCAGAACACCGGTGCGAAACCGCTGGAACTGTCGACCTTTGGTCAGCTGAAGCAGTCCATCAATCTGCCGTCTCACCGTGACACCGGAAGCAGCAACTTTGCGCTGCATACCTTCCGTGGCGCGGCGTACTCCACGCCTGATGCGAAGTACGAGAAATACAAATTCGACACCATTGCCGATAACGAAAACCTGAACGTCAGCGCTAAAGGCGGTTGGGTGGCAATGCTGCAGCAGTATTTCGCCACTGCGTGGGTGCCAACGAACGACGGTACTAACAACTTCTATACCGCGAACCTGGGTAACGGTCTTGCAGCCATTGGCTACAAATCTCAGCCGGTTCTGGTACAGCCGGGTCAAACCGGTAAGCTGGCAAGCACCCTGTGGGTCGGTCCGGAAATCCAGGACAAAATGGCTGCCGTTGCGCCGCACCTGGATCTGACCGTGGACTACGGCTGGTTGTGGTTCATCTCTCAGCCGCTGTTTAAGCTGCTGAAGTTCATCCACAGCTTCCTGGGTAACTGGGGCTTCTCCATCATCGTTATCACCTTCATCGTACGTGGCATCATGTACCCGCTGACTAAAGCGCAGTACACCTCCATGGCGAAGATGCGTATGCTGCAGCCGAAGATTCAGGCAATGCGTGAGCGTCTGGGCGATGACAAACAGCGTCAGAGCCAGGAGATGATGGCCCTGTATAAAGCAGAGAAAGTGAACCCACTGGGTGGTTGCTTCCCGCTGCTGATTCAGATGCCAATCTTCCTTGCGCTGTACTACATGCTGATGGGTTCCGTTGAGCTGCGCCACGCGCCGTTCGCCCTGTGGATCCATGACCTGTCTGCACAGGACCCGTACTACATCCTGCCGATCCTGATGGGCGTAACGATGTTCTTCATCCAGAAGATGTCGCCGACCACCGTGACCGACCCGATGCAGCAGAAGATCATGACCTTTATGCCGGTCATCTTCACCGTGTTCTTCCTGTGGTTCCCGTCAGGTCTGGTGCTGTACTATATCGTCAGCAACCTGGTGACCATTATCCAGCAGCAGCTGATTTACCGTGGTCTGGAAAAACGTGGCCTGCATAGCCGCGAAAAGAAAAAGTCCTGATTCGGTAAGTTAACGCTAAAATAAGGGCGGTCGATTGACCGCCTTTTTTATTTGTATTGAACGAGACCAACCATGAGCCATAACGACACTATCGTCGCCCAGGCAACCCCACCGGGACGCGGTGGTGTAGGCATTCTGCGTATCTCCGGCCTGAAGGCCCGCGAGGTCGCCGAAGCGGTGCTGGGTAAACTGCCAAAGCCGCGCTACGCTGATTATCTGCCGTTTAAAGACACTGACGGCACGCCGCTGGACCAGGGCATTGCGCTGTGGTTCCCGGGCCCGAACTCCTTTACCGGAGAAGACGTACTGGAGCTGCAGGGCCACGGTGGCCCGGTCATCCTCGACCTGCTGTTAAAACGCATTCTGACGCTGCCGGGCCTGCGCATTGCAAAGCCAGGTGAGTTCTCCGAGCGTGCCTTCCTGAACGACAAGCTCGACCTCGCACAGGCAGAAGCAATTGCTGACCTGATCGACGCCAGCTCCGAACAGGCAGCTCGCTCCGCACTGAACTCGCTTCAGGGCGCATTCTCGGCGCGCGTGAATCATCTTGTGGAAGCACTTACTCACCTGCGCATCTATGTCGAAGCGGCTATCGATTTCCCGGATGAGGAGATCGACTTCCTCTCTGACGGTAAAATTGAAGCTCAGCTCAATAGCGTGATGGCCGATCTCGACGCGGTGCGTGCCGAAGCACGTCAGGGTAGCCTGCTGCGCGAGGGGATGAAGGTCGTGATTGCGGGCCGCCCTAACGCCGGTAAATCGAGCCTGCTCAACGCCCTGGCGGGCCGTGAAGCGGCGATCGTCACCGACATCGCCGGTACCACCCGCGACGTGCTGCGTGAGCATATTCATATCGACGGTATGCCGCTGCACATCATCGACACGGCAGGTCTTCGCGACGCCAGTGACGAAGTAGAGCGCATCGGTATCGAACGTGCCTGGCAAGAGATTGAGCAGGCTGACCGTGTGCTGTTTATGGTGGACGGTACCACGACCGATGCCGTTGATCCGGCGAACATCTGGCCAGACTTTATTGCCCGCCTGCCGGCAAAACTGCCGATCACCGTGGTGCGTAACAAAGCGGATGTAACCGGCGAAACGCTGGGTATCAGTGAAGTGAATGGCCACTCACTTATTCGCCTGTCGGCCCGTACCGGTGAAGGCGTTGACGACCTGCGCAACCATCTCAAACAGAGCATGGGCTTTGATACCAGTATGGAAGGCGGCTTCCTTGCGCGCCGTCGTCACCTTCAGGCGCTGGAAGACGCGGCACGCCACCTCGATCAGGGGAAAGCACAGCTGCTTGGCGCATGGGCGGGTGAACTGCTGGCGGAAGAGCTGCGTCTGGCGCAGCAAAATCTGAGTGAGATAACCGGCGAATTTACCTCGGACGATCTGCTGGGACGGATTTTCTCGAGCTTCTGTATCGGCAAGTAATTACCGCTGATGATGGGTGATTTCCTCCCGGGAAATCACCTTTGTCCAAATGGCAACTCGCCTAATCCCTTTTATCCCCCTATTCTGCTTGCCTGCATCTATGGGGGGTTTATGGCTCGTTTTCTGTTTTGTAGTTTTGCGCTGGTTCTGCTCTATCCATCGGGTATTGATATGTATCTGGTGGGGCTGCCGCACATTGCCCGCGATCTGGGTGCCAGCGAGGCGCAGCTGCATATTGCGTTTTCGGCCTATCTCGCCGGGATGGCATCATCGATGGTATTTGCCGGGAAAATCGCGGACAAAGCGGGTCGTCAGCCCGTGGCCATTACCTGTGCCATCATCTTCGCGCTGGCGTCAATGCTCTGCTCCCTGGCCCAGGACAGTACCCTGTTCCTGACAGGACGCTTTATCCAGGGGGTAGGTGCCGGTGGCTGTTATGTGGTGGCCTTCGCCATCCTGCGCGATACCTTAAGCGCCCAGCGCCGTGCCAAAGTGCTTTCCATGCTCAACGGTATTACCTGCATCATTCCGGTGATGGCGCCGGTGGTGGGCTATCTGATCATGCTGAAATTCCCGTGGCAGAGCCTGTTCTGGACGATGGCGGCCATGGGTGCGCTGGTCTTTATCCTCTCGATCACGGTGCTGAAAGAGACCCATCCAGGCTCGCAAAACGCAGGCCATACGGCAACCCTTCATCCGGCCGAGACGCTGCTAAACCGCTTTTTCCTGAGTCGCCTGGCCATTACCACACTGAGCGTGGCGGTGATCCTGACGTATGTAAACGTTTCCCCGGTATTGCTGATGGAGACCATGGGGTTTGATCGCGGTGAGTATTCCACCGTGATGGCACTCACCGCGATGGTCAGTATGGCCGTCTCGTTCTCGACGCCGTTCGCACTGAATATCTTCCGTCAGCGCACGCTCATGCTAACTTCGCAGGTGCTGTTCCTCGCTGCGGGGGGGATTCTGGCGACCACCAGCACACATGCGCTGATGCTGGTAGGGATTACGCTGATTTGCGCCGGCTTCTCCGTCGGCTTTGGCGTGGCGATGAGTCAGGCACTTGGCCCGTTCTCGCTGCGCGCGGGTGTGGCAAGCTCGGTACTGGGTATTGCGCAGGTCTGCGGTTCGTCGCTGTGGATATGGCTGGCGGCGGTCATCGGCCTTAATGCGCTCAATATGCTGATCGGGATTCTGATTGGTTGTAGCATGCTCTGCATTACCTTACTTATGGTCATCCAGCCCGCGGCCCATTATGAAGAAGCCAATCAGCAGTCTCGATCTTAACCTGTTGTTGTGCCTGCAGCTTTTGCTGCAGGAGCGCAGCGTAACCAAAGCCGCGAAACGGATGAACGTGACCCCGTCCGCGGTAAGTAAATCGCTGGCGAAACTGCGCGACTGGTTTGACGATCCGCTGTTTGTGAAAACACCGTTAGGCCTGCTGCCGACACCGCTGACGATGAGTCTGGAGCAGGATCTGGCCGACTGGATGCAGATTGGCAATCAGATCCTCGATAAATTCCATCATGACTCCCCGGGCGGGCTGACGTTCGTGCTGGCCGCGGAAACGCCTCTGATGTTGATCCGTTTTAATGCCCTGCTCGAGCAGGTCAATCAGCGCTATCCACAGGCCACGGTAAAGATGCGCCACTGGGATTACGACTCGGTGGATGCCATTACGCGCGGAGAAGTCGATCTTGGCTTCACGGGCCGTGAAACGCATCCGCGCTCCCGCGAGCTGTTGAAGCTGATGCCGTGGTTTATCGACTACGAAATTCTGTTCAGCGACCGCCCTTGCGTCTATTTGCGCGAAGATCATCCGGCTCTTCAGGAAGAGTGGAACCTGGAGACTTTCCTGCGCTATCCGCATATCAGCATCTTCTGGGAGCGCAGCGACACCTGGGCGCTTGATGAGGTGCTCAGAGAGATGGGACGTGAGCGTAATATCGCCATGAGCCTGCCCGGTTTCGAACAGTCGATGTTTATGGCGGCGCAGCCCGGCCATAACTACATCGCCACGGCGCCACACTACTGCCATCACTATAATCAACTCCACCAGCGTAAGCTGATCGCCCTGCCCATTCCCATTGATGAAGCCCAGGCTGAAAAACTGACCGTTCCTTTCACGCTGATCTGGCATAAACGAAACAGCCATAATCCGAAAATCCTCTGGCTCCGTGAGACAATCAAAGCGCTATATGCCGCTCCAGCGCTTATTTTTGCCTAAGAAAATGTAAAGTTGGGTCCTCAGGCTTCTCTTACTCCCATTTACTGATTAAAACAGAAGGCAAGTTAAGCGATAATCATGTAACCGTTTAACCGAATACGACCATTATCAAGGAGCGAAAAATGGCAACGCACTTTGCAAGAGGGATACTGACAGAGGGACATCTCGTATCGGCCAGAATTTCATCCGCGTGTCACCAGGAAGCACGTAAACTGCCGGAGCATCGCCGGACGCGGTTTTTGGCATCCCGCGCGCTTCTCGCTGAGCTGATGTTCATGCTGTACGGCACCAGTGAACTGCCGGATATCCTCACCCAACCTGAAGGCCGCCCGGTCTTTGCCGACCCGGAGCTGCCGCGTTTCTCCATTGCCTACACGGGCAATATCATTGGCGTCGCGCTCACTACTGAAGGGGATTGCGGCCTGGACATGGAGCTTCAGCACGCAACCCGTGGCTTCCACGGCGCGAACCCGCACGATGACTACCCGCTTTCCAGCAATGAAAAGCTGTGGGTGCGTAACCAGAACGATCCCATCGAGGCCAGAGCTCAGCTCATTACCTTACGCCAGAGCATTCGAAAGCTCTGTGGCTGTGCATCAGACGACGCCAGCCTGCTGCAATTGCTTCCAGGCTCCGGACGCCTGCGTTCCGCTAAAGCCACGCTGGTAGAGGCGCTCAGCGATGCCGAAGACGTACTGATTTGGTCCATCGCGGTGACCCCCGCCATCGAACGATTGAAAATCTGGGAATTTGACAGTCAACACGGATGGAGTAGCCTTCCGGATGTGCCCGAGCGAGCCAACGAACCCGCCGCGCGCCTGATGAGATTAACCAGTTTACCGGCAGAAAAAGCATATACCCTTAGCTGATCCATTCAGGGTCATCATGATGAAACAGGAGTAATCATGTCTGATACGTTGAAAGTTGTTACGTTACTGGGAAGCCTGCGCAAAGGTTCATTTAACGGGATGGTTGCCCGCACGCTGCCTCAGCTGGCACCGGCAGGTATGGACATTAGCGCCCTGCCATCGATTGGCGACATTCCGCTTTACGACGCGGACGTGCAGCAGGAAGAAGGGTTTCCACAGAGCGTAGAAGCGCTTGCAGAGCAGATCCGCCAGGCAGACGGCGTGGTCATTGTTACGCCTGAATATAACTACTCCGTTCCGGGTGGCTTGAAGAACGCCATTGACTGGTTATCCCGTCTCCCGGAGCAGCCGCTGTCGGGTAAACCGGTGCTGATCCAGACCAGCTCTATGGGCGCGATTGGCGGGGCACGCTGCCAGTACCATCTGCGTCAGATCCTGGTCTTCCTGGATGCGATGGTAATGAACAAACCGGAATTTATGGGGGGCGTGATTCAGAACAAGGTCGACCCGCAGACGGGTGAAGTGGTGGATCAAAGTACGCGTGACCATCTTTCTGGCCAACTGACCGCGTTTGGTGATTATATTAAGCGAGTGAAAGCTTAAACGTAGCCTGACCCCCTCACTCTGGCCCTCTTCCACCGGGAGAGGGCGCAAACACAAAAGCCCTTTTCGACGAAAAGGGCTTTCTGTTTATTTGGCATCAATAAAAACAATCTTCAGCACAAACAGCAGCGCCACAATGATGACGCACGGGCTGAGGTCGCGGAAGCGACCGGTACCAATCTTCATGACGCAGTAGGAGATAAAGCCCAGCGCGATACCTTCGGTAATCGAGAAGCTGAACGGCATCATCACCGCGGTAATAAACGCAGGCACCGCTTCGGTTAAATCATCCCACTTCACGCGCGACAGGCTGGAGGTCATTAACACCCCCACGTAGATCAGCGCGCCGGCTGCTGCATACGGAGGCACCATGCCCGCCAGCGGCGACAGGAAGATCACCAGCAGGAACAGGATACCCACCACAACCGCCGTCAGACCGGTACGGCCACCCACAGAGACACCTGAAGAGGATTCAATGTAAGCGGTAACAGACGATGTACCGATAAACGCGCCGGTGACAGAGGAGACACTGTCAACAAACAGCGCCTGCTTCATGCGCGGGAATTTCCCATTCTCATCCGCCAGGCCGGCTTTGTCGGTCACGCCAATCAGCGTACCGGAGGAGTCAAACAGGTTAACCAGCATGAAGGAGAAAATCACGCCCGCCAGACCCAGGTTCAGGGAGCCTACCAGATCGACGTGCCCAATGACGGTGGACACGCTCGGTGGCGCGGAGACAATCCCTTTGTACTGCACATCGCCCAGCATCCAGCCCAGCAGCGTGGTGACCACGATGGAAACCAGCACGGCCGCATGAATATTGCGCGAGGCCAGGATAGCGATGATAAAGAAGCCCAGCACGCCCAGCAGCACGTTGTGCGAGGTCAGGTGACCGATGCTCACCAGCGTGTCCGGGTTAGCCACGATAACGCCTGCATTTTTCAGACCCATCATGCCGATAAACAGACCAATACCGCTGGTAATGCCCACGCGCAGGCTCACCGGAATATTGGCTATCATCCAGTAACGTACGCGGAAAATGGTCAGCAACAGCAGGCCAACCGCGCCCCAGAAGATAGCGCCCATGCCAACCTGCCATGGCAGACCCATCGCCTGGACGACCACGAACGCGAAGAAAGCGTTCAGGCCCATTGCCGGGGCCAGCGCCACGGGCAGGTTAGCGAACACGCCCATCAGGATACTGCCCAGCGCAGCGATCAGACAGGTGGTCACGAAGACGGCGCTGGTGTCCATGCCAGCAACGCCCAGAATTTGTGGGTTAACAAAAACGATATAGACCATCGTCAGGAAGGTGGTGAAACCGGCGATCACTTCGGTGCGTGCCGTTGTGCCGTGCTCACGCAGTTTAAACACGCGCTCAAGCAGACCCTGACCAGATGTCTGGGTAGTGTGTTGTTGACTCATCATCAATTTCCGAACAAGGAGGGAAAATTCGTCGCTATCCTATACCAAAATGCGACAATAGTGGCGGTTACAAGATACTTTTTTCATTGATTTTGCTTATACGGCAACGATTGCGTCTCATTAAACTGCCGTACGTAAACGTTAAACTTGTAAAAAGGGAAAGGCATGTCCGGAATTGAAGCGGTATTTTTCGACTGCGACGGTACGCTGGTCGACAGTGAGGTCATTTGTTCCCGCGCGTATGTGACCATGTTCAGGGAATTTGGCATTACGCTGGATCTCGAAGAGGTGTTTAAACGCTTTAAAGGTGTGAAGCTCTACGAGATCATCGACATCATTAACGAAGAGCACGGTGTGGATCTGGCGAAAGCAGATCTGGAGCCGGTCTACCGCGCCGAGGTCGCACGCCTCTTCGACTCCGAACTGGAGGTCATTGCCGGGGCGAATGCGCTTCTGGATGCGATGACGGTGCCCATCTGCGTGGTCTCGAACGGTCCGGTCAGCAAAATGCAGCACTCGCTGGGTAAGCTTGAAATGTTGCACCACTTCCCGGAAAAACTGTTCAGCGGCTACGATATCCAGCGCTGGAAGCCAGACCCGGCGTTGATGTTCCATGCAGCAAAAGCGATGAACGTTAACGTGGCGAACTGCATTCTGGTGGATGACTCTTCTGCGGGAGCGCAGTCGGGGATTGATGCGGGTATGGAGGTGTTTTACTTCTGCGCCGATCCGCACAACAAACCGATCGATCATCCAAAAGTGACGACCTTCACCGATCTGGCGCAGCTGCCAGAATTGTGGAAGGCTCGCGGGTGGAATATTACTCGCTAAAAAAAGCCGGATAGCGCTGACGCTTATCCGGCCTATAAGGCTCGCAGGCCCGGTAAGCTCAGCAGCACCGGGCATGTTAGCGCATCACTCTTTCGGATCTTTACCCGCCAGCAGCTTGTCCAGCTCATCGCCGCCAACGTGACGGAAATCCTGTCCTTTCACGAAGTAGAAGATGTATTCGCAAATGTTCTGGCAACGGTCACCGATACGCTCGATTGAGCGCGCGCAGAAGAGCGCGGTCAGGACGCTTGGGATCGTACGGGAGTCTTCCATCATGTAGGTCATCAGCTGACGCACGATGCCTTCATACTCCTGGTCGACCTTTTTGTCTTCACGGTAGATACGTACCGCTTCGTCCAGATCCATACGCGCAAAGGCATCCAGTACGTCATGCAGCATCTGCACGGTATGACGACCCAGCGACTCGAGGCTCACCAGCAGTGGCTGGTGCTGCTGAGAGAATTTCTCCAGCGCGGTGCGGCAGATTTTATCTGCAACGTCACCAATACGCTCCAGCTCGGCGATGGTTTTGATGATCGCCATAACCAGACGCAGGTCGCTCGCCGTTGGCTGACGCTTGGCGATAATACGCACGCAGGCTTCATCAATGGCGACTTCCATCATATTGACGTTTTTATCACCTTCGATAACGCGCTTTGCCAGCTCGCTGTCCTGGTTGTGCATCGCGGTAATGGCATCGGAAAGCTGCTGCTCAACCATGCCACCCATGGTCATCACCTGAGTGCGAATACTTTCCAGCTCTGCGTTGAACTGGCCTGAAATGTGTTTGTTAAGATTGAGATTGTCCATAGCGCGCTCCTGAATCAACCGTAACGACCGGTGATATAGTCTTCTGTTTGCTTTTTAGCGGGCTTGGTGAACAGATCGTCCGTATTACTGAACTCAATCAACTCGCCCAGGTACATAAACGCCGTGTAATCGGAACAACGCGCAGCCTGCTGCATGTTGTGGGTCACGATAACCACGGTGTAATCCTGCTTCAGCTCGGTGATCAACTCTTCAATACGGCCGGTTGAGATCGGGTCCAGAGCTGAACACGGCTCATCCAGCAACAATACTTCCGGGCGAATGGCGATACCACGCGCAATGCACAGACGCTGCTGCTGACCACCGGAGAGAGAGTAACCGCTCTGGTGCAACTTATCTTTGGTTTCGTTCCATAATGCGGCCTTGGTCAAAGCCCACTGAACGCGCTCATCCATATCCGTACGGGAGAGCTTTTCAAACAGACGTACGCCAAAGGCGATGTTGTCATAGATGGACATCGGGAACGGCGTCGGTTTCTGGAACACCATCCCGACTTTCGCACGCAGCAGGGCGATATCCTGGCTGTTGGTCAGAATGTTATCGCCGTCCAGGATGATTTCACCTTCGGCACGCTGCTCCGGATAGAGCGAATACATTTTGTTAAAGGTACGCAGCAGCGTGGATTTACCACAGCCAGACGGACCGATAAATGCCGTGACCTGGTTCCTGGCGATATCCAGGTTGATGTTCTTCAGGGCATGGAATTTGCCGTAGTAGAAGTTCAAATCACGAACCTGAATCTTACCCGGGGCAGTATCAACCATACTCATTGACTCATTTCCTCATTCGGCGCCGCGATCTGCCGCGCCGTAAAAATTTAACCGTGTTTCTGCTTCGCGAAAATGACGCGCGCCAGAATGTTCAGCAACAGTACGCAAAGGGTAATGATCAGCACCCCGGCCCAGGCCAGCTGCTGCCATTCCGCGAATGGGCTCATCGCAAATTTAAAAATCGTCACCGGCAGGTTGGCGATCGGCTGCATCATGTCTGTACTCCAGAACTGGTTGGAGAGGGCAGTAAACAGCAGCGGCGCCGTTTCGCCTGCAATACGGGCAATGGCCAGCAGGATACCGGTCATGATCCCGGAGACGGAGGCTTTCAGCGTAATCGCAGAGATCATTTTCCACTTCGGCGTGCCCAGCGCGTAAGCCGCTTCACGCAGGCTATCCGGCACCAGTTTCAGCATGTTCTCGGTGGTACGAATGACGATAGGTACCTGCAGCAGCGCCAGCGCAATCACACCTGCCCAGCCGGAGAAGTGTTCCATTTGCGCCACCACAATGGTGTAAACAAACAGACCGACCACGATAGACGGCGCAGACAGCAGGATGTCGTTAATGAAACGAATCACCTCTGCCAGCCAGGATTTACGCCCGTACTCCGCCAGATAAATCCCCGCCATAATGCCAAGCGGCGTACCAACTACCGTCGCCCAGAGGATCAGCAAACCGCTTCCCGCCAGGGCATTCGCCAGGCCGCCACCCGCCGTATTTGGCGGCGGCGTCATCTCGGTGAACAGTGACAGCGACATCCCGTCGATGCCGCGCACAACGGTCGAGAACAGGATCCAGACCAGCCAGAACAGACCGAACGCCATCGTTGCCATTGAGAGCGTCAACGCAACGCGGTTTTTGAAACGACGCTTCGCCTGCATTTTGCGACGGGATTCCGCCAGCGCAGTGGTGCTTTGCATTTCGAGAGTTGCCATTAGCGTGCCCCCTCATTTTTTGCGAGACGCAGGATCATCAGCTTGGAGATCGCCAGCACAATGAAGGTAATCACAAACAGGATCAGGCCCAGTTCCATCAGCGCCGCGACGTGCAGCCCGGATTCCGCTTCGGCAAATTCATTCGCCAGTGCGGAAGTAATACTGTTACCCGGCATGTAGAGGGAGGCGCTGTCGAGCTGGTAGGTGTTACCGATAATAAAGGTCACCGCCATGGTTTCACCCAAAGCACGGCCTAAACCCAGCATGACGCCGCCAATCACCCCATTTTTGGTGAACGGAAGGACGATGCGCCAGATAACTTCCCAGGTGGTGCAGCCGATGCCGTAGGCCGACTCTTTCATCATCACCGGGGTTTGTTCGAAGACATCGCGCATTACCGCCGCAATGTACGGAATAATCATAATGGCGAGGATCACCCCCGCAGCCAGAATACCGATACCGAAAGCCGGGCCAGAGAACAGGGTGCCGACAAACGGAATGGCGGAGAGAACATTACCCACCGGTTCCTGGAAGTACGTTGCGAACAGGGGAGCAAAGATAAACAGGCCCCACATGCCGTACACGATACTTGGAATAGCGGCCAGCAGTTCAATGGCGATACCCAGTGGACGACGCAACCAGCCCGGCGCCAGTTCCGTCAGGAACAGGGCAATACCAAAGCTCACCGGCACCGCAATCAGCAGGGCGATAAACGACGTCACCAGCGTGCCGTAAATCGGCACCAGCGCACCGTAGATATCGTTCGGCGCATCCCACTCTTTGGTCCACAGGAAGGAGAAACCGAATTTCTGGATGCTCGGCCAGGAGGAGAAAATCAGGGACACGATAATGCCGCCCAGCAGCAATAGCACAATCAGCGCAGCCAGTTTGACCAGCGCGCTGAAAATCATGTCACCTTTTTTACCCGGAGGGTTAAATGCAGGCTTTGTTGCAGCCATAAATCACTCTTCTGTTAAACGCGTTTACGAAATCGGCGGGTAGCGCGAGCGCCACCCGCCATTTTCGTCAGAATGCTAAATTAATACAATGCTTTACCGCTGCTGTCTTTCACGTTGGTTTTCCATGCAGCGCGAATCTGCTCAACCACGTTGTCCGGCAGGGTGGCGTAATCCAGCGCGTTAGCCTGTTTGCCGCCGTTTTTGTACGCCCAGTCGAAGAACTTCAACACTTCAGCGCCCTGCTCAGGTTTCTTCTGCTCTTTGTGAACCAGAATGAAGGTGGTAGAGGTGATTGGCCACGCACCATCGCCTTTCTGGTTAGTCAGATCCTGAGCGAAGGATTTGCTCCAGTCAGCGCCTTTTGCAGCGTTAGCAAAGTTCTCTTCAGTCGGGCTGACTGGCTTACCATCGGCAGAAACCAGTTTGGTGTAAGACAGGTTGTTCTGCTTAGCGTACGCATACTCTACATAGCCGATAGAACCAGGCAGACGCTGTACGAACGCGGCGATACCGTCGTTGCCTTTACCACCCAGACCGGTTGGCCAGTTAACGGTAGAACCGGAACCGACTTTAGATTTCCACTCTTCGTTCACTTTCGCCAGGTAGCTGGTGAAAACGAAAGAGGTACCGGAACCATCTGCACGACGAACCACTGCGATGTTCTGCGAAGGCAGTTTGACACCCGGGTTCAGTTTGGTGATGGCTTCGTCATCCCATTTTTTGATTTTACCGAGGTAGATGTCACCCAGGGTTTTGCCGTCCAGGACCAGCTCGCCTGATTTCAGGCCTGGAATGTTAACGGCCAGCACAACACCACCGATAACGGTCGGGAACTGGAACAGGCCTTCCTGCGCCAGTTTGTCATCAGACAGTGGAGCGTCTGATGCGCCGAAATCAACGGTATTCGCGGTAATTTGTTTTACGCCACCGGAGGAGCCGATACCCTGATAGTTAACCTTGTTACCGGTTTCTTTCTGGTAGGTATCCGCCCATTTGGCATACACCGGCGCAGGGAAGGTTGCACCAGCGCCAGTCAGGCTTGCTTCTGCAAATACAGAGAACGCGCTCAGAGATAAGGTCGCGGCGACAACAGTTGCGACAGTGGTACGCATAACTTTCATAATGTCTCCTGCAAGATTTTCGTAAATCGTTGTTTAGTGGCTACGATGAGCAAAATAGGACAAACAGGTGACAGATAAATGTACGAATTATGACAGTTTTATGACAATGAAAATTTAGCTTAAATATCAGTAAAAATTCATTTAATTATCATCTAGTTAACCACTTACATGACAGCAAGTTTTCAGAAATATTTTCTTTATGTGACACTGAAAAAAGTAGCTGAAGATGACAGATTGTCATAAATAAAAATGCGGATGGGTTGATTAAAAACAAACCAGGAAGGATAAAAAAGCTCCACCCGAAGGTGGAGCCTGAGGGGATTATTCTACGGTGACCGATTTCGCCAGGTTACGTGGCTGGTCAACATCAGTGCCTTTGATCAGCGCGACGTGGTAGGCCAGCAACTGCAGCGGAACGGTGTAGAAGATAGGGGCAATCACCTCTTCCACATGCGGCATCTCGATGATGTGCATATTGTCGCTGCTCGCAAAGCCGGCGTCTTTATCGGCGAAGACGTACAGTACACCACCGCGGGCGCGGACTTCTTCGATATTGGACTTCAGTTTTTCCAGCAGTTCGTTGTTAGGTGCCACAACGATGACCGGCATGTCTGCGTCAATCAGCGCCAGCGGGCCGTGTTTCAGCTCGCCTGCTGCGTAAGCTTCCGCGTGGATGTAGGAGATCTCTTTCAGCTTCAACGCGCCTTCCAGCGCAATTGGATACTGATCGCCACGGCCGAGGAACAGGGCGTGATGTTTGTCAGAGAAATCTTCCGCCAGCGCTTCAATGCGTTTGTCCTGAGACAGCATCTGCTCAATACGGCTTGGCAGCGCCTGCAGGCCATGAACGATGTCATGCTCAACAGCCGCATCCTGCCCTTTCAGACGCGCCAGTTTCGCCACCAGCATCAGCAGAACGGTCAGCTGAGTGGTAAACGCTTTGGTGGAGGCCACGCCGATTTCCGTGCCTGCGTTGGTCATCAGCGCCAGATCGGATTCACGAACCAGCGAAGAACCCGGCACGTTACAGATGGCCAGAGAGCCCAGATAGCCCAGCTCTTTAGAGAGACGCAGCGCCGCCAGGGTGTCCGCCGTTTCGCCAGACTGGGAAAGGGTGATCATCAGGCTATTACGACGCACCGCGGATTTGCGGTAGCGGAATTCTGAAGCGATTTCCACGTCACACGGAACACCGGCCAGGGATTCAAACCAGTAGCGGGAGACCATACCGGAGTTGTAGGAGGTACCGCAGGCCACGATCTGAATATGCTCAACCTTACCGAGCAGCTCATTGGCGTTGGCACCCAGTTCGCTCAGGTCCACCTCGCCGTGGCTGATGCGCCCGGTCAGGGTGTTTTTGATGGCGTTCGGCTGCTCGTAAATTTCTTTCTGCATGTAGTGACGGTAAGCGCCTTTGTCGCCTGCGTCGTACTGCAGATTGGATTCGATCTCCGGGCGTTTCACCTGCTCGCCTTTGGTATCGAATACCGTCACGCTGCGACGCGTCACTTCCGCGATATCACCCTCTTCCAGGAAGATAAAGCGACGGGTAACCGGCAGAAGTGCCAGCTGGTCAGAGGCGATAAAGTTCTCGCCCATGCCCAGACCGATAACCATTGGGCTACCGGAACGTGCGGCCAGCAGCGTGGACGGATCGCGTGAATCCATGATTACCGTACCGTATGCACCGCGCAGCTGAGGGATCGCGCGCAGCACCGCTTCACGCAGTGTACCGCCCTGCTCCAGCTCCCAGTGAACCAGGTGAGCAATAACTTCGGTGTCGGTTTCAGAGACGAAGGTATAGCCGCGCGCTTTAAGTTCTTCGCGCAGCGGTTCGTGGTTTTCGATAATGCCGTTATGCACTACCACGATGTGTTCGGACACATGCGGGTGCGCATTGCCTTCAGACGGTTCGCCGTGGGTCGCCCAGCGGGTGTGCGCAATACCCGTGCCACCGTGCAGCGGATGATCTTCCGCAGCCTGGGCCAGCATCTGCACTTTACCGAGACGACGCAGACGGGTCATATGCCCTTCTGCATCCACAACTGCCAGACCGGCAGAGTCGTAACCACGGTATTCCAGACGACGTAAACCTTCGAGAAGAATTTCAGCAATATCACGCTGCGCAACTGCGCCAACAATTCCACACATAGTTTAATTTCCTGATTATGGCGTTATGCCATGCGTTGTCGCTGACCTGTATTTGCCCTTTCCGGGCACCCCGAGCCTTGTAGAGAGTGGGGTTATTGTTATAAGTACTGCCTTTGGGGGGAGGATTATGTTATCCCCTCACCCCATCCCTCTCCCCAGAGGGGCGAGGGCAAAAAACACCGCACCGAACGAGCGCTCTCCTCGCGGGAGAGAGCGGGGTGCAGGTCGTTACTTTTTCTTCACCGGGCGTTTCCAGCCCTGCTTGTGAACCTGCGGCACGCGGCTCAGCACCAGCTCATTGTCGGCAACATCGCGCGTCACGGTCGTCCCAGCGGCAATGGTTACCCCGTTCCCGACCGTCACCGGTGCCACCAGCTGTGTATCAGAACCGACAAACACATCATCACCGATGATGGTTTTAAACTTGTTGGCACCGTCATAGTTGCAGGTGATTGTTCCTGCACCAATGTTCACGTTATCGCCAATTTCTGCATCGCCCAGGTAGGTTAAATGGCCGGCTTTGGAACCTTTGCCCAGACGCGCTTTTTTCATCTCAACGAAGTTGCCAACATGGGCGCCTTCGAGCAATTCAGCGCCAGGGCGCAGACGTGCGAACGGCCCAATGGTGCATGCCGCGTCCAGATGTGCATCTTCAACCACGCTGTACGGGCTAATGTCGCAGTCGTCACCGATGACGCTGTTTTTGATAACACAACCGGCACCAATTTTGACGCGGTGGCCAAGCGTGACGTTGCCTTCAAGGATAACGTTAGTATCGATTTCAACGTCGCGCCCGTGAGATAAGGTCCCGCGCAGATCGAAACGCGCCGGGTCGCGCAGCATAACGCCTGCCAGGAGCAGTTTTTCAGCCTGTTCGGACTGATAAACGCGTTCCAGGCGGGAAAGCTGAAGGCGGTTATTCACCCCTTCGGTTTCGCTAATGCGTGCCGGATGAACCGCCGCAATCTCACGCCCTTCCTGATAGGCCATCGCGATGATGTCGGTGATGTAGTACTCACCCTGCGCATTATTGTTGGTGAGCTTCGACAGCCAGCGCTTCAGGTCCGCGCCATTGGCAATCAGGATACCGGTGTTGATCTCCTGAATCTGACGCTGTGCGTCGCTGGCATCTTTATGCTCAACGATACCCGTTACGTTACCGTTTTCGCGGGTAATGCGGCCATAGCCGGTCGGATCGTCAAGCACGACGGTTAACAACCCGATGCCACCCTGCGGTTTAGCTTCACGCAGGCGGGCAAGGGTGTCGACAGAGATCAGCGGGACGTCGCCGTAAAGCATCAGAATATCTTCGTCATCCGCAAAGAACGGGGCGGCCTGCTGCATGGCGTGTCCGGTCCCCAACTGTTCTGCCTGAAGCACCCAGTTGAGTTTGTCATCGTTCAGCGTCTTTTTAAGCAGATCGCCGCCGTGACCATAGACCAGATGGACCTGACGGGCACCCAGTTCATTAGCGGCATCAATGACATGCTGCACCATCGGCTTTCCTGCCAGCGTGTGCAGTACCTTTGGAAGATCGGAATACATGCGGGTACCTTTACCGGCGGCAAGGATGACCACGCTCATTGTATTGTTCAACATACGCGTCCTGACTGTAATTTGAGTAAGAAGTTAAACCCGTTGACGTTGAAAATTCTACATATTTTGCGTCATAAAATGGAATGGCGGTAAAACGTTCAACATCAGCCAATAATGGCTATTTGAGGCCATTTTTAGGGGCAGAGTAAACCCCTTTTTCTGTGGAAAATAGCCTTCTCGCGATAAGTCGCTAGCACACACAATAGCTTAGCTATTCTTTTGGATCATGAATAAAGATCGGTGTGATACGACACCATAAAAAAAGCCAGCCTGGAAACCAGACTGGCTTTGTGCTTTTCAAGCCGGTGTTACATCGCTTTTTTGGTCAACTCGATAACGCGCAGTTTCGCGATCGCTTTGGCCAGCTCCGCAGACGCCTGAGCGTAATCCACGTCACCATGAGAGCTGCTAATGTGCTCTTCAGCCTTACGCTTCGATTCCAGGGCTCGTGCTTCGTCGAGATCCTGGCCACGAATAGCGGTATCGGCCAGAACGGTCACGCTGCCAGGCTGCACTTCAAGAATGCCGCCGGACAGATAGATAAACTCTTCATGACCGAACTGTTTAACGATGCGGATCATACCAGGCTTAATGGCGGTGAGCAGCGGTGCGTGACCCGGGAAAATACCCAGTTCACCTTCACTACCCGTTACCTGGATTTTCTCGACCAGACCAGAGAACATTTGTTGCTCTGCGCTGACGACGTCCAGGTGGTAAGTCATTGCCATATCACCCTCCGATTAAGGCGTTAAAGTTTTTTGGCTTTTTCCACGGCTTCGTCGATGGAACCAACCATGTAGAACGCCTGCTCCGGCAGGTGATCGTATTCGCCTTCCATGATGCCTTTAAAGCCACGGATGGTGTCTTTCAGGGAAACGTATTTACCCGGAGAACCGGTGAATACTTCCGCAACGAAGAACGGCTGGGACAGGAAGCGCTGGATCTTACGCGCACGTGCTACCACCAGTTTGTCTTCTTCAGACAGCTCATCCATACCCAGGATGGCGATGATGTCTTTCAGTTCCTGGTAACGCTGCAGCAGGGACTGTACGCCACGCGCGGTGTCGTAGTGTTCCTGACCCACAACCAGTGGATCCAGCTGACGGCTGGTGGAGTCCAGCGGGTCAACGGCCGGGTAAATACCCAGAGACGCGATCTGACGGCTCAGTACCACGGTTGCGTCAAGGTGCGCAAAGGTGGTGGCTGGGGATGGGTCAGTCAAGTCATCCGCAGGTACGTATACCGCCTGAACGGAGGTAATAGAACCGGTTTTGGTAGAGGTGATACGTTCCTGAAGAACACCCATCTCTTCCGCCAGCGTCGGCTGATAACCTACCGCTGAAGGCATACGACCCAGCAGTGCAGATACTTCAGTACCGGCCAGGGTGTAACGATAGATGTTATCAACGAACAGCAGAACGTCACGGCCTTCGTCACGGAACTTCTCAGCCATAGTCAGGCCAGTCAGCGCAACGCGCAGACGGTTTCCTGGTGGCTCGTTCATCTGGCCGTAAACCAGGGATACTTTGTCCAGAACGTTGGAGTCGGTCATTTCGTGGTAGAAGTCGTTACCCTCACGAGTACGTTCACCTACGCCCGCAAATACGGAGTAACCGGAGTGCTCGATCGCGATGTTACGGATCAGCTCCATCATATTTACGGTTTTACCTACACCCGCACCACCGAACAGACCAACTTTACCGCCCTTCGCAAACGGACACATCAGGTCGATAACTTTGATGCCGGTTTCCAGCAGTTCCTGAGAGCTGGACAGCTCTTCGTAGGAAGGTGCTGCGCGGTGGATAGCCCAACGCTCTTCTTCACCGATGTCGCCTTTCATGTCGATTGGTTGACCCAATACGTTCATGATACGACCCAGTGTTGCTTTACCTACCGGGACTTCGATCGGGTGCTCAAGGTCTTTAACTTCCAGACCACGACGCAGACCGTCGGAAGAACCCATCGCGATGGTACGCACGATACCGCCGCCGAGCTGCTGCTGAACTTCCAGCACCAGGCTCTCGTTACCATTCTGTACCTCAAGCGCGTCGTACACGCGTGGTACGGCGTCCTGAGGGAACTCGACGTCCACCACGGCGCCGATTACCTGGACAATCTTTCCAGTAGCCATCTTGAATCCTCTACGTAATTCGTAAACCTGGTTAAACCGCGGCGGCCCCCGAGACGATCTCGGTGAGTTCCTGAGTAATGCTGGCCTGACGAGCTTTGTTGTAAACCAACTGCAGCTCTTTAATCAGGCTGCCGCCATTATCGGTCGCGGCTTTCATCGCCACCATTCGTGCGGCCTGCTCGCTGGCCAGGTTTTCTACAACGCCCTGATAAACCTGAGATTCAACGTAACGACGCAGCAGGGTATCCAACAGCGGTTTCGGATCGGGTTCATACAGGTAATCCCAGGATTTTTGCTTCAGCTCGTCATCTTCTGATGCCGGTAAAGGCAGCATCTGAGTGAGCGTTGGAACCTGAGACATGGTGTTAATAAATTTGTTGCTGACAACGTACAGTCTGTCCAGACGGCCTTCATCGTAAGCCTGCAACATCACTTTAACCGGGCCGATCAGCTCGGACAGGGAAGGGTTATCACCCATACCCGTCACCTGAGCGACAATGTTGCCACCAACGGAGTTAAAGAAAGAGACGCCTTTAGAGCCGATCATTGCGATATCGCACTGAACGCCTTTTTCAGACCATGCTTTCATATCCGCCAGCAGTTTTTTGAACAGGTTAATGTTCAAGCCGCCACACAGACCACGGTCGGTCGACACCACCAGGTAGCCCACGCGCTTAACGTCGCGTTCTTCCAGGTAAGGGTGCTTATATTCCAGATTACCGTTTGCAAGGTGACCAATCACTTTGCGCATGGTTTCTGCATAAGGACGGCTGGCCGCCATGCGATCCTGCGATTTACGCATTTTGGAAGCGGCGACCATCTCCATCGCTTTAGTGATCTTTTGCGTGTTCTGGACGCTTGCGATCTTACTACGTATCTCTTTTGCGCCGGCCATGAGCTTCTCCTCAATGCCAGGCGGCTTGTCCTGAGACAAGCCGCCGGACGATTACCAGGATTGGGTTGCTTTGAAGGAATCGAGGATAGCTTTCAGCTTGCCTTCGATTTCGTCGTTATAGCCACCGGTCTGGTTGATCTCTTGCATCAGCGGAGCGTGATCACGGTCGACGTAAGCCAGCAGAGCGGCTTCGAAGCTACCGATTTTCGCCAGTTCCACATCTTCGAGGTAACCGCGTTCAGCCGCGAACAGAACCAGGCCCTGCTGAGCAACAGACATTGGTGCGTACTGTTTTTGCTTCAGCAGCTCGGTCACTTTCTGACCGTGGCTCAGCTGTTTACGGGTTGCTTCGTCCAGATCGGATGCGAACTGAGAGAACGCAGCCAGTTCACGATACTGTGCCAGCGCGGTACGAATACCACCGGACAGTTTCTTGATGATCTTGGTCTGAGCAGCACCACCCACACGGGATACGGAGATACCCGGGTTAACTGCCGGACGAATACCGGAGTTAAACAGGTTGGTTTCCAGGAAGATCTGACCATCGGTAATGGAGATTACGTTGGTCGGAACGAACGCAGAAACGTCACCCGCCTGGGTTTCAATGATTGGCAGCGCGGTCAGAGAGCCGGTTTTACCCTTCACTTCACCTTTGGTGAAGTTCTCGACATATTCCGCGTTAACGCGGGAAGCACGCTCCAGCAGACGAGAGTGGAGGTAGAATACGTCGCCAGGGAACGCTTCACGTCCAGGTGGACGACGGAGCAGCAGGGAAACCTGACGATATGCAACGGCCTGTTTAGACAGGTCATCGTATACGATCAGCGCATCTTCACCGCGGTCACGGAAGTATTCGCCCATTGCGCAACCGGCGTATGGTGCCAGGTATTGCAGTGCAGCAGATTCAGAAGCGGTCGCCACAACAACGATGGTGTTAGACAGCGCGCCGTGCTCTTCCAGTTTACGAACCACGTTAGAAATGGTGGACGCTTTCTGGCCGATAGCCACGTACACACATTTGATGCCGGAGTCACGCTGGTTGATGATGGCGTCGATAGCCATCGCGGTTTTACCGGTCTGACGGTCACCGATGATCAGTTCACGCTGGCCACGACCGATTGGAATCATGGCATCAACGGACTTATAACCAGTCTGCACTGGCTGATCAACGGACTGACGGTCGATAACGCCTGGTGCGATAACTTCGATTGGGGAGAAGCCATCGTGCTCAACCGGACCTTTACCGTCGATTGGCGCACCCAGGGTGTTAACAACGCGACCCAGCAGGCCACGGCCAACCGGCACTTCCAGAATACGGCCAGTACACTTAACCTTCATGCCTTCGGCGAGGTCAGCGTATGGACCCATCACAACTGCACCTACGGAGTCGCGCTCCAGGTTCAGTGCGATAGCGTAACGGTTACCCGGCAGGGAAATCATCTCACCCTGCATACAATCGGCCAGGCCGTGGATGCGGATAACACCGTCACTTACAGAAACAATAGTACCTTCGTTGTGAGCTTCGCTCACAACACTGAACTGAGCAATGCGCTGCTTGATCAGTTCGCTGATTTCGGTGGAATTCAGTTGCATGCTCCAGTCCCCTTAAGACTGCAAGACGTCTGCAAGGCGTTCAAGACGGCCGCGTACGCTGCCATCAATGACCATATCACCCGAACGGATGATTACGCCTGCCATTACAGACTTATCGATTTTGCAATTCAGCTTAACTTTGCGTGACAGACGTTTTTCCATCGCGGCGGTAATTTTCGCAAGCTGTTCATCACTCAGTTCAGTCGCAGAAGTCACTTCGACTTCAGCGGTAGCTTCACTAAGGGCACGTAAGTGCTCAAACTGCTCGAGAACATCCGGGAGCACACGGAGACGACCATTTTCTGCCATTACCTTAATCAGGTTCTGACCATTGGCATCCAGTTGCTCTCCGCACACGGCGATAAACGACGCGGCGAGAGTTTCAGGCGCTAACGCACCAGAAAGCAACTCGGCCATTTGTTCGTTTTTCGTCACCTCAGCGGCAAACGCCAGCATATCCTGCCAGCGATCGACATTTTGGTGTTCGACAGCAAAGTCAAAAGCTGCTTTGGCGTAGGGGCGAGCTACCGTAACAAATTCAGACATCAGCCCCTCCCTCCTTACAGTTCAGCGACAAGTTTGTCCACGATGTCGCTGTTAGCAGCTTCATCCACGGAACGTTCGATGATCTTCTCGGCGCCAGCAACAGCCAGAATCGCAACCTGCTTACGCAGTTCTTCGCGAGCACGTTTACGCTCAGCTTCAATTTCAGCCTGAGCTTGTGTCACGATCTTAGTACGTTCCTGTTCTGCTTCAGCTTTGGCTTCGTCCAGGATCTGCGAACGGCGTTTGTTAGCCTGTTCGATGATAACCTGAGCTTCCGCTTTCGCTTTTTTCAGCTGGTCTGTCGCGTTGGCCTGTGCAAGGTCCAAATCTTTCTTAGCGCGTTCTGCAGAAGCCAGACCGTCAGCAATTTCTTTCTGACGTTTTTCGATGGCAGCCATTAAAGGCGGCCATACATACTTCATGCAGAACCAGACAAAGAGAATAAACGCGATGGCCTGGCCGAGGATTGTTGCGTTCATGTTCACAGCACAATACCTCTTTAATATCTGTGGCTTAGGGTTTTAAAACTACTACTACGCGACAGCAAACATCACGTACAGACCCAGACCTACAGCGATCATTGGGATAGCATCCACCAGACCCATAACGATAAAGAACTGAGTACGCAGCAGAGGAATCAGATCAGGTTGACGCGCTGCGCCTTCCAGGAATTTGCCCCCGAGGATGCCGATACCGATCGCAGCACCGATAGCCGCCAGACCCATCATCACAGCGGCAGCCATGTACAGCAGATCCATATTCAGGTTTTCCATGACAGTCTCCAGTTTGTTTCAATTAAAACGTAGTAGTGTTGGTAAAAAATCAGTGCTCTTCAGACGCCATCGACAGATAGACGATCGTCAGAACCATGAAGATAAAGGCTTGCAGCGTAATGATCAGGATGTGGAAAATGGCCCAAGGCACATTCAGAATCCACTGTGACCACCACGGCAGAAGACCCGCGATCAGAATGAAAATCAGCTCACCCGCATACATGTTGCCGAACAGTCGCAGACCCAGTGAAACAGGTTTGGACAGCAGGCTAACGCCTTCCAGGATCAGGTTGACCGGAATAAACGCCCAGTGGTTGAACGGCTGCAAGGTAAGCTCTTTCACGAAGCCGCTTACGCCTTTCATTTTGATGCTGTAGAAAAGAATCAGGATAAACACGCCCAGCGCCATCGACAGGGTGATGTTCACGTCAGCGGACGGCACCACGCGCAGTGCTGGCAGACCGAGGACATGTTCGCCAATCCACGGCAGGAAATCGATTGGCAGCAGGTCCATCAGGTTCATCAGGAACACCCAAACGAACACGGTCAGGGCCAGCGGAGCAATCAGCTTGCTCTTACCATGGTACATGTCTTTGACGCTGCCATGGACGAAGCCGATGATCATTTCGATGAACGTCTGGAATTTCCCTGGAACACCGCTGGTCGCTCTTTTCGCAACACCGCGGAACATGGCCAGGAACAGAAGACCCAAAACGACCGAGAAGAACATGGAGTCGATGTTGATCGTCCAGAAGGTGGCCGGGGGGTTATGCGGATCCACCAGCGAGAATGTACGCAGGTCCAGCTGAAGGTTATTCAGATGGTGACCTATGTAATCCTGCGGCGTCATATTTTCTGAAGCCATGATGCCTTTTACCCTTTGTTGTTGATTACAGCTGGAGCCAGAACTTGTACCACCAGCACCAAAACCCACGTTGCTATCAGCGGCATGAATACCACTTTCAAAACCGCCAGCGCCATCACCAGTAGAGCTAAGGTCAGCAACACCTTACACACTTCACCGAGAGCGAAGGACCAGGCCACACGGCCTTTGGCGGGTGTATGCGCCTGATGACGCCAGGCAAAAATCATAAACAATACGTTTGGCAGAACAACCGCCAAACCCCCGCACACGGCGGAGATGCCCCAGAAGGGGTCTTTGAGGCTAAACAGCAGTCCACTTGCTATCACAGCCAGAAACTGAATGAACAGAAGCTTACGAGCAACGTTTCTACTCAAGAGCGACACAGACATCACGTTTTTACTCCTGCTCCCTTCGAGGTATGCCGCGTGTCGTATAAAACGTCCTTTAAGGCTCAGAGTCAAGCATCAAAAAGCGGTCAAATTATACGGTGCGCACCCGTGATTTCAAACATTAAGTAGCGAAAAGGTGAATAAATGTTTAAATATTTTTCCCCGCCGCTATTTTTTAACTTTTCCTGAAAGCCACGACCTTCGACCAAAACTGCAAACAGTGCGAAAACGTTGGCTACAAAGCGTGCACGAGATCACAAAATACACATTTGCGATAAGGGTGTATTTATCAAAGACGCAAATCGGTTTATTTCATCTTTATGAAATTAAAGACAAATTATCGTAACTATTTTCAAAACAGCCCGGTATACAATAAAAACCTTTTATTGACATTCTTAATAAATATTTAACATTCGATTCTGGTTGCCGTATTCCACTTTTAGCAGGCTGATATTTTCGATGTTGACTATCTTCATGCTGAACAATGGCTGTTACGTTAACCGTTAGAAAAACCTTAGTAACACAGAGGTTAAACTCTCTTCGGTAAAACCCGAGAATTAGTGCTGTTATTTAACATGGTCAGAACAGCACTAATTCCACAATTTTTATTAAATATTTAAAAATTGTTTGGCTTAATTATCACCAGATGGCGTTCACCCTCAAGCTGAGGAATGTTTAATTTCTCAACGGATTCGACAGCAAAACCCTCCGGAAGCTGTTCAATTTCATCGCCCGGCAACTGCCCTTTCAGGGCATAAAAGCGGCCATCTTGTGCAGGCAAGTGCTTACACCAGCTCACCATATCATTGAGCGACGCAAACGCGCGGCTGATAACACCGTCAAACGGTGGCTCCGCGGGGAACGCCTCTACCCTGCTCTGTACAGGGGCGATATTCTCCAGCTTCAGCTCATGCTGTACCTGACGTAAAAAACGGACGCGTTTGCCAAGGCTGTCCAGCAGCGTGAAATGGCTCTCAGGGCGGACAATCGACAGCGGGATCCCCGGCAGGCCAGGACCTGTGCCCACATCGATAAAGCGCTCCCCTTTAAGATACGGCGCAACCACGATGCTATCGAGGATATGACGAACCAGCATCTCGTTGGGGTCGCGAACAGACGTCAGGTTGTACGCTTTATTCCATTTGTTCAGCATATCGACATAGGCCACCAGCTGAGTTTTCTGGTGATCGGTGAGCGAAATACCTGCCTGTTCCAGCAGACGAGAGAGTTTATTGAGCACAGTGGGTACCTGTTTAGACATAAATTGCCCGGTGGCGCTTACCGGGCCTACGAATTAGCAGGGCGGGTAGCGAAGCGCCACCCGCCAAAAGCACTGGATATTATGCGCTACGGCGCAGCATACCTTGCTTTTTCAGCCACACCAGCAGAATCGAAATCGCGGCAGGTGTGACACCGGAGATACGGGACGCCTGACCGATCGACACAGGCTTGTGATCGTTCAGCTTGGCGATCACTTCATTGGAAAGCCCCGTCACCTGACGGTAGTCCAGCATTTCCGGCAGCAGCGTATTTTCGTTGCGCTGCTGTTTTTCAATCTCATCCTGCTGACGCGCGATGTAACCTTCGTATTTGACCTGGATCTCAACCTGTTCAGCCGCTTCAGCGTCTTCAAGGCCAGGCGCGAACGCAGTCAGTTTCACCAGGTTCTCGTAGGTCACTTCAGGGCGACGCAGCAAGTCTTCGCCGCTGGCTTCGCGCGAAAGCGGCGCAGTTAAGTGAGCATTCACTTCTGCAGCGGTTTCCGCCTGTGGATTCACCCAGGTGGTTTTCAGACGCTGACGTTCCTGCTCAATGCGTTCCAGTTTTTCGTTATAGCGCGCCCAGCGTTCGTCATCCACCAGACCCAGTTCACGACCCACTTCGGTCAGACGCAGGTCGGCGTTATCTTCGCGCAGCATCAGGCGATATTCCGCGCGAGAGGTAAACATACGGTACGGTTCTTTGGTACCCAGGGTGCAGAGATCGTCGACCAGCACGCCCAGATAAGCCTGAGAACGCGCAGGTGCCCAGCCCTCTTTCTCCGCAGAGAAGCGTGCTGCGTTCAGACCGGCAAGCAGACCCTGAGCGGCAGCTTCTTCGTAACCGGTCGTGCCGTTAATCTGGCCGGCGAAGAACAGACCATGGATGAATTTGCTCTCCAGGGTTGGCTTCAGGTCACGCGGATCGAAGAAATCGTACTCAATAGCGTAGCCAGGACGAACGATTTTCGCGTTCTCCATACCCTGCATTGAGCGAACAATTTGCATCTGCACATCGAACGGCAGGCTGGTGGAGATGCCGTTCGGGTAAATTTCATTTGACGTCAGTCCTTCCGGCTCCAGGAAGATCTGGTGCTGGTTACGATCGGCAAAGCGCATCACTTTGTCTTCGATCGACGGACAGTAACGCGGGCCGATCCCTTCGATCACGCCAGCGTACATTGGGCTGCGGTCAAGGTTATTGCGGATCACGTCATGGGTTTTTTCGTTGGTATGCGTGATGTAGCACGGTACCTGCTGCGGATGTTGAGCCGCATTGCCCATGAACGAGAACACCGGCATGGGGTTATCACCGTGCTGTTGTGCCAGCACGCTGAAATCAATGGTGCGCGCATCAATACGCGGTGGCGTGCCTGTTTTCAGGCGACTGACGCGCAGCGGAAGTTCACGCAGGCGACGAGACAGCGGAATGGACGGCGGATCGCCAGCACGGCCACCGCTGTAGTTATCCAGACCGATATGGATTTTGCCATCCAGGAAGGTCCCGACTGTCAGTACGACGGCTTTAGCGCGGAACTTGAGGCCCATCTGGGTTACGGCACCCACAACGCGATCGTTTTCAACGATAAGATCTTCTACCGCCTGCTGGAAGATCATCAGGTTTGGCTGATTCTCCAGGGCAGTACGTACCGCCTGACGGTAAAGCACGCGGTCTGCCTGAGCACGGGTGGCGCGCACAGCGGGACCTTTGCTCGCGTTTAGTATCCTAAACTGGATGCCGGCATGATCGATCGCTTTCGCCATCAGGCCGCCAAGTGCATCCACTTCTTTTACCAGGTGTCCTTTCCCAATGCCGCCAATCGCCGGATTACAGGACATTTGTCCCAGCGTGTCGATATTGTGTGTCAAAAGCAGGGTCTGCTGACCCATTCGCGCTGCGGCCATTGCGGCCTCAGTGCCTGCATGACCCCCGCCAATGATGATGACGTCAAAAGGATCCTGATAAAACATGGTGGTCTGCCTCGCGTAAAGCGGTATGAAAATGGATTGAAGCCCGGGCCGTGGATTCTACTCAACTTTAGTCTTTCGAGAAAGCATTGGGATCCTGGGCTATTAAAAAGAAGATCTTTTTATTTAGAGATCTGTTCTATTGTGATCTCTTATTAGGATCGCGTACCTCTGTGGATAAGCCCGATCTCACGATGAAGATCATGCAGTTAGAAAGGATCGTTTGCTGTGAATGATCGGTGATCCTGGCCAGTATAAGCTGGGATCAGATCGCGACTTTATACACAGGGCCAAAACGGCCTCAGAGTTATAACTTGGATAACTACCGCTTAATACGAGCTTTTAACCAGAGTTATCCACATCTGTTCGCGCGATCTTTAATCGTTTTTGAGTAAATTTTTCCATTCACCCAGCCAGATCTCCGCTGGATCTTCCGGAATGTCATGATCGAGGATGTTGATCTTCAGTGTTTCACCCAGCTGTTTTGCCCCACAGGCAGTCACAGCGGCTTCGACTTTCTCTATTGCACCGCAAAAGGTGTCATATTCACGACTGCCGATACCCACCGCGCCAAAACGGACGTTTGACAGGTCAGGCTGCTGTTCCAGCAGTTCGTCATATAAAGGTTGCAGATTATCCGGCAGATCGCCTGCGCCGTGCGTCGAGGTGATCAGTAGCCAGACCCCATCAGTCGGGAGATCGTCAAGCAACGGGCCGTGCAGTGTTTCGGTGGAAAAGCCCGCGTCTTCCAGCTTCTCAGCCAGATGTTCCGCAACGTATTCCGCGCCGCCCAGGGTGCTGCCACTGATAAGGGTAATGTCTGCCATTGATCGCTCGCTCAAATAAAGAGGGGCTCATTGTACGCTGTGAACGAGCTGGGATCTACCTGTGGAAAATGTGGGAATGAATTTGCCCGATCAGGGGCGGATGGTACGCATGATCGGGTTCTGCAGGGAGATCAATGTTTCAGTGGACTGAATTTCATCAATTGTTTGGATCTTGTTGATAAGTACCTGCTGGAGGGCATCAATGGAGCGGCACATCACCTTTATAAAGATACTGTAGTGCCCGGTGGTGTAGTAGGCCTCCGTGACTTCTTCAAGCGCGTTGAGCTTCGCCAGGGCTGACGGATAATCTTTGGCGCTTTTGAGAATAATGCCAATAAAGCAGCAGACGTCATAACCCAGCTGCTTAGGGCTGACGTCGATACGTGCGCCGGTAATGATCCCCGCCTGTTTCATCTTTTCCACGCGGACGTGGATTGTGCCCGGACTGACGCCAAACTGTTTCGCCAGTTCCGCATAGGCAGTACGTGCATTGGCCATTAAGGCCTCCAGGATGCCGCGGTCCAGATTATCGATCTGATAATTTTCCATAGCTTTTTCTTATGAACATTAATGAATCTCTCTATTCTAGCGTCTTATTTTAATGAATCAAAAGTGAAGGTGGCTTTTTGTTGATGGGTTATTGAATAACAGGCCATTTCTGTTGCTTAATCTCTATCAACAGGACGCAGGAGTATAAATAATGAAAACCGCTTACATCGCAAAACAACGCCAGATCAGCTTCGTTAAATCCCATTTTTCACGTCAGCTGGAAGATAAGCTTGGTCTGATCGAAGTCCAGGCGCCCATTCTCAGCCGCGTGGGTGACGGGACGCAGGACAACCTTTCTGGATGCGAAAAAGCGGTACAGGTGAAAGTGAAAACACTGCCAGACGCCCAGTTCGAAGTGGTGCATTCCCTTGCGAAGTGGAAACGTCAAACCCTGGGACAACACGACTTCAGCGCGGGCGAAGGGCTTTACACGCACATGAAAGCCCTTCGCCCCGATGAAGACCGTCTTACGCCAATGCACTCTGTCTACGTCGATCAATGGGACTGGGAGCGCGTCATGGGCGATGGCGAGCGTCACGTCGGTACGCTGAAATCCACCGTTGAGGCGATCTACGCCGGGATCAAAGCGACCGAAGCGGCAGTGAGCAAAGAGTTTGGTCTGGCACCGTTCCTGCCGGAATCGATCCACTTTGTCCACAGCCAGGAACTGCTGAGCCGTTATCCCGATCTGGATGCCAAAGGCCGTGAGCGTGCGATCGCCAAAGAATTGGGTGCTGTGTTCCTGATCGGGATTGGCGGCAAATTGTCTGACGGTAAACGCCATGATGTGCGTGCGCCGGATTATGATGACTGGAGCACGACGGGTGAGGGCGAACGCGCCGGTCTGAACGGCGATATTCTGGTCTGGAACCCGGTGCTGGAAGATGCGTTCGAGCTCTCTTCAATGGGGATCCGCGTGGATGCTGACGCCCTGAAACGTCAGCTGGCACTGACCGGGGATGAAGATCGTCTTACGCTGGAGTGGCACCAGGCGCTGCTGCGCGGAGAGATGCCGCAGACCATTGGCGGCGGTATTGGCCAGTCCCGTCTGACCATGCTGCTGTTGCAGCTGCCACATATTGGTCAGGTGCAGTGCGGTGTCTGGCCACAACAGGTACGCGATCGCGTTGAATCTCTTCTGTAATTAGCGCTGCCAGCGTCTTAGCAGGCGGCTACGTAACCCGGTATCAAAGCGCCAGATATGATCGAAGATGCGCATGATGCCGGGCTTTCCATGGGCAGACATCGCCACAGCATGGAAACGGTGCTGATGCACTCGCTGTAGCTCCTTCACTTTATTCACCACGTCATCCGGTAGCCGCTGGGCAATAAAATCGGAGATGACCACGGCGTCAGCGTCATACCAGTCTCCGCCCTGCATCCGCTCAACGATGCTTCGAAAACAGCTGGCCAGATCGGTACCGCCACGAAAGCGCTGGCTTAAAAAGCGGATCGCCTGCTCAATACCCTGCTGATGGGTCAGTTCATACCCCACAACTTCGCTGGAAAAGAGCATGATGAAGCAGCGACGTCGATCGGCGAGCGCCACGCGCATCAGAGCCAGGCAGAACGCTTTCGCGCACTGTTCGTTAAACCCTCCCATCGAGCCGGACGTATCCACGCACACAATAAAGGGCCCGCGCGGCTGTTCGTCAAAATCCTGATGGATGACCGGGCGCTGGCTGAGCTTTTCACGCCAGGCTTCGCCATGCAACCGGTAGGTCAGAAGCTGTTTTTCCACCAGCCGGCGATAAAACTCGTACTCAAGCTCAGTCATCCCCAGCGTACTCAGCTCCGTGGGCAGCAGGCGCAAAATATCGTCGCTTTGCTGGAGCCCATCCACCTGCTCAGGCACGGTGGCCGGTTCACGGACCAGGGTGCGGAAGGTCTCCATTGGGGCATCTTTCTTTGGGACCGATTTGGCCTCCCGTGAGCGACCCAGCTGTTCGGCAAGCTTCATCAGCTCTGGCTGCTGTGCCAGAAAATCGCCGTACTTGACGATGAGCTGGTAATCTCCGCGCCGCAGCTGACCGGCGCTCATATCCCAAAGACGCCCGGCTGCGTTTTCATTTTCCACCAGCACCTGCTCCAGCTGACCGCTTAAGGTCATGCGTTCCTGCACTTCGCTAAGCAGCTGTTCACGCTCCTCATCCAGCAACTGCTGGTTCAACGTTGTGGCCTGCACCACCAGGCTGAGGCGCCAGCGTTGTAAAAAGAGGGTGTGTAGCGCGGGGGTAAACGTGGCGTTATCCGTGACCAGCGCCCGCGCCTGGCTGGCAAACGGAGAGTGTACTGTGTCGAGTAACGTCAGGGTTTGCGGGAGCTGGGCGATAAACTGTGACGTAGAGAGCCGCTGGCACTGCTGATAGCAGGCCACCTCGTCAGTTAATTCAGGGGGGACTTCGGTCTCTTTGAACCGCTGACGCAGGTTTTCGCGCCAGCGCGGGAGATCGTCGGTCATCGCCTTTTTGAGCCGTGGGAATTTTTCAAAAAAAGCCGCCAGCTGCGGGGAGGCCAGAAGGGTGATGACCACCTCTTCGATCAACCCCTCTTCGCTGACGGCCAGCATGACGTTAAGCGTATCCAGCGTTAGCATTGACGAGCCTGTTTGATCTGCGCGCTGACATCCTGCAGGCTGGCTTCGATGCGACCTAACCAGTCGCTATGAATAAAGAGGCATTTTTGCTGCTCGCTGAAGCGCGTATGTTGCTGGTGCCATTCTGTATCCAGCGCTTCAAGCTGGCGTTTAATCTCTTCCGGCACGCTGTCAGAGGCGGTTCCCGGAAGCGCAAGACGCGATCCCTGCAGGCTGACGTCGCGGATCACCAGATGCTGGCTGCTGTCCACTTCCAGCGTCAGCGGCTGGGCAAAACCGATGCCGTTGAGTTTGCCGCGGATCTCCCCGCCCTTATCAAGCCACTGAGCCAGTGGCTCTCGCTCCACGGTAATATGGACCACCTGCATGTCATGCAGCTTAAGGGGCTGCTGAAGCAGGAGCGTCAGCGTTGTACTGGTCAGTTCGGACGGCAGCTCATAATGCGCTTTGCGGGCGAACATACCGCCAAGGCGGTTTACTTTCAGCGCTGTTTTGTCGCTTTGTTGTTGCTGCAGCTGAATACGCCGTTGGGCAATCGCCCCGAGCTGGTTGAGCATCGACTGCTGGCCCCAGGCGTGTCCGGTCATCAATACGTCAAGCTGCTGCTGCATCAGGTTCATGCCTTCCGCGTCGTGCCAGAGACAATCTTTTAAAAGGATCAGATCGATTGGCGCAACGGCATCGCGGCCGCTGAACAGGGCGCTGGCCTGCAGCAGGCGGATCGCTTTTTTCCAGCGACGGTCGGAGACATACGGCGCAGAAGGCAGTAAATCGAGCTGCTGGCGCAGCAGATAGATCAGCTCAAACACCGAATCCGGCAGTGTGATTTTGCCGATATCCTCCTGCCACTGGTAATACTCCTCATCCGTGACCTGCAGCGAAGCGGGGACCGGGTTTTCATTCTCATCCTGCTGGCTGACCAGCATCGAGCGGAAGTTGGATTTATCCTGCACTTTGTCGAGCCACAGGCGGATCAGCATGCGGTCATACAGCGCTTCAAGGCTGCTGTCGGCTTCCGGGAGTTCGTTAGAGGCCGCCACCAGCAGGCGCATCGGGATTTTCTCTTCGCTGGCACCGTTGCGGAATCGGCGTTCGTTTATCGCCGTGAGCAGGGTGTTCAGAATAGCCGGCCCCGCTTTCCAGATCTCATCAAGAAAAACAATTTCCGCTTCCGGAAGATACCCCTCAGTCAGGCGCTGATAGCGCCCCTCATCTTTCAGCGCCTGAATGGAAAGCGGGCCGAAAACTTCTTCTGGGGTGGAAAAGCGGGTCATCAGGTATTCGAAAGCGCGGGCGTTCTGAAAGGCAAATTTCAGCCGGCGGGCAATCAGGCTTTTGGCGATGCCCGGAGGTCCAAGCAGAAAGACGCTTTCGCCGCTCAACGCTGCCAGTAAACAGAGGCGAATGGCGTGGCTACGCTCGAAAAGGCCTTTTTCCAGCGCGCCGCTGAGGCGGGAAATTCTTTCTGCTATTAAATGTGAGTGAGCCATAATAGTTTTGCATCCTTTCGCCGTCGTGGCGGCCAATTGAAGCGAGTATAGACGTTTCAGTCAGGGCTGGTAATAGACTGAAGTGCGGCGCTATTTTCTTTGCGCTACATTAATGCGGTTGCATTTAGGGGTACGATTTTGCATTGAATCGTGCATACTGTGCGCTTTTTGTGGGCCAAGGGACTAAGCACACATTTGTTATTTAAACGAAAAGACTAGTCTATGAGCACTGATAATAAGCAATCATTACCCGCAATAACGCTTGCGGCGATCGGGGTTGTCTACGGTGATATCGGCACCAGCCCGCTTTATACGCTTCGTGAATGTCTGTCCGGTCAGTTTGGTTTTGGTGTTGAGCGCGATGCCGTCTTTGGCTTCCTGTCCCTCATCTTCTGGCTGCTGATCCTGGTGGTTTCAGTGAAATACCTCTCCTTCGTTATGCGTGCAGATAACGCCGGTGAAGGGGGAATCCTGACTCTGATGTCCCTTGCCGGGCGGAATACCTCCGCCAGAATGACGTCGGTGCTGGTCATTATCGGCCTGATTGGCGGCAGCTTCTTCTATGGGGAAGTCGTCATTACTCCCGCGATTTCGGTTCTCTCGGCGATAGAGGGGCTGGAGATTATCGCGCCACAGCTTGATTCGTGGGTTGTTCCGCTGGCGATCCTTGTCCTGACGCTGCTGTTCATCATCCAGAAGCACGGCACCGGGCTGGTGGGCAAGCTGTTCGCTCCGATTATGCTGGCCTGGTTCCTGGTCCTGGCGGCACTCGGTTTACGCAGCATTATTGCTAACCCGGACGTGCTGCATGCGCTGAACCCATACTGGGCCGTGCATTTCTTCCTTGAATACAAAGTGGTTTCCTTCGTCGCGCTCGGTGCCGTCGTGCTCTCTATCACCGGTGTTGAGGCGCTGTATGCCGATATGGGGCACTTCGGGAAACTGCCTATCCGCGTGGCGTGGTTTTTAGTGGTCCTGCCGTCGCTGGTGCTGAACTATTTCGGTCAGGGTGCGCTGCTGCTGCAAAACCCGGAGGCGATTAAGAACCCATTCTTCCTGCTGGCTCCGGACTGGGCGCTGGTGCCCATGCTGATTCTGGCGACGCTGGCGACCGTTATTGCCTCGCAGGCGGTAATTTCAGGTGTGTTCTCTCTGACGCGTCAGGCCGTGCGTCTGGGGTATCTCTCGCCTATGCGCATTATCCATACCTCCGAGATGGAGTCGGGCCAGATTTACATTCCGTTCATCAACTGGCTGCTCTATTTCGCCGTGGTGATTGTCATCGTCAGCTTCGAGCACTCCAGCAACCTGGCGGCGGCGTACGGTATTGCGGTAACCGGTACGATGGTACTGACCTCGCTGCTCTCCACCACGGTAGCGTACCGAAACTGGCACTGGAACAAATTCCTCGTGATGATGATTCTGGTCGGCTTCCTGTGCATTGACGTGCCGCTGTTCTCCGCCAACCTCGACAAGATTGTCTCCGGTGGCTGGCTGCCGCTGACGCTCGGTCTGGTGATGTTCATTGTCATGACCACGTGGAAAAGCGAACGTTTCCGCCTTCTGCGCCGTATGCATGAGCACGGTAACTCCCTGGAGGCTATGATTGCCTCGCTGGAGAAATCGCCGCCGGTACGCGTGCCGGGCACCGCGGTGTATATGTCGCGTGCGCTGAACGTTATCCCGTTTGCGCTGATGCATAACCTCAAGCACAACAAAGTGCTGCACGAGCGCGTGATCCTGCTGACCCTGCGCACCGAAGATGCCCCGTACGTCCACAATGTCCGCCGCGTGCAAATCGAGCAACTGTCGCCGACCTTCTGGCGCGTCGTGGCAAGCTACGGCTGGCGTGAGACACCAAACGTCGAAGAGGTGTTCCATCGCTGCGGTCTGGAAGGTCTGAGCTGTCGCATGATGGAGACCTCGTTCTTTATGTCCCACGAGTCGCTGATTATCGGCAAGCGCCCCTGGTATTTGCGTCTGCGCGGCAAGTTGTACCTTATCCTGCAGCGTAACGCCCTTCGCGCACCTGACCAGTTTGAGATCCCGCCTAACCGTGTGATTGAGCTGGGAACGCAGGTCGAAATCTAGGTCCTCGTGTGGCCTGATGCCCTCTCCTGGATGGAGAGGGTGCAACCCTAAAAAAACGGTAACCAAAGGGTTACCGTTTTTGCATTTATCGCCTTCTCATTTCACGTAGCGAAACGTTTCGACGCCGATCACAAATCTGTTATGTCATGGTGGTTTTCTGAACACCGTTAAGACTAAACTGATTTCAGCGAAACGTTTCGCTAGTGGAGCAAGAAAATGAAGAAAGGCACCGTTCTTAACGCAGAAATCTCATCGGTTATTTCCCGTCTTGGGCATACCGATACGCTGGTAGTTTGCGATGCAGGCTTACCGGTTCCGCGCAGCACAACCCGTATTGATATGGCGTTAACGCAGGGCGTGCCCTCGTTTATGCAGGTACTGGACGTGGTGACGGCGGAGATGCAGGTTGAGGCGGCCATTCTCGCGACGGAAATTAAACACCATAATCCGCAACTCCACGAAACGTTGCTCAGCCACATTGAGCAGCTGCAACAACACCAGGGAAACACCATAGAAATTCGTTACACAACGCACGAGCAATTCAAACAACAAACCGCAGACAGTCAGGCGGTGATTCGCAGCGGGGAGTGTTCCCCGTATGCGAATATCATTCTCTGTGCTGGCGTCACCTTCTGAGGCCACCATGGACGCATTACTGCAACTGAAAGGGATCGATAAAGCGTTCCCGGGCGTAAAAGCCCTCTCTGGCGCTGCACTGAACGTTTATCCCGGACGCGTAATGGCGCTGGTGGGCGAAAACGGGGCCGGCAAATCCACCATGATGAAAGTGCTGACCGGTATCTATCAACGCGATGCCGGCTCGCTGCTGTGGCTGGGTAAAGAGACCACGTTCAACGGCCCGAAATCCTCCCAGGATGCGGGTATCGGTATTATCCACCAGGAGCTGAACCTGATCCCGCAGCTCAGCATTGCGGAAAACATCTTCCTCGGACGGGAGTTCGTTAACCGGTTTGGCAAAATCGACTGGAAAACGATGTATGCCGAAGCGGATAAACTGCTGGCGAAGCTAAACCTGCGCTTCAAGAGCGACCGTCTGGTGGGCGACCTCTCCATTGGCGATCAGCAGATGGTTGAAATCGCGAAGGTGCTGAGCTTTGAGTCGAAGGTCATCATTATGGATGAACCGACGGACGCGCTGACCGATACCGAAACCGAATCTTTATTCCGCGTTATCCGCGAGCTGAAATCGCAGGGACGCGGGATTGTCTATATCTCTCACCGTATGAAAGAGATTTTCGAGATCTGCGACGACGTAACGGTTTTCCGCGACGGGCAATTCATTGCCGAGCGCGAAGTCGCCACGCTGACCGAAGATACCCTTATCGAAATGATGGTGGGACGTAAGCTCGAAGACCAGTATCCGCATCTGGACAAAGCACCGGGTGAGATCCGCCTGAAGGTGGACAACCTCTGTGGCCCGGGCGTGAACGATGTCACCTTTACCCTGCGCCAGGGAGAGATCCTTGGCGTGGCGGGGTTAATGGGGGCTGGCCGTACCGAGCTGATGAAAGTGCTCTATGGCGCACTGCCGCGTACCAGCGGTTATGTCACGCTCGACGGTCATGAGGTGGTGACTCGCTCTCCACAGGATGGCCTGGCAAACGGCATCGTCTATATCTCCGAAGACCGCAAGCGTGACGGCTTAGTGCTGGGGATGTCGGTAAAAGAGAACATGTCGCTTACTGCCCTGCGCTATTTCAGCCGCAGCGGTGGCAGCCTGAAGCACAAAGATGAACAGCAGGCGGTCAGCGATTTTATCCGTCTCTTCAACGTTAAAACGCCGTCGATGGAGCAGGCGATTGGCCTGTTGTCCGGTGGTAATCAGCAAAAAGTGGCCATTGCGCGCGGTCTGATGACGCGCCCGAAAGTGCTGATCCTTGATGAGCCAACCCGCGGGGTGGATGTTGGGGCCAAGAAAGAGATCTATCAGCTGATTAACCAGTTCAAGGCCGACGGCCTGAGCATCATTCTGGTCTCTTCCGAGATGCCAGAAGTATTAGGCATGAGCGATCGCATTATCGTCATGCATGAAGGGCATCTCGGTGGTGAATTCACTCGCGAGCAGGCCACCCAGGAAGTTCTGATGGCTGCCGCTGTGGGCAAGCTTAATCGCGTGAATCAGGAGTAAGAAGATGACTACCCAGGCTGTTTCTGGTCGCCGTTATTTCACAAAGGCATGGCTGCTGGAACAAAAATCGCTGATTGCCCTGCTGGTGTTGATCGCGATTGTTTCGACCATGAGCCCAAACTTTTTTACCGTTAATAACCTGTTCAATATTCTTCAGCAGACGTCGGTTAACGCCATTATGGCGGTAGGGATGACGCTGGTGATTTTGACGTCGGGTATCGATCTGTCCGTCGGTTCCCTGCTGGCGCTCACCGGTGCGGTTGCGGCTTCAATTGTAGGGATTGAAGTCAACGCGCTGGTGGCCGTTGCAGCTGCGCTGGCACTTGGGGCGGCAATTGGTGCCGTGACCGGTGTGATTGTGGCGAAAGGCCGCGTTCAGGCGTTCATTGCGACGCTGGTCATGATGCTCCTGCTGCGCGGTGTCACCATGGTTTATACCAACGGCAGTCCGGTAAATACCGGCTTTACGGATAACGCCGATCTGTTTGGCTGGTTCGGTATTGGTCGTCCGCTGGGTATCCCGACGCCGGTCTGGATCATGGCTATCGTTTTCCTCGCGGCGTGGTACATGCTGCATCACACCCGTCTGGGTCGTTATATCTATGCGCTGGGCGGTAACGAAGCGGCAACGCGTCTGTCCGGGATCAGCGTCAATAAAGTCAAAATCATCGTCTATTCGCTGTGTGGTCTGCTGGCCTCTCTGGCAGGCATCATCGAAGTGGCGCGCCTCTCTTCTGCGCAGCCAACGGCGGGGACGGGGTATGAGCTGGATGCCATTGCGGCAGTCGTTCTGGGCGGTACGAGTCTTGCGGGCGGTAAAGGTCGCATTGTTGGGACATTGATCGGCGCACTGATCCTTGGTTTCCTGAATAATGGTTTGAATTTATTAGGTGTTTCCTCCTATTACCAGATGATCGTTAAAGCAGTGGTGATTTTGCTGGCGGTTCTGGTAGACAACAAAAAACAGTAACTGACGACACTACAGGACATCTTAGATATGAACATGAAAAAACTGGCTACCCTGGTTTCTGCTGTCGCGCTGAGCGCAACCGTAAGTGCTAACGCAATGGCGAAAGACACCATCGCGCTGGTTATCTCCACGCTGAACAACCCGTTCTTCGTCTCTCTGAAGGACGGAGCACAGAAAGAAGCTGACAAACTGGGCTACAACCTGGTGGTGCTGGACTCTCAGAACAACCCGGCGAAAGAGCTGGCAAACGTTCAGGACTTAACCGTACGTGGCACCAAAATCCTGCTGATCAACCCAACGGATTCTGACGCCGTGGGTAACGCCGTGAAGATGGCAAATCAGGCGAAGATCCCGGTCATCACCCTTGACCGTCAGGCGACGAAAGGCGACGTAGTCAGCCACATCGCTTCTGATAACGTTCTGGGTGGCAAAATCGCGGGTGACTACATCGCGAAGAAAGCGGGTGAAGGCGCGAAAGTTATCGAACTGCAGGGTATTGCCGGTACGTCAGCGGCGCGTGAGCGTGGTGAAGGCTTCCAGCAGGCTGTTGCAGCGCACAAATTTAACGTACTGGCCAGCCAGCCTGCTGACTTCGACCGCACGAAAGGTCTGAACGTGATGCAGAACCTGCTGACCGCGCACCCTGACGTGCAGGCTGTGTTTGCACAGAACGACGAAATGGCGCTGGGCGCGCTGCGTGCTCTGCAGACCGCAGGTAAATCTGATGTGATGGTTGTCGGATTTGACGGCACACCGGATGGTGAAAAAGCAGTAAAAGATGGCAAACTGGCGGCGACCATCGCTCAGCTGCCTGAGCAGATCGGCGCAACGGGCGTGCAGACTGCTGATAAAGTGCTGAAGGGCGAAAAAGTTCAGGCCAAATACCCTGTTGACCTGAAACTGGTCATCAAGCAGTAAAAGGCGAATCAGGCAGTCGCTGGCTGCCTGAGGGACACCCTATAAAGAAAAGTGTGGCATACGCCACCGGGTCACACCGGTGGCGCTCTCAGATGGACACCTCAACCATGAAAACCGCAGGCAATCTTGTCGTCCTTGGCAGTATCAATGCCGATCACATTCTTAACCTTGAATCGTTCCCGACACCGGGCGAAACCGTCACCGGTAATCAGTATCAGGTGGCATTCGGCGGTAAGGGCGCCAACCAGGCCGTCGCCGCAGGACGCAGTGGGGCGAAGATCGCCTTTATTGCCTGCACGGGTGATGACGATACCGGTGAGCGCGTACGCAAACAGCTGGCCAGCGATAACATTGATATTGCGCCTGTCAGCGTTGTCGAAGGGGAATCAACCGGCGTGGCGCTGATTTTCGTCAACGCGGAAGGTGAGAATGTCATCGGTATTCATGCGGGGGCTAACGCCGCGCTGACCACTGAGCGGGTGGACGCACAGCGCGAGATCATCGCGAAGGCCGAAGCGCTTCTGATGCAGCTGGAATCACCCGTTGAAAGCGTCCTGGCGGCCGCCGAGATAGCGCATCAAAATCATACCACTGTCGTACTCAATCCTGCGCCTGCGCGGGTATTATCAGACGAGCTGCTGGCGCTGGTGGATATCATTACCCCGAACGAAACTGAAGCGGAGAAACTGACAGGCGTTCGCGTTGAAAATGATGACGACGCCGCGCGGGCGGCGAAAGTGCTGCACGATAAAGGCATCGGCACCGTTATCATTACCCTTGGCAGTCGTGGAGTGTGGGCCAGCGTAAACGGGGAAGGCCGTCGCGTGCCGGGCTTTAAGGTTAAGGCGATTGATACCATCGCGGCGGGAGATACCTTTAACGGTGCATTGGTGACTGCGCTGCTGGAAGGCAAGAGAATGGATGATGCTATTCGCTTTGCCCATGCCGCCGCGGCGATTGCCGTAACGCGCAAAGGTGCCCAGCCTTCCGTTCCGTGGCGTAAAGAGATTGATGAATTCTTAAGTCAGCAGGGGTAACGCTTGGCCACAATGAAAGATGTCGCCCGCCAGGCGGGCGTTTCTACGTCGACAGTCTCCCACGTCATTAATAACGATCGCTTCGTTAGCGAGGCGATTCGGGAGAAAGTCGAAGCCGCGGTTAAAGATCTCAACTATGCGCCGTCCGCGCTGGCGCGCAGCCTCAAGCTCAACCAGACGCGCACCATCGGCATGCTGATCACCGCCAGTACCAACCCCTTTTATTCTGAACTTGTGCGCGGTGTCGAACGCAGCTGCTTCGAGCGTGGTTACAGCCTGGTGCTGTGCAATACCGAAGGGGATGAGCAGCGAATGAACCGCAACCTGGAGACGCTGATGCAAAAGCGCGTCGACGGGTTACTGCTGCTGTGTACCGAAACACATCAGCCCTCGAAAGAGATTATTCAGCGCTACCCTTCTATTCCCACGGTGATGATGGACTGGGCGCCGTTCGACGGTACCAGCGATCTCATTCAGGATAACTCGCTGCTGGGAGGTGACATGGCCACCCAGTATCTGATCGATAAAGGCTATACCCGCATCGCCTGCATTACCGGCCCCCTGGATAAAACCCCGGCGCGCTTGCGTCTTGAGGGGTATCTTTCTGCGATGGCGCGGGCGGGGCTTACTGTTCCGGAGGGCTACCGTATTACCGGTGATTTCGAATTTAACGGCGGCTTTGAAGCTATGCAGAAACTGCTGTCGCAAGCGCAGCGTCCGCAGGCTGTGTTTATCGGCAACGATGCGATGGCGTTTGGCGCGTATCAGGCGTTATATCAGGCGGGACTGCGTGTTCCACGCGATATGGCGGTGATTGGTTACGATGACATTGAACTGGCCCGCTACATGACGCCACCGCTCACCACGATTCATCAGCCAAAAGATGAACTGGGCGAGCTGGCCATCGATGTGCTTATCCACCGAATGGCCGAGCCCGGCCTGCAGCAGCAACGTCTGCAGCTTACTCCTGTTCTGATGGAACGGGGTTCGGTTTAGCTTTTGCTTTGTGGCGCTCTTTGATCAGGTTGCGGCCATCTTTGGGTTTTAACAGCATAAAGACCAGCGCCGACACGACGGTGAGTGCGCCCATGGTAATAAAGGTATAGTGGAACTGTTCGACGGTGTTCGCGCTGTCAAAACCTTCATAAAACCGCAGTACCGCCGCACTGACGGCCACCCCCAGACTGATCGACAACTGCTGAGTCACTGCCAGCACGCTGTTGCCGCTACTGGCGTTATCGTCGGTCAGGTCGGCGAGGGTGATGGTGTTCATCGACGTGAACTGTGTCGACATTGCCATTCCCAGCACAAACAGGGGCAGGATCAGCATCCAGACCGGTAAAGAGGCGGATTGCAGGGAGAACTGCGCGATCATCAGCCCGATAAAGACCGTTACACCTACCAGCGTCTTACGATAGCCAAACCAGCGCAACACCTGCGTGACGGTTGATTTGGCCAGAATAGAGCCCATCGCCGTGGGGGCCATCATGCAACCGGCAATCAGAGCCGGGTAGCCGAAACCCACCTGCAGCATCAGTGGCATCAGGAACGGCACGCAGCCCGTCCCCAGGCGTGAGGCAATGTTGCCCGCAATCCCCACGGAAAACGTTCGGGTGTTAAACAGCGACAGAGAAATTAACGGCGTCGGGTGACGGCGTGCATGACGTATATAAAGAAGGAACAGCAAAATACCGCCGAGGATGACGGAGAGTGCAATCCATGTCGCCACGATCTTCTCACCAAACAGCTCCATCCCGCTGGAGAAGAGCACCAGGCTCAGGCCAAACAGGAAAAAACCACGCATATCGAAACGGCGTCTTGGGGTGGTGAAGTTCGGCATATATTTGCGGGCATAAAGCAGCCCCGCGACGCCAATAGGAATATTAATCAGGAAGATCCAGTGCCAGCTTGCCCAGGTGACGAATACCCCGCCGAGAACCGGACCCAGTATGGGGCCGACCAGGCCGGGCATCGTGACGAAGTTGAGCACAGGAAGCAGTTCGCTGCGCGGATAGGCGCGCAGTAACGCCAGACGCGCCACGGGCATCATCATTGCCCCGCCAACGCCCTGAAGAACACGGAAGATGACCAGCTCTGTAAGAGACGTTGACAGCGCACAGGCCAGAGAGCCGAGCGTAAAGAGCGTCACGGCCAGCATAAATATTTTGCGGGTGCCGAAGCGGTCAGCCAGCCAGCCGCTCACCGGAATGAGCATCGCGACAGTCAGGGTATAACTGATGATGGCGGACTGCATCGCCAGCGGGGATCGGTTAAGGCTTTGTGCAATCGCGGGTAGCGCTGTGTTGAGGATGGTGGCATCCAGTGCCTGCATAAAGAACGCCATGGCTGCAATCCACGGCAATCCGGCCATGCTGCGTGCTTTTTTCTCTCTCATTTATGTACCTGCTGGTGGGTTGGCGCGGCCAGCAATGCCTGGCATGCATCCTGGGCTCGCAGCCCGTCACTCTCCTGAATGGCATCAACAATCGCCTGGTGCAAATCCAGCTTTACCACTTCGTCTTGTGTAATAGAGGTAAAGTAGGTGTGGTATACCGAATGGAATAAAGAGGCAAAGGATGTCAGGAACGGATTGGCGCTCATCATATAGATGTGTTCATGCCAGGCCATATCGACCTCAATCCAGCGTTCGCGGTTGAAGTGCTTTTTCAGGAACACCATCTCTTCCATCAGGGCATTGAGCTGCGCTTTCTGTTCTGCCGTCCCGAGCGTGGCGGCAAGGAGGCAGGCCTGAGGTTCAAGACTGCTGCGCATCACCAGGAAGTGATCGACGACCTGATGAAAGTTATTTTCCGTCATCCACCATGAGAGCAGTTCCTGATCGAGGAAGTTCCAGTTGCTCTGTGGCATCACACGCGTACCAATGCGAGGACGCGGAAGCACCATTCCTTTTGCCGTTAAGGTTTTCACCGCTTCGCGAACGGCGGTACGGCTCACCCCAAACTGCTCACCCAACTCCATTTCACCCGGCAGGATGCTCCCCGGGGCATATTTACCCGCTAAAATCAGCTGAGCCAGTTTTTCTGCCAGCACATACGACAGGTTTTTTTGGGCAGCCAGTTGTTGTGCGCTTAATGGCATCGCGTTTATTCCTTAAAGATTCATGCTGATAATTATGCCACCTCGGGTGTTATTGTGGTTGCAGATACATCAAATAGAACAATTTGTAGCTTGATTTCACCCCTGTTGGTGAAAAAAAACACGGACAGAAACTTTTTTTGAATTTCCTCTTGTCACTTCAGAATAACTCCCTATAATGCGCCTCCACTGACACGGAACAACGGCACACACGCCGCCGGGTCAGCAGAGATAAGCGAAAATAAATGCTTGACTCTGAAGCGGGAAAGCGTAATATGCACACCCCGCGCCGCAGCGAAAACGAAGTGGCACTGCTCTTTAACAATTTATCAGACAATCTGTGTGGGCACTCAAAGTGACATGGATTCTTAATGTCTTCGGACACTA
>NZ_JBLIZC010000007.1:0-189198 GCF_047529885.1 Enterobacter cloacae complex sp. 2024EL-00711
TCGGGTGTGTAAGCGCAGCGATGCGTTGAGCTAACCGATACTAATGAACCGTGAGGCTTAACCTTACAACGCCGAAGATGTTTTGGCGATGAGAGAGACGATTTTCAGCTGATACAGATTACAGAATTTGCCTGGCGGCTTTAGCGCGGTGGTCCCACCTGACCCCATGCCGAACTCAGAAGTGAAACGCCGTAGCGCCGATGGTAGTGTGGGGTCTCCCCATGCGAGAGTAGGGAACTGCCAGGCATCAATTAAAAGAACCCCGTACCGTATGGTGCGGGGTTTTTTGCTTTGGGTTTTTCCCGCAGCCGGAGACGGCATCAGACTGTATACCGCCACACCAGCCAACGACCCTTAGTCTTTATCCTATAACTTACCTTGCTAACAGAAAATGTGATCTTACTCTCAATGTTATTTATAACAAAATAATAACATTTGCTTTACAAGATCGTGAGTTCTCAGGACTCAGCATGCCGTTTTTATGGCAGGAGCATAATCACAATGACAGAAAGCATAACATCGAACGGGACGCTGGCTGCCAGTGATTCCCGTAGAAGGGTATGGGCAATCGTCAGTGCCTCTTCAGGGAACCTGGTGGAATGGTTCGACTTTTACGTCTACTCATTCTGTTCACTTTACTTCGCACATATCTTCTTCCCGTCCGGAAACACCACCACACAGCTTCTGCAAACGGCTGGCGTATTTGCTGCGGGCTTCTTAATGCGCCCCATTGGTGGATGGTTGTTTGGACGGATCGCAGACCGTCGAGGACGTAAGGCATCCATGCTGATTTCGGTCTGCATGATGTGCTTTGGCTCGCTGGTGATCGCCTGTCTCCCCGGTTATGACGCTATCGGGACATGGGCGCCGGCTCTTTTGCTACTGGCTCGTCTGTTCCAGGGACTTTCTGTTGGAGGAGAATACGGTACCAGCGCCACTTACATGAGTGAAATTGCCCTTGAGGGCCGGAAAGGGTTTTACGCCTCTTTCCAGTACGTCACGCTTATTGGTGGCCAGCTTCTGGCCATTCTGGTGGTGGTTATTCTGCAGCAGGTCCTTACCGACAGCCAGCTTCATGAGTGGGGATGGCGAATTCCTTTCGCGATGGGCGCTGTACTGGCGGTCGTCGCACTCTGGTTGCGTCGTCAGTTGGATGAAACCTCGCAAAAAGAGGTCCGGGCGCTGAAGGAGGCGGGGTCGTTTAAAGGGCTGTGGCGTAACCGCAAAGCTTTCCTGATGGTTCTCGGGTTCACCGCGGGCGGTTCTCTCAGCTTTTACACCTTCACCACCTACATGCAAAAATATCTGGTGAACACCACGGGCATGCACGCCAACGTCGCCAGCGCTATCATGACCGTCGCGTTGTTCGTCTTTATGCTGATTCAGCCACTTATTGGCGCGCTCTCCGATAAAATAGGGCGTCGCACGTCAATGCTGATTTTTGGCGGCATGTCCGCGTTATGTACTGTTCCCATTTTAACTGCGCTTCAGCACATTTCCTCACCGTATGCCGCTTTTGGTCTGGTCATGCTGGCGATGGTCATTGTCAGTTTTTACACATCGATCAGTGGGATCCTGAAGGCTGAGATGTTCCCGGCACAGGTACGCGCTTTGGGGGTAGGGCTTTCTTATGCGGTCGCCAATGCGCTGTTCGGTGGCTCTGCGGAGTACGTCGCGCTGTCGCTTAAATCATGGGGAACGGAAACAACCTTCTTCTGGTACGTGACGGTGATGGGGGCACTGGCCTTTATTGTCTCCCTGATGCTGCATCGAAAGGGTAAAGGTATTCGTCTCTAATAGCGAGCCATCTGCCACACGGCATAGCCGGTCGTGGCACCGGCTACGTCCCAGGCAAAGTCTTTCCAGCTCCAGCCGCTCCCCGCGGGGCGGCTATCCCACAGTTCTTTTGAAGCCCCAAGGCTTACAGAGAACATCAGGCCGATTGCCGCACTACGATCCCGACTGTACCCTTGATGTTGTGCATACTCATTACCGGCAGCGGACAACATCGCGGAGGCGAGAAAGTGTTGCGCTTTATCCTGCCCGGACCAGCTATCGTTAGCCATGTGGCTACAGCCACTGAGAAAGAGAGCACTCAGCAAGAGAAGAACACGCATTAGCGGACTCCAAAAAAAAGCCCTGTCGCTGACAGGGCCTGGACATCACAGAATACGGCTGATAAGTCTGTCAATACGGATTCGACGCAGGCGACGAATAAGCTTGCGGACTTTCACCGGGTAATCGGCAATGCTCTGCAGTTCACGGTAATGCTGAACCACAGTGGTATGCGTGCGAATAAGCTCAAGCTCACGTTCACGACTGGTCGCTAACTCATGTTTCGGGTCATGGATCAGGATGGCATTTTCGAGATCCAGACGCCAGGCGCGAGGGTTCAGGTTATTGCCCGTAAGCAGCATCCATTCATCATCGACCCACATCCCTTTCAGATGATAACTGTTGTCTTCATCTTTCCACAGACGCACGACCAGCTGGTCAGTGTTAACGTAATACTGTAAACGGCTCAGGAAACGGCGCAGGTTAATCTCATAGAGATAAGGGAGGGCACCGATAATCTTGAACGGTTGATCTTCAGGAATAAAGAAGTCGTTAGCCGTTTTGTCACCGACGATAATTTCAACTTTTTTACCATCACGCAGCAGCTGAATGATATTACGCACCAGCACGGCGGGAAGGTTGAAGTAAGGGGTGCAGATGATGAGTTTCTGCTCCGCACACGGCATCAGGTGGAAAATCGTTTTGTTCAGCAAGCTTGATTTGCCTAACCCCACCAGCGGTGTAACAGATAGCTCTTCGTTATTGGCATCGCCCTGGAAATGGTAGACCGCATCACGCAGTTCCTGGCGGAACGCGCGGATATCATTTTTAATTTCCGGGCTTTTAGGACGGTGTGGATCGTCAAGACGATTTACGCCGCGACCCTGTACTAAGTTCTTATCAACCCAGTTAAACATGATATCCGCCATCTGCGGATTACGAACCAGATGATAACGGTCATATCGATATTTATCGAGCTGATGAAGGTAAACATCATTCAGGCTCGCGCCGCTGTACAGCACGCTGTCATCAATGATGAACCCTTTAAAATGAAGGACGCCGAGCGCTTCTCGGGTATTTACAGGTACGCCGTAAACGGGCACATCGACGCCAGGATTTTCCTGCGCCGTGCGGCAATACCAGTCAGCATTGGTGTTTGAAGCAGCAGCGCCTATACGGCCACGCTGAGCGCGGTGCCAGTCGACCAGCACGCGAACATCCAGTTCCGGACGTTGACGCTTGGCTTCATAGAGCGCATTTAAGATCGCGCGCCCACCTTCATCTTGTTCAAGATACAGGGCCACAATGCAAATGCGACGCGTGGCACTGGCAATCTTTTCCAGAAGCGTCTCCCGAAATTGGGCGGGAGCGTAAAAGAACTCTACATCATCAACTGACTGAGAAATCTTCGGTAGTTGAGCAAGGTGTTGTTGATGTTTATTACGCTTAAATTTTGACAACATCACAGTGCGTTTCTTCTCTGTTCATTGAAGGGTTGTCTGTACCATGCAAACAACATAAGCGGACAATGATACCACCAGTCCCGTCCAAAGTGGGTAACATTTCCAGTAGCTTACTCGGCTTTATCCGCTGATATCAGGCTCAGGGATAAGGCCACAATACCTTCGTCCAGCTGAATATCAACGTCAAATCCAAGTTTTCGCGCCAGGGTCACCATACCGCGATTGTTAGGCATAGTAATGCCATTGAGGCGTAACAATCCGTGATCTCGCGTATAACTGATGAGTTTTTCCAGCAGCCGTCGCCCCAGACCCAACCCTTTCAGATCGGAGCGCACCAGCACAGCAAACTCCGCATCAACATTATCCGGGTCGGAAATAGCACGCGTAACGCCGAGGATCTCATCGCCCTTATCGGAACGACGAACGGCGACAAATGCCATTTCTCGATCGTAGTCGATCTGGGTCATATTGGCTAAATCATCGTGGGTAAATTCGTTGATTTCGCTAAAATAGCGATAGTAAAGATCCTCTTTCGTTACCTGAGAGATGAACGTGCGCAGCTGCGGTTCATCTTCCGGCAGGATAGGGCGGAACAACGCGCGCTCTCCGTTTTTCATCTCCACCCACTCCTCCAGTTGCAGAGGATACGGGCGGATCGCAAGGCGGCTCTCTCTGTCACCCTCGAAAGGCGCGATATCCAGCGTGACGTCCAGGGCCGTAAACTCACTGCCGGAGGCGAGCAGCGGGTGGATGTCCAGCCGCTGGATCTCCGCGCAATCAACAATCAGGTTAGACACCTGCACCAGGAACTGACTCAACCCGGCAATATCAAGAGGGCGCAGCGCGCTTCGGCCCCGGATTTTTTTGCTTTTGATGGCCTGAATGATCAGATAGCGCGCCAGGTTCATGTTCAGTGGTGGCAAAGCCACGACCGCCTGCTCCTCAGGACGCCACTCGACGCCGCCTTCCCCCAGCATGATAAGCGGGCCAAAGACAGGATCGTATTCAACCACCACGCGCAGCTCCTGAGCGCCCGCGCGATTAGCCATGCTTTGCACCAGCAGCCCGTGGATCCGCGCCTGAGGCCAGGCCATTTTGACCCGGTCGAATATGGCATCAGCGGCTTGCTGTACCTCGGTCGCAGTCCGCAGGTATAACATCACTCCCTGGACATCAGACTTATGCGGGATATCCGGTGAGCGAAGCTTGAGGGCAACGGGATAGCCAATCTGTTCGGCAATATGCACGGCTTCGGCGCTGTCGCCGGCAATCCAGGTGGGCAGGGTTTGCATCCCGTAACTGCCCAGAATCGGCTGCACTTCGTGCGTATCAAGCGAGGTGGCTCCCTCTTCGATAGCCTGCTGTAAAAGCCGATGAACATCGGCGGTGTTCGCCGTCAGGTTACCCGGTAAAGCCGGGGTTTCACGGAGCTGCTTCTGGTTGCGGCGATACTCAACCATATGCATAAACGCCGTAATCGTGCCTTCCGGAGTGCGGTAGGTGGGCAGACCGGCTTCACTGAACAGGCGTCGTGCCTCCTGGGAAGAGAACTCACCGCACCAGTTGGTCAGCAGAGTGACATATTTACCACGAGGATGGTTCCGGACGGCGTCAATCAGTGCGCGCGCGCTTTCACTCCCGGGAGCGACCGCGCTGGGGGAGTGAATAATCATCAGCGCGTCGAAATCCTGGCTATCCAGTAAAAGGGAGATCGCCCTGATATAGTGATCGCTACTTGCGTCATCGCGCAAATCGAGGGGATTGCCTGGGCTAACGCTTGCCGGCAGCGCCTCTTTCAGGCGTTGTAGCGTCTCCTCACCCAGGGTGGCCAGCTTGCCATTGCGCAGCCACAGTTCATCCAGTGCAAGTGCGGCAGGAGCCGCGCCATTACTGACAATCATTAACTTCTCACCGCGTAATGGACGCATATGGCTTAACGTCTCGACGGCGGAAAAAAGCTCGTGTGTATCCTGAACCCGTAACAAACCTGCGCGTTGAATCGCGGCATCCCAGGCGGGATCCATGCCGGAATGCGACTGCAGCAGACGCTGGGCGGCGGGGCTACGCCCGCTTTTGATCACCAGAATCGGTTTGTTACGGGACGCGCTACGGGAAGCTGATACAAAACGACGGGCGTCGCTCAGGTGCTCAAGATAAAGAAGAATGGCGCTGGTTTTGCTGTCGCGAGCCAGAAAATCGAGCAGTTCATCAACGTCGATGTCCAGGCTGTCACCCAGAGCAATGAAGTAGGAAAACCCCATCTCACGCTGTTGCGCCCAGTCGAGGATCGTGTTCGATACCGCAGCCGATTGCGAAATGAAAGCGAGTTTGCCTTTGCGGATAGGGACCGGGGAGAAGCTGGCATTCAGCCCCTGCCACGGGGCGAGCAGGCCCAGACTGTTTGGCCCAAGAATGCGCATCTGGTAGCGACTGGCGCATGCCAGAAGCTCCGGCTGCTGTTCGGGCGGAGACGAGAGAATAATGCAGGTTTTACATCCTTTCCTGCCGAGCGACTCCAGCAGGGCTGGATTACGTTTCGCATTTGTACACAGGATGGCAAGGTCCGGTATGAAAGGCAGGCTCTGCACGTCCGGCCATGCCAGCACCCCCTGAACAGCCTTATAGGCAGGCGTAACGGGCATGACGGGGCCATTAAATCCGCCAGCCAGCAGGTTACGCATCATCAGATAGCCTGCGCGATCCGGTTTCATTGATGCGCCGATAACGGCAATGGATTTAGGACGAAGTAGCGCTTCTAACCCTCGCTGGCTCATGCAGGCCTCCTGTGAATGCAAGCGACCTGATGATTTTAAACGTTTTCTGTCTCAGTTGCTGTGACGCTGCCCTTATGAACGGTTTTTCCTGCCAGGTAACGTTCACGAAAGCGGGAGAAATGGCTCCCCAGCGCACCTGCCGCGACGGTATCTCCCGCTAAATCCAGAAGGGCAATCGCCACTTCAGCAGTACAGTACTGCCCGTCAGCATGCGCTTCTCGCAGGCGGTAGGCCGAGACGCGGGAAAGGTCGACCGAAATCACCGGCAATGAATCGAGATAAGGACTTTTGCGGAACATTTTTCGCGCTTCGGTCCAGGTTCCGTCTAGCATAATAAACAGCGGCGGTTTACCAGATGGCGGTGCCGAAAGCACCTGGCGATCTTCGCCAGCATACGAGGCCGGAAATACGACCATTGGTTGATAGTCCGGGTTTGCCACTAAGTCGAGCAGGGCTTGAGGCGGTTCCGTGCGTGACCACTGAAATGCCGCGGTATCCGGCAGAATGTCGGCAATAAGGCGTCCGGTATTGCTGGGTTTCATTGGTTCGGTATCGAACATGACCAGGCAAAAACGACTCTTCGCGGTGCTCGGCGCAAGGGTCTCGCACAGACAAACTTTTAGCGGCAGCAGACAACGCTGACAGCGGCGAACACGATTGCCGCGGGCAAGAAAAGGGCGAGTCGCGCGGGCCAGGCGTGCGGCGCGCAGTTGAAGAACAGCGTTATCAGTCATGGGCGAAGTGCAGGAAAAACCCTATTTTCGCAGAGGAAGGAACGGGGCACAAGATGCGCCCCGTTAATGTTACAACGATTCGTTTAACCAGCTATCAAACGGTGCTTTAGGAACGGCACCGTTAAGCATGTCGATCACTTCACCATTTTTGAAAATCATGATGGTTGGGATGCTGCGAATGCGAAAGCGTGCGCTCAGCTCACGTTCTGCTTCGGTATTGACCTTAACAAAACGCATTTTGCCGCTACGTTCTTCGGCAACATCTTCGAAGACTGGCGCGAAGCTACGGCACGGACCACACCACGGTGCCCAAAAATCGACAACCACCGGAAGATCGTCCTTGAGGAGTTTGTCCAGCGTAGCACCCGTAGCGTTGATAACATCGCCATCAAACAGTTCATGGCCACAACGCCCGCATTTCGCACCATCTTCAATCCGATCGTCCGGAATGCGATTAAGAGCCTGACAGTTGGCACATACGGTATTCATAACTAACCTCTGATAGAGCCGTGGGACAGCGGCAGAATGCCGATAATGTTTCTAATATGTTACATATTATCATTCAGCCTGTTTGAAACGACAATGCGTTTTATTCAATGAGAACAATAGTCACAGGCTTTTGTACGAATTTATGGCTATGAGCTTGCACATCGGGTAATCTGCGCGCTTCGCGCAGCGCTGGTGGAGAAAAGCATGAACGACGAAATGAAAAACAAAAGCGGCAAGGTCAAAGTGATGTATGTCCGCAGTGATGATGACTCTGATAAACGCACCCAAAATCCGCGTACCGGAAAAGGTGGCGGGCGTCCGGCGTCTTCTCGTGCAGACGGTGGCCGTCGCCCCGCCCGCGATGACAGAAATAACCGCGGTGATGACCGCAAACGTGATGACCGCAAGCGTGACGATCGCAAACGCGATGATTTCTCGCGCGAGGGTTCATCACCCTGGCGTACCGTTTCTCGCGCCCCTGGTGATGAGGCGCCTGAAAAAGCCGATCACGGCGGCATCAGCGGGAAAAGCTTTATTGACCCGGAAGTGCTGCGCCGTCAGCGTGCAGAAGAGACCCGAGTCTATGGCGAGAACGCCTGCCAGGCGCTGTTCCAGAGCCGTCCTGAGTGCATCGTTCGCGCATGGTTTATCCAGAGCGTAACCCCGCGCTTTAAAGAAGCGCTGCGCTGGATGGCGGCAAACCGTAAAGCCTACCATGTGGTGGATGACGCTGAGCTGACGAAAGCATCAGGCACTGAACACCACGGTGGCGTGTGCTTCCTGATCAAAAAACGTAACGGGACTACCGTACAGCAGTGGGTTAGCCAGGCGGAAGCCGATGACTGCGTGCTGGCGCTTGAAGATGTGGGCAACCCGCATAATCTGGGCGCAATGATGCGTAGCTGCGCGCACTTTGGCGTGAAAGGCGTGCTGTTACAGGATGCCGCGCTGCTGGAATCGGGTGCCGCGATCCGTACCGCAGAGGGCGGGGCAGAGCATGTTCAGCCGATCACCGGCGACAGCGTTCTGGATGCTATTGAGCAGTTCCGTAATGCGGGATATGTCATCGTCACAACCTCCAGCCATGCCGCTACGCCGCTGTTTAAAGCAACACTGCCGCGTAAAATGGTACTGGTGCTGGGTCAGGAGCGTGATGGCCTGTCGGATGCTGCGCTTTCCAGCGCGGATCTGAGCGTCTCTATCGACGGTACAGGCAATGTTGAAAGTCTGAACGTTTCCGTTGCGACTGGCGTACTGCTGGCGGAATGGTGGCGTCAGAATAAAGCATAATACTGTGCGTCGGATGTGCCCGCTAAAACGGGCACATCCGCTGCGTTACTCACTCTCAGCCGGTAACACTGGCATCCAGTCAATTGGCGTTTCGCCACGTTTTTCCAGCCACTCGTTCGCCAGAACAAAATGATTACAACCAAAGAAACCACGATGCGCTGACAGCGGTGACGGATGCGGTGCCTTCAGGACATGATGACGCTGCCTGTCGATAATCGCCCCTTTCTTCTGCGCGTGGGAACCCCACAGTAAAAACACCACCCCTTCACGATGCTCGTTGATAAGGCTGATGACTTTATCGGTAAAGGTTTCCCAGCCCAGGCTGGCGTGAGAATGTGCCTGACCGGCACGTACGGTGAGTACCGTATTCAGTAACAGCACGCCCTGGCGCGCCCAGCTTTCCAGATAACCATGAGTGGGCCGGGTAAACCCGGGCACGGTCTTTTCGAGTTCTTTGTACATGTTCAGAAGCGAAGGGGGGATAGCAACCCCAGGACGTACAGAGAAAGCAAGCCCGTGAGCCTGTCCCGGTCCGTGGTAAGGATCCTGACCGAGGATAACAACTTTCACATCGCTGAGTTCGGTATAGCGAAACGCGTTGAAAACATCTTTTTGTGGCGGATAAATCGTCTGGCCAGACTGCCGCTCTGCCGCAACGGTGCTGAGGGTGTTAATAAAATAGGGCTGCTGTTTCTCTTCTGCCAGCACATCGTGCCAGGTCAACGGTGTCGTCATCTCGCTCTCCTGCGAATCACATTCTGCGCCTAGCTTAACCGCTAAAACCCGGGGTGCAAAATCCCAGGCATAAAATCACCGTAAGTCATTCAATTTATTTTGAATAGATGCGAAAGGAGTTGAGCTGGCAAAGCAATGAAATTGATCTGGAGCAATAAAATCAAACCACACTCTTTGTGTGGTTGGTGTTTTTGTTGATTTAAATCAATAAATGACCGGGGTGCGAGTGATATATATACACACAAGAAACAATGGTTTTACCAATTGGCCGCGCGAGGCCGACACCAGTTAATGTAGCCTAAGGGAGGCAATACATGATTACAGGTATCCAGATTACTAAAGCTGCAAATGACGACCTGCTCAACTCTTTCTGGCTGCTGGACAGCGAGAAAAATGAAGCGCGCTGTGTAGTAGCGAAAGCGGGTTTTGCTGAAGATGAAATCGTTCCAGTGAACAAACTGGGCGAAATTGAATACCGTGAAATCCCAATGGAAGTAAAACCGGAAGTGCGCGTTGAAGGTGGTCAGCACCTGAACGTGAACGTGCTGCGTCGTGAAACGCTGGAAGATGCGGTTAAGCACCCGGAAAAATACCCACAGCTGACCATTCGTGTATCAGGTTATGCAGTACGTTTTAACTCTCTGACCCCGGAACAGCAGCGCGACGTTATTGCGCGTACCTTTACTGAAAGCCTGTAAGGTTTCAGTCTCGGGGGTGGAATAAAAAAGCCGGGGTTTTCCCCGGCTTTTTTTTACTCTTCAGTTTTCGTCTCTGGTGCGGCAGAGCTTGGTTTACGGCGCTTACCAATATTCTTGGTATCGCGGTGGCGCTGCTTCACGCGCGGCTTCTCTTTTTCTTTCTCTTTTTTCTCAGCACGTTTTGCGAGCGCTTTTTTAGACGGTTTGCCCGTCATTTTTTCACTCGGTGCACGTGTGGTCGGGCGAAGCTCATCAATAACGCGTGCTTTCAGTGGCTCATCAACGTAGCGGCCAATTTTCTGCAGCAGCAGGTAGTCATGCGCTTCGACCAGAGAGATCGCGATACCTTTGCGTCCGGCACGGCCGGTACGGCCAATGCGGTGCAGATAGGTGTCGCCGCTGCGTGGCATATCGAAGTTAATGACGTGACTGACGTCCGGAATGTCGATCCCGCGTGCAGCAACGTCTGTTGCGACCAGCACGTTCACGCGACCATCAGTCAGACGTTTAATCCCTTCGGTACGCTTAACCTGCGCCATCTCGCCTTCGAGATAGCAGTTATTGATTCCGGCATTACGCAGCATTTCAGCCAGTTCATGCACACGCTCGCGCTTACGCACAAAGACGATGGTACGGGTGGCATCGTCCTGCTTCAGCAGGTGCTTAAGTAACTCAACCTTGTGTTCAAGGTTATCTGCACGGTAATACCACTGGTGGATCTTCTTGCGTTCGCGCGTGGACGGCGTCGCGGAAACTTCCACCGGATCTTCCAGCAGGCGCTCTGCGAAGTCTTTGATCGCGTCCCCTTCAAGGGTGGCAGAGAACAGCATCGTCTGGTTACGCCAGCGCGTCTCACCCGCGATATGTTCGATATCCTGCGCGAAGCCCATGTCCAGCATGCGGTCAGCTTCATCCAGAATCAGTGTTTCTACCGCGCGGCAGTCGAAGTTCTCTTCTTTAATGTACTGCAGCAGGCGACCGGTCGTCGCAACGACGATGTCCTGGTTTTCGCTGAACACTTCGGCGTGGTTCATATACGCAACGCCGCCAGTGATCGTGGCGATATCCAGATGGGTATTGGCCGCCAGCTCGCGGGCGTGATCGGCAACCTGCATCGCCAGCTCACGCGTCGGCGTCAGGATCAAAATACGCGGCGGGCCTGATTTTTTACGTGGAAAATCGAGCAGATGCTGCAACACAGGCAGCAAGTAAGCTGCTGTCTTCCCCGTGCCGGTTGGCGCAGAACCGAGCACATCGCGGCCCTCAAGCGCAGGCGGAATGGCCGCTGCCTGAATGGCGGTCGGGCGTGTAAAGCCTTTGCTCTCAAGTGCATTGAGCAGGCTTTCATCGAGTTCAAGTTCGGAAAAAGTCGTTACAGTCATGTTCTACCTCTGTGTGGGGCGCTGATTATAGACGTTACGGCTGTAATCTTCATCTGTTTGTATGGATATCGCTTTGCGGCCACTTCGCTTTCCCCTATGCTACTCCAGTTTCACTTAGAAGGTTGCCCTGACATGTCTCAACTCAAAGCGCAGTTGCGCCGCGATGGTTTTACGTTTAAACAATTTTTTGTCGCTCACGATCGCTGTGCCATGAAAGTCGGTACAGACGGTATTTTACTGGGTGCCTGGGCACCTGTCGCAGGTGTAAAGCGTATTCTGGATATTGGGACGGGCAGCGGGCTGTTGGCGCTGATGCTGGCGCAACGTACCGAAGCGCATGTCACCATAGATGCGGTGGAGCTTGATGCACAGGCGGCGGAGCAGGCGAGTGAAAATGCGGCTGAATCTCCGTGGGCCGCCCGGATTAACGTAGAATGTGCAGATGTGCTCGACTGGACGCCGGAGCAAACCGCGCGTTACGACCTGATTGTCAGTAATCCTCCCTACTACGCGCCCGGTGTTGAGTGCGGAACGCCTGAGCGTGAACAGGCCCGTTATACCGGCTCCCTCGACCATAAGGCGCTGCTGATCAGTGCCGCAGAACTTATTTCAGAAGAGGGTTTTTTCTGCGTGGTTCTGCCAGAAAGCACCGGCAATGCGTTTATTGGCATAGCGCAAGAGATTGGCTGGAAATTACGTTTACGCACCGATATTGCAGATACCGAAGGGCGATTGCCGCACCGTGTGCTGCTGGCGCTCTCACCCAAAGAAGGTGAATGCTTTAACGACCGAATGGTGATCCGTGGGCCAGACCAGCGTTATTCCGAAGATTACACCGCTCTGACCCAGGCGTTTTATCTGTTTATGTGAACCTGCGGGGAGAGGATCGACGGGCCGGACTCGGCCAGTTGATCGGGGTAGTCGAGGGTATAGTGCAAACCGCGGCTCTCTTTGCGCATCATCGCGCAGCGAACAATCAATTCGGCAACCTGAACCAGATTGCGCAGCTCCAGCAGATTATTGGATACGCGGAAATTGGCATAATATTCATCGATTTCCTGCTGCAGCATCGTGATACGGCGTAATGCGCGTTCAAGACGTTTCGTGGTCCGCACAATCCCGACGTAGTCCCACATAAACAGCCGCAGTTCGTGCCAGTTATGCTGAATAACGACCAGCTCATCCGGGTTCTCCACGCGGCTTTCATCCCAGGCAGGCAGGTTTTCAGTCTGACGGGCGTAAGGCATGCGCTTCGTGATATCTTCCGCGGCAGACCAGCCGTAAACCAGACACTCCAGCAATGAGTTCGACGCCATCCGGTTCGCGCCATGAAGCCCGGTATAACTTACTTCACCGATAGCATACAGGCCATCCACGTCGGTGCGACCGTGATCGTCAACCATTACGCCCCCGCAGGTATAGTGGGCGGCAGGCACGATAGGCACCGAATCGCGGGTTAAATCAATCCCCAGACCCAGCAGCTTTTCGTAGATCATCGGGAAATGCTGGCGGATAAACTCTGCCGGCTTATGGCTGATGTCCAGATACATGCAGTCCACGCCAAGACGCTTCATTTCATGGTCGATGGCGCGGGCAACGATATCGCGCGGTGCCAGCTCGCCCCTGGGGTCAAAGTCCGGCATAAAGCGGGAGCCGTCAGGACGTTTCAGGTATGCGCCTTCACCGCGCAGGGCTTCCGTCAACAGGAAATTACGCGCCTGAGGATGGAACAGGGCGGTCGGGTGAAACTGGTTGAATTCAAGGTTTGCCACGCGACAACCGGCGCGCCAGGCCATGGCGATCCCGTCTCCGGAGGCAATATCGGGGTTGGTGGTATACTGATACACTTTGGATGCACCGCCAGTCGCCAGCACTACGGCCTTCGCCTGACAGGTCTCAACCTTCTCTTTATTGCGATTCCAGACCCAGGCACCCACGACACGACGCGTACCCGGAAGGCCAATCTTGTCGGAAATAATCAGGTCAACGGCATTGCTGCGCTCAAGGACCCGAATGTTAGGATGGCTGAGGGCTTTGCTGACCAGCGTGGTTTCGACTTCTTTACCGGTAGCGTCTGCGGCATGCAGGATACGGCGGTGGCTATGCCCGCCTTCGCGGGTCAGGTGGTAGCTCTCTTCACCGTTTGGCTGTACCTGTGTATCAAATAATACGCCCTGATCGATTAACCACTGCACGCAATGACGGGCATTACTGGCCACAAACTCTGCGGCATGTGCATCCACGATCCCGGCCCCGGCAATCAGCGTATCGTCGACATGCGACGCAATGCTGTCTGTCTCATCAAACACGGCGGCAATACCGCCCTGGGCATAAAACGTAGAACCTTCACTTATCGGCCCTTTGCTCAGAACGATAACGCTCTGATGTTCGGCCAGACGCAGTGCCAGGGAGAGACCGGCAGCGCCGCTACCGATGATCAGTACATCACAATGCAGTTCAGGTGTTGTGTTCATGATTTTTGTTTAATTTACTAAACAGTGTTTGGTCAGAATAGCATCCGAATGCGAGATATCGCACGTTTTTTTTGATGTGAGTTGTAACCGCTAAACTCGAGGCGGAGGATTAAAACCACGTAAAAGAAAGAAAATATTTTGCGAAGCAGATCGTTAGCGTCAGATTTTGTGGTGAAATAAAGACTGGGTTGCGTTACTCTTCTGGCGGGAAAAGAGATGTTTCTTGTCATAAAGTGGTGCGTATCGTGAACAGACTTATAATGAGAGAAAATGAACAGTCTGCGGCGCGATGAACAAAAACAAAGGCGTTACGGAACTTATTGAAGATCAGACACTCTAATTCGGTGCTTGCTCAAAGTGCGGTTTTTTAAGAGTGGCGTTTCGATAACGCGTGGAATTTAGGTTTGGGGAGACATTACCTCGGATGAGCGAGCAGTTAACGGACCAGGTCCTGGTTGAACGGGTCCAGAAGGGAGATCAGAAAGCCTTTAACTTACTGGTGGTGCGCTACCAGCATAAGGTGGCGAGCCTGGTTTCCCGCTATGTACCGTCAGGCGATGTGCCTGATGTAGTACAAGAGTCTTTTATTAAGGCCTATCGCGCGCTGGATTCATTCCGGGGAGATAGTGCTTTTTATACCTGGCTGTACCGTATTGCGGTCAATACGGCAAAGAATTATCTGGTCGCTCAGGGCCGCCGTCCGCCTTCAAGTGATGTGGACGCAATCGACGCCGAAAACTTCGAAAGTGGCGGTGCGCTGAAAGAAATTTCGAACCCTGAGAACTTAATGTTGTCAGAAGAACTGAGACAAATCGTTTTTCGCACGATCGAGTCGCTCCCGGAAGATTTACGCATGGCAATTACGTTACGGGAGTTGGATGGTCTGAGCTATGAAGAGATAGCCGCCATCATGGATTGTCCGGTCGGCACGGTACGTTCACGTATTTTCCGTGCGCGAGAAGCAATTGATAATAAAGTTCAACCGCTTATCAGGCGTTGACGATAGCGGGATACTGGAAAAGGTATTAGGCATGCAGAAAGAAAAACTTTCCGCTTTAATGGATGGTGAAACGCTGGATAGTGAGCTGCTCAATGAGCTGTCTCATTCTCCCGAAATGCAAGAGACCTGGGAGAGTTACCATCTCATCCGTGACACCCTTCGCGGTGACACCGGCGAGGTTCTCCATTTCGATATCTCAGCTCGCGTGATGGCGGCCATTGAAAATGAGCCTGTCCGTCAGACCACTCCGCTGATTCCTGAAGCTCAACCTGCGCCTCACCAGTGGCAGAAAATGCCGTTCTGGCACAAGGTGCGTCCGTGGGCCAGCCAGCTCACCCAAATGGGTGTGGCTGCATGCGTATCGCTTGCAGTTATCGTTGGCGTCCAGCACTATAATACTCAGTCTGAAACTAATCAGCAGCCAGAAGCGCCAGTGTTCAACACACTGCCGATGATGGGCAAAGCCAGCCCGGTAAGTTTGGGTGTTCCGGCTGATGCATCCGCCAGCGGCGGCCAGCAACAGCAGGTTCAGGAGCAACGCCGTCGCATTAATGCGATGTTGCAGGATTACGAGTTGCAGCGTCGTCTGCACTCTGAACAGCTTCAGTTTGAGCAGGCACAAACCCAGCAAGCGGCTGTGCAGGTGCCCGGAAACCAAACTTTAGGAACGCAATCGCAGTAATGAAGCAACTTTGGTTCGCCATGTCTCTGATGGCGGGTAGCCTGTTCTTCTCTGCCAACGCCTCGGCTGATGTTTCATCCGGGGCGTTGTTGCAGCAAATGAATCTGGCCAGCCAGTCACTCAATTACGAGTTGGCATTTATCAGTATCAATAAGCAGGGCGTCGAGTCGTTACGATACCGCCATGCCCGTCTTGATAACCAGCCGCTCGCCCAGCTTTTACAGATGGATGGCCCGCGTCGGGAAGTTGTCCAGCGTGGTAACGAAATCAGTTATTTCGAACCCGGTCTGGAGCCTTTCACGCTGAATGGCGATTATATCGTCGATTCTCTGCCATCGCTTATCTACACCGACTTCAAACGTCTTGCGCCATACTATGATTTCATTTCAGTAGGGCGTACGCGCATTGCTGACAGACTGTGTGAGGTGATCCGCGTTGTTGCCCGTGACGGAACGCGCTACAGCTATATCGTCTGGATTGACGCCGAGACCAAGCTGCCAATGCGTGTAGACCTGCTTGACCGTGATGGTGAAACGCTGGAACAGTTCCGCGTTATCTCCTTTAGCGTGAACAATCAGGTGGGTAATAGCATGCAGAATCTGGCGAAAGCCAGCCTGCCGCCGTTGCTTTCTGTACCGGCGGGTGATTCCGTCAACTTCAACTGGGTTCCTTCCTGGATCCCGCAAGGGTTTAGCGAAGTCTCCAGCAGCCGCCGTCAACTGCCAACCATTGAAACACCGGTTGAATCGCGTCTTTATTCCGATGGTTTGTTCAGTTTCTCGGTGAACATTAACCGCGCATCGGCAAACAGTTCTGAACAAATGCTTCGTACCGGACGTAGGACGGTCAGCACCACGGTTCGCGATAACGCAGAGATCACCATTGTGGGTGAATTACCGCCACAAACGGCGAAGCGTATTTCCGACAGCATTAAATTCAGGACTGCACAATGATTAAAGAGTGGGCTACGGTCGTATCGTGGCAGAATGGCATTGCGCTGGTGAGCTGTGATGTTAAGGCCTCATGCAATAGCTGTGCTTCCAGAGCCGGTTGCGGTAGCCGCGTGCTGAATAAGCTCGGGCCGCAAACCTCGCATACCATTTCCGTGCCAAGCGATCGGCCGCTGATGGTGGGGCAAAAGGTGGAGCTGGGAATTGCAGAAGGTAGCTTGCTCACGTCCGCCATGTTGGTTTATCTCTCTCCGCTGGTGGGGCTGTTTGTTATGGGCGGCGTATTCCAGATGCTGTTTGGTACCGATGTGGCCGCCATGTGTGGTGCGGCATTGGGCGGCGTAGGGGGATTCTGGCTGGCCAAAGCTCTCTCCCCGAAGCTTGCCGCACGCGAAGAGTGGCAGCCTGTTATTCTCAGCGTTGGGCTGGCACCCGACCAGCTTCGTGTTGAGACGCTCTCTTCTGAGGCCCGGTGATCCATCGGGCTTTGTCCTTTTTTACGTCCTAAAACAGAAAACGTCATTTCTTCACGCTATACCTGGCGCTAAGTACATTTCCAGGTAACGGGGATGTAGTGTAGAATGCGGCGTTTTCGCACTGAAAAACGTCAGGCTAAGAACAGCGGCCTCCAGGAATTCGTAAGGCATAATTATTTAACTATATGAAGAACATACGTAACTTTTCGATCATTGCTCACATTGACCACGGTAAGTCGACGCTGTCTGACCGTATTATCCAGATTTGCGGTGGCCTGTCTGATCGTGAAATGGAAGCCCAGGTTCTGGACTCCATGGACCTGGAACGCGAACGCGGTATCACCATCAAAGCGCAGAGCGTTACGCTTGATTACAAAGCGGCTGATGGCGAAATCTACCAGCTGAACTTTATCGACACCCCAGGCCACGTTGACTTCTCCTATGAAGTTTCACGCTCGCTGGCGGCCTGTGAAGGCGCGCTGCTGGTTGTGGATGCCGGGCAGGGCGTTGAAGCCCAGACCCTGGCAAACTGCTACACCGCGATGGAAATGGATCTCGAGGTTGTGCCGGTTCTGAACAAAATTGACCTGCCAGCTGCCGATCCTGAGCGTGTAGCGGAAGAGATTGAAGATATTGTCGGCATCGACGCGACCGATGCGGTGCGCTGCTCCGCTAAAACGGGCGTGGGCGTGACCGACGTGCTGGAACGCCTGGTGCGTGATATCCCGGCACCAGAAGGTGACCCGGATGCCCCGCTGCAGGCGCTGATCATCGACTCCTGGTTTGATAACTACCTGGGCGTTGTCTCACTGGTGCGTATTAAAAACGGCACCATGCGTAAAGGCGACAAAATCAAGGTAATGAGTACTGGTCAGGTTTACAACGCTGACCGTCTGGGTATCTTCACGCCAAAACAGGTTGACCGTACCGAGCTGAAATGTGGCGAAGTAGGCTGGCTGGTCTGCGCCATTAAAGACATCCTCGGCGCGCCAGTGGGCGATACCCTGACCGGTGCACGTAACCCGGCAGACAAAGCGCTGCCAGGCTTTAAAAAGGTTAAACCGCAGGTTTACGCGGGTCTGTTCCCGGTCAGCTCTGACGACTATGAAAACTTCCGTGATGCGCTCGGCAAGCTGAGCCTCAACGATGCTTCCCTGTTCTATGAACCAGAAAGCTCTACGGCGCTGGGCTTCGGCTTCCGCTGCGGCTTCCTTGGTCTGCTGCACATGGAGATCATCCAGGAGCGTCTGGAGCGTGAATACGATCTGGATCTGATCACCACGGCACCGACCGTTGTGTACGAAGTGCAGACCACCAACAAAGAGATCGTCTACGTCGATAGCCCGTCCAAGCTGCCGCCGCTGAACAATATCGAAGAACTGCGCGAGCCCATTGCAGAGTGTCATATGCTGCTGCCGCAGGAGTTCCTGGGTAACGTTATTACGCTGTGTATTGAGAAGCGTGGCGTACAGACCAACATGGTTTACCACGGTAATCAGGTTGCGCTGACGTACGAAATCCCTATGGCGGAAGTGGTCCTCGACTTCTTCGATCGTCTGAAGTCTACCTCTCGTGGCTATGCGTCACTGGATTACAACTTCAAACGCTTCCAGGCGTCTAACATGGTGCGTGTGGACGTGCTGATTAACGGCGAGCGTGTGGATGCGCTGGCACTGATCACTCACAACGACAATGCGCCATACCGTGGCCGTGAGCTGGTTGAGAAGATGAAAGAGCTGATCCCGCGTCAGCAGTTTGATATCGCGATTCAGGCCGCCATCGGTAACCACATTATTGCCCGTTCTACTGTGAAACAGCTGCGTAAAAACGTTCTGGCGAAATGCTACGGCGGTGACGTCAGCCGTAAGAAAAAGCTGCTGCAGAAACAGAAAGAAGGTAAGAAGCGTATGAAGCAGGTCGGTAACGTCGAACTGCCGCAGGAAGCATTCCTTGCCATCCTTCATGTTGGTAAAGACGGCAAATAACCCTAAGGAGTTGGCATGGCGAACATGTTTGCCCTGATTCTGGTCATTGCTACCCTGGTGACAGGTTTGTTGTGGTGTCTGGATAAGTTTATTTTCGCCCCAAAACGCCATGAACGTCAGGCTGCCGCACAGGCAGCCACTGGCGATGGGCTGGACGCGAAAACCCTGAAGAAAGTCGGCCCGAAACCGGGCTGGCTGGAAACCGGGGCATCGGTATTTCCGGTGCTGGCGATTGTGCTGGTTGTCCGCTCGTTTATTTACGAGCCGTTCCAGATCCCGTCTGGTTCAATGATGCCAACGCTGCTGATTGGCGATTTTATTCTGGTTGAGAAGTTTGCCTACGGGATTAAAGATCCGATCTACCAGAAAACGCTGATCGAAACCGGTCATCCGAAACGTGGCGACATCGTGGTGTTTAAATACCCGGAAGATCCGCGTCTGGATTACATCAAGCGTGCAGTGGGTCTGCCGGGTGATAAAGTCACCTACGATCCGGTGGCGAAAGAAGTTACCGTTCAGCCTGGCTGCAGCTCCGGTACCGCGTGTGAAAACGCGCTGCCAATCACTTACTCAAACGTTGAGCCAAGTGATTTTGTGCAGACCTTTGCTCGCCGTAACGGCGGTGAAGCGACCAGCGGTTTCTTCCAGGTGCCCAAAGGCGAGACCAAAGAGGACGGTATTCGCCTGGTTGAACGTAAAGAGACGCTGGGTGATGTGACCCACCGTATCCTCACCGTGCCAATCGCGCAGGATCAAGTGGGGATGTACTACCGGCAGCCGGGCCAACAGCTGGCCAGCTGGATCGTACCACCGGGACACTACTTCATGATGGGTGATAACCGCGATAATTCCGCGGACAGCCGTTACTGGGGCTTTGTGCCGGAAGCGAATCTGGTAGGTAAAGCGACCGCTATCTGGATGAGTTTTGAGAAGCAGGAAGGCGAATGGCCGACCGGCGTTCGCCTGAATCGTATCGGCGGGATCCATTAATTCTCATTAAATGAACGCGTAGCCGCGTTAATTAGCGGCTACGTGAATTATTTCAGCGATAAATCTCTTTGGACTAACGACATCCCCTGTCGTTGTGTATAGAATATTCCCCCGAAGTTTAAGGTTGGCCCTGCAAGGGTGCCACGGCACACGAAACCGCGTTGGTCTTCTCAGGTCGGTTTCGTGTGCTGCATTTTTGACGCATTCATTTACTGGTATCGCATGAACCCCATCGTAATTAATCGGCTTCAACGGAAGCTGGGCTACACTTTTCATCATCAGGAGTTGTTGCAACAGGCATTAACCCACCGCAGTGCCAGCAGCAAGCATAATGAGCGCCTCGAGTTCCTGGGTGACTCTATTTTAAGTTTCGTGATCGCGAATGCGCTTTATCATCGTTTCCCACGTGTGGACGAAGGTGATATGAGCCGCATGCGCGCGACGCTGGTTCGGGGGAATACCCTGGCGGAAATCGCTCGTGAATTTGAACTGGGCGAATGTCTGCGACTTGGGCCGGGTGAACTGAAAAGCGGCGGCTTCCGTCGTGAATCTATTCTTGCCGACACGGTCGAAGCATTAATTGGTGGTGTGTTCCTGGACAGCGATATTCAGACCGTAGAAAAGCTGATCCTTAACTGGTATCAAACCCGTCTGGACGAAATCAGTCCGGGCGATAAACAAAAAGATCCGAAAACGCGTCTGCAGGAATATTTGCAGGGTCGCCACCTCCCGCTGCCATCCTATCTGGTGGTGCAGGTGCGGGGCGAAGCGCACGATCAGGAATTTACCATCCATTGCCAGGTCAGTGGCCTGAGTGAACCGGTGGTCGGCACAGGTTCTAGCCGTCGTAAGGCTGAACAGGCTGCCGCCGAACAGGCGTTAAAAATGCTGGAGCTGGAATGAGCGAAGAAAAAACGTATTGCGGGTTTATTGCCATCGTCGGACGTCCGAACGTTGGCAAATCTACCCTGTTGAATAATCTGCTTGGGCAGAAAATTTCCATTACTTCCCGTAAGGCGCAGACCACGCGTCACCGCATCGTCGGTATCCACACGGAAGGCGCCTATCAGGCGATCTACGTTGATACCCCGGGCCTGCACATGGAAGAGAAGCGCGCCATCAACCGCCTGATGAACAAGGCGGCGAGCAGCTCGATTGGCGACGTAGAGCTGGTGATTTTCGTGGTGGAAGGCACCCGCTGGACGCCTGACGACGAAATGGTGCTGAACAAACTGCGCGACGGTAAAACGCCGGTGATCCTTGCGGTCAACAAAGTGGACAACGTGCAGGAAAAAGCCGATCTGCTGCCGCACCTGCAGTGGCTGGGAAGCCAGATGAACTTCCTTGATATCGTCCCGCTGTCTGCCGAGACCGGTCTGAACGTCGATACCATCGCAGGCATCGTGCGCAAACATCTGCCGGAAGCGATTCATCACTTCCCGGAAGATTACATCACCGATCGTTCTCAGCGCTTTATGGCCTCTGAGATCATCCGTGAAAAACTGATGCGTTTCCTTGGCGCGGAACTGCCGTACTCCGTAACGGTTGAGATTGAACGTTTTCAGACCAACGAACGCGGCGGCTATGACATCAACGGCCTGATCCTCGTTGAGCGTGAAGGGCAGAAGAAGATGGTGATCGGCAACAAAGGTGCCAAGATCAAAACCATCGGCATTGAAGCGCGCAGAGACATGCAGGACATGTTTGAAGCCCCGGTTCACCTTGAACTGTGGGTGAAGGTGAAATCAGGCTGGGCCGATGATGAGCGTGCATTGCGCAGCCTCGGTTACGGCGACGACGTCTAAGACTGAACATCGTGGATGGATGGCAGCGTGCCTTTGTCCTCCATAGCCGTCCGTGGAGCGAGACCAGCCTTATGCTGGACGTTTTCACGGAAGAGTCGGGCCGTGTGCGCCTTGTTGCTAAAGGCGCACGTTCCAAACGCTCCGGCCTGAAGGGCGCCTTACAGCCTTTCACTCCGCTGCTGGTACGCTTCGGCGGGCGTGGGGAAGTCAAAACCCTGCGCAGTGCCGAAGCCGTCTCTCTGGCGCTCCCCCTTTCTGGTATCACGCTGTACAGCGGTCTCTATGTCAACGAACTCATCTCACGTGTTCTGGAGCATGAGACTCGCTTCTCTGAACTTTTCTTTGATTACCTGCACTGTATCCAGGCGCTGGCCGGCGCTACCGGTACGCCCGAACCTGCCCTGCGTCGTTTTGAGCTGGCGCTGCTTGGACACCTGGGCTATGGGGTCGATTTTTTGCATTGTGCAGGGAGCGGAGACGAGGTAGAGGATGCGATGACCTATCGCTACCGTGAAGAAAAAGGCTTTATCGCCAGCGTCGTGATAGATAACAGCACCTTTACCGGGCGACAGCTTAGAGCGCTGTATGCGCGTGAGTTTCCCGATCAGGATACCCTTCGCGCAGCAAAACGCTTTACCCGGATTGCGCTCAAGCCGTATCTTGGCGGCAAGCCCTTAAAGAGCCGCGAATTGTTCAGGCAGTTTATGCCGAAACGTTAACGTATCAGACCCTCGCTCCAGCCCTCTCACTGAGGGAGAGGGAGGCAGGGACACGAACTAAAATACCGAGGATTGTCATGGCTGAATTACTGTTAGGCGTCAACATTGATCACATCGCCACGCTGCGTAATGCACGCGGCACGGCTTATCCCGATCCGGTTCAGGCGGCGTTCATCGCTGAGCAGGCTGGCGCCGATGGCATTACCGTTCACCTGCGTGAAGACCGCCGTCATATTACCGACCGCGATGTGCGCATTTTGCGTCAGACGCTGGATACCCGCATGAACCTGGAGATGGCGGTCACGGAAGAGATGCTGACGATTGCCTGCGAGACGAAGCCGCATTTCTGCTGCCTGGTACCGGAAAAACGTCAGGAAGTGACCACCGAAGGGGGCCTGGACGTGGCGGGTCAACGCGACAAAATGCGTGATGCCTGCAAGCGTCTGGCTGAGGCGGGTATCCTGGTCTCTCTGTTCATCGACGCCGATGTAGCACAGATCAAAGCGGCTGCCGAAGTGGGCGCGCCCTATATTGAAATTCATACCGGCTGTTACGCTGATGCGAAAGACGAAACTACGCAGGCCAAAGAGCTGGAGCGTATCGCCAATGCGGCCACCTATGCCGCGAGCCTGGGGCTGAAAGTTAACGCCGGGCATGGCCTGACCTACCATAACGTCAAGGCCATTGCAGCCCTGCCAGAAATGCATGAGCTGAATATCGGCCACGCTATTATTGGCCGTGCGGTAATGAGTGGCCTGAAAGAGGCGGTCTCAGAAATGAAACGCCTGATGCTGGAAGCGCGTCAGTAATGGCTATTCTGGGCTTAGGCACCGATATCGTTGAAATAGCCCGCATTGAAGCGGTGATCGCCCGTAGCGGCGATCGCCTGGCACGACGCGTGTTGAGCGATAACGAATGGGCCATCTGGGAGACGCATCAGCAGCCGGTACGTTTTCTGGCCAAGCGCTTTGCCGTCAAAGAGGCGGCAGCCAAAGCCTTCGGCACCGGTATTCGTAACGGTCTGGCGTTTAATCAGTTTGAAGTGTTTAACGATGAGCTGGGTAAACCGCGCCTGCGTTTATGGGGTGAGGCGCAAACGCTGGCAGAGAAACTCGGCGTAAATCACATGCACGTGACGCTCGCCGATGAACGCCACTACGCCTGCGCGACGGTGATTATCGAAAGTTAAAGTTTGTCCGCGTGATGCAGCAGGACAAACTTATCCCAAAGCTGCTCTTCGCTCTCGACGTGTGCCGGATCCTTCAGGATGGTATTGGGGATTGGGCACACTTTCTGACAGGTCGGCGTTTCGTAGTGGCCGATGCATTCAGTGCAGCGGTCGCTGTTAATCTCATAAATGCTCTCGCCCATCGAAATCGCCTGGTTCGGGCATTCCGGTTCGCACATATCGCAATTGATGCATTTTTTGGTGATTAACAGCGCCATCAGGAAATTCTCAGAAACAACACAAACAGGGCGGGCATTATACGCTCATTACCTGTTCAAACCAGTTTTTTTACCAGCTCTTCACTGTGCCGGATACGCTCTGGCGCGTGCTCCAGATCCTGTTGCACCAGGGCCATAAACAGCAGGTCGGTCAACATCATTTGCGCACTTGTCGAGGAGATCGCCGCGCTGCGCGTGGCCTGCTCTTCCGCGATCGTATATAAACAGCGCGTAGCCCGCTGCTGCAGCGCGTTGGGAGTAAACCCGGTGATGGCCAGAATCTTACCGCCTACGCGTAAGGCTTCATCGGTAGCCATATTGATCTCACGGCGTTCGCCGGAATAGGAGATCGCCAGCAGCAGATCGTTAGCATCCATCGCCTGCACGGTCGCCAGCAGGGCGTGCATATCCTGCTCGACAATGGCGTTGTAACCTATTTTTGTCAGCTTCCAGCCAAAGTTACGTGCCACCAGTCCGGATGCGCCTATCCCGGTCAAAATAATACGTCGCGCTGCACGCAGCATCGCAACGCTTTCCAGTAATTTTTCTTCGGTATTCACATCAAGGGTGGCATGCATGGCCGCGACATTCTCTTTGATGAGCTTCTCTCCCACCAGACGCATCGGGTCATCGCCACGAATCTGATTATGCACCGGCATCGACTGCGGATTGGGGTTACTCACCAGCGCTTCGCTAATCGCCAGCTTGAGAGCCGGGAAGCCTTTAAAGCCAATCTTCTGGGCAAATTTCACCACGCTCGACTGGCTCACTCCGGCCTCACTCGCCAGCTGCTGCGAGCTGAGATGGCGGGCATGGTCGGGCTGAGAGAGCAGAAAATCCGCCAGCTTTTTATCGCTTTGAGCAAAGCCTGCATAGCGCTGGCGAATGCGAATTAAACAGTTCATAGGTTCTCCTGGCGAAATTGTGATTGTCTGCGCAAATACGAATTTTGCTCGCCTGAATGAATTTTATATTCCATTATAGTGAGATTATTATGAATTAAAAATTCTTGAGGTACAAAAGATGAATCTTGGCTCACTTGTTTCTGAAACGCGTAACCCACAAACCATGGATCTGGATGCGCTCAGCACCCTGGAGCTGGTTAACCGTTTTAATCAACAGGATACGCTGGTCGCGCAGGCAGTGAAAGAGACATTACCGGAGGTGGCGAAAGCTGTCGATGCGGCGGCGGAAGCACTGAAGGCCGGTGGTCGCATTATCTACATGGGCGCCGGAACCAGCGGGCGTCTTGGTGTGCTGGATGCCTCTGAATGTCCGCCAACGTTTGGTGTGCCGCACGGTCTGGTGGTCGGGTTGATTGCTGGCGGCCCTGGCGCGCTGCTGAAAGCCGTGGAAGGAGCGGAAGACAACAAACAGCTCGGCGAGGATGACCTGAAGGGGCTAAATCTGACCGCTCAGGATCTGGTTGTTGGGCTGGCGGCCTCCGGGCGTACGCCGTACGTTATCGGCGGTCTGGAGTATGCCAACAAGACGGGCTGCACCACGGTGGCGATTTCCTGTAATCCTGGCTCGCCGATTGCGCAGGTCGCTGCTATCGCTATCTCTCCGGTTGTCGGCCCGGAAGCGTTAACCGGTTCTACGCGTCTGAAATCCGGCACCGCGCAAAAGCTGGTGCTCAACATGATCTCCACTGGCGCGATGGTGAAGTTTGGCAAGGTTTATCAGAACCTGATGGTGGATATGCAAGCGACCAACGTCAAGCTGGTGGACAGAGCCTGCCGTATGGTCATGGAGGCGACGGGAGCAAGCCGCGAAGAGGCGGAAGCGGTACTGAAACAAACCGATCACGATGTTAAACCGGCCATTCTGATGATCCTGAGCGGACTGGACGCTGCGGCCGCCAGAGCAAGGCTCAATGCCCATAACGGGTTCTTACGGGCGGCATTAGAAAACTAACAGAGGCGTGTATGGACAAAACAGCAGCGCTCGCCAGCGATATCCTGCAGGGGATCGGTGGGGAAAAAAATATTCAGCGTCTGGAAAACTGCATGACGCGCGTGCGCGTCGAGGTGCATAACGACGAGCAGCTTGATGTGCCGCGTCTGAAGCAGCTTTCCGGCGTGAGTGGTTACGTTAAACAGGGGCAACAGCACCAGCTGATTGTCGGGCCGGGAAAGGCGGCGCAGGTTGTGGATGCCATGCGTGCGCTGATGGTCGGCGGCGAGAGCGTGGCGATCGATGACGTCGAACGTACGAAGGCGCAGGCAAAGGCCCGATACAAAGCCCCCATGAGCGATGCGCTGCGACAACTGGCCAACGTCTTTATTCCGCTGATCCCGGCGTTTATTGCCTCTGGCTTAATCACCGGGATCATCAATATTCTTAAGCGTCCGGATATCGTAGGGGACTTCGCGACCCACTACCCTAATTTATTAGGCATTCTCGGTATTTTCGGCAGCGCCGTGTTTGCCATTATGAACATTCTGGTGGGGGTCAACACCGCGAAGGTCTTTGGCGGCTCGCTGGCCATGGGCGGGGTGATGGCAGGTATTCTGTCCAGCCCACAACTGGCGCAGATAACCCTGTTTGGTGAGGCGCTCCAGCCTGGACGCGGCGGGGTGATTGCCGTGCTGCTGGTGGTCATCCTGATGTGCTGGATCGAGAAGAAACTGCGCACTCTCCTGCCTGGATCAATTGAGCTGATCCTCAATCCACTGTTAACGACGTTAATCACCGGCAGCGTGGCTATTGTGGCGTTACAACCGCTGGGGGGCTGGATCTCTGAGGCCATCGCCCATGGCGCATCGCTGGCTATCGATCGCGGCGGTCTGTTAGTGGGTGCCGTGCTGTCAGGCACCTTCTTGCCGCTGGTACTGACCGGTCTGCATCAGGGGCTGGTGCCGATCCACGTCGAGCTGGTGCAGGCGCACGGTTACAACGCGCTGCTGCCCATCCTGTCGATGGCTGGCGTGGGGCAGGTCGGGGCGGCGATTGCCGTACTGATGAAAACCCGCAACGCGCGGCTGAAAAAAGTGATCAAAGGTGCGTTGCCGGTCGGATTACTCGGAATTGGCGAGCCGCTGATTTTCGGCGTCACGCTGCCGCTGGGGAAACCGTTCCTCGGTGCTTGCCTGGGAGGGGCGGTAGGCGGAGCGCTGATCAGCTACTGGAAAGTGGCAACGGTGATCACCTTCGGGATCTCCGGGCTGCCGCTGGCGCTCACCATCGTGACCGGAAAAGTTATGCTCTATCTGTTAGGCTATCTGGTAGCGGTGATCGCCGGGTTCCTGTTTACCTGGCTGTTAGGATTCAACGATCCAGAGGAGTAAGGTTTGGCAAATCACGAGCGTCGCGTTGTTTTTTTCGACCTGGACGGTACGCTGCATCAGCAGGATATGTTTGGTAAGTTTATGCGCTACCTGCTGCGGCGTCAGCCTTTGAATGCGCTGCTCGTATTACCACTCTTACCCGTTATTGGCATTGCGCTGTTGCTAAAAGGTCGGGCAGCGCGCTGGCCAATGAGCCTGTTGCTCTGGGGCTGTACCTTTGGACGCAGCGAAGCGCGGCTTAAACAGCTTCAGCAGGATTTTGTGCACTGGTTTCGCGGGCATGTGACCGCGTTTCCGGTTGTTCAGGCAAGGCTCACCAGCTATCTCGACGCGAACGATGCCGACATCTGGTTGATTACCGGATCCCCGCAAGCGCTGGTGGAACAGGTCTATTATGATACTCCGTGGCTGCCGCGGGTGAATCTTATCGCCACGCAAATTACCCGCGGGTACGGTGGATGGGTACTGACCATGCGCTGCCTGGGACATGAAAAGGTGGTGCAACTGGAGAAGCGAATCGGTACGCCACTGCGTCTTTATAGCGGCTACAGCGACAGCAAGCAGGACAACCCGCTGCTCTATTTTTGCCAGCATCGCTGGCGCGTCACGCCCGCAGGCGAACTTCAGCAACTCGAATAGTCTTATCTATAGCGGGTGTGTATAATGCCGCCCGCTTTTAGACTGGAGTATCAACCGTTGTGCAACCCTGAACGCGATCATGAATACTGGATGCGCCATGCGCTTACGCTTGCCCAGCGCGCCTGGGACGAGGGGGAAGTGCCCGTGGGTGCTGTGCTTGTCCACAATAACCAGGTGATAGGGGAAGGGTGGAACCGCCCGATTGGCCGTCACGATCCGACTGCGCACGCTGAAATCATGGCCCTTCGTCAGGGCGGAATGGTGCTGCAAAACTACCGTCTGCTTGATACCACGCTGTATGTCACGCTTGAGCCGTGCGTTATGTGTTCCGGCGCGATGGTGCATAGCCGTATCGGCACGCTGGTCTTTGGCGCGCGGGATGAAAAAACCGGAGCGGCCGGTTCGCTGATGGACGTACTGGGACACCCGGGAATGAACCACCAGGTGCAGACTATCGGTGGGGTACTTGCACCAGAGTGTGCGGGGCTATTAAGTGATTTCTTTCGAATGCGCCGTCAGCAGAAAAAGCAACAAAAGGCAGAATTGAAGTTGTCGGGCGACTAAGTTCGTCCGGTGCCACCACCGGATAACTCTGGGCCAGTTGGTTTGCTTCTGCCGCCTCTTTTTCCTTCTCCAGCAGATAACCCACCAGGCTAATCTGATATTTACGGATATTTTCCACGTAGGCGTAGGCTTCATGCCCGCGTGCGTAACCGTAGGTCAGCTTGTTGTACCACGGCTTCTGGCTCAACAGCGGCAGGCGCTGTTTTACGTCTGACCAGCTGTCCGGGTTACCTTTCGTTTTCGCCGTCAGCGCGCGCGCGTCAAGCATGTGCGCATAACCCATGTTGTAGGCTGCCAGCGCAAACCAGATCCGTTCCTCTTCAGGCACCGTCTCCGGCACTTTGCCCATCATGTCCTGCAGATACCGTGCGCCGCCGCTGATGCTCTGTTCTGCATCGGTACGGTCAGTCAGCCCAAGGCTCTGAGCGGTATTTTTAGTGAGCATCATTAAGCCGCGAACGCCAGTGGGCGAGGTGGCCTGAGTATCCCAGTGGGATTCCTGATAAGAGATCGCTGCCAGTAATCGCCAGTCGATCTCCTGGGCATACTTTTCAAATAACGGCTGCAGGTCTGGCAGCACGCTATCGACCGCGCGCAAGAAGCTTCGGGTGTCGACGTAATCAAAATCGTCACCGTGGCCGAGGTATTTCTCTTCCAGACGCGCCAGCGTACCGTCTTCATTGATGGTGTTGAAGAAATCAAGCATCGCCGCAGAGAGGGTCTGATCGTCATCAAGCTGGCTAAACCAGGTCACCGGCTGTTCGTCTGTCACGTCCAGCGCCACCGCGATTTCGGGGTGCACGCGCTGGAAAAGGCTGATCGCGACCGAATCAGCGATGGTGTAGGGCAGTTTTTTATCTTTTACCTGGTCCAGCAGCTCAGTCGTGCCGAGCTTAGGATCAACCGTCCAGCTCAGGTCCGGGAATTTCTTCTCCTTGAGCTCACGCAGATCGTCAATCACGACGTGACCCGGGGCGATGGTCAACTGTTGTGCATTAATCGCCGCCAGCGTTCGCGGGCGCAGGCTCCCGACCCGGTAGACCAGCTGTTGCGAAACGGAGTAGTAGGTTGGGCCTGGCTGATAGTTCTTGCTGCGCTCGCTGTTGTACACCAGCCCGGCCGCAAGGATATCGGCATCGTTGTTATCCAGGTCATCAAACAGCTGGCTGATATTCTGACGAACGGTAATTTTGAGCTTCACGCCAAGATAGTCGGCAAACTGCTGCGCCAGTTCATAATCCAGGCCAATCGTTTTGCCGTTAATGTCGCTGTAAATCAGCGGCGAGTTGAGGGTACTGACGCGCAATTCCCCCCGCTCCTGTATGGCGGCGATACGGTTTTCGGCTTTACCGAACCAGGGGATGGAAGGCCAGAGGGCCACTGCCAGCAGCAACGTTACAATGCCGATGAGCAGATAATTAATCTTTAATTTTTTCAATTAGTTAATTCTCTGCGACGCCGGGTGCCTCAGTATGCTGTAGCCATGTTAAGAATAAGGTTTGCCATTGAATGAGCGGCATTTTGCGTAAAGTTACGCCACTTGGCAACAAATTAGAGAGAGAGGTCACATCTATTGTTAAACGTAAACGTTGATTTTATTTCGACGCAAACGGTTTCGTCGACGCTCAGGATTCTCTATAATGACGCCCGTTTTCCCCCCTTGCGCACACTGTAAGCGCCCCGGCGCTTCGAAGACGAGAGACTTATGATGGAAATTCTGCGTGGTTCGCCTGCACTGTCTGCCTTCCGTATCAATAAACTGCTGGCACGTTTTCAGGCAGCCGACCTTCCGGTAAGCAATATTTACGCTGAGTATGTCCATTTTGCTGACCTGAATGCACCCCTGAATGCAGAGGAGCGAGTACAGCTGGAACGCCTGCTCAAATATGGTCCAAGCCTGAGCAGCCATACGCCAACCGGCAAACTGATCCTTGCGACGCCTCGTCCAGGCACCATCTCCCCCTGGTCTTCCAAAGCCACCGACATCGCCCACAACTGTGGTCTGAACCAGATTAACCGTCTGGAGCGCGGCGTGGCGTACTACGTTGAAGCCTCTACCCTGACCGATGCGCAGTGGCAAACCGTTGCCGCTGAGCTGCACGACCGCATGATGGAGAGTGTCTTTGCCTCTCTGGACGATGCGCAGAAACTCTTCTCCCACCATCAGCCTGCGCCGGTACAGAGCGTCGATTTGCTGGGGCAGGGCCGTCAGGCGCTGATTGACGCCAACCTGCGTCTCGGTCTGGCACTGGCAGAAGATGAAATTGACTACCTGCAGGATGCGTTTGTTAAGCTGAACCGCAACCCGAACGACATCGAACTTTACATGTTCGCTCAGGCAAACTCTGAGCACTGCCGTCACAAGATTTTCAACGCCGACTGGATTATCGACGGTGAAGAGCAGCCGAAGTCGCTGTTCAAAATGATCAAAAACACCATGGAAAAAACGCCTGACCACGTGCTGTCTGCTTACAAAGACAACGCCGCGGTGATGGAAGGTTCTGACGTGGGCCGCTTCTTCGCCGATCGCGAAGCAGGGCGCTATGATTTCCATCAGGAGCCGGCGCATATCCTGATGAAAGTCGAAACGCATAACCACCCGACGGCGATCTCGCCGTGGCCGGGTGCGGCGACCGGGTCTGGCGGGGAAATCCGCGACGAAGGCGCAACCGGACGGGGGGCTAAACCAAAAGCCGGTCTGGTCGGTTTCTCCGTCTCCAACCTGCGCATCCCGGGCTTTGAACAGCCGTGGGAAGAAGATTTCGGCAAGCCGGAACGTATTGTGACCGCGCTGGATATCATGACCGAAGGCCCACTGGGCGGGGCGGCGTTCAACAATGAATTTGGACGTCCTGCGCTGAACGGTTACTTCCGTACCTACGAAGAGAAAGTGGAGAGCCACAACGGCGAAGAGCTGCGCGGCTATCACAAACCGATCATGCTGGCTGGCGGGATCGGTAACATTCGCGCCGATCACGTGCAAAAAGGCGAGATCGTAGTCGGTGCGAAGCTGATCGTTCTGGGTGGCCCGGCAATGAACATCGGCCTGGGCGGCGGGGCTGCCTCCTCTATGACCTCCGGTCAGTCTGATGCGGATCTCGATTTTGCATCCGTACAGCGTGATAACCCGGAGATGGAACGCCGTTGCCAGGAGGTCATTGACCGCTGCTGGCAGCTGGGTGATGCCAACCCCATCCTCTTTATTCACGACGTAGGCGCGGGCGGTCTGTCCAACGCCATGCCGGAGCTGGTCAGTGACGGTGGTCGTGGCGGTCGTTTCAACCTGCGCGACATCCTGAGTGATGAGCCAGGCATGAGCCCGCTGGAAATCTGGTGTAACGAATCCCAGGAACGTTATGTTCTGGCCATCGCTGCCGATCAGCTGCCGCTGTTTGACGAGCTGTGCCGCCGCGAGCGTGCCCCGTATGCCGTCATCGGTGAAGCGACCGAAGCGCTGCACCTGTCCCTGAGCGACACCCATTTCGACAACCAGCCGATCGATCTGCCGCTGGACGTGTTGCTCGGTAAAACGCCGAAGATGACCCGCGACGTTGAGACCCGTAAAGCAGCTGGCAAAGCGCTGGATCGTCAGGGCATTACCGTGGCTGACGCGGTCAATCGCGTTCTGCACCTGCCGGCCGTGGCGGAGAAAACCTTCCTGGTCACCATCGGCGACCGTACCGTGACCGGTATGGTGTCGCGCGATCAGATGGTTGGCCCGTGGCAGATCCCGGTGGCTAACTGTGCCGTCACCACCGCGAGTCTCGACAGCTACTATGGTGAAGCGATGGCGCTGGGCGAACGTACCCCGGTCGCTCTGCTGGACTTCGCCGCGTCTGCTCGCCTTGCCGTTGGTGAAGCACTGACCAACATTGCCGCAACGCAGATTGGCGACATTAAACGTATCAAACTTTCCGCGAACTGGATGGCCGCAGCGGGCCACCCGGGCGAAGATGCGGGCCTGTATGAAGCCGTGAAGGCGGTGGGTGAAGAGCTCTGCCCGGCGCTCGGCCTGACCATTCCGGTGGGTAAAGACTCCATGTCGATGAAGACCCGCTGGCAGGAGGGTAACGAGCAGCGCGAGATGACCTCTCCGCTGTCGCTGATCATCTCCGCGTTTGCCCGCGTAGAAGACGTGCGCCATACCGTGACGCCACAGCTGGTGACTGAAGATAACGCCCTGCTGCTGATTGACCTGGGTAAAGGCCATAACGCACTAGGAGCGACCGCGCTGGCGCAGGTTTATCGTCAGCTGGGTGATAAGCCGGCAGATGTGCGTGATGTGGCGCAGTTAAAAGGTTTCTACGACGCCATCCAGGCCCTGGTGGCACAGCGTAAACTGCTGGCCTACCACGACCGTTCCGACGGCGGCCTGCTGGTTACTCTGGCTGAGATGGCCTTCACCGGCCACTGCGGTGTCGAAGCGAACATCGCGACGCTGGGCGAGGATCGTCTGGCGGCGCTGTTTAACGAAGAACTGGGCGCGGTGATTCAGGTGCGTGCCGCAGATCGTGACGCGGTTGAAAGCGTACTGGCTCAGCACGGCCTGGCAGACTGCGTGCATTATCTGGGTAAAGCCGTGCAGGGCGACCGCTTTGTCATTGAAGCGGATGGCCACGCGGTGTTCAGCGAGAGCCGTTCTACACTGCGTATGTGGTGGGCTGAAACCACCTGGCAGATGCAGCGCCTGCGTGACAACCCGGAGTGTGCCGATCAGGAACACAACGCGAAGGCTAACGACAACGATCCTGGCCTGAACGTGAAGCTCTCCTTCGACATCAACGAAGATATCGCCGCGCCGTACATTGCGACCGGCGCGCGTCCGAAAGTGGCCGTACTGCGTGAGCAGGGCGTCAACTCCCACGTTGAGATGGCTGCTGCCTTCTACCGTGCGGGTTTTGATGCCATCGACGTTCACATGAGCGACCTGCTGGCCGGGCGTACCGGTCTGGAAGATTTCCAGGCGCTGGTCGCCTGCGGTGGTTTCTCTTACGGCGACGTGCTGGGTGCAGGTGAGGGTTGGGCGAAGTCCATCCTCTTCAACAGCCGTGTCCGCGACGAGTTTGAAACCTTCTTCCACCGTCCGCAAACGCTGGCGCTGGGCGTATGTAATGGCTGTCAGATGATGTCCAACCTGCGCGAGCTGATCCCCGGTAGCGAAGCCTGGCCGCGCTTTGTGCGTAACCAGTCCGACCGCTTTGAAGCGCGTTTCAGCCTCGTGGAAGTGACCCAAAGCCCGTCTCTGCTGCTGCAGGGCATGGTAGGGTCGCAGATGCCAATCGCCGTTTCCCATGGCGAAGGCCAGGTTGAAGTGCGCGATGCAGCTCATCTGGCTCAGCTTGAAAGCAAAGGTCTGGTGGCGCTGCGCTTTGTCGATAACTTCGGCAAGGTGACAGAATCCTACCCGGCTAACCCGAACGGTTCGGTGAACGGTATCACTGCGGTGACCAGCGAAAGCGGTCGTGCGACCATTATGATGCCGCACCCGGAACGAGTGTTCCGTACCGTGAGCAACTCCTGGCACCCGGAAAACTGGGGCGAGGACAGCCCGTGGATGCGTATCTTCCGTAATGCGCGTAAACAGCTAGGTTAAGCGTACCGCTACTCCCACAGCAGGCCCGGTGCGCGAAAACGCCACCGGGCTTTTTTGTGCCTGTCGCAAAACCGCGACAATCCGCTATTCGTGGTGTCTCCAAAAGGAGACATTTAACTCATTGAATTGTATAGGGTGTGGTGGGTTGTCGTTAAGGTGTTGCTTTTTAGCGACACTTAGCCTGGAAATCATTCAGCGGGAAATTAACGGCATAATTGCATAAAATACATAAATATCAACAAGATAATTTATTGTTATGCATTATGGCACGAGTGTTGCATAATATTAATCAGTGGCTCATTCACCTTCTTATGTCAGCCCCTTCGGGACGTGCTACATAAACTTCGAATGACGCACAAAAAGGTGCCTGCCGTCCAACTACTGATCATAGCGTTGCTTTATCAGGCCAGGGCGAAACGTCGAGTTAGGCACCGCCTCATTCCATGACAAAGCCGGGTTTTTACCCGGCTTTGTTGTATCTGAAGGGCAGACTCAGTTACGCTCTCCTTAAACCCCGATAAAGAGAGTAATGCGTTGAAACGCTGGCCCGTTTTTCCTCGTTCCCTGCGACAGCTTGTCATGATGGCCTTTCTGCTGATCCTGCTGCCTTTGCTGATCCTGGCATGGCAGGCGTGGCAGAGTCTCAACGCGCTCAGTGCGCAGGCGGCACTGACTAACCGCACGACGCTGATCGACGCCCGACGCAGTGAAGCGATGACTAACGCCGCGCTGGAGATGGAACGCAGCTATCGCCAGTACTGCGTGCTCGACGATCCTACTCTGGAAAAGGTCTATCAGAATCAACGTAAACGCTACAGTGAAATGCTGGACGCCCATGCAGGGGTGCTGCCGGACGATAAGCTTTATCAGGCGTTACGTCAGGATTTGAACGATCTGGCGCAACTGCAGTGTAAGAACAGTGGCCCGGATGCCGCAGCGGCTGCCCGTCTGGAAGCCTTTGCGAATGCCAATACCGAGATGGTGCAGTCTACCCGCACGGTTATCTTCTCTCGCGGGCAACAGCTGCAGCAGGAGATTGCGGAACGTGGCCAGTTCTTTGGCTGGCAGGCGCTGGTGCTGTTCCTCGTCAGCCTCGGCCTGGTTCTGCTCTTTACCCGCATGATCATCGGCCCGGTGAAGGGTATCCAGCGCATGATTAACCGCCTGGGCGAGGGGAAGTCTCTCGGGGATACGGTCGCCTTTAAAGGTCCTCGCGAGTTGCGCTCCGTTGGCCAGCGCATTATCTGGCTTTCTGAACGTCTGGCATGGCTGGAATCCCAGCGCCATCAGTTCTTGCGCCATATTTCCCATGAGCTTAAAACGCCGCTTGCCAGCATGCGAGAAGGAACGGAACTGCTGGCGGATGAAGTGGCGGGGCCGCTTACGCCCGAACAGAAAGAGATTGTCGACATCCTGGATGCCAGCAGCCGCAATCTGCAAAAGCTGATTGAGCAACTGCTGGACTACAACCGCAAGCTGGCGGATGGCGCGGTGGTGCTGGAAAACGTTGATATTGCGCCGCTGGTGGATATGGTGATCTCCGCCCATAGCTTGCCAGCAAGAGCTAAAATGATGCATACCGGGGTGGAGCTCAGTGAGCCAACCTGCCTCGCGGAACCGATGCTGTTGATGAGCGTTCTGGATAATCTTTACTCCAATGCGGTGCACTATGGTACTGAATCCGGTAACATTTATATCCGAAGTTATACGAATGGTTCACGGGTGTTTATTGACGTCGCTAACACCGGCACTCCAATCCCTGATGACGAAAAAACCATGATCTTTGAACCCTTTTTCCAGGGAAGTCATCAGCGGAAAGGGGCGGTAAAAGGAAGTGGGCTGGGCCTGAGTATTGCCCGGGACTGCATACGACGCATGCAGGGTGAGCTGAAAATTGCCACGGACGAACGGTCAGATGTTTGCTTCCGTATTGAACTGCCCCTGAGCCGGAAAAATCAATGAAATGAATCTATGCCTGGTGAGTATGTCACACGTCTTTTCCCGCGCCGTGCGCGCGGTGTTTTCCAGCAATATGTTTCGCCTGAGCCTGCCCTGTTTATTTCTGGCGGGCTGTGTTTCCCATGTGCCGCAAAGTGCGATTAGCGATAAACAACAAGATAAATGGCCAGATAATCAGCTGGCAGATTTCCTGTCGACCCGCTGTGACGACATCTGGAACCTGTCGGGGCATGACGTCGAGAGCAATCCGCTGTTCTGGCTACGTGGAATAGATTGCGCCCAGCGTCTGGCGCCGGTTGAGGCGCGCTCGCAAGCGGCGATGCTCAATGACGATACCTGGCAGGACGCGTTCAAGCGTGGAATTTTACTCGCGGATGCGAAAATCACCCCCGTTGAGCGTCGCACCAACGTCACGCGGCTGGACACGTTTGTTGGAAATCTTCCGGCGCAGGTGCGCCCGGTGTATCAGCTCTGGCGTGATGGTCAGGCGTTGCAACTGCAGTTGTCTGAAGAGCGTTTTCGCTACAGCAAATTACAGCAATCCACCGACAGCGAGCTTGATACGCTGCGCCAGCAGGAGCAGCACTTGCGTGCTCAACTGGATACCACGACGCGCAAGCTTGAAAACCTGACCGACATCGAAAGACAGCTCTCGACGCGTAAACCGGCCGGAAATTATCTGCCTGATGCGCCAAAAGGGTCAGCCGCGACGCCAGACGGTGATGCGCAGAAACAAGAGGATGTGAAGCCATGACAAGCCGAAAACCTGCCCATCTCTTACTGGTGGATGACGATCCGGGGCTGTTAAAGCTGCTGGGGATGCGTCTGGTCAGTGAAGGCTACAGCGTGGTGACGGCGGAAAGCGGGCAGGAGGGGCTGAAAGTCCTGAGCCGCGAGAAGGTTGATCTGGTGATTAGCGACCTGCGAATGGATGAAATGGATGGCCTGCAGCTGTTCGCGGAGATCCAGAAGCAGCAGCCTGGCATGCCGGTGATCATCCTGACGGCGCATGGATCGATTCCGGATGCCGTTGCCGCGACGCAGCAGGGGGTATTCAGCTTCCTGACCAAGCCGGTAGATAAAGATGCCCTCTATAAGGCTATCGACAGCGCGCTTGAGCACGCGGCTCCGTCGAATGATGAAGCGTGGCGGGAGTCTATCGTCACCCGCAGCCCGATTATGCTGCGTCTGCTCGAACAGGCCCGGATGGTGGCGCAGTCAGACGTTAGCGTGTTGATTAACGGCCAGAGCGGTACCGGGAAAGAGATCCTTGCCCAGGCTATCCATAACGCCAGCCCGCGCAGCAAAAACGCCTTTATCGCGATTAACTGTGGTGCGCTTCCTGAACAACTGCTTGAGTCTGAACTGTTTGGTCATGCCCGCGGGGCGTTCACCGGGGCGGTGAGCAGCCGGGAAGGGCTTTTCCAGGCGGCAGAAGGCGGCACACTTTTCCTGGACGAGATTGGCGATATGCCGGCACCGCTGCAGGTCAAATTGCTGCGTGTTTTGCAGGAGCGAAAAGTGCGCCCCCTCGGCAGTAACCGCGATATCGATATTAACGTGCGTATCATTTCGGCCACGCACCGCGATTTACCAAAAGTCATGGCGCGCAACGAGTTTCGTGAAGATCTCTACTACCGTCTGAACGTGGTGAACCTGAAAATTCCGGCACTGGCCGAGCGGGCGGAAGATATTCCGCTGCTGGCAAACCATCTTTTGCGCCAGGCGGCCGATCGGCATAAGCCTTTTGTCCGGGCGTTTTCCACCGATGCGATGAAACGGCTGATGGCTGCAAGCTGGCCGGGCAACGTGCGCCAGTTGGTGAACGTTATTGAACAGTGCGTGGCGCTGACCTCGTCACCCGTCATTAGCGACGCGCTGGTGGAGCAGGCGCTGGAAGGGGAAAACACCGCGCTGCCGACGTTTGCAGAAGCGCGTAATCAGTTCGAACTGAACTATCTGCGCAAGCTCCTGCAGATAACCAAAGGCAACGTAACCCATGCGGCGCGTATGGCCGGGCGCAACCGTACCGAGTTCTACAAGCTGCTCTCCCGCCATGAGCTGGAAGCAAACGATTTTAAAGAGTAGTACCGCAAAATCTGAATGAGTATGATACTGTGAGCAACCGATTACGAAGCAGCTTACAGGCAAGAGTTTAAGGACCCACCATGAAAAAGATTGATGCGATTATTAAACCTTTCAAACTGGATGATGTGCGTGAAGCGCTGGCGGAAGTGGGCATCACCGGGATGACAGTGACGGAAGTGAAAGGTTTTGGTCGCCAGAAGGGCCACACCGAACTTTACCGTGGCGCAGAGTACATGGTGGACTTTCTGCCAAAAGTGAAAATTGAAATCGTGGTGAGCGACGATATCGTGGATACCTGTGTGGATACCATTATCCGTACGGCGCAGACCGGCAAAATTGGCGACGGTAAAATCTTCGTCTTTGATGTGGCACGCGTGATCCGTATCCGTACCGGTGAAGAAGACGACGCCGCGATTTAATCGTCAGTACCTGATTCCTGATTCAGCCGGGTGGCGCTATGCTTACCCGGCCTGCAAAAACTCACCGGCCGGGAAAGTGTAGCGCCATCGGGCGATTACAGTACTTTATGCGGCCCAAAACATTCGTAATGAATGTTGTCTTTATTCACGCCCAACTCCACCAGCTGCTTCGCGGCATACTGCATAAACGCGACCGGTCCGCAGACATAAAACTGCATCTCCGGCGCGCTGAATGCCCCTTCGTGCTGACTCAAATTCATCAGACCTTCGCTGTCAAAGCGTGCGGCTGCACGGTCGGCATCCGTCGGCAGACGATACCAGGTATGGGCGGTAAAGCGTGGCAGACCGGAAGCCAGCGCATTCACTTCATCGGCAAACGCGTGCACTTCACCGTTCTCGGCGGCGTGGAACCAGTTTACCTGCGCGCTGTGGTTTGATTTAGCGAGGGTGTCGAGCATCGCCAGCATTGGCGTCTGGCCCACCCCGGCTGAGATCAAGGTGAACGGCGTATTCGCCTCAACCGCCATAAAGAAATCGCCCGCAGGCGCGGCCAGATGAACCACATCACCCACGTTAGCCTCGTTATGCAGCCAGTTTGATACCTGGCCGCCATCTTCGCGTTTTACGGCAATGCGATAACGTTTACCGTCTGGTTTGCGGGTCAGGGAGTACTGGCGAATCTCCTGGTGCGGGAAACCTTCAGGCTTCAGCCACACGCCCAGATACTGTCCCGGCTGATAATCAGCGACCGGCTTGCCATCCACCGGCTCGAACTCAAAACTGGTGATGAGCTGGCTGCGCGGCGTTTTCTCGACGATGCGGAAAGCGCGGGTACCTTCCCAGCCGCCTGTCTTACTGGCGTTTTCGCTGTAGATCTGTGCTTCACGGTTAATGAACACGTTTGCCAGCACGCCGTAGGCTTTTCCCCACGCGTCCAGCACCTCCTGACCCGGGCTAAACATCTCATCCAGTGTGGCCAGCAGATGGCCGCCGACGATGTTGTACTGCTCGGGTTTGATCTGGAAGCTGGTGTGCTTCTGCGCAATTTTTTCCACGGCAGGCAGCAACGCCGCCAGATTTTCGATATTACTGGCGTAGGCTGCGATGGCGTTGAACAGGGCTTCGCGCTGATCGCCGTTACGCTGGTTGCTCATGTTGAAAATCTCTTTCAACTCCGGGTTATGCGTAAACATACGATCGTAGAAATGGGCGATGAGTTTCGGGCCGGTTTCGACCAGCAGGGGAATAGTGGCTTTAACTGTGGCGATGGTTTGAGCGTCGAGCATAGCAGCGTCCTTCAGTGGTGTTTTTAATAATGTATTTTAAATGCATCTTATAAAAAATACCCCTGCGTTGTAAATGGTTCTTTGCAACGTGAAAAATATGCATCACAAACCTGAAAAGAAATCCGTTGAAAATGATGAGGGCTTTATTCCTCAAACCCTTGCGTGGCGGGTAGGAAAACGTTTGCGTAAAATCGTTTGTCAAGACCTGTTATCACAGAACTAATCAGTTATACTGTTGCCCGTCGTCCAACAGGACTGCCTTTTCAGGCCAAAATTTTATTGTTAGCTGAGTCAGGAGATGCGGATGTTAAAGCGTGAAATGAACATTGCCGATTATGATGCCGAACTGTGGCAGGCTATGGAGCAGGAAAAAGTACGTCAGGAAGAGCACATCGAACTGATCGCCTCCGAAAACTACACCAGCCCGCGCGTAATGCAGGCGCAGGGTTCTCAGCTGACCAACAAATACGCTGAAGGTTACCCGGGCAAACGCTACTACGGCGGTTGCGAGTACGTTGATATCGTTGAGCAACTGGCCATCGATCGCGCTAAAGAACTGTTTGGCGCCGACTACGCTAACGTACAGCCGCACTCTGGCTCTCAGGCTAACTTCGCGGTCTACACCGCGCTGCTGCAACCGGGCGATACCGTTCTGGGTATGAACCTGGCGCAAGGCGGCCACCTGACTCACGGCTCTCCGGTTAACTTCTCTGGCAAACTGTACAACATCATTCCTTACGGCATTGATGAGTCCGGTAAAATTGACTACGAAGACATGGCGAAGCAGGCGCAGACCCACAAACCGAAGATGATTATCGGCGGTTTCTCTGCTTACTCCGGTATCGTTGACTGGGCAAAAATGCGTGAAATCGCAGACAGCATCGGTGCTTACCTGTTCGTTGACATGGCGCACGTTGCCGGCCTGATTGCTGCAGGCGTTTATCCGAACCCGGTTCCGCATGCTCACGTTGTGACCACCACCACGCACAAAACCCTGGCGGGCCCACGCGGTGGCTTGATCCTGGCGAAAGGTGGCGACGAAGAGCTGTACAAAAAGCTGAACTCTGCCGTATTCCCAAGCGCGCAGGGCGGCCCACTGATGCACGTTATCGCGGCGAAAGCGGTGGCGCTGAAAGAAGCGATGGAGCCAGAGTTTAAAGTTTACCAGCAGCAGGTTGCTAAAAACGCCAAAGCGATGGTGGAAGTCTTCCTGAACCGCGGTTACAAAGTGGTTTCCGGTGGTACTGAGAACCACCTGTTCCTGCTGGACCTGGTTGATAAAAACCTGACCGGTAAAGAAGCTGACGCTGCCCTTGGCCGTGCCAACATCACCGTGAACAAAAACAGCGTGCCAAACGATCCGAAGAGCCCGTTCGTGACCTCCGGTATCCGTATCGGTTCTCCGGCTGTTACTCGCCGCGGCTTTAAAGAAGCGGAAGTGAAAGAGCTGGCAGGCTGGATGTGTGATGTTCTGGACAATATCAATGACGAAGCGGTTATCGAGCGCGTTAAAGGTAAAGTTCTGGAAATCTGCGCACGCTTCCCGGTATACGCATAATCTTTCTGTTTTGCAGAAATAAAAAAGGCCGCGATTGCGGCCTTTTTTTATGGGTTAACGCCGGTCAAGGGAGAGTGCTCCCGGTCCCACTATCGCCAGTAAAATAAACGCTCCGGCAATACTGATATTCTTGTAGAAGTTAATCATATTCGGCATGACGGCATCACCGGTCATATCCCAGTAGTGGTGGCCGATAATCGCGGTACCCAGCGTGTAAAATACAAAGAGTACGGCAACAGGGCGGGTGAAAAAGCCCAGCACGATCAGGATGGCGGCAGGCACCTCCATTACCACCGCAATAATGGCCGCCAGCATGGGCATGGGTGTACCCAGCGACGTCATATATTGTACGGTCCCGCTAAACCCCGTCAGTTTTGGATAGCCGAAGATAATAAACAGTACGACAAGCGCGATACGACCTATTAACAGCAACAGGTGACGTGCCTGGCCGAAATCTAAATAGCGAAGTGAGTTCATGGCAGAAATACCTCTGCAAGTGGAGTAATTTAAACGTAATACACATTTTCATTCCCTGCCATAAGTCAGATGACTGCACAATATGTTAAATTTTCGTTAATTTATAGCAGGCTATCGACTTGCTTAATTTTTGTATTCTCGCCAGACTATGGCCTCCATTTCGGGAGGGATTCATGGTCTTGCATTCCACGCGCTGGCTGGCGCTCAGTTATTTCACCTATTTCTTTAGCTACGGTATTTTTCTGCCTTTCTGGAGCGTCTGGCTCAAGGGGATCGGCCTGACGCCCGAGACCATAGGTATCCTGCTTGGCGCTGGTCTGGTGGCACGTTTCCTGGGAAGCCTGCTGATCGCACCGCGCGTCAGCGATCCCTCCTTGCTGATTAAGGCGGTACGCATTCTGGCGCTGTTGACGCTGGTCTTTGTCGCCTGTTTCTGGGTGAGCCACCAGTTTGCATGGCTGATGGTGGTGATGGTCGGTTTTAACCTCTTTTTCTCGCCGCTGGTTCCGCTGACGGATGCCCTGGCAAACACCTGGCAAAAACAGATAACGATGGATTATGGCCGCGTGCGGCTGTGGGGCTCAATTGCCTTTGTCATCGGCTCTGCACTGGTAGGTAAACTGGTTAGCCTTTACGATTACCGTGCGATCCTTGCGCTGCTGAGTATCGGTATTGCCTCCATGCTGCTGGGGATGCTGTTGCGTCCATCGGTAATGCCGCAAGGTGAGAGCCGTCATCAGGAAAGCGCCGGCTGGCCGGCCTGGCGAAGCCTGGTGGCACAAAGCTGGCGTTTCCTGGCCTGCGTCTGTCTGCTGCAGGGCGCGCACGCGGCGTACTATGGTTTCAGCGCCATCTACTGGCAGGGGGCAGGATACTCCGCATCTGCAGTGGGTTACCTGTGGTCGCTCGGTGTGGTCGCTGAAGTGATTATCTTCGCGCTGAGCAAAAAGCTGTTTCGGCGCTTCGGCGCGCGCGATCTGCTCCTGCTTTCTGCAGTCTGTGGTGTTATACGGTGGGGCATTATGGGCTGGACGACGGAACTGCCGTGGCTGATCGTGGCGCAAATTCTGCACTGCGGCACCTTCACGGTATGTCACCTGGCGGCCATGCGCTATATCGCCGCGCGTGAAGGCGGGGATGTCATTCGGTTGCAGTCGGTTTATTCGGCGGTGGCGATGGGCGGCAGCATTGCGGTGATGACGGTCTTTGCGGGCTTCCTTTACCAGCATCTGGGACACGGGGTCTTCTGGGTCATGGCGCTTGTCGCCCTACCGGCGATGTTCGTTCGTCCTAAAGTCGCCGCGCGCGCCTAGCTACGATTCCAGCATGGCGCGAATATGTTCTTGCTGCTGCGTGTTCAGCGTCTCAACGGCGTGGATCAGCGGTGGTGAGAACAGGGGCAGGGCGGTCGGATAAGGGGTGATGACCAGCGCCGCTTCGCGCGGTGCCCCCTCTTTCTGATAGGCCTGCAGCGTCTGATATCGAATGTTGAGCGGCAGCAACGTCAATTCGCGCAGTTGCTGCTCAATCACGTCCTCACAGGATTTATCCTCTCCCGTCAATAACACCACCTGCTTCTCATGCAGATCGGTCTCCTGCATCAGCCAGGCGCCGAAAATGACCGCCACCAGGCTCATCTCTTCATCAGAAAAACGCAGCCCGAATTCCGCTTCAAGCTCAAACAACGCCTCTTTGGTAGTGCGTAACAGGCGGGGATAGAGACGATGGATCTCTTCCGGCAGGCTATTGTCGATGCCTATCTCAAACAGCGAACGGTCCAGCGCCTGGGCCAGATGAATATAAAGCTGGTCGGTCAGCCCCTGTTCATCGCTAAAGTTCATCCCGGTTTGCGCCCGAAAACGGGCGACCATGCGCACAATTGCCCGGCGCAGACGCTGATCCTGCTGATGCTTATCAAGCACAGGGTCAGGGGTGCGCAGCATCATAAAAAGCAGTGCAAGAAACAGTTGTTCATCGCTGTGGGTCCCTTGTGGCACGCGGCGTTTCCAGTGACGAACAATCTCCTGAGCGGTGAAATATTCCCCTCTTGATTGCGTCCAGTTACGCTGCACCGATGAAAACTGCGGGGTATTCCCCAGATGATGCTGCATCAGGCAATACTGCAGATAGAGCTGTAAAAACTGTACGTCCCGGCAATCAAACGGCCGCTGAAGCTTACGCGAGCAGAAGCTGATCAACGCCCGCAGATTGGTATCGTCATAGAGAGGACGGGCAATGCCCTGCTGTTTAAGCGCGGTTTTCAGCGCGGGGGTAAACTGATGCGAAACGAATTGCGGACACAGCCGCATAGCCCTGCGCAGCCAGTGCAAAAGGCATAAACGTTGATTCAGGGCTGAGCCTTCAATCCGGTAGCTGCCGTCATGGTACGTGACGATGTCGAGCCGGTGATAGCGCTGGATTTCATCGCGCGTCTCGGCTATATCTTGCCGTGCCATAGCGTCGTCCACGCCATTGGCAGCGATAATGCTCTGTGCGGTAACGGCAGCATCGGGCAGGTAAAGCATTAAAAGCACCTGGCAGCGGCGCTGCGAACTGGAAAGCACAGATGGAATTTCAAGCGTCGTCATCATCTGTCGGGTATCCAGTGGGAATGTTTGATAAGAATAGCTAAAGGATGGGCGCTGAAAAGCGCGCCGGCAGGCCTTTCACTCAGGATTGCTGGCGAACATCACAGAATTTATGACGTGAGGAATTGATGCAAACAGTTAAACAAAGCGCAATGGCGTTATTTTTGACGGTGATCCCCTTTGCTGTCGTCGCGCATCCTCACAGTTTTATCAGCCTGAAAACCGAGCTGGTAACGGACGGAACGCAGCTCAGTGGCCTGAAAATGCGCTGGACGATGGATGAAATCACCTCGGCTGACCTGCTGTACGATGCCGGGAATGCAAAACCCGGGGATGAAATCTGGAAAAAGCTGGCGGCGGAAGTGATGGCCAACGTGCTTGGTCAGCACTATTTCACCGAGTTCTGGCACAACGGACAAAAAGTGAAATTTATGAATCGGCCGACGGAATATGGCATGACCCGCGACGGACATCAGGCTGTACTGACGTTTGTCCTGCCGCTGGCGCATCCGCAGCCGTTGGCTGGGCAGACCTATACGTTTTCCACCTTTGATCCCACTTACTATGTCGATATGCATTACGCAGAGGAGAGTGATGTGACGCTACCGGCAGCCCTGCAAAAAACCTGCACGATGGCAATGCACACGCCAAAACCGAGCGAAGAGACGCTCAATTTTGCGGTCTCTCTCGATAAAGAAGATGCCCCACCCGAAGACATGGAGCTGGGTAAACAGTTCGCACAGCAGGTGACGTTGCAATGTCAGTGATCGCATCTCCGGCACGAAAATCACGCCGCTGGCTTCATCTCTGGCCGCTGGCGCTCTTTTTGCTGCTGGCCGTGTGCGGCGCGTTGTGGCTATGGCACGCCTGGCCGCAGGTGATGATGAAAAGCATTGTCTGGCAGCGCGAGGTCAACCAGCAGATGAGTGGCTTACTGAAGGCGGTGGCGGAAAACCCGACGAAGGCAGGCGGTTCTCTTTTGGCCTTCAGTTTTCTCTACGGTGTCCTGCATGCGCTGGGGCCGGGACACGGCAAAATCGTGATCGCGACCTGGCTTGCGACTCATCCGTCCAGGCTCAAATCAAGCATCGGGTTGACCCTCGCATCTTCGCTGCTTCAGGGCGGCGTGGCGATTGCGCTGGTGGTGGTCGTCCTGTCGTTATTACGCCTTCCTGCTCGTCAGCTGCATATCAGCAGTTTCTGGCTGGAGAAGGGCAGTTACGCGCTGGTCGGTGTGCTGGGGCTGCTCCTGTGCTGGCGGGCATTGAAAAAACTGCGGGCTTTGCTGCACAAACCCCAGTTCAGGGCTTTTACGCCGCACCATGAACACACTGCGAACTGCGGCTGTGGGCATCAGCATCTGCCGACGCAGGCGCAGTTGCAGAACGGTGATGACTGGCGAGCGCGGCTGATGGTTGTGCTCTCAATGGGCATGCGTCCGTGTTCAGGGGCAATCATGGTGCTGCTGTTCAGTAAGGTGATGGGTGTATTTGGCTGGGGAATGCTCTCGGCATTGGCCATGGCGGCCGGGACGTCACTCACGATTTCGTCACTGGCACTGCTGGTGCACAGTTTCCGTCAACTGGCGGTCAAACTCAGCGGCAATAAAACGCCGGTGCTGTGGCGGCAGGTCGGATGGACAACGCTCGCGCTGGCGGGCGGGATGATTCTGCTGGTGGCTGCGGTAACGATGTGGATGAGCGCGGTGCCGGTGGGAAGGGGATTAAGGCCGTTTTAGTCAGGTACAGCATGGTGCCCTTTCCCGGCGGGAGAGGGCACCGCAGGCTGGATTAACGCTTCAGCGCGTCGCTCAGCTCATCACGCATGTTTGCCAGCATGGCTTTAACAACACGTGGGTTACCTGCAACGATGTTGCCGGTCGTCAGATGGTTGTGGCCGCCGGTGAAATCGCAAACAATGGCGCCTGATTCACGCGCGATCAGCTCGCCCGCTGCAAAATCCCACGGCTTCAGTGACAGCTCAAAGTAACCGTCAACGCGACCGGTAGCCACATAGGCCAGGTCCAGCGCGGCAGAACCGGTGCGACGGAAGTCCGCGCATTCGGTGAACAGTTTGCCCAGAATATTCATGTAAGTGGTTGCGTGCTGCTTCGCCTTGAACGGGAAGCCGGTCGCCAGAATGGTACCGTCGAGGTCGCGTGCATTGCTGCAGCGCAGACGGTAGCCGTTCAGCTGCGCGCCCTGACCGCGGGTCGCGGTGAACAGTTCGTTACGCATTGGATCGTAAACCACGGCGACTTCAGTACGACCTTTAATGCGTACTGCGATAGACACGGAGAAGTGTGGCAGACGTTTGACGAAGTTGGTGGTGCCATCCAGTGGATCGATAACCCATTGAACATCCTGATCGGTACCTTCAAGTTCACCGCTTTCTTCGGTGATGATGGTGTGCTGCGGGTAAGATTTGCGGATGGTATCGATAATAATCGCTTCAGCGGCTTTATCGACGTTGGTTACGAAATCATTGCTGCCTTTCTGGCTGGTTTCAACAGAATCTGGCGTTTCGTAGTGTTTGGCAATTACATTACCCGCCTTGCGCGCTGCGCGCACGGCGATGGTCAGCATCGGATGCATCGGTCTCTCTCACTGGATGTTAAAGAACGGGAAAATCGGCGCAGAGTATAGCAGCGAGATCGGAATATGTCTCTCGTTTATGATAATATGGCCGAATATTCTTCAGACACAGAATCCAGACATTAAAACTATGCTGCAAAACATTCGAATCGTGCTGGTCGAAACATCGCACACTGGCAATATGGGCTCCGTAGCCCGCGCTATGAAAACCATGGGCTTAACGAACTTGTGGCTGGTTAACCCACTGGTGAAACCCGACTCACAGGCTATCGCTCTGGCTGCGGGCGCCAGCGATGTCATTGGTAACGCGCAGATCGTGGATACTCTGGACGAAGCCCTGGCAGGGTGCAGTCTGGTGGTTGGGACCAGCGCCCGCTCCCGTACACTGCCGTGGCCGATGCTGGATCCGCGTGAATGCGGTCTGAAAAGCGTCTCTGAAGCCGAACAGGCTCCTGTAGCGCTGGTGTTTGGCCGTGAACGCGTGGGCCTGACCAACGATGAACTGCAGAAGTGCCATTACCACGTAGCCATTGCCGCTAACCCGGAATACAGCTCCCTGAACCTGGCAATGGCCGTTCAGGTGATTGCCTATGAAGTGCGTATGGCGTGGCTGGCGACGCAGGAAAAAGCAACGGCAGAGCCGCAGGAAGAGGCCGTCTACCCGCTGGTGGACGATCTGGAGCGCTTCTATGGTCACCTGGAGCAGACCCTGCTCTCTACCGGTTTCATCCGTGAAGGTCACCCGGGGCAGGTAATGAACAAGCTGCGCCGCCTGTTTACCCGTGCACGTCCGGAAAGCCAGGAACTGAACATTCTGCGCGGGATTCTGGCGTCGATTGAGCAAAAGAATAAAGAGTAGTGCCCATCCTGGTGATACGGCACGGAAGGTTAAATACCTGACTAAAACAGTCAAGTAAATAGTTGACCATTTTAGTCAGGAATGTCAGACTTGGCCCTGCTATGCAATACCCCCATTTTACTATAAAAAACCCCGGGCAGGGGCGAGTTTGAGGTTAAGTAAGACATGAGACTGACATCTAAAGGGCGTTATGCCGTGACCGCGATGCTGGACGTTGCGCTCAACTCCGAAGCGGGCCCGGTTCCGTTGGCTGATATTTCTGAACGACAAGGGATCTCCCTCTCCTATCTGGAGCAGCTGTTCTCCAGACTGCGTAAAAATGGACTGGTTTCCAGCGTTCGTGGCCCAGGCGGCGGTTATCTGCTGGGTAAAGACGCGGGCAGTATTGCAGTTGGCGAAGTGATCAGTGCCGTTGACGAATCCGTTGATGCGACCCGTTGCCAGGGTAAAGGCGGCTGCCAGGGCGGCGATAAGTGCCTGACCCACGCGCTGTGGCGCGACCTGAGCGATCGTCTGACCGGCTTCCTGAACAACATCACCTTAGGTGAACTGGTAAATAACCAGGAAGTTCTGGATGTCTCTGGCCGTCAGCACAGCCAGGACTCCCAACGCAGCACCCGCGGGCAGGACGCGATCGACGTCAAATTACGCGCGTAATAAAAAGATAAGTATTTCAGAATCAGGCCGGAGCGTTCGCTCGCTCCGTGTACTCGGTCGTACATCCAGCCGGTTGCCTGATTCCTTGCATTGAAGCGATGTACGGAGTTTATAGAGCAATGAAATTACCGATTTATCTCGACTACTCCGCAACCACGCCGGTGGACCCGCGTGTTGCCGAGAAAATGATGCAGTGTCTGACCCTGGACGGAAACTTTGGTAACCCAGCTTCCCGTTCACACCGTTTTGGCTGGCATGCTGAAGAGGCGGTAGATATCGCCCGTAATCAGATTGCTGACCTGGTGGGTGCCGACCCGCGTGAGATTGTATTCACCTCCGGTGCGACCGAATCCGATAACCTGGCGATCAAAGGTGCGGCCAACTTTTATCAGAAAAAAGGCAAGCACATCATCACCAGCAAAACCGAACACAAAGCCGTGCTGGATACCTGCCGTCAGCTCGAGCGTGAAGGTTTCGACGTGACTTACCTGGCACCACAGAGCAACGGTATTATCGACCTGAAAGAGCTCGAAGCGGCCATGCGTGATGACACCATTCTGGTTTCCATCATGCACGTAAACAACGAAATCGGCGTTGTGCAAGATATCGCGACCATCGGCGAAATGTGCCGTGCGCGCGGTATCATCTACCACGTAGACGCCACCCAGAGCGTGGGCAAACTGCCTATCGATCTGAGCCAGCTGAAAGTGGACCTGATGTCCTTCTCCGGCCACAAAATCTATGGCCCGAAAGGTATTGGTGCACTGTACGTTCGTCGTAAACCGCGTATCCGCATCGAAGCACAGATGCACGGTGGCGGTCACGAGCGCGGTATGCGTTCCGGTACGCTGCCTGTTCACCAGATCGTGGGTATGGGCGAAGCTTACCGTATTGCGAAAGAAGAGATGGAAACCGAGATGGCGCGCCTGCGCACGCTGCGTAACCGTCTGTGGGATGGCGTGAAAGATATGGAAGAAGTGTATCTGAACGGCGATCTCGAACAGGGCGCACCAAACATTCTCAACGTCAGCTTCAACTATGTTGAAGGTGAATCGCTGATTATGGCGCTGAAAGACCTGGCGGTTTCTTCCGGTTCTGCCTGTACGTCTGCAAGCCTGGAGCCATCCTACGTGCTGCGCGCACTGGGCATGACTGACGAGCTGGCACACAGCTCTATCCGTTTCTCTTTAGGTCGTTTCACTACCGAAGAAGAGATTGACTACACCATCAAGCTGGTTCGCAACTCCATCGGTCGTCTGCGTGACCTTTCTCCACTGTGGGAGATGTTCAAGCAGGGCGTGGATCTGAACAGCATTGAATGGTCACATCACTAATCGGTACATAAGGAGAATTCAACATGGCATACAGCGAAAAAGTTATTGATCATTACGAGAACCCGCGCAACGTTGGCTCTTTTGACAACAGCGACGAAAGCGTAGGTAGCGGTATGGTCGGTGCGCCAGCGTGTGGCGACGTGATGAAGCTGCAGATTAAAGTCAACAATGAAGGTATCATTGAAGACGCGCGCTTCAAGACCTACGGCTGCGGTTCTGCTATCGCCTCCAGCTCCCTGGTCACCGAATGGGTGAAGGGCAAGTCTCTGGACGAAGCACAGGCAATCAAGAACACGGATATTGCTGAAGAACTCGAACTGCCACCCGTGAAAATTCACTGTTCTATCCTGGCAGAAGACGCGATCAAAGCCGCCATTGCGGATTACAAAAGCAAACGTGAAGCAAAATAATTGAGGTTTGAGTATGTCGATTACCCTTAGCGACAGCGCTGCCGCGCGAGTAAGCTCTTTTCTGGCGAACCGTGGTAAAGGCTTTGGCCTGCGACTGGGCGTACGTACCTCCGGCTGTTCTGGTATGGCTTACGTACTGGAGTTTGTTGACGAACCGGCGTCTGATGACACCGTATTTGAAGACAAGGGCGTGAAGGTGGTGGTCGATGGCAAAAGCCTGCAATTCCTCAATGGCACTCAGCTGGACTTTGTAAAAGAAGGCCTGAACGAAGGGTTCAAATTCACGAACCCGAACGTCAAAGACGAGTGTGGTTGCGGCGAAAGCTTCCACGTTTAACCGCGCGTCATCCGAAACCCCACCGCAGGACTCCTGTGCGTGGGGTTTGTTCTAACAGGCTACCCCTGAGATTGTTATGGATTACTTCACTCTCTTCGGACTACCCGCTCAATACCCGATTGATCTCCAGGCGCTGACGATCCGCTTCCAGGATCTGCAGCGTCAGTATCATCCGGATAAATTCGCCAGTGGTACTCAGTCAGAGCAATTGGCTGCGGTATCGCAATCTGCGACCATCAATCAGGCCTGGCAGACGCTGCGCCATCCACTGTCTCGCGCTGAGTATCTGCTCTCGCTTCATGGCTTTGATCTGGCGAGTGAACAGCACACCGTGCGTGATACGGCGTTTTTGATGGAACAGCTGGAACTGCGTGAAGAGCTGGATGAGATTGAACAGGCCAAAGATGAAGCGCGTCTGGAAAGCTTCATCAAGCGCGTAAAAGGCATGTTCGATACCCGCCATCAACTGATGGTGGAGCAACTGAACAACGAGACCTGGGATGTGGCGGCAGACACTGTGCGCAAACTCCGTTTTCTCGATAAACTGCGAAGCAGTGCTGAACAACTCGAAGAAAAGCTGCTCGATTTTTAATTTCGGAAGCAATTATGGCCTTATTACAAATTAGTGAGCCTGGCTTAAGTGCCGCACCACACCAGCGTCGTCTGGCGGTAGGTATTGATCTGGGCACCACCAATTCTCTCGTGGCGACCGTGCGAAGCGGCCAGGCGGAAACGCTGGCTGACGAGCAGGGCCGTCATCTGCTGCCTTCCGTGGTCCACTACCAACAGCAGGGCCACGCGGTTGGCTACGACGCACGCGCGAACGCCGCGCGCGATCCGGCGAACACCATCAGTTCCGTAAAACGCATGATGGGCCGCTCCCTCGCCGATATTCAGACCCGTTATCCGCATCTGCCGTATCAGCTGCAGGCCAGTGAAAACGGCCTGCCAATGATTGCCACGGCAGCGGGGCTGCTGAACCCGATCCGCGTTTCTGCTGATATCCTCAAAGCGCTGGCGGCGCGTGCTACGGCAACGCTCGGTGGCGATCTCGATGGCGTGGTCATTACCGTTCCGGCCTACTTTGATGATGCTCAGCGTCAGGGCACCAAAGACGCGGCGCGTCTGGCGGGACTGCACGTTCTGCGCCTGCTGAACGAACCGACGGCGGCCGCCATTGCCTACGGCCTGGACTCCGGTCAGGAAGGGGTGATTGCGGTTTACGATCTGGGTGGCGGGACCTTTGATATCTCTATCCTGCGCTTAAGCCGTGGGGTGTTTGAAGTGCTGGCTACCGGCGGTGATTCTGCGCTGGGTGGCGATGACTTCGACCATCTGCTGGCCGATTTCATTCGTGAACAGGCGGGTATTCCCGATCGCAGCGATGCACGCGTGCAGCGTGAACTGCTGGACGTGGCCATCGACGCGAAAATCGCGCTGAGCGATGCGCAGTCTGTCACCGTCAACGTGGCGGGCTGGCAGGGGGAAATCACCCGGGAACAGTTTAACGACCTGATCGCGCCTTTGGTGAAACGCACTCTGCTGGCCTGCCGTCGCGCACTGAAAGATGCGGGCGTTGAGGCTGACGAGGTGCTGGAAGTGGTCATGGTTGGCGGCTCCACGCGCGTACCACTGGTGCGTGAACGGGTGGGTGAATTCTTTGGCCGCACGCCGCTGACGTCCATCGACCCGGATAAAGTGGTTGCCGTGGGCGCGGCTATCCAGGCGGATATTCTGGTCGGCAACAAGCCGGACAGCGAGATGTTGCTGCTGGATGTTATTCCGCTCTCCCTGGGTTTAGAAACCATGGGAGGACTGGTGGAGAAAGTCATTCCGCGTAACACCACCATTCCGGTGGCGCGCGCGCAGGAATTCACCACCTTCAAAGACGGCCAGACCGCGATGTCCATCCATGTGATGCAGGGCGAGCGCGAGCTGGTGCAGGACTGTCGTTCACTGGCGCGCTTTGCGCTGCGCGGTATTCCTGCGCTCCCTGCGGGCGGTGCGCATATTCGCGTTACCTTCCAGGTGGATGCGGACGGCCTGCTGAGCGTCACGGCGATGGAGAAATCCACCGGCGTTGAGTCGTCTATCCAGGTGAAGCCGTCCTACGGCCTGACCGATGGTGAGATCGCCTCCATGATTCAGGATTCAATGAGCTACGCCGAACAGGATGTGAAGGCGCGTATGCTGGCAGAACAGAAAGTTGAAGCCGCACGCGTGCTGGAAAGTCTGAACGGTGCGCTCGCTGCCGACGCCGCGCTGTTAAGCGCCGCTGAGCGTCAGGTGATTGACGAGGCTGCCGCGCGCTTAAGCGCAGTGGCCGAAGGCAATGATGCTGATGCAATAGAAGAAGCCATTAAAAACGTTGATAAACAAACCCAGGACTTTGCTGCTCGCCGCATGGACAAATCTGTCCGCGTCGCGCTGAAAGGCCAGTCCGTGGACGAGGTTTAATATGCCAAAGATTGTTATTTTGCCTCATGCGGACCTCTGTCCGGATGGTGCTGTTCTGGAAGCGAAGACCGGTGAGACCATTCTCGATGTTGCCCTGCGTAACGGTATCGAAGTGGAACACGCCTGTGAAAAATCCTGTGCCTGCACAACCTGCCACTGCATCGTGCGTGAAGGTTTTGACTCTCTGGCCGAGAGCACCGAAGATGAAGACGACATGCTGGATAAAGCATGGGGTCTGGAGCCAGACAGCCGTTTGAGCTGCCAGGCTCTGGTGACCGATGAAGATCTGGTCGTGGAATTCCCACGCTACACCATCAACCACGCACGCGAGCACTGATATGGGACTGAAGTGGACTGACAGCCGTGAAATCGGCGAAGCGCTCTACGACGCTAACCCGGATCTCGATCCTAAAACCGTACGCTTCACCGATATGCATCAGTGGATCTGCGATTTAGACGATTTTGACGACGATCCAAACGCATCCAATGAAAAAATTCTGGAGGCGATTCTGTTAGTCTGGTTAGATGAAGCAGAATAAATCACCTTACGGGCTGCCTTCAGGCGGCCCGTTTGCTAATAAGGATAAATAAAATGACCGAAGCGATGAAGATTACGATCTCGAATCAGCCTGCTGACGCGCGCTGGGGCGAGAAAGCCACCTACAGTATCAACAACGACGGTATTACCCTGCACCTGACTGGCAACGATGATTTGGGTCTGATCCAGCGCGCGGCGCGCAAAATTGATGGTCTGGGCATTAAACATGTCACCCTGGACGGCGAAGGCTGGGATATCGACCGCAGCTGGGCATTCTGGGCGGGTTACAAAGGACCGAAAGGCAGCCGTAAAATCGAGTGGGCGACGCTCGACGAAGCGGGTCAGAAAGAGCTGGAAAGCCGTCTGACCATTATCGACTGGGTGCGCGATACCATTAACGCCCCGGCAGAAGAGCTGGGTCCTGAACAACTTGCGCAGCGCGCCGTTGACCTGCTGTGCGGCGTGGCCGGCGACAAAATGTCTTACCGCATCACCAAAGGTGAAGACCTGCGCGAGCAGAACTATATGGGGATCCACACCGTGGGTCGCGGTTCCGAGCGTCCTCCGGTATTGCTGGCGCTGGATTACAACCCAACCGGTGATAAAGCAGCACCGGTATTTGCCTGCCTGGTCGGGAAAGGCATCACGTTCGATACCGGCGGTTACAGCCTGAAGCAGAGCGCGTTCATGGACTCCATGAAGTCCGATATGGGCGGTGCAGCAACCATCACCGGCGCGCTGGCGTTTGCCATTACGCGCGGTCTGAACAAGCGCGTGAAGCTTTACCTGTGCTGTGCGGACAACATGGTGAGCGGTAATGCCTTTAAGCTCGGCGACATCATTCGCTACCGTAACGGTAAAAACGTGGAAGTGATGAACACCGACGCGGAAGGTCGTCTGGTGCTGGCTGATGGTCTCATCGACGCGTCTGCGCAGAAGCCAGAGCTGATTATCGACATGGCGACCCTGACCGGTGCGGCGAAAACCGCGCTGGGCAACGACTACCATGCGCTGTTCAGCTTTGACGACAAACTGGCAGCCCGTCTGCTGGCAAGCGCGGCCGCGGAGAACGAACCGTTCTGGCGTCTGCCGCTGGCCGAATTCCACCGCAGCCAGCTGCCGTCTAACTTCGCCGAACTGAACAATACCGCGAGCGCAGCCTATCCGGCGGGTGCGAGCACGGCGGCCGGCTTCCTGTCTCACTTCGTTGAGAACTATCACGAAGGCTGGTTGCACATCGACTGCTCCGCAACCTACCGTAAAGCGGCCGTTGAGCAGTGGTCTGCAGGGGCAACGGGACTGGGCGTGCGTACTATCGCGAACCTGCTGACTGCCGAGTAATTGTCTTTGTCCGGCGGCGCTGTGCTTGTCCGGGCCTACGGTTTTGTAGGCCTGTTAGCCTTGCGCCAGCCGACATTATCTTGAAGTAGCCAAACTATGTCTGAAACGAAAAACGAATTAGAAACTCTGCTGGAACAGGCGGCGACCGAACCTGCCCACCGTCCGGCATTTTTCCGCACGTTGCTGGAGTCCACCGTCTGGGTTCCGGGTGCCGCAGCGGAAGGCGAACAGGTTGTTGAAGACAGCGCGCTGGACCTGCTCCACTGGGAGAAAGACGACGGCACGTCGGTGATCCCGTTCTTCACTTCGCTGGAAGCGCTGCAGCAGGCTGTTGAAGACGAGCAGGCGTTCGTGGTGATGCCGGTGCGCACTCTCTTCGAAATGACGCTGGGCCAGACCTTGTTCCTCAACGCCAAACTGCCAACCGGGAAAGAGTTCACCCCGCGTGAAATCAACCATCTGATTGGCGAGGAGGGCAACCCGCTCAGTACGCAGGAAGTGCTGGAAGGGGGCGAAACGCTGCTGTTGTCTGAAGTAGCCGACCCCCCTGCGCAGATGATTGATTCGCTGACCACGCTGTTCAAAACCCTCAAACCCGTGAGGCGCGCGTTCCTCTGCTCTGTTAAAGAGAGCACGGATGAACAGCCGGTACTGCTGATTGGCATTGAAGCAGACAGCGATATCGAGGAGATTATTCAGGCTGCGGGCAGTGTTGCCACCGATACGCTACCGGGTGATGAGCCGATCGATATCTGCCAGGTGAAGAAGGATGAGAAGGGCATCAGCCACTTTATTACCGAGCACATCACGCCGTTTTACGAGCGTCGATGGGGCGGATTCCTGCGCGATCTCAAAACCACCCGCATTATCTGATTACGCGGGGTGATTTTTCACCCCGTCGCTTCCAGCAGCAGTAAATCCATCAGCAGGACCAGATTCGACTCAAACGACGTCACGCCAGCGGCTTCTGCGGCGTAATGTACCGCCTCGTCATATAAGGCAAAGTGCAAATCTGCCATTCCCGCCAGCGTATTGGCCGAAGCGCGCGTAAAAGCCACGACCGTCATACCCACGTTTTTCGCGATCCGCGCTTTATCCAGCACCTGTTCGGTTTCACCGCTGCGTGAGACGGCGATAAACACCTGATACCGCGCAGCGTTGCTGAGGAAAATGTTTCGGCTATCGCCCGGCCCGGAAATAAACGCCGTTTTGCCCAGCACCTGCAATTTCTTGGTGAGGTACTCGGCGAAGAGATAAGAGAAGCCGGCGCCATAAAGAAAGAAGCTCTCTTTCTGGCGCAGCAACGTCGAAAATTGCGCGCGCTTCTCCTGCGTTACCCACTGAAAGGTTTGCTGATAGTTCGCGATAAATTGACTGAAAAGCGCCGGCAGTTCGGGGCGCTGTTGTGCCTGCGCGGCGATATACGGCGTCTCGGTTAACAGCTGTTTGCAGTGCCAGATAAATTCGCTAAAACCGCTGAAGCCTAATTTCTGACACAGACGCATAATGGTAGCGGTTGAGACGAACGTCGCCTGCGCCAGTTCGCGCACCGTAATATTGCCCACCAGCAGAGGATGCTCTGTGAGGTGGGCCAGCACGCGATATTCCGCGCGGGTCAGTGACGCCCCGCGCGTTAACAGCGTGGCCAGACGGTTATCCATTATTTGGCCGGTTCAACGGGCAAATCGTCTCGTGCACCCCATTCACTCCAGGCGCCATCATAGAGCGTCACGTCGTTTACACCGAGTGTGGCGAGCGCCAGAATCACCACGCAGGCCGTGACGCCGGACCCGCAACTGGCAATAATGGGACGATGCAAATCCACGCCCTGACGATCAAAAATGGCGCGCAGCTCATCGGTCGTTTTTAATTCACCTTCAAACACCAGATCGCCCCACGGCACATTCAACGCGCCGGGAATATGGCCGCGCTTCAGCCCCGGACGCGGTTCATCCGCCTGGGCGTTAAAGCGCGCTGCAGGGCGGGCATCGACAATTTGCGCCGTTTTTTCATGGCTGACCACCAGCACGTCGGTCAGACGTTTTACCTGATGCGCATCAAACGTCGCGTCGAACTCGCCTTCCGGCAGCGTCACGTCGCCCTGCTGCAATGGCAGTTCATCACGCTTCCAGCCCGCGAGACCGCCCGCAAGAATTGAGACTTTCTCCACGCCAAAGTTTTTCAGCATCCACCAGGCGCGCGGTGCGGAGAAGAGGTTACCTTCATCGTAAACCACGAGGTGTTTGTCACGATTAACGCCAAGTTCGCGCATCGCCACGGAGAACGCTTCCGGGCGCGGCAGCATGTGCGGGAGAGGGGAGTTATGGTCGGACAGAGCTTCAATATCAAAAAATACCGCGCCCGGCAAATGCCCTGCGCGGTATTCTGCGACCATATCGCGAAGATGTTCCTGCCCGGCAGGTGCCATACGCGCGTCAATAATCTGTACTTCCGGATCGTCACCGTGCTCAATCAGCCAGTCGGCGGCGACAAAATATGAGGTGGACATGGGTTGCCTCCATTCTTTTCCGTAAAAAAGGATTGTCGGTGTTTTTTCTGACACCGACAAGCAAACCACGTTCAACTCGCGAGCACGACCCTATTTTTTCACCGCTTCACCGTTCTGCCAGGCTTTTTGCAGCACAGGCCAGTAGTCACGGTTGGCGTCAATCATGTCATCAAGAATCGCTTTTGCGTGCTCCATGGTGGGCACGGTGCGGTTCAGGGTGAACGCCTGTAGCGCTTTTTCGTAGCTGCCTTCAATGGTCGCTTCCACCAGCAGCTGTTCAGAGGCGAGCTGCTGCTGTAGCAGCGTCTGATGGAACAGCGGGACCCGACCCACGCGGATCGGCTCTGGCCCTTCAGAGGTGATGTAGGCCGGGACTTCCACCACCGCGTCGTACGGCAGATTGGTTATCGCCCCGCGGTTTTCCACCATTACCAGATGGCGCTGACGCAGGTTAAATGCCAGCGAGCAGGCGACATCGACAATAAACTCGCCGTGGACGCCCACGTGGAAGGCATCCGGTAAAATCCCGGTACGCTTATACTCTTCTGCGGCGGCAAACAGCTTTTTCTCACGCCCGTTCATCACTTCGTTCGCGCGGGTATAGTCCGGGTTCTGATGCTCCACAATCTGGTTTGGCATCAGGTAGTACTGCAGATAGGGGTTTGGCAGATATTCCGGGAAGTTATCCATGATGGGCTTGATGTTGCGCCAGGTTTTCACCCACGACGGATCCGAGTGCTGCGGATCCGTTTTGGCCGCATCTTCCGTCAGCAGGCCGAACCTCGCGATATGCCGACGCAGTTCCGGCAGCTTGTCCTCGCCGTCCACCCGCACGCGGGTAAACCAGCCGAAGTGGTTCAGACCAAAGTAGTCCACCTCCAGCTTGTGGCGGTCCACACCCAAAATGGCCCCCATGTTACGCATCGCGGCCACTGGCATATCGCAGATATTAAGCACGCGGGCGTCCGGTCGCAGGCGGCGCACCCCTTCCGCAACGATCGCGGCCGGGTTGGAATAGTTCACGATCCAGGCTTTTTCATGCGCGTAGCGATCCACCAGATCGATCAGCTCGACCATCGGCAGGATCGTGCGCAGGCCGTATGCCAGCCCGCCAGGACCGCAGGTTTCCTGGCCCACCACGCCGTGGCGCAGCGGGATCTTCTCATCCTGCTCACGCATTCTGTACTGGCCGACACGCATCTGGGCGAAGACAAAGTGCGCCCCGCTGAACGCGACTTCCGGGTCTGTGGTCACGGTGAAGGTAATGCTCTGGCTATGGTCGCGAATGACCTTCTCCACCACCGGTGCAATGGTGTTCTGGCGTGCTTCGTCGATATCGTAGAGGCGAATCTCGGCCAGCGGGAAGTCCTGCAGGCGTACCATCAGGCTTTTCACGATACCTGGCGTATAGGTGCTGCCGCCACCGGCAATTGACAGAATAAAAGGGGGTGTAAACATCTTTAGCTCCTCTCAGAGAAACGTCTCAACGGCTTCTCGCATTTTTTTGACATGCAGCCCGTAGACCACCTGAACGTTGTTACCTTGTTTGATAATCCCTTTCGCGCCGGTCGCTTTCAGGCGCGGCTCGTCGATGATGGAGACATCCTTCACCGTGACGCGTAAGCGGGTGTAGCAGTTATCCACTACCTCAATGTTTTCCCGGCCTCCCAGTCCCACCACGATGGATTCACCCAGCCCGTCATTGTTCCCCTTCGCCTGATACTCCTGTTTGCTGTACAGGCGCGTCTCCTGATCGTCATCCTCGCGTCCCGGCGTCTTCATGTTGAAGCGCAGGATCAGGAAGCGGAACACCACAAAATAGAGCGCGAACATGATGAGCCCGACCACGATGTACATCGGCCAGTTGGACTTCTCCGTGCCGAGCGGCAGGTTATAAAGAATAAAATCGATAATTCCGTTAGCGCCGATGGCATGAACACCGAACAGGGAGAAAAGCATCATGCCGATGCCGGTCAGCACCGCATGTACCACAAACAGCAGTGGAGCGACGAACAGGAACGAAAACTCAATCGGCTCGGTAACGCCCACCAGCAAAGAGGTTAATGCTGCCGGGATCAGGATGGCTTTGGCTGCCGCTTTGCGCTCCGGCCTGGCGGTCATGTACATCGCCAGCGCCGCCGCGGGCAGGCCAAACATTTTGCTGATGCCGCGCGCGTCCCACACTACCGTGCTGCTCAACTGCTTCACTTCCGGACAAGCCATTTCGGCGAAATAGATATTGCGTGCGCCCTGATAAACCGTGCCGCATACCTCTTGCGTCCCCCCAAGTTCGGTATACAGGAAGGGGGTATAGACCAGATGATGCAGGCCGGTCGGCACCAGAATACGTTCCAGGAAGCCGTAAATGGCCACCCCAACAGGCCCGGAACCTTTGATCGCCAGCGCCAGTGCGCTGATGCCATGCTGGGCAAATGGCCACAGTTCGCTCATCACGACGCCGAGCAGCATTGAGACAGGAAGCATGACGATGGCGACGAAACAGTGGCCGGAATAGATGGCCATCGCGCCGTTAAACTGTACGCCGGAGTATTTGTTGTACAGGTATCCGGACAGCGCCCCGGTCAGGATCCCGGCGAAAACGCCCATCTCCAGCACCTGCACGCCCAGCACCATACTTTGCCCGGCGGCTTTCATCTGGTCAGCGGGGGCCAGTTCGCCCTGGAGCTGCAGCGTAACGTTCATCGCGTTAATGAAAACAACAAAGGTCACCAGGCCGATCAGGGCCGCATAGCCTTTATCACGCGTGGCCAGGCCAATCGGTATCCCGACGGCAAACACCAGTGCCAGGTTAACCAGTACTGACACGGCCGATTTCGCGATAAGCTGACCAACATGCTGAATCAGCGGATGGCCGAGAAACGGCACATACTCTGCGAGGTTACCGTTCCCCAGGACGTTACCGAATGCGATAAACAGACCGACGATCGGTAAGATAAGTACCGGTCCGTACAACGATTTTCCGAAATTTTGTAGGGCGTTCACGGCTCGTTTCATGACTGTCTCTCTTAGTGAACCGCGCACTCGGGGTGCGTATTGAGCTTAAAGCTAGCAGGCTAAAGGCGAGGTAATCCAGCTATCTTCTTGTTTTAAAAACAAATGACGTAAAAGGTAACATGTGACGTTTGCGACTGTGATCGGCATAGCAGTGCCTGAGTAAAGGCGTCGTCGCTCTGCGAGGTGCTTTCCAGATTCTAAAATTAGACTTTTTGTATTAATGAAACTTGCGGATAATACTTATCCGGAAGACGACCAACAGGCTCCATGGGCCAGGGACAAAGGATGACACCGTTTCGCTTAGCCGCGATTTCTCTCGCGCTGCTTACCACATTTTCGCTTGTCGGCTGTGATAACAGCGACGATAACTCTCAGGCTGCGGCTCCCGCAGCATCCACAGCAACGACACCGAAAGCACCGGAAAAGCCGGACGCTGAAAAGCTGGCAACGCTGGCGGCACAGAGTCAGGGCAAAGCGCTCACCCTGCTGGATACTTCAGAGGTGCAGCTTGATGGCGCGGCCACGCTGGTGCTGACCTTCTCTGTTCCGCTTAATCCCGATCAGGATTTCGCCAAAACAGTGCATGTGGTGGATAAAAAAAGCGGCAAGGTTGACGGGGCGTGGGAACTCGCACCTAACCTGAAAGAGCTACGCCTGCGCCATCTGGAACCCAACCGCAATCTGGTTGTCACCGTTGAACGTGATCTGCAGGCGCTGAACAAAGCGACATTTGGTATCGATTACGAAAAAGCCCTGACTACCCGGGATGTTGAACCGACGGTCGGTTTTGCCAGCCGTGGCTCGCTGCTGCCGGGCAAGGTGGTGGAAGGTCTGCCGGTAATGGCGCTCAACGTCAACAATGTTGACGTGAATTTCTACCGCGTGAAGCCTGAATCCCTGGCCTCCTTTGTCAGCCAGTGGGAGTACCGTAACTCCCTGACCAACTGGGAGTCCGATAATCTGCTCAAAATGGCGGACCTGGTGTATACCGGCCGGTTTGACCTCAATCCGGCACGCAACACCCGTGAAAAACTGCTGTTGCCGCTGCGGGATATTAAGCCGCTCCAGCAGTCAGGCGTGTACATCGCGGTCATGAATCAGGCCGGGCACTATAACTACAGCAATGCCGCGACGCTCTTTACCTTAAGTGATATTGGGTTGTCCGCTCACCGTTATCATAACCGTCTGGATATTTTCACCCAGAGCCTGGAAGATGGCGCGGCGCAATCCGGCGTTACCGTCACCCTGTTGAATGATAAAGGGCAGACGCTTGCCGAAGCGAACAGCGATGCTGACGGCCACGCAAAACTTGAGACTGACAAAGAAGCCGCGCTGATTCTGGCCAGCAAAGACGGACAGACCACGCTGCTTGACCTCAAGCTTCCGGCCCTCGATCTGGCGGAGTTTGATATCGCAGGTAGCCCAGGCTACAGCAAGCAATTCTTTATGTTTGGCCCGCGCGATCTCTATCGCCCTGGCGAAACGGTGATCCTCAATGGTTTGCTGCGCGACAGCGACGGTAAACCGCTTCCTGCCCAGCCGGTTAAACTCGACGTACTGCGCCCGGACGGACAGGTGGCACGCACGGTTGTCGTCCAGCCTGAGAACGGCCTCTATCGCTTCAATTATTCCCTGGACGGCGGGGCGCAGACCGGTATGTGGCATATCCGCGCCAATACCGGCGATAACCAACAGCGCCTGTGGGATTTCCACGTTGAAGATTTTATGCCGGAGCGTATGGCGCTTAATCTGACGGGACAAAAAGCGCCGGTTTCCACCGAGGATAACGTCGACTTTAACATTGCGGGTTATTACCTGTATGGCGCACCTGCCAACGGAAATTCCCTGCAAGGCCAGCTTTTCCTGCGACCGCTGCGCGAAGCCGTCGCTGCACTACCGGGCTTCCAGTTCGGTGATATCGCCGAAGAGAACCTGAGCCGCAGCCTGGATGAAGTTCAGCTAACCCTTGATGAACAGGGGCGCGGACAGGTCTCGACCGAAAGCCAGTGGAAAGAGGCGCATTCACCGCTGCAGCTGATCCTGCAGGCCAGCCTTCTGGAATCGGGCGGTCGCCCGGTGACGCGCCGTGCTGAGCAGGCCATCTGGCCGTCGGCCGATCTGCCGGGTATCCGTCCTCAGTTTGCCAGTAAGGCCGTTTACGACTACCGCACTGACACTACCGTCAACCAGCCGATCGTGGATGAAAACGGCAATGCCAGCTTTGATATCGTCTATGCCGATGCCAGCGGGGCAAAAAAGGCGGTTTCCGGGTTACAGGTTCGCCTGATCCGTGAGCGCCGTGACTACTACTGGAACTGGTCAGAGAGCGATGGCTGGCAGTCACAGTTTGATCAGAAAGACCTGGTGGAGGGCGAGCAGGAGCTGACCCTCAAGGCCGATGAAACCGGTAAAGTGACCTTCCCGGTGGAGTGGGGCTCGTACCGTCTGGAGGTCAAAGCGCCGGACGACATGGTCAGCAGCGTGCGCTTCTGGGCCGGCTACAGCTGGCAGGATAATAGCGACGGCACCGGTGCCGCTCGCCCTGACCGTGTGACCATGAAACTGGACAAGCCTTCCTATCAGCCGGGAGATACCATCCAGCTGCATATCGCTGCTCCGGCGGCGGGTAAAGGCTATGCGATGATCGAGTCCAGCGAAGGGCCGCTGTGGTGGAAAGAGATCGACGTACCGGCCAACGGGCTCGATCTCTCAATCCCGGTGGATAAGGCCTGGAAACGTCACGATCTCTATCTCAGCACGCTGGTGGTACGCCCTGGCGATAAATCCAAATCAGCGACGCCGAAACGTGCCGTCGGGTTACTGCATCTGCCGATGGGCGATGAGAATCGCCGCCTGAATGTCGCGCTGGAAAATCCGCAGAAAATGCGGCCAAACCAGACGCTGTCCGTGAAGGTGAAGGCCAGCGTCAAAGAAGGCGCCGTTCCGCAGAAAGTGAATGTGCTGATCTCGGCAGTGGACAGCGGCGTGTTGAACATCACCGATTACGTTACTCCGGATCCGTGGGAAGCGTTCTTCGGTCAGAAGCGCTACGGCGCGGATATCTACGATATTTACGGTCAGGTCATTGAAGGGCAGGGCCGCATGGCTGCACTGCGCTTTGGTGGTGACGGCGATGAGCTTAAGCGCGGCGGTAAACCACCGGTGAACCACGTGACTATCATTGCCCAGCAGGCGCAGCCGGTCGAGCTCGATGCTAACGGTGAAGGGACCGTGACGCTGCCCATTGGAGACTTCAATGGCGAGCTGCGTCTGATGGCGCAGGCCTGGACGGAAGATGATTTCGGCAGCAGCGAGGGTAAAGTGATTGTCGCCGCCCCAATCATTACCGAACTGAACACGCCGCGTTTCCTGGCAAGTGGCGATACCTCACGCCTGACGCTGGATGTGACCAACCTGACGGACCAGCCGCAAACGCTGAACGTTGCCTTTACCGCTACCGGCAAGCTGTCGCTTGAAGGCGCACAGCCGCAGCCCGTGAAGTTACCGCCGGGCGCGCGCAGCACCCTGTTTATACCGGTACGTGCGCTGGATGGCTACGGTGATGGTGAAGTGACCGCTCAGGTGACCGGCCTGCAGCTGCCGGGCGAGACTTTCGCTGCACAACAGAAGAGCTGGAAAATCGGCGTTCGTCCGGCATTCCCGGCGCAGACCGTTAACACCGGTGCCATGCTGAATCCTGGTGAGTCGTGGAGTGCACCGGCGCAGCACCTTAATGGCTTCTCTCCGGCCACGCTACAGGGACAATTGCTGCTGAGCGGGAAACCGCCTCTGAATCTGGCGCGCTATATTCGTGAGCTGCAGGCATACCCGTATGGCTGTCTGGAGCAAACCACCAGTGGTCTGTTCCCGTCGCTCTACACCAACGCGGCGCAGTTGAACGCGCTTGGCATCAAAGGGGATACGGATGACAAGCGCCGTGCAGCCATTGATATCGGGATCTCCCGTCTGCTGCAAATGCAGCGTGATGACGGAGGTTTCGCGCTTTGGGATAAAAACGGTCCGGAGGAGTACTGGCTCACCGCCTATGTCACTGACTTCCTGGTTCGTGCAGGCGAGCAGGGCTACAGCGTGCCTGCTGAGGCGGTTAACAACGCCAACAGCCGCTTGCTGCGTTACCTGCAGGTCCCGGGCATGATGTCCATCCGCTACAGCGATGATACCCAGGCCAGTAAATTTGCGGTGCAGGCCTATGCCGCGCTGGTGCTGGCTCGTCAGCAAAAAGCCCCGCTTGGTGCGTTGCGTGAAATCTGGGAACGTCACGGACAGGCCGCTTCCGGGCTGCCGCTGATGCAGCTGGGGATGGCGCTTAAATTGATGGGCGACGCACCGCGCAGCCAGCAGGCGCTGGGTCTGGCCATCAAAACGCCGCGTAACGACAGCAAAAACTGGATGGCCGATTATGGCAGTGCGCTTCGTGATAATGCGCTGATGCTCTCTCTGCTTGAGGAGTACAAGCTTCTGCCGGATGCGCAAAATACGCTGCTGAACGCCTTGTCGGAACAAGCTTTCAGCCAGCGCTGGCTCTCGACCCAGGAGAGTAACGCCCTGTTCCTGGCCGGACGCTCGCTGCAAACTTTATCCGGCGCATGGCAGGCGCAAACGTCTCTGGCGAATACCGCATCAGGCGGTGATAAAGCTCTGGTACAGAACGTGAACGGCGACCAGCTTGGCGCGCTGCAGGTGGCCAATACCGGTAGCACACCGCTGTGGGTACGCCTTGATAGCACCGGTTATCCGGCATCTGCACCTCAGCCATCGTCTAACGTGCTGCAGATTGAGCGCCATATTCTGGCAACCGACGGCAGCACAAAGTCGCTCACGTCACTGAAGAGCGGCGATCTGGTGCTGGTATGGCTTGAAGTGAAGGCCAGCCAGAACGTGCCGGATGCGCTGGTTGTCGATCTCCTCCCGGCGGGACTGGAACTGGAAAACCAGAACCTGGCGAGCAGCAGCGCCAGCCTGCAGGACAGCGGCAGCGAAGTGCAGAACCTGCTCAGTCAGATGCAGCAGGCGGATATTCAGCATATGGAATTCCGCGACGATCGCTTTGTGGCGGCGGTGCCGGTTAACGAAGGGCAGCCGGTCACGCTGGTTTATCTGGCGCGCGCCGTGACGCCGGGAACCTATGAGGTGCCGGTCCCGATGGTGGAGTCCATGTATGTTCCGCAGTGGCGGGCAACAGGTGCGGCCAGTGGCCCGCTGATTGTTGTACCGTAATATGCGGCTTGTACGTCTGATACGCTCCCGCTGGCTGTGGCTGGCGGGAGCGCTTCTCGTTTTATGGGGGCTGATTCTGGCCGCTGATCGCCTGTGGCCGTTGCCTCTGAAAGAGGTCAACCCCGCACGGGTGGTGGTGGACGAAAAGGGCACACCGCTCTGGCGTTTTGCCGACAGCGAAGGGATCTGGCGCTATCCGGTCACTCTCGAAGAGGTTTCTCCCCGCTATCTTGAAGCCTTGATCCAGTATGAAGATCGCTGGTTCTGGGACCATCCAGGCGTGAATCCGTTCTCTGTGCTGCGCGCCGCCTGGCAGGATCTTACCTCCGGGAGGGTTGTCTCAGGCGGCAGCACGCTCACCATGCAGGTGGCGCGCCTGCTGGATCCGCATCCGCGCACTTTTGGTGGCAAAATTCGTCAGCTCTGGCGAGCCATGCAGCTTGAGTGGCACCTCTCTAAGCGCGACATCCTCACGCTTTATCTTAACCGTGCCCCGTTTGGCGGTACGCTGCAGGGGATTGGTGCGGCAAGCTGGACCTATCTCGGCAAACCACCTTCGCAGCTCAGCTATTCCGAAGCGGCGCTGCTCGCCGTATTGCCGCAGGCGCCAAGCCGGTTGCGTCCTGACCGCTGGCCGGAACGTGCAGAAGCGGCACGCAACAAAGTGCTCGACCGGATGGTGACGCAGGGCGTCTGGTCGGCAAGCCAGGTTAAGGAGTCCCGTGAAGAAGCGGTATGGCTGGCGCCCCGGCAAATGCCGCAGCTGGCACCGCTCTTTTCGCGCATGATGCTGAGCAAAAGTCGCGATACTAAAATTGTGACTACCCTGGATGCGTCCCTGCAGCGGCAGCTTGAAGAACTGGCGATGAACTGGAAATCTCGTCTGCCGGCTCGCAGTTCGCTGGCAATGATCGTCGTCGATCACACGGATATGAAAGTGCGTGGCTGGGTGGGATCGGTCGACATTAACGATGACACCCGGTTTAGCCATGTGGATATGGTGAATGCGATCCGATCGCCGGGATCGGTGCTCAAGCCCTTTATCTACGGTATGGCGCTGGACGACGGTTTGATCCACCCGGCATCGCTGCTCCAGGATGTTCCAAGAAAAACGGGGGATTATCGCCCGGGTAATTTCGACAGTGGGTTTCATGGGCCGGTGAGTATGAGTGAAGCGCTGGTACGTTCCCTTAATCTGCCCGCCGTGCAGGTGCTCGAGGCATACGGACCAAAACGTTTTGCTGCGATGTTGAGTAATGCAGGTTTGCCGCTGATTTTACCTGCTGGCGCACAGCCGAATTTATCGCTGATCCTGGGCGGGGCAGGGGCGCGGCTGGCCGATATCACCGCGGCCTACAGCGCGTTCGCCCGACACGGTAAAGCGGGCCGGCTGCGATTACAGCCAGGCGATCCCTTGTCAGAGCGGCCGTTGTTATCCCAGGGCTCGGCGTGGATCATTCGCCGTATTCTGGCCAATGAGGCGCAGCCGCTGCCGGACAATGCGCTGCCGCAGGTGGTACCTCTGGCATGGAAAACGGGAACCAGCTATGGCTACCGTGATGCATGGGCGGTAGGGCTGAATGCCCGTTACGTTATTGGGATCTGGACCGGACGACCGGACGGCACGCCTGTGGCGGGTCAGTTTGGGTTTGCGAGCGCGGTACCTCTGCTTAACCAGGTAAATAATGTTCTGCAGTCTGGTTCAACGCTCGATCAGGCGCGTCTGCCACGCGACCCGCGTCCTGACGGTGTGGGACGCGGCGTCATCTGTTGGCCGGGCGGCCAGTCGCTGCCGGAAGGGAGCGAAAATTGCCGTCGTCGTCTGGCGACCTGGCTGCTGGACGGCAGCGAGCCGCCGACATTGCTCTTACCGGAACAGGAAGGTATTCGCGGGATCCGTTTCCCGGTCTGGCTGGATAAAGAGGGCAAACGCGTGGCGGCAGACTGCCCGGATGCGACCGAGAAAGTTCTGGATGTCTGGCCGCTGCCGCTGGAACCCTGGCTGCCTGCAGCCGAGCGGCGCTCAGCACGGATCCCTTCGCCATCGGCTACCTGTCCGCCCTTGTCGCAGGACTCACCTGCACCGCTGATGTTGACTGGCGTGCGTGAAGGCGCGGTTATCAAGCGTCTGCCGGGGGAATCCCGCGTCTCGTTACCGCTACAGGCCACCGGCAATAGCGGTGAACGCTGGTGGTTTTTGAATGGCGAACCGCTGGCGGTGAAGAGCCGGGTTTACACCTTGCAGCTTGATAAATCAGGCGATTATCAGGTGCTGGTGATGGATGAAGCGGGGCAGGTGGCGACGGTGAATTTCACGCTGCAGTAGCGTTAAACGTCTCTTCTGCTGTGAGCTGTTGCTAATCTTCGTCTCATTTTAAAAAAATGTTACCTGAATCCATAGGCAATGGCGCTATTGCTCATTATAATCCGCGCCACACCATACTCAGGTATGAAAAACAACAGAACATTTACAGAGGTTATCATGGCTATTGAACGTACTTTTTCCATCATCAAACCAAACGCGGTGGCAAAAAACGTTATTGGCAGCATCTTTGCTCGCTTTGAATCAGCAGGGTTCAAAATCGTTGGCACCAAAATGCTGCACCTGACCGTTGAGCAGGCTCGCGGTTTCTACGCTGAGCACGAAGGTCGTCCATTCTTCGACGGTCTGGTTGAGTTCATGACTTCTGGCCCGATCGTTGTATCCGTACTGGAAGGCGAAAACGCAGTACAGCGTCACCGTGACCTGCTGGGTGCGACCAACCCGGATAACGCACTGGCTGGTACCCTGCGCGCTGACTATGCAGACAGCTTCACCGAGAACGGCACCCACGGTTCCGATTCTGTTGAATCTGCCGCTCGTGAAATCGCGTTCTTCTTCGCTGAAGGCGAAGTGTGTCCACGTACCCGTTAATTTAACGGTTTCGTTTACACATTATTTTCGTAAATGCCGAGTGCAGACGTGGCATCCCTGCGCCAGACTTTGTACAATGCAACGCCCCGGACGAGCAGACTGCTTTCCGGGGCGTTTCTTTTCAACCCTCCATGGGCCATAACGTGTAACAACGAGGCCGGAAAAAATTATGTCTGAATTAGTGAATACCTCCGAAGTCGCCATTCCTGCGGTTCCAAATAAAAATGGAAAAATTAACCTGCTGGATCTGAACCGTCAGCAGATGCGCGAGTTCTTTAAAGAGATGGGCGAGAAGCCGTTTCGTGCCGATCAGGTCATGAAATGGATGTACCACTATTGCAGCGACAACTTTGATGACATGACTGACATCAACAAAGTGCTGCGCAATAAGCTCAAAGAAGTGGCTGAAATCCGTGCACCAGAAGTGGTGGAGGAGCAGCGCTCTGCCGATGGCACCATCAAATGGGCGATTGCCGTTGGCGATCAGCGCGTTGAAACCGTCTACATCCCGGAAGAAGACCGCGCCACGCTGTGCGTCTCCTCTCAGGTAGGCTGTGCGCTGGAGTGCAAGTTCTGCTCAACCGCTCAACAGGGATTCAACCGTAACCTGCGCGTGTCTGAAATTATCGGCCAGGTGTGGCGTGCGGCGAAAATCGTCGGTGCGGCGAAAGTGACCGGGACCCGTCCAATCACCAACGTAGTGATGATGGGCATGGGCGAGCCACTGCTGAACCTGACCAACGTCGTTCCGGCGATGGAAATCATGCTGGATGACTTCGGCTTTGGTCTGTCCAAGCGTCGCGTAACGCTGTCGACGTCAGGCGTAGTGCCTGCACTGGACAAGCTGGGCGACATGATTGACGTTGCGCTGGCGATCTCCCTGCATGCACCGAACGACGAAATCCGTGACGAAATTGTACCCATCAACAAAAAGTACAATATCGAAACTTTCCTCGCCGCCGTGCGTCGCTACCTGGAGAAATCCAACGCGAACCAGGGCCGCGTGACGATCGAGTATGTCATGCTCGATCACGTAAACGACGGTACCGAGCATGCGCATCAGCTGGCTGAACTGCTGAAAGATACGCCGTGCAAAATCAACCTGATTCCATGGAACCCGTTCCCGGGTGCGCCTTATGGCCGTAGCTCGAACAGCCGTATCGACCGTTTCTCCAAGGTGCTGATGGAGTATGGTTTCACCACTATCGTGCGTAAAACCCGTGGTGATGATATCGATGCTGCATGCGGACAGCTGGCAGGTGATGTGATTGACCGTACCAAACGTACCCTGCGTAAACGTATGCAGGGCGAGACGATTGCGGTCAAAGCTGTTTGATTCTTATGCACTCACGGCGCATTATTTGCGCCGTGAAGCATAATCTTACTGAATAATCAGTCAGATTCGTGATGACTGATCAATAATTACGGTGCGTTTCATCCGACTTTCGGGCAGTATGTAACGACGTAACAACAGTTTATCCTGACGGGCAGGGCTGTGCTGTCATCTCCGGGCTGACAGACTTATACTGTCTGTTCAAGGTTAACTGATCAGAACTTTCGCGGTGCGGGTGGCATTGTGACTTACCGGCACCTGAACCCTTTTTTTTCACGTACCAGTAGTTGTAGCGAATGAATACTGAAGCCACTCACGACCAACATGAAGCACTCTCCACTGGCGTTCGTCTTCGCAACGCCCGTGAACAACTCGGACTCAGCCAGCAAGCCGTTGCAGAACGCTTATGTCTGAAGGTTTCCACGGTTCGCGATATTGAAGAAGATAAGGCTCCGGCCGATCTGGCTTCAACATTTCTGCGTGGTTACATCCGCTCTTATGCAAAACTGGTGCATATCCCTGAAGAAGAATTACTGCCAATGATGGAGAAGCAGGCACCGGTCCGCGCAGCAAAAGTTGCGCCGATGCAGACCTTCTCCCTGGGAAAACGTCGTAAAAAACGTGATGGCTGGCTGATGAGCTTTACCTGGCTGGTGCTGTTTGTGGTGATCGGCCTGACGGGCGCATGGTGGTGGCAAAACCACAAGGCGCAGCAGGAAGAGATCACCACCATGGCCGATCAATCCTCCGCCGAGCTCAATCAGTCCGGAAATGACAACGCTCAGAGCGTGCCGCTGAATACCGAAGGTGCTGCCACCTCCAGCGAGCCGCAGACTGCCGCGACCGATGCGCCTGCAACCGATGCCGGGCAGGCACCCGCCGCAACGGCTAATACCCCTGCGCCTCAGGCTCAGGATCCAAACGCGGTGGTTGCCCCTTCTCAGGCAAACGTGGATACCGCGACCAACGCGCCAGCGGCCACTCAGCCTGCGGACAACGGTGCTGCGTCACTGCCAACCAATCCGGCCGGAACGGCTGCGCCGGCGGCGGACCCAAATGCGCTGGTGATGAACTTCTCAGCTGACTGCTGGCTGGAAGTGACCGATGCAACAGGTAAAAAACTGTTCAGCGGTCTGCAGCGTAAAGATGGCACGTTAAACCTAACCGGCCAGGCACCGTATAAACTTAAAATCGGCGCTCCGGCAGCAGTACAGATCCAGTATCAAGGAAAACCTGTCGACCTGAGCCGCTTTATCAGAACTAACCAGGTTGCGCGTCTTACCGTTAATGCCGAACAATCAGCAGCACAGTAACAGACGGGCAACGCGGGAGATTTTTCATGCATAACCAGGCTCCGATTCAACGTAGAAAATCGAAACGGATTTACGTTGGTAATGTGCCAATCGGCGATGGGGCTCCTATCGCCGTCCAGTCGATGACCAACACGCGCACCACAGACGTGGAAGCGACGGTCAATCAGATCAAAGCGTTAGAGCGTGTAGGCGCGGACATTGTTCGCGTCTCCGTGCCGACAATGGATGCCGCTGAGGCGTTCAAACTGATCAAACAGCAGGTCAGCGTTCCGCTGGTTGCTGATATCCACTTCGATTACCGCATTGCGCTGAAAGTTGCTGAATATGGCGTCGACTGCCTGCGTATTAACCCGGGCAACATCGGTAACGAAGAGCGTATCCGCATGGTGGTGGATTGCGCCCGCGATAAAAATATTCCTATCCGTATCGGCGTTAACGCCGGTTCCCTGGAAAAAGATCTGCAGGAAAAATACGGTGAGCCAACGCCGCAGGCGCTGCTTGAATCCGCGATGCGTCACGTTGATCATCTTGATCGTCTGAACTTCAATCAGTTCAAAGTCAGCGTAAAAGCCTCAGATGTGTTCCTGGCAGTAGAGTCTTATCGCCTGCTGGCAAAACAGATCGATCAGCCTTTGCACCTCGGGATTACGGAAGCCGGTGGCCTTCGTAGCGGTTCCGTTAAATCGGCGATCGGTCTGGGGCTGCTGCTCTCGGAAGGGATCGGTGACACCCTGCGCGTTTCGCTGGCGGCCGATCCGGTAGAAGAGATCAAAGTCGGTTTCGATATCCTCAAATCACTGCGTATCCGCGCACGTGGGATCAACTTCATTGCCTGTCCAACCTGTTCACGTCAGGAATTTGACGTGATTGGCACGGTGAATGCGCTTGAGCAACGTCTGGAAGATATCATCACCCCGATGGACGTCTCCATCATCGGGTGCGTGGTGAACGGTCCGGGTGAAGCCCTGGTGTCAACGCTCGGCGTCACCGGCGGTAACAAGAAAAGTGGTCTCTATGAAGATGGCGTGCGTAAAGATCGTCTGGATAATAGTGATATGATCGACCAGCTTGAAGCCCGCATCCGTGCCAAAGCAACAATGATGGATGAAGCGCAGCGCATCAGCATTCAGCAGGTTGAAAAATAACGTGATGGGAAGCGTGGCGCTTCCCATGTATGATTGAACCCATTCTTTGGGTTCTTTTTTGTATATAGAAAGAGAATAAACGTGGCAAAAAACATTCAAGCCATCCGCGGCATGAACGATTATCTGCCTGGCGAAACCGCCATCTGGCAGCGCATTGAAGGCACACTCAAACAGGTGCTCGGCAGCTACGGTTACAGCGAAATCCGTTTGCCGATTGTAGAGCAGACCCCGTTATTCAAACGCGCGATCGGCGAAGTGACCGACGTGGTTGAAAAAGAGATGTACACCTTTGAGGACCGCAACGGCGACAGCCTGACACTGCGTCCGGAAGGTACGGCGGGCTGCGTACGCGCCGGCATCGAACATGGTCTCCTGTACAATCAGGAGCAGCGCCTGTGGTATATCGGCCCGATGTTCCGCCACGAACGTCCACAGAAAGGTCGTTATCGCCAGTTCAACCAACTGGGTGTGGAAGTCTTTGGCCTGCAGGGCCCGGACATTGACGCCGAACTGATTATGTTGACTGCCCGCTGGTGGCGTGCGCTCGGCATTGCTGAGCATGTCTCACTGGAACTGAACTCCATCGGTTCTCTGGAAGCACGTGCGAACTACCGTGACGCACTGGTTGCGTTCCTGGAGCAGCACAAAGAGAAGCTGGACGAAGACTGCAAACGTCGTATGTACAGCAACCCACTGCGTGTGCTGGATTCCAAAAATCCTGACGTACAGGCGCTGTTGAACGATGCACCTGCATTGGGCGACTACCTGGACGAAGCGTCACGTGAGCACTTTGCGGGTCTGTGCAAACTGCTGGAAGCCGCGGGCATTGCTTATACCGTGAACCAGCGTCTGGTGCGCGGTCTGGACTACTACAACCGCACCGTGTTCGAGTGGGTGACATCCAGCCTCGGTTCCCAGGGCACCGTGTGTGCCGGCGGTCGTTATGACGGTCTGGTTGAGCAGCTTGGTGGTCGTCCAGCCCCTGGCGTTGGCTTCGCCATGGGCCTTGAGCGACTTGTTTTGCTGGTTCAGGCAGTTAATCCGGAATTTAAAGCAGATTCCGTTGTCGATATATACCTGGTAGCCTCAGGCGCGGAAACGCAGCCTGCGGCAATGCAGCTTGCGGAACGTGTGCGTGATGCACTGCCGGACGTGAAGCTGATGACCAACCATGGCGGCGGCAACTTCAAAAAACAGTTTGCTCGTGCCGATAAATGGGGCGCAAGTATTGCACTGGTGCTGGGCGAGTCCGAAGTGGCTAACGGCGAAGTGGTTGTGAAAGACCTGCGCTCTGGTGAGCAGACAACGGTAACGCAGGACGGCGTTGCGGCGCACTTGCGCACTCTATTGGGCTAAGGAGAAGGACTGCGTGGAAATTTACGAGAACGAACACGATCAGGTCGACGCGATTAAACGCTTCTTTGTCGAAAACGGCAAGGCGCTGGTTGTTGGGGTTATTTTAGGTGTCGGTGCGCTGGTAGGCTGGCGTTACTGGAACAGTCATCAGGCGGACTCCGCGCGTGACGCGTCGCTGTCGTATGAAAATACCGTTAGCGCAATCCGTGCCGATCAGCCGCAAACGCTGACGGCGGCAGAGAAATTTGCCGCTGACAACAAAAACACCTACGGTGCGCTGGCCGCACTGGAAGTGGCGCAGCAGTACGTTGATAAGAACGAGCTGGATAAAGCCGCTAGCCTGCTGTCACAAGGGCTAACCGCCGCCAGTGATGAAAATCTGAAAGCGGTAATCAATCTGCGCCTGGCTCGTATTCAGGTTCAGCAGAAAAAAGCTGACGATGCGCTGAAAACGCTCGATACCATCAAAGGCGAAGGTTTTGCTGCCATTGTTGCCGATCTGCGCGGTGAAGCACTGCTGAGCAAAGGTGACAAAGCGGGCGCGCGTAAAGCGTGGCAAGCTGGCGTAGAGAGCAAAGCTTCACCTGCGCTGAGCGAAATGATGCAGATGAAAATAAATAATTTGTCCGTCTGAGAGGGACCCGATGCAATTGCGTAAATTACTTCTGCCAGGACTGCTTTCTGTTACGTTATTGAGTGGCTGTTCACTGTTCAGTGGCGAAGAAGACGTTGTGAAAATGTCCCCACTGCCGACTGTTGAAAACCAGTTTACCCCGTCCACCGCGTGGAGCACCTCCGTGGGCGATGGTATTGGTGATTTTTATTCCAACCTGCACCCGGCTTTTGCCGACAGCGTTATCTATGCGGCTGACCGCAAAGGTACCGTGAAGGCGGTTAACGCCGATGACGGGAAAGAAGTGTGGTCGGTTAACCTGGCGGAAAAAGATGGCTGGTTCTCTCGTAAACCGGCACTGCTTTCTGGCGGTCTGACCGTTGCCGGTGGGCATGTGTACGTGGGTAGCGAAAAAGCCCAGGTCTATGCTCTCAACACCAGCGATGGTTCTGTTGCATGGCAAACCTCCGTGGCCGGTGAGTCTCTGTCTCGTCCGGTCGTGAGCGACGGCATGGTACTGATCCACACCAGCAACGGCCAGCTGCAGGCGCTGAACGAAGCCGATGGTCTGGTGAAATGGACCGTGAACCTGGATATGCCTTCCTTGTCCCTGCGCGGTGAATCTGCGCCGGCTACCGCCTTTGGTGCTGCCATTGTTGGCGGTGACAACGGTCGTGTAAGCGCGGTATTGATGCAGCAAGGCCAGATGATCTGGCAGCAGCGTATTTCTCAGGCGACAGGCTCAACGGAAATCGATCGTCTGAGCGATGTCGACACGACCCCGGTTATCGTAGACGGTGTGGTTTACGCACTGGCCTATAACGGTAACCTGACCGCGCTGGATCTGCGCAGCGGCCAGGTCATGTGGAAACGTGAACTGGGCTCGGTAAATGATTTCGTGGTTGATGGCAACCGTATCTATATGGTCGATCAGAACGACCGTCTGCTGGCGCTCAGCACCGAAGGTGGTGTTACGCTGTGGACGCAAAGCGATCTGCTGCACCGTCTGCTGACCGCACCAGCACTGTATAACGGTAGCCTGGTGGTGGGTGATAGCGAAGGGTATATGCACTGGATTGACCCGGACAACGGTCGTTTTGTTGCTCAGCAAAAAGTCGACAGCTCAGGTTTCCTGACGGAACCGGTCGTGGCTGACGGCAAACTGTTGATTCAGGCAAAAGACGGCACGCTGTACGCGATCACGCGTTAATTACCCAGCGGTTGTAGTATACTAAACGGCTCCTGTTCACTCAGGAGCCGTTTTGACATTTTTAAAAACGCCGCAAATGCGACGTTTATTTGAATTTTATGAGGCTTCAAACATGGTACCTGTGGTCGCGCTTGTCGGGCGCCCTAACGTTGGAAAATCCACTCTTTTTAACCGTTTAACACGCACCCGTGATGCGCTGGTTGCGGATTTCCCGGGGCTGACGCGTGACCGTAAGTACGGTCGTGCAGAAGTAGAAGGACGCGAGTTCATCTGTATTGATACCGGTGGTATTGACGGGACAGAAGATGGTGTTGAAACCCGCATGGCGGAACAGTCGCTGCTGGCGATTGAAGAAGCTGACGTGGTTCTGTTTATGGTGGACGCTCGCGCAGGCCTGATGCCGGCGGACTCCGCTATTGCGAAACATCTGCGCTCGCGTGAAAAACCCACTTTCCTGGTGGCGAACAAAACTGACGGTATTGATGCAGACCAGGCGGTTGCGGATTTCTGGTCCTTAGGTCTGGGCGAAATCTACCCGATCGCGGCATCTCATGGTCGTGGCGTGACCAGCCTGCTGGAAACCGTTTTGCTGCCGTGGGTTGATGAAGTTAACCCGCCGGAAGAGATCGATGAAGACGCCGAATATTGGGCGCAGTTCGAAGACGGCGAAGCGGGCGAGGAAGAGCCTGAAGACGACTTCAACCCGCAGGATCTGCCGATCAAACTGGCTATCGTGGGCCGTCCAAACGTAGGTAAGTCTACACTTACTAACCGTATCCTCGGCGAAGAGCGTGTGGTCGTTTACGACATGCCGGGCACCACGCGCGACAGTATTTATATCCCGATGCAGCGCGATGAGCGTGAGTATGTACTCATTGATACTGCAGGCGTACGTAAGCGCGGGAAAATCACCGATGTGGTGGAAAAATTCTCCGTTATCAAAACCCTGCAGGCGATTGAAGATGCCAACGTGGTCATGCTGGTCATCGATGCGCGTGAAGGTATCTCCGATCAGGACCTTTCTCTGCTCGGCTTCATTCTGAATAGTGGGCGCTCACTCGTTATCGTGGTCAACAAATGGGACGGCCTGAGTAATGAGGTGAGAGAGCAGGTGAAAGAGACGCTCGACTTCCGTCTGGGCTTTATCGACTTTGCTCGCGTGCACTTTATCTCTGCGTTACACGGCAGCGGTGTAGGTAATCTGTTTGAGTCCGTGCGTGAAGCGTACGACAGCTCCACCCGTCGTCAGAGCACCGCCATGCTGACCCGTATCATGAACATGGCAGCAGAAGACCATCAGCCGCCGCTGGTGCGTGGTCGTCGCGTGAAGCTGAAATATGCTCACGCCGGTGGTTATAACCCACCGATCGTGGTGATTCACGGCAACCAGGTTAAAGACCTGCCGGATTCCTACAAGCGCTATCTGATGAACTACTTCCGTAAATCACTGGACGTCATGGGCACGCCAATCCGCATCCAGTTCAAGGAAGGGGAGAACCCGTTCGCCAACAAGCGCAATACCCTGACGCCAAACCAGATGCGTAAGCGTAAGCGTTTGATTAAGCACATTAAGAAAAGCAAATAAGCTTTCATCGTGAATTGCTAGCTATCATAAGCATCCTAAAGCCCGAATATTTCGGGCTTTTTTGTTTTTAGGGGCTATCATAAGAGTACAGGAAAGTGCATCCTTTAGGTGTACACAGAGGTGTACACAGAGGTGTACCCAGCATGCTGTTATGTCGTTTTGGGTACACCTTTACGCTTTTGGGTACACTTTTAGATGTACCAGTAGATTGCTAGGTATACGTGCATGCCAAAACTTACCGATATGCAGATCCGAGCGTGGATCAAGAGTGGCGAACGATTCGAGGGTAGGTCCGATGGCGAAGGACTTTATCTCCGCTTTCGCAAAGAAGACAAAACTCCATTTTGGCGTTTTCGATACAAACTTGCCGGCAAGCCCCGGACCTTAATGATTGGTTCTTATTCTGTTATCTCGCTTGCTAAAGCAAGGGAGATTGCTAAGGAACTTGCAGCCCGTGTTGCTCTTGGGCATGACGTGGCTGCAGAGAAGCAACAACGCAAGGCTGAAGCGATAGCGAAAATTGAAGCTGAAAAGAACGCTATCCACGTTTCTGAACTTGCAGCGGAGTATTACTCTCGTCAGATCGAGCCTACGTACAAGCATCCAGAGCTTTTCCTCGCTAGCCTGCAAAAGAATATTGTGGCCTTAATTGGAAAAATGAAGGTCGAAGAAGTTCGCCCACGCCACGTTGATAGTGTTCTTCAAGACGTTCTTAAGCGTGGGTCGCCCACAGTCGCTAATGACGTTCTCCGTATGCTCAAACGCCTGTTTGACTTCGCGGTCGTTCGAGGCATGATTGATGTTAATCCTGCTATATCATTCGGCTCAAAAGATGCTGGGGGAAAGGAGAGGGGAAGAAAGCGGGCATTGAGTCGTGATGAGCTAGTAATGTTCTTTAAAGCTCTGCGTAGTGGGCAAGGAATCAGCAGGGAAAATGAGCTAGTTTTTAAACTAATTTTGGCGCTGGGTGTGCGCAAAATGGAGTTATGTGCTGCTGAATGGACTGAGTTCGATCTTGAGAAGGGCGTCTGGCATCTTCCCGGCTCAAGAGCAAAGAATGGCGATGACATTGATATACCATTGGCGCAACCGGTGATCGAGTGGATAAAAGAAATAAGACTTTTTGCTGGAAACAGCCGTTGGTTTATACCCGGCAGGAGAGCCAGTAGCAGAACTCACATTAGCCGAGCAACTCTCAATATGGTCATGCCGTCTGTGTTGAGGGAAATGCATGGAATCGAGCCGTTCAGTATTCATGACTTGCGCCGTACTATGCGCACTCAAATGGCGGCTTTAGGCATTGATCCTTTGATAGCCGAGCGTTGCTTAAACCATAAAATCCCCGGCGTTGAAGGGATCTATAACCGGCACCAGTACTTCGAAGAGAGAAAAGCTGCATTATCGTGTTGGGCCGAATTAATGGTGACGTTGGAAAGAGGGGATAACTGAGGAGTTATGACATCTAAAGTGAAAGGGAGTAAAGCATGAAAGACATCTTGAGGAAATCACCAATTGAGAGGTTATGTGCTTCTGTATCCATCACGCCACAGGAAATGGCATTGGCACTCGCCGGTTTGAATCCACTAATGCGTCTCAGTGATGTACCACCTGAGCACTCTGACTATGTTGATCTTACTCGCAAATCAATTGCGAGGGCGCTAAAAGTTCACAGGGATAAAAAAATAACTACAGATGAAGCTTGTAACGCCTTAGACATTTTTTTAGCTGCTTTCCCGTTCGTTGAAGAAAGTACACCCGAAGTAATCGCTCAAAAAGTTAAAGAAGCTATTGATGATTTGCGCGGCACTAAAGGATGGGAAGAGAAGGCTCGTAATTTAGGTGGGCTGCAACTTATTAATTACATAAAAGAAACAAACAGAAGTGGACGTGGCCAGCACCGTAAACAAGATGAACACGAAGGAACGATGAAGATGATGGGGGTTCTCATTCATCTCTTAGTTAAAAAGTCCGGGGCATCCTCATATCTTAACTCGGGAAAGCCCAATATAAGTGCAATTTATAGTGACGTATTGGAATTGGTAGAATCTGAAGGTTTATCAACGAAAGGCATAAGCCGAGCAGCTTTTGCAGCAAAGGCAAAACAGGCGCTATTAGCGATGTATGCTGCAGAATAGAATTTAGTTTGAGTGCCCGTTGCGTACTTGTATGAAGACAAAATGGGCATCTTATCGGTTTTTATTACTCAATATTTATCCGCTTTACTTAGCTGTTCTGCATCAAAAAACCTAATTCATTTCCTGATCTCCTCCTTGATATCCACTTTCCCCTTTTATGTCATGGTTAGTCCCCTGTATTACTTGGAGCACTTTTACGCAGTTTCGCGCAGTTTTGTGCAGTTTTATGATGTTGTGGGTTATTGAATATTGTTGGATGACGTTGAGTGATGTTGAGTGATACGACGTTATGCATTGGTACGTTAAGTCTTCTCATATAACCTCACTGCAAGTCATAGCAGGGCATTAACGGCCAATAACGGCCAATAACAGTCATTAACAGTCAATGTAAGCCATTGAGTTACATGTGATGAGCATACATACAAAATGATACCTAGAGATACCTAGACCTACAAAAAGATGTAAAACGTTGATAACTCATCATGTTCGTAAGACTTGTAATGTCCTGTTTTATAAGAGTGATCAAATTTCCGGTGGTCACCTTGTTTTTCAAAAGATATTGATTATTTCAAAAGAAACCTAATTTCTTTCAAAAGAATCTATTTATGCTGGAAATGCTGCGTAAGGAATCATTAAACTTCATCTAACCTAACCAGCTATCACAGGAGCATAAAAATGTTGGAAAAACAGGAAGTTTACTCAGCTATTCCTACTGAAGGTTACATCCGTCGTTTCCGCATGCCTGCGTTGCTTGGGGTATCCATGCCCACAATTGATCGTTGGGTCAAAAAAGGAATCTTGCCACGTCCCGTCAAGTTGAGTGACAACGTGACTGCTTTTGATGCACTTGAGATTAATCGCTGGCTGGAAGAGCGGCGCAAAGCTAACTGAGTCAGATCTTCACTTCTGTAAATTAGATTCGAGGAACAGTATGAAATCAAATAATGGCCTTAATGGTCAGGGCTTCCCTCACCCTGAAAACTGTAGTGATGATATTTCCGTTATCAATTTTGAGGGGCTAAAAGTTCGCATTGTTAAGCTCAATGGCGAACCGTGGTTCGTTGCAAAGGATGTTTGCGCGGCGCTGGAATTATCCAATTCGCGTATGGCGTTGCAGGCTCTGGATGATGACGAGAGAAATACCGTAACTTTAACTTACGGTATTCGTGGAAACCCAAATCATAGTGCTGTCTCTGAATCTGGTTTTTACAAACTGATCGCCCGTAGCCGCAAAGCTACTACGGCAGGCACATTCGCCCATCGTTTCAGTAATTGGGTATTTCGCGAGGTGATTCCCTCAATCCGCAAAACTGGCTCTTATGGCGTGCCGTTCGTGTTTCTGAACGATTTTAGCCGGCGTATGGCAGCCTATAAGCATGAGGCCAGTAAACGCGGTTATAAGTTGCAGCAATGTAAGGGTGCTAAAGAGGCTCTTGAACGCGAGGAGATTCAACTATGGCGTAAGTATCAGCCTGAGCTGTTAGATGAAAATGTTCACGAGCCGTTCACTGAAGTTCGCTCAGCTCCGGTTGGAAACAAAAATCGAGTTCATGAATAACTTGCGTGCTCTTGCGATGTAGAGCACTCAAAATAAGTTTGTCGCGACAGCTCACTAAACAATTCGAAAAGGTTAATGCCATGAAGAACAATTATGCCCGTCTGGGGCAGGGCTTCGCTCACCCTAAAAACTCCTTGCCTTGTTATTCAACTGAAGGGTATGCTTTAAAAGCACCAGCAAAATCTGGTGTCGGGCGTGAGAACCCGGATAAGCAAAAGGCGATACCAGACGCCTATAGCGTCTTTTTTTGTGTCGTAAAGCCAGTACATCTTCATTCAGCGGGGAAGATCCGCATCGAATCTATGGTGGCGCTGGCGGGGCAGCCGAAAGGCTGGCCGGTATCCTTTTGCACCGGTATTCTCACCCCCGTCAGTGTCACCACCCTTTATGAGCGTGAGAACTCAGGTGGTGACTCCAGTAAGCAAAAGGAGGCTGCCACATGGCTACTACCCCAACCCAAAAACTGCCCAAATTCACCTGGCTTTTCCTCGGTACGCCGAAAGGCCGGACCTGCACTCCCGTTGTTATCCGCATCGTTGCCGACAGTGAGCAAGAAGCCCGCGAGTTTTATTCCCGCTGGGATCTTATCTTTGCCGCCAAAATTCGCTCTGAATGTTCGCTTTATCAATACAGCAGCGGCGCGTTTGAACTGGATGTTGCGAAATTGGGAGGTAGCCATGTTTAACCTCCAGACCCTGACAGCTAAAGCCCGCGAGCTGCGCGGCAACGTGGTAAAAGCCACTACTACGAAAGGTAGCCGCACCATGACCCCCGTTTACGAACGGGAAGAGCAGCGCAAACTGCGCGAACGCATCCAGCAGACTCAGCCGGACTGGGTTTTACTCTGGTGGGATATTGCGACCGTTACCGGCTGGCGTACCAGCGACGTGTGCAACTTCCGTTACTCATGCATCAACTGGGAAACCGGCATTGCCACAATCATCGTAGCGAAGCAGACCAAAGCAGCGGAAGCCAGAGCGACCCGTAAGGGGATCGAGATTGTTCGCCAGCAGCGTAAGGACGCTGCCCGGCTTGCTGGCGATCACATTGCCTACATGCACTGGGATAGCGTGAACTGCGACGAACTGGCCGCCGGCATGACGGAAGAAGAACAGGCGATCGTGTTTGAGCTGGTGGCAAAGGCTGAAGTTAAGCACGATACCAAACAGCTGCCGCCGGGCATTATCAAGCGGCTGCGTGAACGCATGGAGCGCAATCTTATCGGGGACGACCTGGTATTTTCCCGCAGCCAGATTGAAAGTAACCGTTGCCAGTCTCTGGAAGGTAGCGTGAGCCGCCAGACGATCTGGAAGAAACTGCACAACGTAATGGTGTGGTTTACCCGAGTGGTAAACACGCGTCTGCGCCTGAGTGCCTATTCCAGCCGCAAGATTGCCGCCTTTAATCTCATGTCCGCCGGGGGCGAACAGGGTTTGCTGGTCGCCTCTGAAATGCTCGGGCACAGTAACCCGGCAATCACCCGAACTTACCTCCAGTTAGGCAGTAAAGCCTCCGCCATTCAATCCCGTCTGGCCATGGAGGTATCTGTATGAAAATGGTTATCCAATTTTACCGTCTCGGCGTTTTTGCCGATCACGTATCTGAGCAATTAAATAGTGCGCGATATTGTTTTGCCAGCCAGTCATTAAGGGACGGGGAGGTGAAATTATGACTCCTGTTTACGATCTGGTTCGCCGGGCCGACGGCAAAAACGTTTTCAGTTTCCCGGCCGGCGGCCGCTATCTGGTGGACACGTCAAATGGTCTTCAGTCGATGCGCCCCCTTATGGACGACGAGATCATTTTTACGGTGGAGAGTGCCGCGCGCTTTCTGAGGAAAATTGGTTATCAGGTAATCCCGCCAGCGGCGTGAGGTAAAAAATATGACGATTAAAAATTCCGGCTTAGCTGCTGGTGGCCGCGCTCACCCTGAAATCAGGCCGGGCGATAAATGGAAGGACAGTCGGGGCAACATCGTAATTATCGAAAGTTACCGATTCGACAGAGTGACATATTGCCGCGAGGGGTACAGCTCACCGTGTTTTTGCACGCCAGAAAGACTGGCGCGGGAATTTGAATTTGTATCTTCCGCGCCGGTCGCAGGCGAACAAGATATCGATCGAATTATGCGGGTGCAGGGCATCGAACGAATTCGGGTTATGCGGGAAATCATCAGGGAGCGAGGGAACAGAAAATGAAGAATGCACCAAACCTTAAAAAGCAGCCGGCGGATCTCATGGAGGAGTCAATTATCTTTGCCGGCGCCGATGCCTGGACGTTCGCCAAAGCATGGCAGGAAATGAACCCGATCGGTGACACCGTGCCGCCGGTCGTGCTGGATAAAAAGCAGCTGGCGGAGCTGGAGAATATCCGGATTGTGGATGATGGCCGGCTCTATGCCCGGGTTTGCCGCAGCGGGCATCTGACCGAACGGCAGATAACCATTCTCGCCACAAAGCTGGCGGTAGCCGGCGTGGAGCGTGCGCAATTCTATTCTGAAGGTTATCAGCTTCTGGAGGACTGGACGCCGCAGCTGCCGCGCCTCAAAGCCGATGCGGAAGCCGGCAAAAGCATGGTGATCGGCAAACCCCTGACGGATGTAAACCTCCGCGACCTGGCTGATAACGAAAAGGCGCTCATACTGGCCGCGCGTTACACCGGCATTGCAATCAACGAAAACAGCGAGGGCGTGTACGTCTACCGCGCCGGCATCTGGGAGAAAACGTCTCTGCTCGAGCTGAGCCGCGAAATGGTGGCTATCTACAACGAGAACAAAACCAACTTCAGCAAGCGCGCGATCAACAACGTTATCGACGCCCTGAAAATTGTTATCCCGGTAATGGGGGAGCCGCGGCGCAGCCTGATCCCCTTTGCTAATGGCGTCTACGATATGGAAACCGGCGTTTTCTCCGAACACAGCCAGGATAACTGGCTGACCAACCATAACGGCGTGACCTACACGCCGGCGGTGCCGGGCGAAAACCTCCGCGACCACGCGCCGAACTTCCATAAGTGGCTAAGTTACGCATCAGATAGAGACGCAATTAAGATGCAGCGCATCGCTGCAGCGCTCTTTATGGTGCTGGCGAACCGGTACGACTGGCAGTTGTTCCTTGAGATAACCGGTGAGGGCGGCAGCGGGAAAAGTGTCTTTACCCATATCGCCACGATGCTGGCCGGCGCGCATAACACCGCCAGCGGGAACATGGCGGCGCTCGACAGCGCGCGTGGGCGGGCGCAGTTCGTCGGGAAAAGCATGATAACGCTTCCTGATCAGCCCAAATATTCTGGAGAGGGCACCGGGATAAAGGCAATCACCGGCGGGGATGCGGTGGAGATCGACCCGAAACACGAGCACCAGTACACCGCCGTTCTGCGGGCGGTGGTTGTGGCCACGAACAACACGCCGATGATTTTCACCGAACGTGCCGGCGGCGTTTCCCGGCGCCGCGTAATTTTCCAGTTTAACCGGCGCGTCAGCGAAGAGGATAAGGATCCCGACCTGGCAGAAAAGATATCCGCTGAAATTCCGGTGGTTGTTCGCCGGCTGCTGGCGAACTTTGCGGATCCGGAAAAAGCGCGGGCGCTGCTGCTGGAGCAACGGAACAGCGAAGAAGCACTGGAGGTAAAGCAGAAAACGGATCCGCTATATGCCTTCTGCGCGCATCTGGAGCGTCTGGCTGATTGTGTGGGAATGCTGGTGGGTAACCGTAACCCGCCTCATCGCCCCCGCATGTACCTCTATCACGCTTATCTGAAGTTTCTTGAGGCGAACGGTTTCGAGAAGCCGCTGACGCTGAATAAATTCTCTGAGGGAATGGAAAGCGCCATGCGGGAGTTTAATCACGAGTACCGCAAGGAGAGAAAGACCCGCGGCGTGGTGACGAACGTTGAACTTTCAGAGAGTGCGGAGGACTGGCTGCCGCAAGCGCACCCGTTAGCTGAGGAAAAAAGATGAATGTTTAGCTAAATATGGCGAAAGGTGTTCATAGTGTTCATTGATTGGTTAAAGTTCAATTAAATCAATAAGATTGACTATGAACACCTTTGTGTAAGGTATTCATAGGGTATTCATAGTGTTCATAGGTCACTTTAACTCTGTGCTCATAAAGTAAACAGAAATATGAACACCATGAACACTTATAACCCCTGTATGTAGACCGGTATTCATAGGTTAATTTATTGTTTTGTCTTTAATTTATCGCCTTTATGAACACCATGAACACCTTGAGGGCAAATTCTTTAAAACGCATCCGCTCTTTTCGCGTTGTACACCCCTGCAATTTCATTAACATCGTTTCATAAATCGCAATTGATTATTCGATTGTTGCGATTAATGGAATTTTAACGGTTGCTATTACAGGAGGCATCATGAGCAAGGTTAACGTTAAGCCCGTTCTGCTGAACGGTGAGCAGATTCAGGCCCTGAAAACCATTCAGGAGAGGGAACGCCAGAAGTCGGGCATGGGGATCGCGCCGTCAATCCATGCTGTTGCGCGCAAAGTATTTGATGCAGGGCTGTCAAAAATGGAGGCTGGCCAGTGAGCTACTCAATCAAAATAGGGAAACACAGTATCGAGCTGTCGGGTTATGCCGGTAAGGTTGTTGCGCCAAATACTAAGATGGCCGCTTTGTTCCGGGGCATGGCGGGTGAACTCACCAGCCTGAGGACAACGGCGCAGCAGGCCGAAGCTGAGGCGGATTTGCTGGACGTTATCCGCAACGATCCGGATCTGAACGAACAGGCAAAAAACCGCAGGGCAGGTGAAGCCCGGAACCCGGACACGCTCAAAGACTTTACCCGCGGCGTCGCAGCCGTAAGCGAGCAGGCCGCAAACATTCTCGATTACCTGAAGAACAAGCTCGCTCCGGTTAATCCACTGGCATCTGATGATGTTCAGGGATTCATGCGTGACAGTGAAATGCGCCAGGCATTCGCCCGACTGGATCGCCGCAGCCAGGAAAAAATGCTGCTGTCGATGCACAGTGGAAAGCATCAGGAGCTGGCGGACGCTTTACTAAGGGCGCACGCTGTGTGTTCTGGACTCGATACGGAACAGCTAAAACGTTTAGGCTTCTCCCGTATCGCATCGGAGAACGAGCAGGTGATTAGCGCGGTTGCCGAGCTGGTCGATGCGGTAAGGAAAGACGTCGCACAAATTACAGCTGTCCGAACCTGGTATAACAATCTCGTGTACGGGAAGAACGACGATCCCTCAGAAGTTCTGCCCCGCATGACCGGCCTTGATCAGTTAAGCGAACATGTCAGCGCGATGCTCAAAGGCAGCCAGCGGCAGACACATTCAGAAGAGAAGCAGGCCGCCTGAGGGCGGCTTTTTTCTGCCCGGAGGGAAACATCACGATGCTGTTAAGTAAATCAGCCTACGCCAGGCATATGGGCGTCAGCCGGCAAACTGTTTACGGCTGGATAGCCCGCGGTGAAATTGTAATTTCAGGCGATAAAGTGGATCTCGAAGCATCGCAGGCTAAACAAAATTCTGCTGGTGCTGGTGCTGGTGCTGGTGCTGGTGAGCATCACAATGCACTGACGTGGGCCCAGGCCGCAGCATGGGTATGGAAGCATGACGGTGGGAAAGAGCTACCGGCTGATATTGATGCTGCTCAGCGAATAGATGCCGCAGCCTCTGAGCTGGGTTTTGATGTTCAGCACGAGCCCGATGAACAATTGCTGATTCTCTTCCGGCCGGATGAAGAAACCCACAGCTTCTATAGCAAAGACCGTACAGCAGGCGCTTTACGGTTTCTTCGTTCTGAGCTGGCTTACGTTGCCACAATGCACCCCGATACGCTGGATGACTGGAACAAAAATGGTTTAATGTCACTCTGCCTGCTGGACGGCGAAAAACTGTAAACCCCCCAGCCCCTCAAACTTGACACTTTTTCGCGAGAAACTGGGAAAAGTGTCAACCCAACCTAACGGATCCTGACGCCTACGAACAGCAGCTACAGCAGAAGTGTAAAGGGCTGGCGTTGAGATTTGTTGAGCCTTGGCTGTTAGCTTTTGTTAATCCTGATGCGAAGCAGGGCAGGTGTCAGCCTGTTATGGTTTGTTATGCCTCACCAGGAAAGTGTCAGCCGCTGCCGCTTCAGAAAACTTCAGGTACACGAACTCGTGAAGGGGAGGTGTTAAGCACTCCCCCTTTGGATCCATCCTCGAGCCTCTTTCAGATCGCTGTTCTGGTTTGCCCGGACGCTGGCGTTCAGATTGAGTTGTCAAAAGTTGTCACCCACCGGCAGCGCCAAAGGGGATTTTTTAGCAGAACGCGCTCTAAGTTACAGTTGCTTCCTTCTGTCGCATTTGCTAAATAAGAAATTAATTAATGATTTAATGAGAACTAAAAAATGAGGAACTGTTTTTTAATAGACGGTAAGACAATAAATTCTGCGGATGATGTTTTTGCTGGTTTAACTATACAATCTAATTTAATAATATCTAATTGTAGAATATTGCTAGAGGAGTTGCATTTTCCTAGGCAGATAATGAATGTGTTTATTGTGGGATGTTCATGTAATAATGAGTTGCTTATGCAATCATATAATGAAAATACTGAATTGCGTTTTGAGTATGGTAACTCTTTTCAAAGTGTGAAAATTTCAGGAAGCTATGGTAGAGTCCTTTTTAATTCAGCACCTCTTTTCAGTCGTGTGCCATACCCTGAGACATTTCAACCAAGTAACTTTGGTGTAATTTATTTTCTAGCAGAAGCAAGGGCTAAACGGCTAGATTTTACTTGCATATCCGCAAACTCAATAAAATACAATGGCTTTGCGAGCGATGTTTTTATGGATGAAGTAAATGTTAGTGATGATGTTACTTTTATATCAAAGGAAGAAATTTCAATCTTCTTAATAAGGACGACGTGTAAAGACTTGAATTTTGATGGTAATTTTAAATTCATTAACCTTAACTCTGAATTTAAAATAGGTTCGCTTTACTTTAATGTCAGACAAAGTGTGATGAAAAATGTAAGTATAGACCTACAAAATTCATCTATATACGATAAGCTTATCTTTGCCAATGCATCTGATAATAAAAGCTCTCAATTTATATTGAAAAATGCTGAGTTTGCGTCGATAAAAAGCTTAGTGTTACATCAATCTCTTCTAAGTTGTTTTGTTATTTCTAATTGTGATCTTACCAAAACTGAAGTTAGTTTTATAAATTGTAGGTTAGATGACTTATTAACAGAAGGAGTGAGTTGGCCGTTTGATATAGAAGTTAATCATTCAAGTGCTCGAAAAACACCTTATTTAGAACAGGATCAAAAGCAAGCCATTTATAGACAGTTAAAGAGCATAAGTCAAAAAAACAAAGATACTGATAATTTTTACTTTTTCAGGAGAAAAGAATACGATACTACTCTGTCGATACTGAGTTGCAAGTTGGTGTTATTCTTAAATTATTTTCTAACTGTGTTGTGTGACCTTATAGGTGTCGCAAGGGAGAGGCATTTGCCAATTATAGATAAATTGAACTATAAAAATAAATTCTCCGGTTTTGTTGCTACATTATCGAACTGGCTTGTACTTAAACTATCTTCGCTAATATCCTTGCATGGCACAAGTTTATTTAGGCCGCTATTGATACTTGTAATTGGGATTCCTTTTTCTTTATACTTTTTAGGTTATTATGAGTCCATTGAACAATTAATGGCTCTTAGTGCATATGTTATTGATCCAACGCACAAGCTTGAAGCATCAATCATGGGTAAAACCATCATTTTAAATCCTATGCATAGTTTGTTTTTTAAGGTTTTTTCATCAACTATTTTATTTAAAATTGTCATGGTTTTTCGTAAGTATAGTGTGTCAGTTTGATAACTTGATTGCAGTAATTATCGGGCATTCCATTTATTGAATGCCCATTATATGAACAACATATTATTTTTATTGGTAAATCCCTGAGCAATTATAACCTATCACTTTTAAGAGAGGTTCAAAAGGAAGCGACTCTTCACTTATAACCTTCTCCCAATTATGTCTTATGTTATGAGGGTTAAGCCCACCTAGTGTAAAAGCATTAGCTACAACATTCCCTGTGTTTACATCTTGCAATCCATGAATATCTTCTATTGGTAAATGCCCTAAATATAAAGCTTTACTGACTGCTAAATTAAGGTCGATTGCCACTTCTACTTTTTCGCCGTATCCATTATTAATTCTAATTCGCTCATTCTTGAAAATATCTAGACCTCGATGTTCTCCTGGCTCGCTTGGTAAATATCCATTATTCCAATGCTCTAATGCTATTTCAATTAGCGTTCCTAATGGCTCGTCTTTAGAATTAAATATCTCAATGTTCTGTAGTTGCTCACTTATACGGAACGGTTTTGGTGAAGTGTATTTTAATCTGAAACTCATAAATGTGTCTCTGAAATCACATATTATGGGTGCGGTAACTTCAGCTTTCCATTTATGATCTCCTGTGGAGACTGGGCGATATAAGTCAATTTGAAGTTTTTGAGCACATTTTAGGGCTGCTTTCGTAAATCCTGCAGGGCAAACTAATGCACCTTTATGTGCATTTACATCAAGCATCAACCCATGAAATTCTTCGACTCCTTTTATATCTATTGGATGTGCCCAATCTTTGCAATCAATTATAATACGCATCTTATACTGACCAATGCTTTGTTCAACAAGAACATCTATCTGCCTTTTGACTTCGCTTCTATAGCCATCGAGCATAACGTTGTGTTTCACGACGGCTCCTGGCGAAAGTTGCTTCTGTATCATGACAACAAGTTGTTCAAGGGCTTTCCAGTCGGGGATTTTTTCTTTAGTAGCCATTGCAGACAGCTCCGTTCTGTTTAGATGCTCAACAATATCATTTAGTATTTTTATAAGTATTTTTTTATTGAGGCTTTGTGGGCATGGTTCAGTTCATGTTTTCGGTCAATTAGATCTCAATAAAGCTGCCGGGTGTAATTTTTGTGTACCCAAGGGTGTACACATACGTGAGTCTTGTTATAAAAATACATTTAATAACAGTATATTATGGTTAGAATGACCTTTCACATTAAGAAAAGCAAATAAGCTTTGCCGTTCTTTCTGAAGCCCGCGTTGATCGCGGGCTTTTTTTCGCCCGCTCATACCGCCAGTCCTCTCTGTGTGATGTCAATCACTATTCACTTTTAACCAAGTTTAAATCTAAGAAAGTAGACAATCATCGAATTTTCATCTTAAAGTCCAGGGTCCGGTACTAGACAAAACTAGCGACTGGTTATCAAATGGTTAACTAACTTTTCGCCGCATGTAAAAAATCGGTCAGATACGTAACTGGCCGGCGTACATGCTGGTGTTTACAAGCACGACACATACCTTCCTGGGAGAATTATGCAATCCTCTGTTAATCAAAAAGAAAGCCGAACGTTCTTCGGCCACCCTTATCCGCTCGGTTCGCTGTTCTTTACCGAGATGTGGGAACGTTTCTCGTTTTACGGCATTCGCCCATTACTGATCCTGTTTATGGCCGCCACCGTGTATGACGGCGGGATGGGGCTGGCACGTGAAAACGCGTCGGCAATTGTGGGCATCTTTGCCGGCACCATGTACCTGGCCGCACTGCCGGGTGGCTGGCTGGCGGATAACTGGCTCGGCCAGCAGAAAGCCGTCTGGTACGGATCCATCCTGATTGCGCTCGGCCACCTGTCGATTGCGCTCTCGGCCATCATGGGCGATAACCTGTTCTTTATCGGCCTGATGTTCATCGTGCTCGGTTCTGGTCTGTTTAAGACCTGTATCTCGGTCATGGTGGGGACGCTGTATAAAAAAGGCGATGCGCGTCGTGACGGCGGTTTCTCGCTGTTCTACATGGGCATCAACATGGGCTCGTTTATCGCGCCGCTGATTTCTGGCTGGCTGATTAAATCTCACGGCTGGCACTGGGGCTTCGGCATTGGTGGCATCGGGATGCTGGTTGCCCTGATCATCTTCCGCGTGTTTGCCGTTCCGGCAATGAAACGCTATGACAGCGAAGTGGGGCTGGACTCGACCTGGAACAGCCCGGTGGTGAAAAGAAACGGCGTGGGCGCATGGTTGCTGGCGCTGGCTGTGGGTGTGGCGGTTATCGTTACGCTGATCGCGCAGGGTGTGATTGTGATTAACCCGGTTGCGGTAGCCAGCGTGCTGGTTTACGTGATTGCGGCGTCCGTTGCCTTCTACTTTATCTACCTGTTCCTTTTTGCGGGCCTGAATCGTAAAGAGCGTGCCAGACTTCTGGTCTGTTTTATTCTGCTGGTCTCCGCCGCGTTCTTCTGGTCCGCCTTCGAGCAGAAGCCAACGTCATTCAACCTCTTTGCCAACGACTACACTAACCGCATGATCGGTGATTTCGAAATCCCGGCAGTATGGTTCCAGTCGATTAACGCCCTGTTCATCATCCTGCTGGCACCGGTATTCAGCTGGGCCTGGCCGAAACTTGCCAGCATGAACATTCGTCCGAGCAGTATCACCAAGTTTGTTATTGGTATTTTGTGTGCCGCCGCAGGCTTTGGTCTGATGATGCTGGCTGCGCAGAACGTACTGAATAACGGTGGCGCGGGCGTGTCGCCATTCTGGCTGGTGGGCAGCATTCTGATGCTGACGCTGGGGGAACTGTGCCTGAGCCCGATTGGTCTGGCGACCATGACGCTGCTGGCACCGGAAAGAATGCGTGGGCAGATGATGGGCCTGTGGTTCTGCGCAAGTGCGCTGGGCAACCTGGCGGCAGGTCTGATTGGCGGTCACGTTAAGGCCGACCAGCTGGATATGCTGCCGGATCTCTTCGCACGTTGCTCCATCGCGCTGCTGATTTGTGCCGCGGTGCTGATCGTCCTCATTGTTCCGGTACGTCGCATGCTGGAAAATGCGCAGACTAAACCGGCCGCTAACGCCTGATAACGCCTCGCTCGTCAATACCGGGGCAGGCGTTTGCCCCGGTAATTTACTCGACGAGGTAGAATATGCTGTTAGGGTTTGTTGGTCTTGGCGCGGTGGTGGAAACCGCGTACTTACCCGCACTACACAATCTGTATGGCGATTCACTGCACTGCCTGGGGTTTGATGTTCAGCCTGGCAGACACCCTGAAGGCGTGACGCGCTGCGCCTCTCTCACCGAACTTCTCTCGCATCCTCTTGATACCCTGTTTATTACCACGGCTTCTCTGCAGCATCTTGAGGTGCTGGAGCACGCCCTGGCGTCTCCTGCGGCGCGGATCGTGGTTGAAAAACCCATCGTCGCCACGCTCGCGCAGCTCGAAAAACTGAACAGGCTGCTGGCGTTGCCCGGTGCGGCGTTCCGTGTGCTCGCACTTGACCACTGGATGGCGCGCCTCGCAACGGTTCAGCTTGGGCTGATCGGGACTTTTGCAGATATCGCCAAAATTGACGGTTTTTTGCAGGAACCGAGCGGGTTTAACGCAAAAGGAGAACCTGTCGCGCTTAACTTCGCCACGGGTGAAGTGGACACCCGCACGCTTCGCCATCCTGACGGCGTTATCCTGGACATCGGCACGCATGTGCTGGCGATGCTGCGTGAAACGGTGCGTTATCTGGGGGGCGGGGATGATATGACGCTGCAGGTGGTGGCCGCTACTGACCGGCTTGGGCGTGAGATCAAACAGGGCGATCTCACCACGGCAGAGGGCAGCGTTCATCTTCGCGGGCAGCTTAGTGGCATTCCGGTGGAGATTTGGCTCAACAAATATGCGGGACCGTCAGGCGGGCAAAAAGGGTTACGGCTGTATCTGCATGACGGGCGCGTCATAAGCCACGATCGTCACGGAGCAGAAGATGTGCTCGTGCTGACGGACGGCGATCGGGTTCAGCGCTGGCATATTCCAGGCACGATTTATATGCACTGCCTGGCAGAGCGCATTCTGGGGCAGAAAAGTCTGTTCGAATGTGACCCGGAAGAAGTGAGCCGGACGACACGCCGTCGAATGGCGGAAGTAGAACTGCTGCTGACCTTACAGCAACAGCTGCGTGGCCCGCACTGAGTGCTGCGTGTTAATATCAACGTATTACAGAATGCCCAGCAAAGGAGTCATCATGTCGATTACCTGCCCGGATTGCCACGCAGAGCTTGAAGTGCAAAATGGCGTCGCCCACTGTGAGCACTGCGATAAGGATATCGCGCTCGAAGCCCGCTGCCCGGAGTGTCATCAGCCACTCCAGGTCTTAAAAGCCTGCGGTGCGGTGGATTACTTCTGCCAGAACGGCCACGGCCTGATTTCGAAAAAGCGCGTGGAGTTTGTCCCGGCTGAAGCTTAATCACACACGCAGCCTTCGCCTTTCTGCCACAGCTCGACCAGCGACTCAGGGGCTTCCTGCTCAGGCACCAGCACAATCATATCGGTGTACTGGGCCTGATTGTGCTGAGTCCAGATTATCTGGATACGAAAATAACGCTGATCGCCACTCCCCGGCGAGGAGGGTTCACCCGGCGGCTGGCCGCGTGGAATTGCCTGCTCCAGGATGCTTACCACGCGCTGACGCTGGGCCTCATTGAGTGACGAAAGCGTAATGGTGCGTTGGCCGCTTAGCTTAGGGATAAAAGCGACGCCGCCTTCCCGGGCCAGCTCAACGACGGCGTCGTCTGTGAGTTCCGGAACCTGCATTTACAGCACTCCCACCTGTTCCCAGGCTTGTTTTATCGCAGCCGCCACGTCGCCACCGGACCGTTTCTCGCCGTGGGCAACCGTCAGTTTTGCGAAGGCCTCAAAATCGGCATCTTGCGCCAGGTGACGGTCGCAAACTGTGTCGTACCAGGCATATCCCGCTTTTTCCCAGGCATAACCCCCAATCGCCTTCGCGGCCAGATAAAACGCCCGGTTGGGAATACCTGAATTCAGGTGTACGCCGCCGTTGTCTTCGCGCGTTTTGATAAAGTCTTTCATGTGCCCAGGCTGCGGGTCTTTACCGAGCAGAGGATCGTCATAGGCGGTGCCGGGCGCTGACATGGAGCGCAGCCCTTTGCCGTTAATACCGTCTGCCAGCAGCCCCTCACCAATCAGCCAGTCGGCTTCATCGGCGGTCTGTTTGAGGTGGTACTGTTTGACCAGCGAGCCAAACACATCTGACAATGATTCATTCAGCGCGCCAGACTGCTCAAAATAGATAAGCCCGGCTTCGGTCTCGGTGACACCGTGGCTTAGCTCGTGGGCCACGACGTCAATGGCAATGGTAAAGCGGTTAAATATTTCGCCGTCGCCATCACCAAAGACCATCTGCTGACCATTCCAGAAGGCGTTCTGATATTCCCGGCCATAGTGCACGGTACCGGTCAGGATGAGGCCTTTATTATCAAGCGAATCGCGCTGATACATTTTCCAGAAGAAATCATGGGTGACCCCCAAATAATTGTAGGCTTCATCAACCGCCACATCGCCATTTGACGGCTGGCCCTCATAACGCACCTGAGTACCCGGCAGCTCCTGCGTCTGTCTGGCATCGTAAATATCACGCTCCAGTTGACCGGCTTTATTGACGTGCGGCGCGGCGGGTTTGCCCGGCATATGCGCCATGAGCGTTTGCACATGCGTTAACGTCTGACGGGCGCAGCGCTGCTGCGGCTCAGAACCACTTTCGATAATGCGACGAAGAATATAGGGGGGAATGACGCTGTGAAGATAAGACATGCTGCTCTCCTTAGTTCGGGCAAGGCCAGATAAAAGGGAATAGCAGCAGTATAGTTTGTAACCGACGAAGAATTATCCGGTTTTTCGCTGGCGCGTTTTTTTCACCGGTTTAATCTCTTTCACTTCGCTCTCCACCCAGCCGTCTGACAGACGGGTGGTGAGAACATCTCCGGCTTTCACCTGCTTCGTTTGCTTCAGCACTTTACCGTCGGTGGCGGTCGTTACGCTATAGCCTCGTGCCAGCGTCGAGAGCGGGCTGACCGCCTCGAGGTGGGTGACCGCGTTGCCAAAGCGTTCACGTGTGGTGCTAAGACGTGCGCGGATAGTGTCTGCCAGTCGATACTCAAGCTGTTGGATACGCGTTTGCGCGCGATAAATCTTCGGCTGTGGGTTCTGCTGGTTCAGGCGCTGAGTAATACGCTGCTGGCGCGAGACCGCGCGCTTGAGCTGAATATCCAGCGCGACGTTCATTCGCTGACGCAGACGCTCCAGCACGGTTTGCTGACGGGCCAGCCGCAATTGCGGGTGCTGCTGTTGCAGGCGATGATGAAGCTGGGTAAACCGGCGCGTCCGATTGGCCAGGAAATAGTCCATCGCCATTTCCAGACGCTGCTGACCATTCTGCAGCTGACGCAACAGCTCCAGCTGATTGCGGCTCACCACTTCCGCGGCTGCGGAGGGCGTTGGCGCGCGTAAATCCGCCACAAAATCAGCTATCGTTACGTCCGTTTCGTGGCCGACGGCGCTGACGACTGGGATCTGGCTTGCGAAAATGGCCCGTGCCACACGTTCGTCGTTAAAGCTCCACAGGTCTTCCAGCGAACCGCCGCCACGCCCGACAATCAGCACGTCGCACTCCTGACGTGCGTTTGCAAGTTCAATGGCGCGGACAATCTGACCCGGTGCGTCATCACCCTGAACAGCGGTCGGGTAGATGATAACGGGCAGGGACGGGTCGCGGCGTTTGAGGACATGAAGAATATCGTGCAGTGCCGCCCCGGTTTTTGACGTAATCACCCCAACGCAGTGGGCAGGTGAGGGGAGCGGTTTTTTGAACTGCTGATCGAACAGACCCTCTTGCGAGAGTTTGTCTTTTAGCTGCTCGTACTTCTGCTGCAACACACCTTCGCCCGCAGGCTGCATACTTTCGACGATGATTTGATAATCGCCGCGCGGCTCATACAGGGTGATATTGGCGCGAACCAGAACCTGCTGACCATGCTGAGGGCGAAACGTCACGCGGCGGTTGCTGTTGCGGAACATTGCACAGCGCACCTGAGCGGTGTCGTCTTTTAATGTGAAGTACCAGTGACCAGATGAAGGCTGCGTGAAGTTAGAAATTTCACCGCTGATCCAGACCTGCCCCATTTCCTGCTCAAGCAGCAAACGAACCGTCTGATTAAGGCGGCTGACAGTAAAAATTGAGGGGGATTGAGTGGATAACATGTGAGCGGGATCAAATTCTAAATCAGCAAGTTATTCAGTCGATAGTAACCTGCTGAGAGGGGAGTGCAAGGTTTTTTTATAAAAAAGTGTGGATGCAATCGGTTACGCTCTGTATAATGCCACGGCAATATTTAACCACCCACCAGGTCAGAGATATTGCCCATGCTACGTATCGCTAAAGAAGCACTGACGTTTGACGACGTCCTCCTCGTTCCCGCTCATTCCACCGTTCTGCCGAATACTGCCGATCTCAGCACGCAGTTGACGAAAACGATTCGCCTGAACATTCCTATGCTCTCTGCGGCAATGGACACCGTGACTGAAGCGCGCCTGGCTATCGCCCTGGCACAGGAAGGTGGCATCGGCTTTATTCATAAAAACATGTCTATCGAGCGTCAGGCTGAAGAAGTTCGCCGCGTGAAGAAACATGAATCCGGCATCGTGTCTGACCCACAGACCGTTCTGCCAACCACCACCCTGCACGAAGTGAAAGCCCTGACCGAACGTAACGGTTTCGCCGGTTACCCGGTTGTCACCGAAGATAACGAACTGGTGGGCATCATCACCGGCCGTGACGTGCGTTTCGTGACTGACCTGAACCAGCCTGTCAGCGTATACATGACCCCGAAAGAGCGTCTGGTAACCGTCCGTGAAGGCGAAACCCGTGACGTCGTGCTGGCTAAAATGCACGAGAAGCGCGTTGAGAAAGCACTGGTTGTGGACGCGAACTTCCACCTGCTGGGCATGATCACCGTTAAAGATTTCCAGAAAGCAGAACGTAAACCTAACGCCTGTAAAGACGAGCATGGCCGTCTGCGCGTAGGTGCTGCCGTTGGCGCGGGTGCAGGTAACGAAGAGCGTGTTGACGCGCTGGTAGCTGCGGGTGTTGACGTACTGCTGATTGACTCCTCTCACGGCCACTCCGAAGGCGTTCTGCAACGTATTCGTGAAACCCGTGCGAAATACCCAGACCTGCAGATCATCGGCGGTAACGTTGCAACGGGTGCAGGCGCTCGCGCACTGGCTGAAGCAGGCTGCAGCGCGGTGAAAGTCGGTATCGGTCCTGGCTCTATTTGTACCACCCGTATCGTGACTGGCGTAGGCGTTCCGCAGATCACCGCGGTATCCGACGCGGTTGAAGCGCTGGAAGGCACCGGTATTCCGGTTATCGCTGACGGCGGTATCCGCTTCTCTGGCGACATCGCGAAAGCGATCGCTGCAGGTGCTGCAGCCGTCATGGTTGGCTCCATGCTGGCCGGTACTGAAGAATCTCCGGGCGAAATCGAACTCTACCAGGGCCGTTCTTACAAATCATACCGTGGTATGGGCTCCCTGGGCGCGATGTCCAAAGGCTCTTCCGACCGTTACTTCCAGAGCGATAACGCCGCTGACAAACTGGTACCGGAAGGTATTGAAGGCCGCGTTGCCTATAAAGGCCGCCTGAAAGAGATCATTCACCAGCAGATGGGCGGCCTGCGCTCCTGTATGGGTCTGACCGGCTGTGGTACCATCGACCTGCTGCGTACTAAAGCGGAATTCGTACGCATCAGCGGTGCGGGTATCCAGGAGAGCCACGTTCACGACGTGACGATCACCAAAGAGTCCCCGAACTACCGTCTGGGCTCCTGATAAATTTCCGCGCCCGGCTCATGCCGGGCGCTCTGTATTTGTTTCACTTGCCTCGGAATTAGCGTCAATGACGGAAAACATTCATAAACATCGCATTCTCATCCTGGACTTTGGTTCTCAGTACACTCAACTGGTTGCACGTCGCGTGCGTGAACTGGGCGTTTACTGTGAACTGTGGGCATGGGATGTCACGGAAGCACAGATTCGCGAATTCAATCCAAGCGGCATCATCCTGTCCGGCGGCCCGGAAAGCACCACCGAAGAGAACAGCCCACGCGCACCGCAGTACGTGTTTGAAGCGGGCGTGCCGGTATTCGGCGTTTGCTACGGTATGCAGACCATGGCCATGCAGCTGGGCGGCCACGTAGAAGGGTCTAACGAGCGTGAGTTTGGCTACGCGCAGGTTGAAGTCGTCACCGACAGCGCGCTGGTTCGCGGTATCGAAGACTCCCTGACCGCAGACGGCAAACCGCTGCTGGACGTGTGGATGAGCCACGGCGACAAAGTCACCGCCATCCCGTCTGACTTTGTGACCGTTGCCAGCACCGATAACTGCCCGTTTGCGATTATGGCGAACGAAGAAAAACGCTTCTACGGTGTGCAGTTCCACCCGGAAGTGACCCACACCCGTCAGGGTATGCGCATGCTGGAACGCTTCGTGCGTGATATTTGCCAGTGTGAAGCACTGTGGACGCCAGCAAAAATCATCGACGACGCCGTTGAGCGTATCCGCCAGCAGGTTGGCAATGACAAAGTGATCCTCGGCCTGTCCGGCGGTGTTGACTCCTCTGTCACCGCGATGCTGCTGCACCGCGCAATCGGCAAAAACCTGACCTGTGTATTCGTGGACAACGGTCTGCTGCGTCTGAACGAAGCGCAGCAGGTTATGGATATGTTCGGCGACCACTTCGGTCTGAACATCATTCACGTGGAAGGCGAGAAGCGCTTCCTCGACGCGCTGGCCGGCGAGAACGATCCGGAAGCGAAACGTAAAATCATCGGTCGCGTCTTCGTTGAAGTGTTCGACGAAGAAGCGCTGAAGCTGGAAGACGTTAAATGGCTGGCGCAGGGCACCATCTACCCTGACGTGATTGAATCTGCGGCTTCCGCAACCGGTAAAGCACACGTCATCAAATCTCACCACAACGTGGGCGGCCTGCCGAAAGAGATGAAGATGAGCCTGGTTGAACCGCTGCGTGAGCTGTTCAAAGATGAAGTACGTAAGATCGGCCTGGAACTGGGTCTGCCATACGACATGCTCTACCGTCACCCGTTCCCGGGTCCAGGTCTGGGCGTGCGTGTGCTGGGCGAAGTGAAGAAAGAGTACTGCGACCTGCTGCGTCGCGCGGACGCTATCTTCATTGAAGAGCTGCACAAAGCTGACCTGTACAACAAAGTGAGCCAGGCGTTCACCGTGTTCCTGCCGGTGCGCTCTGTCGGCGTGATGGGCGATGGCCGTAAGTACGACTGGGTTGTTTCCCTGCGTGCGGTGGAAACCATCGACTTCATGACCGCGCACTGGGCGCACCTGCCGTACGACTTCCTGGGCCGCGTCTCTAACCGCATTATCAACGAAGTGAACGGTATCTCCCGCGTGGTGTATGACATCAGCGGTAAGCCACCGGCTACAATTGAGTGGGAATGATTTTCCCCTGATATCACCCCAAACCCTCTGCTTGCGCAGGGGGTTTTTTTATTCTCCGTTACTTCCCACTGCCCAGCCGATATGCCAGCGCTACCACCAGCGACTGCACGAGGCACAGCGTCGCCGACTGCGAGCGAAACGCATCTACCTGCGCCTCTTTCACCACAAAACAGAGATCGCTGAAGGTGGCCAGCGGGCTTATCTGGCTGTCGGTGATCACAATCTGCCGCGCGCCGACGCTGGCGGCGGTTTCGCTGACCATCACCGTCTCTTCCGCATACGGCGAGAAGCTGATCGATACCACAATATCCTGCGCCTTGATGCGGTTGATCTGCTCACGCAGCATCCCCCCCATACCGTCGAGCAGAATAGGGCGGCACTCCAGGTGGCTCAGGGCGTAGGTCAGATAGGCGGCGACGCTAAACGAGCGGCGTAACCCGGCGATATAGATTGTGTCGGCTTCGGCCAGCAACTGCACGGCGCGCTCCAGCATCTCCGGCTCGGCGCGGGCAGCCAGCTGCTGGAGGGCCTGCGCATTTGAACGGGCGAACTCCTGCAAAATATCAAGCGGAGTTTCCGGGACGGCCTGACTTTCCATTTCGCGAAACAGCCGGGCGCGGTCACTGTAGCTGGCGGTCTCTTCCACCAGGTTCATGCGAAACAGCTGTTTCATCTCGTTGAAGCCGGTGAAGTCAAAAGCATTGGCAAAACGGATCAGCGTTGACGGCGGCACATCGGCACGCTCGGCAATGACGGCGACCGTATCAAAGGCCACGCTGTTGGTATTATCCAGCACATAGCGGGAGACCTGCTGCAGCCTCTTGCTCAGGCTATCGTAGCGATCGCGGATTTGCTGCTGCAGCTCATTCAGGCTGGTTGCTGTGGTCATTTTACCCCCTATGCATAGTTTTATGATTCTAAACGCAAAACCGCGTCTTTTAAATGCCGGCCGTCCATCTGGCCTCGAAAATGAAACAGAAGCTTCACGCTTTTCAACGCCTGAAATGCCTTAATAGCGCTGGCTGCACCGGTGATGGTGGCTGTTAACATAAAAATCCATCCTTGATCACAATAATCATCATTTATTTTATTTCAACTTAAAATGGAATATTTGTTTCATATATAGTGTTCAGGTAACAGTCACGTATCAACAGCGAGAGGTTAAGGATGGAGACGGTAGCGAATTTTATTCACGGCGAGTGTGTCACCGGTTCAGGCCAGCGCGTTCAGGCAATCTTCAACCCGGCCACCGGAGAGCAGATCCGCCAGGTGGTGATGAGTACGGCACAGGAAACCGAACAGGCGATTGCCGCAGCACAGCAGGCTTTTCCTGGCTGGGCGCGCCATTCTCCACTTAAACGCGCACGCGTGATGTTCCGCTTCAAAGCGCTGCTGGAAGAGAACATGGAGCGCCTGGCCCGCATCATCAGCGAAGAGCATGGCAAAGTCTTCTCCGACGCGGTGGGCGAGCTGACCCGCGGCCTGGAAGTGGTGGAGTTTGCCTGTGGCATCCCGCATCTGCAAAAAGGTGAGCACTCCGCTAACGTCGGCACCGGTGTCGACAGCCACTCGTTGATGCAGCCGCTCGGCGTATGTGCCGGGATCACGCCGTTTAATTTCCCGGCAATGGTGCCGATGTGGATGTTCCCGATTGCGCTGGCCACCGGCAACACGTTCGTGCTGAAACCGTCGGAAAAAGATCCCTCTCTGGCGCTCGCGCTGGCAAAACTGCTGAAAGACGCCGGCCTGCCAGACGGCGTGTTTAACGTGGTGCAGGGCGATAAAGAGTCGGTTGACGTGCTGCTGACTGACCCGCGCGTGCAGGCTGTGAGCTTTGTCGGTTCAACGCCGATCGCCCAATACATTTACGAGACCGCCTCCGCCCACGGTAAACGCTGTCAGGCACTGGGCGGGGCAAAAAACCACTGCATCTTAATGCCGGATGCCGATATGGATATGGCGACGAACGCGATTATGGGCGCTGCCTTCGGCGCGGCGGGAGAACGTTGCATGGCGCTGTCGGTGGTGCTGGCGGTGGGGGATAACACTGCTGATGAACTCTGTTCCCGGCTGGAAAAACAGATTGCCGCGCTGCGCGTCGGACCGGGTCTGGACCAGACGCCAGAGAACGAAATGGGGCCGCTTATCTCCTCGGCACACCGTAACAAAGTGCTGGGCTATATCGACAGCGGGGAAAGTCAGGGAGCCCGCCTGCGCGTGGATGGCCGTGGGTTCAGCGTGAAAGGCCACGAGCAGGGCTATTTTGTCGGACCAACGCTGTTCGATAACGTCACGCCGGAGATGACCATTTATAAAGAAGAGATTTTCGGGCCGGTACTTTCTGTGGTGCGTGTTGCAGATTACAGCAGCGCGGTGGACCTGATTAACCGGCATGAATATGGTAATGGCTCGGCAATATTTACCCGTGACGGTGGCTGCGCGCGCCGCTTCTGCGAAGAGGTGCAGGCGGGGATGGTTGGGGTGAACGTGCCGATCCCGGTGCCGATGGCGTTCCACAGTTTTGGTGGCTGGAAGCGTTCGATCTTTGGTGCGCTGAATGTCCACGGCAACGACGGCGTGCGTTTCTACACCCGAATGAAAACCATCACCGCACGCTGGCCGGAAATGCAGCAGGAGACTGGCGCTGCGTTCTCCATGCCGACGCTGGGCTGACAGGAGGTTTTATGCAAACCGAACGTATGACCATGGCTCAGGCCCTGGTCAGATTCCTTAATCAACAGTATGTCTCCATTGATGGACACGAAACGCCCTTCGTGGAGGGCGTGGCGACCATTTTTGGTCACGGCAACGTGCTGGGTATCGGCCAGGCACTGGAGCAGGATCCTGGCCACCTGCAGGTGATGCAGGGGTGTAACGAACAGGGCATCGCCCATATGGCGACCGGATTCGCCAAACAGCATCGCCGTCGGCGCATTTTTGCCGTCACCTCATCCGTCGGGCCCGGCGCGGCGAATATGGTGACGGCCGCGGCGACCGCCACCGCGAACCGCATTCCGCTCCTGCTGTTACCGGGGGATATCTATGCCAGCCGCCAGCCCGATCCGGTTTTGCAGCAAATCGAGCAGTACCACGATCTCAGTATCAGCACCAACGACTGCTTCCGTCCCGTTTCACGCTACTGGGACCGCATTAACCGTCCGGAACAGTTAATGAGCGCGATGTTAAATGCGATGCGAACGCTTACTGACCCCGCAGCGACGGGGGCAGTGACCATTTGCCTGCCGCAGGACGTACAGGGCGAAGCCTGGGATTATCCCCTGAGCTTCTTTGCGCGTCGCGTGCATCACATTGAACGCCGTCCGCCTGACCCCCAGCGTCTGGCCCAGGCACAGGCGTTGATTGCCCGTAAATGCCGTCCGCTGGTGGTGTGTGGCGGGGGCGTGCGTTATTCCGGCGCGCATGAGGCATTTCGGGAATTTGTTGAGACGCTGCAACTGCCGTTTGCCGAAACCCAGGCCGGAAAGGGGGCGCTGGTAAGCGATCACCCCCTTAATCTGGGAGGGATCGGTGTGACGGGCGGAATGGCCGCTAACCAGCTTGCACCCAGGGCGGATTTGGTGATTGGCATCGGCACGCGCCTGACGGACTTTACCACCGGCTCCAAAGCGCTCTTTTCCCATCCGGACGTCGAGTTCCTGCTTTTAAACGTCGCCGAGTTTGATGCCGTGAAACTGGATGCCACGGCGCTGATTGCCGATGCGCAAACCGGGCTGCACGCGTTAACGCAGGCGCTCCCGGCGTACCGAAGCCACTGGGGAGAGGAGATTGCTCAGGCGAAATCTGCCTGGCATGCGGAGTGCCAGCGCTTATGGGGCCGTCAGTGGCATCCCGACGATGCGCCTGAAGTGGCAGGGCACCTTGATGCGCAGCTGGCGGAATACGGTGAGGCGCTCAACACCCGTCTGACCCAGACGCGGGTGCTGGGGCTTATCAATCAACATATCGAAGATAACGCCATCGTTGTGGGCGCAGCCGGATCGCTGCCCGGAGATTTACAGCGCCTCTGGCAGGTGAAGACGCCGGACGGTTATCACCTGGAGTACGGCTACTCCTGCATGGGGTATGAGATTGCGGCGGCGATAGGCGCGAAGCTTGCCAGCCCGCATCAGCCGGTTTACGCCATGGTGGGGGATGGCTCCTACATGATGCTGCACTCCGAGCTACAAACCGCGGTGCAGGAGGGGATCAACGTCACCGTTTTGCTGTTTGATAATGCCAGCTTCGGCTGCATTAATAACCTGCAGATGGGGCACGGGATGGGGAGCTTCGGTACGGAAAACCGTCATCGAAATCCAGATTCAGGCCGGCTTGACGGGCCGCTGGTAAAAGTCGATTTCGCCCAGAACGCGGAAAGCTATGGCTGCCGCGCGTGGCGGGTCCACGACGAGCAGAGTCTGCTGGCGGCGCTGGCGGCGTCGCGGGCGCATCCTGGCCCAACGCTGCTGGATATCAAAGTGCTGCCAAAAACCATGACCCATGATTACGCGTCATGGTGGCGAACCGGTGATGCGCAGGTCGCGGGATCGTCTGCGGTGCGCAAAGCCGCCGAGCAAACCCAGGCGCAGCTGAAAAAAGCACGCCAGTATTAAGTATTTCCCGCCATAACGAAATTTTCATTTCATTTTTCACTGCCTTCATTCTCACCCTCTCCCGCCACGGGAGAGGGCACACCTGTCGCCATTTTGTCTCCTGTGTTCCTGTGGCAAGTGCATCACGGAGCGGCTGCAATGTTGTGATATTGATAACAAAATTTATCTCAATCATCTCAAAAGTGTTAACCCGCACTCAAAAATATAATTTTCACTATTTATAAAAATGAAATAAATGTTTTATTTAAGGGGTCGTTAGTTCACAGCATTCACCAACACCGGGAGCCGTTATGTTTAACATTGCTTTACTGGGCGCTGGCCGAATTGGCCAGGTACATGCAGCTAACATCGCCAGCCACAGTGAGACCACGCTCTGGTCTGTGGTCGACCCGAATCAGGAATTTGCCACCCGCCTCGCCACGCAATATCAGGCTCGTCTGCAGAGTCTGGAGGACGCGATGAGCGACCCAAACGTTCATGCCGTGCTGATCGCGTCTGCGACGGATACCCACGCGGATCTGATTGAGATGGCCGCCCGCCACGGCAAAGCGATTTTCTGTGAAAAGCCGGTACACCTGGATCTTGCCCGCGTGCGCGACTGCCTGAAAGTGGTTAACGAGTACAACGTACCGCTGTTTATCGGTTTTAACCGCCGCTTTGACCCGCAGTTTCGCCGGGTCAAAACCGAGGTGCAGGCCGGGCGGATCGGTAAGCCCGAATCGCTGCTGATTATCTCCCGCGACCCGTCCCCGCCACCGGCGCAATATGTGCGCGTTTCCGGCGGTATGTTCCGCGACATGACCATTCACGATTTTGATATGGCGCGCTTCATCATGGGCGAAGAGCCGGTGTCGGTGTATGCCCAGGGCAGCAATCTGGTGGATCCGGCAATTGGCGAGGCGGGGGATATCGATACCGCGTTTATCGTACTGAAGTATGCCTCCGGCGCGATGGCGACCATCGTCAACAGCCGCCGCTCTTCTTATGGCTACGACCAGCGCCTGGAACTGCACGGCTCAGAAGGCCTGCTGTGCGCGGGCAATATTCTTGAAAATCAGGTGCAGCACTACGGCAAACAGGGCTGCACCGGCGCGCTGCCGGAACATTTCTTCCTGCAGCGCTACAAATCCGCTTACGCCGCGGAGTGGGAACACTTTGTTGCGGTGCTGCGCGGCGAAGCGACGCCTGACTGTAGCGGCGACGATGGTGAACGTGCGCTGTACCTGGCGGATAAAGCGCTGGAATCCCTGCGTAGCCAGCGTGAGATCGTCCTCTAAACACAACCACCCTACACAGAGAGACATAATAATGAAAAAACTGATCTTAGCCGCCCTCATCGCCATGACCGCCGGGGCAGCAATGGCCGAAAACGAGCAAATTGTTTTCAGTACACCAAACCTGGCGATGCCGTTTGAAGTTCACATGCAGCGTACCGCGGTAAAAGCCGCAAAAGAGATGGGCGTAAAGCTTCAGGTACTGGACGGGCAGGGCAGCTCGCCGAAACAGGTCGCTGACCTGGAAAACGCCATCACCCGTGGTGCGCAGGGGTTCATCGTCTCCCCGAATGACGTCAATGCCGTCTCCAGCGCGGTGGATGAAATTCAGGATGCGAATCTGCCCGTTGTGACGCTTGACCGCTCCGTCGACAGCCAGAAGAAGGTGCCGCATTTTGGTGCCAACAACTACAAAGGCGGGCAGGCGATTGGCGACTTCGTTAAAAGCAAATTCCCCAACGGGGCAGACATTATTCTGCTCACCGGCCAGCCAGGTTCCTCCTCCAACATTGAACGTACCAAAGGGATCCGCGACAGCCTGAAGGCGGGCGGGGACAAGTACAAGATCGTTGCCGATCAGACCGGCAACTGGATGCGTTCTGAAGGGATGCGCATTGTGGAAAGCGTTCTGCCGTCACTGCCGAAACGCCCACAGGTGATCCTCTCCGCCAATGACGACATGGCACTGGGCGCAATTGAAGCGCTGCAGGGCCAGGGCGTGAAACCAGGCGAAATTCTGGTGACCGGATTTGACGCGGTCCCTGAGGCGCTGGCGCGCGTGCGCGACGGCTGGCTGGCGGTCACGGCGGATCAGCGCCCGGGCTTCGCGGTACAAACGGCGATGAGCCAGCTGGTGGCCAACGTGCGTGAGAAGAAAGCCATCACCGGCGCGGACTACCCGCCAACGCTTATCACCAAAGAAAATCTGCAGCAGGCTGAGCGCATCAGTGAGGCCGGTAACTGATTTATCCTGAGCCGCCGCGCAGGTGGCGGCTCACTATTAAGGAGGAGCAGACCGATGTCGCAACCCTTACTGAAAGTGACCGACCTGGCAAAAAGCTTTTCTGGCGTCTGGGCGCTGAGCAGCGCACAGCTCACCGTCGGTGCCGGGGAGATCCACGCGCTGCTGGGTGAGAACGGAGCGGGGAAATCCACGCTGCTGAAAGCCCTGGCGGGCGCACAGCCGCAAACGCGCGGGGATATCTGGTTCAACGGCGACACGCTGCCGGTGGACGATTCACCGGTTGAGCGGCAGAACAAGGGCATTATCACTATCTATCAGGAATTTAACCTGCTGCCCAATATGACCGTCGCGGAAAACATGTTTCTCGGGCGTGAGCCGCGTAAACGTAACCTGATTGTCGACGAAAAAGCGGTGAACCAGGAGGCGCAGGTGATCCTCGATTATCTGCAGCTGAACGTTGCGCCAACCACGCCTGTTGCCCGTCTGAGCGTAGCCCAGCAGCAGATGGTCGAGATTGCCCGGGCGCTGACGCTGAACGCCAGGCTGATCATCATGGATGAACCCTCCGCGGCGCTGAGCGACAGCGAGGTGGAAAGCCTGCACCGCGTGGTGCGCGAGCTGAAAAACCGGGGGGTGAGCATTATTTACGTTACCCACCGACTGCACGAAGTTTTCCAGCTTTGCGATCGCTTTACCGTTTTCCAGGACGGCCGTTTCACCGGCAGTGGCGCCGTGGCGCAAACCAATGTCGAGCAGCTGATCCGTCTGATGGTGGGGCGTGACGTGGCGTTTAATCGTCGTCCCGCCAGCGAAACCCATCATGAAAACAAGCCGGTCCGCCTGGCAGTAAAAGGGCTGAGCCGCGAAAAACCGCCGCTGGATCCGCACGGCATTGCCCTGCATGACATTAGCTTCCATGTCCACGCCGGAGAAGTACTGGGCATTGCCGGCCTGGTGGGGGCAGGGCGCACCGAAGTGGCGCGCTGCCTGTTCGGGGCGGATGCCTTTACCTCGGGCAGCTTTGAGCTGGACGGCGTCCCGTATCAACCGCGCGACCCGATGTACGCTCTCGATCAGGGCATCGCGCTGGTCCCGGAAGATCGCAAGAAAGAGGGGGCGGTGCTGGGGTTATCGATTCGCGACAACCTGTCGCTCTCCAGTCTCTCTTCTCTGATGCAGTGGCGCTGGTTTGTGAATACCCGCAAAGAGGACGATCTGATTGAGTCCTACCGCAAGGCGCTGCAGATCAAAATGGTCAACAGCGCGCAGGAGGTGCGCAAGCTCTCCGGCGGTAACCAGCAGAAAGTTATCCTGGCGCGCTGCATGGCGCTGAACCCTCGGGTGCTGATTGTCGATGAGCCGACGCGCGGTATCGACGTGGGCACCAAGTCGGAAGTGCACCAGGTGCTGTTTGATATGGCCAAACAGGGCGTGGCGGTGATCGTGATCTCCTCCGATCTGCCTGAAGTGATGGCGGTATCCGATCGGATCATCACGCTCAGTGAAGGCCGGGTGACCGGTGAGATCCACGGCGACGACGCTAACGAAGAGCGGCTGATGACGATGATGGCCATCAACCACAACGCCCTCAACGCGGCATAACGGAGTTTTCCATGACGCAGATGATTTCTAAAACGCAGGTTCCGGTGAAACGCAGCGGACGCCTCGATCCTATCGCCTTCTTCGAGCGCTTCGGGGTACTGATTTTCATGATCCTGCTGCTGATTTTCTTTCAGTCGCAGAACAGCAATTTTTTCTCTGAACGCAATATTTTCAACATCCTGACCGAGGTGTCCATCTACGGGATCATGGCCGTGGGGATGACCTTCGTCATTTTGACTGCCGGTATCGATCTTTCTGTCGGCTCCATCCTGGCGGTCTGCGCCATGACCGCCGCATACGTGATTAAGGGCGACAACTTCACCACCGTTGATCCGAACGCCTGGGGCGGCATGAGCTGGCTGATTGGGCTGGGGATTTGTCTGGCGATGGGCACGGCGATTGGCTTCCTGCACGGCCTGGGCGTAACCCGCCTGCGCCTGCCGCCGTTTATCGTCACCCTCGGCGGGATGACCATCTGGCGTGGCCTGACGCTGGTGATTAACGACGGCGCGCCCATTGCAGGTTTCGACCCGGGTTACCGCTGGTGGGGACGCGGGGAGCTGCTTGGCATCTCCATTCCAATCTGGATTTTCGCTATCGTGGCGCTTGGCGGGTACCTGGCGCTGCATAAAACCCGCTGGGGACGCTTCGTCTATGCCATCGGCGGTAACCCGGAGGCAGCGCGCCTGGCGGGGGTCAACGTGAAGCGCGTGCTGGTGAGTGTCTATGTGCTGATTGGCTGTCTGGCGGGACTGGCGGGCTTCATTCTCAGCGCTCGTCTTGGCAGCGCGGAAGCTGTCGCCGGGATCTCCTTTGAACTGCGCGTTATCGCCTCGGTGGTCATCGGCGGCACCTCGCTGATGGGCGGCTATGGACGCATCGGCGGCACCATCATCGGCTCCATCATTATGGGGATCCTGATTAACGGTCTGGTGCTGATGAACGTCTCAGCCTATTACCAGCAAATAATCACCGGATTAATTATCGTTCTGGCGGTGGCATTCGACACCTATGCCAAGAGCCGTCGCGGCGCATTGTGAGGATCAGGATGAAAGAGGTTCGTATTGGATTGATTGGCACCGGGTATATCGGCAAGGCGCATGCCATCGCCTATGCCCAGGCGCCGACGGTATTTACCCTGCGCGGCAAACTGGTGCGCGAGATGGTGGCGGAAGTGACGCCCGCGCTGGCGGCAGAGCGGGCGCAGGCCTTTGGCTTCAACCGCTCAACCGGCGACTGGCGGGCACTGGTGGCTGACCCGGCGATTGATGTCGTGGATATATGCTCGCCCAACCATCTGCATAAAGAGATGGCGCTGGAGGCCATTCGTCACGGTAAGCATGTCTACTCGGAAAAGCCGCTGGCGCTGAATGCCCATGACGCACGTGAAATGGTGGACGCCGCGAAGCGGGCAGGGGTGAAAACGCTGGTGGGTTTTAACTACATGAAAAACCCGACGGCACAGCTGGCGAAAGAGATCATCGCCCGCGGCGAGATTGGTGAGGTGATCCACTTCTACGGTACCCACAACGAAGATTATATGGCCGACCCGCTTTCTCCCATTCACTGGCACTGTTTTAAAGAGACCGCCGGACTGGGTGCACTGGGGGACCTGGCGGCGCATATCGTCAACATGGCGCAGTATCTGGTCGGGGACATTCAGCAGGTCTGCGGTGATTTAAAAATTGTTGTGCCTGAACGCCCGGCGCAGGCCGGTTCGTCGCAAAACGTTGCGGTTGAAAACGAAGATCAGGCGCACGCGATGGTCCGTTTCGCCGGCGGAGCACAAGGGGTGATTGAAACGTCCCGCGTCGCCTGCGGGCGCAAGATGGGACTGTCGTATGTGATAACCGGCACCAAAGGGGCCATCAGTTTTACCCAGGAGCGGATGGCGGAACTGAAGCTCTATCTGCATGACGACCCGGTAAACCGCCAGGGATTCCGCACGCTGCTTGTGGGTCCGTCACATCCGGACTATGGCGCGTTTTGCATGGGAGCGGGCCATGGTATCGGCTTTAACGATCAAAAAACGGTGGAAGTACGCGACCTGGTCGACGGTATTGCCGCTGATGTGCCGATGTGGCCGGACTTTGAAGAGGGCTGGAAGGTTTCGCGGGTGCTGGACGCCATCGCACTCTCACACCAGGAAGGCCGCTGGCTGAACGTGAACGACATTGTCTGATGAGGTATCAACGTGGAAAAGCAGTTTGATGTGATATGCATGGGCCGCGTGGCGGTAGACCTCTACAGTCAGCAAATTGGTGCCCGTCTTGAGGATGTGTCGAGCTTCGCGAAATATCTCGGCGGCTCGTCCGGCAACGTGGCCTACGGGACGGCGCGTCAGGGGCTGCGCTCATCGATGCTGGCACGCGTCGGTGATGAACATATGGGACGCTTCCTGCGAGAAGAATTACACCAGGTGGGCTGCGATACCAGCCATCTGATCACCGACAAAGAACGCCTGACGGCGCTGGTGCTCCTCGGCATTAAAGACCGGGACACCTTTCCACTGATTTTTTATCGCGATAACTGCGCGGATATGGCCATCACGGCCAGCGATGTGGACGAACGCTACATAGCCTCCGCACGGTGCCTTGCCATCACCGGGACCCATCTCTCGCACCCTCAGACCCGTGACGCGGTGCTGACGGCGCTTAACTATGCCCGCCGTCACGGTGTTCGCACGGTGCTGGATATCGACTACCGTCCGGTACTGTGGGGGCTGACCTCATTAGGGGACGGGGAGACGCGCTTTATTGCCGCGGAAAACGTGACCCGTGAACTGCAGGAGGTGCTGCACCTTTTCGACGTCATTGTCGGCACCGAAGAAGAGTTCCACATTGCAGGTGGCAGTACCGATACCCTGCAGGCGCTGGGTCGCGTGCGCGCCGTGAGTAACGCTACGCTGGTTTGCAAGCGTGGAGCGCTTGGCTGTTCGGTGTATACCGACGCTATACCGCCCCGGCTGGATGAGGGTCTGACGGTGACCGGCGTGCGCGTTGAGGTGCTGAACGTGCTCGGTGCGGGCGACGCGTTTATGTCCGGCCTGCTGCGCGGCTACCTTAACGACGAAGGCTGGGAGCAGGCCTGCCGCTATGCCAACGCGTGTGGTGCGCTGGTGGTGTCCCGCCACGGCTGTGCCCCGGCGATGCCGAGCAAGGCTGAGCTGGACGACTACCTGTCGCGTGCGGCGTCGGTGCCGCGTCCCGATCTTGACGCGCGCCTGAACCATCTGCACCGCGTCACCACCCGCCGCCGTGAGTGGCCGGAGCTGTGCGTGATGGCCTTCGATCATCGCAGCCAGCTGGAAGATATGGCGTTGCAGTGCGGGGCATCCCTGAAGCGCATCCCAGCGCTGAAGCAGCTTATTCTGCAGGCCAGCCGTGAGGCGGCCAGCAGCGCAGGGCTTGAGGGCAAAGCCGGCCTGCTGTGTGACGGCACTTTTGGTCAGGACGCCCTGAACGCGATTACCGGCGAAGGGTGGTGGATAGGCCGCCCTATTGAGCTGCCGGGCTCCCGGCCGCTGGAGATGGAGCACGGTAACATCGGCACGCAACTCATCAGCTGGCCGCAGGAACATGTGGTGAAATGCCTGGTCTTTTTCCATCCGGAAGATGCGCACGGCCTGCGTCTGGAGCAGGAGCAGAAAATCGCAGAGGTCTACCACGCCTGCTGCCAGTCCGGTCATGAACTGCTGCTGGAGGTGATCCTGCCTGCCAGCATGCCGCGCAGCGATGAGCTTTACCTGCGCGCCATCTCGCGTTTTTACAACCTGGGGATTTGTCCCGACTGGTGGAAACTGCCGCCGCTCTCTGCCGATGGCTGGACGGCGCTGAGCGAGATTATTGAACGTCGGGATCCACACTGTCGTGGCGTGGTGATCCTCGGGCTGGACGCCCCGGCTGAGCAGCTTCGTGCTGATTTTAAAGCCGCCTCGGGACACGCGCTGGTGAAGGGCTTTGCCGTAGGACGCACGCTGTTTGGCGATGCGTCCCGTGCATGGCTGAAACACGATATTGACGATGCGCAGCTGGTGGCACGCATCCGGGACAATTACCTGCAGCTTATCGCCTGGTGGCGCGAGCGCGGACACGCATAATTCAGGAGACGACAATGAGTGTGCAATTAGGCATTAACCCGCTGACATGGACGAACGACGATCTGCCTTCACTCGGCGCGGAGACGCCGCTGGATACCTGTCTGAGCGAAGGGAAAGAGGCCGGTTTTGCCGGTTTCGAACTGGGCAATAAATTCCCGCGTGAGGCGCGTCTGCTTGGCCTCATTTTGCAGCGCCACGATCTGCAGCTGGTCTCCGGCTGGTATTCAGGGCGTCTGCTGGAGCGTAGCGTGGAGGAGGAGATTGCCGCCGTGCAGTCCCACCTGACGCTGCTGCGCGAACTGGGGGCAAAGGTGCTGGTATTCGCCGAAGTGAGCGGCTGTATTCACGGCGAGCAACAGACGCCGGTTCATCTTCGCCCGCGCTTCCCGCACGCGCGCTGGCAAGAGTACGGTGAGAAGCTGACCGCTTTCGCCCGCTACACGCAGCAGCAGGGGGTGCAGATTGCCTACCATCACCATATGGGAACGGTCATTGAGTCCGCTGAAGATGTCGATAACCTGATGACCCATACCGGTGAAGAGGTGGGCCTGCTGCTGGACACGGGCCATCTGACCTTTGCCGGGGCTGATCCGCTGGCGGTGGCCCAGCGCTGGGCATCGCGCATTAACCATGTTCACTGCAAAGACGTGCGCGCCGACGTGCTGGCGGACGTCAAAAACCGCAAAACCAGCTTCCTTGATGCGGTGCTGAGTGGGGTCTTCACCGTACCGGGTGACGGCTGCGTGGACTATCCGCCCATCATGCGGCTGCTGAAGGCGCAGGATTATCACGGCTGGCTGGTGGTGGAGGCGGAGCAGGATCCTGCTATCGCTCACCCGCTGACCTACGCCCGTCTGGGGTATAACAACCTGAGCCGCATGGCGCGCGACGCCGGGCTTATCTGAGGAGGTGACATGTCACGTCTGTTATCACGCTGGCAACCGCCGAGTGCGGAGGGCCGCACCCAGTCCGTCACGCCGGAACGCGCGGGCTGGGGATACGTTGGCTTTGAAGCGTATGAACTGCAGGAGGGGCAGACGCTGACGCTGCCCGCCGTCAGCGAAGAGCGCTGTCTGGTGCTGGTGGCCGGACGGGCCTCTATCAGCACACCTACCGCGCAGTTTACTGACATCGGCGAGCGGATGAGTCCGTTTGAGCGCATAAAACCCTGGGCGGTCTACGTCACGCCGCAGGAGACGGTGCAGATTAAGGCGCTGACGACGCTGGAGCTGGCGGTCTGTGCCGCACCCGGCAAAGGGTCCTTCCCGACACGGCTTATCGCTCCGCAGGATATCGACGCACAGGCGCGTGGCAAAGGCCATAACCAGCGCTACGTGCACAATATTCTGCCGGAAGATCAACCCGCCGACAGCCTGCTGGTGGTTGAGGTCTGGACCCACGAAGGCTGTACCAGTTCATACCCGAGCCATAAGCATGATACGGATAATCCACCGCAGGAAACCTACCTGGAGGAGACCTACTATCATCGCCTCAATCCCGGGCAGGGGTTCTGCATGCAGCGGGTCTATACCGACGACAGGTCGCTGGATGAGTGTATGGCCGTTTATAACCGCGATGTGGTGATGGTGCCGAAGGGGTACCATCCGGTGGCGACGCTGGCTGGTTATGACAGCTACTATCTCAACGTGATGGCCGGTCCGGTGCGAAAATGGATGTTCACCTGGGAAGACGATCACGCTTGGATCAACCGCGACTATCCACGTTGACGTTGCAGAAGCCCGCACCCCGCGGGCTTTTTTATCACCCTTATCCTGTTTTGCGCGTTACCCACCAGAACACCAGCGCCACCAGGCTCACCGCTGCGCCAGTCAGGCAGACGCCCTGCCAGCCCGCAATGGCATACGTCATCGTGGTGCTCAGCGCGCCCAGACCGCTGCCGACAGCATAAAACAGCATGTAAAGCCCGACCAGCCGGCTATGCGCCTCGGGGCGGGCGCGAAAGATCAGGCTCTGGTTGGTGACATGCAGCGCCTGCCCGCCCAAATCGAGCAGCACGATGCCAATGAGCAAAATACCGAGCGAACGATCCATCAGTGAAATCGGCCACCACGCCAGGAGTAACACGACCAGTGCAGCCGCGCTGGTGCGCCGGGCATATCCTCGATCGGCCCACTCTCCGGCCCGGGTTGCCGCTAACGCGCCTGCCATTCCGGCCAGGCCAAAAGCACCAATGGCGGTATGCGATAAGTTATAGGGTGGGGCACTTAACGGCAGCACCAGAGCGCTCCAGAAAATATTGAACGCAGCGAACATCAGTAAAGCCAGTACGCCGCGCACCTGCAGAACTTTTTCTTCCCGCAGCAGGATCAGCATTGAGTGAATCAGGCGCGGATAACTCATCGTTTCAGGCACCGCAGGCAAGCGGGGCAGCCTCCACCACAGCGGAAACGCAATAATGACCATCAGCCCGGCGGCAGAGAGATACACGCCGCGCCAGCCCGCGATATCACTGATGCCTCCGGAGACGACGCGGGCCACTAACAGGCCCATAAATACCCCGCCTTGTGCCGCACCAATAACGCGGCCTTGCTCATGCGGCGACGCGGCGTTGGCGGCATAGGCGATAAGCCCTTGCGTCATGGCCGTTCCTGCCAAGCCAGTGGCGAGCATACCCGCCAGCAGCATCGTTGACGTCTGCGCCATGCCGACCGCGACCAGAGCGGCCACCAGTACGACAAGCTGTAGAGCCATCAGACGTCGGCGATCCACTTTATCCCCCAGAGGAACCACGAACAGCAGAGCCAGAGCACAGCCAATCTGCGTGGCGGTGACCACGCCGCCAATGGCACCATGGCTGATGCCAAAGTCTCTGGACAACGCGTCAAGCAACGGCTGTGCGTAATAGACGTTGGCCACGCTTAAGCCGCTGGCGAGGGCGAACAGCCACACCAGGCTACGCGGCATGTCGCCTGAGCGGACGTGCCCGGTTTTTCGATCTGACGGTAGTGGTGACGCGTGTGACATGTTCAAATCCTCGCCCTGGGTAATGTGGTTTTAAAAAGAAACCAGTTGAAGGCTAGGCTATGCAGTTTTAAAATGCAACCAGTTATTATTGACTGACCTGCCGAGGTAACGCTGTGCCGTCTCGTAAACCGATTGAACTGGAATTTTGTCCCGTTGCCCGCAGCGTCGATCTGATTGGCGATCGCTGGTCGCTTCTGATTGTGCGTAATGCTTTTGACGGCATGCGCCGTTTCGGGGATTTTCAGCGGGATCTCGGGGTTGCGCGTAACATTCTGGCTGACCGGCTGCGCAAGCTGGTCGACGCGGGCATTCTCGCGATGCAGGGGGCGTCGGACGGTACGTCGTATCAGGAATATGTCCTGACGGACAAAGGCGAAAGCCTGTTTCCCATCGTCGTTGCGCTTCGCCAGTGGGGAGAGCAGCATCTGTTTGAACGCGGGGAGCGCCACTCGCTGTTGATCGACAGGCGTACCGGCAAGCCGGTTCCCCTGATGGCGCCAGCAGCGCAGGATGGAACGGCGCTGAAGGCGCAAGATACTGACGTGCAGAAAGTGAAGTAACCCGACGCTCTGCTAGCCCGCGCTACGCGGGCTGTTGTGTCATTCTTAATGGTTTGTGATTGCCTGCTCAATCGTGCGGGCAATATCATCCGGCTGACTCACCATCGACACGTGGCTTGCTGCCACTTCCGTGGTTTTCGCGTGGATCGTTTTCGCCATCGCACGTTCAAGCTCCGGGTTAATCATCCGGTCATTTTTGCTGACCACAAACCAGCTTGGCTTTTCATGCCAGGCCGCATGGCTCACTTTTTCCGCAAACGCATCGGCCTTGATTGGCCCCTGAGTAGCTTCAATGGTCTGCTGTTCAACGGCGCCTGCATCCGGTGCGAAGTCTTTCATCACGGCTTCTGGCGGGAGATACAAATACCCGTCTGCCGTTTTTGCGATATCCGCACTCCCCGCTGGCGGTGGGTAACTTCCCGCCAGGTCCGCCGTCGACTGGCCGGAATCAGGCGCAAAGGCCGCTACGTACACCAGGGATTTTACCCGTGCATCGTTGCCCGCTTCGCTGATCACCGTTCCGCCCCAGGAATGACCTACCAGCACCACATCGCCATGCGCCCGTGCAATGGCGCGCCGGGTGGCGGCAACGTCATCTTTAAGCGACGTGAGCGGCAGCTGGACGGCGATCACCTCGGTATGCTGTTTTTGCAGCCGGGTAATGACCTTGTTCCAGCTGCTGCCATCGGCAAACGCGCCATGGACCAGCACCACGCTGGTTTTGCTCTCAGCAAAGGCGCTGGCTGAAAGCGCCAGCAGACCCGCCGTCAGTACAGTGCGTGCTTTCATTGTCTGGCTCCTTAAAAATGATGGACCGTTGCGTGAGGCGGTACGGTGAATTCAATGGTTTTATGGTCGATGGGTTTATGCGTGGGGTCGGCCAGAATTATGGTCACTTTATGCTTCCCGGCGGGTAACCCAACCAGAATGATTGGCTCTCCGCTGGTATCGGCCCAGTGCCAGGGGGCGTCATCCACCACGACATGGATATGGCCGATACGTGGTGTGACCTTCAGCGCATCGGGCCCGAATACCGGCTCGATGCGCAGGTTTTCAGCCCGGTATTGAATAAAGACCGCCCCCTTGCTCAGCGGGCCGGCAAGCGGTGGATCGACAATCAGCTTAGCGGCCGGCTGTGGACGTTCCAGCGGGGCAACCGCGGCAGGGCCGTTGACGTCGGCAGCGCTGAGGTTATCCAGCGGTGCGGCCCAGGAGCAGGTTGCTGACGCCAGAACAAGTGCAGGGAGCAGTAAATAACGACGGATCATCTGAGTCTTTCCTCAATCGGTTTCAAATTCGGTTTCAAACAATGACAGACACAGAAAACCATTTTTATGTATCCGGGATGTTTGCGGGGAACGGCGTTTTGTACCGGCTTGTCAGCGTGGCGCTCCGGATACAGTGGGATACATTTCATCATTCCGCGCGGGGTTGGCACTGCGCACAATCGCTATCGCCAGCCCGGCAATCACCAGCGTCAGCGCGGTGGAAACCCACATTGCGCCGGCGATCCCCAGCGTTTTGTTTAGCCACGCATAGGCAAACGGCGATGCCGCGGCCATAAGCTGTGCGGGAATGAGCAGCATGCCGGTGCGGCGGGCATAGCTTTCGGCGCTGAAAAGCGTCAGCGGCAGGGTGGCTTTTACTATCGTCATCAGCCCGTTGATGGCGCCGTAGCCCAGCACAAAACCGGCGGCACACCCGACAAACAGCGAGCTGCTTAACCCGATAACAAAGCAGAGCGGCATGGCGAGGGCGGTCAGGAGCGTGAGGTTGAGCGGGGTTAAGCGTGCACCCGCCAGCACCTCCGTGGCGCGTGCGCCCGTCTGGCCAACTCCCCACAGCATGCCGATGGCGACCGGCAGGCCAAAACTGGCAATAAACTCTGGCAGATGGGTGGACGTGCCGTTAGAGACAAAGGTCATGAGGGCAATAAACGTGGCATACCGCCAGCCGTTACGCCGTTCCTCGCGCACGGGCGGCGCGGTAACGTGCGGGGGGGCCGCCAGCTGCTGGTGGGGAAGCGTGCGAATCAGCACCGCACTCAGCAGGCCAAAGAGGGCGTAGATCTGCAATGCGTGTTGCCAGCTCATCACTTTCAGCAGCCCATCACCCAGCGGCCAAAAAACCGCTGATGCCAGACCGCCAGCGAGCGTGATGCGCGAGATCGTTCTGCGTGCCTGCTGGCCGTACAGGTTCACCAGCGCGGCGAACAGCGCATCATACAGCGACAGCCGCATCCCGATACCGGCAACCAGCCAGGCACCGTACCAGCCGAACAGCGTCTGCGTATATGCCATGCCCGCGCAGCTTGCGGCAATCAGTAACGTTCCGCTCATCACCACGTTCTGCCCGCCAGCGTACGCCAACAGTCGGGCGACAAAAGGGGAGACCATCGCCATTACCAGCATCGCCAGCGTCAGGCCGAGGTAGAGCTGCGGTGATGACCACCCCCGGTCGACCACAATCGCCTGGGCAAAGGTCCCGGGCATATAAAACGAGATCCCCCAGTTGATAAGCTGATGACAACCTGCCCGGAGGGCGAGGTGACGGGGAAGGACACGTGTTTTCATTGTTTTTCATTCCGTTATGCAGTTGTCCTGAGCATAGCGAGCGCGCTATTGTGCTGGCAGGTCAGCCACCTTATGCGCTGTATAAGAGAAACTTTGAATGACAACGCTCAACCTGGGCTATCTCGCGACGTTCCGTCTGGTTATCCAGCGCGGCAGTTTTTCCGCGGCGGCGGACCTGCTGGGCATTTCCCAGCCGGCCGTCAGCCTGCAAATCCGCCAGCTGGAGCAGTTTCTGCAAACCCGGCTGGTAGAGCGTACCGGGCGGGGTATCAAACCCACGGCTGCCGGGCAGGCGTTGCTGGTGCACGGGGAGCGTATTCAGCAGGCGGTGGATGAAGCCATTCGGTCCGTGAGTGAGTTCAGCCACGACGTGAGTGGCACCATTACGCTTGGCACGGGCGCAACGGCCTGCATTCATCTTCTGCCGCCGCTGTTGCAGCAGCTCGGGCGTGACTATCCGCTTCTCAGAGTGGGCGTGACGACCGGCAATACGCTCGACATCGTCCGGGCAATTGAAGAAAACCGACTTGATATGGGGCTGGTGACGTTACCGGTGAGCGGAAGAGCGCTCGACGTTACGCCGGTGATGGACGAAGAGTTTGTTTTTATCGCGTCGCTGGACCAGCAGGACGGTTTTCAGTCGTTGACGCCGGCTGCGTTGCACGCGCAGCCATTCATTGCTTTTGAATCAGGCAGCGGCACCCGGGCGCTGATCGACGGCTGGTTTGCTGCCGAGGGGCGAATCCTCACGCCGGTGATGCAACTGGGCAGCATCGAGGCGATCAAGCGGATGGTACGTGCGGGGCTTGGCTACAGTATCGTGCCGCGTATGGCCGTAGACCTGGCGGCTGACCGCGAAGGGCTATGCATGATGTCGCTCACGCCCGTGCTGCAGCGACAGCTGGCTGTGGTGATGCGCCAGGATAAAATCCTGAGCAAAGGAATAGCAGGGATAATTCGGATATTACAAAATCCTTCGACGCGTTAGCGATCGGCTGAATCAACGGTCAGGCTGGATTGCTGTGACTGGGCCTTGTCCTGATGGTGATACCAGGCGCCAATAGAGGAGTAAACGAAGCGGCCGAAGAAAAACAGGAAGCTGATAAGCAGTATGATGCGGGTCATCCGGGTGTTGAACTGATGTCGTTTTCGCATACGCGTGGCCTGACTCACTGTGTTTTTCCTGGGCATGCCCTTTTGGGCGACAGGGATATTAAGGCACAGCGGGAAGAGAGGGTCAATTCGCAAATGTGTAAATAACCGTCAATAGTTACATTAATTAATGTTATTGAAATTAATAATTGCATTTACCATATTGATAATATGAAGAAAACTATTTCAAAAAAAATGTAAGAAAGGATCGTTTGAGTAAATTAGTTTGATTTAAGTCAACGGTTTCCCTGGCCTGGTATTTAAAATCCCACCTCCATACTGTTCGCCCCGCACGTTGTCGGGCGGCAGGTACGTCAGGTTGGATGCCTGTCTTCATTTCCCTCTGGAGCGAAAGGGGTTTAAACGGGCATCTATGAACATTATTTCTTTCCTGAAAAACAATAAAGACCGCTGGTGGGCTTTACCGCTTATTTTACCGGTGGGTTTACTGCCTGTATTAAGCGTTGCCAATACCTTTACCCGATTGGGCGATGGTCTGGTGGCACTCTATTATTTACCTCTCTCCTTTCTGCTTTCGGTGATGATGTTTTTTGGTCTGGAAGCGCTGCCCGGCATCGTATTGTCACTGTTCATCCGCTACTACCCGTCGGTTGGGTTGTTCGAAACCATCGCCGGCATTTTTCATTTTATTGTCCCCGTTGTGCTCAGCTGGGGGGGTTATCGGGTGTTTGCGCCCAGACGCAGCATGACGGCTTACGGGGATGTCAGACTGATGGCGCAGCGTATCTTCTGGCAGGCCTTTTGCCCCGCGACGCTGTTTCTGGTGCTGTTCCAGTTTGCCCTCTATCTGGGTGTGTATGAGAGCCGTCAGAGCCTCGAGGGGTTGACCCCGCTTAATATTCGTACGCTGATTAACTATCAGGCGCTGCTGGTCAGTGGGCTGACGGGCGTGCCGTTAAGCTATTTACTGATCCGTCTGATTCGCCATCCGCGGTATATCAGAAGTCTTGTCTCGCAGGTGCGAATGCAGATAGACAAAAAGGTGACGGTCATTGAATTTCTGCTGTGGGCCATTGCGCTTGGCGGGCTGCTTACCCTGCTGCTGCTCCCGATGAACGAAAACAGCTCGATTTTCACCACCAACTACACCCTGTCGTTGCTGATGCCGGTGATGTTGTGGGGAGCGATGCGGTTTGGCTATAAACTGATGTCGCTTATCTGGACCCCGGTGCTGCTGGTGTCTATCCACTATTTTTACCGTTATATCCCTCAACAGTCCGGATATGACATTCAGCTGGCAATTACCTCTTCCAGCTATCTGGTCTTTTCGTTTGTGGTGATTTACATGTCGATGCTGGCCACCTGCCAGCGCGCCGCGAATAAACGTTCCCGCAGGCTGGCGCTACTCGACCCGGTTGTCCATATGCCGAACCTGCGGGCCTTGTCGCGCGATCTTGCTAAAAACCCGTGGTCGGCGCTCTGTTTGCTGCGCATTCCGGAGCTGGAGGTGCTGGGCCGAAATTACGGGGTGTTGTTGCGGATCCTGTATAAACAGCAGCTGGCGCAATGGGTCAATGGCACCTTGCAGCCCAGTGAGCGGGTCTATCACCTCACCGGCTGTGACCTGGCGGTTCGCCTTAACGCGGAATCGCACCAGCAACGCATTGAGGCGCTGGACGAGCATATTAAACAGTTCCGCTTTGTCTGGGATGGGATGCCGCTGCAGCCTCAGGTGGGCGTGAGCTACTGCTATGTGCGCTCACCGGTGACCCATCTCTATCTGGTCCTCGGTGAACTGGGGGTAATTGCCGATCTGTCGATTTCGACCAACCATCCGGAAAATCTGCAGCAGCGCGGTGCTGTCCATCTCCAGCGTAGCCTGAAGGACAAGGTTGCGATGATGAGCCGTCTGCAAAGTGCGCTCGACAGTAACGCGTTTACTCTGCTGGTCCAGCCGGTTTGCGGCGTGCGGGGCGATTGCTACCACGAGGTGTTGCTGCGGATGTCGGATGCAAACGGGGCGTTGCTCTCTCCCTTGCAATTCCTGCCCGTCGCCCAGGAATTTGGTCTGTCGTCGCGGGTTGATTTGTGGGTACTGGAGAACACGCTACGCTTCCTGGCAGAGCATCGGGTAAATCTGCCTGGCCAGCGTTTTGCCATTAATCTGGGCCCTTCCACAGTGTGCCGTGCGCAGTTCCCGGCTGAGGTGAGTCGTCTGCTGGCGAAATACGCCGTCGAACCCTGGCAGCTGATATTTGAAGTGACCGAGTGCAGCACCTTCGGCAGTGGTGAGCAGGCGTTACATACCCTCAGGCAGTTGCAAAAAATGGGGGTACGCATTGCGATTGATGATTTCGGTACCGGCTATGCGAGCTACGCGCGGCTGAAAAGTGTGGACGCCGATATCCTTAAGATAGACGGAAGCTTTATCCGCAATATCGTCAACAACAGTCTGGACTATCAGATAGTGGCCTCGATTTGCCATCTGGCGCGAATGAAGAAAATGCTGGTGGTCGCGGAGTATGTCGAAACAGAAGAGATACGTAGCGCGGTTCACGCGCTAGGTATCGATTATGTGCAGGGTTATCTGATTGGCAGACCGGTGGCGCTTGAGTCACTGCTGGAAGCAGAGGCGTCGCCGGTCGAGGCCTGAGGGGTTACGCCGCGACGTCTGAGCTCTCTTCTTCGATTTTGAGTAGCCAGCCGGTGACCGCTTCCCAGTACTGCTGCTCTTTTTCCAGATCCAGCAGCACCAGCGCATTCTGGCTAAACCAGTCTGGCGGGAAGCTCAGGGTCCAGTGGTTGTCATCCGTTTTGAGCTTCAGCGTGGGCGGGGTGGTGGTGGCCTGACGCTGGTTATTGAGCAGCACGCCGAGACGCAGCAGCTGGATAAGCGGCAGGAATTGCTTCTTCTTAAACAGCGTGAAGCGCGGCAGATCGTCAAGCTTGATGGCTTTACGATGGTAGCGCACCAGGGTCGCCATCATGGTTTGCTGCTCCTGGTTGAAGCCAGGCAGATCGCTGTTTTGCAGGATATAGGCTGAGTGGCGGTGCATTCCGCTGTGGTTAATATTCAGTCCCACTTCGTGCAGCATCGCTGCCCATTTCAGCAGGGCGGCAAGCTGCGGATGCGCCAGCTTAGGGTTCTGCTCCTGCCACTGGTCGTATATCTGAACGGTTGTTTCCAGCACGCGCTTCGCCTGTTCGCGGTCGATATTGTACTGGTTTGCCAGGCTTTGCGCGGTGCGGCTACGAATATCCTGATGGCGGAAACGGCCTTCCATTTCATACAGCACACCTTCACGCAGCGCGCCGTCGGAAAGACGCAGCTCTTTAATTGCCAGCGCATCAAATACGCCGCACAGGATAGCCAGCCCCGGTACGAATACCGCTTTGCGCTCGTCGGAAAGACCCGGCAGGCTTAAGGCGTCAAAGCTTTTATGTTTCAGCACCTCTTCGGTCAGCAAGGTGAGGCGCTCAGGGGTGATAAACCCATCTTTTTCACCCATCGCCAGCAGCACTTCATGTGCCGCTTTGATGGTGCCCGATGCGCCCAGCGCTACGTTCCAGCCCTGAATACGGTACTGCCAGGCCAGGTTCTCCAGTTTCTGGATAGCGGCCATGCGCGCGCGCTGGAAGTTTTCGCGGCTGATTGTGCCACCCGGGAAATACATCTGCGCAAAGCTGACGCAGCCCATACGACGGCTTTCGACCAGACGCGGCTCAAAATCTTCGCCGATCACCAGTTCTGTAGAGCCGCCGCCGATGTCGATGACCAGCTTGCGTCCTTTTTCCGGCTGAGTGTGTTCAACACCCATGAAAATCAGACGGGCTTCCTCGTTACCGGAGATAATCTCAATGGGGTAGGGGATCACTTTTTCGGCCCGCTTGAGGAATTCAGGCGCGTTCAGCGCCTGGCGCAACGTGTGGGTGCCTACAATGCATACGCTGGAGGGCGAGAAGCCCTGCAGGCGTTCAGCAAACAGCGACAGGCAGTTTAAGCCTCGCTCCATTGCCTCTTCGCTGAGCATGCTGCGCTCATCAAGACCATCCGCCAGGTGTACACGCTGCTTCAGACGACCGATGATCTGCAACGCGCCATCCACCTCACGGGCGATGACCATGTGGAAACTGTTAGAACCAAGATCGACCGCGGCGAATTCCTGCGGGCGTGGGGTCTTATCATTTATCGGCATAGGTTAATCGGGTTGCTCGAGTGATTTGATATAGTCGTAAATCGCCAGTTGCGACCGCACTTTACGGCGATTGCCGCGCGGTACATAGCGGTTACTGAGTTCTTTGTCGATATAGCGTGCTTTCACCGTATCGCTGAACAGAATCTCGATGATATCGAGGATCTGCTGCTTCAGCCGCGGATCCAGGAGCGGTGTCGCGACTTCAATTCGGTAGTCAATATTGCGCGTCATCCAGTCTGCAGAGGAGAGATAGACCTGTTTATCACCCGCATTATCGAAAATATAGACCCGATCGTGTTCCAGGTAGCGGTCAACAATGCTGATCACGCGAATATTGTCGCTAATGCCTTCGAGTTCAGGGATCAGTGAGCACATACCGCGTATCAGCAGATTGACCGGAACGCCGGAGCTGGACGCCGCATACAGACGATCCACCAGCCCTTTGTCGACCAGGTTGTTGAGTTTCAGCGTAATGCCCGACGACAGCCCTTTCTGGGCATTGGCGATCTCTTTATCGATCATGTCGTACAGCAAGCGGCGTGAGTTCTGCGGCGAGACCAGCAGATAATCGAAGCTGACCGGGCGGTACGGGTTCTCAATAAAGTTGAACACCCGGCGAACCTCGTTAGTGATGCGTGCATCGGCAGTCAGCAGCGAGTAGTCGGTATAAATTCGCGCGGTTTTTTCGTTAAAGTTCCCGGTACCGATGTGGGCATAACGCACCACGTCCTCCCCCTCTTTACGGGAGATGAGGAACAGCTTGGCGTGAATTTTCAGCCCGGGCGCTGAGAAGATAACGTGGACACCGGCTTCCGTCAGACGGCGCGCCCAGTGAATGTTTGCCTCTTCGTCGAAGCGTGCCTGCAGCTCAACCACCACGGTCACTTTTTTGCCGTTATGCGCCGCATGGATCATCGCATCAATGATGCGGGAATCTTTTGCCACACGGTAGATGTTGATTTTGATCGCCAGTACGTTCGGGTCGAACGAAGCCTGACGCAGCAGTTCCAGCACGTGTTCAAACGTATGATACGGATAGTAGAGCAGGACATCGCGCTCGCGAATGGCGTCGAAACCGTTGCGGAATTTATCGAACCAGAGATGACGCAGTCGCGGCAGCGGTTTGTTCACCAGATTGGCCTTGCCGACGTTCGGGAAGCCAATAAAGTCTTTAAAGTTATGGTAACGACCGCCCGGCACGATGGAGTCATAGCGAGAAATGGTCAGCTTGTCGCGCAGCATTTCCACCATGGCATCTGGCATATCGCGCTGATAAACAAAGCGCACCGGCTCCGCCGTCAGGCGCTGTTTCAGGCTGGATGACATCAGCTCCATCAGGCTGGCTTCCATCTCGTGCACCAGATCGTATTCGGCATCACGGGTCATCTTCATGGAGTAGGCGTTTAACGCGTCGTAATCGAAGAAGCCCTTGAAGATGTCGTCCAGGCAGTAACGCAGGATGTTATCGAGCAGGATCATTGGCTTGCGTCTGCGCGGGGTTTCCGGCGGCAGGTTCACAAAGCGCGGCACCTTATCGGACGGGATCTCAAGCAATGCGTAACGAATCGTGTCGCCACGAATAATTTCCACCGCGAGGTAGGTGTAGTCATCTTTCAGGAACTGCACCAGATCGGTTTCGCGGTTGATCAGAATAGGGGTAATGTGCTGGCGCAGGTAATGTTTGAAATAGTGACGCAGCCAGGTTTGTTGGTTAACAGAAAGCTGACGCTCGTTAATCAGGAAGATTTGATTGCGTGCCATTTCCAGCAGCAGTTCGTTATACAGGCCGTCAAACTCCTGATCGGCTTTCAATACGCGCGACTGAATTTTGCCCAGCAGATGGCGCGAGTGAGAGTTTAAGCCCTGTTCTTCGCTGATGATGATTCGCCGTTTCAGTTCGGCAAAGCGAACCTTGTAGAACTCATCCAGGTTGTTGGAATAAATCCCCAGAAAACGCATACGCTCGATAAGCGGGTTACTTTTGTCTGCCGCTTCCTGGAGTACACGTTCGTTGAATGCTAACCAGCTTAGCTCTTTCTCGATATATAACTTTTCCTGACCCATTACAGCTCACACTCCAGTTCAATCACAGGACGTGGTAAATCCGTCTCGTCCTTATTATGGCGAGCATTTCCACGATATGTCCAACAGTGCCAGAAAAGTATGACAGTTATTTTTTTTCTGGGGGATTTTAGAGGGTTGGGGGAAGGGCATGTCGGGAAGCGCGGTGCTCACCCGACAGTGAAGACCACAGGCCCGTGCAGGCGTCGCGCCGCCGGGCACATCAAACAAACTACTCGTCAGCGGCATAACCCTGTGCAGGGAGCCTGACGCCGTCCAGCCAGGCGGCACCGTCGCGCATCTGAAGACGCCCGTCAACAAACCAGCTTACCACCAGAGGATAAATGGCGTGTTCCTGCGTCTGCACGCGTTCGGTAACGTCGTCTTCGCTGTCACCTTCAAAGACCGGCACCTTTGCCTGCAGGATCACCGGCCCGCCGTCCAGCTCGTCGGTAACGAAATGCACGGAGGTACCGTGCTCCTCATCGCCGTTTTCCAGAACCTGACGATGGGTGTGCAGGCCGGGATACTTCGGCAGGAGGGAAGGGTGGATATTCAGCAGACGACCAGCGTAGTGCCCGACAAATGCCGGGCTCAGGATACGCATATACCCCGCCAGCACGACAACGTCAGGCGCGTAGGCATCAATCTCCTGAACCAGTTCCCGGTCAAACGCTTCACGTCCGGAAAACTGGCTGGCTTCCAGCGCGTGCGCGGGAATGTTCTCTTCCCGGGCACGTTCAAGGCCGAACGCGTCGGCCTTATTGCTGAATACTGCCCGAATGGTGCCGTTGATTTTCTTCTGTTTGCAGGCGTCAATTATCGCCTGCAAATTGCTTCCGTTACCGGAAATGAGCACCACAATGTTTTTCATTCAATGACCACACGCTGTTCGGAATCGGATGCTTTGATAATACCGATTTTCCACGCGTTTTCACCTTTGTCGGTCAGCAGTTTAATCGCCTTATCCGCTTCGCTTGCTGGCAGCGCGATAACCATGCCCACGCCACAGTTAAAGGTGCGGTACATCTCGTGTGAGCTCACGTTGCCCGCAGTCTGCAGCCAGTTAAAGACGGACGGCCACTGCCAGGACGATTCGTCAATCACCGCCTGGGTGTTGTCCGGCAGTACGCGCGGAATGTTTTCCCAGAAGCCGCCACCGGTCAGGTGGGCAATGGCGTGCACGTCAACCTTCTCGATCAGCTCCAGCACGTTTTTCACGTAGATGCGGGTCGGCGCCAGCAGATGGTCAGCCAGTGGCTTGCCATCAAGCTCGGTGGTCAGTGGATCGCTGCCGCTCACGTCGAGGATTTTACGCACCAGAGAGTAGCCGTTCGAGTGCGGGCCGCTGGAGGCCAACGCGATCAGCACATCACCATCAGCCACTTTACTGCCGTCGATAATTTCTGATTTTTCTACTACGCCAACGCAGAAGCCTGCGACGTCATAATCTTCGCCGTGATACATACCGGGCATTTCGGCGGTTTCACCACCGACCAGCGCACAGCCAGACTGCAGACACCCTTCGGCAATGCCGTTAATGACGCTTGCTGCGGTATCCACGTCCAGTTTTCCGGTCGCGTAGTAATCCAGGAAGAACAGCGGCTCTGCGCCCTGAACCACCAGGTCGTTAACACACATCGCGACCAGATCGATACCGATCGTGTCGTGACGTTTTAAATCCATCGCCAGGCGCAGTTTCGTCCCTACACCATCAGTACCCGAGACCAGAACAGGTTCACGATATTTTTGCGGCAGCGCGCACAGTGCGCCGAATCCACCCAGACCACCCATCACTTCCGGGCGGCGGGTTTTTTTCACCACACATTTGATTCGGTCAACCAGCGCATTACCTGCGTCAATATCAACACCGGCATCTTTGTAGCTGAGAGAAGTTTTGTTGGTCACGGCTCAAGTCCCCACGCGATTGCATAGCTAGTAAGAAAAATCGGCGCAATTCTAACAGTCCAGGCAAACGTTTGCGAGCCTATTCTCGGCGAGAGGATTTTTTTTTCAGCAGGCCCTGCGAATGCGCCCAAAGTTGAGTCTGTTCACGAAAATGAAACCGGTTTCGGTTTTCTCCTTGCAACATAAAGCCCCTTTGCACATCATCATAATGAAACCGGTTTCTGTAATTGTTTTTGCAGAAAATAACGCAGAATGAGGGAAAGTGTATGTCTGGATTCAAAGCAGATTTTCTGTGGGGTGGTGCGGTCGCAGCGCATCAGCTGGAAGGGGGCTGGAACGAGGGCGGTAAGGGGATCAGCGTTGCCGATGTGATGACCGCTGGCGCGCACGGCGTGCCGCGTGAAATCACCAACGGCGTGCTGCCAGGGAAAAATTACCCTAACCATGAAGCCATCGATTTCTACCATCGCTATAAAGAGGACATCAAACTCTTTGCCGAGATGGGCTTCAAATGCTTCCGTACCTCCATCGCCTGGACGCGTATCTTCCCGAAAGGGGACGAGCTGGAGCCTAACGAAGCTGGCCTGAAATTCTATGACGACCTGTTTGACGAGTGCCTGAAGTATGGCATCGAGCCGGTTATTACCCTTTCCCATTTCGAGATGCCGTTCCACCTTGTCACCGAATACGGTGGCTGGCGTAACCGTAAGCTGATCGACTTCTTTGTTCGCTTTGCGGAGGTTGTGTTCAGACGTTACCAGCATAAAGTGAAGTACTGGATGACCTTTAACGAGATCAATAACCAGGCCAACTTCCACGAAGACTTTGCACCGTTTACCAACTCCGGTCTGAAGTACGAGCCGGGTGAAGACCGCGAGCCGGTGATGTTCCAGGCGGCACACTATGAGCTGGTGGCCAGCGCCCTGGCGGTGAAGGCCGGGCGCGACATTAACCCGTCGCTGCGGATCGGCTGCATGATTGCCATGTGTCCAATCTATCCGCTGACCTGTGCCCCGGACGATATGATGATGGCGATGAACGCCATGCACCGTCGCTACTGGTTCACCGATGTCCACGTGCGCGGCAAGTACCCACAGCATCTGCTTAACTACTTTGCTCGTCGCGGTTTCACGCTGGATATCACAGAAGAAGATAACGCGGCGCTGACGCAGGGGTGTGTCGATTACATCGGCTTTAGCTATTACATGTCTTTCGCCACCAAAGCGACGGCGGATAACCCGGAGCTGGATTACGACGAAAGTAAGAGCCTGGTCTCCAACCCGTACGTGCAGAAATCTGACTGGGGCTGGCAGATTGATCCGGTGGGCCTGCGTTACTCCCTGAACTGGTTCTGGGATCACTATCAGTTGCCCCTGTTCATCGTGGAGAACGGCTTTGGCGCCATCGACGTGCAGGAGAGCGACGGTTCGGTGAATGACCAGTACCGTATTGATTACCTTGCCGCGCACATCCGCGAAATGAAAAAAGCGGTGGTCGAAGATGGCGTTGATCTGATGGGGTATACCCCGTGGGGCTGTATCGACCTGGTGTCTGCCGGAACGGGTGAAATGAAAAAACGCTACGGCTTTATCTTTGTCGACAAAGACAATGAAGGTAACGGCACCCTGAACCGCAGTAAGAAGAAGTCGTTTGACTGGTATAAGCAGGTGATAGCCAGCAACGGCGACACTCTTTAATTCCAGCAGAGTAAAAACGCAAAAAGCCGGAGCTTGCCCTCCGGCTTTTTTGCCTCTAAAACACTTTGCTTGATGTACGTCAAGCAAGTTGGGTATGGTGCAATCCGAAAAAAGCGGTATAATCCCGCGATTTTTTTGCGGTTGCCCCCTCAGAGGAGAAAGAGAATGAAGATTGTGGAAGTGAAGCACCCACTCGTTAAACACAAGCTGGGCCTGATGCGTGAGCATGACATCAGCACGAAGCGTTTTCGCGAACTGGCTTCTGAAGTCGGCAGCCTGCTGACCTATGAAGCGACCTCTGACCTGGAAACGGAAAAAGTGACCATCGAGGGCTGGAACGGCCCGGTTCAGGTTGAGCAGATCAAAGGTAAGAAAATTACCGTTGTGCCCATCCTGCGTGCCGGCCTCGGCATGATGGAAGGCGTGCTGGAGCACGTGCCAAGCGCGCGCATCAGCGTGGTCGGGGTTTACCGCGACGAAGAGACCCTGGAGCCGGTACCGTACTTCCAGAAGCTGGTGTCTAATATCGACGAGCGTATGGCCCTGGTGGTTGACCCGATGCTGGCGACCGGCGGTTCAATGATTGCCACCATCGACCTGCTGAAAAAAGCCGGTTGCAGCAGCATCAAAGTGCTGGTGCTGGTTGCCGCACCAGAAGGTATCGCGGCGCTGGAAAAAGCGCACCCGGACATCGAACTCTATACCGCGTCTATCGACCAGGGGCTGAATGAGCACGGGTACATCATCCCGGGGCTTGGCGATGCCGGCGATAAGATTTTTGGTACTAAATAATCGAATAACGATAATGAAGCCGACTTTGATAGTCGGCTTTTTTTTGAATAAAACGCCAACAACAATACTACTCAGAGGAAAACACTATGACGCGCCGTGCTATCGGGGTGAGTGAAAGACCGCCGCTTTTACAGACAATCCCGCTTAGTCTGCAGCACCTGTTCGCCATGTTTGGCGCAACCGTGCTGGTGCCAATCCTGTTTCACATTAACCCGGCTACCGTGCTGTTGTTCAACGGTGTGGGTACGCTGCTTTACCTCTTTATCTGTAAAGGCAAAATCCCTGCCTATCTCGGCTCAAGCTTCGCCTTTATTTCACCGGTTCTGCTGTTGCTGCCGCTGGGGTATGAAGTGGCGCTGGGCGGCTTCATTATGTGTGGCGTCCTCTTCTGCCTGGTCTCTTTCATTGTGAAGAAGGCCGGTACCGGCTGGCTGGACGTTATGTTCCCGCCTGCCGCAATGGGGGCCATTGTCGCCGTCATCGGTCTGGAGCTGGCGGGCGTAGCGGCCAATATGGCTGGCCTGCTGCCTGCTGACGGGCAGTCACCGGATTCCAAAACCATCATTATCTCGATGGTGACACTGGGCGTAACGGTGTTTGGTTCCGTGCTGTTCCGCGGTTTTATGGCAATTATCCCGATCCTGATCGGTGTACTGGCGGGGTACGCGCTCTCCTTCGTGATGGGTGTTGTTGATACCACGCCCATTGCTGAAGCGCACTGGTTCGCACTGCCAACCTTCTATACGCCACGCTTTGAATGGTTTGCCATTTTCACGATCCTGCCCGCGGCGCTGGTGGTTATTGCTGAGCACGTAGGTCACCTGGTGGTGACGGCAAACATCGTTAAACGTGACCTGATCCGCGACCCGGGTCTGCACCGCTCGATGTTTGCCAACGGCCTCTCTACCATTATCTCCGGTTTCTTTGGTTCTACGCCTAACACCACCTACGGTGAGAACATCGGCGTGATGGCGATTACCCGTGTCTACAGTACCTGGGTCATTGGCGGCGCGGCAATCATCGCCATCCTGCTCTCCTGCGTGGGCAAACTGGCGGCGGCTATTCAGATCATTCCGGTACCGGTAATGGGAGGCGTCTCTTTGCTGCTGTACGGTGTGATCGGCGCATCCGGTATTCGCGTGCTGATTGAATCTAAAGTGGACTACAGCAAAGCGCAAAACCTGATCCTCACCTCCGTGATCCTGATCATCGGCGTGAGCGGCGCGAAGGTGCACATCGGTGCGGCTGAACTGAAAGGCATGGCGCTCGCGACCATCGTGGGTGTGGGCCTGAGCCTGATCTTCAAACTGATCTCCGTCCTGCGCCCGGAAGAAGTGGTGCTGGATGCCGAAGACAGCGAAAAAGCGTCACATTGATCGTAAAACCGGGCGGACGATCCGCCCGGTTCTCTCCTTGCACGTTCCGTGCTAAACTCACCGCCGATTTTATGTAAGATCTGGTTGAGGTACTTCTGAACGGACCGGCACAGCTCTCTCTGCCACTCTATCTCCCTGACGACGAAACTTTTGCGAGTTTCTGGCCGGGTGATAACCCCTCTTTACTGGCTGCACTGCAAAACGTGCTGCGTCAGGAACACAGCGGATACATCTATATCTGGTCACGCGAAGGCGCGGGGCGCAGCCACCTGTTGCATGCCGCCTGTGCGGAGCTTTCCGCGCGGGGTGATGCGGTAGGCTATGTGCCGCTGGATAAACGTACCTGGTTTGTGCCTGAAGTCATGGAGGGAATGGAACATCTCTCACTGGTCTGCATCGATAATATCGAATGTGTGGCGGGGGATGAGCCATGGGAAATGGCGATCTTTAACCTCTATAACCGCATTCTGGAGTCGGGGAAAACCCGGCTGCTGATCACCGGCGATCGTCCGCCGCGCCAGTTGAATCTGGGGCTGCCGGATCTGGCTTCCCGTCTGGACTGGGGGCAAATCTACAAGCTGCAGCCGCTGTCGGATGAAGACAAACTTCAGGCGTTACAGCTGCGCGCAAGATTGCGCGGCTTTGAACTCCCGGAAGACGTGGGGCGTTTCCTGCTCAAGCGCCTGGACCGGGAAATGCGCACGCTCTTTGATACGCTCGATCAGCTCGATCGCGCTTCGATTACCGCGCAGCGCAAGCTGACCATTCCTTTTGTGAAAGATATTCTGAAGCTGTGATGCGCTTTTCTCCCTCTGCCTGGCGCAGAGGGAGAACCAGTGCCACTGGCTAAAACTCACCTGTCTTCCAGCAAATGCTCAACCAGAAGTGGAATGGGTCTGCCTGAGGCCACGCTTTTTCCGTTCTCACGCCACAGCGCCGTGCCGCTAATATCCAGATGGGCCCATGGAATGGTCGGCGGGCAAAAATGGTGTAACAGCCAGGCCGCCGATGCGCTGATCGCCGCATTATTGGGTGGGGTATTGCACAGGTCGGCGATGGCGCTGTCGGTCTGTTTTTTTAACCGTGCATCCAGCGGCAGGGACCACACCTCATCACCGCTCCGTTTCCCCGCGCGGGTGAGCGCCTGACGCAGCGCTTCGTCCTGCGTCATTAACCCACTCAGCTCGTACCCCAGCGCTTTTACGACGGCACCGGTTAAGGTCGCCATATCAATAATATAGCGAGCCTGCGGATGACGCTGGCTGGCCCAGGCGATAGCATCCGCCAGTACCAGCCGGCCTTCGGCATCGGTATTGTTGATTTCAACCGTGATACCGTTGCAGGCGCTGGCCACCGTGCCCGGCTGCATCGCATCCGGTCCTATGGCGTTTTCCGCCAGCGCCAGTACGCCCATAATACGAACCGGCAGGCCGAGTTCTGCCACGCTCAGCATTAACCCGAGCACGTTCGCTGCCCCGCACATGTCATATTTCATGGTGTACATGCCCGCGCCTTCCTTCAGCCACAGGCCACCGGTATCAAACGTTATGCCTTTGCCCACGTAACAGCGTACCGGGCCATCAGCGATGCCGTTATAGTGAATGGCCAGCAGCCGCGGTGGACAGCTCGCGCCTTTACCGACGGCATGCAGAAGCCCCAGTCCCTGTTCAATAATTTGCTTCTCATCAAGCACTTCACACCGCAGGGCGGGGAAGGCGGCGCACAGCTTTTGCGCTTCGTCGACGACATACTGCGGCGTACAGCGATCGGACGGCATATCCGCCAGACGTCGCGCGGCGACCATTCCTCGGGCAATGGCCTGCTGTTGCTGGAAGAGAGCGTCCAGCCTTTCACGCTGTTGCGGATGACACAGGGCGGTGACATGGCGAAGGCGAACGCTTTTGCCATCGGTTTTCTTAAGCTGCAAATCGCGAAGGTCATACGCCTGGTTAAAGAGAAAACGCAGAACCTGCGTCAGCACTACCTCGTCAATATCCGTGACATCCAGTACCACATCGGCGCTGACCGGGGCTGCCAGCAGTGGACGGAGGGCGGCGAGTAACCCTTCTGTCAGACTGTCCTGCCAGAGCGCATCCGGCAGCAGCGTGATTCTGGCAAACGGAGCACAGCCAAAGCGGGTATCCGCGACGGCGTTTTGTTCACGCATTTCAGCGATGAGTGCGGTGTCCGGCAGTAACGCGCAGGCGGCCCGGGCAATAAGATGACTCTGGGGCTTTGCGTCTGCAAGGGCGGTGATAAGCTTAAAGGTAATCATTGTGACTCCTCAACTGGCGCGCGGATCCGCGCGGCATAGGCCTGCATCCATTCCTCATCCACGGGCTGATAGTGCGTTTTTTCCCGCAGGCGCTCGGCGCGAAATACGGTGAGAGGCTGGCGGGCCGTTGCCACCACAAATGAGAAGGTTTTGATGTTGGTTGCGGCGCCGAATTCGCCTTTATTATTCATGCACACCACCGAGAGATCGCCCGCGCGGCCAAAGCGCGACATCAGTTTGTCTTCCAGTTCGAAGACCACCGAGTCCGCCGCCTGCTGCGGTGACATGCCCTGTGCCATGCGGCGAACAATTTCGTAGCTGGTGCAGCCTTTCATCAGGTCTTCCCCCACGCCGGTGGCGGTGGCGGCACCGGTTTCACTGTCGCAGTAAAAGCCGGAGCCGATAATCGGCGAGTCGCCAATACGGCCGCGCTTTTTCATAAACAGACCGCTGGTGGAGGTCGCCACGCTCATCGACCCCATTTTGTCGAGGCCAATAATCCCGACGGTGTCATGCCCATCGTACGGGCTTAAGCCTTTGTCCAGCGTCTCCCGGCAGCGCTTACGGTAATGCTGCATCGCGCGGTCGGTAAGCATGGTTTTGTTGGCAAACCCCTGACTCAGCGCCCATTCGCGCGCGCCCTGGCCGACCAGCAGGCTGTTATAGCGCTGGCGGCTTAGCGCATGGGCGACACGCACCGGGTTCGCAATATCAACCAGATCTCCCACGGCCCCAAACGCAAGCGTATCGCCATCCATATACGCCGCGTCCAGTTCGACTTCGCCATTTTCGGTTGGCAGCCCGCCGTAGCCGACGGATTTATACAACGGGAAGTCCTCGACGGCAGCAATGGCATCGACCACCGCTTCTGCTACCGGTTTCCCCGCAGCCAGCGCAGACGCAGACTCCGTGACCCCTTCAAGCGCCATTCGCCAGGTTGCGATAATTCCCCACATGCTTTACTCCTGTTTTGCAAGGGTTGGGTCGGTTTGCGTCACGGTGGCAATCTCCGCGGCGCGGTATTGTTTATCCACGATACGCATGAAAGGCAGATACAGCATGGCGCCAATCAGCAGGTTGATAAGCTGCATCACGCTGCCGCTGAGATGCCCCGTGACGATAAACCCGCTGATCACCGGCGGTAACGTCCAGGGGATAAACACCCCGGTGGTCACAGCGACGGCACCCATTTTCATCGCAGCATATTGCACGGTAACCAGGACCAGCGGCACCAGATTGAACGGGATCAGCATGATGGGGTTCATGATAACCGGCAGACCAAACAGAATCGGCTCGTTGATGTTAAACACCGAGGCCCCCGCGCCGAGACGCGCCACCTCGCGCATGTTTTTGCTGCGGGCAAAAATCAGCATCGCAATCACCAGCGAGAGCGTTGCCCCTGCGCCACCCATCCAGATCATGTCAAAAAACTGTTCGGTGATAATGTGCGGCGGCGTCGTACCCGCCTGGATGGCGGCGATGTTATCGGTCTGGTTCTCCATCCACAGCGGGCGAATGATGCCGTTGATCATTGAGCCTGAGTTAATGCCCACAGACCACAGAATGGTGATGCTGAACACCGTCATCAGCGCGCCGAAATAGGAGGTCCCGTAGTGGCGAACCGGCGTGGCGACCACCTCGTAAATAAACTGGTGAATGGTGTTGTAGTGGGTGTTTTCGAAAATGATGCGGATAATAAGCACCAGAATCATTACCAGCAGGGCCGGGATCAGCGCGGCGAACGACTCCTGCACCGCTGGCGGCACGCCATCAGGCATTCTGATGACCAGCTTTTTGCGCTTCAGCCAGCAGAACAGCTCCGTCCACAGCAGAGAGCCAATCATCGCCACGAACAGCCCTTTGCTGCCAATCCACTCCACCGGCATGACCGTGATACCGCCGTTTTCGGCCACTTTGATAAAAGGTGTCAGGATTAAAAAGGCGACCAGAGCCAGAATGCCGCAGGAAATGCGATCTTCGCCGTAGTGTTCAGCCAGGCGAAACGCCACCAGGAAGCTGATAAACAGCGACATGGTTGAGAACACCGCGTTGAACGGAATTTCAATGATGGCACTCCAGCTTTCACCAAATGCCTGAGACATAAACTGCTGATAGGTTTGGTTCGGAAAAGAGGAGATGACCAGCAGAATCGAGCCGACGATGATAAACGGCATGAAGGAAACATAGGCCCCGCGTATGGCGCCCAGATGCCGCTGTTGCGCGGTTTTGGCCGCCAGCGGCATCAGTTTTGCTTCAAGAAATCCCAGAACATTGTTCATTGTGAACTCCGTACAAGATTGAGTGGTGTTGTTATGTTATGTCTGTGGATTATCAGTGAAGCGCGGTGGCTGAAAGGTGAAACAGGTCACAAAGCACTCGCTAAGATATTATAAATCTCATGAGATTGGTTATGGAGTTACAGCGATGGAAATCAAATTGCACGCCAATGCCACCACCACGCCGCGGATCCGTCGCTATCTGCAACAATCCAATAAAAGCGACAGAGAACTGGCTACGGAGCTGGGTATTTCCGTGACGACCGTGCGGCGATGGCGCAATCGCGATCGGGTTTCTGACAATCATACGACCCCAAAAGTGATACACAAAGCGCTGAGACAAGAGCAGGTTGACCTCGTTAATGCGCTGCGTGATATCACGGGCGCACCGCTGGATGAACTGCTGCTGCTGGTTAACGGGGTGCTGGGGATTTCCGTTTCGCGGGCGACGCTGAACCGTTATCTCCGTCCCGCTTCTGCGAAACACAAAGGCGTTGAACTTCAGGGGAAAAAAGCGCTAAAGGCAGGCGTTTTACCCACAAAACTGCTGGTGCATCACCAGCCTTTATCGCTGCATATGGATGATGGCGGGGAGCAGCATCTGCTGTGGGGGCGCGAACCGGTGAGCGGCTGGTGTTATGCCCGGCTCTATGCGGGAATTTCATCACAGCTGCTGAACAACTGGATGCGTGAGTTGCTGAACGCCTGTCCGGCTGATATCCAATCTGTTGAGACTTTCGGTTTTGAACCCGACTTACCCGCGGGTGAACCTGTCGTAAAAGTACAGCCGACCAGGCACAAGGCCGTGCAGGTTGCGGTACCGCTCGGCGACATCATTCCACGAGTGAATGCTGTTCCGTTAGGGCAGGTGTTGATCGAGATGTGCGAGTTTTACAATCGGGGTAAAGCGCAGAAAAAGCTGGGAGAGAGCACGCCGCAGGCCTTTCTGGAAGCGCTGCGGCGTAAGGATTAGAGAATCTCGAGCACCTCTTCCGGCGGGCGTCCAATACGCGCCTGACCGTTTGCGACCACAATGGGGCGCTCAATCAGTTTCGGATTTTCAACCATCGCCTGAATCAGCTCAGCCTCGGTTAGACGACTGTCATTCAGATTGAGCGACGTATACAGGTCCTCTTTCTGGCGCATTAGCTCTCTGGCACTGCCCATTCCCAGCATGTGCAGCAGCTGACGAAGCGTCTGTGCATCGGGCGGTGTCTCCAGATACAGCACCACTTCCGGGTCAATGCCGTTCGACTTCAGCAGGCTAAGGGTGTCACGGCTCTTCGAGCAGCGTGGGTTGTGGTAGATTTTTACCGCGTCTGTCATGACCTGAATTCTCCTTTATTACATCTTCTCGTACGGCTTAAAGCGCTGCTGCAGACCGCGAAGCTGATCGATACGTGCATCGTAACGGGCCTGTTGCAGACTGCCGAGCTTAACCTGGGAACTGGCACTGCTCAGGAGGGAAATCGCCTGATCAAGACGTCCCACCAGGGCAAAGCCTTCGGCGCGTGCCGCAAGCTCTTGATCGCGGTTGCCCAGCTGCGCTTCTGCCTGGGCAAGCAGATCCCAGCCGTTCTGATCGTCTTTATTGTTAAAGGTGTAGCGGTTCAGAATGTTCGCCGCTTCAGCAGGCTGACCACCCTGTAAGTAAGCATTCGCCAGGTTAAGCTGCAGCACCGGGTTAGTCCGCACCTCTTTTGCCCCTTTCAGGCGATTAATCGCATCGGTGGCTTTTTTCTGCCCCAGATCGATATCCGTGGCCAGATCGAGATACCACGGGTTATTCGGATCGGCGGCGAGAAGTGGCTGCAGCGTTTTACGCGCTTCGTCATATTTGCTCGCTTCCATCGCCTGTAACGCCTGGCCATACTGAGCCGCGTTTTTCTCACGCACGTTGCCTTTCGCCAGCGCATCCAGCAGGTCGCTGGTCAGTTGGTTACGCCCGGAATTGTACATGCCAAGCGTTCGCACTTTTGCCATGTAGAAATCCTGCGACGACTGAACCACGACCGGGCGCATCTGGTTGGCACGGTTACGCGCATCCGACAGACGGCTTTCCGGTAAGGGGTGCGTCAGCAAAATTTCCGGCGGACGGGAGGAGTAGCGCGCCTGGTCGAGCAGTTTTTCGAGGAAGCTCGGCATGGCCTGCGGGTCAAAGCCCGAACGTTGCAGCACCTGAATGCCAATACGATCCGCTTCCTGTTCGTTTTGCTGGGTGAAACTGATCATCCCCTGACGTGTTCCCGCCAGCGTACCGGTTAACGCCGCCATCCCTGCCTGCGGGCTGGCCATTGCCAGCAGAATGGAACCCAATGCGCCAACCCAGGTCAGCGGAGCGTTACGCTTCTGGTCTTCCATTGCGCGGGCAAGGTGGCGCTGGGTGACGTGAGAGATTTCGTGCGCCATGACCGAGGCCAGCTGACTTTCGTTATCAGAGTAGCGGAATAACGCCGAATGCAGCACCACGTTGCCGCCAAAGAAGGCGAAGGCGTTGATTTCGTCATTATTGATTAAATAGAAGTGGAAGGGGGTTTTTACCGAGTTCGCGTGCGCGACCAGGCGCATGCCCAGCCCGTTAATGTACTGAACCAGCAACGGGTCGTTAATCAGCGGCGCACTGCCACGCAGCTGACGAACGTAATAATCCCCCATCTGCATTTCCTGCCCAATGGAGAGCGTGCTTCCTGCTGTAGTGCCCATGTCCGGCAATGAATCGGACGAGTCAGCGAAAGCTGGCAACACCTGACCGACCGTCAGTGCGGCAATCAGTGTCGCAACCAGTGTTTTTCTCAACTGCCTGAACATAACCACTGTCCTGTATTTGGGATGTGCTAATTTGACCGATGAACCGGCATATCGTTCATCTCCACTGCCCTGCGAGTGTAGCCGTGTTGAGGCATGAAGAAAATCCCATTCATCAGGGTTTTGCGGATCGTGGCAGGGAGACAAAAAGCGAAAGTCTTTTTTGTGACAGTTAGATACAATTCACGTTCTCACTCCCGCCATCCGATTCAGGGAAGGGTTGTATGCTCGAAATGTTAATGCAGTGGTACCGCCGTCGGTTTAGCGACCCGGAAGCCATTGCTTTGTTGGTTATTCTGGTCGCCGGGTTCGGCATTCTGTTCTTCTTCAGCGGTCTTCTCGCCCCCCTGCTGGTCGCGATTGTGCTGGCGTACCTGCTGGAGTGGCCAACGGCGCGTCTGGAAAATATAGGCTGTTCCCGACGCTGGGCGACCAGTATCGTCCTGGTGCTGTTTGTCGGCATTCTGCTGTTAATGTCGTTTGTCGTTATGCCTGTGGCCTGGCAACAGGGGATTTACCTTATCCGCGATATGCCTGGCATGCTGAATAAGCTTTCTGATTTTGCCGCCACGTTGCCGCGCCGATATCCCGCCCTGATGGATGCCGGGATCATTGATGCGATGGCCGAAAACATGCGCGCCCGCATCATGACAATGGGCGATTCCGTGGTGAAATATTCCCTGGCGTCGCTGGTAGGGTTGCTCACGCTGGCCGTCTACCTTGTTCTCGTTCCGTTAATGGTTTTCTTCCTCGTCAAAGATAAAGAGCAGATGCTGAACGCGGTGCGGCGCATTCTGCCGCGTAATCGCGGGCTGGCCGGGCAGGTGTGGGAAGAGATGAACCAGCAGATCACCAACTACATTCGCGGCAAAGTGCTGGAGATGATTGTGGTGGGTGTGGCTACCTGGATTGGTTTTTTAATTTTCGGGCTTAACTACTCGCTGCTGCTGGCGGTGCTGGTGGGGCTGTCGGTGCTCATTCCCTACATCGGTGCCTTTGTGGTGACCATTCCGGTTGTCGGCGTTGCGCTGTTCCAGTTTGGTCTGGGGACCGAGTTCTGGAGCTGCTTCGCGGTGTACCTGATCATTCAGGGGCTGGATGGCAACCTGCTGGTGCCGGTGCTGTTCTCAGAAGCGGTGAACCTGCATCCGCTGGTGATTATCTTATCCGTGGTGATTTTCGGCGGGCTGTGGGGATTCTGGGGCGTGTTCTTTGCCATTCCGCTGGCAACGCTGATCAAAGCAGTGGTTCACGCGTGGCCGGATGTGCCTGCGGTTGAGGATAAGTAGATAGTTGTGCGGCCTGATACCCTCTCCCGTGGGGAGAGGGGCAAATATCAAAAACGGTAACCTGCGTTACCGTATTGCATTTACCGCGTAGGTCGGGTCAGGCGAAGCCGCGGCCCAACGATCAGGCGCTTTGTTTGAGCCAGTTCAGCACCACGTCGTGGTGGTTGCTGGTTTTGAAGTCATCAAACACATGTTCAACTTTACCGTCAGCGTCAATCAGGAAGCTGATACGGTGAATGCCGTCGTAGGTTTTGCCCATAAAGGTCTTCTCGCCCCAGACGCCAAACTGCTCGCATACCTGGTGGTCTTCATCAGAAAGCAGCGTGAAGTTAAGCAGCTCCTTTTCAGCAAATCGTGACAGCTTTTCTGGCTTATCGGTGCTGATACCCAGCACTTCCACGCCGACTTTTTTCAACTCGTCCATGTTGTCGCGTAAGCCGCAGGCCTGTACGGTGCAGCCCGGGGTCATGGCTTTCGGGTAAAAATAGACCAGAACACGCTGTCCCTGGAAGTCGGTCAAATTTACTTGCTCACCATCCTGGTCAGGTAAGCTAAATTTCGGTGCGATGTCACCGGCTTTCAGTGGGTTCATTACTCAACTCCATCCTGTTCATGCTGCGAATAATTGACGACGCTTATACTGCCTTGCGCGTTTAATTCTGTACAGAGGGCTTTGAACGCTTGCTCGATATTTGACGCATCCTGCGAGGCAGGGCTGTGCGCGGTAATCTGAATAAAAAGGGTGGGAATGGCGCTGCCGTCACCCGGCTGCGTTCGGGAAACGAGTTCGGCAATATTCATCTCATGGCTGTCAAATAACGCGGTGAAGCGCTCAATCAGATGGGGGGAATCGGGGACTTCAACCTGCACCCAGACGGTCGCGGGCAGGGCCGGACGTGGGCGAGCAGTGGTGCGTTTCATCACGATCAGCAAATCCAGCTCCGCACCTTTGAGCGGCAGGGTCGATTCGATAAGGGTAATGGCATTCCATGTCCCGGACAGCAGCATAATAAACGTGAACTCTTCGCCCAGCATAGCCAGACGGCTGTCCTCGATATTACAGCCGCAGCTGCTCACATGGCGGGTGATGGTGTTCACGATACCCGGCCTGTCAGCACCCAGCGCAGTGATAACCAGGTAATGTTGTGATGAGGTTGTCAAACCTGTTCTTCCTTTGCATGGTTAAGTCTTCCTAAGGAAAGCATAAAAAAAACATGCATACAACCGCCTGAGGGCCTCAGGTCGCTTGCTTTTATTACAGTTCCAAACGTACCATTGAGGCTCTTGTTCGCACAGAGGATGGCTCATGTTCACGGGAAGTATTGTCGCGCTTGTTACACCGATGGATGAAAAAGGTAATGTCTGCCGGTCAAGCATGAAGAAGCTGATTGATTACCATGTCGCCAATGGAACCTCGGCGATCGTTTCGGTAGGGACTACCGGTGAATCTGCAACGCTAAGCCACGAAGAGCACGGCGATGTGGTGATGCTGACCCTGGAACTGGCTGACGGGCGTATCCCGGTCATCGCAGGGACAGGCGCTAACGCCACGGCAGAAGCTATCAGTTTGACCAAACGTTTTAACGACAGCGGCATCGTGGGCTGTCTGACGGTGACCCCTTATTACAACCGTCCTACTCAGGAAGGTCTGTTCCAGCATTTCAAAGCCATCGCAGAACATACTGACTTGCCACAAATTCTGTATAATGTGCCGTCCCGTACTGGCTGCGATATGCTGCCGGAAACCGTTGGTCGTCTCTCGAAAGTAAAAAATATTATCGGGATTAAAGAGGCGACAGGGAACTTAAGCCGCGTTCATCAGATCAAAGAGCTGGTTTCAGACGACTTTATCCTGTTGAGCGGCGATGATGCGACCGCACTGGACTTTATGCAGCTTGGTGGCCATGGCGTGATCTCCGTAACGGCGAACGTTGCGGCCCGCGATATGGCTGAAATGTGCAAACTGGCGGCTGCCGGTCACTTTGATGAAGCTCGCGTGATTAATCAGCGTCTGATGCCTTTGCATAATAAATTATTTGTCGAACCCAATCCGATCCCCGTGAAATGGGCGTGTAAGGAGTTGGGACTTGTAGCAACCGATACGCTGCGTCTGCCAATGACACCGATTACCGACCACGGTCGTGAAATTGTCACAGCAGCGCTGAAGCATGCCGGTTTGCTGTAGAGTTTAGGGAGATTTGATGGCTTATTCAGTACAGAAGTCGCGCCTGGCGAAGGTTGCGAGTGTTTCGCTTGTTATGCTGCTCGCTGCCTGTAGTTCAGACTCGCGCTACAAGCGCCAGGTGAGCGGTGATGAATCCTATCTGGATGCGACCCCGCTTGCTGAACTTCACGCACCGGCTGGTATGATCCTGCCGATTCAGAACGGCGATTACAATATTCCCGTGACCAACGGCAGCGGCCTGGTCGGTAAAGCGCTCGATATTCGTCCGCCAGCACAGCCTCTGGCGCTGGTGAGCGGGGCGCGTACCCAGTTCACCGGTGATACGGCGTCGCTGCTGGTTGAAAGCGCCCGCGGTACCACCCTGTGGCCGCAGGTTGTGAGCGTCATTCAGGCGAAGAACTACACCATCGATAAACGCGATGATGCCAGCCAGACCTTGACCACCGACTGGATCGAGTGGAACCGTCTGGACGAAGATCAGCAGTACCGTGGGCGTTATCAAGTCTCCGTTAAACCTCAGGGTTATCAGCAGGCGGTTACCGTTAAGCTGTTGAACCTGGAGCAGGCGGGTAAACCGGTTGCGGATGCCGCATCAATGCAGCGTTACAGCACTGAAATGCTGAACGTGATTGCCGCGGGTCTGGATAAGAACGCCAGCGACGCCGCTAACGCAGCGCAGAGCCGCAACGGCGCGACGTTTGACGTTCAGAGCGGTGCGGATGACACCGGTCTGCCAATGCTGGTTGTGCGTGCACCGTTTAACCAGACCTGGCAGCGCCTGCCAGCGACGCTGGAAAAAGTGGGCATGAAAGTGACCGACAGCACCCGTTCAACCGGTAGCATGACGGCAACCTATAAGCCGCTGTCTGACAGTGCATGGCAGGAACTGGGCGCCACCGATCCACAGCTGGCTTCCGGCGACTACAAGATTCAGGTAGGTGACCTCGATAACCGCAGCAGTCTGCAGTTTATCGATCCGAAAGGCCACACGCTGACCCAGTCGCAGAACGATGCGCTGGTGGCCGTCTTCCAGGCTGCATTCAGCAAATAAATACGAGGGCTGGTTAATCCAGCCCTTTTTATTTTCGTGCTACGCAAACGTGTGCGTGGCATAATATCCCCAGTTTTGAACACCAATCATCACACCAGGAGTAATGAAGATGCAGAAGCAAGCTGAGTTGTATCGTGGCAAAGCGAAGACCGTATACAGCACGGAAAACCCGGATCTGTTGGTGCTCGAGTTCCGCAATGATACGTCAGCAGGGGATGGCGCACGCATTGAGCAGTTCGATCGTAAAGGCATGGTGAACAACAAGTTCAACCACTTCATTATGACCAAACTGGCCGAAGCGGGTATCCCGACCCAAATGGAAGCGCTGTTGTCCGATACGGAATGTCTGGTGAAAAAACTGGATATGGTTCCGGTTGAGTGCGTCATTCGTAACCGCGCAGCAGGCTCCCTGGTGAAGCGTCTTGGTATTGAAGAAGGTATTGAGCTGAATCCACCGCTTTTTGACCTGTTCCTGAAAAACGATGCCATGCACGATCCGATGGTCAATGACTCTTACTGCGAAACCTTCGGCTGGGTGAATAAAGAGAACCTGGCGCGCATGAAAGAACTGACCTACAAAGCCAACGACGTGCTGAAAAAACTGTTTGATGACGCGGGTCTGATCCTCGTCGACTTCAAACTGGAGTTCGGCCTGTTCAAAGGCGAAGTGGTTCTGGGTGATGAGTTCTCTCCGGACGGCAGCCGTCTGTGGGATAAAGAAACGCTGGATAAAATGGACAAAGACCGTTTCCGTCAGAGCCTGGGTGGCCTGATTGAAGCGTACGAAGCGGTTGCTCACCGTTTAGGCGTTAAGCTCGACTAACTCCCTCATCGCCAAAGGATATGTATATCCTTTGGCGTCTTACCCTTGTTTCCTATGGTAATCTTGCCGTTAACCGCCTACGATCATAGCTATTATTAATGGAATAGTTCGAGGTGGTTATGCGCTGGCAAGGGCGTCGTGAAAGTGACAATGTAGAAGACAGGCGCAGCGATAGCGGCGGCGGTCCTTCAATGGGTGGGCCTGGTTTCCGGTTACCCAGCGGAAAGGGCGGTATTATTCTGCTGATTGTGGTGCTGGTCGCGGGGTACTACGGTGTCGATCTGACCGGTTTAATGACCGGCCAGCCTCTGCAGCAACAGCAGCATTCTGAGCGCTCAATCAGCCCGAACGAGGATGAAGCGGCCAAATTTACCTCCGTTATTCTCGCCACCACAGAAGAAACCTGGGGTCAGCTGTTCGAGAAAATGGGGCGTACCTATCAGCAACCCAAACTGGTGATGTACCGTGGCGCAACCCGTACCGGATGCGGCACCGGACAGTCGGTGATGGGGCCGTTCTACTGTCCGGCAGACAGCACCGTCTATATCGATCTCTCTTTCTATGATGACATGAAACGCAAGCTTGGCGCTGACGGCGATTTTGCCCAGGGCTACGTCATTGCGCATGAAGTCGGGCACCATGTGCAAAAACTGCTGGGGATAGAACCCAAAGTACGCCAGCTTCAGCAAAACGCCTCTCAGGCTGAGGTAAACCGTCTTTCCGTACGCATGGAACTGCAGGCGGACTGCTTTGCGGGCGTCTGGGGGCACAACATGCAGCAGCAGGGCGTGCTGGAATCCGGTGACCTGGAAGAGGCGCTCAATGCCGCGCAGGCTATCGGTGACGATCGTCTTCAGCAGCAGAGCCAGGGCCGCGTCGTGCCGGACAGCTTTACTCACGGCACGTCACAACAACGATACAGCTGGTTCAAACGCGGTTTCGACAGTGGTGACCCGGCGCAGTGTAATACCTTTGGCAAAGCCATGTAATGGTGGCGTTTGAACATCTGATTCGCGAGCTTGAGCACAAAGGTCATCGTCAGCTGGTGGTGCTCAGCGGCGATGAGCAATGGACATTCACGCAGGCATCAGCCCTGCGTGATGCCTTGCCCGGAGACTGGCTGTGGCTGGCGGATAACGCGTCCAGAGCCATCAGCGGGCTGCTGGGACGCGAGTTCCGGCACGCAATTTTTGATGCCCGCGCCGGGTTTGACGTCTCAGCCTTTGCGGCCCTGAGCGGGACGCTGCGTGCCGGTAGCCTTCTGGTGCTGCTGGTACCGTCCCCTGACGTGTGGGCGGAACAACCTGACAGCGATTCCCTGCGCTGGAGTGACAGCGCCGAACCCATCGCCACACCAAATTTTATTCACCACTTTTGCCGGACGATTGCCGGGGATCCTGAGGCGATAGTCTGGCTTCAGCATCAGCCTTTATCGCTTCCCGCACGATCCGACGCCCCTGACTGGCAGCCCGCCAGCGGTGCGCCGCAGCGCGAGCAGGCTGAGATCCTGGCAGCACTCCTGGCCATGAAACGCGGCGTTGTGGCCGTTACGGCCCCGCGCGGACGCGGAAAGTCTGCGCTGGCGGGCATGCTGTTGAGCCGCACGCAGGGCAGTGCCATTGTCACCGCGCCATCAAAGGGGGCGACGGAGGTTATCGCCCGTTTTGCCGGCGAACGTTTTCACTTTATGGCCCCGGACGCGCTGCTGGCCTCTGAGGAGCAGGCCGACTGGCTGATTGTCGACGAAGCCGCCGCCATCCCCGGACCGCTGCTTGAAAAGCTGGTTGACCGTTTCCCGCGCGTCCTGCTGACCACAACGGTGCAGGGTTACGAAGGAACTGGAAGAGGCTTTCTGCTTAAGTTCTGTAGCCGGTTCAGCGGGTTGCAGCGGTATACCTTATCAACCCCGGTACGCTGGGCTGCAGGATGTCCTCTTGAGCGGGTCGTCGCCAGCGCACTGCTGTTTGACGATACGCTTATCGATCTCAGCCCAACAGGCGCCATACAGTTGACCTCTCTGGCCCCGGAAGCCTGGACGAGCAACCCGGCGCTGGCGGCGAGTGTGTATGAGCTGCTTTGTGCGGCACATTACCGCACCTCACCGCTTGATTTACGCCGCATGATGGACGCGCCCGGCCAGCACTTCGCCGTCGCCCAAACGGACTCTGTCATTGCCGGGGCGCTCTGGCTGGTGGAAGAGGGGGGATTAACAGCGCAGCTCAGCCGTGCCGTCTGGGCGGGGTTCCGCCGCCCTCGCGGGAACCTGGTGGCGCAGTCCCTTGCCGCGCATGGCGGCTCCCCGCTGGCGGCAACGCTCAAAGGCCGACGGGTGACCCGAATAGCGGTACATCCTCGTCGTCAACGGGAAGGCATCGGACAGGCACTGATCCGCAACGCAAGCGGCGAGGATTACCTGTCGGTGAGCTTTGGCTATACCGATGAACTGTGGCGTTTCTGGCAGCGATGCGGCTTTGTGCTGGTGCGCATGGGCAGCCATCGCGAAGCCAGCAGCGGCTGTTATACCGCAATGGCCTTGCTGCCGCTCAGCGACGCGGGGCGACAGCTGTGTGAGCAGGCGCATCAGCGACTGCGCCGCGATGCGCGCGTGTTATCGGCCCTGAACGGTGAAAAGATCCCGGTGGACGATGGCTGGGAGGCTACCCTTAATAGTGACGACTGGCTGGAGCTGGCGGGGTTTGCCTTTGCCCATCGCGCATTTTCTACCTCCGTCGCGGCGTTAACGCGGTTGCTGCTAAGCGTGGACATGCCGCTGCCCGCCCTGCGCGGGAAAGTGGAGGCGAGAAGTGATGACGCCCGGCTCAGCGCTGAACTGCTTCTTTCGGGGCGAAAAGCGTTACTGGCCAGGCTTCGCAGTGAAACGGCGCAAGCGCTTGAAAGCCTTGAACCTGCACGCTGTCAGCAGCTGAAAGACGACATTTTGCAATGGCAATTTTTTCAATGACTTCTTCAGTAAAGTGGCATGGTCATTCCTCCTGAGAGGCGTAGAATCCAGGCCATCAAATAAGGAGACCGCCATGAAACACGATCATTTTGTTGTTCAAAGCCCTGATAAACCGGCTAAACAGTTACTGCTTCTGTTTCATGGTGTTGGCGATAATGCCGTCAATATGGGCCAGATTGGCAGCTGGTTTGCCCCGGTATTTCCGCAGGCGCTGATTGTCAGTATTGGCGGGGTGGAGCCGTGTGGTCCGAACGGACGGCAGTGGTTCTCCGTTCAGGGCGTTACGGAAGAGAACCGTCAGGCACGTATTGACGCCGTCATGCCTGTCTTTATCGACACCGTGCGTTACTGGCAGCAGCAGAGCGGCGTTGGTGCCGATGCGACCGCGCTGATTGGCTTTTCGCAGGGGTCTATCATGTCCCTGGAGAGCGTAAAAGCGCAGCCAGGCCTGGTGTCGCGTGTGATTGCTTTTAACGGTCGCTTTGCGACGTTACCGCAACGCGCGACGACGCAGACCACGATCCATCTGATCCACGGCGGTGAAGACCGTGTGATTGAACTTTCGCATGCGGTTGCCGCGCAGGAAGCACTGATCCGCGAAGGCGGGGATGTGACGCTGGATATTGTAGACGATCTGGGGCACGCGATTGATGACCGCAGCATGCAGTTTGCGCTCGATCATCTGCGTTATACCGTACCGAAGCACTACTTTGATGAAGCGCTCAGCGGTGGCAAGCCAAATGACGATGATATCGTCGAGTTTATGTGATGTAGCCCCCTCTCCCGCAGGAGAGGGGACAGAGAATCACTTCTTCTGGTCTTTCTTCGGCCAGTCGTCATCATCGTCCCACTTATCGTTAAAATCACGATGCGGTGGAAGATCCGGTTTGTTGGCGAGAAACTTTTTGTGATCAACGCGCTTAAGATCTTTAATGACGTTAAGTAACACGCCGACCAGAAACACTAACACCAGAATCCACCAGTACTTTGAAAGCCAGTCCATTCGCTATTCCTCTCAGAGCGTTCGTCAGGCGACGAGTTGCTCCATAATTCGTTGATACATACGGGCCAGCAGCTGTAAATCAGCAGCATTCACACATTCATTGATTTTATGAATGGTTGCGTTCACCGGCCCCAGTTCGACAACCTGGGCCCCCATCCGGGCAATAAAGCGTCCGTCTGAGGTGCCACCTGTCGTCAGCAGTTGTGGCTTAATTTCATTATAGTGCTCGATGGCGTTCACTACCGCATCCACCAGTTTGCCGCGCTGGGTCAGGAACGGCTGGCCGGAAAGCCACCAGTCCACGGTGTAACGCAGATTATATTTTTCCAGCAGCGCGATAACGCGCGCTTTGATCATCTCATCGGTCAGTTCAGTGCTGAAGCGGAAGTTAAACTGGACAAAGAAATCACCCGGGATCACGTTGTTGCTGCCGGTACCGGCCTTCAGGTTTGCAATCTGCATGCTGGTCGGCGGGAAGAACTCATTGCCTTTATCCCACTCGATGGTCACCAGTTCGTTCAGCATCGGTGCCGCGCGATGGACCGGGTTATCGGCCAGGTGTGGATAGGCAACGTGCCCCTGAACGCCATGAAGGGTCAAATTGCAGGTCAGCGAACCACGGCGACCATTTTTGACGACGTCTCCCACCACCTCCGTACTGGACGGCTCGCCGACCAGGCAGTAGTCGAGACGCTCATTACGGGCCATCAGCGCCTCAACGACCTTCACGGTGCCGTTATGGGCGCTGGCTTCTTCATCAGAGGTGATCAGAAACGCGAGGCGGTTTCTGTGGTTCGGATGTTGGGCAACGAAGCGCTCTGCCGCCACGACCATCGCCGCCAGCGAGCCTTTCATGTCTGCCGCACCGCGCCCGAACAACATGCCATCGCGGATGGTCGGTTCAAACGGCGGGTTGATCCAGCGATCCGCATCACCTGCAGGAACGACGTCGGTATGTCCGGCAAAGGCCAGCGTTTCGCCCTGACCGCGCCATGCCCAGAAGTTCTGGGTGTCGCCAACGTCCATGCGTTCAACGGTGAAACCGATGGCACGCAGGCGCTCAATCATTAATGCCTGACAACCTGCGTCGTCCGGGCTAAGGGAGGGACGGCGAATAAGCTGCTGAGTCAGCTCAATGACCGGGCATGACATAAACTACACCTCAACGAAAAAAGTCGGAATAAAGGGTTTCACTGAAACCCAGCAGCATAGGCTGCCCGGGCGCGCAGAGCAATGGGCGTTTGATGATTGCCGGCATTTTGAGCATCAGTTTGGCGGCACTGTCGGCGTCGGTGATGCCAGCCCGGACGGCTTCATCCAGTTTACGCCAGGTGGTACCACGGGTATTCAGCAGCGCCTCCCAACCCAGTTCCTTGATAGCGGTATGCAGAAATTCTGCATCAAGCCCGTCAACGCGATAGTCATGGAAACGGTACTCCACGTTGTTTGCTTCCAGCCAGCGGCGTGCTTTTTTGATGGTGTCGCAATTTTTAATGCCGTACATCACAACCATGGTGAATCCTTTTGTTCTTATGATGATTAAATGTTCAGTAATTTCGAAGATATATCCTTAAGTGGAATATAACACATTCAGGAATTGTCTTGATTTACACTTCTTTTTAATTCAACTCACAACTGTACGCTGAATATTCTTTCATCATTTAAGCATAGATGTCCATAAGACCGAAAATGCTAATGAACTCAGGCGGTAATTTAAGTCTCACCTGCCTGTATGGTTATTTCAAAATATTGCTGAGCGTCACACAAAATTTAAGGCCCTGCGTTCATATTTATCATAAATCCCTGACAGTAGCGGGGTACAATCACAGCGATAGGTTAGACGGTCTTCACAATGATGATACGTTTTCGTAGAATGCGCATAATAATAAGAGAGGTAGTTATGATTGAACGTGAACTGGGGAACTGGAAAGATTTTATCGAAGGCATGCTTCGTAAATGACATTCAGTAAGAATTGCAAGAGCACTTAAATAAGTAAAATAACCATAGTGTGAATTAATCACACACCCTAAAAGGCGGCCCTGAGAGCCGCCTTTTTTATTACGTACTGTTATTCAGGACGTTCCTTCAGCGGGAAGCGGCGACGCACAAGCACAAAGAACAGCGGCACAAAATAAATGGCCAGGACGGTTGCCGAAATCATGCCTCCCATCACCCCTGTACCTACCGCATGCTGGCTGCTGGAGCCCGCACCGGTGCTGGTTGCCATCGGTAATACCCCAAAGACAAATGCCAGCGACGTCATCAGGATCGGACGCAAGCGCTGACGGCAGGCGTGCAGTGTGGCCGCCATCAGCTCGTGGCCTTTGGCATTCATCTCGTTGGCAAACTCAACAATCAGGATCGCGTTTTTCGCCGACAGGCCGATCACGGTGAGCAGCCCTACCTGGAAGTACACATCATTCTCCAGACCGCGCATCCAGGTCGCCAGCAGCGCACCGATGACGCCAAGCGGCACCACCAGCATGACCGAGAACGGAACGGACCAGCTTTCATACAGCGCGGCAAGACAGAGGAAGACCACCAGCAGGGAAAGCGCGTAAAGCGCAGGCGCCTGTGCCCCGGAAAGCCGCTCCTGATAAGACATCGCCGTCCACTCCAACCCAAATCCGGCAGGCAGCTGTTGCACCAGTTTCTCCATGGTGTCCATGGCGGTACCGGTACTGACGCCCGGCGCGGCTTCACCGACGATTTCTACCGCCGAATAGCCGTTATAGCGTTCCAGACGCGGCGAACCACTCTCCCAGTGCGACGAGGCGAATGCCGAGAACGGCACCATCCCGCCTGCGTTATTACGAACAAACCAGCGGTTAATATCATTCGGCAACATACGGAACGGCGCGGCGGACTGGACATACACTTTTTTCACACGCCCACGATCCATAAAGTCATTCACATAGCTTGAGCCCCAGGCCGTCTGCAGGGTGTCGTTAATGTCGTCGATGGAAACACCCAGAGCCTGCGCCTTACGCTGATCAATATCCACCTGCAGCTGCGGGCTGTCATCCAGGCCGTTGTGACGAACGCGGGTCAGGTCAGCGTCTTTGCCCGCCAGCGCTAACAGCTTATCGCGCGCCGCCATCAGCGCCGTGTGGCCTGCACCGGCGTGATCCTGCAGTTCCATGTCAAACCCGGCAGAACTGCCCAGCCCGCTAATGGCCGGTGGGCTGCTGGCAAAGACGCGCGCTTCGTTGATCTTCGTAAACGCGTGGGTGGCGCGTTCAATGATGGCCGACGCGGTCCCCGTTTTTGTGTCGCGCTCGTCCCAGTCCTTCAGGCGTACAAACATACGGGCGACGTTCTGCCCGTTACCGCCCGGGCCAGAGCCCACGGTGGAGAAGACCGACACCACATTATCTTTCTCCTGGGTAAAGAAGTACTGTTCGACTTTTTCGACCACTTTCAGCGTCTGCTGCTGAGTCGCGCCGCTCGGAAGTTGCACGGAGGTGGTGAACATTCCCCGGTCCTCCATCGGCAGGAATGAGGTAGGCAGATGCAGGAACAGCCAGACCATTCCGCCCAGCAGCACTACGTAAATCAGCATCCAGCGCAGGCTGCGGTGCAGCACTTTACCGACGGCGGATTCATAACGCGCGGCATTGCGGTTAAACATGCGGTTAAACCAGCCGAGGAACCCTTTCTGACCATGCTGCTCGCCTTTGTGCAAAGGCTTAAGAAGGGTAGAGCAGAGCGCAGGGGTCAGGATCAGCGCCACCAGTACCGAAAGCACCATTGCCGAGACGATGGTTATCGAGAACTGGCGGTAAATGGCGCCGGTTGTGCCGCCAAAGAAGGCCATCGGGATAAAGACCGCCGAAAGCACCATGGCGATGCCGACTAACGCGCCCTGTATTTGCCCCATCGATTTACGCGTGGCCTGGCGCGGGGAAAGGCCTTCCTCGCTCATGATGCGCTCGACGTTTTCAACCACCACGATGGCGTCATCCACCAGAAGGCCAATTGCCAGCACCATTGCAAACATCGTCAGCGTGTTGATGCTGTAGCCAAACGCGTAAAGCACCGCGAAGGTGCCCAGCAGGACCACGGGGACGGCTATGGTCGGGATCAGCGTCGCCCGGAAGTTTTGCAGGAACAGGTACATGACCAGGAAGACCAGCGCGATGGCTTCCAGCAGGGTCTTCACCACATCCTCAATCGACGCTTTAACGAAGGAGGTGGTTTCGTAGGCGACTTTGTATTCAAGGCCGTGAGGGAAATAGTTCGACAGCTCGTCCAGGCGGTCTAACACCAGTTTCGCCGTCGCCATTTCATTTGCGCCGGAGGCCAGTTTAATCCCCAGGCCGGAGGCGGGATTACCGTTAAAGCGGCTCAGGTAGTCGTACTTTTCCGCGCCCATTTCCACCGTGGCGACATCGCCCAGCCGCACTTCTGAACCGTCCTGATTCACGCGCAGGGTGATGTTGCGGAACTGCTCCGGAGTCTGAAGCAGCGATTGCGAGTTAATGGTGGCATTCAGGGCTTGTTTTTCGACGGAAGGCGTTCCTCCCAGCTGCCCTACGGCAATCTGGGCGTTCTGCGATTTGATGGCGTCCGTCACGTCAGTCGCCGTCATCTGGAAGCTGTTCAGCTTGTCAGGATCGAGCCAGATGCGCATTGAATATTGTGACCCGTAGGCGTCGATATCCCCTACGCCGTTAATACGGCTGAGCGGGTCCTGAATGTTACTGGCAACGTAGTCCGCAATATCCTGCTTATCCATGGAACCATCGGTGGAGACAAACGCGATGGTCAAAATATTGGTATCCCCCGTTTTACGTACGGTAACGCCCTGATTTTGCACTGCCTGCGGCAGTTTTCGCATGGCTGACTGCAGCTGGTTTTGTACCTGTTGCACCGCTTCATCCGGGTCAGTCCCGGCCGTAAAGCTCAGGGTCACCGTCGCCTGGCCCGTGGCACTGCTTTGTGAGGACATGTACATCAGGTTATCCAGACCCGTCATGTTCTGCTCGATAACCTGCGTCACGGTATTTTCCAGCGTCTGTGCCGAGGCGCCGGGGTAGTTTGCTGTGACACGCACGTTAGGAGGTGCCAGATCGGGGTATTGCTCAACGGGAAGTGAAGTAATGGCCAGGACACCTGTCAGACACAACAGAATGGCAAGTACCCAGGCAAAAATGGGGCGATCGATGAAAAAATTCGCCATGAAAAATTGACCTCGTTTTGCTGCACGTCATTATTGTTTATTGCCCGCACCACTTTAGCGGCAAGACGAAGACCAAACGTGGAGAAATAAAGGAGATAATGTAAATTATCATGCGCGTTTCTCTGCGCTGCCCCCTTTACGGTTATTTACCTGTTAACGCCAGCGACGAAGGGAATGTCACGCTCACCTGCGTTCCCCCATTTTGTGGCTGCGAAAAGTGCAGGGTACCGCCGAGCCGTTCCGCGCGTTCACGCATAATATTCAGCCCGTAATGTCCCGGCGGCTCGCTGGCTTCGCCAATCCCGATGCCATTGTCGCGAATGCTCACGCTGTGCGTGCCGTCCACGGCGGTGATACAGCTTACGGTGATCTCGCTGGCCTGCGCGTGCTTGATTGCGTTCAACACCGCTTCACGCACGATCTGCAGCAGATGCACCTGCTTTTGTGCGTCAAGGGCCAGCGAGGAGAGGCGACAGTCAAGATGTAGCTTTGCCTGCGTCTGGCTCTGCAGACCGTCGAGTGACTCCTGAAGGGCTGCCGGCAGGTTAGCGTGGTTGAGCGTCAGGCGGAAGGTGGTGAGCAACTCGCGAAGCTGATGCCAGGCATTGTTAAGCTCGCGGGAGAAGTCGGTGATGATGGTCTGCGCCGGGGCATTCTCTTGCGGTACGGCACGCTTAAGCAGCGCAAGCTGGATCCGCAGATACGACAACACCTGCGCGAGGGAATCATGCAGTTCGCGGGCAATCGTCGCGCGCTCTTCCATCAGCAGCAACTGCTGGTAATGCTTTTGTGCCTGGTTGAAGTAAAGCCCGCGCCCGAGCATTGTCGCCACGCTTCTCATCAGCGGAAGCGGGACGCTGTCCGTCTCGCTCTGCCAGCGCAGCTCGCCGTAGAGCGTATCCTGCATCAGCACCGGCAGGTTTTGCAGCGGCATGTCGGCTGCCTCACTCCCTTCACACAGACGCCAGTCGTCGCTGGTCCGTAACTCCAGATAATTCATCCGGGTGTATTCATGGACGATTTGCAATATATGGCGGAAACAGTGGCTGTCTATCTGTCCGGTGTTGAGCGCCTGCGAACATTTGAACAGCATTTCGAGCTGCTGGTGCGCCTCGTTCAGGTGCCGGGTCTTTTCCGCAACCGAATCTTCAAGCGAGCGATAGAGGGTGTGTAACTCCGCCGACATATGGTTAAAGGCGCGGGACAGCTGACCGAGTTCATTCGGCAAAGCGGTATCCGGTGCCGGGGTATCAAATTGTCCCCGTTCAACGCGTTCGCTTGCGGCGACCAGATTGTTGAGCGGCAAGACCACCTGACGACGGATGCCTCGCAGGGTAAACACCGTCAGCAGCAGGATCCCCAGCGCACCGGCCAGAGAGAGCAGGGTCACCGTCTGAATTTTATGTTCGGTATAGTGCTGAAGGGCGAGCACAAAGGCATCAATGCGGCCAACAAAATCTTCGATATGGGTTTGATACCACGCGAGATCGCCGCGGGCGATGTGCGTATCCATCTCCTGCCAGGCCAGATGCAGCTGCTGGTAGCGCTGTTTGACATCGTCCGGCACGTACCAGCGGTTCAGCTTTTGTAGTGCAGGTGCGCTCAGGGTGTGTTGCCAGTGTTGGCGATGCTGTGTCAGGGAAGGGCTGTTGCGCTGCATCTCATAGCCCAGCCGGTAACTCTGCATACGCAGTGAACCCGCAATATTGATGGCTTCGGCGTCACGCTGGCTGCTGGCAAGCGTCAGCAGCGCGACGGTGCTGGTCAGAACGGATAACACAATCATCGAAAAGAAAGCCCAGGCCAGGCTTGCGGAAACAGGGCGTTTAACGGTCACAGAACGGCTTCCTGAATAAAATTGATCTGCCACAGGTTCACTGGAAATAGTTTGGCATTCCGGGCAATTGAACATTGCCTGACGACGCTGTGATGAGTAAATACCATATTCATACAAAGAATAAGGTTATTGAACCAAAAACAGGTGTCGTTATGAATCGTTTTATTATGGCTAACAGCCAGCAATGTATTGGGTGCCATGCCTGCGAAGTTGCCTGCGTAATGGCGCATAATGATGAGCAACATGTCCTGAGCGAGCGCCATTTCCATCCCCGTATTACGGTCCTTAACTCTGGCGCGCAGAACAGCCCCGTCACCTGTCACCACTGTGAAAATGCCCCGTGTGCACTCAGTTGCCCGAACGGCGCCATCAGCAAATGCGATGACAGCGTACAGGTGAATCAACAAAAATGCATCGGTTGTAAAGCCTGCATGGTTGCCTGTCCCTTCGGCACAATGGAGATTATCGTTACGCCGCTCGACAACGGCAGTGCAAAAGCTTCGGCGTATAAATGCGATCTCTGCCTGACCCGCCCGCAGGGCCCGGCCTGTATTGAAAATTGCCCGGCAGATGTGCTGATGCTGGCGACGCCTGACGTGCTGGATAACCTGGCAAAATCGCGCCGTCAGCGCACCGCCAGGCTGGAGGCGCAGCCCTGGCACAGTGAGGCAGTCAGCGAGGAGACGGCACCCACCAAACTGCAGCAGATGCACAACACACCACCACGCGGCGAGCCCGACAAACTGGCTGCCGAAGAGCGGGTTGGCCATTTCAATGAAATATACCTGCCGTTTCGGACCGAACAGGCCAGACGCGAGGCATCGCGCTGCCTGAAATGCGGGGAGCACAGCATATGTGAATGGACCTGCCCGCTGCACAACCACATTCCGCAGTGGATTGAACGGATTAACGCCGGTGACATCCTCGGCGCGGTTGAACTTTCTCATCAGACCAACTGTTTACCTGAAATTACTGGCCGGGTCTGCCCGCAGGACAGGTTATGTGAAGGTGCCTGCACCGTGCGCGATGCATCAGGGTCAGTGACCATTGGCAACCTCGAGCGCTACATCTCTGACCAGGCGCTGGCGCTGGGCTGGCGACCGGATATGTCTGGCGTTTCTTCGGTGGGAAAACGCGTCGCGATTATCGGCGCGGGGCCTGCCGGACTGGCATGCGCGGATGTGCTGGTGCGCAGCGGGGTGAGCGTAACGGTCTATGACAGGCATCCCGAAATCGGCGGCTTGCTGACCTTCGGCATTCCGGCCTTTAAGCTGGATAAATCCCTGCTCGCACGACGCAGAGAGATTTTTACTGCGATGGGGGTTCACTTCGAGCTGAACTGCGACGTGGGCAGCGATGTATCGTTGTCTCAGTTGCAAACAGATTACGACGCCCTGTTCATTGGCGTGGGAACCTATCGTTCGATGAAAGCGGGCATCCCCCATGAAGATGCGCCGGGCGTCTACGATGCACTGCCGTTCCTGGTGGGGAACACGCGCCACGTCATGGGGCTGGACGCGACGGCCAACGAACCGTTTATCGACACCCGTGGGCTCAACGTGGTGGTGCTGGGCGGGGGCGATACCGCAATGGACTGCGTGCGCACCGCGTTACGTCACGGCGCGGCAAAAGTCACCTGCGCCTATCGCCGGGATGAAGCCAATATGCCGGGCTCGAAAAAAGAGGTGAAGAATGCGAAAGAAGAGGGAGCCGCATTTGAATTTAACGTCCAGCCCGTTGAATTGACCCTTGCTGCTGACGGCAAGGTTAACGGCATCCGGATGCTGCGCACCCGGATGGGAGAGCCGGATGCGCAGGGGCGTCGTCGACCCGTCCCGGTGGAGGGCAGCGAGTTTGTCATGCCGGCCGATGCGGTGATTATGGCTTTTGGCTTTAACCCACATGCCATGCCCTGGCTGGAGAGTCAGGGCGTCAACACCGATGACTGGGGGCGAATCATTGCCTCGGTGGAAAGTCGCTATCGTTACCAGACGTCTAACCCGCAAATTTTCGCCGGCGGTGATGCGGTGCGCGGCGCTGATCTGGTGGTGACGGCGATGGCGGAAGGGCGTCATGCGGCGCGGGGGATCCTCGACTGGCTTGAGGTCAGTGTGCCGAAAACGCACTAAACCAGGCGGGCGACAAAGCGGGTTTCACGGCGTACTATAGGAAGACTCATTGTGTCGTGGAGCCCGTATGACCCTGAAAATTGACGTTATCAAAGACAAAATCCTTTCTGAAAACTACTTTGTCCTGCGTAACATCACTTACGATTTAACCCGTAATAACGGTGAAGTGATCCGCCATAAACGCGAGGTCTATGACCGCGGCAATGGCGCCACCATTTTGCTCTATAACCGTGAAAAGCAGAGTGTGGTGCTGATCCGTCAGTTCAGGGTAGCAACATGGGTCAATGGCAACCCTGACGGAAGGTTGATTGAAACCTGTGCGGGCCTGCTTGATGACGACGAGCCGGAAGTGTGCATCCGCAAAGAGGCCGTCGAAGAGACTGGCTTTGAAGTGGGAGAGGTCAAAAAGGTCTTCGAGCTGTTTATGTCTCCTGGCGGCGTGACGGAAATCGTCCACTTCTTCATCGCGGAATACAGCGATGCGCAGCGTACTCACCGCGGCGGTGGCGTGGAAGATGAAGATATTGAAGTGCTGGAGTTGCCGTTTTCCCGGGCGCTGGAGATGATGCATGCCGGGGAAATCAGGGATGGTAAAGCTGTGATATTACTACAGTATCTTCAAACGACCGGGCTGATGAACGCCTCTTTCGAACGGTGATAGATTGTATTTCGGATAAATCTATCCGATAAATCCGATTGAGCAACCCGGGCGGGAACACGAAGATACAGCCCAGTTAAGCGTTTTCGTTCCGGGATTGTGCCATTCATGCGCTATTGCGTCTCTCTTCTCTGCCTGTTTTGCGTGCTCACCTCCTCGCAGGTGTGGGCTGCGCCTGCCCAGCAATTGTTTTCTGACTGGCAGGTGACCTGCAATAACCAGAATTTTTGCCTCGCACGCAATACCGGTGAACACCGGGGGCTGGTCATGACGCTCAGCCGCAGTGCCGGCGCGAAAACCGACGCTACGCTGCGTATCGATCTCGGCGGCCTTGCTGACCCTGCCGTGAAAGAAGCGGATATTGCGCCGCGGTTGTTGCTGGATAAGGTTCCTCTCAAGCTGGATCGGCAGCACTGGCAGTTAACCCCGTGGCATCTGAAAAGTGATGATGCCGCCACCATCACGGCGTTTCTGAAAAATATCCAGGAAGGAAAAGCCCTGACCTTGCGCGGCGGTGACCAGGTTATCTCTCTGAACGGCCTGAAAGCCGCGCTGTTGTTTATTGACGCGCAGCAGAAACGTGTCGGGAGTGAAACGGCCTGGATTAAAAAAGGTGACGATCCGCCGTTAAGCGTGCCGCCTGCACCCGCCTTAAAAAAGGTGGCGGTAGTCAATCCGACGCCGACGCCGCTCTCCCATGCCGAACTGAATGACCTGCTGGATTATGGCACCTGGCGGATGAACAACAGCCAGTGCTCGCTCGATCCTAACCGCCGGGAAGTGCGCGTCACCGCGTTAACCGATGAAAAAGCATTGCTGATTATTAGCTGTGAGGCAGGGGCGTATAACACGGTCGATCTGGCCTGGCTGGTATCGCGCAAAAAACCGTTTTCTTCACGCAGCGTAAGGCTGCGTCTGCCTTTCACCCCTGCAGACGATAGCAGTGAAATCGAATTGATGAATGCCCGCTTTGATGAGAAAACGCGCGAGCTGACTACGCTCGCGCTGGGGCGCGGTATTGGCGATTGTGGGGTCCAGACGCGCTGGCGTTTTGACGGCCAGCGTTTCCGCCTGGTGCGTTATGCAGAAGAGCCCAGCTGCGATAACTGGAATGGGCCAGATGCCTGGCCCACGTTGTGGATCACGCGCTAAATTACGCTCAGCGCCTTCTCAACCACATTCTCAACGGTAAAGCCAAAATACGGGAACAGCTTGTCGGCAGGCGCCGACTCGCCGTACCCACGCATCCCGACGATAGCGCCTTTCAGCCCGACATATTTGTACCAGTAGTCGGCGATACCCGCCTCGACGGCCACACGGGCTGCGACGTTAGAGGGCAGGACCGATTCACGGTAGGCCTCATCCTGTGCATCAAAAATGTCGGTGGACGGCAGGGATACCACGCGTACCGCATGACCTTCGGCGGTCAGTTTTTCCGCGGCCTTCACGGTAATTTCCACCTCAGAACCGGTAGCAATCAGGATGACATCCGGTTTGCCGCCGCTGTCTTTCAGGATGTACCCGCCGCGGGCGATATTTTTTACCTGCTCCGGCGTGCGTTCAATCTGGGCCAGGTTTTGCCGCGACAGAATTAATGCCGTTGGCCCCGTGTGGCGCTCAACCGCCAGCTTCCAGCCAACCGCCGCTTCGACCTGATCGCACGGACGCCAGGTGCTGAAGTTTGGCGTTAAACGCAGGCTCGCCAGCTGCTCAACGGCCTGGTGCGTGGGACCGTCTTCACCCAGACCAATCGAATCGTGGGTGTAGACCATGATCTGCCGCGCTTTCATTAATGCCGCCATACGCGCCGCGTTACGGGCGTACTCAACGAACATCAGGAAGGTAGCAGTGTAGGGCACAAACCCGCCGTGATGGGCAATGCCGTTGGCAATGGCGGTCATCCCGAACTCACGCACCCCGTAGTGGATATAGTTCCCGGCAATATCCTCTTTCAGCGATTTTGAGCCAGACCAGATGGTCAGGTTACTTGGAGCCAGATCCGCGGAGCCGCCCAGCAGTTCAGGCAGGAGGGGGCCGATGGCGTTGAGGGTGTTTTGCGAGGCCTTACGGGTGGCAATTTTTGCCGGGTTAGACTGCAGATTTTCAATCAGCGCCTGGGTTTTCGCTTCCCAGTCCTCCGGCAGGCCACCGCTCATGCGGCGCGAGAATTCAGCGGCCAGTTCCGGGTGGGCTTTTTGATAGGCGGCAAATTTTTCATTCCACGCGTGCTGGGCTTTTTCACCCTCTTCGCGGGCGTCCCACTCGCGGTAGATCTCTTTCGGGATCTCAAACGGCGGGTATTTCCAGCCCAGTTTCTGCCGGGTCAGCGCCACTTCTTCTTCACCCAGCGCCGCGCCGTGGGCTTCCTCTTTACCCGCTTTGTTCGGTGAGCCGAAACCGATGGTGGTGCGACAGATGATCAGGGACGGTTTGTCCTTCACGCTTTGCGCTTCCTGAATCGCTTTTTTCACCGCTTCTGGGTCGTGGCCGTCAATTTCATGCACTACGTGCCAGTGGTAGGCCTCAAACCGTTTTGCCGTGTCGTCGGTAAACCAGCCTTTGGTCTCCCCGTCGATGGAGATACCGTTGTGATCGTAAAATCCGATCAGCTTGCCCAGCCCCAGCGTGCCCGCCAGCGAACAGACTTCGTGAGAAATCCCTTCCATCAGACAGCCGTCACCCATAAACACATAAGTGTAGTGATCGACAATCTCGTGGTCTGGCTGGTTAAACTGCGCTGCCAGCGTGCGTTCGGCAATCGCCAGCCCGACCGCGTTGGCTAACCCCTGGCCGAGCGGCCCGGTGGTGGTCTCCACACCCGGCGTATAGCCTATCTCCGGGTGGCCCGGCGTTTTTGAGTGCAGCTGGCGGAAGTTTTTTAACTCGGATAGCGGCAGGTCGTAGCCGGAAAGGTGCAGCAGGCTGTAGAGCAGCATGGAGGCGTGGCCGTTAGAGAGAATAAAACGGTCACGATCGTACCAGCTGGGGTCGTTCGGGTTGTGCTTCAGGAAATCATTCCACAGCACTTCGGCAATGTCAGCCATGCCCATGGGGGCGCCAGGGTGGCCGGAATTGGCTTTCTGCACGGCATCCATGCTGAGGGCGCGAATGGCATTGGCTAGCTCTTTACGGGACATAATTCACTCCGTGGCAAGGTTAAAGTTTGGCGGCAAGAAGATCTTCAAGTTTGCGCTGGTCGACGGCGAACAGGCGGATGCCTTCCGCCAGTTTTTCGACGGCCATTGCGTCCTGATTGTGCTCCCAGCGGAATTCCGCTTCGGTCATGGCTTTAGGTTTGGGGAGGACGGTTGATGTGGGCACCAGTTTGCGGATAACCGTCTCCTCTTTGTCCTGCAGCTCTTTAAGCAGGTTAGGGGAGATGGTCAGGCGGTCACAGCCTGCCAGGGCGAGGATCTGCTCGGTACGGCGGAAGCTGGCGCCCATCACGATGGTTTCGTAGCGGTGCTGTTTGTAATAGTCGTAGATATTACGCACCGATTTCACGCCCGGGTCCTCATCCACCACGTACGGATCCATCGGCTGTTTAGCCTGATACCAGTCATAGATTCGCCCGACGAACGGAGACACCAGGAAGACGCCGGCTTCGGCACAGGCGCGCGCCTGTGCAAAGGAGAACAGCAGCGTCAGGTTGCAATGGATCCCCTCTTTTTCCAGAACTTCCGCCGCGCGGATCCCTTCCCAGGTTGAGGCCAGCTTAATCAGAATGCGCGATTTATCGATGCCCTGCTCCTGGTAGAGCTCAACCAGGCGGCGGGCTTTCGTGATGCTCTTCTCCTGGTCGAAGGAGAGACGGGCGTCAACTTCGGTAGAGACGCGTCCCGGGATACTTTTCAGAATTTCCGCACCGAAATTAACGGCCAGCTTGTCGCTCGCTTCGGCGACCTGCTGCTCCTGTGTTTTACCGCGCTGTTTACCGTAGTCGATAGCGTCATCAATCAGATGACTAAAATGAGCAAGACCGGCCGCTTTGAGCAGCAGCGAAGGGTTAGTGGTCGCATCTTCGGGCTGATAGTGGCGAATCGACTCGATATCACCGCTGTCGGCGACCACGGTAGTGAATTGTTTGATGCCGTCTAGTTGGTTCATAAATAATTACTCCTTGGAAATAAAAGAGTTACTCGAGTGCGTTAGTTCACACTTCTGCAAAAATCATGATGGACTTAACAAAAAAGCATAGCAGACGGGGGAGGCATTGCTTTCTGAGACGGGTAACATGGCTGTTATAAATTGATAACAATTTTTATTCTGCAATGGTGAGAGTTTGGCAGCCTTCAAAGTTTATGTGGCTGCCTGCGGCGATACTAGGCGGCACACCAGGGTGTGCTTCAGGATCGCAAACGTCACCCTTTTGACCGATACGTGAAAGGAAAAATAAGATGGATGATCAGTTAAAACAGAGTGCTCTCGATTTCCATGAGTTCCCTGTCCCAGGTAAAATTCAGGTCTCCCCGACAAAACCGCTGGCGACTCAGCGCGATCTGGCGCTGGCCTACTCGCCCGGCGTCGCGGCGCCGTGCCTCGAAATCGAAAAAGATCCGCTGGCAGCCTATAAATACACCGCGCGTGGCAACCTGGTCGCCGTGATCTCTAACGGGACGGCGGTGCTGGGATTAGGCAATATTGGTGCGCTGGCCGGTAAGCCCGTGATGGAAGGCAAGGGCGTTCTGTTCAAGAAATTTGCCGGTATTGACGTGTTCGATATCGAAGTGGATGAGCTCGATCCTGATAAATTCATCAATGTGGTTGCCGCGCTGGAACCGACCTTCGGTGGGATCAACCTCGAAGACATCAAAGCGCCGGAATGTTTCTATATCGAGCAGAAACTGCGCGAGCGTATGAACATTCCCGTGTTCCATGATGACCAGCACGGTACCGCGATTATCAGCACCGCGGCCATTCTGAACGGTCTGCGTGTGGTTGAGAAAAATCTCTCTGACGTGCGTATGGTGGTCTCCGGCGCAGGCGCGGCGGCAATCGCCTGTATGAACCTGCTGGTGGCGCTGGGCATGCAGAAGCACAACATTGTGGTCTGCGACTCCAAAGGCGTTATCTACAAGGACCGTGAGCCGAACATGGCGGAAACCAAAGCGGCCTACGCGGTAGAAGACGACGGTAAACGCACGCTGGAGGACGTGATTGACGGCGCGGATATCTTCCTTGGCTGTTCAGGCCCGAAAGTGCTGACCCAGGAGATGGTGAAGAAAATGGCGCGTGCGCCAATGATTCTGGCGCTGGCAAACCCGGAGCCGGAAATTCTGCCGCCGCTGGCAAAAGCCGTGCGTGAAGATGCCATTATCTGTACCGGTCGTTCCGATTACCCGAACCAGGTGAACAACGTTCTCTGCTTCCCGTTCATCTTCCGCGGGGCGCTGGACGTGGGCGCGACGGCGATCAACGAAGAGATGAAGCTCGCGGCCGTTCATGCCATTGCGGAACTGGCGCACGCCGAGCAGAGCGAAGTGGTCGCCTCGGCGTATGGTGACCAGGATCTGAGCTTTGGCCCGGACTACATCATTCCAAAACCATTCGACCCGCGTCTGATTGTCAAAATCGCCCCGGCGGTTGCTAAGGCGGCTATGGACTCCGGCGTGGCGACGCGCCCCATCAAAGATTTCGATGCTTACGTCGATAAGCTCACCGAGTTTGTCTACAAAACCAACCTGTTTATGAAGCCCATTTTCTCCCAGGCGCGTGCCGACGCGAAACGCGTGGTGCTGGCGGAAGGGGAAGAGGCGCGCGTTCTGCATGCCACGCAGGAGCTGATCACCTTAGGTCTGGCGAAGCCAATCCTGATCGGTCGTCCGAGCGTTATCGAGATGCGTATTCAGAAGCTGGGACTGCAGATCAAAGCGGGTGTGGATTTTGAGATCGTTAATAATGAATCCGATCCGCGCTTTAAAGAGTACTGGAATGAATACTACGCGATCATGAAACGTCGCGGGATCACCCAGGAGCAGGCGCAAAAGGCCGTGATCAGCAACACCACGGTGATCGGGGCGATCATGGTCCACCGCGGTGAAGCGGATGCGTTGATCTGCGGCACGATCGGTGATTATCACGAGCACTTCAGCGTGGTGCAGGAGATCTTCGGCTATCGCGAAGGGGTCCACACCGCCGGGGCGATGAACGCGCTGCTGCTGCCAAGCGGCAACACTTTTATTGCCGACACCTACGTCAACGACGATCCGAGCCCGGAAGAGCTGGCGGAGATCACCGTGATGGCGGCAGAAACCGTGCGTCGCTTTGGGATTGAACCGAAGGTAGCGCTGCTGTCGCACTCCAACTTCGGTTCGTCGAAATCAGCGGCGGCGTGCAAAATGCGCCAGACGCTGGAGCTGGTTCGCCAGCGTGCGCCGGAACTGATGATTGACGGCGAGATGCACGGTGATGCTGCGCTGGTGGAGAGCATTCGTAACGAACGCATGCCGGACAGTCCGCTGAAAGGTTCTGCAAACGTGCTGATTATGCCGAACGTGGAAGCGGCCCGCATCAGCTACAACCTGCTGCGTGTCTCCAGCTCTGAAGGGGTCACCGTAGGACCGGTGCTGATGGGCGTGGCGAAGCCAGTGCACGTGTTGACGCCGATTGCTTCGGTGCGTCGTATCGTGAATATGGTGGCACTGGCGGTGGTTGAAGCGCAGACGCAGCCGCTGTAAGCGCTGCGCCTGCCGGTATTACACCCAGTCCCGAATCGTAATAAAGTCTTTCAGGGCAGCCTCCGGGCTGCCTTCTTTTGGCTCGTAGCTGTACTCCCAGCGAACCAGCGGCGGCATCGACATCAAAATGGACTCCGTGCGCCCGCCGGTCTGCAGGCCAAACAGCGTGCCGCGATCCCATACCAGGTTGAACTCTACGTAGCGCCCGCGGCGGTAAAGCTGGAACTCGCGCTCGCGCACGCCGTAGTCGGTATCTTTACGCCGCGCCACGATCGGCAGATAGGCCCCGGTATACCCTTCACCTACCGCCCGCATAAAGCTGAACGCGGTATCAAAATCTGGCGTGTTGAGATCGTCAAAGAACAGCCCGCCAATGCCGCGCTGCTCATCGCGGTGCTTCAGATAAAAATAGTCATCGCACCATTTTTTAAATTTCGGGTAGATGTCATCCCCAAACGGCTGACAGAGATCGCGTGCGGTGGTGTGCCAGTGCACGGCATCTTCTTCAAACCCGTAGTAGGGCGTTAAGTCAAAACCGCCGCCAAACCACCAGACCGGATCGGCCCCGGGTTTTTCAGCAATGAAAAAGCGCACGTTGGCATGGCTGGTCGGCACATACGGGTTGTGCGGATGAACCACCAGCGATACGCCCATTGCTTCGAAGCTGCGGCCTGCCAGTTCTGGTCGATGGGCCGTGGCGGAAGCGGGCATCGCGTCTCCGTGGACGTGGGAAAAATTGACGCCAGCCTGCTCAAAGATGCCGCCGTTACGCAGTACGCGGCTGCGTCCGCCGCCACCGGCTTCGCGCTGCCAGCTATCTTCCTGAAATTCACCGCCATCTGCGGCGGCCAGTTTCTGGCAAATCTCATCCTGCAGCTGCAGCAGGAATGTTTTTACCAGCTGTGCATTGGGTTTCATCAACGTTTCCTGGAGTGCGCTTTCTGGTTATCGAACCAGTTGAAGTAGCTGATTATGCCTGAGGCGATGGCGTTGGCGATCTTCTGGCGAAACGCGGTGGTGCCGAGCAGGCGCTCCTCCTCCGGGTTGGTGATGAACGACGTCTCCACCAGCACGGACGGAATTGACGGCGACTTAAGCACCACGAACGCCGCCTGTTCGGTGCTCCTGCTGTGCAGGCGATGCACCGGTTTAATCTTCTTCAGAATATGCGAGCCGAGCGTCAGGCTGTTTTTAATGGTGTCCGTCTGAACGAGGTCAAACAGCACCTGCTGTAAGAGATGATCTTTGTCGGTGGCTTTTTTCCCCGCAACTTCATCCGCCCGGTTTTCACGATCGGAGAGATATTTCGCCATGGCGCTACTCGCCCCACGGTTGGAGAGGGCGAACACCGAAGCCCCCGCCGCCGACGGGTTGGTAAAACCGTCCGCGTGAATCGACATAAACAGATCGGCACCGTGCTGGTGGGCGATCTCTACGCGGTCGTACAGCGGAATAAACGTGTCGCCAGAACGCGTCAGGCGGGCGTCAATGCCATTGCTGCGTAAAATTGCGCGCACATTTTTTGCAATCGCTAACACGACATGCTTTTCTTTCGCACCGTTTCTACCAATAGCGCCGGTATCAATTCCGCCGTGACCGGGGTCCAGCATGACCAGACGCTTCGCGCCCGGCTTTTTCGATTTCGGTTTACTGTGACCGTTACTGGTTTTGAGCGTGCTCTCTTCTTTAGCCTGAGCCTGCTGTGCGATGCCCGTTAACGTTAAGGCCGCCAGCCCCGCTTTGAGAACCTGACGACGCGATGTGAGTGCTTTTAATGGTTTGAATGTGCTCATGCGGCCTGAATTGTAAAAATTGGGGTCCTGGTGTTATATCGTATCGTGATTAGCGTTACGACAGTCCTTATTGAGAATTGTTTTACTTTTCATTTCAATACGTGACAAAGTGACATTATGCCAAATTTTGGCGAGTTTTTCCCCGGTTATTGGCTAAACGCGATGTTCACGCCATAATCACTGTTTTTAAACCCGAAAAGGCGGTTAATACCATGGAGATACGCGTTTTTCGCCAGGAAGATTTCGAAGAGGTGATCACCCTTTGGGAGCGCTGCGATCTGCTGCGTCCGTGGAACGATCCGGAAATGGATATTGAACGTAAGCTGAATCACGACGTCAGTCTGTTTCTGGTGGCAGAAGTCAACGGCGAGGTGGTGGGAACAGTGATGGGCGGGTACGACGGCCATCGCGGCTCGGCCTATTATCTGGGCGTGCACCCGGAATTTCGTGCGCGCGGCATCGCCAATGCGCTGCTCAATCGGCTGGAAAAGAAACTCATTGCCCGCGGCTGCCCGAAGATTCAGATCATGGTGCGGGAAGATAACGACGTGGTGCTGGGCATGTATGAACGTCTGGGTTATGAACACGCGGACGTACTGAGCTTAGGTAAGCGCCTGATAGAAGATGAAGAGTACTGAGATCCATCCGGCAGATTATGATGCGCAAGGGCGTGTCAGGCTGCCCTTTTTGTTCTGGTGCGTTCTGCTGTTGCAGGCCCGTACCTGGGTGCTGTTTGTGATGGCCGCCGCCTCGCGCGGGCAGGGCGATACGCTTCTGACGCTCTTTTATCCCGATCACGATGCCTTCTGGCTCGGCTTGCTGCCGGGCGTGCCGGCAGTGATGGCGTTTTTATGCAGCGGGCGACGGCATACGATCCCGCGCCTGTGGGGTGCGCTTCGCTGGCTGCTGATCCTCGCTCAGCTTGCGCTGCTCGTCTGGCAACCGGTGCTCTGGTGGAACGGTGAACCGCTTACGGGGATCGGTATTGCGCTGGTCGTGGCGGATATCGTGGCGCTGCTGTGGCTGCTGACGAATCCCCGCCTTCGCGCCTGTTTTACGCATCAGGAAGATTAACCTGGCACTTTTTGCCGATACCGCACTCCAACAAGCGTTGATTTAACTCGTAAGGACGTTTCAATGAAATCGCTGCGTTTACTTTTATGCGCTCTCCCGCTGGCGTTAACCGGCTGTTCAACGCTCTCATCAATTAACTGGTCTGCGGCCTATCCGTGGAACTGGTTTGGCTCTTCAACGGAAGTGACCGAGCAGGGCGTGGGTAAAATTACCGCCGCGACGGCGCTGGATCAGGACGCCCTTCAGGATGCACTGGGTGGCGGTTATCGCCTGCGCAGCGGCATGAAAACAGAAAACGGCAATATCGTGCGTTATTTCGAAGCGCTGAAGGGTGACACGCTGGCGCTGGTGATTAACGGTGATAAAGGCACGGTAAACCGTATTGCTGTGATGGACGACGACATCCCAACCGAAAGCGGTGTGAAAGTGGGAACCCCGTTTAGCGAACTCTATAAACAGGCCTTCGGCAACTGCACCAGCGCCCCGTCTGACGACGGCGTGGCGGTGGAATGTAAAGCGCAGGGCAGCCAGCACATCAGCTATCTCTTCACCGGTACCTGGAGTGGTCCGGAAGGTTTAATGCCGTCTGACGACACGCTGAAAAGCTGGAAAGTGAGCAAAATTATCTGGAAGCAGTAATTTGCGCCTGGACAAACCGTCTCGCTGAAATACGGGTATAATAGCCGCCATCAATGCCACGCTGACGTGGCATCTTTATTTCAGGAGGAGCGATGTCTCAGGTTCAGAGTGGCATTTTGCCAGAACATTGCCGCGCGGCGATTTGGATTGAAGCCAATGTTAAAGGGGATGTGGATGCCCTGCGTGCGGCCAGTAAAGCGTTCGTTGATAAGCTGGCCACCTTCCAGGCCAAATTCCCGGATGCCCATCTGGGCGCGGTCGTTGCCTTTGGTCATAACGTCTGGCGTCAACTGAGCGGTGGCGAAGGCGCCGAAGAGCTGAAGGATTTTATCCCTTACGGTAAAGGCCTGGCGCCCGCAACGCAGTTCGACGTGCTGATCCACATTCTCTCGCTGCGTCATGATGTGAACTTCTCCGTTGCCCAGGCGGCGGTTGCGGCTTTTGGTGACAGCATTGACGTTCAGGAAGAGATCCACGGTTTCCGTTGGGTGGAAGAACGCGACCTGAGCGGCTTCGTTGACGGAACTGAAAACCCGGCGGGTGAAGAGACGCGTCGTGAAGTGGCGGTGATCAAAGACGGTGTCGACGCGGGCGGCAGCTATGTGTTCGTCCAGCGCTGGGAGCATAACCTCAAGCAGCTGAACCGCATGAGCGTGCATGACCAGGAGATGATGATTGGCCGTACGAAAGAGGCCAACGAAGAGATCGACGGCGATGCCCGTCCTGTCACCTCTCACCTGAGCCGCGTTGACCTCAAGGAAGACGGGAAAGGTCTGAAGATTGTTCGCCAGAGCCTGCCATACGGCACAGCAAGCGGTACCCACGGTCTTTACTTCTGTGCGTACTGCGCGCGCCTGCATAACATCGAACAGCAGCTGCTGAGCATGTTTGGCGATACCGACGGCAAGCGTGACGCCATGCTGCGCTTCACCAAACCGGTGACCGGCGGCTACTACTTCGCCCCGTCCGTCGAGCGTCTGCTGGCGCTGTAAGTGCTTTCCACCCTCTCCTGCACGGAGAGGGCTGGGGTGCGGACCACGACGGGCTGCACCCTTATTCTCTTTTCTGCTTGTAAATCACCAAACGGTATATAAAACCGTTACTCCTTTCGTCCTCGTTATAAATATTATGACTATAAGATAGTCATCACATTTATAAGGGTGCGCAATGGCCGTTACTGTACTGAAAAAAGGATCGCTGGCACTGGCAGGTTTGCTGCTGGTGGCACAGGCGCAGGCTACTGAGCTGCTGAACAGTTCGTATGATGTTTCCCGCGAGCTGTTTGCCGCCCTTAACCCACCGTTTGAACAGCAGTGGGCGAAAGACAACAACGGCGACAAGCTGACCATTAAACAGTCACACGCAGGGTCGTCCAAGCAGGCGCTGGCCATTCTCCAGGGGCTGAAAGCGGATGTGGTGACCTATAACCAGGTCACTGACGTGCAGATCCTGCACGACAAAGGCAAGCTGATCGCCGCTGACTGGCAGAGTCGTTTGCCGAACAACAGCTCACCGTTCTACTCCACCATGGGTTTCCTGGTGCGTAAGGGCAACCCGAAAAATATCCACGACTGGAATGACCTGGTGCGTTCCGACGTGAAGCTGATTTTCCCGAATCCAAAAACCTCCGGTAACGCGCGTTATACCTATCTGGCAGCGTGGGGCGCGGCGGACAAAGCTGACGGTAACGATAAAGCGAAAACCGAGCAGTTCATGACCCAGTTTCTGAAAAACGTCGAGGTGTTTGATACCGGCGGTCGCGGTGCGACCACGACCTTTGCAGAGCGCGGCCTGGGCGATGTGCTGATCAGCTTTGAGTCGGAAGTGAATAATATCCGCAAACAGTACGAGGCGCAGGGTTTCGAGGTCGTTATCCCGAAAACCAATATCCTCGCCGAGTTCCCGGTAGCGTGGGTAGATAAAAACGTGCAATCCAACGGCACAGAGAAAGCGGCAAAAGCTTACCTCAACTACCTGTACAGCCCACAGGCGCAGACGATCATTACCGATTACTACTACCGCGTGAATAACCCGGATGTGATGAACAAACTGAAGGATAAATTCCCGCAGACCGAGCTGTTCCGCGTGGAAGACCATTTCGGCTCCTGGCCTGATGTCATGAAAACGCATTTTGCCAGCGGCGGTGAGTTAGACAAATTGCTGGCGGCGGGGCGTAAGTAATGTTTGCAGTCTCTACCAGACGTGTGCTGCCGGGCTTTACCTTAAGCCTCGGGACCAGCCTGCTGTTCGTCTGCCTGATCTTATTGTTGCCGCTTAGCGCGCTGGTGATGCAGCTTGCGCAAATGAGCTGGGCGCAGTACTGGGAAGTGATAACCAACCCGCAGGTCGTCGCAGCCTATAAGGTGACGCTGCTGTCGGCGTTTGTGGCGTCCATTTTTAACGGGGCCTTTGGCCTGCTGATGGCGTGGATCTTAACCCGCTACCGTTTCCCGGGCCGTACGCTGCTCGACGCGTTAATGGACCTGCCGTTTGCGCTGCCGACGGCGGTGGCGGGCTTAACCCTTGCCTCGCTCTTTTCCGTGAACGGGTTTTACGGTGAGTGGCTGGCGAAGCTTGATATCAAAGTGACCTATACCTGGCTCGGTATCGCGGTCGCGATGGCGTTTACCAGCATTCCTTTTGTTGTACGCACCGTGCAGCCAGTACTCGAAGAGTTAGGCCCTGAATACGAAGAAGCAGCGGAAACGCTGGGTGCCACGCGCTGGCAGAGCTTCCGCAAGGTCGTCTTGCCTGAGCTTTCTCCGGCGCTGCTGGCCGGTGTCGCGCTGTCGTTTACCCGTAGCCTCGGTGAGTTCGGCGCGGTTATTTTCATTGCCGGGAACATTGCGTGGAAAACCGAAGTCACCTCGCTGATGATTTTTATCCGCTTGCAGGAGTTTGATTATCCGGCGGCGAGCGCGATTGCCTCGGTCATTCTTGCCGCATCGCTGCTGCTGCTCTACTCAATTAACACTCTGCAAAGTCGCTTTGGTCGACGCGTGGTAGGTCACTGATGGCGGAAGTTACTCAATTGAAGCGATACGACGCTCCCCGTATCAACTGGGGAAAATGGTTTCTGATTGGTACGGGCGTGCTGGTGTCCGCCTTCATTCTCGTCGTGCCGACGATTTATATTTTTGTTCAGGCGTTCAGCAAGGGGTTGATGCCCGCGCTGGAAAACCTGGCGAACCCGGATATGCTGCACGCCATCTGGCTAACCGTACTGATTGCGCTTATCACGGTGCCGGTCAACCTGGTGTTCGGTACGCTGCTGGCCTGGCTGGTAACGCGCTTTAACTTCCCGGGACGTCAGCTGCTGCTGACCCTGCTGGATATCCCGTTTGCCGTGTCGCCGGTAGTGGCCGGTCTGGTTTATCTGCTCTTCTACGGCTCTAACGGCCCGCTGGGCGGCTGGCTGGATGAGCATAACCTGCAGGTCATGTTTGCCTGGCCGGGCATGGTGCTGGTCACGGTGTTTGTAACCTGTCCATTTGTGGTGCGCGAACTGGTCCCGGTGATGTTAAGCCAGGGCAGCAACGAAGACGAAGCGGCAATTCTGCTGGGCGCATCCGGCTGGCAGATGTTCCGCCGCGTGACGCTGCCGAATATTCGCTGGGCGCTGCTCTACGGCGTCGTGCTGACCAATGCCCGCGCCATTGGCGAGTTCGGTGCAGTTTCGGTCGTCTCGGGCTCTATTCGCGGCGAAACGCTGTCGTTACCGTTACAGATTGAATTACTGGAACAGGACTACAACACCGTCGGTTCCTTTACTGCCGCAGCGTTACTGACGCTGATGGCGATTTTGACCCTGTTTTTGAAGAGTGTGGTGCAGTGGCGTTTAGAGAACCAGGAAAAACGTCAGCACCAGGAGGGAAATCATGAGCATTGAGATTGCCAATATTAAGAAGTCTTTTGGTCGCACCCAGGTGCTGAATGATATCTCGCTGGATATCCCTTCCGGACAAATGGTGGCACTGCTCGGGCCGTCTGGCTCGGGTAAAACCACGCTGCTGCGCATTATCGCCGGGCTTGAGCATCAGACCAGCGGACATATTCGTTTTCACGGTACCGACGTAAGCCGTTTGCACGCCCGCGACCGAAAAGTGGGCTTTGTGTTCCAGCATTACGCGCTGTTCCGCCATATGACCGTGTTCGATAACATCGCTTTCGGTCTGACCGTGCTGCCTCGCCGCGAGCGTCCGGATGCGGCCACCATCAAAGCGAAAGTGACCAAACTGCTGGAGATGGTACAGCTTGCGCATCTGGCTGACCGCTTCCCGGCGCAGCTTTCCGGCGGCCAGAAGCAGCGCGTCGCGCTGGCGCGGGCCCTGGCCGTTGAGCCGCAAATTCTGCTTCTGGATGAGCCGTTTGGCGCGCTGGATGCGCAGGTGCGTAAAGAGTTACGCCGCTGGCTGCGTCAGCTGCATGAAGAGCTGAAATTCACCAGCGTCTTCGTCACCCACGATCAGGAAGAGGCGATGGAAGTCGCGGACCGCGTGGTGGTGATGAGCCAGGGGAACATCGAACAGGTTGATGAGCCAGAGCAGCTCTGGCGTGAACCGGCAACCCGATTTGTCCTCGAGTTTATGGGTGAAGTTAACCGGCTGCAGGGCACCATCCGCGGTGGGCAATTCCACGTGGGCGCACACCGCTGGCCGCTGGGATACACCTCCGCACATCAGGGGCCGGTCGATCTGTTCCTGCGTCCCTGGGAAGTGGACGTGAGCCGCCGGACGAGTCTGGATTCACCGCTGCCGGTGCAGGTGCTGGAAGCTAGCCCTAAAGGGCACTACACCCAATTGGTGGTACAGCCGCTGGGCTGGTATACCGAGCCGCTGACGGTGGTGATGCGTGATGACGAGCCGCCGTACCGGGGCGAACGCCTGTTTGTTGGGCTGCAGCATGCCCGTATTTATCATGGCAATGAGCGCATAGAGACGCGCGAGGATATTGCTCTGGCGGAGTCAGCCTGATAGGTTAATGACACGTAGTTTGGCCGGAGGCGCTGCGCTTAGCCGGTCTGGAATATGATCTCCGTATGCCCGGAGCGCTGCGCGCCACCGGGCTTTTTATTGGACAGCGATCTTGAACACATTAGAACACACCATCGGCAACACCCCTCTGGTCAAACTTCAGCGCATGGGGCCGGACAACGGCAGCGAAATCTGGGTCAAACTCGAAGGCAATAACCCTGCCGGTTCGGTGAAGGACCGGGCTGCGCTCTCCATGATTGTGCAGGCCGAAAAACGCGGTGAAATTCAGCCCGGCGACGTGCTGATTGAAGCCACCAGCGGTAACACCGGTATTGCGCTGGCGATGATTGCCGCGCTGAAAGGCTATCGCATGACGTTGCTGATGCCCGATAACATGAGCCAGGAGCGCCGTGCGGCGATGCGCGCCTATGGTGCCGAACTGATTCTGGTCTCTAAAGAAGAGGGGATGGAAGGGGCGCGCGACCTGGCGCTAGCCATGGCCGAACGCGGTGAAGGCAAACTGCTCGATCAGTTTAATAACCCGGATAACCCGTACGCTCACTACACCACTACCGGTCCGGAAATCTGGCAGCAGACCAACGGGCGCATCACTCACTTCGTCTCCAGCATGGGCACGACAGGCACCATTACCGGCGTATCCCGTTTTCTGCGCGAGCAGGAAAAGGCGGTAACGATTGTGGGTCTGCAGCCGGAAGAGGGGAGCAGCATACCGGGTATTCGCCGCTGGCCGGCGGAATACATGCCGGGCATTTATAACGCCCAGCTGGTGGATCAGGTGCTGGATATTCATCAACGCGAGGCGGAGAATACGATGCGTGAACTGGCCGTGCGTGAAGGTATCTTCTGCGGGGTCAGCTCGGGTGGCGCGGTAGCGGGAGCATTGCGTGTTGCGCAGGCACATCCCGGGGCTGTCGTGGTGGCGATTATCTGCGACCGCGGCGATCGCTATCTTTCTACCGGCGTCTTTGGTGAAGAGAGTTATACGCAGGGGGCGGGGATTTAAGCGTCATGGAGATGATTTTATTCCGGGATAACACCCGGGCGCAGCAAACCGATATTGTCGCGGTACAGTCGCAGGTGGTTTACGGCAGCGTGGGGAACAGCATTGCGGTGCCGAACATTCGTACCCACCGGCTGACCGTCACCGCCGTGCCGACCGTGCTGTTCAGCAACACGCCGCACTACGATACCTTTTACGGTGGCGTGATCCCCGATGAGTGGTTCAGCGGGTATCTTAAGGCGCTGGAAGAGCGCGAGATCCTGCGCGAGCTTAAAGCCGTTACCACGGGCTACATGGGCAGCGCCAGCCAGATAAAATGCCTGGCGCAGTGGCTCACCACGATCAAAGCGCAGCATCCTGACCTGCTGGTGTTGGTTGACCCCGTTATTGGCGATATTGACAGTGGGATGTATGTGAAACCTGATATCCCTGAAGCGTATCGGGAGTACCTGCTGCCACTGGCGCAGGGGATCACGCCTAACGTCTTTGAGCTGGAAGTGCTAAGCGGTAAACCGTGTCGTACGCCTGAAAGTGCTATAGCGGCAGCGCAGGGGTTACTTTCCGACACGCTGAAATGGGTGGCCATCACCAGCGCGCCGGTGGCGGACGATCCGGAGAATATTCACGTGGTGCTGGTTACCCGAGACGGTGTGACCGTCAGTGCGCATCCGCGTGTTGAAACGGACCTGAAAGGCACGGGCGACCTCTTCTGTTCAGAGCTGGTGAGCGGGATCGTTGAGGGCAAAACCGTTGCCGATGCGATTCGCATGGCCGGAGACCGCGTCACAGATGTGATGATTTATACGCAGTCGAAAGGCTACGACGAGCTTATCCTGCCCGCATAAACAAAAATGGCGCCCGAAGGCGCCATTTTTCTGTGCGGCAAGAATTACTTCTTGATGCGGATAACCGGGGTTTCACCCACGGTGACGCTGCCAGACAGTTTGATCAGTTCTTTGATTTCGTCCATGTTGGAGATAACAACCGGCGTCAGGGTAGACTTGGCTTTTTCTTCCAGCAGTGGCAGATCGAATTCAATGACCGGGTCGCCAACTTTAACACGCTGGCCTTCTTCCGCGATACGTTTGAAGCCTTCGCCTTTCAGTTCAACGGTGTCGATACCGAAGTGAACGAACAGTTCGATACCGCTATCAGATTCGATAGAGAACGCATGGTTGGTTTCAAAAATTTTACCGATGGTGCCGTCAACTGGAGCAACCATTTTGTTGCCAGTTGGTTTGATAGCAATGCCATCACCAACGATTTTCTCAGCAAACACTACATCCGGCACGTCTTCGATGTTGACGATCTCGCCGGAGAGCGGAGCAACAATCTCAATAGTTCCGGAGTCTTTCTTATCATCAGAAACCAGAGATTTCAGTTTATCGAACAAACCCATGATCTTCTCCTAAGCAGTAATTTGGGCCGCATCTCGTGGATTAGCAGATTGTTTTTTCTTCAATGAACTTGTTAACCAGCGTCATTAACTCGTCCGTTGTCGGTTGAGCAAGAGCCTGCTCTGCTAACACCTTCGCATCTTCGAAGTTCGTGTTACGGATAATCTTCTTAATGCGCGGGATGGAAATGGCGCTCATAGAGAATTCGTCCAGACCCATACCCAGCAACAGAAGTGTAGCACGTTCGTCGCCTGCAAGCTCACCACACATGCCAGTCCATTTACCTTCTGCATGAGAAGCATCAATAACTTGCTTGATCAAGTTCAGTACGGACGGTGACATTGGCTGGTAGAGATGTGAAATCATATCATTACCACGGTCAACTGCCAGGGTGTACTGCGTTAAATCATTGGTACCGATACTAAAGAAATCAACTTCTTTGGCTAAATGACGCGCAATGGTCGCCGCCGCAGGTGTTTCCACCATCACGCCGATCTCAATTGACTCGTCAAATGCTTTACCTTCGTCGCGCAGTTCCTGTTTGTAGATTTCGATCTCTTTCTTCAGTGCACGCACTTCTTCAACAGAGATGATCATCGGGAACATGATGCGCAGTTTACCGAAAGCAGACGCACGCAGGATAGCGCGAACCTGATCGCGCAGGATCTCTTTACGATCCATCGCGATACGAATCGCACGCCAGCCCAGGAACGGGTTCTCTTCTTTCGGGAAGTTCATGTACGGCAGCTCTTTGTCGCCACCGATATCCATGGTACGGACGATAACCGCCTGAGAGCCACACGCTTCAGCCACAGCTTTGTACGCAGCAAACTGTTCTTCTTCAGTTGGCAGCGCGTCACGGTCCATGAACAGGAATTCAGTACGATAGAGACCCACACCTTCCGCGCCGTTGCGCTCAGCGCCATCGACGTCACGTACGGTACCGATGTTTGCGCACACTTCAACCTGATGACCGTCCAGAGTGATGGCTGGCAGGTCTTTCAGCTTAGCGAGTTCCGCTTTTTCAGTCGCAACTTGCTCCTGAACCGCGCGCAGTTTTTCGATCTCTTCGTTAGTTGGGTTGACGTAAACCACGTTGTTTACGGCATCCAGAATCAGATAATCGTCGTTTTTAACCTGAGAGGTGACGCTACCGGTACCCACAATGGCAGGCAGTTCCAGAGAACGCGCCATGATAGAGGTGTGGGAGGTACGGCCGCCCGCGTCAGTGATGAAACCGAGGACCTTTTTCAGGTTCAACTGTGCGGTTTCAGACGGGGTCAGATCGGCGGCAACCAGGATGACTTCATCCTGAATAGCGCTCAGGTCGATAATGGCCAGACCCAGGATGTTGCGCAGCAGGCGCTTACCGATGTCACGTACGTCAGCCGCACGTTCTTTCAGGTATTCATCATCCAGTTCTTCCAGGGCAGTTGCCTGACCTTCGATAACTTCATGCGCAGCAGCGTCTGCCGTCATGCTTTTATCTTTAATCAGGGCTATGATTTCCTGCTCCAGCTCCTCATCTTCGAGCAGCATGATGTGCCCTTCGAAGATGGCTTCTTTTTCTTCACCGAAAGTTTCGCCAGCTTTAGTCTTGATTGCTTCCAGTTGCGCAGATGCCTTGGCACGACCGCTCAGAAAACGTTCAACTTCCTGATCAACCTTGTCGGCAGAAATTTTTTTCCGGTCGATGACGATCTCGTCTTCTTTCAGCAGCAGTGCTTTGCCGAAAGCGATACCCGGGGATGCTAAAATGCCTGAAATCATAACCCTACCTTACTTGTGACTGATATTTAAAAGAACCCGGAAACTTACTCGAGCTCAGCCATCAGTTTTACCAGATGCTCAACTGCTTTCTGCTCGTCTTCACCTTCAGCAGAGATGGTGACAACGGTACCCTGAGTCAGACCCAGAGTCTGCAGTTTGAACAGGCTTTTTGCGCTGGCGCTTTTGCCGTTGGAAGTCACAGTGATTTCAGAAGTGAAGCCTTTCGCTTCTTTAACAAACTGAGCAGCAGGGCGGGTGTGCAGACCGTTCGGAGCGGTAATGGTAACTTCTTGCTGGAACATTGTATTTCCCCAACTTATAGGTTTAGTGTTGTGGAACTAAAGTCTAGCCTGGCGACTTAACTTTAGCCTGTATTGTTAGCGCTGACGTTTCGATCGTCATTAAACATTATGCAGCGAAAGCAAGACTTGAACCAAATCATAAAATCGATTCAGCAAGGCTATTTCGTTCACTGATTAATTTCACGCATCAAAATAATTGCTGGTTTAAATACCAGACCCAACGGGGTGAATCAATGCCAGGAGGGGTAAAACTTTGAAGCAGGCCACAAAAAAGCACCCAAAAAGGTGCTTTTTTACGCGTTATTAACATGCTGGCATTACTGTTGCAGTTCTTTTTCAGTGAACAGATCGGCAAACAGTGCGGTGCTCAAGTAACGCTCACCCGATGAAGGCAGGATAACCACAATATTCTTATTGGTAAAGGCCTCGTCTTCCTGAAGTTTGAGCGCTGCCGCAACAGCAGCACCGGAAGAGATGCCCGCCAGAATACCTTCCTCGTCCATCAGACGACGTGCGGTAGAGATAGCTTCTTCGTTGGTGATGGTCACCACTTTATCAATAAGCTTCAGATCCAGGTTGCCCGGAATGAAGCCGGCACCGATACCCTGAATTTTATGTGGGCCGGGTTTAATCTCTTCGCCCGCCAGCGCCTGGGTGATCACCGGCGAGTCGGTTGGTTCCACGGCAACGGTAATCAGGTCTTTTTTACCTTTTGTGCCTTTTATATAGCGCGACACGCCAGTCAGGGTTCCGCCGGTGCCTACACCGGAGATAAATACATCAACCTGACCGTCGGTATCTTCCCAAATTTCCGGGCCGGTGGTCTTTTCGTGAATTTCCGGGTTCGCCGGGTTGCTGAACTGCTGCAGCAGCAGATATTTCGCCGGATCGCTGGCAACAATCTCTTCTGCTTTCTGAATCGCACCCTTCATGCCTTTGGCACCTTCGGTCAGCACCAGATTCGCGCCCAGCGCTTTCAGCAGTTTGCGACGTTCGATGCTCATGGTTTCAGGCATGGTCAGCGTCAGTTTATAACCGCGCGCCGCCGCAACATAGGCCAGTGCGATACCGGTGTTACCGCTGGTCGGTTCAACCAGCTCAACGCCTGGCTTCAGCACGCCACGTTTTTCAGCATCCCAAATCATATTTGCACCGATACGGCACTTCACGCTGAAGCTCGGGTTACGTGATTCGACCTTCGCCAGAATGCGTCCATTACCGATACGGTTCAGTCGAACCAGGGGCGTATGACCGATAGTCAGCGAGTTGTCTTCATAAATCTTACTCATGGCCTGTCCTTAACTGTATGAAATTGGGATACCGTCCCAGCATACCTGTTGAACAGGTAGGGGGAAGTAAGGAATTCGCATATCTATATACTGCAAGGAAATAATGGGGATCAGTATGGAATAAGGGGCGGCATAAGCCACCCCCTTTTTACACATTTTTGCATTACTTCCATAACGCGTGCTTAGCACGGTAGCAGTCAACCCACATCGCCGTTGCGCCGCAAACGGCGACCGGCATGATGAACAGGTTGAGCACTGGGATCATGGTGAACAGACTGGTCAGCGCCCCGAACTGCATATTCGCGACTTTTTGCGTGCGCAGGGCGCTGCGCATCGTTTTGAACGGCACCTTGTGGTTATCGAACGGATAATCGCAGTACTGGATTGCCAGCATCCAGGCGCTGAACAGGAACCACAGCACCGGGGCCACCGTCTGACCGACGCCAGGGACAAAATAAAGGATAAGCAGCACAATGGCGCGGGGAAGATACCAGGCAAACTTCTGCCATTCGCGCTTCATGATGCGTGGGATATCTTTCATGATCCCCAGCATGCCCGTATCCGGCGGCGTTGCGCCGGTAAGACGTGCTTCCAGCTGTTCTGCCAGCAGGCCGTTAAACGGCGCAGCGATCCAGTTTGCAATCGTCGAGAAGAAGTAGCCGAACACCAGCAGCACGGAGATGACCGCAACCGGCCAGAGCAGGTAGTTCAGCCACTGCAGCCAGTCCGGCACATGGCTCATCAGCGAAGGGATCCAGCTCTCCAGTCTGGTGAACAGCCACCAGAACGCGCCGCCCATCAGGATAATGTTAATCAGCAACGGCAGAATGACGTAGCGACGAATCCCCGGCAGTGAGACCAGTTTCCAGCCCTGAGAAAAATACCAGACGCCGCTGCGCGGGGGAGAAGATGATGTTGAAACCATAACCAGGCTGTACTCCTTTTTTCACAACCAGTGGAATTGCCCGCCTATATTATCCACTTACGGACCAATGACCAGTTCGGAAATGTTCGAAAAAACAGCAAAAAGCACGATTTAGTTCATCTTTATGCTGTGAATGCTCTGCACACACTTGCACTTGACGTAAACGGCAAATACTCTTAGTGAGTAAATGTTTGCCGTGGTGGCAAGGTGTTAGAACAACAGAGAATATAATGATGCAGGATTTGCGTCTGATATTAATCATTGTTGGCGCGATCGCCATAATCGCTTTACTGGTACATGGTTTCTGGACCAGCCGTAAAGAGCGTTCCTCTATGTTTCGCGATCGCCCACTGAAGCGCATGAAGTCCAGTCGTGATGACGATGACAGTGAAAATGACATCGACGGAAGCGACGACGACGGCGTGGGTGAAGTTCGTGTTCATCGGGTCAATACTGCGCCCGGCGCGGCTCATGGGGAGCATGAAGCCCCTCGTCAGCCTCCGCAGCACCAGTATCAACCGCCGTATGCTTCTGCACAGCCGCGCCAGCAGGCGCCGCAGCTTGGAGAAGAGCCGGTGCGTCAGCCGCCGCAACAGCCTGTCCATCAGCAGCCTGCTGCGCCACAGCCGGTTCAGCAACAGCCTGTGCAGCAACCTGCACCACAACAGCCTGCACAGCCGGTACACCAACCGCAGCAGCCTGTTCACGTGCAGCCTGCACCTCAGCCTGCGCCGGCCCCGCTCGTTGAACCAGAGCCCGTAGTTGAGCCAGAACCGGTTGTTGAAAAACCGCAGCGTAAAGAAGCGGTCATCATCATGAACGTGGCTGCGCATCATGGCACCCACCTGAATGGCGATGTCCTGCTTAACAGCATTCAACAGGCAGGCTTCAAGTTTGGCGACATGAATATTTTCCATCGTCACCTGAGTCCTGACGGTAGCGGTCCGGCGCTGTTTAGCCTGGCCAATATGGTTAACCCTGGCACCTTTGACCCGGAAATGACCGGTGATTTCGTGACGCCGGGTGTCACTATCTTCATGCAGGTGCCGTCCTACGGTGATGAACTGCAAAACTTTAAGCTGATGCTGCAGTCCGCACAGCACATTGCTGACGAAGTCGGTGGTGTGGTGCTCGACGATCAGCGTCGTATGATGACGCCGCAGAAATTGCGCGAATATCAGGACCGCATCCGCGAAGTTAAGGAAGCCAACGCGTAATCATCGCGTTTACATCGACTCCTCCTCAACCCCCGCATGTCGGGGGTTTTTTCTCATTGATGGTGTGATATGGACTCAATCGAACAACAACTCACTGAACTGCGAACCACGCTTCGCCATCATGAATACCTCTATCATGTTATGGACGCGCCGGAAGTGCCGGATGCGGAGTATGACCGTCTGATGCGCGAGCTGCGCGAGCTAGAGGCGCAGCACCCGGAATTAATTACGCCCGACTCACCCACGCAGCGCGTGGGCGCGGAGCCGCTGGGTGCTTTCAGTCAGGTACGTCATGAAGTCCCAATGTTGTCTCTGGATAACGTCTTTGATGAAGAGAGCTTCCTCGCGTTTAACAAGCGCGTGCAGGATCGCCTCAAAAGCAGCGACTCCCTGACCTGGTGCTGCGAGTTGAAGCTGGATGGTCTGGCGGTCAGCCTTCTCTATGAAAACGGTGTGCTGGTGCGTGCCGCGACGCGGGGTGATGGTACGACGGGTGAAGACATTACCACCAACGTACGCACCATCCGTGCGATCCCGCTGAAGCTGCAAGGGGATAATATTCCAGCCCGACTGGAAGTGCGCGGTGAAGTATTCCTCCCGCAGGCGGGCTTCGAGAAAATCAACGAAGAGGCGCGCCGTACCGGCGGGAAAGTGTTTGCTAACCCGCGTAATGCGGCGGCAGGCTCCCTGCGCCAGCTTGATCCCCGTATCACCGCGAAGCGACCGCTTACTTTCTTCTGCTATGGCGTCGGGATTCTGGAAGGCGGTGAACTGCCGGATACCCATCTCGGACGTTTATTGCAGTTTAAAGCGTGGGGCCTGCCGGTGAGTAACCGTGTTCAGCTGTGCGACTCCCCGGAAGCCGTGCTGGCGTTCTACCACAAAGTGGAAGAAGACCGCCCGACGCTTGGTTTTGATATTGATGGCGTGGTTATCAAGGTTAACTCACTTGCGCTGCAGGAGCAGTTAGGCTTTGTGGCGCGCGCGCCGCGCTGGGCAGTGGCGTTTAAATTCCCGGCGCAGGAGCAGATGACCTTTGTCCGTGACGTGGAGTTCCAGGTGGGCCGTACGGGCGCGATTACCCCGGTTGCCCGTCTGGAGCCTGTGCAGGTTGCTGGCGTGCTGGTGAGTAACGCCACGCTGCATAACGCCGATGAAATTGAACGTCTCGGCCTGCGCATTGGTGACAAAGTGGTGATTCGTCGCGCGGGCGATGTTATCCCGCAGGTGGTGAACGTGGTTGAGTCAGAGCGTCCTGACGATACGCGCGCCATCGTGTTCCCGACGCATTGCCCGGTATGTGGATCTGACGTTGAGCGCGTTGAAGGTGAAGCGGTGGCTCGCTGTACGGGCGGCTTAATCTGCGGGGCACAACGTAAAGAGTCACTGAAGCACTTCGTTTCCCGTCGGGCGATGGACGTCGACGGAATGGGCGACAAAATTATCGATCAGCTGGTAGAGAAAGAATATGTTCATACGCCTGCAGATCTCTTCAAACTGACCGCGGGTAAGCTCACGGGTCTTGATCGCATGGGACCGAAGTCGGCCCAGAATGTGGTTAATGCCCTGGATGCTGCCAAAGAGACGACCTTTGCCCGATTCCTTTATGCGCTCGGTATTCGCGAAGTGGGCGAAGCCACGGCGGCGGGGCTGGCGGCGTATTTCGGTACGCTGGAAGCTCTGGAAAAAGCGAGTATTGACGAGCTGCAGAGAGTCCCGGACGTGGGGATTGTCGTCGCGACGCATGTCTTTAACTTCTTTGCCGAAGAGAGCAACCGCGAGGTGATCGGCAAGCTGCTGGAAGAGGGCATCAGATGGCCGGCTCCGGTCGTGGTCAATGCTGACGAGATCGACAGCCCGTTTGCCGGCAAAACGGTCGTGCTGACCGGCAGCCTGAGCCAGCTTTCACGTGATGATGCTAAAGCGCGACTGGTTGCGCTGGGTGCAAAAGTGGCAGGCAGCGTGTCGAAGAAAACCGATCTGGTTATTGCCGGGGAAGCCGCCGGTTCGAAGCTTGCTAAAGCTCAGGAGCTGGGCATTGAGGTTATCGACGAAGCGGAAATGATGCGCCTGTTAGGAGAGTAACGTGGAGAAAGAGCAGCTCGTTGAGATCGCCAACACGGAGATGCCATTCGGTAAATATAAAGGCCGCAGGCTGATTGATTTACCGGAAGATTATTTGCTGTGGTTTGCCCGCAAAGATGGGTTCCCGGCTGGACGACTGGGTGAGCTGATGGCTATCACGTTACTGATTAAAACCGAGGGGCTGACGCAGTTGGTTCAGCCCCTGAAACGTCCTTAAGCTTTCGCGGCGCGGGTCTCTTCCTGCGCCTGTTTTTCCGTCTGGCGTTTGTAACGACGCGCCAGCACCGCGCAGACCATCAGCTGGATCTGATGGAAAATCATCAGTGGCAGTACCATCATCCCTATCATTGAGGTCGGGAAGAGAATGTTTGCCATAGGAATGCCGTTCGCCAGGCTCTTCTTCGAGCCACAGAAGACAATGGTAATTTCATCGGCTTTGTTGAAGCCGCACTTGCGGGCCACAAAGACGTTTACGCCAATCACAATCGCCAGCAGAACAAGGCTGACCACCACGATAAACAGCAGCGAGCCTGCGCCCACCTTATGCCAGATGCCATTCACAACCGCTTCACTGAAGGCCGAATAGACCACCAGCAGAATCGACGACTGGTCGGTTTTTGAGATCCATTTTTTGTGCTTTGCAACAAACGCGCCCGTCCACGGACGAGAGAGATGACCCAGCACAAACGGCAACAGCAGCTGCAGACAGATTTTACCTACCTGTTCCAGGTTACCTTCCGCGCCGTGCATGTTCATCAGCAGACCCACCAGCAGCGGCGAAACGAAAATCCCTAACAGGCTGGATGCCGACGCTGAACAGACTGCGGCTGCGACGTTACCGCCCGCCAGAGAGGTAAACGCGATAGCGGACTGCACGGTAGCCGGCAGAATGCACAGATACAGGAAGCCGGTATAAAGGGCTGGGTCGACATTCACCGGTGCCCACCATGCGAACAGCACGCCGAGTACAGGAAAGAGGATGAACGTGCTGCACATCACCCACAGGTGCAGTCGCCAGTGACTCCCTCCCGCAATAATGGCTTCGCGCGAGAGCTTTGCGCCGTGCATAAAGAACAACAGCGCGATGGCCGCGGTCGTCAGTCCTTCAAAAAAAGGAACGAACCCGCCCCGCGCAGGGAAGAAGGAGGCCAGTAATACCGTGACAACCAGAGTAAGCGTAAACGGATCAAGAATACGAAATAGTTTCATAATGACTCCTGAAAACAGATATCGCTATTGTGCTTTTTTCTGTTTGAGAAATAAAATTGATTTATTGCATCCATTCATGAATTAAACAGATGAATTATTCCTTACGCCAGCTTCGCATCTTCGTCACCGTAGCCCATGCCCGCAGCTTCAGTCGGGCAGGGGAGATCATCGGCCTGAGCCAGTCCGCGGTAAGCCACAGCGTGAAAGAGCTGGAGAGCCAGACGGGTGTCCGGCTGCTTGATCGCACCACGCGTGAAGTCGTGCTCACGGAAGCCGGACAGCAGCTCGCTCAGCGCCTTGAACGGCTGCTGGACGAACTCAACAGTACGCTCAGAGATGTAGGTCGACTGGGGCAGCAGCTGTCGGGTACCGTACGGGTTGCGGCCAGCCAGACGATATCCGCGCACCTTATCCCGCAGTGTATTGCAGAGGGTAATCATCGCTATCCGGATATCGATTTTGTTTTGCATGACAGGCCGCAGCAATGGGTGCTGGAGAGCATCCGTCAGGGTGATGTGGATTTTGGTATTGTTATCGATCCCGGTCAGGTGAGTGACCTGGAATGTGAAATTGTGCTGTCTGAGCCATTTCTGTTGCTTTGCCGGGACGACGATCCGCTAGCCGCGCAGCCGTCTGTTCACTGGCAGGCGCTGCAGGGAGCGAACCTGGTATTACAGGATTATGCCTCAGGTAGTCGTCCGCTGATTGATTCTGCGCTGGTGACGCAGGGCGTTAAGGCGACCATTGTGCAGGAGATTGGACACCCGGCAACGCTGTTTCCCATGGTGGAGGCCGGCATAGGGATCAGTGTATTACCCGCCCTGGCGCTCCCTTTGCCGCAGGGAAGCCGTCTGGTCGTGAAGCGACTGACGCCTGCTATTGAGCGAAAACTGATGCTGGTACGGCGAAAAAACCGTTCACTCTCCGGGGCTGCGCAGGCTATCTGGGAAGTGGTGCGTATCCAGGCGCAACGATTAACCGAGGCCCGTATACGCGATCCACTGTTTAACTCAACAGAGCGTTAGACGTAGATGTCTATTTGATGATTGTCTGATGCGTTCTTCGGGCCTTCCACGTTGACCAGACTTTGCTCTTGTTTCTTCTGGGCTTCTTCCGCCTGCTGGCGCTGCAGCTGTGCGAGCTGTGCCTGCAGCACTTTGATTTGCACCTGGATAAGCTCCTGCTGTTTCTTCTTCTCTTCCGCACTGCCGGAACCGTTCGCAACCTCTTTTAACTGTTGAGTCAGCTTGGTTATCTTGTCAGTGATACGGCTGATCTGGGCAGCGATATCGTTGCCGCCGGAAGAACGACTCCCGCCACCGCTGGTTTGAATGGGCTGGGTTGTAGCCTGAATGGTCGTCATACTTTTTCCTCTCGCTGTAAAAAAGAGGTATCGGCGCCAACGCAATTAGCTTGAGCAAAACTGCCATATCTGGCAGGGAAAGGTATTGATACCAAATCAGTATTGATGGTGCCGAGAAAGTGTATTGGAGGTAACCCGCAGGCTCCAGATATAAGACTAAGGTCATGCGATCGGTGATATCGCGATCTTAATTCTCAAGGAGCTTTTATGACCCTCTCGAATAATCCCTGGTTCTCTGCCGACATCATTCGTGCCGCTAAACCTGATTTCACTCCGCGGGTTGCGTTTATTCTCGGCTCTGGTCTTGGCGCGCTCGCCGAGCAGATTGTTGATGCTGTAGTACTGAGCTATGAAAAACTGCCGGGCTTCCCGGTGAGCACCGTTCACGGTCACGCCGGTGAGCTGGTGTTGGGGCATCTTGCCGGTGTTCCGGTCGCCTGTATGAAAGGGCGCGGTCACTTCTATGAGGGCCGCGGCATCGCCGTCATGACCGATGCAATCCGCACCTTCAAACTGCTGGGCTGCGAACTGCTGTTCAGTACCAATGCCGCCGGTTCATTACGTCCGGAGGTTGAACCGGGAAGCCTGGTTGCCCTCAGCGACCACATCAACACCCTGCCGGGTACCCCGATGGTCGGGCTGAACGATGACCGTTTTGGCGACCGTTTTTTCTCGCTGGCCAATGCTTATGATGCAGATTGCCGTGCCCTGCTGCAGACCGTGGCGAGCGAGAAGGGCTTTCCATTGCATGAAGGGGTGTTTGTCTCTTATCCAGGCCCTAACTTCGAAACCGCGGCTGAGATCCGCATGATGCAGATCATCGGCGGAGATGTGGTGGGAATGTCAGTGGTGCCGGAAGTGATCTCGGCGCGCCACTGTGGCCTGAAGGTGGTCGCCGTTTCGGCCATAACCAACCTTGCTGAAGGTTTGAGCGATGTAAAACTGTCGCATGAACAAACGCTTGCCGCCGCCAAACTTTCTCGCCAGAACTTCATCGATCTTATCTGCGGTTTTCTGCGCCAGCTTGCCTGAGCGAAACAACACCGTGGCCCGTGAGGGCCACTCTGCTATAAGGAATCGGGTATGAACATCACGACGCGCTTAAAGATGATGTCCTTTATGCAATATTTTATCTGGGGAAGCTGGCTCGTTACTCTCGGCGCTTACATGATTAACACCCTGGGTTTTTCCGGCTCTGACGTGGGTATGGTCTACAGCTCGAAGGGGCTTGCCGCGATCGTGATGCCCTCGCTGGTGGGCATTATTGCCGATAAGTGGCTGCGGGCAGATCGTGCATACGTGATTTGCCATCTCGTCTGTGCCGTTGCGCTTTGCTATGCCGCGCAGGTCAATGAGCCGGGGCTGATGTTCTGGGTCATGCTGGTTAATGCCATGGCCTTTATGCCGACCATTGCGCTATCGAATACCATTTCCTACTCCTGTCTTGAGCAGGAAGGGCTGGACACGGTGACCCATTTTCCAACGGTGCGGGTCTATGGCACGGTAGGCTTCATTGTGGCGATGTGGGCCATAAGCCTGATGGGGGCAGAGTTAACCAACATTCAACTCTACATTGCTGCTGCCGCGTCGCTGGTTCTGGCGCTCTATTCACTGACGTTACCGGCCATTCCGGTGGCGAAGAATAAAACCTCATCGTCGCTGACAAGCAAACTTGGCCTGAATGCGTTCGTCCTGTTTAAACAACCCCGAATGGCGGTGTTCTTTTTGTTTGCGATGCTGCTGGGCGCCGTGCTGCAAATCACCAATACTTTCGGTAGCCCCTTTCTGCATGATTTTGCGCGTAATCCGGCGTATGCGGAAAGCTTTATCGTTAAATATCCTTCTATTTTGCTCTCCGTCTCGCAGATGTCAGAGGTGCTGTTCATCCTGACCATTCCTTTCTTCCTCCGACGTTTTGGCATAAAAACCGTGATGCTGATGAGCATGGTGGCCTGGATGCTGCGGTTTGGACTCTTTGCGTATGGCGATCCTTCCGCGACAGGCGTCGGGCTGTTGATGCTGTCAATGCTGGTCTACGGTTGCGCGTTCGACTTCTTCAACATCTCCGGTTCGGTGTTTGTCGAACAGGAGGTAAGCGCTGATATCCGCGCCAGCGCGCAAGGGCTGTTTATGACGACCGTTAACGGTATCGGTGCTTATTTCGGATCGGTATTGAGCGGCGCGGCGGTAGATTATTTCTCCGTGGATGGGGTGAAAGACTGGCAGACCATCTGGCTGGTATTTGCGGCGTATGCGTTGGTGCTCGCCGTGGTGTTTTATTTCAGCTTTAACTATCGCCACACCAGTAAAAACAGCGAGTTGCGCACAGTTGCGCATTAAAGTTTTCCCGGCAGGCGGTGAAAGGCTTTAAGGTGGGAGCATAAGTGTTATCGCCAGGATATGTGTTGATGGAACGCGTCTACCGAACCGACCTCAAGCTGCTGCGCTATTTTCTGGCCGTCGCTGAGGAACTTCATTTTGGACGGGCTGCGGCCCGTCTCAATATGTCGCAGCCGCCGTTGAGCCTGCATATAAAAGAGCTGGAAAGTCAGCTCGGTACCTTACTGTTTATTCGCCACTCACGAAGCGTCGCCTTGACCCATGCGGGTAAAGTGTTGATGGAAGAGTCCCGTCGACTGCTTGCCAGCGCAAACCAGGCACTGGCGCGGGTCGAACAAATTGGACGGGGTGAGGCGGGGCGGATTGCGCTGGGCATTGTCGGTACCGCCATGTGGAGCGAAGTGCGCACGGTCATGCGCACATTTTTGAAAGAGCATCCGAACGTTGATGTCGTCTTTCGCGAAAAGTCGCCGGTAATGCAAATGGCGCTGCTGGAGCGTCGGGAGTTGGATGTCGGGATCTGGCGAATGGCAACCGAGCCCACCGCAGGGTTTACCAGTATCCGCTTACGGGATGCGGCGTTTCTGGTTGCGCTGCCGGAGGATCACCGGCTGGTGGGGGAAAGCGCAATTGCGCTCACCGAACTGCAGAATGAGTACTTTGTAACTATGCCGTCTGCGCATTCTGACTGGTCGTTCTTACAGCGCGTGTGCCAGCAGGCCGGTTTTTCACCGATGATAGTGCGTGAAGCCGATGAACCACAGACGGTGCTGGCAATGATCAGCATGGGAATGGGGATTACGTTAGCTGCTGACAGCTATGCGCAAATGCAGTGGCCCGGTGTGGTATTTCGTCCATTACAGGTACGTATACCGGCAGATTTGTATGTGGTGTATGACGAGAAGCAGGCGACACCGGCGATTAAGTCGTTGATAGCAACGTTGACGGAAGAGTGATGTTATACCGCAGATAGCAAAAAAGCGCCTTTAGGGCGCTTTTTTGCATTGGTGGATCGTGCAGGATGACTCGCTTCGCTCGCCCTTCGGGCCGTCGCCGTAAACGGCTCCGTTGCGTCACTGCGTTCGGCTCGGACCTGCTGCAGGTTCGAATCATCCATACCGCAGATAGCAAAAAAGCGCCTTTAGGGCGCTTTTTTACATTGGTGGGTCGTGCAGGATTCGAACCTGCGACCAATTGATTAAAAGTCAACTGCTCTACCAACTGAGCTAACGACCCGAAATGGTGGGCGATGACGGGCTCGAACCGCCGACCCCCTCCGTGTAAAGGAGATGCTCTACCAACTGAGCTAATCGCCCATTTCGGAACTGCTGCGATAAGGTGAGAATGGTGGGCGATGACGGGCTCGAACCGCCGACCCCCTCCGTGTAAAGGAGATGCTCTACCAACTGAGCTAATCGCC
>NZ_JBLIZC010000008.1:0-172240 GCF_047529885.1 Enterobacter cloacae complex sp. 2024EL-00711
CAGGATGTGATCGGCAGTGATCGTCTCACCGTTAACTTCTATCGTCTTCGCATCAACAAAGCGCGCAAAACCATGAATAACATCGACGTTGTTCTTGCCCAGCACATTGTCGTACGAGGTATGAATACGGTCGATATAGGCAGTACGGCTGGCGATCAGCTTGTTCCAGTCAAAGTTATTAATGGTGGTGTCAAAGCCGTAATCCGGGCCATACATATGGATTGCTTCACGGATTTGGGCCGCATGCCACATCACTTTCTTCGGTACACAACCCACGTTGACGCAGGTGCCGCCCAGCGCTTTGGCTTCGATCAGCGCACATTTCTGGCCATACATGGCCGCGCGGTTGATGGAGGCGATGCCGCCGCTGCCGCCGCCGATTGCGATGTAGTCATAATGCTTAGTCATAGCTTTTATCCTTAATCGTGAATTGCCGCGATTGTATACCTGAAATCAATAGTTTCCACCGATGACTGCGATTACTCCGGCACGATCCAACTGACGGTGGCATGGCCCGTTCCGGCCGGCACCAGCGTCTTGTGCAGCCACGGCAGCACGTTGTTCATCTGCGCTTCGAGCTTCCATGGCGGGTTGATCACAATCATGCCGGAAGCGGTCATGCCGCGCTGGTCGCTGTCCGGGCGCACGGCCAGTTCAATTTGCAGAATTTTGCGGATACCGGTCGCTTCCAGGTCTTTGATCATGCGTTTAATTTGCGCGCGCAGCACCACCGGATACCACAGGGCATAGGTGCCCGTCGCAAAACGTTTGTAGCCGTCGTTAATACCGCTCACTACCGCCTGATAGTCGGTTTTGATCTCATAAGGCGGGTCGATCAGCACCAGACCGCGACGGGATACCGGCGGCAGTTTGGCCTTCAGCTGCTGGTAGCCATCCGCCTTTTCCACACGGGCGCGGCTGTCTTTCTGGAATTCAGAACGCAGCAGCGGGAAGTCGCTTGGGTGCAGCTCGGTCAGCTGAAGGCTGTCCTGCTCGCGCAGCAGCTGGCGGGCAATCAACGGCGAGCCAGGGTAGTAGCGCAGCTGGCCGTTGCGGTTAAAATGATTCACCACACCAATGTAGGGTTCCAGCTCTGCCGGCAGGTCGTCCTGCTGCCAGATGCGGGCGATCCCTTCCAGGTATTCCCCGGTGCGTTCGGCATGTTCGCCGCTCAGCTGATAACGTCCCGCGCCCGCGTGGGTGTCCAGATAGAGAAACGGTTTATCTTTCTCTTTGAGTGATTCAATGATCAGGCTCTGAACGGTGTGTTTAAGGACGTCGGCGTGGTTGCCTGCGTGAAAGCTGTGGCGATAACTGAGCATGAATGAATGTGTTCCAGGTAGTAAACGTAGGCCTGATAAGCGTAGCGCCATCGGGCAAAAATAGAGCGTATCGCCACAGTATACAGAAAAGTTTATCCTGCCGCGAAAGCGCAACGTCTGGCATTGAAATCCTCTACACTTATCCCCATTCTAGATCGCATATGCACAGCGCCGGATGCGCGCTTCATTCATCTTATTCAACAGGACAGCGTTTATGACCAATCCATTACTGACGCCTTTTTCGTTGCCACCGTTTTCTAAAATCCGCCCTGAGCATGTGGTTCCAGCCGTAACACAGGCGCTGGACAACTGCCGTGCGGCGGTAGAAAGCGTGGTGGCGCAGGGCGCGCCGTACACCTGGGAAAATCTGTGTCAGCCGCTGGCCGAAGTGGATGACGTGCTGGGACGCCTCTTCTCCCCGGTAAGCCATCTGAATTCAGTGAAAAACAGCCCGGAACTCCGTGAAGCGTATGAACAAACCCTGCCGTTGCTCTCTGAGTACAGCACCTGGGTTGGTCAACACGAGGGGCTGTACAAAGCCTATCGCGACCTGCGCGATGGCGACCACTATGCCGAACTTAACATCGCGCAGAAAAAATCGGTCGATAACGCTCTGCGTGATTTCGAACTCTCCGGCATTGGTTTGCCGAAAGAGAAACAGACCCGTTACGGTGAAATTGCGGCCCGTCTGTCTGAGCTGGGCAACCAGTACAGCAACAACGTGCTGGACGCGACCATGGGCTGGACGAAGCTGATTACCGACGAAGCCGAGCTGGCCGGTATGCCGGAAAGCGCGCTGGCGGCGGCGAAAGCGCAGGCCGAAGCGAAAGAGCAGGAAGGCTTCCTCTTAACCCTGGACATCCCGAGCTACCTGCCGGTCATGACCTACTGCGACAATCAGGCGCTGCGCGAAGAGATGTACCGTGCGTACAGCACCCGCGCCTCCGATCAGGGCCCGAATGCCGGTAAGTGGGATAACAGCCCGGTGATGGCTGAAATCCTCGCGCTGCGTCACGAGCTGGCACAGCTGCTGGGCTTTGAGAGCTACGCTTCCAAATCCCTCGCCACCAAAATGGCGGAAAATCCACAGCAGGTCCTCGATTTCCTGACTGACCTGGCGAAACGTGCGCGTCCGCAGGGCGAGAAAGAGCTGGCGCAGCTGCGCGCCTTCGCGAAAGCGGAATACGGTGTCGACGAGCTGCAGCCGTGGGATATCGCCTGGTACAGCGAAAAACAGAAACAGCACCTTTACAGCATCAGCGATGAGCAGCTGCGCCCTTACTTCCCGGAAAACAAAGCCGTTAACGGCCTGTTTGAAGTGGTTAAACGCATTTACGGGATCACCGCCAAAGAACGTACCGACATCGACGTCTGGCATCCGGACGTGCGCTTCTTCGAACTGTATGACGAGAAGAACGAGCTGCGCGGGAGCTTCTACCTGGATCTATACGCTCGCGAGAACAAACGCGGCGGAGCATGGATGGATGATTGCGTCGGGCAGATGCGTAAAGCGGACGGCTCCCTGCAGAAGCCGGTGGCGTACCTGACCTGTAACTTCAACCGTCCGGTGAATGGCAAGCCTGCACTGTTTACCCATGACGAAGTGATTACCCTGTTCCACGAGTTCGGCCACGGCCTGCACCATATGCTGACCCGTATCGAAACCGCAGGCGTTGCCGGTATCAGCGGTGTGCCATGGGATGCGGTCGAACTGCCAAGCCAGTTTATGGAAAACTGGTGCTGGGAGCCGGACGCGCTGGCGTTCATCTCCGGCCATTACGAAACCGGCGAGCCGCTGCCGAAAGAACTGCTGGATAAAATGCTGGCGGCGAAAAACTACCAGGCGGCGATGTTTATCCTGCGCCAGCTGGAGTTCGGCCTGTTCGACTTCCGTCTGCACGCCGAGTTTAGTCCGGAGCAGGGGGCGAAAATCCTCGAGACGCTGGCCGAGATTAAAAAGCAGGTCGCCGTTATTCCTGGCCCAACCTGGGGCCGCTTCCCGCACGCGTTCAGCCATATCTTCGCGGGCGGCTATGCGGCAGGCTATTACAGCTACCTGTGGGCCGACGTGCTGGCGGCGGATGCGTTCTCTCGCTTTGAAGAAGAGGGCATTTTCAACCGTGAAACTGGCCAGTCGTTCCTTGATAACATCCTGACGCGCGGCGGTTCTGAAGAGCCAATGGTGCTGTTCAAACGCTTCCGTGGCCGCGAGCCGCAGCTGGATGCGATGCTTGAGCACTACGGAATTAAAGGCTAACCGTTACGTGAAGATTTGTTTAGTCGATGAAACAGGCGCCGGAGACGGCGCCTTATCTGTTCTGGCCGCCCGCTGGGGCCTGGAGCATGATGATGAAAACCTGATGGCGCTGGTGATGACGCCGGCGCATCTGGAATTACGTAAGCGTGACGAACCCAGGCTCGGCGGGATATTTGTCGATTTTGTGGGGGGCGCTATGGCGCACCGGCGCAAGTTCGGCGGCGGTCGCGGTGAAGCGGTTGCCAAAGCGGTTGGCGTCAAAGGAAGCTATCTTCCGGACGTGGTAGATGCCACGGCGGGTTTAGGGCGCGATGCGTTTGTCCTGGCCTCGGTAGGGTGTCACGTGCGGATGCTGGAGCGCAATCCGGTCGTGGCCGCGCTGCTCGACGACGGGCTGACGCGCGGCTATGCCGACCCGGAGATTGGACCGTGGCTGCAGGCGCGCTTGCAGTTGATTCACGCCTCCAGCCTGACGGCCCTGACCGATATCACTCCGCGTCCGCAGGTGGTCTACCTCGACCCGATGTTCCCGCATAAGCAGAAAAGCGCGCTGGTGAAGAAAGAGATGCGGGTGTTCCAGTCGCTGGTCGGGCCGGATTTAGACGCGGATGGTTTGCTGGTGCCTGCTCGTCAGTTAGCCACGAAGCGCGTAGTGGTGAAACGCCCGGACTATGCGCCGCCGCTGGCGGACGTGGCAACGGCCAATGCGGTGGTCACCAAAGGGCACCGGTTTGATATTTATTCGGGGACGCCGGAACAGGAAGGTTAGGGTGTGCGGTTTGATGCCGTCACCCCAACCCGCGCTGGAAAGAGGCTCGAACGGTTCCCTCTCCCGGTGGGAGAGGGAAAGCAGACTTACTCGTCTTCTTCGTCACGCAGTGGAACAATCAGCATATCCACATGAACGGTGTTAATCAGCTGACGCGCTGAAGACATCAGCTTGCTCCAGAAGTCCTGGTGGTGACCACAAACGACCAGGTCCATATCGTATTTCTTAATCGCATCAACCAGCACCTGACCCAGATCGCCGCTGCCGCTTAAGGTTTCGGTGATAGGGTAGCCCGCGTTGGTGGACAGTTCGCTCAGGGCGTGGTGTGTCTCTTCAGAGATGCGTTTCTGCATATCACCGAGATTGACGTCAATCAGACCGGTATAGAGGTCGGAGTAATTCACATCAACGTGGATAAGAGAAACTTTCGCGTTGTAAGGGCGTGCCATGGATACCGCTTTATCAACCAGCACTTTACTCTCCGGAGAGAGGTCTACCGCGATGAGAATGTGTTTGTAAGCCATAGTGTTACTCCTTCCTTAAGTTATCGATGACTAAATGGAAAAGCCGTCGTCTGATGCTTTCATTACGGCCCAGTAAAACATATTTTTCAAGCTTTGGTGTTGATAACGATTAACCTTGTGGCAAAAAAATTAACGGATCTCCTACACTATTTAATGAGCCGTTCGGATATTAAAACGCGAACCGGATCGACTTTTGTTCATTCTTTCACTGAACTGTCTGTCAGGGCACTGGAGTGCGGTAGCTCAGAGGCCTTGCTTCGTGGGCGTACGCCGGGGAGGATGTATGATTAGCACCGTCGCATTGTTTTGGGCGTTATGCGTGGTTTGCATAGTGAATATGGCGCGCTACTTCTCATCGTTACGTGCGCTATTAGTGGTACTTCGTGGTTGCGATCCGTTGCTTTATCAGTATGTGGACGGTGGAGGGTTCTTCACCTCGCACGGACAGCCCAGCAAGCAGATGCGTCTGGTAGGGTATATCTATTACCAGCGCTATCGCGATCACCACGATGAAGAGTTTATTCGCCGTTGCGAGCGTCTTCGCCGTCAGTTCATTTTAACCAGCGCCCTGTGTGGTCTGGTTGTGGTCAGTATGATTGCCTTGATGATTTGGCACTGAGCATAAAAAAAGCGGGTCAGTTTCCTGACCCGCTTTTTTATCGCGTTCTGCCGATTAGATAAGCTTCAGCGAAATCCAGTACAACCCACCCGACAGCAGGATAGAGGCCGGAAGGGTAAATACCCAGGCCATCAGAATGTTGGTCACGGTTTTGCGTTGCAGACCGCCGCCGTCAACAATCATGGTCCCTGCCACGGAAGAGGAGAGTACGTGGGTGGTCGAAACTGGCATACCGGTATAGCTCGCCAGACCGATTGAAACCGCCGCCGTCATCTGCGCGGACATACCCTGCGCATACGTCATGCCTTTCTTACCGATCTTCTCGCCGATGGTGGTCGCCACACGACGCCAGCCAATCATCGTACCGATACCGAGAGCCAGTGCGACAGCCATGATGATCCAGATTGGCGCGTACTCAATAGTATTGAGCATATCGCCTTTCAGTTTCTTCAGCAGACGCTGGTCGTCAGCATTCACTTCTGGCAGCTTCGCCACTTTATCCGTGACATCAGAGATGCACAGCATAATGCGACGCAGTTGACCACGTTGCTCAACGGACAGTTTGTCGTAGCTTTCGATATTACCCAGCATGCCTTTGGCACGTTCCAGCGCGTTAATCGCGTTTGCCGGATGGCAGTGGAATTCGCCCGGCGCAGTGGTAGCGCCTGCTTCAGGAGAAGGGATCAACTGGTCAACGCCGGTTGCCTTCTTCAGCAGCTCAGGGTGTTGCTGGAAATAGATTTCAACGTTGTTCACCGCATCACGGGTACGGGTGATTTCGTAACCGGAGGCGTTCATGTTGACCACGAATCCCGCCGGTGCGACGCCAATCAGTACCAGCATTACCAGACCAATGCCTTTCTGACCGTCGTTCGCGCCGTGAGAGAAGGCAACGCCGATAGCGGAAAGGATCAGGGCAATCCGCGTCCAGAATGGCGGCTTTTTCTTGCCGTCTTTCTTCTCACGCTCTGCCGGCGTCAGGTGAATACGGGAGCGTTTTTTCGTATTGCTCCAGTAACGACGCAGGATGAAAATCAATCCGCCTGCGACCACCAGACCCACGATAGGGGAGACAATCAGTGAGGCGAAAATTCCCAGCACTTTCGGGATGTTTAACGCATCAACAACCGAGGTACCGGTCATGAGGGCATTCGTTAACCCAATACCGATAATCGCGCCGATGAGGGTGTGAGAACTGGATGCAGGCAGGCCGAAATACCAGGTACCGAGGTTCCAGATAATTGCAGCAAGCAGCATTGAGAACACCATAGCGAGGCCATGGCCAGAACTAACGTTGAGAAGCAGATCCGTTGGCAACATATGCACGATCGCATATGCAACGCTCAGTCCACCCAGAAGAACACCAAAAAAGTTAAATACCGCCGCCATAACAACCGCGAGCTGCGATCGCATTGCGCGAGTGTAGATAACCGTTGCTACTGCGTTTGCAGTGTCGTGGAAGCCGTTGATCGCTTCGTAAAACAGTACAAAAACCAGAGCAAGCAATAATAAAAGCCCGGTATGTAAATCCAGGCCAGCAAACAAATGTAGCATAGGACGTTACGCCATTTTGAGGACATGAACGCGGCGCATTATCCAGGACAAATGCGCGGCGGGCAAAGTGAAATATAGCTTTTTTTTGATATAACTTCGGCTTTGTTGGCGTTAGGTAAAGAAATATATTTTATATTTCAAGTATATGACTGATATCTCGGTTAATTGCGCTGGTGTGACCACAGAGGAAACTTTACAATCCGCGGCAGTTAACGAAGAGGATTTTGACGTGGAAAGGTTTGATGCCGTGGTAATTGGCGCCGGTGCGGCGGGTATGTTTTGTGCGGCGATGGCCGGACAGGCGGGTCGTCGCGTGCTGTTGCTGGATAACGGTAAAAAGCCAGGACGTAAAATTCTGATGTCCGGTGGCGGGCGCTGCAACTTTACAAATCTCTATGTCGAACCCGCAGCTTATCTGAGCCAGAACCGTCATTTTTGCAAATCGGCCCTGGCGCGTTACACCCAGTGGGACTTTATCGACCTGGTGGGTAAGCACGGTATCGCATGGCATGAGAAAACGCTGGGCCAGCTGTTCTGTGATGACTCCGCCCAGCAGATTGTCGATATGCTGGTGGCCGAGTGCGAGAAGGGCGGCGTGGTGATGCGCCTGCGCACGGAAGTGCTGGAGGTGTCCCGCGATGAGCAGGGCTACACGCTGCAGTTAAACGGGGAAAGCGTCAGCGCCGATAACCTGGTGATTGCCAGCGGTGGCCTCTCCATGCCGGGGCTCGGTGCTTCACCATTCGGCTACAAGATTGCCGAACAGTTTGGCTTGAACGTGCTGCCCACCCGTGCGGGGCTGGTACCGTTCACCCTGCATAAGCCCCTGCTGGAACAGCTCCAGACGCTTTCTGGCGTCTCGGTGCCGTCGGTCATTACGGCTGAAGACGGTACGGTGTTCCGTGAAAACCTGCTGTTTACCCACCGTGGTCTTTCCGGCCCGGCGGTACTGCAAATTTCCAGCTACTGGCAGCCGGGGGAGTTTGTCACGGTTAACCTGCTACCCGAATGCGACCTGGAGGCTTTCCTCAACGAGCAACGCGCGGCGCACCCGAATCAAAGCCTGAAAAACACGCTGGCCATGCAGTTGCCAAAACGTCTGGTGGAATGTTTGCAGGTGCTGGGTCAGATCCCCGATGTGTCGCTCAAGCAGCTTAACAGCCGCGAACAGGCGGTGCTGGTTGAGACGCTGACAGCCTGGCGGGTGCAGCCCAACGGCACCGAAGGCTACCGCACGGCGGAAGTGACGCTTGGCGGGGTCGACACCCATGAACTCTCCTCACGCACCATGGAAGCGCGCAACGTGCCTGGGCTCTATTTTATTGGTGAGGTGATGGATGTGACCGGCTGGCTCGGCGGATACAATTTCCAGTGGGCATGGGCAAGTGCCTGGGCGTGTGCTCAGGCGCTGGCAGAAGACAAGTGACATAAGAGCACTGCCACTCGTCACAGTTGGCTTTACGGGCTGACGGTGGTTACGTCTGTTACAGCAAGAATATTGCTCGCGGCCACGGTCCCCATCTTGATATATGACGCTGCGGTAACGCCGCCAATATGTGGTGAAATAACCACGTTTTCTACGGACTGCCAGAGGTGCGGCGCCGTCAGCGGCTCGTGGGTAAAGCTGTCCAGCGCTGCGCTGTGCAGCGTGCCATCCCTGAGCGCCGCCAGTAACGATTCATCGTCGATCAGTCCGCCGCGTGCCGTATTTACCAGAATTGCGTTCCGCTTGCAGTGTGCGAGCGTCTGGCTATTGATCATCCCCCGATTCTCATCGGTCAGCGGACAGTGCAAAGAGATGACATCGGAACGGGAAAGAAGTCCATTCAGCGTTTCTGCGCGTTCACACAGGGCAGGCATGGACTTAGCATAGGGATCGTAAGCCAGCACCTTCATGCCGAATGCGTGGCCAATATGTGCCACACGCGAGCCGATAGCACCCAATCCGATGAGCCCTAATGTTAAGCCCTCCAGTTCAATGGATTTATGCGTCGCCTTATCCCAGTGCCCGTCTCGCAGGCGCTTGTCCAGAGGTACCACCGACTTTGCGCAGGCGAGGATCTGCGCCCAGGTATGTTCAGCCACTGCCGCCGCGTTTGCACCTGGCGCAGCGCGGACGGCGATGTTGCGCTCGGCCGCTGCCGTCTGGTCTATCACATCGATCCCGCTTCCGTGCTTGGAAATAACCTGCAGAGCGGGGGCGGCATCCATGACTTTCGCGGTAATCTTGCCGTAACGTACCAGAATCGCCACAGGATTGTGTCGTTCACACAGCGCGATCAGTTCATCTTCTGTGGGCTGGCGGCCCGCAAACACCACCTCAAAGCCCTGCAACATCACCATGGCCTGCTCCGCCAGGTCGCTTCCGGTAACCAGAACTACGTCTTTGCCCCCCATCACAGCGTCTCCCCGTCATCTAACATACCTGCCTTACGAAGCGCGTCATCAAGCCAGTGTGGACGTAAATCGCCTTCACGGATGGCGGCAAGGCGTCGGGTCTCCATCTCCAGCTTTCCTTTTGCCAGCGCGATAACTTCCTGAACCTCATCGCGCGGGATGACTACCACGCCGTCGATATCCGCGACAACCAGATCCCCGGCCTGAACCGTCGCCCCGGCGACTGAAATGGGATGATTAACCCGACCAGAAATTAGCTTTGTCGGGCCGCAGGGGTTCAGACCGGCAGAAAAGACAGGGTAGTGACCTTTGCTCAAGGTATCGGCGTCTCGTACAGCGCCGTCAATAATAATGCCCGCAATGCCGCTCGCCTGAGCCTGAGTGGCCATGATTTCCCCAAGCAGCGCGCAGCTCAGGTCGCCTTTGCCATCGACGATCAGGACATCGCCGGGCTGCGCCACCGCCATCGCGGCATGAATCGCCAGATTATCACCCGGACGGACTTCAACGGTGATGGCCGGACCCGCAACGGACATGTGTGGGGCCAGCGGTTTGATGCGGCCATGAAGCGTACCGCGGCGACCGGCCACGTCGGCCAGAATAGCGGCCTGATACTCGGCAGCCCGACGAACGTCCTCGGCAGAAACGCGATCAAACTGGCGATTAATCGGTTTTTTTTCAGTAACGGACATGAATGCCTCCATATTGTTTTACTAAGTACAATGCAGGTGTACAGTGCAAAACAACTATAGCGGTGTTGCTTTCCTTTTAGCCAGACCCGAGATGGCGTTTGTGATGTAAACACGAAGTGACTCACAAAATTTGAGGTACACTCACTGCCGGGCTAACAAGGAGATAATGATGGGGAATGAAGGCGTTGTAGCGGTTGAAAAAGCGCTGGCTTTACTGGATTGCTTCCGTCCTGGAGATGAGAGCCTGACGCTGACCGCGCTGGCACAGCTATCGGGTTATCACAAAACCACGGTTTACCGCTTGATGAATTCTCTTGAACGGATGAATTACGTCGTCAGGCATGAAGACGGCAATTATGCGCTGGGCCCACGTCTGCTTTACCTCGGCAAGCTGTATGAACAATCTTTCCATCTTTCCCGAGTGGTTCAGCCAGAGCTCCAGGCCTTATCCCTGGCGTCTCAGGAGAGTGCCAGCTGGTATGTGCTGGAGGGAGGGCAGCGGCTTTGCCTGTTTCGCGCTGAAGCGTCGCATGGCCTGCGACACAGCAATCTTCCCGGTAGCCAGTTCCCGCTCGATAATTCGGCCATCAGTAAGGTATTACGCCATTGGGGGCTCAATGAGAGCCTGCCGGAGGGAGACGCTGAACTCCCTTTCTACACGTCAGGCGCACGCGATCCCCACACCGCTGCGTTTGCGATGCCTGTCTTCGGCGTTCACGACAAGCTGGTTGCGGCGTTAGCCCTGACCGGCCCCATCTCACGGCTGACGGAAGATCGTCGTGAGAAGGAGATAGGTCAGTTGATGAAGGCGGCAGCAAGCCGTCTGTCGCAGAAAATGGGAGCCAGTAAGCTCTTCTGTCAGCAGTTTTTTGGGGAAACGAGCGATACGGCGGAAGAACATCTTTAAATGCAGAAGCGGGACAGTTGTCCCGCTTCTGTCAACGCTAATGCGTGACCTGTTTTTCGTGTAGCTGAGCGTTGCGGGCCTGTCGGCCCATAATGAGCACCGCTATCCCCCCGGCCACGCACAGCGCGGCCAGCGGAAGCATCGCCAGCGTGTAGCTGCCCGTACGCTCATTGATAATGCCGTACGCGTTTACCATCACCGCCCCGCCTATAAGGTTTGCGATGGCGCCAATCGCGGCCAGTCCCGCCGCCGCTGAGGTACTGCTCATCCAACCGGACGCCAGCGCCCAGAAAGGCCCTTTCATTGAATAGGCGCCTATCAGCATAATGCTGAGGATAACGATCGTGGCAGACAGCGAGACGCTCACAAAGGCGGCGAACACGCCGGCGGCAATTATGAATAGCGTGAGTGCGGTATGCCAGCGGCGTTCGTTGGTACGATCGGAATTCCGTCCCCATACAATCATGAGAACAGATGCCAGACCGTAAGGAATGGCGTTAAGCAGACCTGTCTCAAGATTATCGAGATGGAAGGATTTCAGCAGTTGAGGAGACCAGACGCTGATGGTGGTACCCGCGGACGATGCACCCGCGTAAATCAGCGCCATCAGCCAGATTTGGCGATGCTTTAACAACTGCCAGGTGGTCTGGTGTCCGATATTCTTTTGCTGATTGCGCTCGGTTTCCAGCGTGGTTTCCAGCCATTGTTTCTGTTCACTGCTAAGCCAGCTCGCCTGATGAGGGCGATCCCGGAGAATAAACCAGGCGGCAATACCCAGCAGCACCGCCGGCAAGCCTTCAATAATGAACAGCAGATGCCAGCCGCGAAGACCCAGCCAGCCATCCAGTGACAGTATCAACCCGGAAAGCGGGGAGCCAATGAAGTTAGCGAGTGGGATGGCGACCATAAAGGACGCAATAATGCGTGCGCGGTAGCGGGACGGGATCCACCAGGTCAGATACAGCACGACGCCCGGGAAGAAGCCCGCCTCTGCAGCACCGAGAAGAAAACGGACGATATAGAGCGACGTGGTGTTCTGCACCAGGGACATACACATGGAGACGATGCCCCAACTGATCATAATGCGCGGGATCCACAGCCGGGCGCCGACTTTCTGCATGGCCAGGTTGCTGGGTACTTCAAACAGAAAATAGGCCACGAAATAAAGACTGCTGGCGAAGCCAAATGCAGCTTTGCTGAGGCCAAGATCCTCATTCATCTGCAGCGAAGCCATGCCGATATTCCCGCGATCGATAATGGAGACCAGGTAACTGACAATCAGAAACGGGAGAATACGCCAGATCACCTTCCGCATCGTCTCTCTTTCTATGTCCTCGGTGGCGGTAGCACCGTTACGTAAATGTTCTGTCATTGTGTCCTCGCAGGGTATGTTCTTTGTTTTATTAGGTACAACTTAGTTTTATTAAACAAAACCACTATAGCGACGGCGCGTTCTTTTTATCCAGTTAATGGAAGGTTTAAATGATGTAAATAAGAGGTGACTCACAGATAGTGCGCTCCAGATATATCGCTCACAGCAGTCGAACCAGCCGCAAAGAGGAGACTCTAAAAGGGTGACAATCACGCAGCGCAATTATTGCACCAACTTTTTTCCTCCGATCCACTAAGCTTCGACCAGGCCAGACAACTCCAGGTGCCCCGCTGCGTTCGTGGGGTCATTTTTCTTCCCGGTCAGAGCACCTTTCATGCAGCTACTCAGCATCATTATTTTGCTTACCCTTACGGTGGTCATCCATTCGCTGTGGATGTTTTGCGTTTTAAAATTCATTAACTTAGAGGTCGACTCTGCGGTGCGTGTGGTTTTGCGTAACGTCGGGATCGTTATCTCCATGATCTTCGCCCATCTTCTTGAAGCCGGTCTCTTCGCCGGGTTTTATTTTGTTATTGATGCATTTAACGACTGGAACACCAGCTTCTACTTTTCGCTGGTCAGTTACGCCACGGTGGGATACGGCGATGTCACGTTGCCTCAGCACTGGCGGCTGATTGGGGGTGTGGAAGGCCTGGTCGGCGCCTTGATGGTGGGCTGGTCAGTGGCGGTTCTGGTGGCCGTACTGCAGCGTTTGCGCGGCATGAGCGCCTAAACGGCAGATGCGCGACCCCATGGAGTGCGGTAAAGTACCTCTCTTTGCCGGGCCTGAAAAGCCGCGGCTTTAAGGGTTAAAGGCTGGTAAACAGCCTGCCCCTTTCCGTTCCTGGTTTACGCCAGTTTGCATGGTGTTGTGTTTTGTCTGCCAAAAGGGTTGTGTATGTCTGCTGCTCATCTCGGTTTCCCGACTGAAACCGTTGTTGTCTTTGTAGTGATGGCCGTCGGGGCGATGTTTATCGACCTCTTTATGCACCGTCACGATAAACCGATCTCGCTGAAAAGCGCTGCCATGTGGTCCCTCTTCTGGGTCATGATGGCCATGGCTTTCGCCGGGTTCCTGTATGTTCACCACGGCGCAGAGATGGCAAGCCTGTTCCTCACCGGTTACGCGCTGGAAGAGGTGCTCTCCGTCGATAACCTGTTTGTGATGATGGCGATTTTTGCCTGGTTCGGCGTGCCGGATAAATATCGTCACCGTGTCCTCTACTGGGGCGTGCTCGGGGCGATTGTTTTCCGCGGTATCTTTGTGGCCATTGGGACCAGCCTGTTAAGTCTGGGGCCTTACGTCGAGGTTATCTTCGCGCTGGTCGTCGGCTGGACGGCGGTGATGATGCTCAGACGCAATGAAGAGAGTGACGAGGTTGAAGATTACTCCGGCCATCTGGCTTACCGTCTGGTGAAACGCTTCTATCCTGTCTGGCCTAAAATCAGCAGCAATGCCTTTATTCTGACCCAGAAAGAGGTGGACGCGGAGCTGGAGAAACCTGAAAACCAGGACGTGATGGTTGGACGCGTGAAGAAGGCGAAGCGCTACGCAACGCCGCTGTTGCTTTGCGTGGCGGTCGTGGAACTCTCTGATGTGATGTTCGCGTTTGACTCCGTGCCGGCCATTATTGCCGTCAGCCGTGAGCCGCTTATTATTTACAGCGCAATGATGTTCGCCATCCTCGGCTTGCGTACGCTCTACTTCGTGCTGGAAGCGCTGAAGCAGTATCTGGTGCATCTGGAGAAAGCGGTGGTGCTGCTGCTGTTCTTCGTGGCGTTCAAGCTCGGATTAAATGCCACCGATCACTTCTGGCACCACGGTTACAGCATTGGTGCCACGGCAAGCCTGTTTGTGGTGCTTGGCGTGCTGGCGCTGGGGATTATCACCAGCGTGATGTTCCCGGGTAAGAAAGAAGCCCATTAAAAGCAAAACGGCAACCTTTGGTTGCCGTTTTCGGGTAGACAGTGTCTAACACTTAATCGGTGAATGTCGACGCTTGCGCGGTGGATGGAAGTGCCGCCAGTGTGCATCCTGCGCCGCCGCCAGCAGTTCATGGTCACCGCGGGTATCGCCCCACGCGCGCAGGTGGTAGCTATTCAGATCGCCATACACTTTTTCCAGCCTCGCCACCTTCTGGGCACAGCGGCAGTTGTTGCCGGTGATACGCCCGGTCAGCTTGCCGTCTTTCACTTCCAGCTGTGTGCCAATCAGCTTAATCCCCAGCTTGTCAGCCCACGGCTGGAGCACCAGCGCCGGAGAGGCGGAGCAGATGGTCACTTCCGCACCGGAATTCACCTCTGCGGCGACGGCCAGTACGCCGGCAGGGCGCATCAGCTTGTCCCAGTATTTTTCGCAAAACGCTTCCGCCTGCTGGCGTAGCCAGTGTTCATCCACGCCCGTCAGGAACGTTTTAATCAACACTTCCTTCAGCTCATCGCGCGTCAGCTTACGACGCACGCAGTGGAGCGTGGGCAAGGCCATACGCACCAGGCGGCCCGCGAAGTAACGTTTACCAAAGGCAAAACGCAGGAAAGGGATAAAGCTGTCGTGGTGCGTCAGTGTTCCATCAAAGTCGAAGACGGAGAGCACGTTGGATTTGGCCACGGCCTCGTCGGCAATCATATTGGTCATAAATACGTCTTAGCTAAAATACACATTCTGTTGATTAGTTTACCTGCTTTACCCTGTCTGTCCTTCTGTCTTGAGCATTTTTTTCGCGATCTTGCGATCGGAAAGTGAGTCCATTTTTGGTCTCAATAATAATTGGTTGAAAAGCGAGCTGTCTATATTATCGCCACATTGCGCGCTATTTCGGGGGAACGTTGGCCCCCACCGGTAAGGAAAACATTCACTCACTGAATCTATTTTGATATGACGTTTAGATCGCTTATTTCAATCCTCTCGTTAAGTCTGGCTTCGTTTTCGGCATTGAGTTTTCAACTGCCGGCGTCGATGCTGTCAATGAACCGCGAGCTCGCCCTTTCTCCGGCAAAATCCGCGCTGCTGCACCAGGAAACAGGACCACTGCGTACCCGGATCCTTGATCAATACCAGAAGTGGAAAGGCACCCACTATCAGTGGGGCGGGACCACACATCGGGGCGTGGACTGCTCCGCGCTGATGCAGCATCTGTTCAGCGATGCGGCGCACCTTAATCTGCCGCGCGCGACGGGCGAACAGATCCATCGCGGCGTGAAGGTGGCGCAATACCGTCTGAAGGCGGGGGATTTGGTCTTCTTTCAGACCGGTCCAGACCGAAGGCACGTGGGCGTGTACATCGGCAATAGCCAGTTTATTCATGCCTCACGCAGCCAGGGCGTAACCGTTTCAACCCTGACTGATGACTACTGGCAGGCGCACTATATTACTGCCCGACGGGTCACAGACCGTTCTGTCTGAGGGATCAGATGATGTCATCCACCACGCCGCCATCGACGCGCAGTGCCGCGCCCGAGGTGGCGGAGGCCTGGGGCGAGCAGACATACACCACCATATTGGCGACTTCTTCCACCGTCGCGGCACGCTGGATAACCGAGCTCGGGCGGTGAGTCATCACAAACTCTTTCGCCAGTTCCTCCAGCGATTTGCCGGTTCTCTCGATCTCGTCTTTCATCATGTCGGCAAAACCGTCTGAAAGGGTGGGGCCGGGCAATACGCTGTTCACCGTGACACCGCTTCCCGCCACGAACTTCGCCAGCCCGCGAGCGAGCGACAGCTGCGCCGTTTTGGTCACGCCATAGTGGATCATGTCCGCCGGAATATTGCAGGCCGACTCGGACGAAATAAACACCACGCGTCCCCAGCCTTTCTGCACCATACCCGGCAGCAGCGCACGGGAGATACGCACGCCGGACATCACGTTTGTCTGCCAGTAACGCTCCCAGGTGTCATCGTCGGTGCCATAAAAATCCTGCTGGCCGTAAATGCCGGCGTTGTTGACCAGGATGTCGACGTGGGTCGCCACGTTCAGCAGCGATTCCACCCCTTCAGCCGTGCTGAGGTCGGCAATTGCGGCGCGTACCTGCACCCCAGGCACAACCTGTTGTAGCTGCTGGATACCTTTATTCACAGATTCCGTGCTACGGCCATTGATGATCACTTCCGCACCGCTTTCAGCCAGCCCTCGGGCTATGGCGAACCCGATCCCGCCGGTAGAGGCGGTCACCAGCGCGACTTTCCCCGTAAAATCGATCTTCATCATCTGCTCCTTATCGTGTTTAACGTTCGGACCTTAAAGCGTAGCAGGTGAGGATGGCGGCTCCTGGCTAAAAAGGCGCAGCAGGGTTTCAACCTGTTCATCCAGCGGGCCGAGGGAGCGTTTCACAATCAGGTGCAGCGGCGTAGCCCGGCGCGCACCATGGCTAAGCGGCAGGCGTTTAAGCACCCCCAGATCAAGCTGGGTCTGAATACGCTCCTCTGGCAGCCAGCCATAGCCGACCTGGGACATCACCGCCTCTATGGCTGCATCAATGGTGGAAAAGGTCCACGACTCACCGGCCGCACGCGCGGCGGTCTGGCTGTCGGCTATCTGAATGAGCGGCCACGGGCGCAGCATATCGTCGTTAAGCGGCGCGTCGAGGCTAAAGAGGGGATGTTGATGATGCGCCACGGCAACAAAGTCGATATTCATCAGCCATTCGCCAAGACCGGTTATGTCCTGGCGGCGGGTTAACACCATCACGTCGGCTTCATCATTAATGACATCGGTGCGGCTATTTTCCAGTACTTCGGTGAGACGGACCTGCGTTTGCGGATACAACTGCTGGAACTGACGCAAAATAGCGAACAGGCGTCGGCGCGGGAAAATGCTGTCCACCACCAGATCTAACCGCGTGCGCATTCCGTTACGCAGGCTTGCCGCACGGGTCTCAACATAGGCGAAGGCTTTCAGCAACGGTTTAACCTGGTTGAGCAGGAGTTCGCCGGCCGGGGTCAAGACAGCCCGCCGCCCCTCAGGCACCAGCAGCGCCACGCCCAGCCGCTCCTGCAGCAGCGACAGGTTATAGCTGACCGAGGACTGGCTGCGGTTGGTCTCTTCCGCTGCTTTGGCAAAGCTGCCTGCCTCGACCACTCTTTCCAGTAATGACCATTGTTCAAGCGTCGTCTTATGCATTATTAATCTAAAATTTGGATGAATTTGATTCAAACATAGCGTTATTCATTCATTTTTTGAAGGGGTACGATCGTCTCATCAAAACAAAGGAGACACATTATGAACACCTTCGACAAACATGACTTAAGCGGCTTCGTCGGCAAACACCTTGTATATACCTACGATAATGGCTGGAACTACGAGATTTATGTCAAAAATGAAACCACCCTTGATTACCGTATTCACAGCGGGATTGTGGCGAACCGTTGGGTGAAAGATCAGCAGGCTTATATTGTTCGCGTAGGGGAGAGCATCTATAAAATTTCCTGGACAGAACCAACCGGTACCGACGTGAGCCTGATTGCAAACCTGGGTGACAAACTGTTCCACGGCACCATCTTCTTCCCACGTTGGGTGATCAACAATCCAGAAAAAACCGTCTGCTTCCAGAACGATCATATTCCATTGATGAATGCGTATCGTGATGCGGGTCCGGCATACCCCACTGAAGTCATTGATGAATTTGCGACGATCACCTTTGTTCGCGACTGTGGGGCGAATAATGAAAGCGTTATTGCCTGCGCGGCCAGTGAATTGCCGAGTGATTTTCCTGCTAATCTTAAGTAAACGCGACAATTCACATTAAAAGAAAGTTCCCGGCGGTTGACGAAACCGCCGGGGTTTTTATTTTGGTTGAGCGTTCATTTACTTTTCTTATCGTTTTAATGTAAAAGAAATGAAATATTTAAATGCCCGTCGTGAGTCTACTCACAAAAAATAAAAAAAAGAGAATTAAATCCCATCTTACTGTTGTAAAAGGATTTTTCTTGCACTCTGTTGCTCTTTACCCATTCCGCTTTCCTCATCTCTTAATTTTTTCCTAAGAAAACGACGATACTTTTACTTTAGTTGATGGTTTGTTGACATAAATGGAGTGCAGTCTAAATTTTATTTGGACTTTATTTATAAACCATCTTGCATGATTCCATTGAGCTGCCCATAACGACAGCGCAGTAAAAAAGATGACGCCTTTAATACAGCAAGGAAATTAATGATGAGTGATTTTTTGCCTTTTTCCCGGCCGTCCATGGGTAGCGAGGAATTAGCGGCGTTGCAGGAGGTATTAACCTCCGGCTGGATCACCACAGGACCGAAAAATCAGGCGCTTGAAGAGGCATTCTGTCAGCTAACCGGGAATCAACATGCGATTGCCGTCAGCTCAGCGACCGCGGGAATGCATGTCACGCTGATGGCGCTGGGTATTGGTCCAGGCGATGAAGTGATTACCCCCTCCCTGACCTGGGTATCCACACTGAATATGATTGTGCTGCTGGGCGCAACCCCGGTGATGATTGATGTGGACCGGGATACGTTGATGATCACGCCGGACGCGGTCGACGCCGCCATTACGCCACGCACAAAAGCGATTGTTCCGGTTCATTATGCCGGCGCGCCGTGTGACATCGACGCCATTCGCGCCATCGGGGAACGTCACGGTATTCCGGTCATTGAAGATGCGGCGCATGCAGCCGGCACGTACTACCACTCGCGCCACGTGGGCTGGCAGGGCACCGCGATTTTCTCATTCCACGCCATTAAAAACATGACCTGCGCCGAAGGCGGGTTAGTGGTCACGGACGATGCGCAACTGGCGCAGCGGATCCGTAGCCTGAAATTCCACGGCCTGGGTGTGGACGCTTACGACCGCCAGACGCACGGTCGTGCGCCGCAGGCAGAAGTTATCACGCCCGGCTTCAAATACAACCTGGCGGATATCAACGCCGCGCTGGCGCTGGTGCAGTTGGGCAAACTGAAAGAGGCCAACGCACGACGTCATGACATTGCTGAACGCTATCTGCGCGAGCTTGCCGATACGCCGTTCCACCCGCTGCGTATTCCTTCATGGCCGCACGTCCACGCCTGGCACCTGTTCATCATTCGCGTGGATGAAGCCCGCTGCGGGATTTCTCGCGACAACCTGATGGCAGCCCTGAAGGAAAAAGGCATTGGCACCGGCCTGCATTTCCGCGCGGCGCACACGCAAAAATACTACCGCGAGCGTTTTCCTGATGTATCGCTCCCGAATTCTGAATGGAATAGCGCGCGTATTTGTTCTCTCCCCCTTTTCCCGGACATGACTCATGACGACACAACCCGCGTCATTACCGCGCTCCATCAGCTTGCAGGAAATTGATATGTTCAGCGCACCGCCTGTACAAAAAGTTTCTGTGGTTATCCCCGTTTACAACGAACAGGAGAGCCTGCCCGAACTGATCAGCCGCACGACGGCCGCCTGCGACACGCTCGGCAAAGCCTATGAAATACTGCTGGTGGATGATGGCAGTAGCGATAATTCCGCGCTGATGCTGACCGAAGCCGCGCAGGCCGAGGGCAGCCATATTGTTGCCGTGCTGCTTAACCGTAACTACGGCCAGCACTCCGCCATTATGGCCGGGTTCAGCCACGTGACGGGCGATCTGATTATTACGCTTGATGCCGATCTGCAAAACCCGCCGGAAGAGATCCCGCGTCTGGTTGCAAAGGCCGATGAAGGGTACGACGTGGTCGGCACGGTGCGGCAAAACCGTCAGGACAGCCTGTTCCGTAAGCTGGCTTCCCGCACAATCAACCGTCTGATCCAGCGAACCACCGGCAAAGCGATGGGCGATTATGGCTGCATGCTGCGCGCCTACCGCCGCCATATTGTCGACGCCATGCTGCACTGCCATGAACGCAGCACGTTTATTCCTATTCTCGCGAACACCTTTGCCCGTAAGGCGACGGAAATCCCGGTACTGCACGCCGAGCGCGAGCACGGGGAGTCGAAGTACAGCTTTATGCGTCTCATCAACCTGATGTACGACCTTATCACCTGCCTGACCACCACGCCGCTGCGCCTGTTGAGCGTTTTCGGCAGCATCATTGCCGTGTTCGGCTTCGCGCTCTCCGTGCTGCTGGTGTTACTCCGCCTGATCTACGGTCCCCAGTGGGCGGCGGAAGGGGTCTTCATGCTCTTTGCCGTGCTGTTTATGTTCATCGGCGCCCAGTTTGTCGGGATGGGCCTGCTCGGGGAATACATTGGCCGTATTTATAACGATGTTCGCGCACGTCCGCGCTACTTTATTCAACGTGTTGTCCGCCAGGAACACAAAGCATCTCAAGAGGAAATTCACCCATGAAAGCTGTTGTCTTTGCCTATCACGATATGGGGTGTGCGGGCACGCTGGCCCTGCTGGAAGCGGGCTATGAAATCGCTGCAATCTTCACGCATCCGGACACGGCCGGAGAGAATAACTTCTTTGGCTCGGTGGCGCGTATCGCCGCAGAGCGCGGTATTCCGGTTTACGCCCCGGACGATGTCAACCATCCGCTGTGGGTGGACCGCATCCGGGCGCTCGCGCCTGATGCCATCTTCTCGTTCTATTATCGCAACCTGATTTGCGATGAGATTTTAAGTCTGGCGGCAAAAGGGGCATTTAATCTTCACGGCTCTTTGCTGCCCGCCTACCGTGGCCGCGCACCGCTGAACTGGGTGCTGGTGAACGGCGAAACGGAAACCGGCGTCACTCTGCACCGTATGGTGCACCGCGCAGATGCCGGTGCCATCATCGCGCAGCAGCGCGTGGCTATCGATGCGGATGAAACTGCGCTGCAGCTTCATCAGAAGCTCTGCACCGTAGCGCAAAGCCTGTTACGTGATGTGTTGCCAGCGATCCTTAACGGCACCTTCAGCGAGACCGCGCAGGATGAGAGCAAGGTGAGCTGTTTTGGCCGTCGCCGGCCAGAAGATGGTCGCCTGGACTGGAACAAGCCGGCTCGTCAGTTGCACAACCTGGTGCGTGCCGTCACCGACCCCTGGCCGGGGGCGTACAGCTTTGCCGGCGTGAGTAAGTTTATCGTCTGGAAATCCCGCGTACGCGACGACATTCCTGCCGCCAAACCGGGCACCGTTGTCTCGGCTTCCCCGCTGATTGTCAGCTGCGGCGAGCAGGCGCTGGAGATCGTGACCGGGCAAACCGATAACGGCGTTTACGTTCAGGGCGCGCAGCTGGCTCAGTCTCTGGGGTTGGTCACTGGCGCACTGATCACCAGCGCACCGGTTGTGGCCATCAAACGCCGCACCCGCGTGCTGATCCTCGGCGTCAACGGTTTTATCGGCAACCACCTGACCGAGCGTCTGCTGAAAGACGATAACTACGAAATTTATGGTCTGGATATCGGTGCTGATGCCATCAGTCGTTTCCTCGACAACCCGCGTTTCCACTTTGTGGAAGGGGATATCAGCATTCACTCCGAGTGGATTGAATATCACATTAAAAAATGTGACGTGGTGCTGCCGCTGGTGGCGATTGCCACGCCGATTGAGTACACCCGTAACCCGCTGCGCGTGTTCGAGCTGGACTTCGAAGAGAACCTGAAGATCATCCGCGACTGTGTGAAATACGACAAGCGCATCATCTTCCCGTCCACTTCTGAAGTGTACGGCATGTGTACTGACAAAAACTTCGACGAAGATACCTCTAACCTGGTCGTCGGGCCGATCAACAAGCAGCGCTGGATTTATTCCGTCTCCAAGCAGCTGCTCGACCGCGTGATCTGGGCCTACGGCGAGAAAGCGGGTCTGCGCTTTACGCTGTTCCGTCCGTTTAACTGGATGGGACCACGTCTGGATAACCTTAACGCGGCGCGTATCGGCAGCTCACGTGCCATCACCCAGCTGATCCTGAACCTGGTGGAAGGCTCGCCCATCAAGCTTATCGAAGGCGGTAAACAAAAACGCTGCTTTACGGATATCAGCGACGGTATCGAGGCGCTGTTCCGCATCATCGAAAACAAAGAGGGTCGCTGCAACGGAGAGATCATCAACATCGGTAACCCGGATAACGAAGCGAGCATTCGCGAGCTGGCTGAGATGCTGCTGGCAAGCTTTGAACGTCATCCGCTGCGCGATCGCTTCCCGCCGTTTGCCGGTTTCCGTGAAGTGGAAAGCAGCAGCTACTACGGTAAAGGTTATCAGGACGTTGAGCACCGTAAACCGAGCATTCGTAATGCGAAACGCTGCCTGAACTGGACACCGACGGTGAAGATGGATCAGACCATTGATGAAACGCTCGATTTCTTCCTGCGCACCGTGGAGCTGTCGGAACAGGTCTCATGAGAAAAGTCGGTTTACGCATTGATGTCGACACCTTCAGGGGGACGCGTGACGGCGTACCCAAACTGCTGGAACTGCTGAGCAAGCACAACGTGCGCTCATCCATTTTCTTCAGCGTGGGGCCTGACAATATGGGACGTCATTTATGGCGTCTGGTTAAACCGGCATTTCTGTTCAAAATGCTGCGCTCACGCGCAGCCTCTCTCTACGGCTGGGATATTTTGCTGGCCGGAACCGCATGGCCCGGCAGGCGCATTGGCGCGGGTAATGAAGCCGTTATCCGCGACGCGGCGCAGCACCATGAGGTTGGACTGCATGCCTGGGATCACCATGCCTGGCAGGCCTGGGCTGGCGTCTGGGATATTCCACGCCTGTCGCGTGAAGTTGAGCGCGGCATGCTGGAGCTGGAGGCCATCACCGGTCAGACGATTCGCTGCTCCGCCGTGGCGGGATGGCGTGCCGACCAACGCGTAGTGAAAGCCAAAGAACCCTTCGCGTTTCGCTACAACAGCGATTGCCGCGGCACCGGGCCTTTTTTGCCGCTCATCGGGGAGAATCGCCTGGGGACGGTGCAAATCCCGGTCACGCTTCCCACCTGGGATGAAGTGGTTGGGCGCGAGGTCAGTGCCGGAGGGTTCAATCGCTATATTCTGGACTGCATTCATCGCGACACCGGTACGCCCGTCTATACCATCCACGCGGAAGTGGAAGGGATTGCGTATCAGCATGATTTCGATGCACTGTTGACGATGGCCGCTCAGGAGGGCATTCAGTTTTGTCCATTGAGCGAATTGCTGCCAGAGGATCTTAGCGTCCTGCCCGTGGGCAAAATTGTGCGTAATGAACTGGCTGGCCGGGAAGGCTGGCTTGGCTATCAACAAACCGTGAGTCCGGTATCATGAAAGCAGCCCGTTATGGCTTAGCGCTTCTCGCACTGTTTATCGTTTACTACCTCATTCCGATCGATATCCGCCTGCTGTGGCAGCCTGATGAAACGCGCTATGCGGAAATCAGCCGCGAAATGCTGGCGTCTGGAGACTGGATTGTCCCGCATTTTCTGGGGCTGCGTTACTTTGAAAAGCCGATTGCGGGCTACTGGATCAACAGTATCGGGCAACTGCTGTTTGGGCATACTAACTTTGCCGTGCGCGCCGGCGCCATATTCTCAACCGGGTTGACGGCTCTGCTGGTGATCTGGATGGCGTGGCGCCTGTGGCGGGATAAGCGCGTTGCCATTTTCTCAGGCCTTATCTTCCTGACCCTGTTCCTGGTGTATGGCATTGGTACGTACGCCGTGCTGGATCCCATCATTACCCTGTGGCTGGTGGCCGCTATGTGCAGCTTCTGGCTGGCCTCGCAGGCTGAAACCGTGGCCGGAAAAGCGGGTGGCTACGTGCTGCTCGGGCTTGCCTGCGGCATGGGGGTGATGACCAAAGGATTCCTGGCGCTGGCGGTGCCGGTGATAGGTGTGCTGCCGTGGGTGATTGCGCAGAAGCGCTGGAAAGAGGTGCTGATCTTTGGCTGGCTGGCCATCGTGAGCTGTGTGCTGATCGTCCTGCCCTGGGCGCTGGCCATTGCGCATCGAGAGCCTGATTTCTGGCGTTACTTCTTCTGGGTTGAGCATATTCAGCGCTTTGCCCAGAGCGATGCCCAGCACAAAGCGCCGTTCTGGTACTACCTGCCGTTCCTGCTGGCCGGCAGTCTGCCGTGGCTGGCGCTGTTGCCCGGCGCGTTTCGGCTGGGCTGGCGCGAAAGAGACAACACGGGCGGTGGCTTTTATCTGCTTGGATGGGTCGTGATGCCGCTGCTGTTTTTCAGCATTGCCAAAGGCAAACTGCCAACCTACATCCTGCCGTGTTTTGCTCCGCTGGCTATCCTGATGGCGCGCTATGCCTGCATCGCGGCGGACAAAGGGGCCAGAGCGTTACGCATTAACGGCGGGATTAACCTGGCGTTTGGTGTGATTGGCGTGGTGGCGGCGCTGGTGGTCTCACCGTGGGGGGTTGCTAAGCATCCGGTCTGGACATCCGTTGAGCTGTATAAAGTCTTCTGCGCGGTGCTGGCGTTTCTCGTCTGGGCGGCTGTCGGCTGGTTTACCGTGCGGCAAAGCGCGCAGCGCTGGTGGCTGGCGGCGTTGTGTCCTGCTGGTGTGGCGCTGCTGATTGGGTTTGCCATTCCTAACCTGGTGGTGGATTCCAAACAGCCGCAGTCGCTGGTGGATACCATCCGTGACCCGCTTCAGAGCAGCCGGTTTGTGCTGGCGAACAATGTTGGCGTGGCCTCCGGGCTGGCGTGGGAGCTTAAGCGTAATGACATCATTCTGTTTGGTCAGAGCGGCGAGCTGAGCTACGGGCTAGCGTACCCGGATGTGAAAGACCGGTTTGTCGAGAAAGATAATTTTGCGCAGTGGCTGGCAACGCATCGCCAGCAGGGGGGCGTGTCACTGGTGATCCTGCTGTCAAAACACGACGATATTAAGCGGGCTCATCTGCCAGAACCGGACAGCCTGTATATTCAGGGCCGTCTGGCCTGGCTGCAGTATTTACCGCAATGACGACCTGGCTCTGGTTGATACTGGCAAGCCTGCTGACCTGCGCAGGGCAGCTGTGTCAGAAGCAGGCCACCCGTCCGGCGAAAGCCGGGCGGCGTGGCGCGCATATTATGCTATGGCTGGGCCTGGCATTGCTGGCACTGGGCAGCGGCATGCTGGTCTGGCTGGTGGTCCTGCAGCGCCTGCCTGTCGGCGTTGCCTACCCTATGCTGAGCCTCAATTTTGTCTGGGTGACCCTGGCGGCGAAAGCATTCTGGCATGAAAAAGTCGCGTTGCATCACTGGCTGGGCGTCGGGTTCATCATCATCGGCATTGTTATCCTCGGAGGAAGCCTGTGAGAGGAACGTTCTGGGCGTTATGCAGCGTAATGCTGGTCAGCGCGGCGCAGCTGCTGCTGCGCTATGCCATGCAGGCTCTGCCGCCAGTCAGCGAGCTTTATGCGTTTGTCTCCGCGCTCTGGCACGTCTCATCCGGTACTGGCGCGCTGCTGCTGGGACTCATGGGGTATGTGGCCTCAATGGGCTGCTGGTATCTGGCGTTGCATCGCATGGCGCTCAGCAAAGCGTATGCCTTGCTGAGCCTCAGTTACATTCTGGTGTGGGCCGCGGCCATTTTGTTGCCCGGCTGGAACGAACACTTTTCCTGGCACGGGCTGGCGGGGGTCGGGATGATTATTCTCGGCGTGCTGGTGATTTTTATGCCACGGACATCCCGTGGTGAGCAATCGTCCCGGCGGTAAGGGTATAAGGCGTTGAGGTGCAGACGGCAAGACTGAGCGAGCCGAACTGGAGCTGGCTTACCGAATGCGTCTGCGACGTGCTGTCGATGCTGACAATCTGCCAGGCGCTGCCGCCTCGCTGCTTCACGATGGCCTCTTTACGCGTCCAAATCCCCCAGAAAGCAGAAAGCTTTGTCTCCGGGTCTTCGCGCTCCAGCTCCGCATGTTCCGCCACGCTGAAGACGGCGTTAGCCAGCGCCTGCCAGTTTTCACGTGGGCGGATAACTTCGATATCACATCCCACTTCGCCTTCGTCGCTCAGCAGCAGCGCGATATTATCGCCGCTGTGACTCAGGTTAAACCAGAAGGGCTGCGCATCCACGAAGGCTGGCTTCCCTTGCTCACCATAGACGATCTCGGGTAACGGAGAAGGAGAAAGCGTTTTGGCGAGCAGGGTTCTCCCCGCCAGCCAGGATGCATTTCGTGCACCCGCAGGTGCCATATGTGCAAGCGTCGACGCCAGCGGGTCTGCGCTCAGGGTGGAGATCTTTCCCAGTATAAACTGGTACATAGTTACGCCCAGCGTTTGATGATTATCGACGTGTTGATGCCGCCAAATGCGAAGTTATTGCTTTGTAGATACTCGCAGTCAATCTGACGGGCTTCACCCATAATATAATCTAAAGCACCACATTGCTCATCCGGTTGTCTTAAATTGAGCGTCGGGGCAAACCAGCCCTCACGCATCATCTGCAGACTCATCCAGGCTTCCAGTGCCCCACAGGCGCCTAACGTGTGGCCAAAATAGCTCTTCAGCGACGAAATTGGCACGTTGTCGCCAAAGATGGCGGCGGTGGCCTGGCTTTCGGCGATATCACCGCGATCGGTGGCGGTACCGTGCGCGGAGATGTACCCCATGTCCCGCGCGCTTAACCCTGCTAACGCCAGCGACTGCTCCATACAAATTTGCATGGTGTCACGTTGTGGCTGGGTGATATGGGCTGCATCACAGTTGGTGGCGAAGCCAACGATCTCGCCATAGATAGTTGCACCGCGTGCTCTGGCATGCTCAAGCTCTTCCAGAATCAGGGTGCCTGCGCCTTCCCCAATGACCAGACCATCACGCTGCGTATCAAATGGCGAAGGGGTGGTTTTCGGCGCATCGTTGCGCTGGCTGGTCGCGAATAAGGTGTCAAATACCGCCGCCTCTGACGGACAAAGCTCCTCTGCTCCGCCTGCGACCATCACGGTCTGATAACCGTGACGAATGGCTTCCCAGGCGTAGCCAATGGCCTGACTGCCCGACGTACAGGCACTCGACGTCGGGATAACGCGACCCCGAAGGCCAAAGAACAGGCCGGTATTCACCGCGGTCGTGTGCGGCATCATCTGCACATAGGTCGTACCGGTGATGTTGTGGGTGTGTTTTTCGGTGAGCATGGTGGCGAATTCGCTGACCGGCCCGGTACTGCCTGTGGAGGAGCCATAGGCGATACCGGTTTGGCCATTTGTGAGCACCGCCTCGCCAATCAGCCCCGCCTGCTCCAGTGCCAGCTCGGTGGCGCGGGTCGACATCAACGACACGCGGCCCATGGCGCGAATACGCTTGCGGGTATAGTGTTCCGGCAGGGTGAAATCATCAATCGGCGCGCCCAGCAGAGTGTGCAGGCCATCGTAAACCTGCCACTCCGGCATTTTGCGTACCGCGTTGTCATACGCCAGCAGCCTGCGGGAAACGGATTGCCAGTCCTCACCGAAGGCGGTAACGCCGCCCATACCGGTAATCACCACGCGACGCGTCATAGCATTCCTCCGTTAATGGAAATGACCTGGCGGGTAACGTAGCCTGCAATATCTGACATCAGATAGCTGGCAAGTCCTGCAACCTCTTCGGCCTGGCCCATCCGTTTCATGGGAATGATGGACATTGCCTCTTTCAGCGCAGCCTCTTCCATTTCAATCATGCCGGTATCAATCAGCCCCGGCGCAATGCAGTTCACGGTGATATTGCGTTTTGCCAGCTCAATTGCCAGTGCTTTGGTCGCGCCAATAATGCCCGCTTTTGCCGCGCTGTAGTTCACCTGACCGCGGTTGCCCATCATGCCGGACACGGAGGATAAGGTGATAATGCGCCCCCCTTTTCGGGTGGCGATCATCGGCATAATGCAGGGTTGAATAACGTTATAAAAACTGTCGAGGTTGGTATGAATGACGCTGTCCCAGTCGTCTTCGCTGAGGGCCGGAAACGCACCGTCGCGGGTGATACCGGCATTACTGACCACGCCATACCATGCGCCGTGGGCCTCGATATTCTGCTCCAGCACGTCACGGCACTGTTCGCGGTTACCTGCATCGAAAGAGAGCAGGCGACCCTGACCGCCCGCCTGTGTGATGGTATCCAGCGTCGCCTGCGCGCCTGCGGCGTCACGGTGGTAATGTACGCCTACGGTAAACCCATCAGCGGCAAGCTGGCAGGCGATGGCACGACCAATGCCTTTGCTGGCCCCGGTGACCAGTACGGAACGACTCATGCGTGAGATCCCTGATTAAAAAGCGATGTTAATTCTTCTGCGCTCGGCTGGAAGGTGTTGACCCGGCCCGTGGCCAGCGTCTCCTCACCTGAGGAGATCGTACATTCAAAACTGCCGAAGCGTTCATCCTGCATCAGCAGTCTGACGGTGATGTCCAGCGTCGCGTCTTTTGCGAAATGTCCACTGGCGCAGACCAACTCGCGCGCACCCAGCACCATGCCCAACGCAATATGATCTTGCCCTTTCTGCTGGCGATGCCAGCCTGACCAGACGCCAACGGTCTGCGCCATCAGTTCGAGCGCGTACCAGCCAGGCAAATCGCCCTCGGCATTCAAAAAGGGCGCCAGTACGCTTTGGCCGTTGACCGCGACACGGCATACGGCGGAATCGTCGGTGACGCGTTCAACGGATCCCAGCAGCATCATTGGCGCATCGTGCGGCAGATAGTCGACGGGTGATAAGTAGCTCATGACACTCTCCCCAGCAGGATGCTGGCGTTGTTGCCACCAAACGCGAACGAGTTAGATAAAATGACCGGTTTTTTCAGCGCGGTGCTCTGGTGCAGCACGCCGCACGGCGACAGCGTTTCGTCCGGCGCGTAGCGGGCGAAATCCTGTGGGGGTAACGGCAGGTCACGCGTCAGAATAAGCCAGCTCAACGCCGCTTCGGTGATACCGGCAGCGCCCAGCGTATGGCCGGTAAGGTGTTTGGTAGAACTGCAGGGCACGTTTTCTCCAAAGAGGTCGTGTACCACGTGTGATTCAATCTGATCGTTGAGCGGTGTGGCGGTGCCGTGCAGGTTGATATAGCCAATATCCTCCGGCTGCAGACCCGCGTCATTGAGCGCCTGGGTAATGGCGCGAATGGCGCCTTCACCCTGCGGATGCGGCGCCGAAATATGGTAAGCATCGCTGGACTCGCCTGTTCCCAGCAGCGCGACCCCGGCGGGCTCACGGGTCAACACCATCAGCGCAGCGGCTTCACCAATGGTGATACCCCGACGGTCGCGGCCAAACGGCTCGCAGAGCGTTGGAGAAAGCGATTCCAGACTGTGAAAGCCATTGACGGGCATCCGGCTCAGGGTATCTGCGCCGCCAACAATGGCAATATCCACCAGCCCGGCGTCAATCAGACGCCGGCCGCTGATGATTGCCCGCGCGCTGGAGGAGCAGGCGGTCGAGAGGGTATATGCCGGGCCCTCGAGCTGTAACCAGTTTGCCAGAAAGCGGGACGGATCGCCCAGCTCCTGTTGCGGATACTGCCACCGGGTGCTGGCTTCGCCGTTGAGCGTTAATCGTACGTGCTCATCCCCTTCATCGAGGCCGGAGGTGCTGGTACCCAAAACCACGGCCACGCGGTCGCGGCCGACCCGGGCAATCGCGTCGTCAACGGCGGATTGAATCTGTGCCAGCGCGGCCAGCAGCAGCTGGTTATTGCGGGTGCGGTGCGCGGACAGGGTATCCGGAATGGACGGCAACTCGCCTTCCACGCCACCCAGCACGGCGTCGGGCGCATCCTGCAACCAGCCGGACCGACAATGCATGCCAGGGGCTACGCCCGCCGTCAGGTTAGCGGCAATCTCATCCAGCGAGTTACCCAGCGCGTTGACCATGCCAACAGCAGAAATGTAAATCATCTCAGTCACCCAGATATTGAATGGTGATGTGGTAGTTAAAGACGTGTTGCTCGATGCTGATTGGCACGCGCTTGCCTTTGCGTTGCAGGTAGACAATGTCAGTGACCAGCTTGCCGCTGGCATTGCGTAGCTCGCGCCGATCGCCCTTGTCTTTAAGCGTCCAGCCCTTCGGCAGTTGTGGCTGCCAGGCGCTGAGTGGCCAGTGGCTGAGCATCACATCGGCCAGTACCTGGCTGGCGGGAGGCAGCTGCGGTACAACGATCGACTGTTCGGTGTGGATCCCGGTGTCGTCGTAAGTCGCCAGGAACAGACGGATACCGACGGAAGAGAGCCCGGCAAGCGTCACTTTGTGATCATCCGCGTTGAGCATGACCAGCAGGGACTGCGTTTGTCCGTTGAAGGTTCCGGTCAGCAGCTGCTGCGAACTGACCGCCGGGGTAATACCGGGCGGCGGCAGCGTCACTCGGGTTCCTGGCTGAAGCCAGGCCTGCGGACGTGTCCCTTCAGTATCGGTCGAATGGCTACAGCCTGCCAGCAGCAGCGTCGCGACCAGCGCGGCTGCGCGGTAAAAAGCATTCATTTTCGTTTTCTCTCTTTCTTAACAGGCATCGCCAGCGGCGCCAGCAGGAAGGCGGTAAAAATGCCGCTCACCAGCACAATACCGAAGCTGCTGATGGCCTGCGTGGCGCTGAACACGAGCATGCCTAACGTCAGCAGCGTGGTCATCATCGCCAGCGTGATGGCCAGCATTGACGTCAGCGGCGTACCGCGCGGGTTGCCGAAAAACAGCGTGTAGTTAATGCCAATGCCGAGTACCAGGACCAGCGCCAGCAGTGAAAACAGATTTACCGGATGCCCCGTGACGGCCAGCGCGGCCAGCCCGCAGCTGAGCGACAGCACGGACGGGACCAGACTGATAAGCCCTTTTCGCCAGCCGAGGCGTACCATCGCCCCGCAGGCAATCACCGCCAGCGCGACAAGCAAGAGCCCTGTTAACAGCGTGCGGTAGAGCGCAAACAGGCTGTCAAAACTGGCCTTGCGATCGACCCAGACGACGCCCGCATGACGGGCGGCTACTTCGCTGAGTGCGGCGCTGTTCCGGGCGTTGTCCACCGGCACTAACACACCGCTTTCGCCGTCAGGCAGGGTCAGCCACAGCAGACGCCAGCCTTCGCTGGCCGGGCTGGCGAGCCACGCCTCCACGCTCACGGGCATGGCGTTCAGATTCGGTGTGACGGTGCTCAGTCCCGCGTTTCGCAGCGCGTTCGTTATGGCCGGCGCGGCCTGCTGCAACAGCAGCAGATCGCTTTTCTGGCGCGCCAGCGAATTTAAGGGCAGGGTCCGCCAGCGGGTAATATCCCCCGCTTTTTGGGCCTGGGCTAACGCCGGGGTAAAGGCTTCCAGCCGTTCCAGCGTTTGCTGCGGCGATGCGCCATACACCACAAACCATTTCTGATCGACACCTTGCCCGGTCAGGGCGGTAATGGTTTTCTCCTGCGCCAGAATGTCTTTGGGCAGCGCCTGTAGCTGGGCGATATCGTCGTTGACCTTCAGGGTGGCAAGCCCGGCAGCCGAGACCAGCGCCAGTACCACAGGCAGGCCCACAGAGAGTTTTTTATTGCGTCGCCAGGCGGCCAGCCAGCGCAACATCAGGACCATAAACGGAACCGGGCGCACCGGCAAACCACGGCACAGCCAGGGATGCCAGAAAATCACCGTCAGGCAGGAGGCGCTCAGCCCCACCGCGGCAAACACCGCCATCTGGCGGATCCCGGGGAAGGGGGCCAGCATCATAATCAGGTAGGCGGTAACGGTCGTCAGGAGCGCCAGCAGCAGCGCATTACGCACTTTTGCCAGGCTTTGCCACGGTGAATGTTCTGCGCCGTGCACCATGCGTTCGGTGAGGTAATAGAGCGTGTAATCCGCTGAAATTCCGATGATGCTCATGCTCATCACCAGCGTCATCAGATGCAGTTCGCCAAACAGCAGCAGCGTCACCACCGTACCCGCCAGCGCACCTGTGGCAATGGAAATCAGACACAGCAGCAGGGGTTTCAGGGAACGAAACACTGCCAGGATGAGCAGGATAACCCCAAGGATCGTGACGATGCCCAGCGTGGAGATGTCCCGTTTTGCCTGCTGGCTGGCGTAATCACTGTAAAACACGGTACCGCGTGAGAGCAGCTGCGCCTGCGGAAAGCGCGTTTTCAGCGTCTCCTGCAGGGCGGTAAGGGTGGTTACCAGCTGATGGGTTTGCTGCATATCAAACGATGAGCCCGCCAGCTCACCGTGCAGCATATACCAGTAATTTCCACTGGCATCCTGGGTGACCAGCCAGCCGTCCATCAGCCGTAGCTTCTGGCTGTTTTGCGCCAGCGCCAGCTGCGAGCCGCGCATCAGCATCAGGGGATCGTTATGCAACTCTTTGCCACTCACGCCGGAAAAGGCCGAGTAGAGCTGGGATAAAATCCACTGCGCCTGCGCCTCACCGCCGTTTTGCAGGCGGGCCCGGGTGGCCGAATCAATCAGGCCGTTGCGATGCTGCCAGAAGAACTCGCCCCAGGCCTTTTGCCCGGCGGCGTCCATCGGGCCTTTAACCTCCCTGAGCGAATGGCTGTTTTTCAACAGATCCAGCCACTGCTGCGCCACCCGCGGATCGGGTTCTTTACCGGGACTGACCAGCCAGACAAGCTGGCGGTCAAGACGCTGCATAAACGCGTCGTTGAGTGCCGGCGGGATTGCCCCGAGCGTCTGCTTCGGCAGCATAGCCAGTACGCTGCTGTTCAGGCGCGCGCCGGGCAGCAGCGACAGCAACACACCCAACAGAATCAGGCATACCGTCGCCCACAGCAGCGCCGTGCGCAGGGATTTACGGTGCGGCAAAGCGTTGGCGTTCGTCATCGGTCAGGCTGGCGGGCGTCAGTGTGTGGCGGGAAAGGACGATATCGGTACGATCGCCCTGCTTATCGTTGAGGCGAATCGTCTCAAGGTAGGTCGCGCCGCCCAGATCGAGGGTGGCGAAAATTTTGTCCAGCGGTGTCGTTGTGGGGGTCAGCACCAGCGACCAGCGGCCTTCGCCGAGATCGCGAAAATCGATGCGGAAGTTCTCTTCCAGCACCTTGCGGTCGGCCTGGAACAGCGCCCGCAGCAGGTGGTTGAACTGGAACATCTGCGGGTTATTGTCGGCGGTAATGGTCTGCGGAGGCTGGCCGTTGATCGTCTGGATCATCCGTTTATCATCCAGCAACAACGTCATGGGGAAAGGCGCTTTTTGATCCCACAGCAGGCCGCTGTCGCGTGCGATCAACATTTCGCCCTGCGAGCGCAGCGGCTGCGGCAGATCCTTAATCGTCCGGACCTGTTCGAAATGCGCGCGCACGACAGGTTGCCCGGTAAACCGCTGCTGCAGCTCATCCAGCGTCACGGCGCTCACCAGCGGGCTGATCATCAGTGCCAGCACAGGCAACCATCTCATGGCGTAACTCCCATTCGTTCAAACAATATAGCCGGGCTGACAAAGCACATTTCACGGCTGGCTTCTTCGACGGCCACCTGGATGGTATAGCCGGTGGTGGTGCGTTTACCGGTTTGCGCGTCGAAAATTTGATAGGCGATGCGCAGACGGTTTTCATACTCTTCGATGTGCGCGCGTACACGGATGCGCTGCTCAAAGGTCACCGCATCGCGGTATTTCACCCGGGTATCGACTACCGGCCAGACATAGCCTGACGCCTTCATCTGGCGATAGCCGTAGTTAAACTGGTTGAGCAGCGCCTCGCGGGCAATCTCAAAGTAGCGGAAATAGTTGCCGTGCCAGACCACGCCCATCATATCGACATCGTGGAACGGAACGGTGATTTCTACTTCGGTCGTAAAGCGGGGATCGGTCAGCACCCTTTACTCCTTCTCTTTGGCATCCGGCAGGTGCCAGAAATCGAAAAAATTAAACCAGTCGAGCGGTGACATTAAGGCGTAATGCTCAAGCCGCTGTGCATAGCGATCGACGGCCTGTTGCAGCGCCTGCTGGCGCTCCCCGCGTGGCAGAAGCAGCGGGTCGGCAAACGGCTCGCAGTGTATCGTGAGCGCACCCTGCTGACGCAGAGCGTAAATCAGCACCACCGGGCAGCGCAGAATGGAGGCGAGGATAAACGGCCCTTGCGGGAACGGGGCGGGCTGTCCCATAAACGAACTCCAGATCACCCGCCAGTCGCCGCCGCGCTGTGGCGTGACCGCTATGCGATCGCCCACAATGGCGACCCATTCACCGCGCTCAAGCTTCTCTTTGATGGCGATAGCGGTATCCGGCCCAATGTCCGTCACGGGCATCAGGTTAACCCCTGCCTGGGGTGCCATCTCGGTCATGATCTGTTTAAAGCGCTGCGCGTTATCGCTAAAGACCAGCGCGTTGATGACTTTGCTGCCTTCCAGCTGAGCCAGTGCCCGGCAGGCTTCCACATCGCCAAGATGCGATGCGAGCAGCAGTTTGCCTTGCGATGCGTCAGCATCCAGCACGTCATACGCACCGGGAGCAAAGACCACGTCACGATGAAACGTCAGTTCGCCGCGCCAGCTGGCGACTTTATCCAGCATGGCGTTACCGAAGCGCATAAAATGGAAAAAGCTGTTAAGGCGTGGCGGAACAGGCATGTTCCGCTGCGTCAGCACCTGCTTCACTCGTGCTGTCCACTGCTGTGAAGCCTGTCGCGCCTGTTGGGCCGTAAGCCAGTACACCCCGATAACCGGCCACAGCAGCACGGTAAAGGCCCGGCGGCCAAACAGCTGCCAGACGCGCAGCATCAGGCGCATTCCCCACAGGCCCTTCACCTCGTCCTGCTGCGCCCAGTGCTGGCGGCGACGACGCAACAGCAGGGCGGGAATGCGGGGCAGCATGCCGAAGAACAGCCGGGTGTGCATCAGTGAGATCCGCACGTTGTCTTTGAGCGCGTCGAAATGGGATAACCCGTCAGGCGGATAGGTAACGCGGGTCGGCAGAAAATAGCTGGTATTGCCCTGCCAGTAGAGACGGACCATCACTTCGGTGTCAAAGTCCATACGTTTGCCAAGCGGCACACGTGCGGCCAGCTGCAGCGTGGGCGAGACCGGGTAGACCCGAAAACCGCACATGCTGTCTTTAAGTTGCAGGGACAGGGTTTCAATCCATACCCACACGTGCGTTATCCAGCGACCGTAGAGGCGGGAGCGCGGAATGGAATCATCGTAAATGGGCTGGCCAGAAATCAGCGCCTCCGGGTGACGCTCAGCCAGAGCCAGCATTTTGGGGATATCCTCAATAGCATGCTGGCCGTCGGCATCCACCTGTACGGCGTGGGTATAGCCCGCACGGGCAGACTCTTCCAGCCCCTTAATGACCGCGGCACCTTTACCTGCGTTTTGCGCCAGACGTACCAGCGTAACCTGGGGCTGCCCGGCGGCCAGACGCTCCAGAATGCGGCGCGTCTGCTCGTCACTTCCGTCATCGACCACCAGGCAGGGCAAGCCGAACGGCGCCAGCCGCGACAGTACTTTTGCCATCATCGCGCCATGGTTGTAGCACGGGATCAGCACGCAGGGGCGGAAGGTTACTGACACAGGCGAATCTTCCCGCTGCTGGCAGTATGGCGATCGTCACCGGCATGGCGCTGGTAGCTGAAGGTCAGTATCTGACGTTCAGCATGCCAGTTAAGGACCAGCGTGACCGTGGTATCCGGCAGCAGAGGGGCCTGGAATTTCACATTTTGGATGCTGTGAAAACGGTAACCCGGTGCCAGCAGCGTGGTGGCGTAGTGCATGACCCAGTCAATCTGTGCCACACCTGGCAGCAACGGCTGTACGGCAAAATGCCCCTGGAACCAGAACAGGGAGGGGTCAAGATGCAAAACGATTTCCAGGTGCTGCGGCTGTGCCTGGTGGCGTTCGATTTCATGAATTTTCATGAAACAACTCCTGTAACTGCGCATAGACACGCTTGTTCATACTGTTTACCGGCATCTCATCGATAATGCGCCAGTAGCGGGGGACGGCGACCGGCTCAAGCCAGGGCCGCAGGGCGCGGCGCCAGGCCAGTTCCTGCGTTTTTTTGCCCTGCTGATGCCAGCGCTGACGGGTCTTCTCATCCAGAACCAGCAGGACACCTATACCCTGACGACCTCCGCGGGTAACCGGTAATGCTGCGGCTTCACATATGCCCTCAAGCTCCAGCAGGCGACGTTCAATCTCGTTCAGTGAGATACGCTTTTCTTCGATTTTGACCACCCGACCACGACGTCCGGCAATGCTAAAAAAACCGTTACTGTCGAAGTGCAGGATATCGTCCAGCTCTAACCCTGCGGCTTCGTGAATGAGCGGGGAGGTCACGCGGCAGATTTCCCCTTCACTGTGGAACACCACGCCGGGGAAGGCGAACCAGGGTACGCTGTCCGCCTGACGGTGCCGCCAGGCGAGGATCCCGGTTTCGGTGCTGCCATAGATTTCATCCGGCCAGACGTTAAGCCAGCCATGGGTCTCCGTGACATCGCACCAGGGCAGCATTCCCCCAGCGGAGATCAGCATCACGACGGGAGGGGCAGTCAGCTCGGTATCCAGCCGTTTCAGGAACGCCGGACTGCTGATAAAAAGGTACTGCCTGTCGTGAGGGAGTGCCGCCAGCTGCTCAGCGTAATAAAGCATGGCGGCGTGCAGCGGAAGCCCCATCGCCATTGGCAACATGATGCGGAACGTCAGGCCATAGAGATGTTGTGGTACGACCGAGGCCACAATGCTGCAGCCCGCCAGGCGTTCGCCAAAACGGTTCGCCAGCAGGCATGCTTCACGGTCCAGGCTGGTGATGTGCTTAATGACCCGGCGTGGGGTGCCCGTGGAGCCCGAGGTAAAAAGCTCAACAAAGCGCGCGTCGTCAATGACGGGCAACGGTGCCCATTGGCGCGCGGTCTGGGGGGAGGAGGTCACCACAATGACCTTTCCCTGAATATCCAGCGTCTGATCGCTCAGGACACCGCTAAACAGCGACTGCTGTTCGTCGAGCAGAGAGACCCGGCTATGGCCTGGAATGACCGGGGTTTTACCGGCATGCAGTGAGGCCAGCAGCGCAACAATAAACAGGTAGCTGTTTTCAAAGCACAGCGCCCAGCGTTCACCCTCCTGCTGTCGCAATGCTTCTACCAGCAAGGTGACATCGTGGCGCAACTCACCCAGCGTCCAGGTGCGATCGTCAAGCCAGGCGATCGGCATGTCGTCAGGGCGTGGAGCATTTAACCACTGGCCCAGCGGGAGGGGTTTATTCATCGAGCTTCTCTTTTTTCATCACCCGTTGACGCACCAGCCACTCTGTCGCCATCAGCGTGCCCATCAGAAAATAAGCCACCATACCGTTCCACACTGTCCAGACATGCATATCGCCGTGTAGCACGGTAAACAGGGCTATCGCACCGTTACCGAGGAAAAACCCGCACCACACCAGCGTCACCTTACGGGTATATCGCACACCCGCCGGAGGCAAATTCGGTTCACGCAGACGTGCCAGCCGTTCAACCAGCGGCATGGTTGTCCACAGTGAGCCGCCAAACACGGCCAGCATCACGAGATTAACCACCACCGGATAGAGCAGCAGCCACTGATGCGCTTTCAGCAGATAGCTCGCCGCGCAGAGCGCCAGGCCTGCCAGCGCAATGCACTGCACCACATACCGCATCGGGCCTGCGTTTCGCCGCGCCTGATGCAGACGCAGCACCAGCACCAGGGCCATCAGCGGCAACAGCCAGTGCAGACCGTTGTGCGTCAGCCCCAATCCAATCAGGAATGGCCACGCCAGCAACACGACTCCCGTCAGGAGTGGGATCGCCGGAAACGCTCGTCCTCCAGGCACGGTGGTTTACTCGTCGCGCAAAAGCTGAGCGACAGCGTCAACCACATCCTGCACGGTACGGACAGATTTGAAGGTTTCCGGTTTGATTTTCGTCCCCGTTTTCTTCTGCAGGTGAACAATCATGTCCACTGCATCGATACTGTCCAGATCCAGATCTTCGTACAGGCGAGCCTCAGGCGTGATTTCCTGTGGGTCGAGTTCAAACAGCGTAGCCAGGAGTTCGCAGACTTCCTGATAAATGGTTTCTTGTTCAGTCATAACGGATCACATCTCAGGCGCGTTGAGCGTTGATAAAAGAAGCCAGCGTGGCGACGGAAAAGAAGTGCTGACGCATCTCTTCGCTTTCGGCAGACAGCACCACGCCATACTGGTTTTTCACGGCCAGGCCAAGTTCCAGGGCGTCGATAGAGTCGAGACCCAGTCCATCACCAAACAGCGCAGCATCGGTATCGATATCCTCGGCGGTGAGCTCGTCCAGATTCAGCGTGGTGATGATGAGATTTTTAATTTCAAGATGAAGCGCTTGCATCATTAATTCCTGACAAAGATTGAAGGCCTGATGTTAATCGATGCTGCAGATGCCGGTTTAACTGCCTTGCCGCCAGTGCCGGTTCTTGTGTCTTTGCATCGTAAAAAGCGTCGATATTCACGCGATCGCGAACATCTACGGTGAAAACAGGTTTTACGGGCGGTACGTCGTACCAGTGACTTTTTTTATCCAGCAGAGGTTCGCTGCAGTGGATCACCACGATGCGCAGGTCGCTGTGGCAGCGCACGGCAATATTTGCCGCGCCGCGCTGGAGGGAGATTGCCTCTCCCGACCGGGTTCGTGTGCCCTCCGGAAAGATTAACAGCGTGTCGCCCTGGGCCAGACGCTGCTGGCTTGCACTGAGGAGCGTTTCCGCTTCGCTGTTAATCAGGTAATCCGCTGCGCGAATGACGCCGCTGACAAAGGGGTTGCGGAGCAACGCACTTTTCACCAGACAGTCGGTTTCGGGCATGACGGACGCCAGGATCACGTAATCAATCAGCGTCGGGTGATTGGCCACCACCAGACAACCGCGATCCCCGCGAAGGGCGTCAAGATTGTGAATGCGATAGTCCAGTACCCCGGTGCCACGGGCGACATGTAAGAAAAAGCGGAAGCTGGCCGCGATACTGCGACGCGCCAGGCGACGGCGTCTGGCGCGGTCGCGCTGAACCAGCAACAGCAGATTGAACCACACCAGCGACAGCAACAGCCCGCCCGTGCCAAACAGCACGAAGCAGAAGCCGGTCATCATGAGACGCCATAACCAGTTGATACGGGCAGTCAGGCGGCTCATTCGCGTGTCCATTGCCACAGCAGACGTTCGCCTGAAACCACAAACTGTCGTTCATCGCGGAGGTAACGTTGCAGGAACATCAGGCTCTGCGGCAGGGGAGGTTCTTCACCCGTGCTGCCGCTGCGGGTTTCGCACTGCAGTGTGCTCCCGGCTTCAATCACCAGGGCCAGCGCGTAGGGCCAGGTGGGCATCTGCGGCGGTAAACCCGGATGATAAAAATCGGGCAGGGCACCGTCAAAATCGACCAGCAAGACGCGGGAATAGCCCGCCTGAAGCAGGCTCAACACTTCACATAATGCCTGCTGGAAGGTGTCCAGCCCGGCAGAAACAGAAGACGAGACGATGGGGTGTCGCGCAGTGATCGTCAGGTTGCCCACCGCCGAATTGTGCACGGACATGGCAAAGTCTGTCGGCGAGACGGCCTGACCGGTCGCCAGGGAGTGCAGGATGCGGAAATTACGCTCCAGTTCGCCATGACGGCTGGAATAGACAACGGCATCAATCGCGTGGCGGCGAAGCAGGGTGAGTCCGAGGTCTACCGCCAGTTTACTGCCCGAGTTGAGGCGGCGCGCGGTCATCATCGGCAGTTCGGTAAGCTTAGGCAGCGGCGCAGCCGGGTCGAGGGTAAGGTGCTGGCGTGACCACGCCTGCCACTCTGCGGCATCGCTCAGGCCTGGTGCTCTTGCCTGCCAGTCAATTATGTTCAGTGAAAATTTCATCTACGCGCGTCCGCGGAAAACCATCATTAAAAGACAGGCAAGCCTGCCGGGCAGTTCAACTGCTCTATTGTTCAATTTTTTGACAAATCAATAGGGTATGACCTACCCCAAGGTTGTCCAGCCGCTGTTCTACGTGGAAACCGGCCCGCTCCAGGTAGTGATAAAATTTCTCTACACTGTAAAACCGGCTGTTGCCGTTCGCCATACAGGTGAAATAAAGCGAGGTAGCATTCAGGCTGAATGAGGCGGCTTCAAATTTTTGGGCATCCCAGAACAGTTCCATGATGCACAGTCGCGCGCCGGGCTTCATAGCCTGTGCAACGCGAGTCAACATGGCGACAATCTGGTCCGGAGAGAAACAATCCAGGAACTGGCTCATCCACCAGATATCGGCTTCACCCGGCAATGTCGCATGACTAAGCATATCGACAGCATGGAAGCCAATGCGATGAGATAAACCTGCTTTTTCGATGTTTTCCTGCGCCAGCGTTATCTGCTGTGGCAGGTCAAGGATCGTCACGGCAACATTGTCGTCATAGCGGCAGCAGCGTAACGCCCATTTACCCGTATTTCCGCCCACATCGTACAATTTTGTCGGCGAGCTTGCGAATATATATGGCAGCGTCGCGTCGAAAGCGGCATCAGAATAGTAATGATCAAAAGCGAACCAGCTCTCTTTTGCCTGCTCGGGTAATTGTGATAATGCCGGATAGATGGTTGGCCAGTTGCCAAACACGGATAATCCCGCCGGTTTTTCTTCCTGCAGGGCATCGGCCAGATGGAATAATCCCTGGTAACAAACATCCTGCGTGAAATCCATATTCACGCGGGTCATGGTGTCATGCAATAAGAAATGACCCACCTTTGCCAGGAAATAGCGCCCTTCTTTACAGGTAACGATCCGTCCGCTTAATCCCATATCCAGCAATACGCTTACGCTATAACTGCTCAGGGTACTGTTTTCGGTTATTTCCTCGAGACTTGCCCCTGTTTTCCCTTTTTTATCCAGCCAGGAAAGCACGCCCGAATTACGCAGACAACGCGCGGTCTGAAACAGCATCGGCGCAAAAGCGATGCGTTGCGCTTCGGTAATGGCGTCCAGCGCGTTGAGGGTGTCCTTTTCGTACATGCGTGCGTAACCTTATGAGGCCGAGAAAAACGTTATCGGGCCATTTCGGCCCGACATGAGGAAAATATTACAGCGCGGCACCTGCAGAGAGGTTCATCTGAATATCGTGGTCGAGGTTATGCACCCAGCGGTTATAGTTCTTGTGGATTTTACCGTCGGCGGCTTTCAGGTTCATACTGCTTTCGTAATTAATTGAATAGCTTGTCGCAGAATAAGGAATACGGATTTCGACCGAGTGGTCGCGTGCCTGCAGACGGCCTTTAATTACGCCCGGGCCCGCTTCGCTCATGATCCAGTCGCGCTTCTGGCCTGCTTTCAGAATGGCGGTTTTCACCTGCTCAGCAGTGTGGCCTGTACTGACAGTAGCGTGAACCTGATCGATTGGGGCGGTACGCGCGCAACCGGCCAGTGCGCCGACGACAGCAACAGCAGCAAACCATTTAATGATCTTTTTCATCAACAACTCCGTATCAATAATAACAATTTAAATCAGTAATTTTAAAAAATTATATTTTGGCGGAGTATTATCGCTAATGAGGATAATTATTGTCGATATAAAAGTGGGTATTTATTTTACGTGAGGGGAGGTGTAATGCATTGAAACGAAAGGGTGAGAATTATATGCCATGTAATTTGCGTTAAATAAATATTTGCATGACGATTCATTTATTAGGGCAAGATAAATAACGCGAAATCCTCCTTACCGAAAATGAAAATTACCGCGCGGTGAGCGTCGCGGTAATTTTCGGTGTGTTGCACTGTTACGCGTTGTGGGACCCGTTATCCCGGCAGACGGCTTTTCGGTCGCCCGGGACCCAACAGGATCGCCAGTTTGCTGCCACCTTTGGTGGTTTCCATCCAGATCTTACACACGCTGGTCAGCGGGACTGACAGTAACATCCCGACCGGTCCCAGCAGCCATCCCCAGATCAGCAACGACAAGAACACCACCAGCGTCGACATTCCGAGACGGTGGCCCATCATGCGCGGCTCAAGGATATTGCCCAGCACCATATGCACGACCAGGAACAGCGCCCCCACCAGCATGCATTCGTAAAAGCCATTGAACAGAAACGCCTGAATCATCGGCGGCACGGCGGAAAGCACCGCGCCGATGTTGGGTACGTAGTTCAGCAGAAACGCCAGTACGCCCCACATCAGCGCGAACTGCACGCCCATCAGCATCAGTCCCAGCCAGACAATCACCCCGGTCCAGACGCTTAACAGCGTTTTCAGGGCCAGATATTTGGACACGCCCTTCAGGGCGCGGTGTAAACCCGCAATATGAATTTGCGGGTTATTCAGCGCAAAGCGCAGCTTATAAGGAACATGGCGGACCTCGAACAGCATAAACACCACCGTCATCACCAGCAGAAGGATGCTGGCCATCGCGCCGGAAAGGCCGGTCATCAGGGTAGTGGCGTAGGTCATGACCTTCTCTGAATCCATGCGGCGTAACATCCGCTCGGGTGAGATATGCAGGTTAAGAAAAGGCATCATCTCCTGAAGCGAAACGATCTTACTCGTCAGCTCTTTGTTGTACTGTGGAAGCATGGTGGAGAATTCACTGAGCGACGCCGCCAGCACGCCGAAAAGCGCCGTCAGGGCAATCATCATCACGATGACCACGATAGTAATGGCTACCGGACGGCTGATGCCCCGGCGCAAAAACCAGGTCACCAGCGGATTAAGCACAATGGCAAAAAAGAGCGCCAGCAGGAGCTGGACAATGATGTCAGCGGCAGCATGGATACCTGCGAGGATAACCACCAGGCAGGCGAGTTTTAATAAGATGTGAAGTCCTGCTTTGTCGGACTGGTTCGGTATCATGCGGGTTCCTTAATGTGATAGCCCGTTAAGTGTAGTGCCCGGCGGCCGCTTCGTCTGGAGCCGATAATCTGAAAGTCAGTGCTGATTTTCTTATCCTGCCGTGGTAATAGTGAAACACTGTTGTAAAAATTCAGGTTAAACCCCATGCCAGAGCATGCCGCCGAACCGGCGCTGAGCGGATTGCGCCTCAATCTGCGCATTGTTTCCGTTGTGATTTTTAACTTCGCCAGTTATCTGACGATTGGCCTGCCGCTGGCGGTGTTGCCGGGCTATGTCCATGACGTCATGGGTTTTAGCGCATTCTGGGCGGGGCTGGTCATCAGCCTGCAGTATTTCGCCACGCTCCTGAGCCGCCCGCATGCCGGGCGCTATGCGGATCTGTTTGGGCCAAAGCGCATCGTCATTGTGGGGCTCTGCGGCTGTTTTCTGAGTGGTCTGGGCTACCTGCTGGCCGCCACCACCAGCCACTGGCCGCTGGTCAGCCTGGCGCTGCTCTGTCTGGGGCGAGTGATTCTGGGTATCGGACAAAGTCTGGCGGGTACCGGTTCGACGCTGTGGGGCGTGGGTGTGGTGGGTGCGTCCCATATTGGCCGGGTGATCTCCTGGAACGGTATCGTCACCTACGGCGCGATGGCACTGGGCGCACCGCTGGGAGTGATCTGTTATGCCTATGGCGGGCTATCCGGGCTGGCTATCACCATTATGGTCGTCGCGCTGCTCGCGATTCTGTTTGCCCTGCCGCGCCCCAAGGTGAAGGCCAGCAAAGGCAAGCCGCTGCCGTTCAGGGCGGTGTTAGGGCGCGTCTGGCCTTATGGTATGGCGCTGGCGCTGGCAACCACCGGCTTCGGCGTGATCGCCACGTTCATCACTCTCTTCTATGACGCCAAAGGCTGGGACGGCGCAGCCTTTGCCCTGACGCTGTTTAGCTGTGCGTTTGTCGGCGCGCGTTTGCTCTTCCCGAACGGTATCAACCGTCTGGGGGGACTGAATGTGGCGTTGATCTGCTTTGCGGTAGAGATTGTCGGGCTGGTGTTGACCGGGATTGCCACCGCACCGTGGATGGCGAAAATGGGCGTTTTCCTCGCCGGCGCTGGCTTTTCGCTGGTCTTCCCGGCACTCGGCGTGGTCGCGGTAAAAGCCGTGCCACAGCAGAACCAGGGGTCGGCGCTGGCGACCTACACGGTGTTTATGGACATGTCGCTGGGCATTACCGGGCCGCTGGCGGGGCTGGTGATGGCGTGGGCAGGGGTACCGGTAATCTATCTTGCCGCGGCGGGTCTGGTGGTTATCGCATTGATGCTGACATGGCGGCTAAAAAAATGGCCCCCGATGCAGGCACCGGAGGCCACGTCATCATCGTGAAGAATTACTGGATCACGATGGTGTTAATGATGTTTTCAGCAGCCGTCTGCGCTTTCTGCTGATTTTCCGCCGGCAGAGTGATCTGCAGGGTCAGCAGTTTATTATCGACCTTGCCAAGCACCACGGAAGAGTAAGCGGTCTGGCCTTTTGCTGAGATGATGCTGTCCAGCTGTTGCAGCGTATGGCCTTTCAGTTCGATAGATTTATTGGTCACGACCTGCAGCTGCGGATCGCGGCTGCGCTGCTGATCTTCCAGACGTTTGGTCATGACGGCCAGGTCTTCGCTGGTGTCGTCGCCCACAATCACAATAACGGCTTTCTGCCCGGTTGCATCGGAGTAAACGTGCATATTGTTCGCCTGGGTACCCAGCTTGCCGCTCTGGTCAGTCATATCTGCCGGCAGAGAGAAACTGAGTTTACCGTCCAGCAGACTCACCGGCTGACCGGTGGCGTTGCTCTCTGCAGACGCGCCCTGAGCAGGCGTTTTCGTGTCGCTGTTATCACAGGCTGCAAGGCCCACAACCAGCAGGCCAATCCCGACATATTTAACCAGATTGCGCATTAACTTCTTCCTTTCGATAAACGGCCATAACGGCTGATTGGCTCATCTTATCACAACTGATAAAGCGAACCCTTAACCAGCCTGCAATGCTGTGATTTCAGATTTATCTGCGAGTCTTTTCAGCAGCATATTTAGCAGGACGCCGTACATCGGCAGGAAGAACACAATGCTGATAAGCACCTTGAAGCAGTAGTCCACAAGGGCGATTTCCATCCAGTGCTGGGCCATAAATGCGTCCGGGCTACGCCAGAATGCGATAAAGAAGAAGGCCAGCGTGTCGCTGACGTTGCCGAACAGCGTGGACGCCGTGGGTGCCATCCACCAGCGATGATTTTGACGCAGGCGGTTAAACACGTGAACGTCGAGGATCTGCCCCAGCGCGTAGGCCATAAAGCTGGCGGAGGCGATACGGGCGACAAACAGGTTGAAGTGCGTTAATGCCTCGAACCCCTGCCAGCTTCCCATATAAAACAGGGAAGAGATCACGTACGAAATGAACAGCGCCGGCAGCATGACCGCAAAAATAATGCGGCGAGCCAGCGGTGCGCCGAAAATACGCACGGTCAAATCAGTGGCGAGAAAAATAAACGGGAAACTGAACGCGCCCCACGTGGTATGAAAACCAAAGATGGAGATCGGGAGTTGCACCAGATAGTTGCTGGAGGTAATCACCAGCAAATGAAAAAGCGAAAGCCAGAACAACGCTTTAACGCGCTGTGAATCAGAAAACTGCATCATGTTGTAACCTTTTTATACGTTGGGGTGAGGGAACCCAATAAAAACCGCAGCATGATACTGCTTTGGCCGGACATTGCAATGGTTAGTTTTTACGCAATCGTTAACCTGGTTGCATTGCCGACGATGGGGCGTAAACTACAGCCGTTTTTACCTGACCGAGAAGAACATGACCGATCTGTTTTCCAGCCCAGACCACACCCTTGATGCTCAGGGCCTTCGCTGCCCGGAGCCGGTAATGATGGTACGTAAAACCGTGCGCAACATGCAGACCGGTGAGACGCTGCTGATCATCGCCGACGACCCCGCCACCACCCGCGACATTCCCGGTTTTTGTACCTTTATGGAACATGAGCTGGTGGCACAGCAGACCGAAACGCTGCCGTACCGGTATGTGATCCGTAAGGGGTAATTGCGGCCTGATGGCCTAACCCCGACCCTCTCCCACCGGGAGAGGGAGAAAACCTTTCTAAACCATCGTTTCAAAATTTCACGCTTTTGTGAGGCGCTTCACCTCCGCTTTTCCGGCCGTAGTCTAGTTTTTAAGCGTACAAAAATAAAACACTGTTTTAACGCTTATCTCACTACCCTGGAGTTGACCCGATGAAAACGACCCTCAAGCCGTTACTGGCCGCCCTGTGCCTCTCCGCTTTTGCCTGCTCTGTCGCTGCGCAAACCATCAAAGCCGCCGATGTGCACCCTGAAGGCTACCCGAACGTGGTGGCGGTTCAGCAAATGGGTGAAAAACTCAAACAACAAACCGACGGCAAGCTGGAGATCAAGGTCTTCCCCGGCGGCGTGCTGGGGGATGAAAAACAGATGATTGAGCAGGCGCAGATGGGGGCGATCGATATGATCCGCGTCTCGATGGCGCCGGTGGCGGCCATCCTGCCCGATATCGAAGTCTTCACGCTGCCCTACGTTTTCCGCGATGAAGACCACATGCACAAAGTGATCGACGGGGATATCGGCAAGCAAATTGGCGATAAGCTAACCGCCAACCCGAAATCACGACTGGTATTCCTCGGCTGGATGGACTCCGGCACCCGCAACCTGATCACCAAAGATCCGATTGTTAAACCCGACGATCTGAAAGGGAAGAAAATCCGCGTACAGGGCAGTCCGGTGGCGCTGGCGACGCTGAAAGATATGGGCGCTAACGCGGTGGCAATGGGGGTGAGCGAAGTTTACAGCGGGATGCAAACCGGCGTGATTGACGGCGCGGAGAATAATCCACCGACCTATGTCGCGCATAACTATATGCCAGTCGCCAAAAACTACACCCTCAGCGGCCACTTTATCACCCCGGAAATGCTGCTCTACTCAAAAGTGAAGTGGGACAAACTCAGCGCCGACGAGCAGAAAAAGATCCTGACCCTGGCCCGTGAAGCCCAGTTTGAACAACGTAAGTTGTGGGAAGCCTATAACGCCCAGGCGCTGGAAAAAATGAAGGCTGGCGGGGTGCAGTTCCACGAGATCGACAAAACGGTATTTATCAAAGCCACAGAGCCGGTGCGCGCCCAGTATGGCGAAAAGCATCAGGGTCTGATGAAAGCCATCGCTGACGTCAAGTAACCGGAGTACGTATGTCCGAACTCTATCTGAAGTGGATGGACCGTCTCTACCTGCTGGCGATGGCCGTGGCGGGCATTTCGCTGCTGGTGATGACGATTGTGATCCCCATCGGCATTTTTTCGCGCTATGTGCTTAACCGCGGTGAATCCTGGCCGGAGCCGGTTGCCATCATCTGCATGGTGACCTTCACCTTTATCGGCGCGGCGGTCAGCTACCGTGCCGGTTCGCACATTGCGGTGAATATGCTCACCGACCGGCTGCCCGGGCCGTTAAAAACCGTCTGCGCACGGGCCGTTGATCTGCTGATGCTGCTGATCGCTGGCCTGATGTTCTGGTACAGCTACTGGCTGTGCGTCGAACTCTGGGAGCAACCGGTCGCCGAATTTCCGGTCCTGACCTCCGGCGAGAGCTATCTGCCGCTGCCGGTGGGCTCTGCCGTTCTGATCCTGTTTGTGATTGAGCGCCTGCTGTTTGGCTCGCAGGAAAACCGTCCCGTCGTGCTGATCGGCAACCACAGTTAAGGGGTGAACAATGGATGCATTCGTTTTGTTATTCACCCTCGCCATTTTGCTGGCGCTGGGGATGCCGGTGGCTTTTGCCGTCGGGCTAAGCGCCGTCGCGGGCGCATTGTGGATAGATTTACCCCTCGAGGCGCTGATGATTCAGATAACCAGCGGGGTGAATAAATTCACGCTGCTGGCGATCCCCTTCTTTATTCTCGCGGGTGCGATTATGGCGGAAGGGGGGATTGCCCGACGGCTGGTCAATTTCGCCTACGTGTTTGTTGGCTTTATTCGCGGTGGGCTGTCGCTGGTGAATATTGTGGCCTCCACGTTCTTCGGCGCGATTTCCGGCTCGTCGGTGGCGGATACGGCCTCCATTGGCAGCGTAATGATCCCGGAGATGGAGAAGAAGGGCTATCCGCGCGATTATGCGGCGGCGGTGACCGCCAGCGGGTCGGTACAGGCGATTTTGATCCCGCCCAGCCACAACTCGGTAATTTATTCCCTCGCGGCAGGCGGGACGGTCTCTATCGCGACGCTGTTTATCGCGGGGGTGCTGCCAGGGCTGCTGCTCGGCGTAAGCCTGATGGCAATGTGTCTGGGCTTTGCCCGCAAACGTGGCTACCCGAAAGGGGAAAAAATTCCCTTTAAGCAGGCGCTGAAAATCACGCTGGACGCGCTGTGGGGGCTGATGACCGTGGTGATTATTCTCGGCGGGATACTGTCCGGGATATTTACCGCAACGGAATCCGCTGCCGTGGCCTGTCTGTGGGCGTTCTTTGTCACCATGTTTATCTACCGGGACTATAAATGGAACGAGCTGCCGAAGCTGATGTGCAGGACGGTGAAAACCGTCACCATCGTGATGATACTGATTGGCTTTGCGGCGGCGTTTGGCGCGGTGATGACCTACATGCAGCTCCCGAGCCGTATCACCGAGTTCTTCACCTCACTCTCCGATAACAAGTACGTGATCCTGATGTATCTCAACATCATGCTGCTGCTGATCGGCACGTTAATGGACATGGCACCGATCATCCTGATCCTGACGCCAGTGCTGTTGCCGGTGACCAATTCGCTGGGCATCGATCCGGTGCATTTTGGGATGATCATGATGGTGAACCTGGGGATCGGGCTGATTACGCCGCCGGTCGGTTCGGTGCTGTTTGTGGCGAGCGCGGTAAGTAAACAGAAAATCGAGCATGTGGTTCGCGCCATGCTGCCGTTTTACGGCATGCTGCTGGTGGTGCTGGCGATGGTGACGTACATCCCGGCCATCTCGCTGTGGCTGCCGCGCGTGTTAGGGATGCAGTGACGCCGTTTTCCGCCCTCTCCCGGTGGGAGAGGGCATCTTGTGTTATTGTCGACGTAATAAGCGGAGCGCGTTCGCCGTCACCAGTACCGTCGCGCCGGTATCCGCCAGCACCGCCAGCCACAGGCCGGTTATACCGAGCAGCGTGGTGACCAGGAAAATCCCCTTCAGGCCCAGCGCAATCCCGATGTTCTGACGGATATTGGCCCGCGTGGCGCGCGCCAGAGCAATCATCTGCGCCAGCCCGGTCAGGCGGTTATGGGTGAGCGCCGCGTCGGCAGTTTCCAGCGCCACGTCGGTGCCGCTGCCCATTGCAATGCCAATGGTGGCGGCTTTCATCGCCGGGGCATCGTTGATGCCGTCACCCACCATTGCCAGCGGTGCATGGTTGTTCAGTTCCGTTACGGCGCGCACTTTATCCGCAGGCAATAACCCTGCTTTGAACGCCAGCCCCAGTTCACCGGCAATCGCTGCCGCGGCTCGCGGGTTATCCCCGGTGAGGATCACCCCCTGTACGCCCAGTTGATGCAGCGCGGCGACGGCGTCTTTTGCATCGTCACGCAGGGTGTCACGCAGTGCCAGCATCCCTATCGCCACGCCGTTTTGCACCACCATCACCACGGTTTGCCCGGCCTGTTCCAGCGCCTGGACTTGCTGGCTCAGCCCGGCCGCCGGAAACGTATTCGCGGCAACGATCAGGACGTTATTCCCTTCAACGTCGGCTTCAATCCCGGACCCGACCAGCGCCCGCTGTGCGGTGGCGGCAGGGATGTCCAGCCCACGCGACTGCGCTTCGCGGACTATTGCCTGTGCCAGCGGGTGGGTGGAGCCTTGTTCGACGGCAGCGGCCAGGGTGAGCAGCGTGTTTTCACTGACCTCCTGAGGATAAATGCCCGTGACCTGCGGTTTACCCACCGTCAGCGTACCGGTTTTATCGAAGGCGATATGTTGCACCTGGCTCAGCTGCTCCAGCGCCGCACCGCCTTTAATCAGCGCTCCACGACGCGCCGCGGCCGCCAGGCCGGAGGTAATGGCCGCCGGCGTGGAGATCACCAGCGCGCACGGGCAACCAATCAGCAGCAACGTCAGACCTTTATAAACCCAGCCTTCCCAGGCTGCGCCCAGGAACAGCGGTGGAATAATTGTCACCAGCAGGGCGACCAGCATGATGGCGGGGGTGTAGATCCGGCTGAAGCGATCGATAAAGCGCTCAACGGGTGCGCGACGCTCCTCGGCCTCTTCAATCAGCTTCAGGATGCGGTCGATGGCGCTCTCACCCGGTCCGGAGAGGACCGTGAGTTGCACCAGACGATCGACGCTGGTGGCGCCTGCAGGCACTTTCTCGCCCGCTGAGCGTTCAACCGGAATCGACTCGCCAGTAAGGGCACTTTCATCGAAACTCGCCGTGGCGGTAAGCAATTCACCGTCCGCAGGTAGACGCCCGCCGGCGGCGACCTCAATCACATCACCCGGGCGCAGCGTGTTAATAGCCACCGTCTGGCGTTCGCTGCCCGTCACCCGCGTTGCGGTTTCCGGTTTCAGCGCCATCAGCGCGCTGACCCCTTTCCGTGCCCGACTCGCCGCCCAGCCCTCAAGGCGCTCGCCAATTAAGAACAGCAACAGCACCATGGCCGCTTCCGCCGTCGCGCCAATAAACAACGCGCCGATCGCCGCCACGCTCATCAGCGTTTCGATGGCGAACCAGCTTCCGCTTTTCATCAGCCGCACGGCCTGACGGGCAATCGGGAACAGTCCGACAAGCGTCGTGGCGATGAACGCCAGGTTACCGAACGGGTGGTTAAACTGTTCCAGACCCCAGCTCAGGGCCATCATGATGACAAGGGTGATAATGGGCAGGTTTTCTCGCAGGGCTGACGTCTTTTCGACAGGTGCGGTTTCGCTGCGCAGGCTGTAACCGGCCTTACTGACGGCGGCTTCAACCAGCGTGCTGATGTCATTATCGGCGCTGACCAGCAGCTTTTCGGTGGCGAAGAGCACCTGGACGTGGCTGACGCCCGGGACCTGTTTTACCGCGTTTTCGACTTTACGGGCGCAGGCCGCGCAGTCCATACCGTTGACCACCCAGCTGTAGCGGTTTGCGCTTTCCGGGAGCGGCGGCGTGTTTTGCGTTTCGCATGCGCCGTCGCAGCAGCAGTCGTCCTTCGCGGGAACGGGGCTGAGCTTAAGTGCCGAGAATTGTGGAACTTTTTTAGGTGTTTCTGGAGTCGACATGGCAGTCTCCGGTAATGATAATTTTCTCATTAACCGCAGCATACACTCTGGAGTCGACTCCAGAGTCAAGGCTTATTTAGATATACAGTGAACGCACAATCAGGAAGTGCCCGGCAAAGTAGCAGGCGGCGGCAATCGCGTTATCCGCACGGAAGCGGCGACGATAGTGGCTGCCCAGCCAGACGATATTCCCGAGTAACAGCAGCGTGGCACCAAAGAACGCGGACATTGCCGGTGCCGTCGGACGGAAGAACCACAGTTCACCCGCCAGCCATACCATCACCAGCGTCATGGCGATAAACGTGCAGACAGGCAAGCGCATCTCTTCCAGACGCGTCCAGATCACCGCGATCAGCAGCGCGCCAATGACCAGCAGCACCAGCGGTAGCGGCCAGAAGAAGGAGAGCGTCATCTGGCTGGCGAAGTAAATGGTATAAAGCAGATGCGACAGGAAAAATGCCCCAACGGCATACAGCAGGCGCTGTCGCGGCAGCAGGGTTAAGGCATCACCAATCAGGGACGCACACAGACCGGCAAGAACCAGATAGCTGACGGCGTTAAACATGGGCGCTTGCCAGGCAAGCAGCAGGAGTAACAACAGCGTGACGGGTTTAAACAACCATCGCTGCCAGGCAGGGCCGCGATAGGATGCATCGACGTAAAGCCATGCGGAAAAACAGACAGCGATAAATGACCAAAGCATATTAACTCCCTGTAACTGTTGAGTCTGAATAATCAGTTTCTTCTTCAGTGTAGTGATGGGGGCAGGCGTTTGGCAATGCCGGGGAAGGCAAGGTATGCTGAATTCCGTATAATCTGATGGGATTTTTGAATGAGCAAGATGCCGCTTTTTTTCGTTATCGTGGTGGCGATTATCGTCATTGCCGCCTCCTTTCGTTTCGTGCAGCAGCGCCGTGAGAAGGCGGACAACGATGCCGCGCCGTTGATGCAAAAACGCGTGGTGGTAAGCAATAAACGCGAGAAAGCCCTCAATGACCGACGCTCGCGCCAGCAGCAGGTTACGCCGGCGGGGGCCACCGTGCGCTTTGAAGCGAGCTTTAAGCCGGAAACCGGCGGGCTGGAGATGACCTACCGTCTGGAGGCGCAGCAGTACCATCAACTGACGGTGGGAGAAAAAGGGATTCTGAGTTACAAAGGGTCGCGGTTTGAAGGGTTTACGCCAGATCGGTAATGTTCCCTCTCCCGCAGGGAGAGGGGTAGGCTAAGGCTTGATGCGCCTTACTTCTTCGCCTGGGCCTTAAATTTCTTCATCCACACCAGCAGTTCAAATACGCCAAAAATAAACACGCGCAGCTGCTGCCAGCCGGTCATCTGCGGACCGTCTTTTGGCAGGCCGTTTTTCAGCATCACCATCTGCAGGGCGTGCATGAAGGTGGTAAAGATAAAGGCCACGTTCACAAAGATGTTCATCGGGCGCGGGAACGGGTGCACCAGATTGAGGAGCAGAAATGCCCAGACGCCCAGCATCAACAAACGTCCCACATTAATCAGTACTGGCATTGGATTCTCCTTGTGCCTGACGGTGATACAGACGATAAGCGACCTGACCTGCCACTTTTTCTCGGTGCAGATCCCAGTGTACCGGGACCGGCGGTAAACCATTTTCGACTTCGCTTTCGACGTAGATTAACGCGTCATCCGCCAGCCAGCCGTTGTTTTCCAGCAGGGATAACGTCTCCTCCAGCAGCCCCTTGCGGAACGGCGGGTCGACAAACACCACGTTGTGCGGCGTGCCCTTTTGCGCGAGGAAGCTCAGTGTGTTGGTATTCACTACTTTGGCGTTGGTCGCTTTCAGCGTTGCCAGATTTTGCTGCAACGTCTGCGCAACGCCGCGCTCCATTTCCAGCAGCGTGGCGCTGGCGGCATAGCGCGACAGCGCCTCCAGACCCAGCGCGCCGCTGCCCGCGAAGCAGTCAAGGCAGTGGGCATCCACCATTGAGGGGGCCAGCCAGTTAAACAGCGTTTCGCGTACGCGGTCCGTGGTTGGGCGTAGTCCGGGGCTATCCGGCACCGGTAATTTCCGGCCTCGCCATTGGCCGCCGATAATACGAATTTGACCGGCTGGGGCGCGGTTGGGTTTCTTCATCTCTGGAAAGCTCTGTTAACAATTGGCCTGCGATTGCGGGCGGTGATGTCAATTAAGTAAAGTGTTAGACTATTTCATCATTTTTTTAGCTTCCATGTATATAGCGCCGCGAGGAGTGTAGTCGCAGATGGCAAAACAAAAAAAACGTGGCTTCTTTTCCTGGCTGGGCTTCGGTGAAAAAGAGCAAGAAACAGAGCAGAAAACCGAAGAACAACAAGCCGTTGAAGAGCAGTCTCAGCCTGAAACGCCGGTAGAAACTGCCGCCGTTGTCGACGCGGAAGAGCACGCGCACAGCAAAGAAGAGACCGAAGCCTTTGCTGAAGAGGTGGTGGAAGTTACCGAACAGGTTCAGGAAAGCGAGAAGCCAGAACCCGTTGTGGTAGAAGACGTTATCGATACGCCGCAGGCGATTATCGAGCATGAAACGTTGCCGCTGCCGGAAGAGGTGAAAGCCGAAGAGGTTTCAGCGCAGGAGTGGCAGGCCGAGGCAGAAACCGTCGAAATTGTTGAGGCGGTGGAAGAAGAAGCACAAGACGAGCCAGCGCTTACCGACGAAGAGCTGGAAGCCCAGGCGCTGGCGGCAGAAGCGGCGGAAGAAGCGGTTATCGTCGTGCCGGTGGAAGCGCAACCAGAGCAGGGTGAAGAGGTTGCTCAGGAGCAGGAAAAACCCACCAAAGAAGGTTTCTTCGCCCGCCTGAAGCGTAGCCTGCTCAAAACCAAAGAAAACTTAGGTTCCGGATTTATCAGTCTGTTCCGCGGCAAGAAGATCGACGACGATCTCTTTGAAGAGCTGGAAGAGCAACTGCTGATCGCCGACGTTGGGGTGGAAACAACCCGTAAGATCATCGCCAGTCTGACCGAAGGGGCGAGCCGCAAGGCGCTGCGTGACGCCGAAGCGCTGTACGGTCTGCTGAAAGACGAGATGGGCGAAATCCTCGCAAAAGTTGACGAACCGCTTAATATTGAAGGCAAAACGCCATTTGTTATTCTGATGGTTGGCGTGAACGGTGTGGGGAAAACCACCACCATCGGCAAGCTGGCGCGACAGTTTGAGCAGCAGGGCAAATCGGTGATGCTGGCGGCAGGTGATACCTTCCGTGCGGCGGCGGTTGAGCAGCTGCAGGTCTGGGGCCAGCGTAACAACATTCCGGTGATTGCGCAGCATACCGGTGCGGATTCCGCCTCCGTTATCTTTGACGCCATTCAGGCGGCGAAGTCGCGTAACGTGGATGTGCTGATTGCCGATACCGCAGGGCGTTTGCAGAACAAAGCGCACCTGATGGAAGAGTTGAAGAAAATCGTCCGCGTCATGAAGAAGCTGGACGAAGAGGCACCGCATGAAATTATGCTGACCATTGATGCCAGCACCGGACAGAACGCCATCAGCCAGGCGAAGCTGTTCCATGAAGCGGTAGGGCTGACCGGGATCACGCTGACCAAACTGGACGGCACCGCGAAAGGCGGGGTGATCTTCTCCGTGGCCGATCAGTTCAATATTCCTATCCGTTACATCGGTGTGGGCGAGCGTATTGAGGATTTACGTCCGTTTAAAGCGGACGACTTTATTGAGGCACTATTTGCCCGAGAGGACTAACAATGATTCGCTTTGAACACGTCAGCAAGGCCTATCTCGGTGGGAGACAAGCGCTGCAGGGGGTGACATTCCACCTGCAGCCAGGCGAGATGGCATTCCTGACCGGCCATTCCGGCGCGGGGAAAAGTACCCTGCTCAAGCTTATCTGTGGGATCGAGCGGCCGAGCGCCGGGAAAATCTGGTTCAGCGGCCATGATATTAGCCGTCTGAAAAACCGTGAGGTGCCTTTCCTGCGTCGTCAGATTGGCATGATTTTCCAGGACCACCACCTGCTGATGGATCGCACCGTTTTCGATAACGTGGCCATTCCGCTGATTATTGCCGGTGCCAGCTATGATGATATCCGTCGTCGCGTCTCTGCGGCGCTGGATAAAGTCGGGCTGCTAGACAAAGCGAAGAACTTCCCGATCCAGCTGTCTGGCGGTGAACAGCAGCGTGTGGGGATTGCCCGTGCGGTGGTGAACAAACCTGCGGTACTGCTGGCGGATGAACCGACCGGTAACCTGGACGACGCCCTGTCAGAAGGGATTTTGCGTCTGTTTGAGGAATTTAACCGCGTTGGGGTGACGGTATTGATGGCAACGCACGACATCGGGCTGATTTCCCGTCGTTCGTACCGCATGCTGACCCTGAGCGACGGTCATTTGCACGGAGGCCTCGGTGAATAAGCGTGATGCAATAAACCAGATTCGGCAGTTCGGAAACCGGTTTGACCGCTTCCGTAAGCCGCAGGGCGGCGGTGACGGCAATCGTAATGCACCAAAGCGTGCGAAAGCGGCGCCTAAGCCGAACTCCCGCAAAACCAACGTGTTCAACGAGCAGGTGCGTTATGCGTTCCACGGTGCGTTGCAGGACCTGAAAAGCAAACCGCTGGCGACTTTCCTGACGGTGATGGTGATTGCCATCTCCCTGACGCTGCCAAGCGTCTGCTACATGGTCTATAAAAACGTTAACCAGGCGGCGTCGCAGTACTATCCTTCTCCGCAGATCACGGTCTATCTGGATAAGGCGCTCGACGATAACGCGGCGGCGCAGGTTGTGGGGCAAATCCAGGCCGAACAGGGCGTAGAGAAAGTGAATTATCTCTCTCGTGAAGAAGCCCTGGGTGAGTTCCGTAACTGGTCAGGCTTTGGCGGTGCGCTGGACATGCTTGAAGAGAACCCCCTCCCGGCCGTGGCGGTGGTGATCCCGAAACTCGATTTCCAGGGGACCGATTCGCTCAACACCCTGCGTGACCGCATCACCCGTATCAACGGGATTGATGAAGTGCGCATGGATGACAGCTGGTTTGCGCGTCTTGCTGCGCTGACCGGGCTGGTAGGGCGCGTGGCGGCGATGATTGGTGTGCTGATGGTGGCGGCGGTCTTCCTCGTCATCGGTAACAGCGTACGCCTGAGCATTTTCGCGCGTCGCGACACCATCAACGTGCAGAAACTGATTGGTGCGACGGATGGCTTCATCCTGCGTCCGTTCCTGTACGGCGGCGCATTGCTCGGTTTTTCCGGCGCATTTCTTTCACTGATATTGTCAGAAATTTTGGTGATGCGGCTGTCCTCTGCCGTAACCGAGGTGGCGCAGGTTTTCGGAACGAAGTTTGATATCAGCGGCTTAGGGTTCGATGAGTGCCTGTTACTGCTGCTGGTGTGCTCGATGATCGGCTGGGTGGCAGCATGGCTGGCAACCGTGCAACATTTACGTCACTTTACTCCCGACTAATAAAAGCGTGATATAATCTTTCCCTGCACCGAGATGTTCGCTCTGCAGGGAAAGCGTCCCTGTTGTCTCTTCCCCTGTTATCATCTCCATGTCACAATTTGTGCGTAATTTATTCACCGTTGCACCTGGAACTTGTGGATAAAATCACTGTCTGATAAAAGAGTGAATGCTAATCTCGTGGCTCAAACGCTTTGGCATGGTTGTTGCCTGATGGGGACAGCCTGGACCAGAAGAAACATTGAGAGGAATGAATGACCAAAGAAATGCAAACTTTAGCTTTAGCCCCTGTTGGTAACCTGGAATCTTATATCCGGGCTGCGAACACCTGGCCGATGTTAACGGCCGAGGAAGAAAAGGAGCTTGCTGAAAAGCTGCATTACCAGGGCGATCTGGAAGCAGCGAAAAAGCTGATCCTGTCTCACCTGCGCTTTGTTGTTCACATTGCTCGTAATTATGCGGGCTATGGCCTGCCGCAGGCGGACTTGATTCAGGAAGGTAACATCGGTCTGATGAAGGCTGTACGTCGCTTCAACCCGGAAGTGGGTGTGCGACTGGTCTCCTTCGCCGTACACTGGATCAAAGCAGAAATTCATGAATACGTGCTGCGCAACTGGCGTATCGTGAAAGTCGCCACGACAAAAGCGCAACGTAAACTGTTCTTCAACCTGCGTAAAACCAAGCAGCGTCTGGGCTGGTTCAATCAGGATGAAGTTGAAATGGTGGCGCGCGAGCTGGGCGTATCCAGCAAAGACGTGCGTGAGATGGAATCCCGTATGGCCGCGCAGGACATGACCTTCGATATGTCCTCCGACGACGACGGCTCTGACAGCCAGCCAATGGCACCGGTTCTGTATCTGCAGGATAAAACCTCTAACTTTGCTGACGGCATTGAAGAGGATAACTGGGAAGATCAGGCCGCGAACAAGCTGACTTCAGCAATGGAAGGCCTCGACGAACGTAGCCAGGATATTATCCGCGCCCGCTGGCTGGACGAAGACAACAAGTCCACGCTGCAGGAGCTGGCCGACCGCTACGGCGTCTCCGCTGAACGTGTGCGTCAGCTTGAAAAGAACGCCATGAAAAAACTTCGCGCCGCTATCGAAGCGTAATTTCCGCGATGTCCCCGATAACCCTCGAATGCAAATTCGGGGGTTTTGTTTTTTTATCTCCCGCTCTGGCGAATTCCCTCCCCCTGGCAAACACTTACAGATGCGCTAAGCAGGTGACTTTCTCAGGGGGACAGGGTGAAAAACAGTGAACTGAATGACCGGCGTTTGCAGGCGACGCCGCGCGGTATCGGCGTGATGTGTAACTTCTACGCCGATAAAGCCGAAAATGCCACGTTGTGGGACGTCGAGGGTAACGAGTATATCGACTTCGCCGCCGGGATTGCGGTGCTGAATACCGGCCATCGGCATCCAAAAGTTATTGCCGCCATCGAAAAACAACTCCACGCATTTACCCATACGGCATATCAGATTGTCCCGTACGAAGGCTATGTGGCGCTTGCCGAGCGTATCAACCAACGTGTACCCGTTGATGGGCCTGCCAAAACGGCTTTCTTCTCTACGGGAGCAGAGGCGGTCGAAAACGCGGTAAAAATTGCCCGCGCGTATACCCGTCGTCCTGGCCTGATCGCCTTTGGCGGTGCCTTCCACGGCCGTACCTTTATGACGATGGCGTTGACGGGGAAAGTGGCGCCGTACAAACTCGGTTTCGGTCCGTTTCCCGGATCGGTTTATCACGCACACTATCCAAATGATCTGTACGGCGTCAGCACGGCAGAAGCGTTAAAAAGCCTCGAACGCATCTTCAAAGCCGACATTGCGCCGGACCAGGTGGCGGCCATTATCCTGGAACCGGTTCAGGGGGAGGGGGGATTCAACATTGCCCCCGCCGATTTTATGCAGGCCCTGCGCGAACTGTGCGATACGCACGGAATTTTGCTGATTGCTGACGAAGTGCAAAGTGGCTTTGCGCGAACCGGCAAGCTGTTCTCGATGGAACACCATTGCGTGAAGCCGGATTTGATCACCATGGCGAAAAGCCTGGCCGGCGGGATGCCGCTCTCGGCGGTCTCTGGCCGGGCGGAAGTGATGGATGCCCCCGCTCCTGGCGGGCTGGGCGGGACTTACGCCGGCAACCCGCTGGCGATTGCCGCAGCCCATGCCGTGCTGGATGTGATTGATGAAGAGGATCTCTGCACGCGCGCGGCGCATCTTGGCCATCATCTGGTGGAAGTGCTGAACAAAGCGAAGGGCGACTGTCCGTTTATCGCTGATATTCGTGCCCAGGGCTCAATGGTGGCGGTGGAGTTTAACGACCCGCAAACCGGGCTGCCGTCGCCTGAATTCACGCGTCAGGTCCAGGAGCGTGCGTTGCAGGAAGGTCTATTGCTGCTGAGCTGCGGCGTGTACGGCAACGTTATCCGTTTCCTCTATCCGCTTACCATCCCCGAAGTTCAGTTCCGTAAAGCGCTGGATATTATCTCCGCGTCGCTGACACGTTAAAGCCCTTGCCCGGCGGTGATCCCTGCCGGGCTTATCATATATTCATTTCAAATTAGCTATTCCAAAATCATAAAAATGGGGTATGTTTTAGCAGAGTATGCTGAAAAAGCGCGACTGTCATACCTATAACTGAAATAAAGCGCTACACAACAACATCACGACAATCGTAATAACCATAATAATGGGGAATCTCAGGATGAATATGAAGGGTAAAGCGTTACTGGCAGGATGTATTGCGTTGGCATTCAGCACGATGGCACAGGCCGATATTAAAGTGGCTGTCGTGGGCGCGATGTCCGGTCCGGTAGCACAGTACGGCGACCAGGAATTTACCGGCGCAGAACAGGCGGTTGCAGACATTAATGCTAAGGGCGGCATCAAGGGCGAAAAACTGCAGATCGTAAAATATGATGATGCCTGTGACCCGAAACAAGCGGTTGCCGTGGCGAACAAAGTGGTGAACGACGGGATCAAATACGTTATCGGTCACCTGTGCTCCTCTTCCACGCAGCCCGCGTCTGATATCTACGAAGACGAAGGCATTCTGATGATCACCCCGGCTGCAACGGCGCCGGAGCTGACCGCACGTGGCTATAAGCTGACCCTGCGTACCACCGGTCTGGATTCAGACCAGGGCCCAACCGCGGCAAAATACATTCTGGACAACGTGAAGCCGAAGCGTATCGCGATTGTTCACGACAAACAGCAGTACGGTGAAGGTCTGGCGCGTGCCGTGCAGGATGGTCTGAAGAAAGGCAATGCCAATGTGGTCTTCTTCGACGGTATCACCGCCGGTGAGAAAGACTTCTCCACTCTGGTGGCACGTCTGAAGAAAGAGAATATTGATTTCGTTTACTACGGTGGCTATCACCCTGAAATGGGCCAGATCCTGCGTCAGGCACGTGCGGCTGGCCTGAAAACCCAGTTTATGGGTCCGGAAGGGGTTGCGAACGTTTCCCTGTCTAACATCGCCGGTGAGTCTGCTGAAGGCCTGCTGGTGACCAAACCGAAGAACTACGACCAGGTGCCTGCGAACAAACCGATCGTAGATGCCATCAAGGCGAAGAAACAGGATCCAAGCGGCGCGTTCGTCTGGACCACCTACGCTGCGCTGCAGTCTCTGCAGGCGGGTCTGAACCAGTCAGCCGATCCGGCTGAGATTGCCACCTGGCTGAAAGCCAACTCTGTCGATACCGTGATGGGTCCGCTTTCCTGGGATGCGAAGGGCGATCTGAAAGGCTTCGAGTTCGGCGTGTTTGACTGGCATGCTAACGGAACGGCAACCGACGCCAAATAAAAGCAAACGGCAACCTTTCGGTTGCCGTTTTAGTATTTGCACCCTCTCCTGTGGGAGAGGGGCGGGGTGAGGGCATCAGGCGGCATTCAGCAAACCTGACGTTTCTCCCACCCGTTTTCCTGCGCCGTAAACCCTAACGCCTGCATAAACGCCGCCATCACGCCGCGGTCTTCCACGCCCACGTCGGCCATCCACCAGGAGGTAACGTTCGGGTTTTCACGGATTATTTCTTCAATTAAATACTGCCCCACACCGCGACGACGGGTCACGTCACGTACGCGCAGTGAGTCCAGCGCCCCTTCGGTGCCGCTCAGCGTCACGCGAACCGCGGCGAGCAGACGCTCGTTAAAGCGCGCGGCGTAGATGCGGTGTGTCTCATCGACACGGAGCGACGAAGGGGAATATTCCGGCCAGATCTTGCCCAGGTCGATATGATCCTGGTCGCTAAAGGTCACCAGACGCACGATAGTCAGTTTCATTAGCTGCTTGTCCAAATCAAATTGAGTAGGGGCAGTGTACTCAATTTATTCCCTCAGCGGCTTCCTCTTTTTATCCCGGCTCACCAGGTGATTAGTTTTTTGGCAGCGCGAAGGGCAGTTTGAAAACACATGGATCGAAAAATAAGCAGAATTTTAACCTGAATGGCAGTGAATTATTCGGCGCTTTGTACCGTTATTTTATGCTGCAAACTGCAATTTTATTTGTTTATCTCTGCCTTGTTTCAGAATATTATCTTTGCTTAATCGCCTGAAAAATAGAGATTTTAGTCTGGTTTTTATGAAAAAACTGCGCTAAACCATTAAAGGCGCTGGTAAAAATAGCGTTGTGCATTAAAAGTACAGAATGCTTTTTAACCATAATAAAACAAAATATATACACGACATCACGAATGGGGATTCAGAGATGAAAAGGAACGCGAAGACGTTAATCGCGGGGATGGTTGCATTGGCGATTTCGCATGCAGCCATGGCGGAAGATATTAAGGTTGCTGTAGTGGGTGCGATGTCCGGTCCTGTTGCCCAGTGGGGGGACATGGAGTTCAACGGTGCTCGCCAGGCAATCAAAGACATCAACGCCAAAGGCGGCATCAAAGGCGACAAGCTGGTTGGCGTGGAATATGACGACGCCTGCGATCCCAAACAGGCCGTCGCGGTTGCTAACAAAATCGTGAACGATGGTATTCAGTACGTGATTGGCCACCTGTGCTCGTCGTCCACCCAGCCTGCGTCGGACATCTACGAAGACGAAGGCATTCTGATGATTACCCCGGGCGCAACCAACCCTGAACTGACTCAGCGCGGTTATCAGCACATCATGCGTACTGCCGGTCTGGACTCGTCTCAGGGACCAACCGCCGCCCGATACATCCTCGATACCGTCAAGCCGACGCGCATCGCCATTATTCATGACAAACAGCAGTACGGCGAAGGCCTGGCGCGCTCCGTTCAGGACGGGCTGAAAAAAGGCGGCGCGAATATCGTCTTCTTTGATGGCATTACCGCTGGCGAGAAAGATTTCTCCGCGCTGATCGCCCGCCTGCAAAAAGAGAATATCGATTTTGTTTACTACGGCGGCTACTACCCGGAAATGGGTCAGATGCTGCGTCAGGCGCGTTCGGTCGGGCTGAAAACCCAGTTTATGGGGCCAGAAGGCGTCGGTAACGCCTCCCTGTCGAACATCGCCGGGGACGCAGGCGAAGGCATGCTGGTGACGATGCCAAAACGCTATGACCAGGATCCTGCGAACAAGGCTATCGTAGACGCGCTCAAGGCGCAGAAGAAAGATCCAAGTGGTCCGTACGTCTGGATCACCTACGCGGCGGTGCAGTCTCTGGCAACCGCGCTGGATCGCACCGGCAGCAAAGAACCGCTGGATCTGGTGAAAGATTTAAAAGCACACGGGGCGAACACCGTGATTGGGCCGCTGAACTGGGATGAGAAAGGCGATCTGAAGGGATTTGAGTTTGGTGTCTTTAAGTGGCACGCCGACGGTTCGTCCTCGGTCGCCAAATAATTATCCCACCGCCCGGACCGCCGGGCGGGTATAAAAAGGTTTGCATATGTCCGAGCAGTTTCTCTATTTCCTGCAGCAGATGTTTAACGGCGTCACGCTGGGAAGCACCTACGCGCTGATCGCCATCGGCTACACGATGGTTTACGGCATTATCGGCATGATTAACTTCGCCCACGGCGAGGTCTACATGATCGGTAGCTATGTCTCCTTTATGATTATCGCCGCCCTGATGATGATGGGTATCGACAGCAGCTGGCTGCTGGTCGCCGCCGGGTTTGTCGGCGCGATTGTGATTGCCAGCGCCTATGGCTGGAGCATTGAACGCGTGGCGTACCGGCCGGTGCGTAGCTCCAAACGCCTGATTGCGCTGATCTCCGCCATCGGGATGTCGATCTTCCTGCAAAACTACGTCAGCCTGACGGAAGGCTCGCGCGACGTGGCGCTGCCAAGCCTGTTCAACGGTCAGTGGGTGGTCGGTGCCAGCGAGAACTTCTCTGCCTCTATCACCACCATGCAGCTGGTGATCTGGGTGGTGACCTTCGTTGCAATGCTCGCCCTGACGGTCTTTATCCGCTACTCGCGTATGGGACGCGCCTGCCGTGCCTGCGCAGAAGATCTGAAGATGGCGAGCCTGCTTGGCATCAACACCGACCGCGTTATTGCCCTGACCTTTGTGATTGGGGCAGCGATGGCGGCGGTCGCGGGCGTCCTGCTGGGGCAGTTCTACGGCGTTATCAACCCGTACATCGGCTTTATGGCCGGGATGAAAGCTTTCACCGCGGCGGTCCTGGGCGGTATCGGCAGTATTCCTGGCGCGATGATTGGCGGCCTGATCCTGGGCGTGGCCGAAGCGCTCTCCTCCGTGTATCTGAGTACGGAATATAAAGATGTGGTGTCGTTTGCCCTGCTGATTCTGGTTCTGCTGGTAATGCCTACCGGTATTCTGGGTCGTCCGGAGGTAGAGAAAGTATGAAACCGATGCATTTCGCAATGGCGCTCCTCTCTGCCGCCATGTTCTTCGTGCTGGCAGGCGTCTTTATGGGCGTCCAGTTAGAGCTGGACGGCACAAAACTGGTGGTGGATACCGCCGCCGACATTCGCTGGCAGTGGATATTCATTGGCACCGCGGTCGTGTTTCTGTTCCAGATGCTGCGTCCTGTGTTCCAGAAGACGCTGAAAAGTGTCTCCGGTCCGAAATTCGTTCTGCCGGCTCTCGACGGCTCAACCGTTAAGCAGAAGCTGTTCTTCGTGGCGCTGCTGGTGGCTGCGGTGGCGTGGCCGTTTGTGGTTTCTCGCGGTACGGTCGATATCGCGACCCTGACCATGATCTACGTGATCCTCGGTCTGGGCCTGAACGTGGTGGTGGGGCTGTCTGGCCTGCTGGTGCTGGGCTACGGTGGTTTCTACGCCATCGGGGCCTATACCTTCGCGCTGCTGAACCACTATTACGGTCTCGGCTTCTGGACCTGTCTGCCGCTGGCGGGCCTGGTCTCCGCCGCCGCGGGCTTCCTGCTGGGCTTCCCGGTCTTACGCCTGCGCGGTGACTATCTGGCGATTGTGACCTTAGGCTTCGGCGAAATCGTGCGTATCCTGCTGCTCAACAACACCGAAGTGACCGGCGGCCCGAACGGGATCAGCCAGATCCCGAAACCGACCTTCTTTGGTCTGGAATTCAGCCGTACGGCTCGCGAAGGGGGCTGGGATACCTTCAGCAACTTCTTTGGCGTGAAGTACGATCCGTCCGACCGGGTGATTTGGCTCTACCTGGTGGCGCTGCTGCTGGTGGTGCTTACCCTGTTCGTGATTAACCGTCTGCTGCGTATGCCGCTGGGCCGTGCGTGGGAAGCGCTGCGTGAAGATGAAATCGCCTGCCGTTCACTGGGCCTCAACCCGACCCGCATCAAGCTGACCGCGTTTACCATCAGCGCCGCGTTTGCCGGATTTGCCGGTACGCTGTTTGCCGCGCGTCAGGGCTTTGTCAGCCCCGAATCGTTTACCTTTTCTGAATCTGCCTTTGTACTGGCGATTGTGGTGCTCGGCGGTATGGGCTCGCAGTTTGCCGTTATCCTGGCGGCCATTCTGCTGGTGGTCTCTCGTGAGCTGATGCGCGACTTTAACGAATACAGCATGCTGATGCTGGGTGGTTTGATGGTGCTGATGATGATCTGGCGTCCGCAGGGCTTGCTGCCGATGACCCGTCCACAGCTGAAGCTGAAAAACGGGCAAGCGAAAGGAGAGCAGGCATGAGCCAGCCATTATTATCCGTTAACGGCCTGATGATGCGTTTTGGCGGCCTGCTGGCCGTCAACAACGTGAATCTGGATCTGCACAAGAAAGAGATTGTCTCCCTGATTGGCCCTAACGGCGCGGGGAAAACCACGGTCTTTAACTGCCTGACCGGTTTCTACAAGCCGACGGGTGGCACCATCAAGCTGCGCGACCAGCATCTGGAAGGGCTTCCGGGCCAGCAGATTGCCCGCATGGGGGTGGTGCGTACCTTCCAGCACGTGCGTCTGTTCCGCGAGATGACGGTGATAGAGAACCTGCTGGTGGCGCAACACCTGCAGCTCAAAACCGGTCTTTTCTCTGGCCTGCTGAAAACCCCGGCCTTCCGCCGTGCTCAGGATGAAGCGCTCGACCGCGCCGCCACCTGGCTCGACCGTATCGGCCTGCTGCAGCATGCGAACCGTCAGGCCAGCAACCTGGCCTACGGTGACCAGCGTCGTCTGGAGATCGTGCGCTGCATGGTGACGCAGCCAGAAATCCTGATGCTCGATGAACCGGCGGCAGGGCTTAACCCGAAAGAGACTAAAGAGCTGGACGAGTTGATTGCCGAACTGCGCGATCATCACGACACCACCATCCTGCTGATTGAGCATGATATGAAGCTGGTGATGGGCATTTCTGACCGTATCTACGTGGTGAACCAGGGCACGCCGCTGGCAAACGGGACGCCGGAAGCGATCCGCAACAACCCGGACGTAATCCGTGCATACCTGGGTGAGGCATAAGATGGAAAAAGCGATGTTAACGTTCGACAAGGTTAATGCTCACTACGGCAAGATACAGGCGCTGCACGATGTCAGCCTGCATATCAATCAGGGCGAAATCGTCACCCTGATTGGCGCGAACGGTGCGGGTAAAACCACGCTGCTCGGCACCCTGTGCGGCGACCCGCGCGCCACCAGCGGGCGGATTGTCTTTGATGGCAAAGATATTACCGACTGGCAAACCGCCAGAATCATGCGTGAAGCGGTGGCGATTGTCCCGGAAGGGCGTCGCGTCTTCTCACGAATGACGGTGGAAGAGAACCTTGCGATGGGCGGCTTCTTTGCTGACCGCGACCAGTACCAGTCCCGCATCAAATGGGTCTATGAGCTGTTTCCGCGTTTGTGGGAGCGCCGTATTCAGCGGGCCGGCACGATGTCCGGTGGTGAACAGCAGATGCTGGCGATTGGCCGCGCGCTGATGAGCCAGCCGCGTTTGCTGCTGCTGGATGAACCGTCGCTCGGTCTTGCGCCGATCATCATTCAGCAGATCTTCGACACCATCGAACAGCTGCGTAAAGAGGGGATGACCATCTTCCTCGTCGAGCAGAACGCCAACCAGGCGCTGAAGCTCGCCGACCGCGGCTACGTGCTGGAAAACGGCCACGTGGTGCTCTCCGATACCGGCGACGCGCTGCTGGCAAACGAAGCGGTGCGAAGCGCCTATCTCGGCGGCTAGATAAAAGCAAAAGCAAAAAGGCAACGTCAGTTGCCTTTTTTCATGCAGGGCACCAGACCGCACCGAACTTACCCCAACCGCCTTCACACAACCATCATCCGCCTGACGTTTTGTTGTCATCTCACTGTAAAGAAACAGTTATTTTTCTGTCATTCGAGCATGTCATGTTACCTCGCGAGCATAAAAACGCGTGATATCGCGCATCCGGCACAATAAGAGAGATGACAATGACATCGTTACGACACACAGCTTTGGGTCTGGCAATGGGGCTGACTTTTGCGGCGAACGCAATGGCTGTCACCACCATTCCGTTCTGGCATTCCATGGAAGGGGAGTTGGGTAAAGAAGTTGACTCCCTGGCGCAGCGTTTCAACGACACCCATCCGGATTACAAAATTGTGCCGGTGTACAAAGGTAACTACGAGCAGAGCCTGAGCGCGGGCATTGCCGCTTTCCGTACCGGTAATGCACCTGCGCTGCTTCAGGTTTACGAAGTCGGTACTGCGACCATGATGGCCTCTAAAGCCATTAAACCGGTCTACGAAGTGTTTAAAGACGCAGATATCAACTTCGACGAATCGCAGTTCGTGCCGACCGTGGCGGGTTACTACACCGATTCCAAAACCGGTCATCTGTTGTCTCAGCCGTTTAACAGCTCCACGCCGGTGCTGTACTACAACAAAGACGCCTTCAGGAAAGCCGGTTTAGATCCGGAACAACCGCCAAAAACCTGGCAGGATCTGGCGGCGTACACCGCTAAGCTGAAAGCGGCGGGGATGAAGTGCGGCTACGCCAGCGGCTGGCAGGGCTGGATCCAGATTGAAAACTTCAGCGCCTGGCACGGCCTGCCGGTGGCCACCAAAAACAACGGCTTCGACGGCACCGACGCGGTACTGGAGTTCAACAAGCCAGAGCAGGTGAAGCACATCGCTCTGCTTGCCGATCTCAACAAGAAGGGCGATTTCAGCTACTTCGGGCGTAAAGACGAATCCACCGAGAAGTTCTACAACGGTGACTGCGCGATTACGACCGCCTCTTCCGGCTCTCTGGCGGATATCCGTCATTACGCAAAATTCAACTACGGCGTAGGCATGATGCCTTACGACGCTGACGTGAAAGGCGCACCGCAGAACGCCATCATCGGTGGGGCGAGCCTGTGGGTCATGCAGGGCAAAGACAAGGGCACCTACAAGGGCGTGGCCGAGTTCCTCGACTTCCTGGCGAAGCCAGAGAATGCCGCCGAATGGCATCAGAAAACCGGCTACCTGCCTATCACCACGGCTGCGTATGACCTGACCCGCGAGCAGGGCTTCTACAGCAAAAACCCGGGCGCGGATATCGCGACGCGTCAGATGCTCAACAAGCCGCCATTGCCGTTCACCAAAGGCCTGCGTCTGGGGAACATGCCGCAGATCCGTACCATCGTAGATGAAGAGCTGGAAAGCGTGTGGACCGGGAAGAAAACCCCACAGCAGGCGCTGGATTCTGCGGTAGAGCGCGGTAATCAGCTGCTGCGCCGCTTTGAGCAATCAACAAAGTCTTAATCATTTTACCCTCATCCTGTCCCTCTCCCTGTGGGAAGGGCTGGGATGAGGGCTACCTACGCTGAGCTAAACTATGTCCTCATCCCGTCCGGTGTTCCGTTCGCGCTGGCTGCCGTATTTGCTGGTCGCGCCGCAGCTGGTCATCACCGTTATCTTCTTTATCTGGCCTGCGGGCGAGGCGCTCTGGTACTCGGTACAAAGCGTCGATCCGTTTGGGCTTTCCAGCCAGTTTGTCGGGCTGGATAACTTTACCGCGCTGTTCCACGACAGCTATTACCTCGACGCCTTCTGGACGACCATGAAGTTCAGCGCGCTGGTCACTGTCAGCGGTCTTGTCGCATCGCTCTTTTTCGCGGCGCTGGTGGATTACGTGGTGCGCGGCAGCCGTCTGTATCAGACGCTGATGCTGCTACCTTACGCCGTGGCACCTGCCGTCGCCGCCGTGCTGTGGATCTTCCTGTTTAACCCAGGGCGCGGGCTGATTACCCATTTCCTGGCAGAGTTCGGCTACGACTGGAACCACGCCCAGAACAGCGGTCAGGCGATGTTCCTGGTGGTCTTCGCGTCGGTGTGGAAACAGATCAGCTACAACTTCCTGTTCTTCTTTGCTGCGCTGCAGTCTATTCCGCGCTCGCTGGTTGAAGCCGCGGCGATTGATGGTGCAGGGCCGGTCCGTCGTTTCTTTAGGCTGTCGCTGCCGCTGATTGCCCCAGTGAGTTTCTTCCTGCTGGTGGTCAACCTGGTTTACGCCTTCTTCGACACCTTCCCGGTGATCGACGCCGCTACGGCCGGTGGCCCGGTACAGGCCACGACGACGCTTATCTATAAGATCTATCGCGAAGGCTTTGCCGGTCTGGATCTCTCGGCATCCGCCGCCCAGTCGGTCGTGCTGATGTTCCTCGTCATCCTTCTCACGGTAGTGCAGTTCCGTTATGTCGAAAGTAAGGTGCGCTACCAATGATCGAGAACCGTCGCGGGCTGACGATGTTCAGCCACACCATGCTGATTTTGGGCATCATCGTTATTCTGTTCCCGCTGTACGTGGCCTTCGTTGCCGCCACGCTGGACACCAAAGCGGTGTTTGATACGCCGATGACGTTGATCCCAGGCGGGCATCTTTTCGAAAACATGAAAACCATCTGGACCCAGGGCGTGGGCGCTAACAGCGCGCCATTCTGGCTGATGATGCTGAACAGCTTCATCATGGCGTTCGGTATTACGGTGGGCAAAATCACGGTGTCGATGCTCTCGGCTTTCGCCATCGTCTGGTTCCGCTTTCCCCTGCGTAACCTGTTCTTCTGGATGATCTTCATCACCCTGATGCTGCCGGTCGAAGTGCGCATCTTCCCGACGGTGGAAGTGATCGCCAACCTGAAGATGCTGGACAGCTACGCAGGTTTAACCCTGCCGCTGATGGCCTCGGCCACCGCCACCTTCCTGTTCCGCCAGTTCTTTATGACCCTGCCGGACGAGCTGATTGAGGCCGCGCGTATTGACGGAGCCTCGCCGATGCGCTTCTTCCGTGACATCGTGCTGCCGCTGTCGAAAACCAACCTTGCGGCGCTGTTTGTCATCACCTTTATCTACGGCTGGAACCAGTATCTGTGGCCGCTGCTGATTATTCAGGACGTCAATCTTGGCACCGCCGTGGCGGGCATCAAAGGCATGATCGCCACCGGTGAAGGCACCACGCTCTGGAATCAGGTGATGGCGGCGATGCTGCTCACCCTTATCCCCCCGGTCGTTATCGTTTTAGCCATGCAGCGTGCGTTCGTGCGTGGTTTAGTGGACAGTGAGAAATAAGATGGCAGGTTTAAAATTACAGGCAGTGACCAAAAGCTGGGACAACAAAACCCAGGTCATTCAGCCGTTAACGCTCGACGTGGCGGACGGGGAATTTATCGTGATGGTTGGCCCGTCAGGCTGCGGAAAATCGACGCTGCTGCGCATGGTTGCCGGGCTTGAACGTGTGACCAGCGGCGATATCTGGATCGATCGCCAGCGCGTGACCGAGATGGAGCCGAAGGACCGGGGCATCGCGATGGTGTTTCAGAACTACGCCCTTTATCCGCACATGAGCGTGGAAGAGAACATGGCCTGGGGGCTGAAAATCCGCGGGATGGGCAAAAGCCATATCGATGAGCGCGTGAAAGAGGCGGCGCGTATTCTGGAGCTGGATGGCCTGCTCAAGCGTCGTCCGCGTGAACTGTCCGGCGGACAGCGCCAGCGCGTGGCGATGGGGCGCGCCATTGTGCGTGACCCTGCGGTGTTCCTGTTCGACGAGCCGCTCTCAAACCTTGATGCCAAGCTGCGCGTGCAGATGCGCCTTGAGCTGCAGCAGCTGCACCGTCGTCTGAAAACCACCTCCCTGTATGTGACGCACGATCAGGTGGAAGCGATGACCCTCGCCCAGCGCGTGATGGTGATGAACAAAGGCGTCGCCGAACAGATTGGCACCCCGGTGGAGGTATACGAGAAACCGGCCTCCCGCTTTGTGGCGAGCTTTATTGGCAGTCCGGCGATGAACCTGCTGGAAGGGCGGATCAGCAGCGCCGGTACGCACTTTGAGCTGGAAAGTGGGATGGCGCTGCCCGTAAACGGGTACTATCGTGGCTATGCCGGGCGTAAGATGACGCTTGGTATCCGCCCGGAACATATTGGGTTAACCTCACAGGCGGAAGGCGGCGTGCCGCTGGTCATGGACACGCTGGAGATGCTGGGGGCTGACAACCTGGCGCACGGACGTTGGGGTGAACAAAAAATGGTGGTGCGTCTGGCCCATCAGGAGCGCCCTAAAGCAGGCAGCACGCTGTGGCTGCATCTGCCGGAAAATCACCTGCACGTATTCGACGGTGAAACAGGACAACGTATATGAGTAACTGGCCTTATCCCCACATCGTCGCCCACCGGGGCGGCGGTAAACTGGCGCCGGAAAACACGCTGGCGGCTATCGATATGGGCGCGCATTACGGTCACACGATGATCGAGTTCGATGCCAAGCTATCGAAAGACGGCGAGATTTTCCTTCTGCATGATGACAACCTCGAACGCACCAGCAATGGCTGGGGCGTGGCGGGAGACCTGCCGTGGCGCGATCTGCTGAACGTCGACGCCGGAAGCTGGTACAGCAGCGAGTTCAAAGGCGAGCCGCTGCCGCTGCTGGCGGAAGTGGCCGACCGCTGTCGCCTGCACGGCATGATGGCCAATATCGAAATCAAACCAACCACCGGCACCGGGCCGCTCACAGGTAAAGTCATTGCGCTGGCCGCGCGTGAGCTGTGGGAGGGCATGACGCCACCCCTGCTGTCGTCGTTTGACATTGATGCCCTGGAGGCGGCGCAGGCGTCCGTTCCGGCGTTGCCGCGCGGACTGCTGCTCGACACGTGGCGTGATGACTGGCGTGAGCTGACCAGCCGTTTAGGGTGTGTGTCGATTCACCTGAACCACGCGCTGCTGGATGAGGCACGGGTAAAAATGTTGAAAGCGGCGGGGCTGCATATCCTGGTCTATACCGTCAACAAACCCCAGCGTGCGGCGGAGCTGCTGCGCTGGGGGGTGGACAGTATCTGTACCGATGCGATTGACGTGATCGGCCCGAACTTTAGTTCTGCGAAGAATTAAGCATCCCGCCATTCGACGGTGACTGAGACGGCAGCATATGCTGCTGTCCGCTGCCCGACGAGGTCATTCCGCCCAGCATCCCGCCGTTTGGGTTAGGCAGCGGCTGCTCACGCACCTGACCCTGCTGTATGCGCTGGGTGTTGGTGTTCATCTGGTTTTGCAGGCTTTGCTGCTGCATCTGGGTCTGCGTTTTCAACTGCTGGTTTAGCATCCCTTTCTGCTGTTGCTGCTGGCTCATCATCTCCGTTTGCATACGCTGCTGGCTTGGAATGACGTAGCCCTGCTGGTTCGGGTTGTTCATCGTATTGAGTGGCTGTGCGAGCGCGGCAAACGGAAGCAGCGCCGTAAGAATCAGTAAGCGTTTCATTGTCATCTCCCTTCTTTTGAGGCTTCTCTTAAGTTTACCCTGATTTCACCATGACGATGATTTTTTAGGAGTTGTGAACCAGGCTTAAGCGGGGAATATGGCCCTCTTCACCTGGAGAACAATAATGATGAAACCAACGTTTTTGCGCTGGATAGCGATCGCCGCGCTGATGGCAGGCGGCACATTTAGCGTGGCGGCCAACCCGCCAGCGGCTCCGCCAGTTTCGTACGGCGTGGAGGAAGATGTTTTTCATCCCGTGCGGGCAACGCAGGGTATGGTGGCGTCGGTGGATGCGCTGGCAACGAAAGTGGGCGTCGATATTCTCCGGCAGGGCGGTAATGCGGTGGATGCGGCAGTCGCGGTGGGCTATGCGCTGGCGGTGACGCATCCGCAGGCGGGGAACCTGGGCGGCGGCGGCTTTATGATGCTGCGGACCAAAGACGGCAAAACCACCGCCATCGACTTCCGTGAGATGGCCCCAGGACAGGCTTCCCGTGATATGTTCCTTGACGATCAAGGCAACCCGGACAGCAAAAAATCCCTGACCTCGCATCTCGCCTCCGGTACGCCGGGCACCGTCGCAGGCTTCTCCCTGGCGCTGGAAAAATATGGCACCCTGCCGCTCAACAAAGTGGTACAGCCTGCGATTAAGCTCGCCCGCGAAGGTTTTGTGGTGAATGACGCCCTGGCTGACGATCTTAAAACCTATGGCAGCGAAGTGATTCCGACTCACGAAAACAGCAAGGCTATCTTCTGGAAAGACGGTGAACCGCTGAAGAAGGGCGATAAGCTGGTGCAGAAGAACCTGGCAAAAAGTCTGGAGCTGATTGCGGAGCACGGCCCGGATGCGTTCTACAAAGGGGCGATTGCCGACCAGATTGCCGAAGAGATGCAAAAGAACGGTGGGCTTATCACCAAAGCGGATCTCGCGGAGTACAAGGCCGTCGAGCGTGAGCCGATTCACGGAAGCTATCGCGGCTATGACGTTTTCTCGATGCCACCTCCGTCTTCCGGCGGCATTCACATCGTGCAGATCCTCAACATTCTTGAAAACTTCGATATGCACAAGTTCGGCTTCGGCAGTGCGGATGCCATGCAGGTGATGGCAGAGGCGGAAAAACGCGCCTACGCCGACCGTTCAGAATACCTGGGCGACCCGGACTTCGTGAAGGTGCCGTGGCAGGCGCTGACCAATAAAGCCTATGCCAAATCGATTGCTGATGAGATTGACATCAACAAGGCCAAACCGTCGAGCGAGATCCGCCCGGGCAAGCTGGCACCGTATGAGAGCAACCAGACCACCCACTTCTCGGTGGTGGATAAAGACGGTAACGCGGTGGCGGTGACCTATACCCTCAACACCACCTTTGGTACAGGCATCGTGGCAGGCAACAGCGGGATTCTGCTCAATAACGAGATGGATGACTTCTCGGCCAAACCGGGCGTGCCGAACGTCTACGGACTGGTAGGCGGGGATGCGAATGCGGTCGGGCCGAAGAAGCGTCCGCTGTCGTCCATGTCGCCTACCATCGTGGTCAAAGACGGTAAAACCTGGCTGGTGACAGGCAGCCCTGGCGGCAGCCGTATTATCACCACGGTGCTGCAGATGGTGGTGAACAGCATTGACTTTGGAATGAATGTCGCCGAAGCGACGAACGCACCGCGTTTCCACCATCAGTGGCTGCCGGACGAGCTGCGTGTTGAGAAGGGCTTTAGCCCGGACACCTTAAAACTGCTGGAGCAGCGCGGACAGAAGGTGGCGCTGAAAGAGGCAATGGGCAGCACCCAGAGCATTATGGTCGGCCCGGACGGCACGCTGTTTGGGGCCTCGGATCCGCGTTCGGTGGATGATTTGACGGCGGGGTTCTGATTTTATTGCCCGGTAAGCGTCGCGCTACCGGGCAATTTATCACTTCAGCCGCGCCATGTAATACGCGTCCACATAGTCGCCGTTACGCAGGGCGAAGTTCCTGCCGGTCCCTTCGATTTCAAACCCAAACTTCTTATACAGCGCCAGTGCCGCAGGGTTATCCGCAAAAACCGTGAGCTCAATGCGTTCAATGCGCAACCAGTTGTCGCAGAGATTGACCATTTCGCGCATGAGCGCACGACCCACACCGCGTCCCTGTACATCAGCGGCCACGCTAATGCCGAACGTTGCAACGTGGCTGCGGCGGGGATTTTCCATCACATCGAGTGCCATATGGCCAACCACTCGCTGGTCAAGACAGGCGACGAGATGCCGTCTTCCCGGTTTCGTCGCGACCCGGTCATGCCACATATCCATTGAGGGATGGGGAAGTTGTAGCGTGTCGTGATACACCCCAGGATGCGACATAATGTCACGTAACGCTTCTGCATCGCGGGCTTCGATATGGCGTATCACAATCTCACTCATTCCTTCATCCTCAGTCAGTTAAACGTCCATTCCAACATCAGTGAGATTAAAATTTGAGTCAACTGCTAATTTTTGCAAAAAAGATTGGACAAGTGCGAATGAGAATGATTATTATTGCTCTGCGTTCAGGAAGACCCCTACGGGAACCTGAAAGCACGACATTGCTCACATTGCTTCCAGTATTACTTTAGCCAGCTTTTCGCTGGCTTTTTTTTGTCTTTTTTCGCCCGCTCCCCGTGGAAGAGGGCTGGGGTAAGGGCAAAACTTGCGCTATGGTTGCACTCAGTAACCTTAAAAAGGACTGAGCCATGACATTACATTGCGCATTTATTGGATTTGGCAAAAGCACCACGCGTTACCACCTTCCGTATGTTCTCAACCGCAAAGACAGCTGGCACGTTGCCCATATCTACCGGCGTCGCGCGAAGCCGGAAGAGCAGTCTCCCCAGTACTCCCATATTCATTTCACCAGCGATCTTGATGAGGTCCTCAACGATCCGCAGGTCAAGCTGGTGATTGTCTGTACCCACGCTGACAGCCATTTCGAGTACGCAAAACGCGCGCTGGAGGCGGGCAAAAACGTGCTGGTGGAAAAGCCGTTTACCCCGACAATGGCAGAGGCGAAAACGTTGTTTGACCTGGCGAAGCGCAAAGGGCTGACCGTCACGCCGTACCAAAACCGCCGCTTTGACAGCTGCTTCCTGACGGTAAAAAAAGTGATTGAGAGCGGTAAACTGGGTGACATCGTCGAGATTGAAAGCCACTTTGATTACTACCGCCCGGTGGCCGAAACGCATCCCGGCCTGCCGCAGGATGGCTCATTCTATGGTCTGGGCGTGCATACGCTCGATCAAATCATCTCTCTGTTTGGCCGACCGGACCACATGGCGTACGACATCCGCAGCCTGCGCAACAAAGCCAATCCGGATGACACCTTCGAAGCCCAGCTGTTTTACGGCGACCTGAAAGCCATCGTCAAAACCAGCCATCTGGTGAAAATTGACTACCCGAAATTTATTGTGCATGGCACCAGAGGCTCGTTTATCAAGTACGGTATCGACCAGCAGGAGACCAGCCTGAAGGCGAACATTATGCCCGGCGACCCGGGGTTTGCGGCGGATGACTCCGTGGGCGTGCTGGAGTACGTCAACGCAGAGGGCATCACCGTTAAAGAGGACGTGAAACCCGAAGCGGGTGACTATGGCCGCGTTTATGATGCGCTGTATGAGACCCTGACTATCGGTGCGCCCAATTACGTCAAGGAATCTGAAGTTATGACCAATCTCGAACTCCTTGAACGGGCCTTCGAACAGGCCTCTCCTGCCACGATAACCCTCGCCAGATAAGAAAACATGACTCCTCTTTGCTTGTTCTAAATTTTTGAACAGAGGAGTCAATTTTCACCCTCTATGATCCCAGGCCGTTTGCGTCCACACTTACTCCATCGAAACGAACTGAGGGTGAAACAATGATCTACTTACGCAAAGCAAACGAACGTGGTCACGCGAATCATGGCTGGCTGGACTCATGGCATTCATTCTCGTTTGCTGACTACTACGACCCGAACTTTATGGGCTTCTCCGCACTGCGCGTCATTAACGATGACGTGATTGATGCAGGCCAGGGCTTCGGTACTCACCCGCACAAAGACATGGAAATCCTGACGTATGTGCTGGAAGGGGCGGTTGAGCACCAGGACAGCATGGGCAACAAAGAGCAGGTTCCGGCGGGCGAGTTCCAGATTATGAGTGCGGGTACCGGGGTGCGTCACTCTGAATACAACCCAAGCAAAACGGAAAAACTGCACCTGTATCAAATCTGGATCATTCCGGAAGAAACCGGCATCACCCCGCGCTACGAACAGCGCCGCTTTGATGCTAAACAGGGCAAACAGCTGGTGCTCTCTCCGGATGCGCGTGACGGTTCGCTGAAAGTGCACCAGGATATGGAACTGTACCGCTGGGCGCTGGCAAAAGACGAACAGTCTGTCCATCAGATTGCCGCTAACCGCCGCGTCTGGATCCAGGTGGTGAAAGGCGAGGTGTCTATTAACGGCACGAAAGCCACCACGGCGGATGGTCTGGCAATCTGGGATGAGCAGGCACTGTCCGTGCATGCCGACAGTGAAAGCGAAATTCTGCTGTTTGATCTGCCACCGGTGTAATAAATCATAAATAAATGCCCATCCTTCCCTTTGACAGGGGAAGGATGGGCTTTGTCCGTGATAAACTGAGCAAATCTATCACTTACGATTTCTCAGGACGATGAAAAAGAAACGCCCCGTACTTCAGGATGTAGCCGATCGCGTCGGTGTGACCAAAATGACGGTCAGCCGGTTTTTACGTAACCCGGAACAGGTTTCCGTGGCGTTGCGTGGCAAGATTGCCGCTGCCCTCGATGAACTGGGGTATATCCCTAACCGCGCCCCCGATATTCTTTCGAATGCGACCAGCCGCGCGGTTGGCGTCCTCCTGCCTTCCTTAACCAACCAGGTTTTTGCCGAAGTGTTGCGCGGCATTGAAAGCGTGACCGATGCCTTTGGCTATCAGACCATGCTCGCCCACTATGGGTACAAGCCGGAACTGGAAGAAGAACGTCTTGAGTCCATGCTCTCCTGGAACATCGACGGTCTGATTTTAACCGAACGTACTCACACCCCCCGTACGCTAAAAATGATTGAAGTGGCAGGCATTCCGGTGGTGGAGCTGATGGACAGCCAGTCGCCGTGTCTCGATATTGCGGTGGGCTTTGATAACTTCGAAGCGGCGCGCCAGATGACGGCGGCCATCATCGCCCGCGGCCATCGGCATATTGCCTACCTGGGTGCACGTCTGGATGAACGTACTATCATCAAACAGAAGGGATACGAGCAGGCAATGCTCGACGCCGGTTTAACACCGTACAGCGTGATGGTTGAGCAGTCGTCATCCTATACGTCGGGTATTGAGCTGATGCGTCAGGCACGACGCGAGTATCCGCAACTGGACGGTATTTTCTGTACCAACGATGACCTTGCGGTCGGTGCAGCGTTCGAATGCCAGCGTCTGGGGCTGAAGATCCCCGAAGACATGGCGATTGCCGGTTTCCACGGCCACGACATCGGCCAGGTGATGGAACCCCGTCTGGCGAGCGTCCTGACACCGCGTGAACGTATGGGCCGTATTGGCGCAGAACGCCTGCTGGCGCGCATACGTGGCGAGACGGTGACGCCGAAAATGTTAGATTTAGGTTTCACCTTGTCACCGGGTGGATCTATTTAAGCTGACAAATTTGAAGTGGGTCACACTTATTCACTTCGCGCACGTTTGGATATTGCTTCTCTTTTGCCCCGGCAGGACAATGTTACCGATAACTGTTACCCGTAACAATTGACTGAGGGACACCCTTTGAGCACGACTAATCATGATCACCACGTTTACGTCCTGATGGGCGTTTCCGGTAGCGGTAAATCTGCCGTGGCCAGCGAAGTGGCGCATCAACTTCATGCGGCGTTTCTTGATGGCGACTTCCTCCATCCGCGCAGCAATATCATGAAAATGGCCTCCGGCGAGCCGCTGAACGATGACGACCGCAAACCGTGGTTGCAGGCGCTGAATGACGCCGCGTTCGCGATGCAGCGTACCAACAAGGTCTCCCTGATCGTCTGCTCCGCGCTGAAAAAAACCTACCGCGACCTGCTGCGTGACGGCAACCCGAACCTCTCTTTCATCTACCTGAAAGGCGATTTCGAGGTGATTGAGAGCCGTCTGAAGGCGCGTAAAGGCCACTTCTTCAAAACCCAGATGCTGGTGACGCAGTTCGAAGCGTTGCAGGAGCCGGGTGACGATGAGAAAGACGTCTTAGTGGTTGATATCGATCAGTCACTGGAGGGTGTTGTTGCCAGCACCATCGAGGTCATTAATAAAAGGCAGTAAGTTTTGAGTACATTAACGCTAGTTTTAACAGCAGTTGGTTCCGTATTGCTGCTGCTGTTTTTAGTGATGAAAGCGCGTATGCATGCTTTCGTTGCCTTAATGGTGGTGTCTATTGGTGCAGGTCTCTTTTCCGGTATGCCGCTCGATAAGATCGCAGCGACGATGGAAAAAGGGATGGGAGGCACGCTGGGTTTCCTGGCCATTGTGGTCGCGCTGGGCGCGATGTTTGGCAAGATCCTGCATGAGACGGGCGCAGTCGACCAGATTGCCGTCAAAATGCTCAAATCCTTCGGACACAGCCGTGCGCACTACGCGATTGGCCTCGCCGGTCTGATTTGTGCGCTGCCGCTGTTCTTCGAAGTGGCCGTGGTGCTGCTGATTAGCGTGGCGTTCTCGATGGCGCGCCATACCGGCACTAACCTCGTGAAGCTGGTGATTCCGCTGTTTGCGGGCGTGGCGGCTGCGGCGGCGTTCCTGCTGCCTGGGCCTGCGCCGATGCTGCTGGCTTCTCAGATGCACGCCGATTTTGGCTGGATGATACTGATCGGCCTGTGTGCAGCGATCCCGGGAATGATTATTGCCGGCCCGCTGTGGGGCAACTTCATCAGCCGTTACGTTGAGCTTCACATTCCGGATGACGTCACCGAGCCGCACCTTGGCGAAGGCAAAATGCCGTCCTTCGGCTTCAGCCTGGCGCTGATCCTGCTGCCGCTGGTGCTGGTGGGGCTGAAAACCATCGCCGCGCGTTTCGTGCCGGTAGGGTCTACCGCGTACGAATGGTTTGAGTTTATCGGCCACCCGTTCACCGCGATCCTGGTGGCGTGTCTGGTGGCGATGTACGGCCTGGCGATGCGCCAGGGCATGCCGAAAGACAAAGTGATGGAAATCTGCGGCCATGCGCTGCAGCCGGCGGGTATCATTCTGCTGGTGATCGGTGCCGGCGGCGTGTTCAAACAGGTGCTGGTGGATTCCGGCGTGGGTCCGGCGCTGGGCGAAGCCCTGACCGGCATGGGGTTGCCCATTGCAGTGACCTGTTTCGTACTGGCTGCGGCGGTGCGTATCATCCAGGGCTCTGCGACGGTGGCATGTTTAACCGCCGTGGGTCTGGTGATGCCGGTGATTGAACAGCTTAACTACTCCGGTGCCCAGATGGCCGCGCTCTCAATCTGTATTGCGGGCGGTTCGATTGTGGTGTCACACGTCAACGACGCCGGCTTCTGGCTGTTCGGTAAATTTACCGGTGCGACCGAAGCGCAAACCCTGAAAACCTGGACGCTGATGGAAACCATCCTCGGCACGACGGGTGCCATTGTCGGGATGATTGCGTTTACGCTGCTGAGTTAAACCCGGCTAAAAGCAAAAGGACAACGTGAGTTGTCCTTTTTTGTTTTTACTTAGCCCTTCATCCACGCGCGGATCCCGTCCAGGAACATCTGCGTCGCCATCATCACCAGAATCAACCCCATCAGGCGCTCCAGCGCGTTTACGCCTTTCTCACCCAGCAGGCGCAGGAACAACGACGACTGCAGCAGAATGATAAACGTCCCGCCCCAGGCAATCAGCAAGGCAATCACCAGATGGCTCATCTGATTAGGGTACTGATGCGACAGCAGCATCAGCGTTGCCAGAATCGTCGGTCCGGCGACAAGGGGAATCGCCAGCGGCACAATAAACGGCTCTTCCCCCGCGGGCAGGCCGCTGCTGCTGCCTTCGGCGCTCGGGAAAATCATCTTAATCGCTATCAGGAACAGGATAATCCCACCGGAAATCGAAACCGTTTCGGCACGCAGATTCAGGAAGGCGAGGATTTTCTCACCGGCAAACAGGAAGATGAACATCACCAGCAGCGCGATAAGCAGCTCGCGGATCATGATCGCCCGACGGCGTTTGGGTTCGGTGTGCTTCAGCACCGACATGAAGATAGGCAGGTTGCCCAGAGGATCCATTATCAGGATCAATAAAACCGCCGCGGATATGATTTCACTCATTAAAATTATCCCTGAAACTCTCTATGGTTATTATGATGATTAGCGCTATTTCTGATTGGCGGGCCATCATCGATTAATTTCGCTTGCGACTTTGGCAGCATTTTGTAATGTGAAGCATATCCCAGTTGAATACTGGTTTGCACAATCAGCACACACCCTCTGCAGGAAAAAAATGCTATGAAAAACGTTGGTTTTATCGGCTGGCGCGGTATGGTCGGCTCTGTTCTCATGCAACGCATGGTTGAAGAGCGCGATTTTGACGCCATCCGCCCGGTCTTCTTCTCCACTTCCCAGCTCGGCCAGGCTGCACCTTCTTTTGGCGGCAGCACCGGTACGTTGCAGGATGCTTTCGATCTGGAAGCGCTGAAGGCACTCGACATTATTGTCACTTGCCAGGGCGGCGATTATACCAACGAAATTTATCCAAAGCTGCGTGAAAGCGGCTGGCAGGGCTACTGGATTGATGCGGCGTCTTCACTGCGCATGAAAGACGATGCCATCATCATTCTCGACCCGGTCAACCAGGACGTCATCACCGACGGCCTGAACAACGGCGTAAAAACCTTTGTCGGCGGTAACTGCACCGTCAGCCTGATGCTGATGTCCCTCGGCGGCCTGTTCGCGCAGGACCTGGTGGAGTGGGTCTCCGTGGCGACTTACCAGGCCGCGTCCGGCGGCGGTGCGCGTCATATGCGCGAGCTGCTGACGCAGATGGGCCAGTTGCACCACAGCGTTGCAACCGAACTGGCAAACCCGGCCTCCGCTATTCTCGATATCGAGCGTAAAGTCACCGAGCTGACCCGCAGCGGCGAGCTGCCGGTGGATAACTTTGGTGTACCGCTGGCCGGTGGTCTGATCCCGTGGATCGACAAACAGCTGGATAACGGCCAGACCCGCGAAGAGTGGAAAGGTCAGGCTGAGACCAACAAAATACTCAATACCGCGAACACCATTCCAGTTGACGGTCTGTGCGTACGTATCGGCGCGCTGCGCTGCCACAGCCAGGCCTTCACGATTAAACTGAAAAAAGATGTGTCGATTCCGACCGTGGAAGAGCTGCTGGCTGCACACAACCCGTGGGCGAAAGTGGTTCCAAACGATCGCGACATCACCATGCGTGAATTGACCCCGGCTGCCGTCACCGGCACGCTGACCACCCCGGTTGGTCGTCTGCGTAAGCTGAACATGGGGCCGGAGTTCCTTTCTGCATTCACCGTCGGCGACCAGCTTCTGTGGGGCGCAGCCGAGCCGCTGCGTCGCATGCTGCGCCAGCTGGCGTAATAATTTGTTAAACCCCGGGGGGTGATTTTCACCCCCTTTTCCGCGTACTACATGGAGTAAAACGCATATGTCTTATTTTTTATCAGGAGTCATTTAGAGCGTTGGCTATGCTTTAAGGAAGAGTTATTTCTTACCTGAGGTTAGGACGGGGCTGAGAGGATGCCCGTTCAGGTCACATTAAAGTCGTCCCAGGCGCTAAAAAAGGACGACATAAAAAACAGGATGAATACCATGTCCGATCGTGTGGATAGAGACGTGATTAATGCGCTTATTGCGGGTCATTTTGCCGACCCCTTTTCCGTACTGGGGATGCACCGTACCGAGGCCGGGCTGGAAGTCCGGGCACTGTTACCGGATGCCACAGAAGTGTGGGTTATCGAACCCAAAACCGGCCGCAAGGTCGGCAATCTGGAATGCCTCGATTCTCGTGGCTTCTTTTCGGGCGTAATGCCCCGACGTAAAAACCCTTTTCGTTATCAGCTTGCCGTTATCTGGCATGGCCAGCAAAATCTCATCGATGATCCCTACAGCTTTGGGCCTCTTTTACAGGAGATGGACGCGTGGCTGCTGTCTGAAGGTACCCACCTGCGACCTTATGAAACGCTGGGTGCCCATGCCGATACGATGGATGGCATCACCGGCACGCGGTTTGCCGTGTGGGCGCCTAACGCCCAGCGAGTCTCCGTTGTCGGCCAGTTCAACTACTGGGATGGCCGTCGTCACCCGATGCGTCTGCGCCGTGAAAGCGGTATCTGGGAGCTGTTTATCCCCGGCGCGCACAACGGCCAGCTGTATAAATTCGAGATGATCGATGCGCACGGCAAGCTGCGTATTAAGTCCGACCCGTACGCCTTCGAAGCGCAAATGCGTCCGGAAACCGCGTCAATGATTTGCGGCCTGCCGGAAAAAGTTGTCCAGAGTGAAGAACGCAAGCAGGCCAACCGCTTTGATGCGCCAATTTCCGTCTACGAAGTGCATCTCGGTTCCTGGCGTCGCCATACCGATAATAACTTCTGGCTCAGCTACCGGGAGCTTGCCGACCAGCTGGTTCCGTACGCGAAATGGATGGGCTTTACCCATCTTGAGCTGCTGCCAATTAATGAACACCCGTTCGACGGAAGCTGGGGTTATCAGCCGACCGGGATGTATGCCCCGACGCGTCGCTTCGGCACGCGCGATGACTTCCGCTATTTTATCAATGCCGCGCACGCCGCCGGGTTAAACGTGATCCTCGACTGGGTGCCGGGCCATTTCCCGTCCGATGATTTTAGTCTTTCAGAGTTTGACGGCACTAAGCTGTACGAGCACAGCGACCCGCGCGAAGGCTATCACCAGGACTGGAACACGCTGATCTACAACTACGGTCGTCGTGAAGTGGCAAACTACCTCGTGGGCAATGCGCTGTACTGGATTGAGCGCTTTGGCATTGATGCCCTGCGCGTTGATGCCGTGGCGTCGATGATCTACCGCGACTACAGCCGCAAAGAAGGCGAGTGGATCCCGAACGAGTATGGCGGCCGTGAAAACCTGGAAGCGATTGAGTTTCTGCGCAACACCAACCGTATTATCGGCGAGCAGGTAGAAGGTGCGGTGACGATGGCGGAAGAGTCCACCGACTTCCCTGGCGTCTCCCGTCCACCGTCAACCGGCGGACTGGGGTTCTGGTACAAATGGAACCTGGGGTGGATGCACGACACGCTCGACTACATGAAGCTGGATCCCGTCTACCGCCAGTATCACCATGACAAACTCACCTTCGGGCTGCTCTACAACTACACCGAGAACTTCATGCTGCCGCTGTCGCATGACGAAGTGGTGCATGGCAAAAAATCCATTCTCGACCGCATGCCGGGCGATGCATGGCAGAAGTTCGCCAACCTGCGCGCCTACTACGGCTGGATGTTCGCCTTCCCGGGTAAAAAACTGCTGTTTATGGGCAATGAGTTCGCCCAGGGGCGCGAGTGGAACCACGACACCAGCCTCGACTGGCATCTGCTGGAAGGGGGCGACAACTGGCACCACGGCGTGCAGCGTCTGGTGCGGGACCTGAACCTGACCTACCGTCACCACAAAGCCCTGCATGAGCTTGATTTTGACCCGTACGGTTTCGAGTGGCTGGTGGTGGATGACCATGAGCGCTCGGTGTTTGTCTTTGTGCGGCGGGATAAAGCCGGCAACGAAATTATCGTCGCCAGCAACTTTACCCCTGTACCGCGCCATCATTACCGCTTCGGGATTAACCAGGCCGGCAAGTGGCGTGAAATCCTGAATACCGATTCCACGCACTACCACGGCAGCAATGCCGGTAACGGTGGTCTGGTGCAAAGCGATGCCATTGAAAGCCACGGGCGACCAAATTCCCTGAGCCTTACGCTACCGCCGCTCAGCACCATCTGGCTGATCCGGGAGGGGGAATGACCCAGCTTACGGCAGGTAAACCCGAACCGCTCGGGGCACGTTTTGATGGAAAGGGGGTGAATTTCACGCTCTTTTCTGCCCATGCGGAGCGGGTTGAACTGTGCGTATTTGACGGCGAGGGTAATGAACATCGTTACGACCTGCCGTCTCGCACAGGAGATACCTGGCACGGCTATCTGGCCGGGGGACGGCCAGGAATGCACTACGGCTATCGCGTACACGGCCCGTGGGCACCTGCGCAGGGGCACTGGTTTAACCCGGCGAAGCTGCTGATCGATCCGTGTGCGCACCGCGTGGATGGCGAGTTTAAAGACGACCCTATTTTCCATGTCGGCTACGGTGAACCCGACCACCGCGACAGCGCCCCCGTGGCGCCTAAAAGCGTGGTGGTGAACGATCTCTACGACTGGGAAGACGATGCCCCACCGCGCACGCCGTGGGGCAACACCGTTATCTACGAGGCGCATGTTAAAGGGCTGACGTATCTGCATCCGTCAATCCCGAAAGAGATGCGCGGCACCTACAAGGCGCTCGGTCATCCGACCATGATTGCCTACCTTAAGCACCTCGGGATCACGGCCCTGGAGCTGTTGCCCGTCGCGCATTTTGCCAGTGAACCTCGTCTGCAGCGGCTGGGGCTCAGTAACTACTGGGGCTACAACCCGCTGGCGATGTTTGCGCTCGAACCCCGCTATGCCGCTCATCCGGACAAGGCGCGGGACGAGTTTCGTGATGCGGTAAAGGCGCTTCATGCGGCAGGTATTGAGGTCATTCTGGACGTGGTACTGAACCACAGTGCGGAAAGCGATCTCGATGGACCGACGCTCTCCATGCGCGGAATTGATAACCGTAGCTATTATTGGATCAGGGACGATGGCGATTACTTCAACTGGACCGGTTGCGGTAACACGCTCAATCTCAGCCACCCGGCGGTCATGCATTTCGCGTATGAATGCCTGAAGTACTGGGTGGACACGTTCCACGTCGACGGTTTTCGTTTTGATCTGGCACCCGTTATGGGGCGTACGCCGGCCTTCAGCCAGCAGGCGCCGCTGTTTGAAGCGATCAAAAACTGTCCGGTGCTGTCACAGGTGAAGCTCATTGCCGAGCCGTGGGACATCGGTGAAGGGGGTTATCAGGTCGGGAATTTCCCGCCCCTGTTTGCCGAGTGGAACGATCACTATCGCGATGCCGCGCGCCGCTTCTGGCTGGAACGGAATCTGTCGCTGGGTGAGTTCGCCGGACGCTTTGCCGGGTCCAGCGATCTTTTTAAGCGCGATGGCAAACTACCGTCTGCGACGATCAACCTGCTGACGGCGCACGACGGTTTTACGCTCCGGGACTGCGTTTGTTTCAATCAGAAACACAATGAAGCGAACGGCGAGGAGAATCGCGATGGCACTAACAATAACCATAGCTTCAATCATGGTATAGAAGGGTTAGGCGGAAGCCTTGATGTTATCGAGCGGCGACGCGCCAGCGTGCATGCGCTGCTGACAACGCTGTTATTGTCGCAGGGCACGCCGATGCTGCTGGCAGGCGATGAACATGGTCACAGTCAGCATGGTAACAACAATGCGTATTGCCAGGACAACACGTTGACCTGGCTCGACTGGGGTGAAGCGAACAGCGGGTTGATTCACTTTACCGCTGCGCTGATCCATCTTCGCCAGCAAATTCCCGCGCTCACCGCCGATCGCTGGTGGGAAGAGGGCGACGGTAATGTCCGCTGGCTGAATCAAGACGCGCAACCCTTAAGCGCGCAAGAGTGGCAACACGGCGTACCACGCCTGCAAATCCTGCTTTCGGAGAGGTGGCTGGTCACGCTGAACGCGACGGATGACGTCGCTGAGATTGTTTTACCTGACGGGGAATGGCGCGCTGTTCCCCCATTTGCCGGAGCGGATAATCCGGTAGTAATGGCTGTCTGGCACGGGCCTGCGCACGGAGTGTGCGTATTCCAAAGATGATAAAAAAGGAGTTAGTCATGGTTAGATTAGAGAAGAACGATCCCTTAATGTTGGCACGCCAGCTACCATTAAAAACTGTTGCCCTGATACTCGCAGGCGGGCGTGGTACTCGTCTGAAAGATTTGACCATCAAACGCGCCAAACCTGCCGTCCACTTTGGTGGTAAGTTCCGTATTATCGACTTTGCGCTCTCCAACTGCCTGAACTCAGGCATTCGCCGCATTGGCGTCATTACGCAGTATCAGTCACATACTCTGGTGCAGCACATCCAGCGCGGCTGGTCATTCTTCAGTGAAGAGATGAATGAGTTTGTCGATCTTCTGCCTGCCCAGCAGCGCGTTCACGGTGAGAACTGGTATCGCGGGACGGCGGATGCGGTGACGCAAAACCTCGACATTATTCGCCGTTATAACGCGGAATACATTGTGATCCTCGCGGGCGATCATATCTACAAGCAAGACTACTCCCACATGCTGATCGACCACGTCGAAAAAGGGGCGCGTTGCACCGTGGCATGCCTGCCCGTGCCTGTTGCTGAGGCGACGGCATTTGGGGTGATGCACGTCGACGCCGACGACAAGATTATCGATTTTGTCGAAAAACCGGCGAACCCACCGACAATGCCAGGGGACGATACCAAATCGCTCGCCAGCATGGGGATCTATGTCTTTGATGCCGATTATCTTTACGCGCTGCTGGAAGAAGACGACAAAGACGAAAACTCCAGCCACGACTTCGGCAAAGACATCATTCCGAAAATTACCAAAGCTGGCATGGCGTATGCACATCCCTTCCCGTTGTCCTGCGTGCAGTCTGATCCGAATGCTGAACCTTACTGGCGCGACGTCGGAACGCTGGAGGCCTACTGGAAGGCAAACCTCGATCTCGCGTCGGTGACGCCTGAACTGGATATGTACGACCAGAACTGGCCAATCCGTACCCACATGGAATCGCTGCCGCCGGCGAAATTCGTTCAGGACCGCTCCGGCAGTCACGGCATGACGCTGAACTCGCTGGTGTCCGGCGGATGCATTATCTCGGGGTCGGTGGTGGTGCAGTCGGTGCTGTTCCCCCGCGTGCGCGTGAACTCATTCTGTAATATTGATTCGGCGGTGCTGCTGCCGGATGTCTGGGTCGGACGCTCATGCCGTCTGCGCCGTTGCGTTATCGACCGTGCCTGCGTCATACCTGAAGGCATGGTGATTGGTGAAAATGCGGAAGAAGACGCGCGTCGTTTCTACCGTTCGGAAGAGGGGATCGTGTTAGTAACACGGGAAATGTTGCGGAAGCTGCAGGTCAAACAGGAGCGATAATGCAGGTTTTACATGTATGTTCTGAGATGTTCCCGTTGTTAAAAACGGGCGGTCTGGCGGATGTTCTTGGCGCATTGCCTGCGGCGCAAATCGCCGGGGGTGTAGATACCCGAGTTCTGTTGCCCGCTTTTCCGGATATCCGGCGTGGTATTCCAGATGCAAAGGTGGTCACTCGTCGTGAAACCTTCGCCGGACGCATCACCCTGCTGTTTGGACATTACAATGGCGTAGGCATTTACCTGATTGATGCGCCGCATTTATACGATCGACCGGGTAGCCCGTATCACGATACGAACCTGTTCGCCTATACCGACAACGTGCTGCGTTTCGCACTGCTCGGCTGGGTCGGTGCTGAAATGGCAACCGGGCTGGATCCGTTCTGGCGCCCGAATGTGGTACACGCTCACGACTGGCACGCCGGGCTTGCACCGGCGTATCTGGCGGCGCGCGGCCACCCGGCGAAATCGGTCTTTACCGTTCACAACCTGGCGTATCAGGGCATGTACTATGCCCATCACATGAATGACATCGATCTGCCATGGTCGTTCTATAACATGCACGGGCTGGAGTTTAACGGGCAGATTTCGTTCCTGAAAGCCGGCATCTACTACGCCGATCACATTACGGCCGTGAGCCCGACCTACGCCCGGGAAATTACCCAGCCGGAGTTTGGTAACGGTCTGGAAGGGTTGCTGCGACAGCGCCATCGTGAGGGCCGCCTGTCGGGGATCCTCAACGGTGTTGATGAGCAGATCTGGAATCCGGAGACCGATCTTCTGCTGGCGGCACGCTATGGCCGCGATTCCGTGGAAGACAAAGCGGAAAACAAACGCCAGCTGCAGATTGCGATGGGGCTGAAGGTGAACGATAAAGTGCCGCTGTTCGCCGTCGTCAGCCGTCTGACCAGCCAGAAAGGGCTGGATTTAGTGCTGGAGGCGCTGCCGGGCTTACTGGAGCAGGGGGGACAACTGGCGCTGCTCGGTGCCGGCGACCCGGTGCTGCAGGAAGGTTTCCTTGCGGCAGCGGCGGAACACCCCGGGCAGGTAGGGGTGCAGATTGGCTATCACGAAGCGTTTTCGCACCGGATTATGGGCGGTGCTGACGTCATTCTGGTGCCGAGTCGTTTCGAACCGTGTGGCCTGACGCAGCTCTATGGCCTGAAATACGGCACGCTGCCGCTGGTACGTCGTACTGGCGGGCTGGCGGATACCGTATCGGACAGTTCTCTGGAAAACCTTGCGGACGGTATCGCCAGCGGGTTTGTCTTTGAGGACAGTAATGCCTGGTCGCTGCTGCGGGCGATTCGGCGTGCTTTCGTCTTGTGGTCCCGTCCATCTCTGTGGCGTTACGTTCAGCGTCAGGCGATGTCTCTGGACTTTGGCTGGCACGTTGCGGCGCAGTCATACCGCGACCTTTATCAACGCTTGATGTAACGAGGCGAAGTTACTGATATGAATGCTCCTTTTAGCTATTCTTCACCCACGCTCAGCGTTGAGGCGTTAAAGCACTCTATCGCCTATAAGCTGATGTTCACCATCGGGAAAGACCCGGTCATCGCCAACAAACACGAGTGGCTGAACGCCACGCTGTTTGCCGTGCGTGACCGCTTAGTGGAACGCTGGCTGCGCTCTAACCGCGCCCAGCTCTCGCAGGAAACGCGGCAGGTTTATTACCTGTCGATGGAATTTTTGATTGGCCGCACGCTGTCCAATGCGCTGTTGTCGCTCGGTATCTATGACGACGTCAAAACCGCACTGGAAGAGATGGGGTTAGATTTAGAAGAGCTGATTGACGAAGAGAATGACCCGGGCCTCGGTAACGGCGGCCTGGGGCGTCTGGCCGCCTGTTTCCTGGACTCGCTGGCGACGCTGGCCCTGCCGGGCCGCGGCTACGGGATTCGCTACGACTACGGCATGTTCAAGCAGAACATTGTGGAAGGCCGACAGAAAGAGTCTCCGGACTACTGGCTTGAGTACGGCAACCCGTGGGAATTCAAACGACACAACACGCGCTACAAAGTGCGCTTTGGTGGCCGTATTCAGCAGGAGGGAAAAAAATCCCGCTGGGTTGAGACGGAAGAGATCCTGGCCGTGGCCTATGACCAGATTATCCCCGGCTACGACACCGATGCCACCAATACCCTGCGCCTGTGGAGCGCCCAGGCCAGTAGCGAAATCAACCTCGGTAAATTCAACCAGGGCGACTATTTTGCGGCGGTGGAAGATAAAAACCACTCTGAAAACGTCTCCCGCGTACTTTATCCGGATGACTCGACCTATTCCGGACGCGAACTGCGTCTGCGTCAGGAGTATTTCCTTGTGTCCGCGACGATTCAGGACATCCTGAGCCGTCATTATCAGCTGCACAAAACCTACAGTAACCTGGCGGAAAAAACCGCCATTCACCTCAACGACACCCACCCGGTGCTTTCGATCCCCGAGCTTATGCGTCTGCTGATCGACGAGCACAAATTCAGCTGGGATGATGCGTTTGAAGTGACCTGCCAGGTCTTCTCGTACACCAACCACACCCTGATGAGCGAAGCGCTGGAAACCTGGCCGGTCGACATGCTCGGTAAAATTTTGCCACGCCATCTGCAGATTATCTTTGAGATTAACGACTACTTCCTGAAGACGCTGCAGGAGCAGTATCCGAACGATACTGGCCTGCTGAGCCGGGCTTCAATCATTGATGAATCCAACGGTCGCCGCGTGCGTATGGCCTGGCTGGCGGTGGTGATCAGTCACAAGGTGAACGGGGTTTCCGGACTGCACTCGAACCTGATGGTGCAGTCGCTGTTTGCTGATTTCGCGAAGATCTTCCCGACGCGTTTTTGCAACGTGACGAACGGTGTTACCCCGCGTCGCTGGCTGGCGCTGGCTAACCAGCCGCTCTCCGACGTCCTGGACGAACATATTGGCCGCACCTGGCGTACCGATTTGAGTCAGCTGGGCGAGCTTGAACAGCACCTGGATTTCCCGGCGGTGAACAAAGCCGTGCGTGAAGCCAAGCTTCTGAACAAGAAGCGGCTGTCGGTGTATCTTGCGCTGCACCTGAACGTGGTGGCCAACCCGAAAGCGTTGTTTGATGTGCAAATCAAGCGTATCCATGAGTACAAGCGACAGCTTATGAACGTGCTGCACGTCATCACGCACTACAATCGCATCAAAGCCGACCCAACGGCCGACTGGGTGCCACGGGTGAAAATCTTTGCCGGTAAGGCGGCGTCGGCATACTACATGGCGAAGCACATTATTCATCTCATCAATGATGTGGCGAAGGTGGTCAACAACGATCCGGATATCGGTGACAAGCTGAAGGTGGTCTTTGTCCCGAACTACAGTGTGAGTCTGGCGCAGCTGATCATTCCGGCGGCGGACCTGTCTGAGCAGATTTCCACGGCCGGTACGGAAGCCTCTGGCACCAGTAATATGAAGTTTGCCCTGAATGGCGCACTGACCATCGGTACGCTGGATGGCGCGAACGTTGAGATGCTGGAACATGTCGGGGCAGAAAATATCTTTATCTTCGGTAACACGACGGAGGAGGTGGAGGCGCTTCGCAGGAAGGGCTACTCGCCGCGCGAGTACTACGAAGAAGATGAAGAGCTGCGCCAGGTGTTGACGCAAATCGCCACCGGCGTGTTTAACCCTGAAGAGCCGAGCCGCTATCGCGATCTGGTCGATTCACTGATTAACTTTGGTGACCACTATCAGGTGCTGGCGGATTACCGCAGCTATGTCGACTGTCAGGACAACGTGGACGAGTTGTACCGTCAGCAGGAGAAGTGGACCAGCGCCGCGATGCATAACATCGCCAATATGGGGTATTTCTCATCAGACCGTACTATCAAAGAATATGCTGAAACTATCTGGCATATCGATCCCGTGCGGTTATAAAAAAACAGAGCCGGGTGGCGGCTTCGCCTGACCCGGCTTATGCGATCTGCTGGCCCGGGAAGCGTAACGCCACCGGGCTTTTTTACATCACGATGCTAATGACAGCTCACGCTTTCCCGCGTTCTGCGCCAGCCACTGCGCCACGCGCGACTGCTGCTCGGCATCCAGCCACATCCCTTCTTTGGTACGACGCCAGATGGCATCATCCAGGCGGCGCACCCACTCGTTCTCAACCAGATAGCGCAGTTCGGCTTCGTAGAGTTCGTGACCGAAATGTTCACCCAGGTCGGCAAGCGTTTTGGCTTCACCCAGGATCCATTCCGTATTACTGCCGTAGGTACGGGCGTAGTGACGCGCCATCCCTTCGGTGATGAACGGGTAGCGACGGCGCAGTTTCGCGGCATAATCATCGCGGTTATCCCCGATATCGCCGCCAGGCAATACGGCACCTTTAGTCCAGGCCGGGCCAATGCCTTTGTAGTACGGCACCAGTTTTTCCAGCGCGTGTTCGGCCAGCTTACGATAGGTAGTGAGCTTGCCGCCAAAGACCGACAGCAGCGGTGCCTGGCCGTCCACGTCATGAATATCCAGCGTATAGTCGCGGGTGATGGCCTGCGGTGAGTCCGATTCGTCATCACACAGCGGACGCACACCGGAGTAGGTCCAGACCACGTCATCGCGTGCCAGCTGTTTTTTGAAGTGCGCGTTATACACTTTCAGCAGGTAGCTGACTTCACTTTCGTCGATCTCGACATTTTTCGGATCGCCTTTGTACTCCACGTCGGTGGTGCCGATGATGGAGAACTCGTCCATCCACGGGATCACAAACACGATACGTTTATCTTCGTTTTGCAGGATATAGGCCTGCTTCTGGGTATGCACGCGTGGCACGACAATGTGGCTGCCTTTGATCAGGCGGATGCCGTACGGCGAAGGCAGGTGCATTCCCTCATCAAAGAACTGTTTCACCCACGGACCGGTGGCGTTTACCAGGCCGCGCGCTTTCCAGCTGAACTTCTCGCCGGTATCCACGTCTTCCGCTTCAACAACCCACAGGCCGTTTTCACGACGGGCAGCCGTGGCGCGGGTGCGGGTTTTCACCTCGCCGCCCTTTTTCACCACCATCTGCGCATTGGCAAGAACCAGACGCGCATCGTCTACCCAGCAGTCGGAATATTCGAATCCGCGCACGATTTCAGGTTTAAGGACCGATTCTGAGCCAAAACGCAAACCGGTCGATCCTGGCAGGCTGGTACGTTTGCCCAGATGATCGTACATAAACAGACCGATTCGAATCATCCACGCCGGACGCAGATGCGGGCGGTGGGGCAGGCGAAAGCGCATCGGAATCGCCAGATGCGGGGCCATTTTCAGCAGCACTTCACGTTCGGCCAGGGCTTCGCTGACCAGGCGGAATTCGTAGTGTTCCAGGTAGCGCAGGCCACCGTGGATCAGTTTGGAGCTGGCGGACGAGGTCGCGCAGGCGAGATCGTTAGCTTCCAGCATCAGCACGGATAAACCGCGTCCTGCAGCATCGGCCGCAATCCCGGCACCGTTGATGCCACCGCCTATCACAATCAGATCTTTGGTTTCCATAACACCCTCACGCACTTTCGTTAAAGCTCAGAAATGTTCGATATCGCTCATAATAGCAAAGGAACGCGCTTTTGGTAACATCAAAAAAACAATTTAGAGTGATATGGATAACATAATGGCGTTTACCCGCCGCCAGGACGTACACTACGGGGTAAAATAGTGCCGCTTGATGCCCTCGCCCAACCTTCTCACTTCAGGAGAGAGTGGGGGTGAGAGGAAGCGCACCACACCTGAATATAAGATGAGAGCACCATGGATCAGTTTGAATGTATTAACGTAGAAGAAGCCCATCAGAAAATGCACCAGGGAACGGCTGTGCTGGTGGACATCCGCGATCCACAGAGCTTTGCGATGGGCCACACGCCAGGCGCGTTCCACCTGACCAACGACTCCCTGGGCGCGTTTATGCGCGATAACGACTTCGACACGCCGGTGATGGTCATGTGCTACCACGGCAACAGCAGTAAAGGTGCAGCGCAGTACCTGCTTCAGCAGGGCTACGATGCGGTTTACAGCGTCGATGGCGGCTTCGATGCCTGGCATCGTCATTTCCCGGCAGAAGTTGAATACGCGTTTGAGCGCTGATACCGCTATACTGTCCCCTTTTGTGTGGAAATAAGCGACGGCTGCCCATGTTGATGATCACCTCTTTTACCAACCCGCGCGTCGCCCAGGCGTTTGTCGACTATATGGCGACGCAGGGCGTTATTCTGACCATCCAGCAACATCATCAGACCGATGTGTGGCTGGCCGACGAGAGCCAGGCCGCGAGGGTAAATGAGGAGCTGGCGCGATTCCTTGAGAACCCCGGCGACCCGCGCTATCTGGCCGCAAGCTGGCAATCAGGCCAGACGGGCAGCGGGCTGCACTATCGTCGTTTTCCCTTCTTTGCCACCGTGCGCGAACGCGCGGGTCCGTTTACGCTGCTGCTGATGGCCGCCTGCATTATCGTGTTCATTATGATGAACGTGGTCGGCGACCAGAGCGTCATGATCGCCCTGGCATGGCCCTATGATCCTTCACTGGACGTTGACGTCTGGCGCTATTTTACCCATGCGCTGATGCACTTCTCGGTGATGCATATTCTCTTTAACCTGCTGTGGTGGTGGTACCTTGGCGGTGCCGTCGAGAAGCGTCTGGGCAGCGGGAAGCTGATTGTGATCACCGTCATCAGTGCCCTGTTGAGTGGCTATGTGCAGCACAAATTCAGCGGCCCGTGGTTTGGCGGATTATCAGGTGTTGTGTATGCCCTGATGGGCTATGTCTGGCTCAGAGGTGAGCGCGATCCTGAAAGTGGCATCTATCTGCAACGCGGGTTAATAACCTTTGCATTAATATGGCTAATTGCCGGATGGTTTGATCTGTTTGGTATGTCTATCGCCAATGGTGCACACGTCACCGGGCTGGCCGTTGGGCTGGCGATGGCGTTTGCCGACACGCTCCATGCGCGAAAACGAACATAATTCTCAGGGATAATTGATGAAACAAACACAACGTCATGACGCCATTATCGAACTGGTTAAAAAACAGGGATATGTCAGTACCGAAGAGCTGGTCGAGCAGTTTGCCGTCAGCCCGCAGACCATTCGTCGTGACCTGAACGACCTTGCCGATCAAAACCGTATTCTGCGCCACCACGGCGGGGCGGCGCTGCCGTCCAGCTCGGTCAACACCTCATGGCATGACCGTAAAGCCACGCAAACGGCGGAAAAAGAGCGCATTGCGCGGAAAGTCGCCAGCCAGATCCCTAACGGGGCGACGCTGTTTATTGATATCGGCACCACGCCGGAAGCGGTCGCCCATGCGCTGCTGGATCATGAAAACCTGCGCGTTGTGACCAATAACCTGAATGTCGCGAATACCCTGATGCAGAAAGACGATTTCCGCATCATCCTTGCGGGCGGCGAGTTGCGCAGCCGCGACGGCGGCATCATCGGTGAAGCGACGCTCGACTTTATCTCTCAGTTCCGTCTCGATTTCGGCATTCTCGGGATCAGCGGTATCGACAGCGATGGCTCCCTGCTGGAGTTTGATTATCATGAAGTCCGCACCAAGCGCGCGATTATTGAGAATTCACGCCACGTTATGCTCGTGGTGGACCACTCCAAGTTTGGCCGTAACGCGATGGTGAATATGGGCAGCATCAGCATGGTTGATGCGGTTTATACCGACGTGATGCCGCCGGCAGGCGTGATGCAGGTGATTAAGGATAATAATCTGCAGCTGGAACTGTGCTGACGTAAAAGCAAAACGGCAACCGAAGGTTGCCGTTTTTAGTTTCTGCAAAACAGGCCCGGGTGAGGGCACCCACGCGCACCGGAATTACACGCCGTACCCCATCATCTTCAGCAGCTGCTGTGCATGCTGCACCGCATCCTGACGATGGGCGACGCCAAGCTTCTGATAGAGATTACGGATATGGGTTTTGATGGTCGTCGCCGCCACCGCCAGTTCACCGGCGATCTGCTCGTTGCTGTAGCCTGAGTAGATCAGCCCCAGCACCTGCCATTCGCGCTGAGTGAGCGGGCTGGTGCGGATCAGTTCCGGTACTTCCGGATGGTTCAGCAGACGTTCAACGAAGTTCTCATCAAAGTGCGCAAACTTATGGCGATGGTGCTGGTTAATCTCGCGCAGAATACGCTGGGCACGATGCTGATCCAGCTCTGGCAGCGTATTGAGTTGAATCAACTGTCGCAGCTGCTGGGCCATCACTTCACCTTCAATGACAAAGTGGCTGATAAACCCGGTGCGGTTCGCCAGCTGCAGCGCTTCCAGCAGGACGCGCTGGGCATCGTTTTTGCGGCCCGCCTGCCAGTAAAGCTGGTTCAGCAGAAGCAGGTTGCGGTTGAGATCGCTCATCAGCCGCAGGCTGCGGGCGTTTTCATTAAGCTCTTCCAGCACGATTTCGGCAGGTTCTAATTCACCGAGCAGGATCTGGACGCGGGCAATGTTGCGCCACTGGCTCTGCAGGAAGTGGTTGTTGGCAAATTCCGGTTTAGGGGTCTGACGTAACCAGTTGGCGGCGGATTTTTTGTCGCCGGTCATCTGCCAGTAAATCACCCGCACCTTATCGGCGTTGGACACCCAGTCGCTGTGGTACTGACCGTTACCGAGCAGGTTTTCCAGACGGTTAAGGTGGTTGCGGGCGTTATCGAGATCGCCACGCGCCAGCGAGCACTGAACCAGCAGCGCCAGACACTGCAATTGCTGCTGTGGCTGGAAGCTGGAGAGAACGTCCACACCCTGACGGGCGCAGCTTTCCGCTTCATCCAGACGCGACCATGCCCAAAGGAGCTGTGCACGAATGCGCAGCAGGAACTCGTGCATCGGCAGCTGTTCCAGATGCTGCTCACGAATCAGCTGGAAGGCCTTTTCCTGATTTTCCCAGGCGGCCTGCAGGAACCCCTGCGCAAACAAAATTTCACTTTGCTGGATCAGGCTCCACAGCGCGTAATGCCAGACATCGTGGCGGCGGGCCATCTGTTCAGTTTGTTGCATGAGCGAAAGGGAGCGCGTCAGCTCGCCTTTGCAGTGCAGAACTTCACCGTGTACCGAGGTGGCAACAATACGGCTGTAGAAATTGGCCAGCGGCAGTTCATCCAGCGCAACCATCGCCAGGCGCTCTGCCTCTTCCGGGTCACCGTCGTTAATCGCCACCTGCGCCCGCAGGGCGTTGAATTCGCCGTGCAGGGTGGCATCCATATCGCTTTCCATCTCCTGCTCGGCACGTGCCAGCAGGGTATTTACTTCACTGTAGCGATGCTGGCTCTGCATCAGCCAGGCCTGCAGCAGCACCAGGCGCGGATTCTCCAGCAGGCTCTCCCACGGCAGGGCTTTCAGTGACTCTTCAAGCAACGTCAGCTCGCTGTGGTTAAACAAGCCCCATGCGTGGTTAAGGAGGATATCGCGCAGCATGCCGGCATCACCGGCGGCAAGCGCGTGGTGAATCGCCTCGCTCGGGAAACCTTGGGCCATCCAGCTTTCGGCGGCGGCGCGATGGATTTCCGGCAGTTCCGTCGCAAGCTCCCACTGACAGCGCTGGCGCAGGAAGCTGCCGAACAGTGGGTGATAGCTGAACCACTCGCCGGGATCGTCCATTCGGGTCAGGAACAGGCCCTGGCGTTCAATCTCTTCCAGCTGCAGCTGACCGTTTTCACAGCCGGTCACGCGCACGATCAGCGCGTCGTTCATGGAACGCAGCAGAGAACTTTTGAGCAGGAAATTTCGGGTCGACGGATCAACGCTGTTCAGCACTTCGTCGACGAGATAATCAGAAAGATGGCTCGCGTTAATCCCCGCCAGGCGACGCGCAGACTGGTGCGTTGGGCTGTTATTTTGCCGGGCAGAGAGGGCAATCAGCTGCAGCGCCGTCGCCCAGCCGGCGACATCATCACACAGGCGGCTGCTTTCGGAGGCCTCAATTGGCGAGTTCAGTCGACAGTCAAAGAACTGTTTGGCTTCCTGATGGGTAAAGGCCAGCTGCTGGCTGCCGACTTCCAGTAGCTGATCGCGCACGCGCAGGTTGGCGATGCCCAGTTGCGGCAGGTTACGCGACAGCACGACCAGGGTCAGGTTTTCCGGCTGATGACGCAGGAAGAAACGCATCGATTCATGGATAACCGGGTTAGTGATGAGATGATAATCATCAATCACCACGTACAGCGGGCGATGCCATTCGGCCAGTTCGATAAACAGCTGTGAGAAAAGGGAAGACAGGCTGGCGTACTGGCGCTTTTGCACCATGACCTCACTGGCGACGCAGTGTCCGTTGGTTGCCTGCTGAATGGCAGCAATCAGATAGCTGGCAAAACGCTCTTGCTGGTTATCGCCCTCATCAAGGGAGTACCAGCCAAGGTCGCTCTTACCTGCGGCCCATTGCGAAATGAGCGTTGTTTTTCCATAACCTGCAGGGCTCGTAACCAGCGCCAGTCGGAAATTATGCGCGCCGGAAAGTTTAGCCAGCAGACGCTCGCGGACCACTGTATGGTCAAGACGAACCGGGCGACTTAATTTAGACGGAATCAACATAGTTTTCACTTCACTGTGGGGAACGAGAGAATTTATTTTTTTTGCGCTTCGTAATTAATAGCTATAAGGTCGGCCAGAAAGAGAACTATTGCAAGTTATGTCTGGGTTTTGTGGCTCTGAATTTGCACTCTGTCACAAAACATTCAGGCGAGTACCGGAACTTTTCCAGAATGGCTTTAACACCGCGTCAGCGCTGGCTTGTCCCAGTGTCACACGGTTACGCTGAAACTGGTTTCAGAAAGGTATAGTGACGTCAAATTTAATAAAGTTCGGGTAAAGTTGAGTGAGATTAATAATCCCCTTAGGTAAGGCCCCATTGCAGAAATATTATTCTGCGTAAGTAATCATTTCGTCGCGGATTAATTTCATCCGAAACTGTATTTCATTTTTTTGACATTCTCCCCGGTTATCTTTTTTTCTTCCTGGCACACTCACACTATGCTCTCAGAGTGGCCTTGATCACACTTTTATGCTCATCCCCGCTACTCCTCCCTGCCTAATCCCCTGCGGGATGAGGAAGAGGCGAAATGAGCCTGGCACACTAGCGCCAACATGTGTTTTCTCTCTACAGGATGCCAATTCCCTATGTCACAGCCTACCTTTAACAAAGCTCAATTCCAGGCTGCCCTGACGCGTCAGTGGCAGCGTTTTGGCCTTCACGCTGCAAACGAGATGACGCCTCACCAGTGGTGGCAGGCAGTGAGCGGTGCGCTCGCGGAGCAACTGGATGCTCAACCGTTGGCAAAACCGGCGAAAGACCAGCGCCACGTTAACTACATCTCAATGGAGTTCCTGATTGGCCGTCTGACAGGTAACAACCTGCTGAACCTCGGCTGGTATCAGGAGGTGGGTGATGTGCTGAAAGAGCATGACATTAACCTGACCGACCTGCTGGAAGAAGAGATTGACCCGGCGCTGGGTAACGGTGGTCTGGGACGTCTGGCGGCCTGTTTCCTTGACTCGATGGCCACCGTCGGTCAGTCGGCCATTGGCTACGGTCTGAACTACCAGTACGGCCTGTTCCGTCAGTCGTTTGCTGATGGTCATCAGATGGAAGCGCCGGATGACTGGCACCGCAATACTTACCCCTGGTTCCGCCACAATGCACAGCTTGATGTGCAGGTGGGCATTGGTGGTAAAGTCACGAAGCAGGGGCTGTGGGAGCCTGCGTTTACCCTGACCGGCGAAGCCTGGGATCTGCCGGTGCTGGGCTACCGTAACGGCGTGGCGCAACCGCTGCGTCTGTGGCAGGCAAAGCATGCTCATCCCTTCAACCTGACCAAATTCAACGACGGCGATTTCCTGCGTGCCGAGCAGCAGGGGATCGACGCTGAGAAACTGACCAAAGTCCTTTACCCGAACGACAACCATCTGGCGGGCAAGAAACTGCGTCTGATGCAGCAGTACTTCCAGTGTGCCTGTTCCATTGCGGATATTCTGCGTCGTCATCACCTGGCGGGCCGCAAGCTGGCGCAGCTGCCGGACTTCGAAGTGATCCAGCTTAACGATACGCACCCGACGATTGCGATTCCTGAACTGCTGCGCGTGCTGATTGACGAGCACCAGCTGAGCTGGGATGACGCGTGGGCGATCACCAGCCGTACGTTTGCCTACACCAACCACACCCTGATGCCTGAAGCGCTGGAGTGCTGGGATGAGAAGCTGGTGAAAGCCCTGCTGCCGCGTCATATGCAGATCATCAACAAGATTAACGACGCGTTTAAAAAGCAAGTGGATAAAACCTGGCCGGGCGACAAAGCGGTGTGGGCGAAGCTGGCTGTGGTACATGACAAACAGGTGCGCATGGCGAACATGTGCGTGGTAAGCGGTTTTGCGGTGAACGGTGTGGCGGCGCTGCACTCGGATCTGGTGGTGAAAGACCTGTTCCCGGAATACCACCAGCTGTGGCCGACCAAATTCCATAACGTGACTAACGGCATCACGCCGCGTCGCTGGATTAAGCAGTGCAACCCGCTGCTGGCTGGCCTGCTGGACAAAACCCTGAAGAAAGAGTGGGCCAACGATCTGGACCAGCTTATCAATCTGGAAAAGTATGCCGACGACGCGGCATTCCGCGAGCAGTACCGCGCCATTAAGCTCGAAAACAAAGTGCGTCTGGCGCATTTTGTCAAAGCGCGTACCGGGATTGAGATCAACCCGAACGCCATTTTCGATATTCAGATCAAACGTCTGCATGAGTACAAACGCCAGCACCTGAACCTGCTGCATATTCTGGCGCTGTATAAAGAGATCCGCGAGAACCCGCAGGCTGACCGCGTACCGCGCGTGTTCCTGTTTGGGGCGAAAGCCGCACCGGGCTACTACCTGGCGAAAAACATTATCCTCGCCATTAATAAAGTGGCCGCGGCCATCAATAACGATCCGAAAGTGGGTGACAAGCTGAAGGTGGTGTTCCTGCCGGACTACTGCGTCTCTGCAGCTGAGATGCTGATCCCGGCGGCGGATATCTCCGAGCAGATCTCCACGGCAGGGAAAGAAGCTTCCGGTACCGGCAACATGAAGCTGGCGCTGAACGGTGCGCTGACCGTCGGTACGCTCGACGGCGCGAACGTCGAGATCGCCGAAAAGGTGGGGGAAGAGAACATCTTTATCTTCGGCCATACCGTCGAAGAAGTGAAAGCCCTCAAAGCCAAAGGTTACGACCCGGTGAAATGGCGTAAGAAAGACAAAGTTCTTGATGCGGTTCTGAAAGAGCTGGAAAGCGGTAAGTACAGCGATGGCGATAAACATGCCTTTGACCAGATGCTGCACAGCATGGACAAACACGGCGGTGACCCGTATCTGGTCATGGCGGACTTTACGGCCTATGTGGACGCGCAAAAACAGGTCGACGTGCTGTATCGCGACCAGGAAGCGTGGACCCGGGCGTGCATTCTGAACACCGCCCGCTGCGGGATGTTCAGTTCTGACCGCTCAATCCGTGATTATCAGGCTCGTATCTGGCAGGCAAAACGCTAAGGAAGCGCGATGGAGAGTAAACGTCTGGACAGTGCCGCGCAGGCGGCGGGGATCAGCCTCAGTTACATTAATGCTCACGGCAAACCACAGTCTATTGGCGCCGACACCAAAAGACGTTTGCTGGATGCCATGCACAAGACCGACGCGAAAGCGTCGGTTGCTCCGGTGCCGAACGTGAAGGTGTTTACCGCCGGTAAAAAGATGCCGCTAACGGTAAACGGGCGCGGCGAATTTAGCTGGCTGCTCACGACCGAAGAGGGGCAACAGCACAAAGGCCACGCCACCGGTGGCAAAGCGCTTAACCTTCCGGCAAAACTGCCGGAGGGCTATCACACGTTAACCCTCACGCAGGACGACCAGCGTTTTCATTGTCGGGTGATTGTTGCGCCAAAACGCTGCTATGAGCCGCAGGCGTTGCTCGAGGGTAAAAAGCTGTGGGGGGCCTGCGTGCAGCTCTACACGCTGCGCTCTGACAGCAACTGGGGTATCGGCGATTTTGGCGACCTGAAAAAGATGCTGGCGGATGTGGGCGAGCGCGGCGGTGCGTTTATCGGCCTCAACCCCATTCATGCGCTCTATCCGGCGAACCCGGAAAGTGCCAGTCCGTACAGCCCGTCATCCCGTCGCTGGCTGAACGTGATTTACATTGACGTGAATGCCTTAGACGATTTCAAAAGCAGCAAAGAGGCGCAGGCGTGGTGGAACCTCACGACCACTCAGCAGGCGCTGAAGCAGGCGCGCGAGACGGACTGGGTAGACTATGCCACCGTCACCGCACTGAAAATGGCCGCGTTACGTCTGGCGTGGAAAGGTTTTTCGCAGCGTGATGATGAGCAGATGTCGGCTTTCCGCCAGTTTGTAGCTCAGGAAGGCGAGAGCCTTTACTGGCAGGCGGCGTTCGATGCATTGCACGCTTATCAGGTAAAAGAGGACGAAATGCGCTGGGGCTGGCCGGTATGGCCGGAAGCGTATCAATCTGTCGATACGCCCGAAGTGCAGGCGTTCTGCAAAAAATATGCTGACGAGGTGGACTTCTTCCTCTGGCTGCAGTGGCTGGCTTACAGCCAGTTTGCCGCCTGCTGGCAGGTGAGCCAGGGCTATAAAATGCCAATCGGCCTGTACCGCGATCTGGCCGTTGGCGTGGCGGAAGGCGGGGCGGAAACCTGGTGTGACCGCGAGCTTTATTGCCTGAAGGCCTCCGTGGGCGCACCGCCGGATATTCTTGGCCCGCTCGGCCAGAACTGGGGTTTGCCGCCGATGGATCCGCACGTCATGGCCGCGCGGGCTTACGAGCCGTTTATCGACCTGCTGCGCGCCAACATGCAAAACTGCGGCGCGCTGCGAATTGACCACGTGATGTCCGTCCTGCGTCTGTGGTGGATCCCTTATGGGGAAACGGCTGACCACGGCGCGTATGTACAGTATCCGGTTGACGATCTGCTCTCGATCCTGGCGCTGGAGAGTAAACGTCATCAGTGCATGGTGATCGGCGAAGATCTCGGTACCGTGCCGGTTGAGATTGTCAGTAAGCTCCGCGACAGCGGCGTTTACTCCTATAAAGTGCTCTATTTTGAAAACGACCATGAGAAAACCTTCCGCGCGCCGAAAGCGTACCCTGAACAGTCAATGGCAGTCGCGACGACGCATGACCTTCCTACGCTTCGTGGCTATTGGGAAAGCGGCGATCTGACGCTCGGTAAAACGCTGGGTCTGTATCCGGATGAAGAGGTCTTACGTGGGCTGTATCAGGATCGTGAGCTGGCGAAGCAAGGGTTGCTTGATGCGTTACACAAGCATGGCTGCCTGCCGAAACGCGCCGGGCATAAGGCATCACTGATGTCGATGACGCCTACGCTCAACCGCGGATTGCAGCGCTATATCGCCGACAGCAACAGTGCCCTGCTGGGTCTGCAGCCGGAAGACTGGATTGATATGGCGGAGCCGGTGAACATTCCGGGTACCAGCTATCAGTACAAGAACTGGCGTCGCAAATTGTCCATCACGCTTGAGAAGATGTTTGCCGATGACGGGGTGAACAAGTTGATTAAGGATTTGGATAAGCGCAGAAAAGCGGTGGGTAAAACGCGGTAGTCTCGCAGAGAGAAGAAAGCCGGGTAAGCGCAAGCTACCCGGCTTTTTGATATCAGATAACCATGTTCAACAGCAGAACCCCGACCAGACCACACACCGAAATAATGGTTTCCAGTGCAGACCAGGACTTGATGGTTTCACCGATAGTCAGGTTGAAATATTCCTTGAACAGCCAGAAGCCCGGATCGTTCACGTGAGAGAAAATCACGCTACCGGAACCTACCGCGATAACCATCAGCTCAGGGCTCACACCCGTCGTCGCAATCAGCGGCGCAACGATACCACCGGCGGTGATTGCTGCAACGGTTGCAGAGCCGAGCGCGATACGCAGCACCGCAGCGATAGACCACGCCATCAGCAGCGGTGACACATTGGTTTCATGCATCATGGCCGCGATGTATTTATCCACGCCGCTGTCGACCAGCACCTGCTTGAACGCACCGCCACCACCGATAATCAGCAGCATCATGGCAATGATTTTGATGGAAGAGGTCAGCGTATCGTTAATCTGATCCATTGAACGACCACGGTTCAGGCCGAAGGTGAACATCGCAATCAGCACCGCAATCAGCGTCGCCATCACCGGGTCGCCCAGGAACTCGGCAACGGACAGGAACGGGTGGCCTTTTGGCAGGATCATTTCCGCCACGGCACGCATCGCCATCAGGATGACCGGCACCAGAGAGGTCCAGACGCTGACGCCAAAACCAGGCATCTCTTCTTCCGTGAAGGTTTTCGCGCTGTACAGACCTTCCGGGATAGGCTTATCAATACCTTTCAGGAAGCGGGCATAAACCGGGCCGGCCAGGATCACCGTCGGGATTGCCAGAATCGTACCGAACAGCAGGGTTTTACCCATATCGGCATGGAAGATGGTGGCGATCGCGGTTGGACCCGGGTGTGGTGGCAGGAAACCGTGCGTAACGGACAGCGCGGCGGCCATCGGTACACCGACATACAGCAGTGGAATGTTCGCTGCCGCTGCGATGGTGAACACCAGTGGCAGCATCAGCACGAAGCCCACTTCATAGAACAGTGCGAAACCGACGGTAAACCCGGTTAACACAACCGCCCACTGAATATTCTTCTTACCAAATTTGGCAATCAGCGTGGTGGCAATACGCTGGGCGCCCCCACAGTCCGCCAGCATTTTGCCGAGCATAGCGCCAAAGCCCATGATCAGTGCCAGGCTACCGAGCGTGCCGCCGACACCGGCTTTAATGGAGCTGATGACTTTCACCAGCGGCATCCCTTGCATCAGACCGACTGCAAGTGCCACCAGAACCAGAGCGATAAACCCGTTCATTTTGAAACGGATCATCAAGAGCAGTAATAACACAACACCGATAGCAACGATGACTAATGGCATGATTTACCTGGCCTTTGAATTGTTATGGGTAACGTCATTGTTTCAACGACAAATTCCGATTGTCCCAACTGGGAACAGAGTGTTAACGGCACTAATACTGTTGCCTTGGAAACTATTAAGTTTAGTCGGCTGTTATGAAGGTGCTTAGTGCCCACGAGAATGATACGGGTAACATGTCGTGGTTGAGAATCACCCTGGGGGGCTAAATTTGAATTATGAGACGCAGGTCAACATATGGGGAGGCAAGGCAGGGAGGGGAAAGCAGGCCCGGTAAGCATAGCGCCACCGGGCAAAAGCAGGCGGACGCTTAGTAGTAAGAGTGCTCGCCGCGCTGGTGTTCGGTCAGATCGCGCACACCTTTCAGTTCCGGGAATTCGTTCAGCAGCTGCTTCTCGATCCCTTCTTTCAGCGTGACATCAACCATTGAACAACCGTTACAGCCGCCGCCGAACTGCAGGATCGCCAGGCCGTCTTCAGTGATTTCCATCAGGGAAACACGCCCGCCGTGGCCCGCCAGCTGCGGGTTGATCTGAGACTGCAGCAGGTACTCGACGCGCTCCATCAGTGGGGCATCGTCAGACACTTTACGCATTTTGGCGTTTGGCGCTTTCAGGGTCAGCTGAGAACCCAGCTGATCGGTGACGAAATCGATCTCCGCATCTTCAAGATACGGTGCGCTCAGCTCATCAACGTAAGCCGTGAGCTGTTCAAATTTAAGGGCAGTGTCAGTCGCTTCCACTGCGTCCGGAGGACAATAAGAGACACCACATTCTGCATTCGGAGTGCCTGGATTGATCACAAACACGCGGATCTGCGTCCCTTCTTCCTGATTTGCCAGCAGTTTGGCAAAGTGCGCTTGTGCAGAATCGGAAATACGGATCATAGCTTTGGCCTAATAGTTGACTAAATTACCTGGGTATAATCATACGCCCATTGAAGAAGGGCTACAAGGTACGGCACAGACACCATACCTGAACCGACGCGGCGCCGCTTTGCAAAAGCAGTCGGGAAAGTTCAGCAACGGTACTGCCTGTGGTGACGACATCATCCACAATCGCGATATGGAGGCCTTTGACCGGGAATTCAAGACGAAAGGCATTTTTGAGGTTCCTTTTGCGAAGCCGGGCCGTGAGCTGATGCTGGATAGCCGTATTATGGACGCGTTTGAGCGCACGGGCGTCGTACCGGCAACCGAGCCATCGCGCGAGCGGGCGGCAGAGCAGGTCACTTTGGTTGTAGCCGCGTCGCCAGTGTCGGCGACGGTATAAAGGCACGTTGACCACCATGTCGATGTTCGGCAGGCCGCGGGTGCGTCGCGCCTGTAAAACGGCCAGCAGTAACAGGCGGGCGAGGGGACGCGCCAGCACACTCTGGCCGGCAAACTTCAGCGCATGAATAAGGCCGCTTAACGGCGCAACATAATCATCCACAGCCACCAGGGCACACCACGGCGGCGCTTTTTTCAGGCAGCGGCCGCAGGGAACGTCCCGGCCGGTGGCATTTAGCCCACACTGCGGACACGTCATCGCCTGCCTTTTCAGCGAGCGGGTGCAAACGGAGCAGACGCCCCATGTGCTGAGGGCAAGCGGCATCCGGCATAGCCAGCACAAGCCAGGCACTGTTAACATGTGCAACCTCCATGTGAAAAAAGAGAACAGTAACTGATGAAGACGCTGTGGTGGCAGACCGTAGGGACGGGAAATTGCCATCTTGTGCTGCTGCACGGATGGGGCCTGAATGCCGAAGTATGGAATTGCATAACCGGGGAACTCACCTCGCAATTTACCCTGCATCTGGTGGATTTACCGGGCTTTGGCCGCAGTCGCGGCTTTGGGGCAATGTCGGTTGAGGAGATGGCGCAGCAGGTGCTGGACGCTGCGCCGCAACACGCCATCTGGCTGGGCTGGAGCCTGGGTGGGCTGGTGGCGAGCCAGATTGCCTTGACCCATCCCGAGCGCGTGCGTGCGCTGGTCACGGTAGCCTCGTCACCGTGCTTCAGTGCGCAGGACGACTGGCCGGGCATAAAACCGGATGTGCTGGCCGGGTTCCAGAAACAGCTGAGCGAAGACTTCCAGCGGACCGTTGAGCGTTTCCTGGCCCTGCAGACAATGGGAACCGACACCGCGCGTCAGGATGCCAGAGCGCTGAAGCAGACCGTGCTTTCCCTGCCGATGCCGGACGTTGAGGTGCTTAACGGGGGGCTTGAGATCCTCAAAACCGTCGATTTGCGTGAGCCGCTGGCCGCGCTGGCGATGCCGCACCTGCGTATCTACGGCTACCTCGACGGGCTGGTGCCGCGTAAAGTGGTTCCAGTGCTGGATTCACTCTGGCCACAAAGTGAGTCTCTGGTGATAAACAAAGCCGCGCATGCGCCGTTTATCTCTCATCCGGCGGAGTTTTGTTCAGCGCTCGTTGCGTTAAGTCAACGTTTAGACTGATTATTTTCTATCCAGCCTGGAAAAAGTTTCACACCGCAACCATACTCCAGATGTCGTTGCGGTTGTTCTGCCTACGATAATCAAAACAACAATCCTATGGAGAGTCAGGCTATGAAACTTGTTACAGGTATCGTCACTTCTCTGGTTATTGGGTCACTTTCATTTGGCGCCTTTGCGGCACAAGAGCTGGAAAAAGATAAAGTTGCCGGGATGAATCTGACCAAAGTTGGTGAGATTTCTACGTCTGACACGACCGCGCCGATGGACGCCAAAAGAGAGCTGTCTAAGAAAGCGGATGAGCTGGGTGGGAAGTACTACGTCGTCACCAGTGCCGAAAAACAGACCAAAAACGTGCGCGCAACGGCGGACGTCTATAAGTAATACGTTAATGCCGGGCAGCGATGCCCGGCTTTATGCGCGCAGTGCCCACCACTCTCTGAGGCAGGCTTTTCCTTCCGGGCAGCTTTTACAACTGCCGGACAGGCAGCCCTCCGCCTCTTCCTGAATACGCACCGCTTTTCCCATGGCTTCCAGTCTTTCCAGCATGGCATCGATCATCGGCTGTGGCGTATGCAGGGTGAGGCTCAGCTGTTTCGCCTCCATTCGCCCTTGTAACGCCAGCAGATCACGTACCTGAATCAACGATGCCATGGCTTACCCCTTAGTGACAGTCGCCCGCCGGGCTGTTGCAACAGGTGGCAACCGTTTTGCGGTTTGCCAGCAGGTTGATATCAACCCGGCTGCGTGCCCGGCGTAGCAGGCCGAGAACGAGCACGTTAAACAGCACAACCGCCAGGATGCACACCAGGCTATAACGCGGGTGCTGGCTAAAGTTAACGGTCTGATAAAAGAGCGTCGCCAGCGAGTACGCGATGTTGAGCCCCCACAGAATGGAGAAGCCCATCCAGCCACGGCTGGACTCGCGGGCAATCGCGCCCATGACGGAGATGCACGGAATATAGAGCAGAACAAAGATGAGGTAGCTGTAGGCCGCAGAGGCGCTGCCAAATTTCTCGCTCATCACGCCCATGGCACCCGTTGCCATTTCGCCGTCACCTTTACTGGCCTCGATAGGGTTCGCCAGCACGCTCAGGCTGAAGGTGTCTTTCAGGCTCTGCCATGTCTCTTCGACGGCGCCCAGCAGTTCGTTACCGAGATGAAACTCTGCCGGATTGAACGCTTGCTCCTGGATGTTCTCCGCGGTGTAGAGCGTATTCAGGGTCCCGACGACCACCTCTTTCGCCATCGCACCGGTGAACAGACCGACGGTCGCCTGCCAGTTATCGTCATGGACGCCGATCGGTTTGAAGACCGGGGTTATGACGCGGCTGACGGAGGCGAGGGCGGAGTCGTTGATGTTATCCGCAGCCTGTCCGCTCAGGGTGAAGCTGTTCAGCGCGCTCAGGAAAATACTCACGATAACAATCACTTTACCGGCACGCAGGACGAAGCCTTTCAGGCGCTGCCAGGTCTGGATCACCAGGCTTTTAAGATGGGGGACGTGGTAGACCGGCAGTTCCATAACGAACGGCGACGCTTCGCCGCGCATGATGGTGTGTTTCAGCATCAGCCCCGTGAGAATGGCCATGACGATACCCAGCACGTACAGCGAGAAGACCGCCAGCGCCCCCTGCTGCCCAAAGAAGGCCGCGGCAAAGACCGCGAAGATAGCCAGTCGCGCACCGCAGGACATAAACGGTGCCATCATAATGGTCATCAGACGTTCACGCGGTGCATCCAGCGTACGGGCACCCATAACCGAGGGCACGTTACAGCCGAAGCCCACGATCAGCGGCACGAAGGATTTGCCTGGCAGACCGAGCGCCTGCATCAGGCGATCCATGACGAAGGCGGCGCGCGCCATGTAACCGGAATCCTCAAGGAAGGAGAGGAACAGATACATCATGCCGATTTGCGGCACCAGAGGCAGTACGGTGTTGATACCACCGCCAATCCCCTGGGCAAGGAAGATGGTCAGCCATTCCGGGAAATGCAGGGTGTAACCCACCCACTGAATGCCATGAACAAAGATAGCAACGGAACCGGCATCGAAAATCGGCTGGAGTGCGCCACCAATGTTAATGGCGAGCAAGAACATCAGGTACATCACCAGCAAGAAGACCGGCAAACCGAGGAAGCGGTTAAGCACAACCTTATCTACGGCCGCGGTGAAGCGGCTCGGTTCCGCCGTCAGGGCGTTACTGACCACGTCGCAAATCGCGGCGATGGCCTGATAGCGAGCATCAGCGATATGCAGGGCCGGGTCATCCAGCTCGTCGCTCAGACGGGCGAGGACCACGTCCAGTTTATCTGCCGCATGACCAGCATAGGCGCGGCTGTAGATATCCCCTTCCAGCATTTGCAGGCCGAGCCACAGGCGCTGTTTTGCGGGCATGCTTTTGTCCATCTCTTGCGCCAGCAGATCCGCTTCGCGCAGGAGCGGCTGGGCGTAGTGCACCAGCTCAACGTTACGATTGCCCGCGTGACGATCGATAGCCAGTTTCAGGGCATCAATACCGCGGGCGCGCGTCGACACCAGCGGAACGACCGGGCACCCCAGCCGTGCGGAGAGGGCATCGACGTCGATACGCAGTTTCTGTTTCTCTGCAATGTCGAGCATGTTGAGCGCCACGATGCAGGGAATGCCCAGCTCCAGCAGCTGCAGCGTCAGGTAGAGGTTACGCTCAAGGTTTGAGGCATCAACCACGTTGATGAGCAGATCCGCGTCGCCGCTAAGAATATAGTGGCAGGCAATCTGCTCATCGAGCGAAGTTTGCGAGGAGATCGTGGTTAAGGAGTACGTGCCGGGTAGGTCAACCAGCGTGACCTGGTGATCTGTTGTTGAGAACAGGCCTTCTTTACGTTCAACCGTTACGCCAGCCCAGTTACCGACGCGCTGGCGCGCACCCGTGAGCTGGTTAAATAGCGTTGTCTTGCCGGAATTAGGATTGCCAATTAAGCCAATAGTTAATTTTTTCATTTTTCTGGACTCACTGAAACCGCTGGCTTGTTATCGGGATAAGGCTTCGACTTCTATTAATGCGAGATCTTTTTTACGCAATACCAGATTTACGCGTCGGGTTTCGATATGCACCGGATCACCTAACGGGGCGACGCGCACGACCTGAAATGACGAGCCGGGCAGCATGCCCAGCGACAGCAGCTTTTGTCGATAGGCCGGGCTAATTTCGTGGGTAAAACCGGTAATTTTCCATGCACTGTCTGGAGTGAATTGCATAATGCCTGATTCCACGAGAGGTTAAAATATCTACTATGGGATGATAATGAGAATAGTTTTTATCAGCAATAATAAAACTGTGACGGAATGTTGTTTGCGGTATTAATTTACGGCCTGTTTGACCTTGCTCAATATTTACGGATTCTGCGGCAGGGAGAGGAAAGGCTTATTTGTTAATAGTGTGATCACTGGTGGTTGAAATATAGATATACAACCGGTTTCATATTTTACAATTAATTTCGGCGGGATAACGGCCCGGTGAGTGACGCATCACCGGGCCTTTTTTATGCGGTTAGCGTTTCTTACCCATTGCTGCCGCCAGCGCATCCATCATGGCGCTGTTGCCCGCAGGCTGGGCGTCACGTCCGCGTGGCTTCGCCGCTTTTGCGGCCGGGCGCTGCTGCTCGCGTCCGCCGCCGTTACTGCCGCGGCGCGCGTTGGTTTCACCTGGCTGCTCGTCCAGACGCATCGTCAGGGCGATACGCTTACGCTGCAGATCCACTTCCATCACCTTCACCTTCACAATGTCGCCCGCTTTGACCACGGTATGCGGATCTTCAACGAATTTATCGGCAAGGGAAGAGATGTGGACCAGACCGTCCTGGTGCACGCCGATATCGACAAATGCGCCAAAGTTGGTGACGTTAGTGACCGCCCCTTCGAGTACCATGCCTGGAAGCAGGTCATTCATGGTTTCAACGCCGTCGGCGAAGGTCGCGGTTTTAAACTCAGGACGCGGATCGCGGCCCGGTTTTTCCAGCTCTTTGATGATGTCCGTGACCGTCGGCACCCCGAACTGTTCGTCGGTAAAATCGACCGCCTTCAGGTTGCGCAGCGCGCTGCTGTCGCCCATCAGGTCTTTCAGCGCCTGCTGGGTTGCGGCCAGAATGCGTTCCACTACCGGGTACGCTTCCGGGTGAACGGTTGAGGCATCCAGCGGGTTATCGCCGTGGTTGATGCGCAGGAAGCCCGCGCACTGCTCAAATGCTTTTGGCCCCAGACGGCTCACCTTCAGCAACTGCTGGCGGTTCTGGAACTGGCCGTTTTCATCACGCCAGGCAACGATGTTTTGCGCCATCATGCGGGTTAAGCCCGCCACGCGGGTCAGCAGGGGAACAGAGGCCGTGTTCAGGTCAACGCCGACGGCGTTTACGCAGTCTTCCACGACCGCATCCAGCTTACGGGCCAGCTGAGTCTGGCTCACGTCATGCTGATACTGGCCGACGCCGATGGATTTCGGGTCGATCTTAACCAGCTCCGCCAGCGGATCCTGCAGACGACGGGCGATAGAAACCGCACCGCGCAGGGAAACGTCCAGGTCCGGGAACTCCAGGGCGGCCAGTTCAGACGCCGAATAGACGGAAGCGCCCGCCTCGCTGACAATCACTTTCTGTGCGGTGACTTTCGGGAACTGTTTCTGCACGTCGAGGTAGAAACGCTCGGTTTCACGGGAGGCCGTACCGTTGCCGATGGCCACCAGCTCCACGTTGTATTTCTCGCACAGCGCCGCAACCACGACGGCAGCCTTCGCCGCCTGGCCGGTATGCGGATAAATGGTGTCGGTAGCCACCAGCTTGCCGGTACCGTCAACCACGGCCACTTTTACGCCGGTACGCAGACCCGGATCGAGACCCATGGTGGCGCGCAGGCCGGCAGGTGCGGCCATCAGCAGGTCGTGCAGGTTACGGGCGAAGACGTTGATTGCTTCGTCTTCGGCGCGTTCACGCACGGTGCCCATCAGTTCGGTTTCGAGGTGCATCAACACCTTGATGCGCCACGTCCAGCTCACCACGCCTTTGCGCCAGCTGTCTGCCGGCGCGTTGTTCAGGCGCAGGCCGAGGTGGTCGATAATGATCTGCTCGCAGTGGCTCTCTTTTGGTGGCTCGTCAAACTGTGGGTCGGCATTCAGGGAGAGCTGGAGCACGCCTTCGTTGCGGCCGCGGAACATCGCCAGCGCGCGGTGTGAAGGGGTGGTAGAGATGGGTTCGTGATGATCGAAATAATCGCGGAACTTGGCGCCTTCTTCCTCTTTCCCGCTGACCACGGTAGAGACGATGTGGGCGTTTTTCCACAGATAGTCACGCACTTTCGCGAGCAGGGCGGCATCTTCGGAGAAGCGCTCCATCAGAATGTAGCGCGCGCCGTCGAGTGCGGCTTTGGTGTCTGCAACCCCTTTATCGGCATCGATAAACTTCGCGGCTTCGGTTTCCGGGTCGTGGGACGGTTCGTTCCACAGCAGTTCGGCCAGCGGCTCCAGGCCTGCCTCAATGGCAATCTGTCCACGGGTACGGCGCTTCGGTTTGTACGGCAGATAAAGGTCTTCGAGTTCGGTTTTGCTCAGGGTGCCGTTGATTGCGGTTTCCAGCTCGCTGGTCAGTTTTCCCTGTTCGCCGATGGATTTGAGGATCGCCTGACGACGGTCTTCCAGTTCGCGCAGGTAACCGAGACGGGTCTCCAGGTTACGCAACTGCGTGTCATCCAGACCGCCGGTGACTTCCTTACGATAACGTGCAATAAACGGCACGGTGTTCCCTTCATCAAGCAGGCGAACGGCAGCTTCTACCTGTTCGGCTCTGGCCTGAAGTTCACCCGCAATAATGCGGCAGAGCGAATCTTTCATCATGGCTTTATCATCTGTTGAGTCGAAAAAATCAGGGGATAGTTATACGGGCTGACACGGCAAAATGCCAGCCGCGGAGGGCGCTCTCGGACTATTTAACGTACGTAATTTCGTTGACGTACCAGCTGGCTTCGCCGCCAGGGGTCTGCACGACGGCCAAATCGCCCACTTCCTTTTTCAGCAGCGCACGGGCCATTGGTGAGTCGATAGAGATGTAATCCTTACGACCAAAAATTTCGTCATAGCCGACGATACGAAAACGCAGGGTGTCGCCATCGTCGTTCTCAATCTCGACCCACGCGCCGAAAAACACTTTGCCTTCCTGCTGTGGGGAGTAATCCACTATTTTGAGGTTCTCAAGGCATTTGGTCAGATAGCGGACCCGGCGGTCGATTTCACGTAACCGTTTTTTGTTGTACTGGTAGTCAGCATTTTCACTGCGATCGCCCAGGCTTGCGGCCCAGGTCACTTTCTTGGTCACTTCAGGACGCTCTTCGCGCCACAGGTAATCCATCTCTTTTTTGAGTTTCTCATACCCTTCGCGGGTGATCAGGGGCGTTTTCATGGGGTGACCTTAAGACTCGACATCATTGCATTCTTTGCGCACATTACGTATCACGTAGTCTAACAGACAACGTTAATAATGATTTATGTGATGAAATGTGCAGATAAGCTGCTGTTAAATATGCTTTGTAACAATTTCGACTAGAATTTATACCAGAATTAGCTGGTCGAACACGTGCACTTTTTTAGAATACGCTGTTATTAGACTATCCGAACCTTTGGGAGTACACACAATGCAAGAGAACTACAAAATTCTGGTCGTGGATGACGACATGCGCCTGCGTGCGCTGCTTGAGCGTTATCTGACCGAGCAGGGCTTCCAGGTTCGTAGCGTGGCCAACGCTGAGCAGATGGACCGTCTGCTGACCCGCGAATCATTCCATCTTATGGTACTCGACCTGATGCTGCCTGGTGAAGACGGGCTTTCCATCTGCCGCCGTCTGCGTAGCCAGAGCAACCCTATGCCGATCATCATGGTGACGGCGAAAGGGGAAGAGGTTGACCGCATCGTTGGTCTGGAAATCGGCGCTGACGACTACATTCCAAAACCGTTCAACCCGCGGGAACTGCTGGCCCGTATTCGCGCCGTGCTGCGCCGTCAGGCGAACGAACTGCCTGGCGCACCGTCGCAGGAAGAAGCGGTGATTGCGTTTGGTAAGTTCAAGCTGAATCTCGGTACCCGTGAGATGTTCCGTGAAGATGAACCTATGCCGCTCACCAGCGGTGAGTTCGCGGTGCTGAAAGCGCTGGTCAGCCACCCGCGTGAGCCGCTTTCACGTGACAAGCTGATGAACCTGGCGCGCGGCCGTGAATACTCCGCAATGGAACGTTCCATTGACGTGCAGATCTCCCGTCTGCGCCGCATGGTGGAAGAAGATCCGGCGCATCCTCGATATATTCAGACCGTATGGGGTCTGGGCTACGTGTTTGTCCCGGACGGCGCTAAAGCATGAGGCGAATGCGCTTCTCTCCGCGAAGCTCATTTGCCCGTACGCTGTTACTGATTGTCACCCTGCTGTTCGTCAGCCTGGTGACAACCTATCTGGTGGTGCTGAACTTTGCGATCCTGCCGAGCCTCCAGCAGTTCAATAAGGTTCTGGCATACGAAGTGCGTATGCTGATGACCGATAAACTGCAACTGGAGGACGGCACGCAGTTAGTTGTTCCCCCGGCGTTTCGCCGTGAAATCTACCGTGAGCTGGGTATTTCGCTTTACTCCAACGAAGCGGCAGAAGACGCTGGCCTGCGCTGGGCGCAGCATTATGAGTTCCTCAGCCAGCAGATGGCGCAGCAGTTAGGTGGCCCGACGGAAGTGCGCGTTGAGGTCAACAAAAGCTCGCCGGTCGTCTGGCTGAAAACCTGGCTGTCACCCAATATCTGGGTGCGCGTCCCGCTGACCGAAATTCATCAGGGTGACTTCTCACCGCTGTTCCGTTACACCCTTGCCATTATGCTGCTGGCGATAGGCGGCGCGTGGCTGTTTATTCGTATACAGAACCGACCGTTGGTCGACCTGGAGCACGCTGCGCTGCAGGTCGGTAAAGGGATTATTCCTCCGCCACTGCGTGAGTACGGCGCCTCAGAAGTGCGTTCCGTGACGCGGGCCTTTAACCATATGGCGGCCGGCGTGAAGCAGCTGGCAGACGACCGTACGCTGCTAATGGCGGGCGTGAGCCATGACCTGCGCACGCCGCTCACGCGTATCCGCCTGGCGACCGAGATGATGGGCGAAGAGGATGGTTATCTTGCGGAGTCCATTAACAAGGACATCGAAGAGTGTAACGCCATCATTGAGCAGTTCATTGACTACCTGCGTACCGGGCAGGAGATGCCGATGGAGATGGCCGATCTGAATGCGGTACTCGGTGAAGTGGTCGCGGCGGAAAGCGGCTACGAGCGGGAAATCGATACCGACCTTCAGGCCGGTGAAATTCAGGTGCGGATGCACCCGCTTTCCATTAAACGTGCGGTGGCCAATATGGTGGTTAACGCGGCCCGTTATGGCAATGGCTGGATTAAAGTCAGCAGCGGGTCTGAGCTCAACCGCGCCTGGTTCCAGGTCGAAGATGACGGTCCGGGCATTAAGCCAGAGCAGCGTAAGCATCTGTTCCAGCCGTTTGTGCGGGGCGATAGCGCGCGCAGTACCAGCGGAACCGGCTTAGGCCTGGCGATTGTGCAGCGTATTGTAGATAACCATAACGGCTTGCTGGAGATTGGGACCAGTGAGCGGGGCGGTTTAAGCATTCGCGCATGGTTACCGGTGCCGGTGACGCGCGGGCAGGTGAGAGAGAGTTAAAAAAGGGTGGCAAAAGCCACCCTTTTTTTTGCAGGTCGGGTCAGCTGTTACAGCTTCGGTCCCGCACTCACCAGCGCTTCACCTGCCGGGGTATCGGTATACTTCTCGAAGTTCTCAATAAACAGTTTCGCCAGCGATTCTGCTTTCTCACGCCACTGCTCCGGTGAACCGTAGGTATTGCGTGGGTCGAGAATACGGGTCTCTACGCCCGGCAGCGCCGTCGGGATTGCCAGATCAAACATCGGCAGCGTGAAGGTTTCGGCGTTATCGAGTGAACCATCCAGAATGGCGTCGATAATGGCGCGGGTATCTTTGATGGAGATACGTTTGCCGGTGCCGTTCCAGCCGGTATTCACCAGGTACGCCTGCGCACCGGACGCCTGCATGCGTTTAACCAGCACTTCCGCGTACTGCGTCGGGTGCAGCGACAGGAACGCTGCGCCGAAGCAGGCGGAGAAGGTTGGCGTTGGCTCCGTCACGCCGCGTTCGGTACCGGCCAGTTTGGCGGTAAAACCAGACAGGAAGTGGTACTGCGTCTGGCTGGCGGTCAGGCGGGACACCGGAGGCAACACGCCGAACGCATCTGCCGTCAGGAAAATCACCTTCGTCGCGTGGCCCGCTTTTGACACCGGCTTCACGATGTTGTCGATGTGGTAGATAGGGTAAGACACGCGGGTGTTTTCGGTTTTCGAAGCATCGTCGAAGTCGATCGTTCCATCGGCACGCACGGTGACGTTTTCCAGCAGCGCATCGCGGCGGATGGCATGGAAGATATCTGGCTCCGCTTCTTCAGACAGGCGAATGGTCTTCGCGTAGCAGCCCCCTTCGAAGTTAAACACGCCGTCATCATCCCAGCCGTGCTCGTCATCGCCAATCAGACGACGTTTCGGATCGGTAGAAAGGGTGGTTTTACCGGTGCCGGACAGGCCGAAGAACACCGCCACATCCCCTTTTTCACCGACGTTTGCCGAACAGTGCATGGAGGCGATACCGCGCAGCGGCAGCAGGTAGTTCATCACCGAAAACATCCCTTTCTTCATTTCGCCGCCGTACCAGGTACCGCCGATCAGCTGAATACGCTCGGTCAGGTTAAAGGCAATGAAGTTTTCGGAGTTAAGACCCTGCTCTTTCCACTGTGGGTTCGTGCATTTCGCCCCGTTCATCACGATGAAGTCAGGGGTGAAATCCTGCAGCTCTTTGTCGTCAGGACGAATAAACATGTTTTTCACGAAATGCGCCTGCCAGGCCACTTCAGTGATAAACCGCACGGAAAGGCGGGTGTCGGCGTTAGCGCCGCAGAAAGCATCAACGATGAACAGACGCTTACCGGAAAGTTGATGGGTAACGAGCCCTTTCAGATGCTGCCAGGTTTCCGGAGAGAGCGGTTTGTTATCGTTCTTCCCTTTGCCTTTATCAGCCCACCACAGTGTGTCGCGGGTGGTCTCGTCTCGGACGATGTATTTATCTTTCGGCGAACGACCGGTAAAGATACCGGTATCGACGGCGATAGCACCAAGGTTAGTCAACACACCTCGCTCGTATCCTTCCAGTGCTGGATTGAGCTCTTCCTGATACAGCGTATCGTAATCGGGGTTGTAGACGATTTCCTGGACGTCGTGAATACCATAAGCCTTGAGATCTTGCGGGGTTAAACCAGTAACACGCATATCACTGCTCCTTAGCCAATATGTACTGTCTGAAATTGTAGGGTTTTTGTGAGGTTGTTAACCGCGACGGGGCTCATAGATTTACGCATCTGGACAAAACCCTTACTAACGGAAAACGCTGCGACTCCAGTCACAGGGCAGGCGGATTATCGCAGGAATCGCTTTTTGGTTGGGGAAAATGTTCCGAAAAGGTTAATGGCTGGTGATTTTATCGGAAGGAATGTGAATGTAATCGCATACACGTAAGAAAATTACGTAAGAGTTACAGTGTTAAAAACGATTCAGCCAGAGAGGGCTTTTTTGCACGTTGCCCTCTCGCAAAAGGGAGAGGGCAAAGTGAGGGCAGGCTTTGCTTAGTGGACCTGAGGATCCGCCGGGGAGGCGTTGTTGCGGATCTCAGCAATATCCATCGAATTGAACACGTAGTGCGTACCGCAGTAGTCACAGTGCATATCGATTTCGCCGTCTTCCGCCATGATGCTGTCGATCTCTTCATCCGGCAGCGTCTTCAGCGCGCCAGCGCAGCGTTCACGTGAACAGGTGCACTTAAATTCCACCGACTGTGGGTCGTAAACCGTCACTTCTTCTTCGTGATAAAGACGCCACAGGACATCGGTCGCCGACAGGGTGAACAGCTCTTCTGCTTTGACGGTTTCCGTCAGGGTCGCGAGGTGCTCGAAGTCGTTGGTCTGCGCGTCCTGCGCAGGCAGAACCTGCAGCAGCATACCGCCAGCAGCAGGCTGACCGTCTACTTCACCGGTGCGGATGAACAGACGCGTCGGCAGCTGTTCAGAACGCATGAAGTAATCTTCCAGGCAGGCCGCCAGCGTATCGCCTTCGAGGCCAACCACGCCCTGATAGCGCTCACCTTCCTCCGGGGAGATGGTGATGACCAGATAGCCATTACCCACCAGCGTTTTCAGGTCCGCGTTTTCAGGAACATCGCCCTGTACGCGCGCCACGCCGCGCATCTGCTGCTGGTTATTACCGTTGATGACCGCCAGGGTCATAGGGCCATCACCCTGCAACTGCACGGTGATATCCCCGGCAAATTTCAGGGTGGCAGTCAGCAGGCTGGTGGCAACCAGCAGTTCGCCCAACAGGGTTTTCACCGGCAGCGGGTAGTTGTGGTTTTCCAGAATCTGTTTCCAGGTTTCGGATACGGTGACCAGCTCGCCGCGCACGGCGAATTGTTCAAACAGATAGCGGTGTAATTGGTCGTGTTGGGCCATAATAGTCTCTCGTGCAGGTGAGGGTTACTCGGTCTCACCGTGTTTAAATTTCATCAGATCGCGGCGCTCTTTTTTATCCGGACGCCGGTCCGGGTGGGGCATTGTCAGCGCATTCATTTTGCGCGCCAGCGCGGTCTTCTCGCGTTTTTCAATGCTCTCAGCCGTCTCTTCATACAGCAGGACGGCTTCGGTTGCGGGCCGTCGTTGTTCAGTAATGGCTTTAATCACCACGGTACGTTCATCGTTGCCCTGACGCAGCGTTAAGGTGGCATTCAGTTCGACCAGCTTGCTCGGTTTGCTGCGCTGGCCGTTGTAATGCACTTTACCGCCGTCAATCATGTCGCGGGCAAGGGCGCGCGTTTTATAAAAACGGGCCGCCCACAGCCATTTATCCAGTCTTACCCCTTCAGAGGGTTTTTCTTTCATGGCCTCTCCTTCACGGTCAGTGAGGGGATCATCTGGCGATAGTCGTTCAGCCCCGGATGGCGCAGATAGCTTTTTTCAGCCAGGCCAGAGTCAGGATTGGTAACGCCCAGACAATAGCGAATGCCAAACCTGGCCGCGGAATCCAGAATAGGCTCGCTGTCATCAATAAACAACGTGCGTTCCGGCTGCAAACCGGTCTCTTCCGCCACCGCATGCCACAACCGCTGATCCTCTTTCGGATAACCAAATGTGTGGGTGGAAAGTAATAAATCAAGGTGCGAAGCAAGACCCGTATGCTCCAGCTTCACGGCCAGATTGTGAGGATGGGCGTTGGTCAGCAAGATACGGCGCTTGCCGCTCGCTTTCAGCGCATCCAGAAAAGGCACGGTATCCTCACGCAGTACGGCGCGCGGGCCCTGGGCGGTGGTCATGGCACAAATATCCAAACCGAGGCGCTCGCTCCAGTAGTCAAGACAGTACCAGTTTAGCGTATGCTGCACCGCGCTATATTGCGAACGAATGAATTCCTGCGCTTCTGCCGGGGAGATCCCCTGCTGTTCACCATAGGTTTCCGGAACCAGCTTTTGCCAGAAATAGTTATCAAAGGCGAGATCGAGCAGCGTGCCGTCCATATCCAGCAGAACGGTATCAACCTCCTGCCAGGCGATATCAAGATGCATAAGGGGGAACTCCAGCCTGAAGAAACGTGCGCGACAGGGTAGCACATCTTGTCGCGCATCGACGTTATCAGATCAGGCTCTCAGAGGAGGGGATCAGCTTAGGGTTAAGGCAATTTTCGTAATACTGCTGGATGTCGGCAAGCCTGGTGCGTGAGCGCTGATAGCGACGCAGCGCCATAAAACCGTTCCAGCAAATGCATACCAGCATCGCAATCATCAGCAGCGAGGTGCCGATGTAGCGCCACAGGCCTGCGCTGTCCGGCATGCGGTGCAGGCCGATGTGGCGCGTGCCGTTGGCATCGGTAAAGATACTCGTCACAATCCCTTCAGCGCTAAACGGCGTCTGCATCAGCATCTGCGCCAGGCGCTGGAACTGGCCCCACTGTTCCTGAGCCGGGTAGTCATAAAGTGCGACCTGCGGGTATGGCTGATCGACCAGGTCGCTCCCTTCATCACTGACGATCACAAAGCCGCCCGGTGCCGGGCTGTTCAGCGCCTGCGCCGCGCGGGTAGTTTCGCGCATCACGAAGGGTGCGGTTGACGTGGCGACCAGATTATCCAGCGACTCGGCGCTGACCGGACGCAGCAGCACGTTAACGCCATCCAGCCGGCCCGCTTCCGCGCGTTTCACCAGCGAATCCCAGTCTTTACTGTTACCCAGGTTCACAAGGGCGTTTTTGAGACGTACGCATTCGTCATGAGCGGAACACAAATCCTGCGTTTTCAGAACGATGTCACCAAAGTCGTCCAGAAGCACCATCCCCGATTTCTGAATGGCCGAGCGCAGGGCAGGGCTCACGCGTGAGTCGTCATCGGGTTTCGGGTGCAGTTGGCGGTTGACCGTCTGGGTAAGCGACGTGGCTTTATTAACAACCTCAGATTCCGGCAGCGGCAGCGGCGGCGCATCATTCCAGATAATTTGTGAGCAATCGAACGGCATGAACGGCGAGCTCTGACGCGTATTCCATGCGCCAGGCGTATGAATGTTACACATCCCGGTGCCCTTCAGGCGCAGCGTATCACCGACCCGCACGCCAGCCTCGTCCAGTTGGTTGACGCTGGTTGCCTCAATGGTTTGCGCTCCTTTTATCCATGACAGGGTAAATTTAATGGGCATATCCAGCGGGACAAACAGCAGAAGCATGATAAACACCAGCGCTGCCCCCCCGGCAATGACCGTACTGCGTAACCAGTGCTGAAGCGGGAAATTTTTTACTTCATCATGCAGGGATAAAAAGCGCCCCTGGCGCACCACATGGCGGTCAAGGTAGATATCGATATCGGTTTTCTGCCCTAAATCCTGGGCAATCCACGGCTGCCAGTGGCGCGGGTAGATAAGATCGATAATACCGAGCGAGATATTATTGAGGTGCTCCTGGTCACTCTCACCGAACAGACCCCAGCGCTTAGGAGTACCGCGCAGGCAGTGGATCTCACGTAGCGAGGTTTTTGCCGGCGGGGCAAAGAGCCCCCACAGCCCGGCTGCCAGCAACAGCACCGCACCGCCAGCCAGCCAGGGGACAAACACATCCGGCGTCAGCAGGCAGATGAAAAAGAGCAGGAACGCGGCCACGATCAGAATCGCTTCGCGAATGCCGTCAGGGCGGCTCAGGGCGTACTCTTCATGCGTCTCCTGGCGAATGTTCAACAGCTCGATCTGCTCTGTCTCTTCGCCACGAATGGAGGCCTGCGTTGAGCTTGCGCGTTCCAGCGCAAAACGCGGGGCTTCCTGAAGATATTCATTCAACGTATGGCCGTTGAGTGAGATAACCAGCGGCAACGAATCGGTATGGATCAGCTCTACGCTGTTTTCGTCATTAATGTACTGCTCCCAGGACGGGGGCAGATGCACTTCAACCGAATCCAGATAATAGCGCCATTTGTTGGGATCGTCTGTGGTGATGCCATAGCGGGTGATGGAGCGCGTCACACTGAGCACTGTGTCACTTTGCGCATTTAACTTGAGCGCCACCGGCGCAGCAGTTGCCCCCGTCGGCCCAGGTGTTAACTGAGAACGGTTCAGTGTTTCGAGATAGTTTTCTACTGCATCGCGCTCTTCTTGCGTCAGTTTACGCGTCGTCGCACCGGCAAAGGCGTTTAAAAAGGGCAGCCGGTAACGACGCCTTACGCGACGCCTGTATACCCACCCTGCAACCAATGCGCCGGCCAGCATAGCAGCGAGAACAATCAAAATGGTGCTCATGCTTTCCCCATCTTACTTATCTTCTTACAGGTGTAGTCAGTAGCACCTTTAACATTGAATGAGAGTCTGTGGTTGGCTATCGGCAAGTATGGAGTCGAACTTGAGCATTCTGAAGCGCATCCCAGTGACCGATGATGATAGCAAAGCCTGTTATGGCGCGATATCAGCAAATTCCTGGAAACATTTCAACCTCTTGACATTTGTTTTGAATTGAGGATTGATTCCTGTTACGTTGCATAAATGTAAATACAGAACAATTGACATTGCCGAAACCGTGCGGCGTATCGCACAATAAAGCCAGTTCCCACTGCTAAGACCCCATCACGATGAGCAAACCACTACAAAAACCCACCATTCTGAATGTTGAAACAGTCGCAAAATCGCGCCTGTTTAATGTCGAAAGTGTGGATCTGGAGTTCAGCAACGGTGTGCGTCGCGTTTACGAACGTATGCGCCCTTCTTCGCGCGAAGCGGTGATGATTGTTCCTGTCGTCGACGACCATCTGATCTTAATCCGCGAGTATGCCGTGGGAACCGAATCTTACGAACTTGGGTTCTCGAAAGGGCTCATCGATCCGGGTGAAACGGTCTTTGAGGCGGCCAATCGCGAGCTCAAAGAAGAGGTCGGTTTTGGTGCGAACGAACTGACGTTCCTGAAAAAACTGAGCATGGCACCCTCCTATTTTTCCAGCAAAATGAACATTGTGGTTGCTGAGGATCTCTATCCAGAATCGCTGGAAGGGGACGAGCCGGAGCCACTGCCCCAGGTTCGCTGGCCGCTGGCCCATATGATGGACCTGCTCGAAGACCCTGACTTTAACGAGGCCCGCAACGTGAGCGCGCTGTTCCTGGTACGCGAATGGCTGAAGGGGCAGGGGCGGTTATAACAGCCTGATGTCCACAACATGTGAGAGAACAAAAAAAACGGCAACCTGAGGTTGCCGTTTTTACGTTGCCCGTTAGAACAACTCGTGCGTTTCGCCGTTATCAATGATTTCTGTACCCACCTCATGCACCGCCTGTGTGGTCGGCTGCGTGCCCTCGATGAAATACTCTGCACGGCTATTGCCGCCATTGGCGAGCTGCCCGGTGCTGCGGTCGATATTGACGGTAACCACGCCCGGTGGTGGCGTCAGCGGTTGCTCCGGAACGCCTTCCAGCACGGATTTCATATAGGCATCCCAGGCCGGTTGCGCACTCTTCGCGCCGCCTTCGTAGCCAGAAATCTGATCTTTAATCGCGCCTGAAGCCGTGGTGCGGCCTAAATCACGGCGATGATCGTCAAAACCGATCCAGACTGACGTCACCACGCCCGGACCGTAACCGGAGAACCACGCATCTTTCGAGCTGTTTGTTGTCCCCGTTTTACCGCCGATATCATGGCGCTGTAAATCACGTCCTGCCCGCCAGCCGGTCCCTTGCCAGCCAGGTTCGCCGAAGATGTTGGTGTTCAGCGCGCTCTTTATCAGGAACGACAGCGGCGTGTTGATGACATGCGGTGCATACTCCTGCGCCCCGCTCTGCGCCACCAGCGACTGGTTAGCCTGTTCCAGCTGCGGCTGCGGCAACACAGGGTTCGTCTGCTCCTGAGACACGGCAACGTCTTCCATGTCCTTGTTTTCAATCACCTCAGATTTTGGCGTATTGCCGTAAATGACCGGAATATCGCAGTCAGGGCAGGCAATTTTCGGCTTCGCTTCAAACAGCACGCCACCCTGGTCGTTCTCGATTTTACTGATGAAGTACGGGTCAATCAGGAAGCCGCCGTTAGCCATCACCGAGTACCCCCGCGCCACCTGAAGCGGCGTAAAGGACGCAGAGCCTAACGCCAGCGATTCGGTGCGCACGATGTTCTGAGCCGGGAAACCGAAGCGTTGCAGATATTCCGCGGCATAGTCGACACCCATCGCACGCATTGCGCGCACCATCACCACGTTTTTCGACTGCCCAAGACCCTGACGAAGACGAATAGGGCCTGAATATTCCGCCGGTGAGTTCTTCGGTTGCCAGTCAGAACCGGCACCGGCATCCCAGCGGGAGATAGGCACGTCGTTCAGGATACTGGCGAGGGTCAGGCCCTTATCCATGGCTGCGGTGTAGAGGAACGGCTTGATGTTGGATCCAACCTGACGCAACGCCTGGGTGGCGCGGTTAAATTTGCTCTGGTTGAAATCGAACCCACCGACCAGGGCCAGCACGGCACCGTTCTGCGGATTGATGGACACCAGGGCCGAGTTAACGTCTGGCACCTGCGCCAGCCACCAGCTGTCGCCCACCTTGCGTACCCAGATTTGCTGTCCGGTCTGGACGACATCCGTCACTTTACGCGGCGTCGGGCCTTGCAGGGTGTCTGAGCGGTACGGGCGAGCCCAACGGATCCCGTCCATACGCAGGGAGACAGACGTTCCATCCGCCAGCGTTGCCACCGCTTCCTGCGGATCGGCCTGAGTCACCACGGCAGGAAGGAGCGGGCCATAGGTGGGCAGCGCTTTCAGCGTACTGGTGATTTTTTTGCTGTCCCAGGCGCTTTCGCCGACTTTCCACAGCACATTTGACGGGCCGCGATAACCGTGGCGCATGTCGTAATCCATCACGTTGTTACGCACCGCTTCCTGAGCCGCCTGCTGAACGTTGCGGGTCACGGTGGTGTAAACGCGGTAGCCATCTTCGTAGGCTTTATCGCCGTAGCGGCTCACCATCTCCTGACGCACCATTTCGGTGAGATAAGGGGCAGAGAAGGCAATCTCCGGCGCATGGTAGTTGGCATCGATGACATCGTTGCGCGCCTGTTCGTACTCGCTCTGGCTGATATAGCCTTCGCTCAGCATACGTGACAGGACGACGTTACGACGCGCCGTAGCGCGTTCAAGCGAGTAGAGCGGGTTGAAGGTCGATGGTGCTTTAGGCAGACCGGCAATGGTCGCCATTTCGCTTAACGTCAGCTGCTCGACAGGTTTACCAAAGTACACCTGCGCGGCCGCACCAACACCGTAGGCGCGGTAGCCGAGGTAGATTTTATTGAGGTACAGCTCAAGGATCTCGTCTTTGCTCAACAACTGCTCAATACGGATCGCAAGGAACACCTCTTTGATCTTACGGGTCAGGGTCTTTTCTGGGCTAAGGAAGAAGTTACGCGCCAGCTGCTGTGTAATGGTGCTTGCCCCCTGAGAGGCATGACCGGAGAACAGCGCAATACTTGCAGCACGGAAAATCCCCACCGGATCGACACCGTGGTGCTCGTAAAAACGGCTGTCCTCGGTAGCGATAAAGGCTTTGACCATCACGGGCGGAATTTGATTTAAGGTCAGCGGGATACGACGCTTTTCGCCGTACTGCGCCATTAACTCGCCATCGGCGCTGTAGACCTGCATCGGGATCTGGAGTCGCACATCGCGAAGCGTAGCGACATCAGGCAGCTGCGGCTCAATATATTTGTACAAACCATAAATCGAGCCTGCTCCCAGCAGAATGCAACAGACTGCAAGGATTAATAAATACTTTACGAACTTCACCGGAGATTTCCCATTTGGTTTCACTTGGGCAGTTTCTAAACAATCGCGCGGTAGTATAAAGGCAAGCCTGATTCATTGATATAGCCGTCACCTGACGGGCGATAAGGAGATCGTGAAGCATGGCTTTCAAAACATGGCAAACAGGCGTTCATATTCAACAGGATAGGGTGCAGATAGTGGCGCTGGCCCGGGAGCGGTCGGGCTGGCGTTTGTGCCGCTGGTGGGCGATCACTCTGGCCGACGGGATTATCCGGGATGGCAAAATTTGCCAGCCTGAACAACTGGTTGACGCCCTGCGCGACTGGCGGAAAACGTTGCCCCACTCCCACCGGGTGTTTCTCTCATTTCCGGCGGCACGCACGCTGCAACGATCGCTTCCCCGTCCGGGCGTGGCGCTGCGCGACAGCGAACAGCTCTCCTGGCTGGGGGCGACGCTCGCGCGTGAACTGGAGATGGCTGCTGACACGCTCTGTTTTGATTATGCGCAGGATACGTTCAGCAATACATTCCATGTCACCGCGGCACAAAACAACGAGATTCACCCCCTGCTGACGCTGGCAAAGATGTTGCGTTTACGGCTCGTGACGATCACCCCGGATGCCAGTGCGCTGGCGAACCTTCTCCCTGCGGTAGCGCCGGCGCAGTGTGTCGCCTGGCGGGATGGGCATCAGTGGCTGTGGGCGATGCGCCATCAGTGGGGACGGCGTTTTACCACGGAAGCGGAAAACGTGGCCGATCTCGCGGCACTGCTGGCCCTCACGCCGCAGGACATTGCCCTCTTTGATAGCCAGCGAGCCCCCTGGGACGCGCTGATTCGTTGCCATGCTCCTCTGCCGGCATGCGGCGCTGATTATACCGTCGCGCTGGCGCTGGCCATGAGTGAGGTGCCGGAATGAGCATGACGAACTTTCTGCCGTGGCGACGGCAGCGACGCGTGCGCTGCCTGCGATTCTGGGGCGTACTGTTTGTCGCTACGTGGCTGCTGATACTGATGGGGGTTTTCAGCCTGCGGATGAATCCTCTCGTGATGACGCGTGCGCTGCATATTCAACTGGCGGGCATGCAGTCCGTGCAGCAGGCGCTGGTGTCTCGTACAAGGTCAGGCACGGAGACGCCGACGCCCGCGCCAGCCCCTCAACGACGCGCCTGGCAGCCGGTGCTGGAGTCCTTTGCCGGGATGATGCCATCTCAGGTCTGGCTGACCGAACTGCGCTATCAGCCCCCTTCACTGATGTTAACCGGATATGCCGCAACACTCCCCGCGCTCTCTGCTCTGCGGGATGGGCTCGGAAAGATGGCGGGGTTTACCCCGGGGCCGACGGGGGAATTACAGCAGGATGACCTGGGGCGCTGGAGGTTCACCTTTCATCTGCGAAGCGAGGGCTAATGCGTGGAAACCTTGTTCGAACGCTGGTGCGAAAGCAGCCCCCGATGGCGGGTGCTGTGCTGGTGTCTGAGCGTTCTCTTTCTGGGGAGTACGACATGGGGCATGGTGCTTCGACCGGTTGCAAAGCAGGTGGCTGAACTTCAGCGGCAGGTCAGCGAGGCCGCACAGGTTAATGTCTCGCTATGGCCCGCCGCCAGTCAGGTGCCGCGGCGTCACGCCCCCCGTGAAGCCACGGTAATGACGCCTTTTTCGCCACTCGAGTTTCAGGGGGCGGGTACAAGACTGGTTCACTGGAAGCCGTCGCAAAACGGAGGGGAACTGACGCTGGATGCTGAATGGCAGGCCATCCCGATTGTTTTCAGCCGGCTGGCGCAGCGGGATGTTCAGGTTGCCGCCTTTGCTCTCTCTGCACAGGGTTCGGCATTACGCCTGCGGGTGGAGCTGGAGGAGCAGCATGCGAAATAGCGCGCGTTGCCTGCTGGTGAGTTGCGCCCTGTTAGTGACCGGGATGCGGGATCCTTTTCGCCCGCCGGATGACCCTTGTGCGGTAGGGCAACTGGCGCAGTGGCATTACCACGGGATGGTGGGCGGCACTCAGGACACTGGCATTTTACAGGACGGGCAAAAGCGCTGGCATCGCCTGACACCGCAACAACATCTCCCGGTGGGCTGGCGGGTAACGGCCCTCAATGAAAGGGAACTGGTCGTCGATGTGGGGGATGCATGTGAACCCAGACAATGGACGTGGCAACGAGAAGGAACGAAAAGGAATGAACATAAGGATAACGCTGTGTCTGCTGGCGTTCAGTCATCCGCTGTGGGCCGCCGCGCCAAAGCCGGTCACGCTGGTGGTGGATGAGGTACCGGTGGTGCAGGTGCTACAGGCGCTGGTCGCACAGGAGAACCGTAATCTGGTGGTATCGCCAGATGTCAGCGGCACGCTGTCGCTCAATCTGACACGCGTCCCCTGGCGACAGGCGCTACAGACGGTCGTCACCAGCGCCGGGCTTGTTCTGCATGAAGAAGGGGGGATTTTTTATGTTCACACCGCAGCCTGGCAGCGTGAACAGCTGGAACGCAAAGAGCAGGAGCGGACACGCCGACAGCTTGATGCACCGCTGGTCTCGCACAGCATACCTTTTTCTTACGCTGACGCCGGGGAGCTGCAAAAAGCGGCGGAAAAACTGCTCAGTCCAAAAGGGAGTTTGTCTGTCGACAAGCGTACCAACCGTCTGCTGATACGGGATAACCAGGCGGTGCTTGATACGCTGCAGAACTGGGCGACGCAGATGGATATCCCTGTCGAGCAGGTGGAACTGGCGGCGCATATCGTGACCATCAATGAAAAAAGCCTGCGTGAGCTGGGGGTGAAGTGGAATCTCGCCGACGCAACGGAGGCGGGCAAGGTCGGGCAACTCACAACGCTTGGCAGCGATCTGTCCGTGGCAAACGCCACCACCCATGTGGGTTTTAATATCGGGCGGATTAACGGCAGGCTGCTGGATCTGGAGTTGTCGGCGCTGGAGCAAAAGCAGCAGGTCGATATCATCGCCAGCCCACGACTGCTGGCCTCGCATATGCAACCGGCCAGTATTAAGCAGGGCAGTGAGATCCCATATCAGGTCTCCAGCGGTGACAGCGGGGCGACCTCCGTGGAATTTAAAGAGGCGGTGTTAGGCATGGAGGTGACGCCGGTGGTGCTGCCCGGCGGTCGCGTACGCCTGAAGCTGCACATCAGTGAAAATATGCCAGGACAGGTGCTGCAGCAGGCCGATGGTGAAACGCTCGCCATCGATAAACAAGAAATTGAAACCCAGGTGGAAGTAAAAAGTGGAGAAACGCTGGCGCTGGGCGGAATTTTTTCGCAAAAGAATAAAACCGGAAGCGATCGCGTGCCCGGGCTGGGCAACATCCCGTGGCTTGGACAGCTTTTTCGCCATGACGGAAAGGACAATGAACGACGGGAGTTAGTGGTGTTTATTACACCACGACTGGTCGGTATTCGCTGAAGAGTCACGATCCTCCCAATGATTTTGCATTCAGATTGTTGCAGATGTTTGACGTGGGGCATGAATTAGCATACAAGGAGTACCGATTTGAGTTGGACTTACGTCTTATTGCCTTATGCGTCTGGTGCGGTGATTTAATCAGTTGCCAAACAAGCCGGAGTATTGAGATAATTTTTAGTCTGACTCTCGCTCTATTGCATATGAGGTTTCAGTTCATGTCCTGCTACGCCGGGTGTCTGCGAAGCGGGGATTACCATTAACGAATAGTCTTAGTAGTACCGATAAAATGGCAGAGAAACGCAATATCTTTCTGGTTGGGCCTATGGGTGCCGGCAAAAGCACTATTGGGCGTCAGTTAGCTCAACAACTCAATATGGAATTTTACGATTCTGATCAAGAGATTGAGAAACGAACCGGAGCTGATGTGGGCTGGGTTTTCGACGTAGAAGGCGAAGAAGGTTTCCGTGACCGAGAAGAAAAAGTGATCAACGAACTCACGGAAAAGCAGGGCATTGTTCTGGCAACAGGCGGTGGCTCTGTCAAATCTCGCGAAACCCGCAACCGTCTCTCCGCCCGTGGCGTAGTGGTCTATCTCGAGACGACCATCGAAAAACAGCTGGCACGTACGCAGCGCGATAAAAAGCGCCCGCTGCTGCAGGTTGAAACGCCACCACGCGAAGTTCTGGAAGCGTTGGCCGATGAACGCAATCCGCTGTACGAAGAGATTGCTGATGTGACCATTCGTACTGACGATCAGAGCGCTAAAGTGGTTGCAAACCAGATTATTCATATGCTGGAAAGCAACTGATTCTGGCTTTATATACAATCGCCTGCGGGTAAAAGCATTAAAGGTGGATGTCGCGTCATGGAGAGGATTACAGTTACTCTCGGGGAACGTAGTTACCCAATCACCATCGCGGCTGGTTTGTTTAACGACCCAGCTTCCTTTTTACCACTGAAAGCGGGTGATCAGGCGATGCTGGTCACCAATGAGACGCTGGCTCCGCTTTATCTCGACCGCGTTCGCCACCTGCTTGAACAGGCGGGCGTTAAAGTCGACAGTGTGATTCTGCCCGATGGCGAGCAGTATAAAAGCCTGGCGGTACTGGATACCGTCTTTACCGCATTGCTGCAAAAACCGCATGGTCGCGATACAACACTGCTTGCCCTGGGCGGCGGTGTTGTGGGCGATCTGACGGGCTTTGCGGCTGCAAGTTATCAACGTGGTGTGCGTTTTATTCAAATCCCTACCACGTTACTGTCTCAGGTCGACTCTTCTGTCGGCGGCAAAACGGCCGTTAACCATCCGCTCGGTAAAAATATGATTGGCGCGTTCTACCAGCCGGCATCGGTGGTGGTGGATCTCGACTGTCTGAAAACCCTACCGAAACGCGAGCTGGCTTCTGGCCTGGCTGAAGTGATCAAATACGGCATTATTCTGGATGGCGAGTTCTTTGACTGGCTGGAAGAGAATATGGATGCGTTGCTGCGCCTGGATGAGGCGAAACTGGCTTACTGCATTCGTCGTTGTTGTGAGCTGAAAGCGGAAGTTGTCGCTGCAGACGAGCGTGAAACGGGCTTACGTGCTTTACTGAATCTTGGGCATACGTTTGGTCACGCGATTGAAGCCGAAATGGGTTACGGTAACTGGCTTCACGGTGAAGCAGTCGCTGCCGGAATGGTAATGGCTGCCCGCACTTCTGAACGTCTGGGGCAGTTTAAACCGGAAGAGACGGCACGCATCATCACGCTGCTTGAGCGTGCGGGCTTGCCGGTAACCGGGCCGAAAGAGATGTCGGCACAAGCGTATTTACCCCACATGATGCGCGATAAAAAAGTATTGGCAGGTGAGATGCGTCTTGTACTCCCGCTTGCAATAGGGAAGAGTGAAGTACGCGGCGGAGTGCCGCATGATGTGGTTCTTGGCGCTATTGCTGACTGTCAGCAGGCGTAACAACTAGAAAGGTCAGGCCACTGTTACAGGTGGTCGTTTAGCTTCAGGCGAAATGCAAAGTCGTTGGCATAAGCCTTTGAGTGGGGTGTTAAATGGATGAATTCAAACCAGAAGACGAGCTGAAACCCGATCCCAGCGATCGTCGTACTGGTCGTTCTCGTCAATCTTCAGAACGTGATAACGAGCCGCAGATCAACTTTGACGATGTTGATCTGGATGCAGACGATCGTCGCCCTTCGCGTAGCCGCAACGCGCGTGATGAGCGAGAAGAAGAAGAGGGTTATGAGTCCGAAGAAGATTCAATGGACGAAGAGCCTGTAGAGCGTCGCCCACGTAAACGTAAAAAAGCCGCTGCGCAGAAACCCGCCTCCCGCCAGTACATCATGATGGGACTCGGCGTTCTGGTGCTCGTGCTGCTGATTGTCGGTATTGGTTCTGCGCTAAAAGCGCCTTCGACCCCTTCCGGTGAGCAAGCGGCATCCACTGAGAAGAGCATCAGCCTCTCTGGTAACGATGCGACCGATCAGGCGAATGGTGCGCAGCCAGCGCCGGGTACCACCTCCGCCGAGCAGACTGCCGGAAATACAACACAGCCGCAGGATGTTTCTCTGCCGCCAGTTTCTTCTACCCCCGCACAGGGTCAGGCACCTGCCACGCCGGAAGGCCAGCAGCGTGTAGAAGTTCAGGGCGACCTGAACAATGCCCTGACGCAGCCGCAAAATCAGGCGCAGGTGGACAATGCCGTGGTTAACTCTACGCTGCCAACTGAACCTGCGACCGTTGCGCCGATCCGCGGTGGTAACGCTCAGCCGCAAACGGCTGCAACCGAAACCAAACCGCGCCAGACGCAACCTGCGACCCGTCCTGAACGTAAGCAGGCTGTGATTGAACCTAAGCGTGAAACCAAACCTCAGGCAGTCGTCAAAGCGCCTGAAGTGAAAGCGCCAGCTCAGACAAAACGTACTGAAACGGCCACGGTGAGCGAACCGGCAAAAGCACCGGTTACGCAGACAGCACCGAAAGCAACGGCGACCACCACGGCACCGGCTGCCACTTCGGCACCAACTGCAACTGCACCTACTGCAACTGCACCTGCAGCAACGGCAACAACCAGCGCCGCAGCAGGCAAGACTGCAGGTAACGTCGGTTCGCTGAAGTCAGCCCCGTCCAGCAATTACACGCTGCAGCTGAGCAGTTCGTCTAACTATGACAACCTCAACGGTTGGGCGAAGAAAACAAATCTGAAAAACTATGTGGTTTATCAGACGACCCGTAATGGTCAGCCGTGGTACGTGCTGGTAAGTGGCGTTTATGCTTCAAAAGATGAAGCAAAACGTGCTGTTGCAACGCTGCCCGCCGACGTTCAGGCGAAAAACCCATGGGCTAAGCCAATTCATCAGGTTCAGGCTGATCTGAAGTAATGTTTAAAGCGCAGGATGCTGTCGGAGCTTTCTCCACAGCCGGAGAAGGTGTAATCAGTTAGTCAGCATGAAAAAAAATCGCGCTTTTCTGAAATGGGCAGGGGGGAAATACCCCCTGCTCGATGATATTAAAAAGCACCTGCCGAAAGGCGAGTGTCTTATCGAGCCCTTTGTGGGCGCTGGATCGGTATTCCTGAATACCGATTTTTCTCGTTATATCCTGGCGGATATCAACAGCGACCTCATCAGCCTCTACAACATCGTCAAGCTGCGGACCGACGAGTACGTGGAAGAGGCTCGGAAGCTGTTTACACCCGAGCACAATAATCCGGACGTTTACTACCAGTTCCGTACTGAATTTAATCAGAGTCAGGATCCGTTCCGTCGGGCGCTGTTGTTCCTCTATCTCAATCGACACGGCTACAACGGTCTGTGCCGGTATAATCTTCGTGGTGAGTTTAACGTGCCGTTTGGCCGTTATAAGCGTCCGTATTTCCCACAGGATGAGTTGTATCACTTTGCTAAAAAAGCGCAGAATGCCGAATTCCACTGTCTCTCCTATGAAGAGTGCATGGAGCTGGCAGGCGTAAACTCGGTGGTCTATTGCGACCCGCCTTACGCACCGCTGTCCGCGACGGCAAATTTCACCGCTTATCACACCAACAGCTTCAGTCCGGCCGAGCAGGCCCGTCTGGCGGAGATGGCGGAAAAGCTGGTCAGCAAAAGAATTCCGGTGTTAATTTCGAATCACGATACCCCTGATACGCGCGAATGGTACAAAGCCGCGAAGCATTTTCAGGTCAAAGTGCGGCGTAGCATAAGCAGCAACGGCGGCACACGTAAAAAGGTGGACGAACTCCTGGCTCTTTATCGCCCCTGAGCCGTTTTGCCCGCCGGTAAACACATTTCAAGGAGATGCGGATGAAACAGTTTTTGATTGCTCCCTCAATTCTGTCGGCCGATTTTGCCCGCCTGGGTGAAGACACTGCAAAAGCACTCGCGGCGGGCGCGGATGTCGTCCATTTCGACGTTATGGATAACCACTACGTTCCTAATCTGACCATTGGCCCGATGGTGCTTAAAGCGCTGCGTAACTATGGTATTACCGCGCCGATTGACGTTCATCTAATGGTGAAGCCTGTTGACCGTATCGTGCCTGATTTTGCCGCTGCGGGAGCCAGTATCATCACCTTCCACCCTGAAGCGTCTGAACATGTGGATCGCACGCTGCAGCTCATCAAAGAGAATGGCTGTAAAGCGGGTCTGGTTTTCAACCCGGCTACGCCGCTGAGCTATCTCGACCATGTGATGGATAAGCTGGATGTCATTTTGCTGATGTCCGTTAACCCGGGCTTTGGCGGTCAGTCGTTTATCCCTCATACGCTGGATAAACTGCGTGAAGTGCGCCGTCGTATTGATGAGTCAGGTTACGACATTCGTCTGGAAGTCGACGGTGGTGTAAAAGTGAATAACATTGGTGAAATTGCGGCAGCGGGCGCGGATATGTTCGTTGCAGGTTCAGCGATTTTCGACCAACCGGATTACAAAAAAGTCATTGATGAAATGCGCCGTGAACTGGCGAAGGTAAGTCATGGATAAATTGCAGGCAACCCGGGGTATCGCATTTGACCTCGACGGCACGCTGGTCGACAGCGCGCCGGGCTTAACCAGCGCCGTAGACCAGGCGCTGTATGCTCTTGAACTGCCCGTTGCGGGCGAAGAGCGTGTCATCACGTGGATTGGCAATGGCGCCGATGTCCTGATGGAGCGCGCGTTGACATGGGCCCGCCAGGAGCGTGTGTCCCAGCGTTCCGCACAGGGTAAACCGAGCGTGGATCATGCGGATATCCCGCAGGAAGAACAGCTGCGTATCCTGCGTAAATTGTTCAATCGTTTCTATGAAGAGACGGTCGAAGAGGGCAGTTTCCTGTTCCCGGATGTCGCAGAAACGCTGAGTGCGCTTCATGCCAACGGCATTCCGCTGGGGCTGGTGACAAACAAACCGACACCTTTTGTCGCCCCTCTGCTGGAAGCGCTGGATATCGCGAAGTATTTTTCCGTCATTGTTGGCGGTGATGATGTGCAGAACAAAAAGCCGCATCCGGAACCGTTACTGCTGGTGGCAGGAAAATTATCCTTAACGCCCGCGGAGCTGCTCTTTGTCGGTGATTCCCGCAATGATATTCTGGCTGCCAGAGCGGCGGGTTGTCCTTCAGTGGGATTAACCTATGGCTACAACTACGGTGAGGCCATCACGCTGAGTGAGCCGGACGTCGTGTTCGACCACTTCAAAGATTTGTTGCCCGCACTCGGGCTTTCGCACAGTGATAATCAGGAATTGAATAATGACTAAGCCCATCGTTTTTAGTGGCGCACAGCCGTCAGGTGAATTGACCATTGGTAACTACATGGGTGCGTTACGTCAGTGGGTCAGCATGCAGGATGATTACCATTGCATTTACTGCATTGTGGATCTGCATGCTATCACTGCACGTCAGGATCCTGAGAAGCTGCGTAAAGCCACCCTGGACACCCTGGCACTGTATCTGGCCTGCGGAATTGATCCTGAGAAGAGCACCATTTTCGTTCAGTCTCACGTGCCAGAGCATGCGCAGCTGGGCTGGGCGCTAAACTGCTACACCTACTTCGGCGAACTGAGCCGCATGACGCAGTTCAAGGATAAATCCGCGCGCTACTCAGAAAACATCAACGCCGGTCTGTTTGATTACCCGGTACTGATGGCAGCAGACATTCTGCTGTACCAGACCAACCAGGTGCCGGTTGGCGAAGATCAGAAACAGCATCTGGAGCTGAGCCGCGATATCGCCCAGCGCTTTAACGCGCTGTACGGCGACGTGTTCAAAGTGCCTGAGCCGTTCATTCCAAAATCCGGCGCACGCGTGATGTCGCTGCTGGAGCCAACCAAGAAGATGTCCAAGTCTGACGATAACCGCAACAACGTTATCGGCCTGCTGGAAGACCCGAAATCGGTGGTTAAAAAGCTCAAGCGTGCGGTGACCGACTCGGATGAGCCACCTGTTGTGCGTTACGACGTGCAGAACAAAGCGGGCGTCTCCAACCTGCTGGATATCCTCTCCGGTGTGACGGGCCAGAGCATTCCTGAGCTGGAACAACACTTCGAAGGCAAGATGTATGGTCACCTGAAAGGGGAAGTGGCGGATGCCGTTTCCGGCATGCTGACCGAGCTGCAGGAGCGTTATCACCGCTACCGTAACGACGAAGCGTTCCTGCAGAAAGTGATGAAAGAGGGCGCGGAAAAAGCCAGTGCCCGCGCGTCTGAAACCCTTAAGGCGGTGTACCAGGCGATTGGGTTTGTGGGTAAACCATAACCCTGTTTTGTCGGGTAAGCATGAGCGCTCCCCGACAAAAAACGCGCTGAGCCAGACAAAAAACCGGGACATTCCCGGTTTTTTTACGCCTGAAAAACGCTTACTGCTGTGCGGCCGGGCCGCAGCCACCGATGATCTTCGAAATGGAAATTGCCGGGTGCAGCAGGTAATCATAGCTGCAATTATTTTTGGTATTTTGAACGTGACCGGTGCAGGCGGTCAGAGTCGATAACATGCCTACCAGAACGGCGGCTTTTGCCAGTTTAAACATACGCATTCCTTGTCTGAAAAAACGAAAATTCGATCTAACGTGAGGGAATAAATGGAAAAATTCCATTTCGCGGGCGGTATGTTATCGGGAGCGGTAAGAGGGGAGTAGTCCGCATAAGGACTACTCCGGGAAGGGGGAATATGCGTTAGTGATTCGAGAACCAGTTCAGTTTATCGCGCAGCTCCACCACGCGTCCGACAATAATCAGCGCCGGGCTTTCAACCTGCTGTGCCAGCTCACCTAACTGCGTCAGCACGCCGTTCACCACGCGCTGCTTAATGGACGTGCCGTTTTCTACCAGCGCGACGGACATATCCTCTTCCATGCCGTGCTCAAGCAGTTTGGCCTGAATGGTCGCGGCCTGGTTTAACCCCATATAGAACACCAGCGTCTGTTTTTCGGCGGCCAGGTTATGCCAGTCCAGCTCACTGCCGGTTTTCAGGTGTCCCGTCACCAGGCGTACGCTCTGGGCATAGTCACGGTGGGTTAGCGGAATGCCCGAGTAAGCTGAGCAGCCGGAAGCTGCCGTGATGCCCGGCACCACGGAAAACGGAATGCCCGCGTTGCACAACGTTTCCAGCTCTTCACCGCCGCGACCAAAGATAAACGGATCGCCACCCTTGAGGCGCACCACGCGTTTTCCTTTTTGCGCTTCGCGCAGCAGGATCTGGTTAATCTCCTCCTGCGGTACACAGTGGTACCCGGCACGTTTACCGACAAATACGCGGTCAGCATCGCGGCGGACCAGGTTCATTATCTCATCGGAGACCAGACGGTCATAAACCACAATATCCGCCTGCTGGATCTGCTGCAGCCCTTTCAGCGTCAGCAAACCGGCATCGCCCGGGCCGGCACCCACCAGCACCACTTCACCGCGATGATCCAGCGGCTCGCAGAGCAACTGCGCCGTCGTCTCTTCCACCGCTTTATGATCCTGATTCGCCAGCGACTGGGCCAGCCTGTCATTCACAAAGAATTTTTCCCAGAAGCGACGGCGTTCGCCCATGGTCGCGAAGGTTTGCTTAACCCGTGAACGCAGCTGCCCGGCATAGTGGGCAATCTGGCCAAGATGCTGCGGCAGGATGGCTTCCAGTTTTTCCCGCAGCAGGCGGGCCAGAACGGGAGAGCGGCCGCCGGACGATACCGCAATCATCAGCGGCGAACGGTCGATGATCGACGGCATGATAAAGCTGGCTTCCTTCGGGGCATCCACCACGTTACAGAAGATGCGGCGCGCTTCACAGGCGTCGCTGACGCGCTGATTCACTTCATCGTCATCCGTGGCGGCAATGGTCAGCCAGCAGGTATCAAGCAGGGATTCATTAAACCCCCCCTGCACCAGCGTGAGCATCCCTTCTTTTTCCCAGGCCTCAAACTGTGGGGCAAAAGCCAGGGCGTTAACGGTGAGTCGGGCTCCTGCTTCTAACAGCAAGCGCGCTTTGCGTTCAGCCACATCGCCGCCGCCTACAAGCAGACAGTCGCGATGGCGTAATTGACAGAAAATCGGCAGGTGGTCCACGACATTACCTCACAGCATTCAAGGAGGGGGTAAGAAATTGAGGTCAGGATAACAGCAGGAATCGTACAGAACATACGGTTTTTCCTGCCGTTACCCATAAGGGGTCATAAGCTTTTCATATTGAAAAGGCGAGAGATTAGCCTTTCAGCTGCACCTTACCGTCCTTCACGCGGACATCGTAGGGCTTCACGGAATAATGCTCATCTTCCATGCAATACCCGTCGCGTAAACGAAAACGCTGTTTCTTCAACGGGCTGGCGACCCAGAGTTCACCCTGATGCTCCGCGATTAATCCCCGGGACAGGACGCTGGCCTCAAAGAACGGGTCGATATTGCTGATGGCAAAAACCTGTTCATCATGGCGAGGGCGGAATATCGCGACCTGCTCGTTACCCAGCAGGGCACAGACCCCGGTGGCAGGCAGAATGTCGTTAATGTTGCAGATGTTTACCCACTGGCTCATGCGTTTTCCTCCACCAGAGTCACCGGAATACGTTCATAAGGTGTCGCCGGACGATGCTGCTCGCGTTCTGCCACAACCTGCACATTCGGGTCGCGCTGAGTGCTGTTGATAAAGTGTCTGAAGCGAGTCTGCGCCGCCGGGGTGTTGACGGTTTCAGTCCACTCGCAGATCACCGCCTCGCGCAGGCGCGCCATTTCCGCTTCCAGATGGTCGTTCAGGCCCAGTTTGTCGTCAATGATGACCGATTTCAGGTACTCGATGCCGCCTTCCAGGTTATCGAGCCAGGACGCGGTACGGGTCAGCTTATCGGCGGTACGGATGTAGAACATCATAAAGCGGTCGAGATACTGAATCAGCGTATCGCGGTCGAGGTCTGCAGCCAGCAGGTCTGCATGGCGTGGTTTCATGCCGCCGTTACCACAGACGTACAGGTTCCAGCCTTTCTCGGTGGCAATGATACCCACATCTTTACCCTGCGCTTCCGCACATTCGCGGGTACAGCCGGAGACGCCAAACTTCATTTTATGCGGTGTACGGATGCCTTTGTAGCGGTTCTCCAGCTCCACACCGAAGCCGACGCTGTCGCCTACGCCGTAGCGGCACCAGGTGCTGCCCACACAGGTTTTCGCCATACGCAGCGCTTTCGCGTAGGCGTGGCCGGTTTCGAATCCCGCGTCAATCAGCTGACGCCAGATTTCAGGCAGGTCATCTTTTTGTGCACCAAACAGGCCGATACGCTGAGAGCCGGTGATTTTGGTATACAGGTTAAATTCGCGCGCGATACGGCCAACGGCGACCAGCCCTTCCGGGGTGATTTCGCCACCGGCGGAGCGTGGGATGACGGAGTAAGTCCCGTCTTTCTGAATGTTCGCCAGGAAGTTATCGTTGGTATCCTGCAGCGGCGTGTGCTCTGGTTTGAGAACGTACTCGTTCCAGCAAGAGGCCAGCAGGGAACCCACGGTCGGTTTACACACTTCACAGCCATAACCCTGGCCGTGTTTCGCCAGCAGTTCGTCGAAGGATTTGATGCCTTCCACGCGGATCAGGTGGTACAGCTCCTGGCGAGAGTAAGCGAAATGCTCGCACAGGTTATTGTTGACTTCGATACCCTGTTTCGCCAGTTCTGCGTTCAGAACCTGTGTGACCAGCGGGATACACCCACCGCAGCCGGTACCGGCTTTGGTTTCCGCCTTCAGGGCCGCGACGGTATGGCAGCCTTTATTGATGGCCGAAATCAGCATGCCTTTGGTCACATCGAAGCAGGAGCAAATCTGCGCGCTGTCGGGCAGTTTATCCACGCCGATGGACGGCTTACCGCTGGACGCATGCGCCGGAAGGATCAGCGCGTCCGGGTTTTCCGGCAGTTCGATGGCGTTCAAGACCAGCTGAAGCAGGTTACCGTAGTCGCTGGTATCGCCCACCAGCACCGCGCCGAGCAGGGTTTTGTTGTCCTGACTGACGATAAGACGTTTGTACACCTCTTTGCTTTCATCGAGGTAAACATAGCTGCGTGCGCCCGGCGTGCGGCCATGCGCATCGCCAATACCGCCTACGTCTACGCCCAGCAGTTTCAGCTTGGCGCTCAGGTCAGCCCCTTCGAAGGCGTTCTGGTTGCCGAGAATATGGTCAACGGCAACCTGCGCCATTTTATAGCCAGGCGCGACCAGACCGTACACGCGGTTGTTCCAGCTGGCGCATTCGCCGATGGCGTAGATATCCGGGTCGGAGGTCTGGCAGGTATCGTTAATCATGATCCCGCCGCGCTGAGCGACGGCCAGACCGCACTGGGTGGCCAGCTTGTCGCGCGGGCGAATACCGGTAGAGAAGACGATAAAGTCCACTTCCAGTTCGCTGCCATCGGCAAAGCGCATGGTTTTCCGCGCTTCGGTGCCTTCCTGCACAATCTCTTTGGTATTTTTGCTAGTGTGAACCTTCACGCCCATGCTTTCGATTTTACGGCGCAACTGGTCACCACCCATGTGGTCAAGCTGCTCTGCCATCAGCATCGGGGCAAATTCGATGACGTGGGTTTCAACACCGAGGTTTTTCAGCGCACCGGCGGCTTCCAGACCCAGTAGCCCCCCCCCGACCACGGCGCCACGTTTACTGCGGCGTGCACATGATTCGATCGCATTGAGATCTTCGATGGTACGATAAACGAAGCAATCCTGCGTTTCCGAGCCTTTGATCGGCGGGATCCACGGGTACGAGCCAGTCGCCATGATCAGCTTGTCGTAAAAAACCGTACGTCCGGCGCTGGAGTGGATCACTTTTTCCTGACGGTTGATGGTGATAGCGCGTTCGCCCACCAGCACTTTCACGCCATGCTTCTCGTAGAAACCATCGCGCACCAGAGAGAGCTCTTCAGCGGTATGATGGGAGAAGTAGGAAGACAAGTGCACACGGTCGTACGCCTTGCGGGGTTCTTCACAGAACACGGTAATATCGAACTGGTTAGCATCGGCTTTATCGAGAAGATCCTCAATAAAGCGGTGGCCGACCATGCCGTTACCGATAATAGCGAGTCTGACTTTGCTCATTTTTGCCTCGATTTCTTTTCTATTACTGCCTACCTTAACGATTCAGCAGGGGCACTTATTGATGCAAATCAAATACGCCTTCGCCTACTCCTTAGGTGGTATATGGCTGATTTGTCAGGATTTTTATAAGTTGTGGAAATCGCTGGCTTTTCGAGGTCGCCGATTTTGTGTACAAATTAAGGGGCGCGTTGTCAAAAATGCGTACTCCCAAATTTCAGCCGCGTTTTTCAGGGGAAAGGCATGTCTACAACACCGCTTGGGCTTATCCAGAATGTTCGCTTACCGGGTCGCGAAGGGCTGTGGCAAATCGCCATTGAGCAGGGCCGTTTTGGTGGCATAACGCCGATGGGCGATACCGAAGACGAAAACGTAAGAATCTTAAACGCGCGTGGCGGCCTTGCCATCCCCCCGTTTATAGAACCGCATATCCACCTTGATACCACCCAGACGGCAGGCGAGCCGAGCTGGAACCAGTCCGGTACGCTGTTTGAAGGCATTGAGCGCTGGGCGGAGCGTAAGGCACTGCTTAGCCATGAAGATGTAAAAGCGCGCGCCTGGAAGACGCTGAAAGGGCAAATTGCCAACGGTATTCAGTTTGTGCGCACCCACGTGGACGTCTCTGACCCGACGCTCACCGCCCTGAAGGCCATGCTGGAGGTGAAGCAGGAGGTTGCGCCGTGGATCACGCTGCAAATCGTGGCGTTCCCGCAGGAAGGCATCCTTTCTTACCCGGACGGCGCGGCGCTGCTTGAGGAGGCGTTGAAGCTGGGCGCCGATGTGGTCGGGGCAATCCCGCATTTTGAATTCACCCGCGAGTATGGCGTGCAATCGCTGCACATTGCCTTTGAACTGGCGAAGAAATATGACCGTCCGCTGGATATCCACTGCGATGAAATTGACGATGAGCAGTCCCGATTTCTGGAAACGGTGGCCACCCTGGCTTATGAATCAGGGATGGGTCTGCGAGTCACGGCCAGCCATACCACGGCGATGCACTCCTATAACGGGGCATACACCTCGCGGCTTTTCCGCCTGCTGAAGATGTCAGGCATCAACTTTGTCGCCAATCCACTGGTGAATATCCATTTACAGGGACGCTTTGACGATTATCCCAAACGACGCGGGATTACCCGAGTGAAGGAGCTGCTGGAGGCGGGGATCAACGTCTGTTTCGGGCATGATGATGTCTTCGACCCGTGGTACCCGCTTGGCACCGGCAATATGCTGCAGGTACTGCATATGGGGCTGCATGTGTGTCAGATGATGGGGTATTCGCAAATCGACAACGGTTTGAACCTGATAACCCACAACAGCGCCCGAACCTTCGGCCTGACGGATTACGGTATCGAAACGGGAAATCTGGCTAACCTGATCGTGCTGCCTGCGGAGAGCGGGTTTGAGGCGGTGCGCTGCCAGGTGCCGGCGCGCTGGTCGATTCGGGAGGGGCGAGTGATTGCCACGACGCAGCTTGCGCAGACGTGGATCAAAATGGACGACGTTGCGGAAGAGCACATCTTCACGAAAAACAGCCCCTTCGCTGAGCGCAAAGGGGCGTAGGGGATCAGTGGGACGCCGCTGCCGTATTATGCTGGCGGTGGCGGGTCACAAAGCCCAGAACCAGGCACATCACAAACACCACCGCGTACAAACCGTTAGCGGTATGCAGCGCGGCCAGTGGGCCGCTGTGGGCGACGATCGGGCCGGTGACCACGAAGGTCAACATGGTGCCGATGGTGCCGCAGGTCAGCACGAAGTTCACCAGTTTCGGTGACGCCACTTTGGTCTGCAGAGAGCCCAGCGTAATGATAGAGGTGTAAATCGCGCTGGAGAAGAAGCCCAGGGTCAGGATGAACCACGGCATATGCTCCGGTGAACCGTTAATGAACAGGTACATCAGCACGGTTGCCATGCCCGCCAGCACGGTCAGAATGCGCTGCAGGTCGAAGAAGCGCAGGATGAAGCTAAACGCCCACATGCCGAACATGTAAGACATCCAGAAATCGCTCACCAGTTTACCCGCGTCGTTCAGGCTCATGCCCAGGCCTTTGGCGTATTCCGGCACCCAGGAGATAAAGCCCAGCTGACCGAGGATATAGCACAGTGCGGCCACGGAGAGGAACAGTACGCCGATACCCCATTTCTCTTTCGCGACCGGCTCGTCCGTGGATTGCGCTTTTTTGCCCAGAACCGGGAATTCACAGCCGAAGGTCAGAATAAAGATTGCCACGTAGACCAGACCGATACAGGCATAAACCCAGTACCACTCAATGCTGCGTGCCAGCAGAACGGCCGCTACCATCGGGAAAATCATCCCCGCCATGCTGAAGAAGGAGTCGGTAAACAGCAGACGTGCGCCACGCTGACGACCTTCATACATATGGGTAATCAGGAACGTACCGATGGACATCGTAATACCGCTCACCAGACCCAGCACAAACATGGCGGCAGAGAACAGGGCGATGCTGTGGCTCACCATTAAACCCGCGACCGCGGCGACCATCAGCACGAAACCAAAACGCAGCTGCGTTTTCAGTGGAACAATTTCCATCAGCCAGGCATTCAGGAAAATGGAGATCAGGATCCCGGCGTTGAGGAAGGTAAAGGTGTTACTCATGCTGGAAACGGGCAGCTGGAAGTAGTCTGCGATATTACCCATCACCATCCCGGTGACGATCACCAACGCGCCGGTCAGGGCGTAGGAGAAGAAGCTGATCCATGTGAGCTTGATACGATTGCTGTTAGTCATGTCTGGCCTGTTCAGGAAAAGAAAAGCGCCCGAGGGGCGCTGAGAGCGGGCAGATTTTAGACATTAAAGTGATCCATTCATATCTTTTAAGAGAAATTCGATCGCTATTGCAGGTTTTTATGTGATTCAGATCACATTAATAGGCGTCATAACCAATCGTTTGCGTGGTTACAACTGTTTCAATTTCGTAAAATTAGGTAAAAGGCTGGTCTCCGTTCATACTGCTCTTTAGAATCAAGCCATTCGCTTTTTATACTGCGCTTTGTTAAGGAATTCTCATGCTCAAATCAACGCTGGCGGCTGTCGCAGCTGTGTTTGCTCTTTCTGCCGTTTCCCCTGCTGCGCTGGCAGCCAAAGGAGACCCTCACGTTCTGCTGACCACCTCCGCCGGGAATATTGAGCTGGAACTGAATAGCCAGAAAGCTCCGGTTTCTGTGAAAAACTTCCTCGACTACGTGAATAACGGTTTCTATAACGGCACCACTTTCCACCGTGTGATCCCGGGCTTTATGGTGCAGGGTGGTGGTTTTAACGAGCAAATGCAGCAAAAGCAGCCTAACGCACCGATTAAAAACGAAGCGGATAACGGCCTGCGCAACACCCGCGGTACCATCTCAATGGCGCGTACGGCAGATAAAGACAGCGCCACCAGCCAGTTCTTTATCAACGTGGCGGATAACGCCTTCCTCGATCACGGCCAGCGCGACTTCGGTTACGCTGTCTTCGGTAAAGTGGTGAAAGGGATGGATGTTGCTGACAAGATTTCTCAGGTGCAGTCCCATGACGTTGGCCCGTACCAGAATGTGCCGACGAAACCGGTTGTGATCCTCTCTGCAAAAGTTCTGCCGTAACCTTCTTTGACACGGGCGCTTCTCGCCCGTGTTTCGCTCCCCTCCCTGCGAAAGCGCGTTTTGCTGCTTATACTTGTGGCACACGGACATCTTCAGGGAGGCCTTAAGTGAAAAAACTCACCGATAAGCAAAAATCCCGTCTCTGGGAGCAGCAGCGAAACAGTAATTTCCAGGCCAGCCGCCGCCTTGAGGGGGTTGATAGCCCGCTCGTTACGCTAAACGCCCAGGATGCGCAAAGCCGTCTTGAAGAACTCAGGAGGCACTATGAGCGATAAAATCGGTGACGATCGTGACCCGTATCTCTACCCGGGTCTGAATGTGATGCGTAACCGTCTGAATATCCGTCAGGCTGACCGTCTTGCAAAGGCATCCTATGAGATCACCGCGCTGCGGGTGGCGACGCTCGGCTTAGGCCCGTCGGCGCCGGGGTTGCCGCATCTCTGTGCAATCCACCGCCACCTTTATCAGGATATTTTTGACTGGGCGGGCGATATCCGCGAAATCGATATTTATCAGGGCGACACCCGCTTCTGCCACTTCGCCTACATCGAGAAAGAGGGCAATGTCCTGATGCAGGATCTCGAGGAAGAGGGGTATCTCAACGGTCTGCAGAAAGAGGAGTTTGTGGCCCGCCTGAGTCACTACTACTGTGAGATCAACGTGCTCCATCCCTTCCGGATTGGCAACGGTATCGCTCAGCGGATCTTCTTCGAACAACTTGCCATCCATGCAGGCTATCAGCTGAGCTGGAAAGATATCGACCCGGGAAAATGGGCGGCGGCCAACCAGAACGGCGCAATGGGCGATTTAACGGCCCTGAACGCCATCTTTGCCAAAGTAGTGAGCGAAGCGCGGGAAACTGAGTAGAATAGGGCGGCACGTTTTTCTGGAGCCGACATGATTCTGCTGATTGATAACTACGATTCCTTCACCTGGAACCTTTACCAGTATTTTTGTGAACTGGGTGCAGAGGTGGTGGTCCGCCGCAACGACGACATCAGCCTGGCCGAAATCGACGCGCTTGCCCCGCAGAAAATCGTTATCTCTCCCGGGCCTTGCACGCCGTCGGAATCGGGCATTTCGCTGGATGTCATTCATCATTACGCCGGTAAGCTGCCCATTCTTGGCGTCTGCCTGGGCCACCAGGCCATTGGGCAGGTGTTTGGTGCGACCATTGTGCGCGCCGCCAAAGTGATGCATGGCAAAACCGCGCCGGTGACCCATACCGGCACGGGCGTGTTTACGGGGCTTAATAATCCGCTTACCGTGACGCGCTACCATTCGCTGGTCATTGACCCGTCAACGCTGCCGGAATGCTTTGAGGTTACTGCCTGGAGCGATACCCGGGAGATCATGGGGATCCGACATCGTGAATGGGATCTCGAAGGGGTGCAATTCCACCCGGAGAGTATCCTCAGCGAGCAGGGACACCAGCTGCTGGCAAATTTCCTCAATCGTTGAATAGTGGTTGCCTTGCTGTGATTTTTTATGCATATTTTGTGATTATATTTTCACAATCACTGTGACATAAAATGGATGGTCATGACATGGCAACTGAACAATCTGCAATTACCCGCGCGACATTCGATGAAGTCATTCTGCCGATTTATGCACCGGCTGAGTTTATCCCGGTAAAAGGGAAAGGCAGCCGAGTCTGGGATCAGCAGGGGAAAGAGTATGTTGATTTCGCCGGCGGGATTGCGGTGACGGCGCTGGGTCATTGCCATCCTGCGCTGGTGGAGGCGCTGAAAACCCAGGGGGAAACCCTGTGGCATACCAGCAACGTCTTTACCAACGAACCGGCGCTGCGTCTGGGCCGCAAGTTAATCAGCGCGACCTTCGCCGAACGCGTGCTGTTTATGAACTCCGGTACAGAAGCGAACGAAACCGCCTTCAAACTGGCGCGCTACTATGCCTCCACGCGCCACAGCCCGTACAAAACCAAAATCATTGCTTTCCACAACGCCTTCCACGGTCGCTCACTGTTTACCGTTTCCGTCGGTGGACAGCCAAAGTATTCCGACGGTTTTGGACCAAAACCGGCCGATATTATTCATGTGCCGTTTAACGATCTCCATGCGGTAAAAGCGGTAATGGATGATCACACCTGTGCGGTGGTGGTGGAGCCGATCCAGGGAGAAGGCGGCGTAACGGCTGCCACGCCTGAGTTCCTGAAAGGGCTGCGCGACCTGTGCGATGAGCATCAGGCGCTGCTGGTATTTGATGAAGTGCAGTGCGGGATGGGCCGTACCGGCTCCCTGTTTGCCTACATGCATTACGGCGTTACGCCGGATATTCTGACCAGCGCCAAAGCGCTCGGCGGCGGCTTCCCGGTCAGTGCGGTATTAACGACGCAGGAGATTGCCTCCGCGTTCCATGTGGGTTCCCACGGCTCCACATACGGCGGCAACCCGCTGGCGAGTGCCGTCGCGGGTGCCGCGTTCGACATTATCAATACTCCTGAGGTTCTGAGCGGCGTCAACGCGAAGCGTGAGCTTTTCGTGACGCATTTGCAGCAGATTGATGACCAGTATGACGTCTTCAGCGAGATCCGCGGGATGGGGTTACTGATCGGCGCGGAGCTGAAGCCACAGTACAAAGGCCGCGCGCGCGATTTCCTGCACGCCGCCGCCCATGAAGGGGTGATGGTGCTCAATGCCGGGCCGGACGTGATGCGCTTTGCGCCGTCGCTGGTGGTCGAAAATCAGGACATTGAAGACGGGTTAAACCGTTTTGCCGCGGCGGTCGCGAAGATCGTAAACGCTTAAGACTCCGTTCGCGTTAAGCGACGGGTTAACCATATCCCATGGTGAGGGCGCTGACGCCATGCTACCGACGAAATGGTGTGCATGGTGTTCAGATGCCCGAGAACGCGCTGCAGATGCTGCTCCAGGGTGCTCATTGGCCCGTGGGTGAGCGTCTCTGGCGCCTCCAGAATGTTCGAATCCCCTGACTCGCCAGGCGCGTCATACTCGAGTCGCTGCTGACACCGCTGCAGGGCAATCTCACACGACTGCAGGTAGCGCTGCGCCAGATCGGGCGTCAGCATCGTATGTTCCCGCGCCAGCGTGGTCATGGCGTTGATGTGCTCAACGATAAACTGGCTGTGCGTCACCCAGAGCTTCATGTCCGCCAGATAGTGCGAGTTAAAGCCGGGCTCCTGCATTGCCTGATTCAGCGAGTTAAACAGGGCGTTATGCGCCTGGTTGACCTTCATCCGCTGATACGCCAGCGGGGAGGGCTGCGGGTCGTCACTCAGGATCAGGCGAATGGCCTGCTGGTCAGCCTCCAGCGCATCGTGGGCGTTCTGTCTGAGCAGCCCGCTTTGCCACTGAGGCCACAGCCAGACCATGCCGCCAAAGGCAATCAGGCAGCCGATCAGGGTATCGACCAGCCTGGCGATAATAAACTGCTCGCCGTTGAGCGTGAGCAACTGCAGGGTATATACCGCCGTTACCGTAAAGCCCACCATCGCCCAGCCGTAGTTTTTGCGGATGATCAGGTAGCTCACCATCGTGATCACCAGCATCCCTGCCAGCGTATAGCCTTCCGGCACGTGAAAGTGCAGCGTAACGCCCGCAATGATCAGCCCCGCCATCGTGCCGCCTGCCCGGTGCAGAATGCGCACCCGCGTCGCGCCATAGCCGTTCTGGGTGACAAACAGGATGGTCATTAAAATCCAGTACGGCTTGGGCAGATGCAGCGCCATGCCCATCAGGCTGGCAATGCTTAGCATCACGCTAATTCGCGCGGCGTTGCGCAGGGCAGATGATTTAAGGGAGAGGTAGCTTCTGAGCGCCGGCAGCAGCGGCAGGCGTTTTTGTTTGTCGGCCATCAGGTCGCGCGGATAAAGCGGACGCTGGGTTCGTAACACGCGGGCGATACGGCTGAAGTGCCAGGCGGCAAACTGGCCCACCGGGTTGTCTTCATGCTGACGGGCAATCTTCTCCAGCGCGCCGAGCTGTTTGTCCATGTTAAAGCGTGTGGGGTAGCGGTGATACAGAATGTCGTCAGCCAGCACCCGAAGGCGCGCGGAGACGGTTTGCGCGTTCCAGCGGATCACCGCTTCGGCATGGCTGCGCTCGACCAGTTTTTGCACCTCCTGCGGCTGGTGCAGGCTCACGGAGATATGCTCCTGTAAGTCCAGTCCCACCTGGAAGACGCGCAGCAGCCGCTTATATTCGTGGTTCTTATTGGCGGCGAGCATATGCAGCTGCTGATAACACTGGCTTATCAGGTCCACCACCTTTTGCTGACGCGTCAGCAGGGGCGGCAGTGATTTTTCTGGATCGGTATGCTGGGTGAGCAAGGTGTATTTGGCTTCACAGTAATCCGCCAGCTGCACGTAGAGCAGGCTAAGGGATTCCCGCAGCGGCTGTTCCCGCCACAGCCAGAACCAAAACCAGTTAAACAGCCCGTACCACAGCGTACCGAGGGCGTAGATCAGCAGCGGCTCCCACACCGGCATGTTACCCGCAAGGCTCAGCGTGAAGATGGCGGCAATCAGCGACGCGGGAAGCAAACGCGCGTGCAGTGAGCTGATTTCAGCGGTTACGCCCAGGGTCATCGCCAGGACGGTGAGGATCAGCGGCAGCGGGATATCGCGGGCCAGCAAAAGCTGCACGGCGAGGCTACAGCCTGCAAACAGCGAGCCGCCCACAATGAGCCGTTTGAAAAAGCGCTTATGCGGTGTATCCAGACCGGCAATGTTGCAGCAGGCGGGAACGAGAGAGAAGAGCAGACCTTGCTGAAGATGGCCCAGAATCAGGCCCACGGCCACAGGAAGGCACAACACCAGCGTTTGTCGCAGTGCGTAGTTAACTTCCGGGTGATAAATCAGCCTGCGCCACATGGGGAATAGAGACAAAAACGGCGTGACACCTTGCGATGGCACGCCGTTTGAGCGGAATTAACGCGTTCCGTAAACCACGATGGTTTTACCGTGCGCGGAGATCAGGTTCTGATCTTCCAGCATTTTCAGAATACGGCCCACTGTTTCACGGGAGCAACCGACAATCTGACCGATTTCCTGACGGGTAATTTTAATTTGCATGCCATCAGGGTGAGTCATCGCATCGGGTTGTTTCGCCAGATTCAGCAGGGTCTGAGCGATACGGCCGGTCACGTCCAGGAAGGCGAGGTTACCCACTTTCTCAGATGTCACCTGCAGACGGCGCGCCATCTGCGAAGAAAGACGCATCAGGATGTCAGGGTTAACCTGAATCAACTGACGGAATTTCTTGTAGGAAATTTCAGCCACTTCACATGCTGTCTTTGCACGAACCCAGGCGCTACGTTCCTGGCCTTCTTCAAACAGGCCCAGTTCACCGATGAAATCGCCCTGGTTCAGATAAGAAAGGATCATCTCTTTCCCTTCTTCATCTTTGATCAGCACTGCCACCGAGCCTTTGACGATGTAATACAACGTTTCCGCTTTTTCACCCTGGTGAATCAGCGTGCTCTTCGATGGGTACTTATGAATGTGGCAATGAGACAAGAACCATTCGAGAGTCGGGTCTGTTTGCGGTTTGCCAAGCACCATGCGCTGTTATCCTCTGTTATAAGCTGTCACCAGAGTCATAAGATGCATCCGGACTCTGGGGTTGCAATCGAATTCTTACCCATACCCTGGGAAGTCGGCTATCGTAACGTTTCGCAGCCAGTAAAGTTTGATGTCCTCTGCATACATGTGTAACGTCAATGTATTACTGTAGCATCCTGAGTGTTTTAGCATAGCTTTCGCCGCGTGTCTCCTGGTGTCTCGCTTCAGCATGACGCAGGTCGCCTTCCATTGCGAGAAATGTAACGCACGCGTAATCTGTCACCAAAAATGCAACGTTGGAGTGAGTGAATATGCAAGCGCGTGTGAAATGGGTTGAAGGTTTAACGTTCCTGGGCGAGTCCGCTTCAGGACACCAGATTTTGATGGATGGTAACTCCGGCGATAAAGCACCAAGCCCAATGGAAATGGTGCTGATGGCAGCAGGTGGATGCAGCGCAATTGATGTGGTGTCGATCCTGCAAAAAGGCCGTCACGATGTGACCGACTGCGAAGTAAAACTCACCTCAGAACGCCGCGAAGAGGCACCACGCCTGTTTACCCACATTAACCTGCATTTCATCGTCAGCGGGAAAGAACTGAAAGACGCGGCGGTCTCACGCGCGGTCGATCTTTCAGCGGAGAAATACTGCTCGGTCGCCTTAATGCTCGAGAAAGCGGTAAAAATTACGCATTCGTATGAAGTGATCGACGCCTGATATTGGGGGGGCATCGTTCACCCCGATGCCCTCACCGAAGCCCTCTCCCACGCGGAGAGGGAAATCATCAGGCGATTTTCTTCCCTTCTATCAACCGCTGCACCAGCGGCATCATAATTAATTCCATTGCCAGCCCCATTTTTCCGCCCGGAACCACTAACGTATTCATGTGCGAAATAAACGAGCCCTGCAGCATCGCCAGCAGCCAGGGGTAATCAATGCCGTCGAGATTGCGGAAATGGATAACCACAAAGCTCTCATCCAGCGACGGGATACTTTTGGCCGCGAACGGGTTAGAGGTATCGACTGTCGGTACGCGCTGGAAGTTGATATGCGTGCGGGAGAACTGCGGCGTCAGATAAGTAATGTAGTCTTCCATGGAGCGCACGACGGAATCCATCACCGCCTCGCGTGAATGGCCGCGCTCGCTGATGTCACGCGTCAGCTTCTGGATCCACTCAAGGTTCACAATGGGCACCACGCCAACCAGCAGATCCACGTGACGCGCCACGTCATGCTGCGGCGTCACCACGCCACCGTGCAACCCTTCGTAAAACAGGACGTCGGTCGGTTCCGGCAGCGGTTGCCAGGGGGTAAAGGTGCCTGGCACCTGGTTCCAGGGAACGGCTTCATCGTAGGTGTGCAGATATTTGCGTGACTGCCCCTTGCCGCTCTGGCCGTACTCCTGAAAGGTTTGCTCCAGCAGGCCGAAGTCATTGGCCTCCGGGCCGAAGTAGCTAATGTGTTTACCCAGATCGCGCGCCTTGCGGATAGCCATATCCATCTCCGGGCGCGTGTAGCGGTGAAAGCTATCGCCTTCGACCTCCGCCGCACGGAGATTCAGTTGGGCGAAAATCTTACGAAAAGCGAGGCTGGTCGTGGTGGTTCCCGCACCACTCGAACCCGTAACGGCAATAACCGGATGTCTGGCAGACATAGCAACTCCCTGACTGGAAAGGTTTAAAGATCAGCCATGAAACGCGTTGCGGGGCATGATATTGACCGTCTCATGCAGTTCAGACCATACCAGCACCACGTCGCCGCTTTTGAGCTGGCGCTTCACATCGTTGACCTTTTGCTCAAGCGAACGTTCATGTTCACCATAATCGGTACCTTCCCGCAAGACAAAGCTTTCAATCAGATTATCGAGCGTGTCGGGGGAGAGGTCCTGCCATGGAATAATCATTTTGCACCGTCCAGATAAGGGGTAAGCCAGTCAGGAATACGCGACTCCAGCCACATTTTCGGGCGGCGCAACGTTCCACCGATGAACCCCACGTGACCACCATGCTCTGTCAGCTGGTAGTGAACGTTGGCAGGCAAAAATTCCTGCGCGGGGATAGAGTGATGATCCATAAACGGGTCATCTTTGGCATGAATGATAAGCGTCGGTTGCGTGATCTTGCTGAGAAGCGGCATGGCGCTGCACTGGCGATAGTAGTCAATCGCATCGGCAAAACCGTGAATTTTGGCGGTGATCAGATCGTCGAATTCGCGGATGCGACGGACCTTTTTCAACTGACGCAGGCTCACCGGCAGCGTATCCGGATAGGCCTTCAACTTGCGCGCCGCGTTGGCTTTCAGCAGGTTGAGCAGGTAACGCTGATAGACCCGGGAAAAGCCTTTCTCCATATGGTAGCTGCACTGCTCCAGCATAAAGGGCGCGGAGACAATGACGGCCGCGTCCAGCGGCACGGTGTCGCCCTCTTTTGCCAGCAGGCACGCCAGCATATTGCCGCCCAGCGAGTAGCCCACGGCCGCCGTCGGGACGGTACCAAAGTTTTCCCGTAACCAGTGTAAAAACCAGGTGCCGTCTTCGGTTTCACCCGAGTGATAGATGCGCTTCTGGCGATTCGGTTCGCCGCTACAGCCGCGAAAGTGCATCACCACGCCGAGCCAGCCCCGCGCTTTGGCTGCCTGGATGAGCCCGTGTGCATAGGGGCTGTGCAGACTGCCTTCCAGACCGTGAAAGACCACCAGACGCGGCTTGTGGCGCGCCTGTTCTGGCTCTTCGCTCCATGCCAGGTCCAGAAAGTCACCGTCCGGTAAGTCCAGCCGTTGCCAGTGCGGCGTAAACTGAACCTTACGGCGGATGAGTCGCGGCAGCATGGTCTGCAGATGGCAATTGGCCACGCCGCGCATGGGCACGAACTCGGTGCTGTCTTCGGCGATGATGTCGAAGTCTGATGGAATGATTTGGCTCATAACGGCGATGCTAATTCTTGTCAGTTATTTTCTGTTCTTTCCGAATTGTACCCCGTTTAGCCTGGTTTTCCGAAACATGAACTGATCTCGATCACAAATATTTACCTTGATTATTACTCTCAGGCTAATGATTCCGCCCTGCGCTTAATTGATGACTTCCTCGCCACAGCGCACACTTTACTCAACGTTAAGCAAATCAGAATGATGTGCTGAATCAGGAGGTTAATAATGTTATCTGGGCAAACACCCACCCGGCAATGGAACACACGACGCACCGAGAAAGCGCGTCGTCTGGCATCCGTACCGGTGCAGGGCAAGGTACTGCCAACCGGCGATCTTGTCGCCATGCTGGAAAAACTGATCGCGCCTGGCGACAAAGTCGTTCTGGAAGGTAATAACCAGAAGCAGGCCGATTTCCTTTCACGCTCGCTGGCTGAAGTGAACCCGCAAATCGTGCATGACCTGCACATGATTATGCCAAGCGTGGGCCGTAGCGAGCATCTGGATATCTTTGAGAAAGGTATCGCCCGCAAGCTGGACTTCTCCTTCTCCGGTACCCAGAGCCTGCGCATCTCGCAGCTGCTGGAAGATGGTCAGCTCGAAATTGGTGCTATCCATACCTACATAGAGCTCTATTCACGTCTGTACGTGGATCTCTCGCCAAACGTGGCGCTGATTGCCGGCTTTAAAGCGGACCGAAAAGGTAATCTTTATACCGGCGCAAGCACTGAAGATACCCCCGCGCTGGTGGAAGCGGCCGCATTCCATGACGGCATTGTCATCGCACAGGTGAATGAGCTGGTGGACGACGAATGCGACCTGCCGCGCGTTGATATTCCCGGCTCCTGGATTGACTTCGTGGTGGTGGCCGACAAACCGTTCTTTATCGAACCGCTGTTTACCCGCGACCCGCGTCTCATCAAACAAGAACATATCCTGATGGCGATGATGGCCATTAAGGGCATTTATGCGGAACATCAGGTGCAATCCCTGAACCACGGGATTGGTTTTAATACCGCGGCGATTGAACTGCTGCTGCCGACCTACGGTGAACAGCTCGGCCTGAAAGGCAAAATCTGTAAACACTGGACCCTTAACCCGCACCCAACCCTGATCCCGGCGATTGAAAGCGGCTGGGTGGAAAGCGTGCACTGCTTCGGCGGCGAACTGGGGATGGAAGAGTACATTCGTGCACGTCCGGACATCTTCTTTACCGGTGCCGACGGCTCTATGCGTTCCAACCGCGCCTTCTGTCAGCTGGCAGGCCAGTACGCCGTTGATATGTTCATCGGCTCAACCCTGCAGGTTGACGGGTATGCCAACTCCTCAACCGTGACCCGTGGTCGTCTCTCTGGTTTCGGCGGTGCGCCAAACATGGGCCATGACCCGCATGGTCGTCGTCATGCCACCCCGGCCTGGCTGAACATGATCACCGAACCTGATCCGATGCAGCGCGGTAAAAAACTCGTCGTCCAGATGGTGGAAACCTTCCAGGCAGGCGTGAAACCGACCTTTGTGGAAAAACTCGATGCTGTTGACGTTGCGAAAGCGTCCGGGATGCCTCTGGCTCCGGTCATGATCTACGGCGACGACGTGACACATGTGCTGACGGAAGAGGGGATTGCTTACCTCTATCGCGCAGAAAGTCTGGAAGAGCGCCGGGCGATGGTTGCGGCCGTCGCGGGGATCACCGATATCGGTCTGGGCGTCGATGCCAAACGTGTGGCGCAGTTGCGCCAGAGCGGCAAAGTGGTTTACCCGGAAGATATGGGGATTCGCCGCACCGATGCCACCCGTTCTCTGCTGGCAGCAGGCAGCGTGTCAGACCTGGTTGAATGGTCTGGCGGTCTTTACAACCCACCTGCGAAATTCCGGAGCTGGTAATGAAACTTCTGCCCCAGATTCAGGTTGAAGGCGGTGCCGAATGGCTGGCGCGAACCGCCACGCAGTGTCTGATTGACGAAGCACAGTTAAGCCCGAAACCCGGTCTGGTGGACAGTCGGGGGAACGGCGCGCACCACGATCTGTCGCTCGCGTTGATGGAGCGTTCCGCGCGCAGCCTGACCCCCACGTTTCAGGCGCTGGCACAACACAGCTGGCAGCGTCCGGCGGATATTGCGCTCAGACAAACCATAGGGCGGCTCGGCCGTGAAGGTGAGCAGCAGATGATGGCGGCTACCGACGGTGTAAATACCCACCGCGGCGCGATTTGGGCGCTGGGGCTGCTGGTCAGTGCCGTGGCGATGCTCGGTGGCGATGCCAGCGCGCAGGCGGTAGCGAATACCGCGGCACAGCTGGCGAAACTGCCCGATGACGCGGCGCCGAAAGTGTTCAGCAAAGGGCTACGCGCCACGCGCCGCTACCGGGTTCCGGGCGCACGTGAAGAGGCTCAGCAGGCATTTCCACACGTGATGCAGCGTGCTCTGCCGCAGCTTCGTCTGAGCCGTCTTAACGGCAGCAGCGAAACGTACGCAAGGCTCGATGCGCTGATGGCCATCATGACGTCGCTTACCGACACCTGCGTGCTGTCGCGCGCCGGGATGGCGGGGCTGGAGGCCATGCAGAACGGTGCGCGTGCGGTGCTGAGCGCCGGAGGATGCGCGACATCCGCAGGCCAGATGGCGCTGGCGAGATTGGACCGTCACATGCTGGCACTCAATGCCTCACCGGGCGGAGCAGCCGACCTGCTTGCCGCCACGCTGTTTCTCGATCGCATCGAAACGCCTTATTCAAAGCATTAAGAGGATGTTATGGAAAAAATCACATTAACCATGCCAGCGAGCCGCGCGTTAAGCGGCAAAGCGCTCGCAGGGGTTGTTGGTTCCGGGGATATGGAGGTGCTGTTTGCCGCCGAACCGGGCCAGACGTTAACCATTGATATCACCACGTCCGTCGACAACAGCCGCGGTCGCTGGGAGGCGTTGTTCAACCGCCTGCACACCGTCAGCAGCCTGCCTGCAGGAAAACTGACGATCCACGACTTTGGCGCGACGCCGGGGGTGGCACGCATTCGTATCGAACAGGTTTTTGAAGGGGTGAGCCATGCGTGATGATCGGAGTTTTATTGAATTAAAAGCTCGCCAGCGTGCGCAGGCATTGCTGGACGACGGGAGCTATCGCGAACTGCTGGATCCTTTTGAAGGCATTATCTCCCCGTGGCTGGGGCCGCAGGGCATCGTTCCTCAGGCCGATGACGGCATGGTGGTCGCCAAAGGCACCATCAACGGGCAGCCTGCGGTAGTGGTGGCGATCGAAGGTGCGTTCCAGGGCGGCAGCATGGGCGAAGTGTCCGGCGCCAAAATGGCGGCCGCGCTGGAGCTGGCGGCAGAAGATAACCGCAACGGGATCCCGACGCAGGCGGTACTGTGTCTCGAAACCGGCGGCGTGCGTCTGCAGGAAGCCAACCTTGGCCTGGCGGCCATTGCCGATATTCATGCAGCAATTGTTGACCTGCGGCGTTACACCCCGGTGGTCGGGATTGTGGCCGGGACCGTGGGCTGCTTCGGTGGGATGTCTATCGCTGCTGCACTGTGCAGTTACCTGATTGTCACCCGCGAAGCGCGTCTCGGTCTGAATGGTCCTCAGGTTATCGAGCAGGAAGCGGGGATTGAAGAGTATGACTCCCGCGACCGTCCGTTTATCTGGAGCATGACCGGTGGCGAAGTCCGCTATGAAAGCGGCCTGGTAGATGCACTGGTTGGCGATGGCGTGAACGCGGTGAAAGCGGCGATGAACGACGCGATTGCCAAAGGCGTGCCTGCGAAACATCGCACCGATAACTATGACGATTACCTGAACCGTCTGACGAATTTCGACACCCGCAAACAGGCCGATGCCGAACAGATTAAAGCGCTCTTTGCCCGGGAGGTGAAATGATGACTAACTCAGTAAGCCGTGGCGAACTCTGGCTGCAAACGCTCGCGCCGAACGCCAGACGCCTGGAAGGGTTATGCCCGTCCGTACAGGCGGCCGATGGTGAACTTAACGGTGAAACGGTACGTTTTGTTGCCGTGGTACCGGATGCCAACAACCACTTCCCGCGCGCGGCGAAAGGGGAAGTCGGTCTGCTGGAAGGCTGGACGCTGGCGAAAGTGGTGAGCGAAACCGTTGCCGCCGATGCCAACAGCGCCGTGAAGCGCCCGATCGTGGCGGTGATTGACGTGCCAAGCCAGGCCTATGGCCGTCGTGAAGAGGCATTTGGTATTCACCAGGCGTTGGCCGGCGCGGCGGCGGCCTATGCTAACGCGCGTCTGGCCGGTCATCCGGTGATTGGGCTTATCGTTGGTAAAGCGATGTCCGGCGCGTTTCTGGCGCACGGGTACCAGGCAAACCGCCTGATTGCCTTTAACGATAAAGGCGTGCTGATCCATGCCATGGGTAAAGAGTCTGCGGCGCGTATTACGCTACGTACCGTGGATGCGCTGGAAAAACTGGCGGCAACGATCCCGCCAATGGCCTATGACATCAGCAACTACGCCACACTGGGGCTGCTTTCCAACCTGCTGGACATCAGCAACCCGGATGCCCCTTCTGAAAACGATCTGACGCAGGTGAAAGCCACGCTGCAACAGGCCATCCATGACGCTCGTCAGGACAACACCCTGAAAAACCGTCTCGGTGCTGACAATCGCCGCAGCTCTGTCCTCGTACGCGAACGCATGCGGGCAAGCTGGTAAGTAAAAAGAGACCTGCCAGATGCAATCCCCGCGGACGTAACCGTTACGTCCGCGCGGGAACCTGCATCCTGAAAATAATAATCATCGCGCCAGTGCTTAAACTTTTTTACTACAGGTGAATTATGACTTACGTAATTGTTCATGCTCTTGCACCGATTTTCGTCATCATGCTGCTGGGATTCTGGGCCGGTAAGGCAAAGATGGTCGATAACAAAAATGTCTCCCTGCTCAATATCTTCGTCATGGATTTTGCTTTGCCTGCCGCGCTGTTCAGCGCCACGGTGCAAACCCCGTGGACTGGCATCGTAGCCCAGTCACCGCTGATTCTGGTGCTGACCCTGGCGATGTGGATAACCTACGCGGCCATTTACTTCCTCGCGACCAGCGTCTTTAAAAAATCCCCACAGGATGCCGCCGTGCTTACGCTGACGGTTGCGCTGCCAAACTATGCCGCGCTTGGCTTGCCGATTCTGGGCAGCGTGCTGGGTGAAAGCTCTTCAACCTCACTGTCCGTGGCGGTCTCTATTGCCTGTGGTTCGGTACTGATGACTCCGTTCTGCCTGCTGATTCTGGAACGTGAAAAAGCGCGTGCCGAAGGCAATAACTCCGGTTCAACGCTCTCGATGCTGCCGGTGCTGATGTGGCGCTCGATTAAAAAACCGATTGTGATGGGACCCCTGCTGGGTGTGATTTTGTCTGCAGTCGGCATCAAAATGCCTGAACTTGTTCTGGCCGCCATTAAGCCACTGGGGCTTTCTGCAACGGCTGCCGCGCTGTTCCTGACCGGGGTGATCCTCTCTGCGCGTAAGCTGCAGATCAACACCATGGTGATTACCTCAACCGTAGCCAAGCTGCTGATCCAGCCTGCGATTGCCTGGGGTATCGTTCTGATCTTCGGTCTGCACGGCTCCGTGGCGATCACCGCTATCCTGATGATTGCGCTCTCTGCCGGTTTCTTCGGCGTGGTGTTCGGTAACCGCTTTGGCGTGCAGTCTCCGGATGCGGAAGCGGTGCTGCTGTTAAGCTCGGTACTGTGTATCCTGTCGCTGCCACTGTTTATCTCGCTGACTTCAGGAATGTAATCATGACCACAACATTACGCCCTCACGACCTCATCTGGCTTAACGCGCGTGACGCGCTGGAAGGCATCACTGACGACTGGGTGGATGCGGTATGGCATACCGGTTTACCGGTGGTCGTGCGGCGTGATGTTGATAACGCTGGCCGTATTCCCGTTGGCGTACGCGGTTTACGCCGCGACCAGCGGGCGGCCGGTTGGGTGAAGCCAGAAAACGTCGTGCGGGTGGTCTCACCCGAGGCGTTGAGCGTGACCGCCGATCTTCTGCGTTCACCGTTTGTGACTCAGCCACCGGTGCAGGTGGCGTTGCAACTTTCTCAGCAGGCATGGCCGTGGACGTGGGGAATTACGGGCAGCACGGGCTACGCCCTGGCGACCGGTATCCCGGTCATTCATGCCGACAGCGATCTCGATCTGCTGGTGCGAGCCCCTCAGCCTCTGTCGGCTGACGCTTTTCGTGTCTGGGCGTCACAGCTCAGCCGCGCGTTATGTCGGGCAGACACCCAGGTCGACACCCCTGAAGGCGGCTTTGCGCTGACGGAGTGGCTGCGCGACGGCAAAACGTTGCTGAAGACCCGCCGTGGGCCACGTCTGGTGGCGGACCCGTGGCACAGGGAGGAGTGATGAAAATACTGTTTACCTTTCCAGGGCAGGGCACCCAGCATGTCGGTATGCTGCAAAACCTGCCTGGCACGACGCTGGAGCAGGCCCGCGAGGTATTGGGTGGCGAAGTCGATACGCTGGATACCGCGGCAGCGTTAACCCACACGCGAGCCGTTCAGCTTTCGTTGTTAATTGCCGGTGTTGCCTGGGCGCGTGAGCTTGAACAACGCGGCGTGGCACCGGATATCGTCAGCGGTCTGTCTATTGGCGCGTATCCGGCCGCGGTCATTGCCGGTGCGCTGGAATTTGCCGACGCGCTGAAGCTGGTCGCGCTGCGTGGCGATCTCATGGAGCAAGCCTATCCGCACGGTTATGGCCTGACCGCGATAATGGGGCTGACCCTGCCTCAGGTTGAAGCGTTGCTGGAAGGCACCGGAACGTATATCGCCAATTTGAACGCGGAAACGCAGATTGTGATCGCCGGCACCGATGAGGGGATGGCGCAGGTGGCGAAACGCGCGCTGGCAAAAGGGGCTAATAAGGCGCATCGGCTGACCGTCAGCGTGCCTTCCCATTGCGAACTGCTGGCGGAGCCGGCGCACAAGCTGGTGGAGGCATTCACATCCGTCACGCTCACACGCCCGCGCTGTGCTTACCTGAGCGGCAGCACAGGACGCGTGCTCTGGACGCCTGAGAAAATCGCGGACGATCTGGCGATGAATATGGCGCGCACGGTGCGCTGGCAGGAAGCGGTGATTTCTGCCAACGAGCGTGAAGCTCGGCTGGCGATTGAAATGCCACCTGGTGGGGTACTGACCTGCCTGACGCGTCAGGCGGCCTGGGAAGGGGAGTCAGTTTCGCTGGAGCGCAGTGGTGTTGACGTGGCGGTACACCTGGCTAAGCGGCTACAGCGGTAGGGTCTGCGCAGGGTCGGTGGCGATACTGCGGGCATACATTCGCCCTTCGGCTGCCAGTGCCCGCAGGCTGGGGTCTTGCTCGCGGTTGCGGGCAAACACAATGGCAATCAACTGCTGCATCTGATACGGCTGGGCCAGCTTCAGTAGCTGTACTGAGTTCTCATACACTTTCTTCATTCTGCCTGGCATGAGCGTAAAGCCCACGCCCGCCTGCACCAGACTCAGCATCGAGAAAATGTCATTTACGCGGGTGACGATTTCCGGTTCGAAACCGGCAATATGAAACGCCTCCTGAAACCCGGCGTAGGTGGCAAACCCTTCCGACAGCGCGACAAACTTCTGGTCTTTGTAATCACGTAAGTCGGCAGGCCCGCTGGTGTTCAGCGTGGCAGAGGCCGGTGCGGCAAGAAAAATGTCGTCATGGAACAGGGGGAGCACTTCCAGACTGTTGCGGTCGATATCGCTTTCGGAAATAGAGATGAGGATGGCGTCGAGCAAACCGTCGTCCAGCATACGCAACAGGGTCTCGTTAGAGCCCATCGTCAGGTCCATCTCCAGGTCCGGACGGCGCAGTTTCATCCCCATAATCAGGCGTGGCACGGTTTCCAGCGTCAGCGAGTAGAGCGTGCCGACGCGCAGTCGTCCCTGGCCAACGCCGGCCGTTTTGCGCGCTTCTTCCAGCCCGCGCGCCATTACCTGCATCACTTCCTGACAATATTCCAGCAGCGTCCAGGCCGAAGGCAGCGCAATGAGATTGCGACCTTTGTGCGTAAAGAGCGGGCAGCGCACATTTTCTTCGAGAGTATGCAGCGCGCGGTGCACGCTAACGCCGCTCAGGCCAAGCGCTTCGGCGGTACGGGCGATATTGCCCTTCTCCATAAAGGTCATGAAGATGCTGAGTTTACGAAATGTAATGTCGCTCGTGATATCGAAACTCATAACCCTCCCGGGGATTTAGTCGGCCTGCAGCATGGCTTCCAGCTGTTCCTGGGCGTCCAGCCACGCCATCTCGCACGCTTCGAGGCTGGATTTCGTCTTAGCCTGTGTCTGCAGGCAGTCGGTCAGTTCCGCCTTACGGCTCTGGTCATACAGACCGCTGTCACCCAGCTTCTCTTCAACGGTAGCCAGCAGAGCGTTAAATTTCTCCATCTCCTTTTCGAGACGGGCAATCTCTTTACGCAGCGGCTGGGTCTGAGTACGCAGTTCCGCTTCACGGCGCTTCTGGTCTTTACGCGCCTGGGCGCTGTTGGCGTTATCTTTCGACGAGTCGTCCGGCTGGTTTTCCTGCTTCTGCACGTCCGTTAGCCACTGCTGGTAGTCTTCCAGATCGCCATCGAACGGCTCGACTTTGCCATCGTGCACTAAATAGAGATCGTCCGTTGTGGAGCGGATCAGGTGACGATCGTGCGAGACGACAACCAGCGCACCTTCAAACTCAATTAACGCTTCGGTCAGCGCCTGACGCATGTCGAGATCGAGGTGGTTTGTAGGTTCATCGAGCAGCAGCAGGTTCGGACGCTGCCAGACGATAAGCGCCAGCACCAGACGCGCTTTCTCGCCGCCGGAGAAACGTTCGGTGTTTTCGGTGACTTTATCGCCCTGGAAGCCAAAGCCGCCAAGGTAATCGCGCAGCTTCTGCTCCATCTCCTGCGGCGCCAGTCGCGCGAGGTGCTGGATGGGCGATTCATCCGCGCGTAAGAATTCCAGTTGATGCTGGGCGAAGTAGCCAAGCTTAATGCCTTTTGCCAGGCCGATCTCGCCGCTGACCGGGTTAAGCTCGCCCGCCAGCAGTTTAATCAGCGTCGATTTACCGGCGCCGTTACGCCCCAGCAGACCAATACGTGAACCCGGCACCAGGTTGAGCTTGATGGAGTCGAGAATAATGCGATCGCCGTAGCCAGCGCTCACCTTTTCCATCTTCAGCAGTGGGTTCGGCAGGCTCTCGGGCTCGCGAAAACTGAAGTGGAACGGGTTATCGACGTGCGCCGGGGCGATCATCTCCATGCGTTCCAGCATCTTGATGCGGCTCTGGGCCTGCTTGGCTTTAGAGGCTTTTGCCTTGAAGCGGTCAACAAAGCTTTGCAGATGCGCCACGCGCTGCTGCTGGCTTTCGTACATCGCCTGCTGTTGAGCAAGGCGCGTCGCGCGCTGGCGCTCGAATGAGCTGTAGTTGCCGGTGTATTCAAACAGGTTTTGCTGTTCGATATGAATGATTTTATCCACCACCGGGTCGAGGAAGTCGCGGTCGTGGGAGATCAGAATCAGAGTGCCCTGATAGCTCTTGAGCCACTTCTCCAGCCAAATAACCGCATCGAGATCGAGGTGGTTAGTGGGTTCATCAAGCAGCAGCAGGTCGGAACGGCAAATCAGTGCCTGCGCCAGGTTAAGGCGCATACGCCAGCCGCCGGAGAAGTCGCTGACGGGGCGTTCAAGCTGTTCGTTGCTGAAACCCAGACCGTGCAGCAGGCTGGAGGCGCGGGAGCGAATGGTCCATGCGTCGATGGCGTCCAGCTTACCGTGGACGGTGGCGATAGCATGACCGTCATTACGCTCGTTGGCGACGTTCAGTTCAGCTTCCAGCTTACGGTATTCACGATCGCCGTCGATAACATAGTCGAGAGCGGGTTCGCTCAGGGCAGGCGTCTCCTGATTTACCCAGGCAAGCTGCCAGTTAACCGGATAGGTAAAGTTACCGCCGTCAGCGCTAATCTCGTTTTTCAGCAGCGCAAGCAGGGTCGATTTTCCGCAGCCGTTTTTGCCGACCAGACCCACTTTTTGACCGGGATTGATGGTGGCGGAGGCGTTATCCAGCAGGACGCGCACGCCGCGGCGAATTTGTAACGAGGAGAAAACAATCATAGAAGCGCCGTATGTTCCGACTATGTTAATTTGTCATTATGATAATGTAAGGTGTGGGCCATTTTCCGCACCGGGCCGCCATGGTAGCCCAAAACAACGACGATACACAAAAACAGAAACAGAACCGGGAGGGGAGTGATGTCTCAGACAGCGAAAGTGCTGCTGCTGTATGCCCATCCGGAATCTCAGGACTCGGTGGCAAACCGGGTTCTGCTTAAGCCGGCTACTCAGCTCAGCAATGTGACGGTGCACGATCTCTACGCGCACTATCCTGATTTCTTTATTGATATTCCTTACGAGCAGGAACTGCTGCGTCAGCATGACGTGATTGTGTTCCAGCATCCGCTTTATACCTATAGCTGTCCGGCACTGCTGAAAGAGTGGCTGGACCGTGTGCTGAGCCGGGGGTTCTCCAGCGGGGTGGGGGGCAACCAGCTGGCGGGAAAGTACTGGCGCAGTGTCATTACGACCGGTGAGCCAGAGAGCGCTTACCGCCACGACGGTCTTAACCGTTATCCCATGAGTGATATCCTGCGGCCGTTTGAGCTGACGGCCGCGATGTGCCGCATGCACTGGATGAGCCCGATTATTGTCTACTGGGCGCGTCGCCAGAAGCCTGAAGCGCTGGCGAGCCACGCCAGAGCGTATGGCGATTGGCTGGCATCACCGATATCGGCGGGAGGTCGCTAATGGAAGGATCGAATTTACTCCTGGCCGGCGTGCTGTTTTTATTTGCCGCAGTGGTGGCGGTTCCGCTGGCCGCCCGGCTGGGCATTGGCGCGGTGCTGGGCTACCTGCTGGCCGGGATCGCCATTGGCCCCTGGGGGCTGGGATTCATCAGCGATGTGGATGAAATTCTCCACTTCTCTGAACTGGGCGTGGTGTTCCTGATGTTCATCATTGGCCTCGAACTGAACCCGTCAAAACTGTGGCAGCTCCGGCGATCGATATTTGGCGTGGGGGCGGCGCAGGTCTTGTTCAGTGCTGCGATTCTGGCCGGGCTGTTAATGCTGACCAACTTCTCGTGGCAGGCGGCGGTGATCGGCGGAATAGGTCTTGCGATGTCGTCGACAGCGATGGCGCTGCAGTTAATGCGTGACAAAGGGATGAACCGCAACGAGGCAGGACAGCTGGGCTTTTCGGTACTGCTGTTTCAGGACCTGGCCGTGATCCCGGCGCTGGCACTGGTGCCGTTACTGGCAGGCTCTGGTGACGATCATTTTGACTGGGTCAAAATCTCCATGAAGGTGCTGGCCTTCGCCGGCATGCTGATTGGCGGACGTTTCCTGCTGCGGCCGGTGTTTCGTTTTATTGCCGCCTCTGGCGTGCGCGAGGTGTTTACTGCCGCGACGCTGCTGCTGGTGCTTGGCTCGGCATTGTTTATGGACGCGCTGGGGCTGTCGATGGCGCTCGGTACGTTTATCGCCGGGGTGCTCCTTGCCGAAAGCGAATATCGTCACGAACTGGAAACGGCTATCGATCCGTTTAAAGGGCTGCTGTTAGGGCTGTTCTTTATTTCGGTGGGAATGGCGCTCAACCTGGGCGTGCTCTATACCCATCTGCTGTGGGTGGTGATGAGCGTTGTTGTGCTGGTGGCGGTAAAAACGCTGGTGCTGTACGTCATGGCGCGGATATACGGGCTGCGCAGTTCTGAGCGCATGCAGTTTGCCAGCGTCTTAAGTCAGGGCGGAGAGTTCGCGTTCGTGCTGTTCTCCACCGCCTCCTCCCAGAAGCTGTTTAAAGACGATCAGATGGCGCTGTTGCTGGTGACGGTCACGCTGTCGATGATGACCACCCCGCTGCTCATCAGGCTGGTGGATAAGCTGCTCTCGCGGCGCTTAAATCCGACAGAGGATGAAGATGAGATGCCGTGGGTGGAGGATGATAAGCCGCAGGTGATTGTGGTGGGCTTTGGCCGCTTTGGGCAGGTGATTGGACGTCTGCTGATGGCGAACAAAATGCGCATCACGGTGCTGGAGCGCGATATCAGCGCGGTGAACCTGATGCGTAAATACGGCTACAAGGTTTACTACGGCGACGCGACCCAGCTCGAACTGTTGCGTTCAGCGGGGGCAGAAGCAGCAGAATCCATCGTGATTACCTGCAACGATCCGGAAGATACGATGAAGCTGGTGGAACTGTGTCAGCAGCATTTCCCGCATCTGCATATTCTGGCGCGTGCGCGTGGACGTGTTGAAGCGCACGAACTGCTGCAGGCAGGTGTGAAACACTTCTCCCGTGAGACATTTTCCAGTGCGCTGGAGTTGGGGCGTAAAGCGCTGATTTCGCTGGGCATGCATCCCCATCAGGCTCAGCGGGCCCAGATGCATTTTCGCCGGCTGGACATGCGAATGCTGCGCGAATTAATGCCGGTACACTCTGATACGGCGCAGATCTCCCGCGTGCGGGAAGCGCGTCGCGAGCTGGAAGAGATTTTCCAGCGAGAGATGCAACAGGAACGACGCCAGCTCGATGGCTGGGATGAATTTGAATAAAGGGTAACGAAAGATGGCTGTACGTAAACGCTTTATTGCGGGCGCAAAATGCCCGAGCTGCCAGGCGCAAGATACGCTGGCGATGTGGCGGGAAAATAATATTGATGTCGTAGAGTGTGTTAAGTGCGGCCATCAGATGCGCGAGGCGGATAAAGAAGCCCGCGATCATGTTCGCAAAGAAGAGCAAGTTATCGGGATTTTTCATCCGGACTAGCGATATGCCCTGAGTTTTTTTAAGCTAAAGGGTACACGGGTGCAGATTTCCGCTACAATCTGCGCCAGCAATTTTCCCTTGCTCAGGAGATATCATGAAAGTAGCAAAAGACCTGGTGGTCAGCCTGGCCTATCAGGTACGTACAGAAGACGGTGTGTTGGTTGATGAGTCTCCGGTGAGTGCGCCGCTTGACTACCTGCATGGTCACGGTTCCCTGATTTCCGGCCTGGAAAACGCGCTGGAAGGTCACGACGTTGGCGACAAATTCGACGTTGCTGTTGGCGCGAACGACGCTTACGGTCAGTACGACGACAACCTGGTGCAGCGCGTTCCTAAAGACGTGTTCATGGGCGTTGACGAACTGCAGGTTGGCATGCGCTTCCTGGCTGAAACTGACCAGGGTCCGGTTCCTGTTGAAATCACTGAAGTGGAAGACGACCACGTTGTGGTTGACGGCAACCACATGCTGGCTGGCCAGAACCTGAAATTCAACGTAGAAGTTGTTGCGATCCGTGAAGCGACCGAAGAAGAGCTGGCTCATGGCCACGTTCACGGTGCGCACGGTCACGACCATGACCACGATCACGGCCACGACGGCTGCTGCGGTGGTCACGGCCACGATCACGACCATGGTCACGACCACGGTAAAGGTGGTTGCGGTAACGGCGGCTGCGGTTGCCACTAATTCCGTTATGCGGAAAATAAAAAAGCGGGATAATAATCCCGCTTTTTTTACGCCTCAATAATGAGGTGGTGGCGTCTCTTCTGACTGAGAGGCAATATGTGACGGCTGTGTGGCCTTCAGTTTGTCCGTCAGCAGGCGCATGAGATCCCGCAGTTTCGCCATTTCCAGTTCATGTGCGGTCACGGTCTGGTTTAGCTCTTCGATGGTGATGTCCTGAAAAGCCAGGCGGCTTTCCAGCTCAGCCATTCTCGCTTCTAACATTGTGTCCTTCATCATTCACCTCGTTGTATCTCATTAACCACAATCGGCCAGCGGCGGCGAAGTTTAACTGAGTTTATCCTTAAGTTCAGTATCTATCCCCTTGGCAAGAAACTTATTTAAACAAAAATAGTCTGAAAAGTGGCGAGAATCGGGAGAGTCTGTCTGTAGATTTCTTCCGCAACGTTTTATAGTACGTAACTCATTTACGTTTAACGCTGGGGTGAGAGTCCCCAGGCCCTGGAGATATGGATGAAATCACTGTTTAAAGTAACGCTGCTGGCGACGACGATGGCTGTTGCGCTGAACGCGCCGCTGTCCTTCGCTGCTGATACTGCTGCGAAGCCTGCTGCAACTGCAGACAGCAAAGCGGCGTTCAAAAATGACGACCAGAAATCCGCCTACGCACTTGGCGCATCTCTGGGTCGTTACATGGAAAACTCTCTGAAAGAACAAGAGAAACTGGGCATTAAACTGGACAAAGCTCAGCTGATCGCGGGCGTTCAGGACGCATTTGCAGATAAGAGCAAACTGTCTGACCAGGAAATTGAACAGACTCTGCAGGCGTTCGAAGCACGTGTGAAAGGTGCCGCTCAGACTAAGATGGAAGCGGATGCAAAAGACAACGAAGCGAAAGGCAAAGCCTACCGCGATACCTTTGCTAAAGAGAAGGGCGTGAAAACCTCCTCTACGGGTCTGGTGTACAAAGTTGAGAAAGAAGGTACCGGTGATGCGCCTAAAGACAGCGATACTGTCGTGGTTAACTACAAAGGTACGCTGATCGACGGTAAAGAGTTCGATAACTCTTACACCCGTGGTGAGCCTCTCTCCTTCCGTCTGGATGGTGTGATCCCAGGCTGGACTGAAGGTCTGAAAAACATCAAGAAAGGTGGCAAGATCAAACTGGTTATTCCACCGGATCTGGCATATGGCAAAACCGGCGTTCCAGGTATCCCTGCTAACTCTACCCTGGTCTTTGACGTAGAGCTGCTGGATATCAAGCCAGCGCCGAAAGCTGATGCGAAACCAGAAGCGCAGGCAGAACAGAAAGCTGCGACAGACGCGAAGAAGTAATGGAATGAAAACCGCCGCCTTTAAGGCGGCGGTTTTTTTTATTGTGGGGCAGATATAATTAACACTGGAAAGCGTTATGCACGCTGTATTAATTTAGTTGTCCGTGTAGATAATGAGCCTGCCCTGAAAACCTAACGACAGGCTCCTGAAAAGGAGTGTTTTTTTCATGTCCAGGTCGCTTTTAACCAACGAAACCAGTGAACTTGATTTACTGGATCAACGTCCTTTCGACCAGACCGATTTCGATATTCTGAAATCCTACGAGGCGGTAGTGGACGGGTTAGCGATGCTCATTGGGTCCCACTGCGAAATCGTATTGCACTCCCTGCAAGATCTTAAGTGTTCCGCCATCCGCATTGCTAATGGTGAGCATACTGGCCGTAAAATTGGTTCGCCAATCACCGACCTTGCATTGCGTATGCTGCATGACATGACCGGCGCGGACAGCAGCGTCTCCAAATGTTATTTCACCCGCGCCAAAAGCGGCGTACTGATGAAATCAGAAACCATCGCGATTCGTAATCGCGAGCATCGCGTGATCGGTCTGTTGTGCATCAACATGAACCTTGATGTGCCGTTCTCGCAAATCATGAGCACTTTCATACCGCCTGAAACGCCGGACGTTGGCTCCTCAGTTAACTTTGCCTCCTCGGTTGAAGATCTGGTGACGCAGACGCTTGAGTTCACTATCGAAGAGGTGAATGCCGATCGCAACGTATCGAACAACGCCAAGAATCGTCAGATCGTGCTGAATCTCTATGAGAAAGGGATTTTTGACATCAAAGACGCCATTAACCAGGTGGCCGATCGCCTGAACATTTCCAAGCATACGGTCTACCTCTACATCCGCCAGTTCAAAAGCGGTGATTTCCAGGGGCAAGACAAGTAATGCGTTTTTCGCTGATGGTGACAGGCCCGGCGTATGGTACTCAGCAGGCCAGCAGCGCGCTGCAGTTTGCGCATGCGTTACTGGCTGCCGGACATGAGTTGGTGAGTGTCTTCTTTTATCGGGAAGGGGTGTATAACGCCAACCAGTTTACCTCACCGGCCAGCGATGAATTTGATCTGGTGCGCGCCTGGCAGACGCTGAACGAGACAAGGGGGGTTGCGCTGCATATCTGCGTGGCGGCAGCCCTGCGTCGCGGCGTGACCGATGCCACCGAAGCTGAACGTCTTGGCTTGCCAGGGGCCAACCTGCAGCCGGGGTTTTCGTTGAGTGGTCTGGGCGCACTGGCACAGGCTGCGTTAACCTGCGACAGAGTGGTGCAATTCTGATGAAACGCGTGGCGTTTGTTTTTTCATCTGCTCCGCACGGTAGTGCGTCCGGCAGAGAAGGGCTGGATGCGTTGCTCGCAACATCAGCGCTGACCGAAGACATCGGTGTCTTCTTTTTAGGGGATGGCGTGTTTCAGCTTCTGGCGGGCCAGCAGCCGAAGGCTATTCTGGCGCGGGATTACATCGCGACCTTTAAAGTGCTGCCGCTTTACGACATTGAAACCTTTTTTGTCTGCGCTGATTCTCTGGCTGCGCGCGGTCTGAGCGATAAGACGTCTTTCGTACTGGATGTCACACTCCTCCCGGCCGACGCGCTGCGCGACCAACTTTCCCATTACGACACTGTTCTGAATTTCTGAGGCTGACATGCTCCATACCCTGAGCCGTTCACCGTGGCATTGTGATATCGACGCATTACTGAGCATGCTGCGCGAAGGTGATGACCTGCTGCTGATTCAGGATGGCGTACTGGCTGCGCTTGAAGGGAGTCGTTTCGTTGAAATTCTCAGCAATGCCCCCATATCCGTCTCTGCGCTGAAAGACGATCTTGAGGCTCGAGGTCTTTCTGGTCAAATTTCAGCCAAAATTGACGTGGTTGGCTATACTGATTTCGTCAATCTTACTGTGACACACGCCAGTCAAATGAACTGGTGATCCGAGATCGCTGTATATTTCTTGACACCTTTTCGACGTAGCCCTAAAATTTCGCGTCCTCATATTGTATGAGGTCGTTTTATTACGTGTTTACGAAGCAAAAGCTAAAACCAGGAGCTATTTAATGGCAACAGTTAACCAGCTGGTACGCAAACCACGTGCGCGCAAAGTTGCAAAAAGCAACGTGCCTGCACTGGAAGCCTGCCCGCAGAAACGTGGCGTATGTACTCGTGTATATACCACCACTCCTAAAAAACCAAACTCCGCACTGCGTAAAGTATGCCGTGTGCGTTTGACTAACGGTTTCGAAGTGACTTCCTACATCGGTGGTGAAGGTCACAACCTGCAGGAGCACTCCGTGATCCTGATCCGTGGCGGTCGTGTTAAAGACCTTCCGGGTGTTCGTTACCACACCGTTCGTGGTGCGCTGGACTGCTCAGGTGTTAAAGACCGTAAGCAGGCTCGCTCCAAGTACGGCGTGAAGCGTCCTAAGGCTTAATGGTTCTCCGTTAAGTAAGGCCAAACTGATTTATCTTAATGTCAAACTAAACTCGTAGAGTTTTGGACAATCCTGAATTAACAACGGAGTATTCCCATGCCACGTCGTCGCGTCATTGGTCAGCGTAAAATTCTTCCAGATCCGAAATTCGGATCAGAACTGCTGGCAAAATTTGTAAATATCCTGATGGTAGATGGTAAAAAATCTACTGCAGAAGCAATCGTATACAGCGCGCTGGAGACCCTGGCTCAGCGCTCTGGTAAAAATGAACTGGAAGCTTTCGAAGTCGCTCTCGACAACGTGCGCCCGACTGTAGAAGTTAAGTCTCGCCGCGTTGGTGGTTCTACTTATCAGGTTCCAGTTGAAGTTCGTCCGGTTCGTCGTAATGCTCTGGCAATGCGTTGGATCGTTGAAGCTGCTCGTAAACGCGGTGATAAATCCATGGCTCTGCGTCTGGCGAACGAACTTTCTGATGCTGCAGAAAACAAAGGTACTGCAGTTAAGAAACGTGAAGACGTTCACCGTATGGCAGAAGCCAACAAGGCGTTCGCACACTACCGTTGGTAATCCCTTCGGAGTATTAGTCACCAGGCGGGCGCTTCAGCGAAGCTGCCCGTCCTGGGTTACTTAACTGAACGCCTAAAGAAACAAACGAGGAATCAAATGGCTCGTACAACACCCATCGCACGTTACCGTAACATTGGTATCAGTGCGCACATCGACGCCGGTAAGACCACTACTACCGAACGTATTCTGTTCTACACCGGTGTAAACCATAAAATCGGTGAAGTTCATGACGGCGCAGCCACCATGGACTGGATGGAACAGGAGCAGGAGCGTGGTATTACTATCACCTCCGCAGCGACTACTGCATTCTGGTCAGGTATGGCTAAGCAGTACGAACCGCATCGCGTTAACATCATCGACACCCCAGGGCACGTTGACTTCACCATCGAAGTAGAACGTTCCATGCGTGTTCTTGACGGCGCGGTAATGGTTTATTGCGCAGTTGGTGGTGTTCAGCCACAGTCTGAGACCGTATGGCGTCAGGCGAACAAATATAAAGTTCCACGCATCGCGTTCGTTAACAAAATGGACCGTATGGGTGCTAACTTCCTGAAAGTTGTTGGTCAGATCAAATCCCGTCTGGGCGCGAACCCTGTTCCGCTGCAGCTGGCAATTGGTGCTGAAGAAGGCTTCACCGGCGTTATCGACCTGGTGAAAATGAAAGCCATCAACTGGAACGATGCAGACCAGGGCGTTACCTTCGAATACGAAGATATCCCAGCTGAGATGCAGGACCTGGCTGACGAATGGCACCAGAACCTGATCGAATCCGCTGCTGAAGCTTCTGAAGAGCTGATGGAGAAATACCTGGGTGGTGAAGAACTGACTGAAGAAGAGATCAAAAAAGCTCTGCGTCAGCGTGTTCTGAACAACGAAATCATCCTGGTAACCTGTGGTTCTGCATTCAAGAACAAAGGTGTTCAGGCGATGCTGGATGCGGTAATTGATTACCTGCCATCCCCGGTTGACGTTCCTGCGATCAACGGCATCCTGGACGACGGTAAAGATACTCCGGCTGAACGTCACGCAAGCGACGAAGAGCCGTTCTCTGCACTGGCGTTCAAAATTGCTACCGACCCATTCGTGGGTAACCTGACCTTCTTCCGCGTTTACTCTGGTGTGGTTAACTCCGGTGACACCATCCTGAACTCCGTGAAAACGGCGCGTGAACGTTTTGGCCGTATCGTACAGATGCACGCTAACAAACGTGAAGAGATCAAAGAAGTTCGTGCGGGCGACATCGCTGCAGCAATCGGTCTGAAAGACGTGACTACTGGTGACACCCTGTGTGACCCGGATCACCCGATCATTCTGGAGCGTATGGAATTCCCTGAGCCGGTAATCTCCATCGCGGTTGAACCAAAAACCAAAGCTGACCAGGAAAAAATGGGTCTGGCTCTGGGCCGTCTGGCGAAAGAAGACCCATCATTCCGCGTATGGACTGATGAAGAATCTAACCAGACCATCATCGCTGGTATGGGTGAACTGCACCTGGACATCATCGTTGACCGTATGAAGCGTGAATTCAACGTTGAAGCGAACGTGGGTAAACCTCAGGTTGCTTACCGCGAAGCGATTCGTGCGAAAGTTACCGATGTTGAAGGTAAACACGCTAAGCAGTCTGGTGGTCGCGGTCAGTACGGTCACGTTGTGATCGACATGTACCCACTGGAGCCGGGCTCTAACCCTAAAGGTTACGAGTTCATCAACGACATCAAAGGTGGTGTAATTCCTGGCGAATACATCCCAGCCGTTGATAAAGGTATCCAGGAACAGCTGAAAGCGGGCCCTCTGGCTGGCTATCCGGTTGTTGACATGGGTGTCCGTCTGCACTTCGGTTCTTACCACGACGTTGACTCCTCTGAACTGGCGTTTAAACTGGCTGCGTCTATTGCCTTTAAAGAAGGCTTTAAGAAAGCAAAACCAGTTCTGCTTGAGCCAATCATGAAGGTTGAAGTAGAGACTCCTGAAGAGAACACCGGTGACGTTATCGGTGACTTGAGCCGTCGTCGCGGTATGCTGCGCGGTCAGGAATCCGAAGTAACTGGCGTTAAGATCCATGCTGAAGTTCCGCTGTCTGAAATGTTCGGATATGCAACTCAGCTGCGTTCTCTGACCAAAGGTCGTGCATCATACACCATGGAATTCCTGAAGTATGATGATGCGCCTAACAACGTTGCTCAGGCCGTTATCGAAGCCCGTGGTAAGTAATCCACAGGATTAAAACCTAAGTCCCGTGCTCTCTCCGAAGGGGAGAGCACTATAGTAAGGAATATAGCCGTGTCTAAAGAAAAATTTGAACGTACAAAACCGCACGTCAACGTTGGTACTATCGGCCACGTTGACCATGGTAAAACTACCCTGACCGCTGCAATCACTACCGTACTGGCTAAAACCTACGGCGGTGCTGCTCGTGCATTCGACCAGATCGATAACGCACCAGAAGAAAAAGCGCGTGGTATCACCATCAACACTTCTCACGTTGAATATGACACCCCGACTCGCCACTACGCACACGTAGACTGCCCAGGCCACGCCGACTATGTTAAAAA
>NZ_JBLIZC010000009.1:0-112423 GCF_047529885.1 Enterobacter cloacae complex sp. 2024EL-00711
CCTCTTTCAGAGTCAACCCTGAAGTTCAGGATTTTTTCTCTTCAACCGACCGGGTTAACTGTGAAGTGATTCACATCTGCCGTGTCGATGGAGGCGCATTATAGGGAGTTCTCTGCAGGCCGCAACCTAAAAGTTGCAAAAAGATGACTGACTGCTGTATTCCCCAGCAAAACCCCGCTTTATACCCTTTTACGCACAGACTTATCCACAATTGAGGCGGGATCTCTGTGCGATCCTACGGATTAACAGGCAAGATCAACTATACTAGCGACAAATATTCCCCCACCAGGCCACCCCATGACCACACAACAACTGACGCGTGACTGGCGTCTTCCTACAGCAGGCATCATGTTGCTGGCGATCCTCTTAGCCGGGTTTACCCTGCATACGCACTGGAACACCTTTCTTCAGTGGTGCCTTGCCACGCAAATTACCCTGCACCGTTATCTGGTGATGTACCTGCTCCAGCTTAACAACCACCAGTACAGCGGCGGGTTATGGCTATTAACCGGCGCCTTCTTCTATGGCGTGTTGCATGCCATCGGGCCGGGGCATGGGAAATTCATTGTGACGACCTACCTCACGACAAATAAAGAAAGCGAACGGGCCGCCCGGGTCGTTCCTTTTCTTGGCAGCCTGATGCAGGGCGTCAGCGCCATTCTCTTTGTCTTTATTCTGGCGGTAGGGTTTAACCTCGCATCGGGGGATATCAGTACCAGCCGCTGGTACGTCGAGAAGATAAGTGCGGTGCTCATCGGTGCATTTGGTGTATTTGTCATTTACCAGGCGCTGAAAAGCCTGCGGCCTCGCCGGATGGCTATCTCAGCCATCACGCCCCTTCATCAACATAATGAACACTGTGGTTGTGGTCATCACGGTGTAGGTGCAGACCTGGCGCAAGGCGACTGGAAAACCCGGTTGGGCGTCATACTGGCGATTGGTGCGCGTCCGTGCAGCGGGGCGATCATGATCCTGATGTTTTCAAATGCGCTGGGTATTGTTACCTGGGGGATGGCCGCGGTCATGACCATGTCGCTGGGAACGGCGTTGTCGATTATGGGCCTCTCACTGGCGGTACGTTATGCCCGAGAGCGGACGGTGGCCTGGTTTGGCGGCGGGGCTTCACTCAGCTGGCTGGTTCCGGTCTTTAAAATAGCCGGAGGGATAGTCCTGATCCTGTTCGCGACCGTGCTGTTCCTGACGGTACTCCCCATCAGCGCCAATGGCGATTACATCGCCGCAGGCTGCTAATAAAAGAAAACCCGCCAGCGGCGGGTTTTTTATTACTCGTTGATTCGTGGATGCTGGTCCACCAGGCGGGAGCGTTTTTGCTGCAGCTCTTCAATCTCTGCATCAATATCTTCAATCTTCTGCTCTACATTATCGTAGTGTTCGCGCAGGATCTCTTTCGCTTCCTGGATATCAGACGCCGCAGGCGTGGCCCCTTTAAGAGGACGATTCGCCGTCTCCTTCATGGTAATACCGGTAATCAAACCAATCACCGCGATAACCATCAGGTAATAAGCCGGCATCATCAGGTTCTGCGTACTTTCCACCAGCGAGGCGGCAAGCGTCGGGGTCAGACCGGCAATCAGCACCGAGATGTTAAAGGCAGCCGCCAGCGCACTGTACCGAATGTGTGTCGGGAACATCGCAGGCAGCGTCGACGCCATCACCCCGATAAAGCAGTTAAGGATCACCGCCAGCATCAGCAGACCGGCAAAAATCAGACCCAGCACATTACTGTTAATCAGAATAAAGGCCGGGATTGCCAGGGCAAACAGCGCGACACTCCCCAGAATAATGAACGGTCGACGGCCAAAGCGGTCGCTCAACAGCCCCATAATCGGCTGCACAAACAGCATACCCACCATGATGGCGATGATAATCAGCACACCGTGGTCTTCTGAATAGTGCAGGTTATGCGACAGATAGCTCGGCATGTAGGTCAACAGCATGTAGTAGGTCACGTTCGTGGAGATGACCAGACCAATACAGGTCAGCAGGCTGCGCCAGTGCTTCGTCGCAATCTCTTTAAAGGAGACTTTCGGGCCATCCTGCAGTCCTTCGCGGTCGCCCTGCTCCAGCTTCTCAACGTGCTGCTGGAACGCCGGCGTTTCTTCAAGAGCATGACGCAGGTAAAGACCGATAATCCCTAATGGCAGCGCCAGGAAGAACGGAATACGCCAGCCCCAGGAGAGGAAGTTCTCTTCACCGACGACGGTAGAAATCAGCACCACCACGCCCGCACCCAGGACAAACCCGGCAATCGAGCCGAAGTCCAGCCAGCTTCCCATAAAGCCGCGCTTACGGTCCGGGGAATACTCTGCGACAAAGATAGAGGCACCCGTATACTCACCGCCTACGGAGAAGCCCTGGGCCATCTTACAAAGCAGCAGCAGAATCGGAGCCCAGATGCCGATGCTGGCATAGGACGGTATCAGGCCGATACAGAACGTACTGATCGACATAATGACAATGGTGATAGCAAGGATCTTCTGGCGACCATATTTATCGCCAAGCATACCGAAGAACAGACCACCCAGCGGGCGAATCAGGAAGGGGACGGAGAACGTACCCAGCGCGGCAATCATCTGCAGACTGGGGTCGGCGCCGGGGAAGAACACTTTACCTAACGCATAGGCCACAAAGCCGTAAACACCAAAATCGAACCATTCCATCGCATTACCCAGCGAGGCGGCGGTGATCGCTTTGCGCAGTTTGGCGTCATCAATAATGGTGACGTCGCGAAGCGTGATGGGTTTGATTTTTTTCCTTCTGAGCATAGCTATCCTCGTAGACTCGGCCCTGTCCGTTTCACAGTCCCGTATGCGATCTGTGAACCATGGGATCCGCTCCATGCGAATCGCCTTATTCAAGCGTAGCAGGTTTACTTACATTGACGTTTTACGTCGATACAACCGAACCTGTTGACGCCTGCCTGGGCAGTTAATGACCTTTTTACCCTACCAGTGTTTATATTTGTGATCAACTTCACACATATATTTATGTTACGTCAGCTGACTGCAGTTTTTGTCAATTAGCGCAAATCTACACGTTCTCAATCGCCATAAAAACACATCCTCACACACATCATTATTTCCCGGACAACGGAAAATGAAACCCCATTACTTCACATCAGATTTACATAAATTCTAACCCTCCGACGCGCGTTTAAAACGTTTACGTCAATATGTGATGCAGATAACTAAAACACTGTTTTATTTTCATTGAATCATCATTCCAATGATCGCATGATAATTCCGAATACCACGTTCCCGGTGCTGTGGCACCGCGTTTACCGGGACCGCTTTTTTAGTTTTATTGCATGGGTAATGACACCATCGAACCAAAATAAATTCAATTCATTGAATTTATTGATTTATTTTTTAGTTTTTGCCGCCCGCCATGCGGGATACGATTTGAGGGTTATCTATGAAGATTAAAGCCACGATTGAACGCATACCGGGCGGTATGATGCTGGTTCCACTTGTACTGGGCGCTATCCTGAATACCCTGGCTCCTGAAACCGGCGCTTATTTTGGCGGGTTCACAAAAGGGATGATTACGGGCACCGTTCCCATTCTGGCCGTCTGGTTCTTTTGTATCGGCGCCTCAATTAATTTACGGGCAACAGGCACCGTATTACGGAAATCCGGCACGCTGGTGATTACGAAAATTGCCGTGGCCTGGGTAGTGGCAATGATCTGTGCGATGTTCATTCCGGAGAATGGAATTCAGACCGGATTCTTCGCCGGATTATCGGTTCTGGCAATTGTCTCTGCGATGGATATGACCAACGGCGGTTTGTATGCCAGCCTGATGAACCAGTACGGCACCAAAGAAGAGTCAGGTGCATTTGTCCTGATGTCTCTGGAGTCCGGTCCGCTGATGACCATGCTGATTCTGGGCTCTGCTGGCCTGGCGTCCTTTGAACCCCACCACTTTATCGGCGCGATCCTGCCCTTCCTGATCGGTTTTGCTCTGGGTAACCTGGATCACGATCTGCGTGATTTCTTCAGCAAAGCCACGCCGGTGCTGATCCCGTTCTTCGGTTTTGCGCTGGGTAACACCATCAACCTGAATGTCATCCTCGATACGGGTCTGCTGGGTATCGTGCTGGGCGTGGCGGTGATCATCATCACCGGTATTCCGCTGATTATTGCCGACCGGCTCATTGGGGGAGGAAACGGAACGGCGGGGATCGCCGCCTCTTCAGCCGCAGGTGCAGCCGTGGCCAACCCGGTGATCATTGCGCAGATTAACCCGGCTTTTGAACCGGTGGCCGCGTCCGCGACGGCACTGGTTGCAGCCAGCGTGATTGTGACCGCGATTCTGGTTCCCATCATCACCGCACTGTACGCAAAACGTGTCGGACATGTTGCTGAGGTTCAGACAGAGCCTAAGCCTGTTGAAACACACCACTAACCGGTGCTCCCCCTCCCGGTGAGAGGGGGATTTCAGCCACCAAAAATCTCTTCCACCATCCCATCCACAAGCCGTTTTGCCGAGCACAGCCTCGGCATACCCAGCGCGACAGTGTGCCAGCTTTGCGTCACCGACCAGCTCACCGGATGGTTATCCGCCTGACACCAGTCGCCCAGCCAGCCGAGCATGTCTTTATGATCTATCAGTCCCGGCGACGCGGGCGTTGTCAGCCACTGATGGTAGAAATGGCGGGTGGAAGGAGAAGCGTTGATGCCCTGCGCAAGATAGTTTGCCGCCATACTGCGTAAGTTATCCTTGAGCATCGCCGCCACATCTTCATTCGCCAGGCGACAGGCATCACCAAATGCACCCCAGCGCAGCTCTTCCAGGACGACGTAGCAACGCCCGGCCAGCGACCAGCCATCGTAGTGACCGGCTCGCCAGCGGGTAAAAATTTGTTCGCTGTGCTCACCCGCCTGCACCGTCAGCCCTCGCTGGGAGAGCGCCTTCTCTTTATAGGCGGCTCGTTGCGTAAAATGAGCGGAAAGCTCAGCGTACTGCTGAATCAGGCCGGGCGATTGCTGGGCCCGCGGGTTAGTCTGCTGACGCAGCGCAATCAATTTGTCTGCCATCAGTGTTAGCGCAAGGTGCCCGGGGTCAAGCATACCGGCCAGCTTTTCCGCCAGCCCCAGGCGCAGCGCCGCGTTTTCATTAAGCATACCCGCCATCGCCCAGGGCCGTAGCCGGGTATGCGTCATGATCTCCTGGGTCAAACGCTCACGAAACTGCAGCTGTTGTGGTCCCGGGTGGGGATGACGCGCCGCGTCTACCCCCTGAACCAGATCGACCATAAATTTTGGATGAATACACTCCAGCGTTCGCCCGGGGCCGTCCAGTAGTTGTGTTGTCATGGTTGTTCTGCCGCGAATAGGGTTTGAATATCATCGCGTAACAGTCGGGTATCTTCCTGTATCCACGTCGCAGTCGTGATACTTTGCTTTAACAGCTGGCTGAGCGCTCGGGTCGAATGCTCATTTTGCTGACGTACTGCGAGGCTATCACGCAAACTTTCCTGTAACCCGGTCAGGCATAACGAAAATTCCGCAAAGAACGTTGCCATCCCCGCCGTAACAGAGACATCGACCTGGGCGGTCAAAGCTTTACGAATTTGTTCACAGAACTGATCGATATGCTGCTTGAATTTTTCATGCAGCTGTTCAATATCAATGACATAGCGTGTTCGTGCGACAACATAATCTTCCCAGCCCCAGCCCGGGTTATTCAGCCAGCGAGAGACGGTTTCACGCATGCTCGCCGCGCCCGCTGGCTGGCCTGCCGGGCGGTGATCCTGCGCAATCGCATCGTTAAACAACGCCCGGGTGTTGAAGTTAAGTTGATGCGCCTGAAACGCCGGGAAGCTTATCCGCGCGCGAAAACCCGCATGGCTGAGTTGTTCTTTAATACGCGTTTCGATTGGCCGCATGGCTTCATTCAGCGAGCGCGCCAGCGTCGACTCCAGTTGATCGAAGCGCAACGCCAGCTCCCGGCCGATCTTCGTCTGCGCATCCAGCATGATCAGCTCGCAGGAGGAGCGGATTTTACTCAGCGCAATTTGCGCCTGCCCTTCATCATCCAGTACCAGCTGTTTCAGCGCCTGCGGCTCGTCACGGCGAAGATCCCGCGGTTCGATGCCAGCCAGGTCGAGAACAGAGCGAGCGCTAAACACATGGCTAATCGCCTGCTGGAGTGAAGTATTCTGCGACATCATAAAGTCAGCGGTGGCGTTAAGCGCCTGCTCCACTTCATGCTTCACTTCGTCGCTCACCACGCGTTGACGCGTATGCAGCAGGGCCATGTCCTCTTCCAGGCGCGCAATATTCAATTCCAGCGCCTCAAAAGCGACCGTCAGCCCCTGGTAGCGGAAGTCGAGGTACTCTCGGGCGTTTTGGGCGTAGTTAAGCAGCTTATGCGACGCCGAACGCAGAGCGAAGAGCGATGCATTGGCATAGGCGGCATAAATAAGCTTGCGGATCGGCTGTTCAAATAACGAATCTTCCCACAGCAAATCGGCAGCATGACGAATATGGTCGATGTCGTCCAAATCCTCCGTACGCCAGCGGCGTCCCAGCGCGGCTTCGGCAAAATCCTGAACCCAGCGCTGCTCCTTGTGATCCGGTAGCTGACCGTGGGTAGTCATCTCATAACGGGCGCGGTTCGCCAGATACGCCCACATCGACGAAACGGGATAAATTTGCCCCGGCGAAATATTCCCTTTCATTAAGGTGCCGGAGATCATCGCTTTAACCTGTTCTTCATCGTCGCTGTTACGATCTTTCTGATCGAATTTATTGACCAGCGCATACAGCGGAACCGATTTACCGGCGACTGAAATGGCCTGCCGGACCTCTTGATCGGAAATCGATTTGAGCTGGGTGTAATCCATCACCGCCAGCACCGCCGACGCGCGGGATAACTGCTCGCTCAGCATTTTTTGCAGATGCGGTTGCCCGGCCTCATTCGGCCCGGGGGTATCAAGCAGCGTCAGTTGCCCAAGGTGGGCATCCAGACCCGCGAGATGCACGAACTCCACTTCAATCACCGGAATGTGTTCGATGGCCGCATATTCAGAGAACGGAAACTCGACGCCCAACGCCTGTGAGAGCCTCACCAGGTCGTTAAGGCTTTTCAGACAATGAAATATCGGCTGCGCACCAAGGTGATGCTTCTCGAAAGCCTCACCTTTTTCAATTCTTTCCAGCAGCGTAATCATGTCCTTATCAATTTCCAGACGCTGCGCCAGCTTCCCGCGATCGTAATCGCAGAGCTTTTTCTGTAACAGGAGGATTAATTCATCGATAGGAGAGACGTGAGCAAAATGGAGCACCGGCTCTTTCTGACCCGGCGTATGACGGATCAATGTCGGGAGCGCCGTCATCGGTCGGTTGCGGTTCGGTAACACTTCGGTTCCGACAATGGCATTAATGGTGGTCGATTTCCCCGCTTTCATGGTGCCCACAATTGCCAGCACCATTTCCAGACGGGTTATTTTCCGTAATTCATTATTCAGCATAGCCTGCTGGGCTTCGACACCCCGCGCACTAAAATGCAAAGGTAAGACGTTGTTCTTTTCACCCGTAATGGCTGCGGCGGTGCTTTCCAGCTTCGCCGTCGGCATTGATTTCAACGTATCAAGATTTTGCAGGGCGAGCTGTAACAAACGCTCTGCTTCCTGGCTTAATTCAAAAATGGTCTGTGTGTGCATGATAAAAGCCTTTCCTTAACGCAAATTTATTACTTTTATTAAGCCACTGGTTTTAATTATGTTGTTCAGGCTTATATGATCACGTGTGGAAAACATGTTCACCGAAATATAACTGATTGAAGATAATCAGAAATAAATCGCTATCCTTGCATGGCGTGTAAAGCTTCCCCTCTGGCATGACAGCCAAAAGATAAAAGCCTGGCCCATTTTTAAGAAACTTCAGGATATATCATCATTATTTACCCACCTAAAAAGAGAGGTAATGCGTCACCGCCATAAGATATGGATGACGGGAAGTCAGGAGATAAATAACAATGTGTCGCTTCACCTTATCCGAAATGGAGGTGCGTAGCAATTTGCTGCAATAAAATATTCGATATATTTACTGCCATTTCTTTCCACCGTGTTAATGCCGTAAGCATCGCTTAACTGACTGACAGGAAATGTCACTGGCGACACGCTTTTTGCTTTTTTTTTAAATAGAGTATCACCGACAACGGTGTGGATTTGCGTTATACTTGCCCCCTTTTTCGGCACCCAGCCGTCATTTTGCTGGCACTTTCCAGCGTGTTACGCACTTTTTGAGGATACCCTTATGCAATTCCCACACTGCCCGAAATGCAATTCTGAATACACCTATGAAGATAATGGCATGTTCATCTGCCCGGAATGCGCTCACGAATGGAATGACGCCGAGCCGTCGCACGATACTGATACGCTTGTTGTAAAAGATGCGAACGGTAATCTGCTGGCTGATGGCGACAGCGTCACCGTGATTAAAGATTTGAAGGTTAAAGGCAGCTCTTCCATGCTGAAGATCGGCACTAAGGTGAAGAATATCCGTCTGGTAGAAGGCGACCATAATATTGACTGCAAAATTGACGGCTTTGGCCCGATGAAACTGAAATCAGAATTTGTGAAAAAGAACTGATTTACCCGCCCGGTGGCGCTTCGCTTACCGGGCTGGCGAGAACTACACTTAACGGGCTCTTCTTACGTGAGGTATAGATTATGCCGTTAAGTCCCTACATCTCTTTCGCCGGTAACTGTGCCGAGGCCTCCGCCTTTTATCAGCACGCCGTCGGCGCAGAGCTCCTCTATAAAATCACCTTCGGTGAAATGCCAAAAGGCGACAGCAGCGAAGAAGGCTGTCCGTCTGGCATGCAGTTTCCGGATTCGGCGATCGCCCACTCCAATGTTCGCATTGCGGGCAGCGATATCATGATGAGTGATGGGCAGCCGCCCGGCAGCAAAGCGCAGTATGCCGGGTTCACGCTGGTGCTGGACACCCAGGACGTGGCGGAAGGCAAACGCTGGTTCGACAATCTGGCCGCGGACGGCCATATCGAAATGGCCTGGCAGGAGACCTTCTGGGCGCACGGTTTCGGTAAAGTCACCGACAAATATGGCGTGCCGTGGATGATTAACGTCGTTAAGCAACAGCAGTGATCTTCTGGCGGTGGGCAGTCTGCCCCCGCCTGTCATCAAACTCCCCTCAACTCTTCAAACTCCCGCAACCGAGACTTAACCCAAATGTCATATTGATGCGCCAGCATGAGGCCACATTTATTGTGAGGCCCAGCATATGCAAACTGTTATCCGCGTCGAGAAACTGAGCAAGACCTTTCATCACAACAAGGCCCTGCATGCCGTTGATCTGACCGTCCAGCAGGGCGAAATGGTGGCGCTCCTGGGGCCATCCGGCTCTGGTAAATCCACCCTTATGCGTCATTTAAGCGGCCTTATCACCTGTGATAAGACCTCAGAAAGCCACGTCGAGCTGCTGGGCAACACCGTGCAGCGTGCAGGACGCCTGGCGCGGGATATCCGCAAAAGCCGCGCCCAGACGGGCTATATCTTCCAGCAGTTCAACCTGGTCAATCGCCTGACGGTACTGGAGAACGTGCTGATTGGCGCGCTCGGCAGCACCCCGTTCTGGCGTACCTGTCTGCGCTGGTTCTCCCCCTCTCAAAAGCAGGAAGCGTTGCAGGCGCTGACCCGCGTCGGAATGGCGCATTTCGCCCACCAGCGCGTCTCCACACTTTCCGGTGGACAGCAGCAGCGCGTGGCTATCGCCCGTGCCCTGATGCAAAAAGCGCAAATCATTCTTGCCGATAAACCCATCGCCTCGCTGGACCCGGAATCGGCTCGCATCGTGATGGAAACCCTGCGCGACATCAACCTCAACGACGGCATCACCGTAGTGGTGACGCTGCACCAGGTGGACTACGCCCTGCGCTATTGCGAGCGCATCGTCGCGTTGCGTCAGGGGCATGTGTTCTTTGATGGCCCAAGCCATCAGTTTGATAACGACCGTTTCGACCATCTCTACCGCAGCATTAACCGCGTCGAAGAGAACGCGCAGGCTGCTTAATTAAAACCGATCCGAGGAAAGTACATGAGCTACAAAGCCGTTGCCGCGCTGGCGTTTACCAGCATGTTCAGCATAAGCACTCTGTTAAGCCCTGCGTACGCCCAGGAGCAGGAAAAAGCGCTGAACTTTGGCATTATTTCGACGGAATCACAGCAGAACCTGAAACCTCAGTGGGAACCGTTCCTGAAAGATATGGAAACCAAACTGGGGATCAAAGTGAACGCCTTCTTCGCCCCGGACTATGCGGGCATCATCCAGGGGATGCGCTTTAACAAAGTCGACATCGCCTGGTACGGCAACCTCTCCGCCATGGAAGCGGTGGATCGCGCGAACGGCCAGGTCTTTGCCCAGACCGTTGCCGCGGATGGTTCTCCGGGTTACTGGAGCGTGCTGATCGTCAATAAAGACAGCCCCATCAACAACCTGAACGACATGCTCGCCAAACGTAAAGAGCTGACGTTTGGTAACGGCGATCCCAACTCCACCTCTGGTTTCCTCGTGCCGGGCTATTACGTCTTTGCTAAAAACAACGCCTCTGCCAGCGAATTTAAGCGCACCGTGAACGCCAGCCATGAAACCAACGCGCTGGCCGTGGCCAATAAGCAGGTGGATGTCGCCACGAACAACACCGAGAACCTCGACAAGCTGAAAACCTCGGCACCGGACAAGCTGAAAGCGCTGAAGGTTATCTGGAAATCCCCTCTGATCCCGGGCGACCCCATCGTCTGGCGCAAAAACCTGTCTGAGACCACCAAAGACAAGGTGTACGACTTCTTTATGAATTACGGCAAAACGCCGGAAGAAAAAACGGTTCTGGAACGCCTGGGCTGGGCACCTTTCCGCCCGTCAAGCGACCTGCAGCTGGTCCCGATTCGCCAGCTGGCGCTGTTTAAAGAGATGCAGGGCGTGAAGGACAACAAGGGCCTGAAGGAGGAGGAGAAGAGCAGCAAAGTGGCTGCGATTCAGGCTCAGCTCGAAGACCTTGACCGCCTGACCGCGGCGCTCGGCGCCATGAGCAGCGTGAATAAAGCGGTGCAATAACGCTTACCGCCCTCTCCCGGTGGGAGAGGGCATTCAGACCAAAGGGGCACACATGCAAACCATCACCCTCCCACCGCCGAAACGCAGCTGGTTCTCGCTTTTTAGCTGGGCCATTTTGCTTGCGGTGCTCGTTATCTCCTGGCAGGGCGCGGAAATGGATCCGCTGCTGCTGTTTAAAGATGCCGGCAATATGGCCACTTTTGCCGCCGACTTCTTCCCGCCTGATTTCAGCCAGTGGCAGGATTACCTCAGTGAAATGGCGGTCACTCTGCAAATCGCCGTCTGGGGCACCGTCCTGGCCGTCATCCTTTCTGTTCCGTTCGGCCTGATGAGCGCCGAGAACATCGTTCCGTGGTGGATTTACCAGCCGATGCGTCGCCTGATGGACGCCTGCCGCGCCATCAACGAAATGGTCTTTGCCATGCTGTTCGTGGTGGCCGTCGGCCTGGGTCCGTTCGCCGGGGTGATGGCGCTGTTTATTCATACCACCGGCGTGCTCTCCAAGCTGCTCTCCGAGGCGGTGGAAGCTATCGAGCCGGGCCCGGTCGAAGGGATCCGCGCAACGGGCGCCAACAAAATTGAAGAGATTCTCTTCGGCGTACTGCCCCAGGTGATGCCGCTGCTGATCTCCTACTCCCTGTACCGTTTCGAATCCAACGTTCGTTCCGCCACTGTCGTCGGCATGGTGGGCGCAGGCGGTATTGGCGTCACGCTGTGGGAAGCGATTCGCGGGTTCCAGTTCCAGCAAACCTGCGCCCTGATGGTGCTCATTATCATCACCGTCAGCCTGCTGGATTTTATGTCTCAACGTTTGCGTAAGCACTTCATCTGAGAAGCGAGGCTTTGATTTGTATGCACTTATCCAGACATCCGACCAGTTACCCTACCCGCTGGCAAGAGATAGCGGCAAAGCTCGAGGTGGAACTTCGCACCCACTACCGCTGCGGAGACTACCTGCCTGCCGAGCAGCAGCTTGCCGACCGCTATGAAGTGAACCGACACACGCTGCGCCGCGCCATTGATCAGCTGGTCGAGCGCGGCTGGGTGCAGCGCCGTCAGGGCATCGGCGTGCTGGTGTTGATGCGTCCGTTTGACTATCCGCTCAATGCGCAGGCGCGTTTTAGCCAGAACCTGCTGGATCAGGGCAGCCACCCGACCAGCGAAAAACTGCTGTCGGTGCTGCGCCCGGCCTCAAGCCACGTCGCGGACGCGCTGGGCATTCAGGAGGGCGACAATGTCATCCACCTGCGTACCCTGCGTCGGGTCAACGGCGTGGCGGTGTGCCAGATAGACCACTACTTCGCCGACCTGGCGCTGTGGCCGGTGCTGCAAAATTTCTCCAGCGGCTCGCTGCATGATTTTCTTCAGGATGCCACGGGCATCGCGCTTAAACGTACCCAGACGCGCATCAGCGCCCGCCGCGCGCAGGCCAAAGAGAGCAAAGTGCTGGAGATCCCCAACATGGCTCCGCTGCTCTGCGTTCGCACCCTCAACCACCGTGACGGCGAGATCGACGCGACGGAATACTCCGTCAGCCTGACCCGCGCCGACATGATCGAATTCACCATGGAGCACTGAATGCATTTCGATACCTCCACCCGCCAGCGCTGGATGGGCATCCTGGCGCACAGCCAGCCCGCTGCGCTTTCGGACCGCATGCAGGCGCTGAATCTGACGCCGGAATATGACCTCATCCGCGCGCCGGAAATCGGTCTGGTGCAGATCCAGGCGCGTATGGGCGGTACCGGTGAGCGCTTCTTCGCCGGCGATGCCACCCTCACCCGCGCAGTGATCCGCCTGAACAGCGGCACGCTGGGCTACAGCTACGTGCTCGGGCGCGACAAACCACACGCCGAACGCTGCGCGGTGATTGACGCCCTGTTACAGGAACAACCTCATTTCCAGACCCTGATGGAAACCCTTATTGCCCCGCTGGAAGCCGACCGTGCCGCACTGATTGCCGCCCGCCAGGCCCAGATAAACACCAGTCGGGTCGACTTCTTTACGCTCGTTCGCGGAGATAACGCATGACGCTTCAACCCGCTTTTACCCTGGCCGTCCAGGATGCCCAACAAAGTTTTCGTCGCCTGCTGAAAGCCATGAGCGAGCCGGGCGTCATCGTCTCGCTGCATCAGCTCTCCCAGGGCTGGCTGCCGCTGAATCTGGCGACCACCAGCGTACTGCTGACGCTCGCCGACAACGACACCCCGGTGTGGCTCTCTGGCGCGTTATCGAATGATATCGCCAGCCAGAACCTGCGCTTTCACACCAACGCCCCGCTGGTTGAACAACCCCGGCAGGCGGTGTTTGCCGTGGCCGACGAGCAAATCAGCCACGAGCAGCTTAATGCCCTGAGCGAAGGAAGCGCGGTGGCACCGGAGACCAGCGCCACGCTGATTTTGCAGGTATCAAGCCTGAGCGGTGGCCGCATGCTGCGCCTCACGGGGGCGGGTATTGCCGAAGAGCGCATGGTCGCACCACAGCTGCCGGAGTGCATCATTCATGAACTGACCGAACGCCCGCATCCGTTCCCACTCTGTATTGACCTGATCCTCACCTGCGGAGAACGCCTGCTGGCCATCCCTCGTACCACTCATGTGGAGGTGTGCTGATGTACGTTGCCGTCAAAGGGGGCGAAAAGGCTATCGCCGCCGCCCATGCCTTGCAGGCGCACAGACGACGGGGTGATGACGCGCTTCCCGAGCTCAGCGTCACCCAGATTGAGCAGCAGCTCAATCTGGCCGTCGACCGGGTAATGACTGAAGGCGGCGTCGCTGACCGCGAACTGGCGGCGCTGGCGCTGAAACAGGCCAGCGGCGACAATGTCGAAGCCATCTTCCTGCTGCGTGCTTATCGCACCACGCTGGCGAAACTGGCGGTGAGCGAACCGATCAATACGGCAGAAATGCGTCTGGAACGTCGTATTTCGGCGGTCTATAAAGACATCCCCGGTGGCCAGCTGCTTGGGCCCACCTATGACTACACCCACCGTCTGCTGGATTTCACCCTGCTGGCGAACGGCGAAACGCCCCAGTTGAGCACCTCGGATGCAGAGCAGGTTCCCTCCCCGCACGTTTTTAGCCTGCTGGCGAAACAGGGTCTGGCGAAGGCCGAAGACGATACTGGCGCGCAACCTGACGACATCACCCGCACGCCGCCGGTTTACCCCTGTTCACGCTCGTCGCGCCTGCAGCAACTGATGCGCGGCGACGAGGGGTATTTACTGGCGCTGGCCTACTCCACCCAGCGTGGCTACGGCCGCAACCATCCGTTCGCGGCGGAGATTCGTAGCGGCTTCCTTAACGTCGAGATCGTGCCCGAAGAGCTGGGTTTTGCGGTGAACGTCGGCGAACTGCTCATGACCGAATGCGAAATGGTGAATGGATTTGTCGCTCCCGAGAACGAGGCCCCGCATTTTACCCGCGGTTACGGGCTGGTGTTCGGCATGAGTGAGCGCAAGGCGATGGCGATGGCGCTGGTCGACCGTGCCCTGCAGGCACCGGACTACGGCGAAGCGGTCTCCGGCCCGGCGCAGGACGAGGAGTTCGTGCTGGCCCATGCGGATAACGTCGAGGCCGCGGGCTTCGTTTCCCACCTCAAGCTGCCGCACTACGTCGATTTCCAGGCCGAACTGGAACTGCTGAAACGCCTGCAACGGGAGCGCGCACATGACTAACTTAAGCGGCTACAACTTTGCTTATCTGGATGAACAAACCAAACGCATGATCCGCCGCGCCATTTTGAAAGCGGTGGCTATCCCCGGTTATCAGGTGCCGTTCGGCGGCCGCGAAATGCCCATGCCTTACGGCTGGGGTACCGGCGGCATTCAGCTGACCGCCAGCGTCATCGGCGAGTCGGACGTGCTGAAGGTCATCGACCAGGGGGCTGATGACACCACCAACGCCGTGTCGATTCGCCAGTTCTTTCAACGCGTGACGGGCGTCAATACCACCGAAAAAACCGAAGATGCGACGCTGATCCAGACCCGTCACCGCATTCCGGAAACGCCGCTGACGGAAGATCAGATTTTGATTTTTCAGGTGCCTATTCCGGAGCCCCTGCGCTTTATCGAGCCGCGTGAAACGGAAACCCGCACCATGCACGCCCTGGAAGAGTACGGCGTCATGCAGGTAAAGTTGTATGAGGATATCGCCCGCTTCGGCCATATCGCCACAACCTACGCCTATCCGGTCAAGGTCAATGGACGCTACGTGATGGACCCGTCCCCCATCCCCAAATTCGACAACCCGAAGATGGACATGATGCCTGCCCTGCAGCTGTTTGGTGCCGGGCGTGAAAAACGCATCTACGCCGTACCGCCTTACACCCGCGTGGAGAGTCTCGATTTCGACGACCACCCGTTTACGGTGCAGGAGTGGGACGAGCCGTGCGCCATTTGCGGCTCAAAACACAGCTATCTGGACGAAGTGGTGCTGGATGACACGGGCAAACGGATGTTTGTCTGCTCCGACACCGACTTCTGCCGCCAACAGAGCGAGGCGAAAAGCCAATGAAACCGCTGCTTTCGGTTAACAACCTGACCCACCTTTACGCGCCGGGCAAAGGCTTCAGCGGCGTCTCGTTTGAGCTGTGGCCGGGCGAGGTGCTGGGCATTGTCGGCGAGTCCGGCTCGGGCAAAACCACCCTGCTGAAATCTATCTCTGCACGACTGACGCCGCAAAAGGGCGACATTTTATATGAGGGCCGGTCGCTGTACGGCATGAGCGAGGCCGAACGCCGTCGCCTGCTGCGCACCGAATGGGGCGTGGTGCATCAACATCCCATGGACGGCCTGCGCCGGCAGGTCTCGGCCGGAGGCAATATCGGTGAAAGGCTGATGGCCACCGGCGCACGCCATTACGGCAACATCCGCGCCACGGCACAGCAATGGCTGAGCGATGTGGAGATCCCCACCTCGCGCATTGATGACCTGCCCACCACCTTCTCCGGCGGTATGCAGCAGCGCCTGCAGATTGCCCGCAATCTCGTCACTCACCCTAAGCTGGTGTTTATGGATGAACCCACCGGTGGGCTGGACGTCTCCGTTCAGGCGCGTCTGCTCGACCTGCTGCGCGGCCTGGTGGTGGAACTGAACCTGGCCGTGGTGATTGTCACCCATGATTTAGGCGTTGCCCGCCTGCTGGCGGACCGTCTTCTGGTGATGAAGCAGGGTCAGGTGGTGGAAAGTGGGCTGACCGACCGCGTACTCGACGATCCCCACCATCCGTACACCCAGCTGCTGGTGTCATCGGTATTGCAGAATTAAGAGGCCCCCATGATCCGCGTAGAAAATGTCAGTAAGACCTTTGTGCTCCACCAGCAAAACGGCGTGCGCCTGCCGGTCCTGCACAGCGCCTCTCTGGACGTTAGCAAGGGTGAATGCGTGGTGTTGCACGGCCATTCCGGCAGCGGCAAATCGACGCTGCTGCGCTCCCTGTACGCCAACTATCTGCCGGACGAAGGCCATATCTATATTCGTCATGGCAATGAATGGGTCGATCTGGTGCAAGCGCCGGCGCGTAAGGTGCTGGACGTGCGCCGCTCGACGATCGGCTGGGTCAGCCAGTTTTTGCGGGTGATCCCACGGATCTCCGCCCTGGACGTGGTCATGCAGCCGCTGCTGGACCTGGGCGTTCCGCGCGAGACCTGTGCCGCGAAAGCCGCCGGCCTGCTCACGCGCCTGAACGTGCCGGAACACCTCTGGCACCTTGCCCCGTCGACCTTTTCCGGTGGCGAGCAGCAGCGGGTGAACATCGCCCGCGGGTTTATCGTCGACTACCCGATTTTACTGCTTGATGAACCCACTGCCTCGCTCGACAGTAAGAACAGCGCGGCGGTGGTTGAACTGATCGAACAGGCCAAAGCACGCGGCGCGGCGATCGTGGGGATCTTCCACGACGACACCGTTCGCTCCCGCGTCGCAGACAGGCTGCACCCGATGGGGACGCTCGCATGATCGTGAATAACGTAAAGCTGGTGCTGGAAAATGAAGTCGTTGATGGCTCGATTGAGATCCAGGCCGGAGAGATCCGCGCCTTTGCGGAAACCCAGAGCCGCGCCCCGGAAGCGATGGACGGTGAAGGGGGCTGGCTGCTGCCGGGCCTTATCGAACTGCACACCGATAATCTGGATAAATTCTTTACCCCGCGTCCGAAAGTCGACTGGCCAGCTCATTCCGCGATGAGCAGCCATGACGCGCTGATGGTCGCCAGCGGCATCACTACCGTGCTGGACGCCGTAGCGATTGGCGACGTGCGCGACGGCGGCGACCGTCTGGAAAACCTTGAGAAGATGATCAACGCCGTGGAAGAGACGCAAAAACGCGGCCTTAACCGCGCCGAGCATCGTTTGCACCTGCGGTGTGAACTCCCGCATCACACCACTCTGCCGCTGTTTGAAAAGCTGGTGGACCGCGAGCCGGTCTCACTGGTCTCGTTGATGGACCACTCGCCGGGGCAGCGTCAGTTCGCCAGAATAGAGAAATACCGCGAGTACTATCAGGGAAAATACGCGCTGACCAACGAGGAAATGGCGCGTTATGAAGAGGAACAGCGACAGCTTGCGGCGCAGTGGTCTCAACCAAACCGACTCTCCATTGCCGCCATGTGTCGGGATCGCAACATTGCCTTAGCCAGCCATGATGATGCGACGCATGAACATGTGCGCGAATCACACCAGCTTGGCAGCGTAATCGCTGAATTTCCCACCACGTTTGAAGCAGCAGAAGCCTCCCGCACCCATGGCATGAACGTCCTGATGGGGGCGCCGAATATCGTGCGCGGCGGCTCACACTCCGGCAACGTGGCGGCAAGCGCGCTCGCGTCGCTAGGTCTGCTGGATATCCTCTCGTCCGACTACTACCCCGCCAGCCTGCTGGACGCCGCCTTCCGGGTCGCGGCTGACGAAAACAATCGCTTTACGCTGCCGCAGGCGATTCGTCTGGTAACGAAAAACCCGGCAACGGCACTCAATCTTCACGATCGTGGAGAGATAGCTGAAGGTAAACGGGCGGATCTGGTGCTGGTTCACCGTAAGGGCGAGCACATCCATATCGACCACGTCTGGCGTCAGGGGAAACGGGTGTTCTGATGGGAAGACTAATCTGGCTAATGGGGCCGTCAGGCTCTGGTAAGGACAGCCTGCTGTCCGCGTTACGGCAGCGGGAACATCCCCAGCTTCTGGTTGCGCACCGCTATATCACCCGTGCGGCGAATGCCGGGAGTGAGAACCATATCGCCCTGAGCGAGCCGGAATTTTTCACGCGCGCCGGGCAAAATCTGCTGGCGCTTAGCTGGCACGCCAACGGTTATTACTACGGGATAGGCATCGAGACAGACCTGTGGCTGCACGCCGGGTTCGACGTGCTGGTCAACGGCTCACGCGCACACCTTCAACAAGCGCGCGCTCGCTATGAAGCAGCGCTGTTGCCGGTCTGTCTGCAGGTCTCGCCTGATGTGCTGCGCAGCCGGTTGCAGAGCCGGGGTCGTGAAAACGCCAAAGAGATCGAGCAGCGGCTTGAACGTGCGGCGCGCTATACCCCATCGAACTGTCATATCCTCAATAACGACGGAAGTTTGCTACAGTCAGTCGATAACTTTTTAACGCTTATCCGTCAGAAGGAGAAACAGCATGCCTGACTGCCAGCTTCGCCCCGCCACTGCCGACGATGCGCAGATTGTTTACGCGCTGATTTGCGAACTCAAGCAGAGTGAGTTTGATCATCAGGCGTTCCACGCCGGGTATCTTGCCAATCTGCAGGACCACAATATGCGCTACCAGCTGGCTGAACTAAACGGCCAGGTGGTGGGCATGATTGGACTGCATATGCAGTTTCACCTGCACCACGCCAGATGGATTGGCGAGATCCAGGAGCTGGTGGTCATGCCACAGGCGCGCGGTCTCAGGGTGGGCAGCCAGCTGTTGGCCTGGGCGGAGAACGTGGCGCGGCAGGCGGGCGCTGAACTGACAGAGCTATCCACCAGCGTGAAGCGCCTGGACGCTCACCGTTTTTATGCTCGTGAAGGGTATACGCAGAGCCATTTTCGTTTCACCAAACTATTGTAGAGGTGCACGATGAGTCTGACGATTACGTTAACGGGAACCGGTAGTGCTCAGCTGGTGCCGGTGTTTGGCTGCGACTGCGCCGCGTGTCGCCGGGCGCGTCTGCAGGATAACCATCGCCGTCGCCCCTGTAGCGCGGTAGTCAAATTCAACGATGCGGTAACGCTGCTGGACGCCGGTATCCCGCACCTGATGGACGACTGGCCGGCAGGCAGCTTTCAGCAGTTTTTACTGACCCACTACCATATGGATCACGTCCAGGGGCTGTTCCCCCTGCGCTGGGGCGTCGGTGCCCCTGTTCCGGTGTACGGTCCGCCAGACGAGTCGGGGTGTGACGACCTGTTTAAACACCCGGGGATTCTGGATTTCAGCCATACGGTAGAGCCGTTTGTGATGTTTGAACTGCAGGGCCTGCGGGTCACGCCGCTGCCGCTGAATCACTCGAAAATCACCTTTGGCTACCTGCTGGAGTCCGCCCACAGTCGCGTGGCCTGGCTCTCCGACACCGCCGGATTACCCGATAAAACGGTAAAATTCCTGCTCAATAACCGGCCGCAGGCGATGATCATCGACTGCAGCCACGAACCGCGTGACGAAACGCCGCGCAACCATTGCGATCTGAATACGGTTATTGCCTTAAATGAGATCATCGGCTGTCCGCAGGTGATCCTGACCCATATCAGTCATCAGTTCGACGTATGGATGATGGATAACCCGCTACCCGACGGGTTCGAGGCGGGATATGACGGAATGACGTTGTTGCTGGATTAGGTCACTCCCTCTCTGAATGAGAGGGCGAGGCGTATGGATGCTAAACCGCGCGTATCAGCGATCGTAATCGTCTTCTAACCGGCGTTCATCTTCTTCTAACTGACGTCTGTCATCATCCAGCTGGCGTTGACGCTCATCCAGACGGCGACGGCGATCCTCCAGTTGCCTGCGGCGATCGTCATACTGACGGCTGTCGGTCTGGCGGCTGCGATCGTAGCGATCGTCGTCATCATCGCTATTGCGACTGCTGCTGGGGTTATAGGCATCGTTTATCGCCTGCTGAATATTGCCAATGGCTTCATCAATAACATCGGCGTGAGCCAGTTGGCTGGTAAGTGACAGCAGACCAAATAACAGAGCGGTAGAGTAACGTTTCATAAGACCAGACTCGCAGGTGGACTGGCCTTACGGTAATGAACAACAGCTGGCTGGGGTAGCGGAGGAATCTCATTTCTGCGCCTGTTCAATCACCCCTATCGCTTCCACTCTCACCTGATGTCTCCCGCCCTCAAATTCTGCATTGAGCCAGGCATCGACAATCATTTTTGCCAGCTCAAGGCCAACAACACGTGAGCCAAATGCCAGGATATTGGTGTTGTTATGCTGCCTTGAAAGCTGCGCAGAATAAGGCTCACTACATACCACTGCACGAATGCCGGGGTATTTGTTGGCCGTAATAGAGATCCCAACGCCGGTACCACAAATTAAGATGCCGCCATCAACCTCACCGTCGAGCAGGGACGTCGCAACAGCGCTGGCATAATGCGGGTAATCGGTGCGTTCGGGCGACCAGGTGCCCTTATCAACCACCTCTACGCCACGCCCACGCAGATGGGCCAGTATGTCCTCTTTCAGTATGAAGCCAACGTGATCGCAACCAAACGCAATCCTTTTCATGATTTGCCTCTCAGTGAGTAAACTTTACGAACACGATGTATTTTGTGATTTAAGACCGGTTAGTTGTGCAATAAAACCACAAAACCATCGCGTTCTGAGCGTGTTCTACACCCCTGAGGATCGCATTTCAACCCTGACCTGATGGTTAAGTTTGCCTGTAAGTCTTAGTCCACTCAATGTCAAAGAAATTAAGTAATTGATTTACAACGAATGAAGCAATAACGCACAGCCCAAAACTTCACAACCAATAAAACTTTATGAATTTATAAATACTGTGAAGTTGGCAACATATTTCCCGGGAAGGTTGTGATGATATAGTGTCGTCTTCATTTTTAAGGACAACAGAGAGCGATGAGTCAGTCAGAATTTGAAAAAGAGCTGCCTAATGGCATCGGTCTGGCACCTTACCTGCGTATGAAACAGGAAGGGATGACCGACAACGAGAGCCGTATCGTCGACTGGCTGCTTCAGCCAGGTAACCTGAGCGGTGCGCCGGCAATTAAAGATGTTGCCGAAACACTGCTGGTCTCGGAAGCGATGATCGTCAAAGTGGCCAAGCTGCTCGGGTTTAGCGGTTTTCGTACTCTGCGCGCAGCGCTTGTGGACTACTTCTCTCAATCCGAGCAGGTGCTCCCCGCTGAACTCGCCTTTGATGAAGCACCACAGGATGTGGTTAATAAAGTGTTCAACATTACGCTTCGCACCATTATGGAAGGCCAGTCGATTGTTAATGTGGATGAAATTCATCGCGCAGCACGTTTCTTCGCTCAGGCTAACCAGCGCGATCTGTACGGCGTCGGCGGCTCTAACGCCATTTGTGCCGACATCCAGCACAAGTTTTTACGTATCGGCGTGCGCTGCCAGTCCTATCAGGACGCCCATATCATGATGATGTCAGCATCGCTGCTGAAAGAGGGAGACGTAGTGCTGGTGGTAACACACTCAGGACGCACCAGCGATGTGAAAGCTGCAGTAGAGTTAGCGAAAAAGAACGGTGCGAAGATTATCTGCATTACCCATAGCTATCATTCACCCATTGCCAAACTCGCTGATTATATTATTTGTTCGCCAGCACCAGAGACCCCTTTATTAGGGCGTAACGCCTCCGCGCGTATATTACAACTCACACTATTAGATGCTTTATTTGTATCCGTTGCACAACAGAATATTCAACAGGCCACACTTAATATGCAAAAAACCGGTGCTATTGTGGATTTCTTCTCCCCTGGCGCCCTGAAGTAACTATAAAATGTTGATCCCGTATTAGCGGGATCAACAAAATATACCCTACATTGAGAACACTGCTATGAATAAATATCTGAAATATTTCAGCGGCGCCGCTATGGGCTTAATGTTATCTACCAGCGCATTTGCTGCCGCAGAATATGCAGTAGTATTAAAAACATTGAACAATCCATTCTGGGTGGATATGAAGAAAGGGATCGAAGATGAAGCAAAAACCCTGGGGGTAAGTGTTGATATTTTTGCTTCGCCGTCAGAGGGGGATTTTCAGTCTCAACTGCAGCTTTTTGAAGACTTGAGTAATAAGAAATACAAAGGCATTGCCTTTGCCCCACTCTCCTCGGTCAACCTGGTGATGCCCGTCTCACGCGCCTGGCAGAAAGGCATTTTTCTGGTCAACCTCGATGAAAAAATCGATATGGATAACCTGAAAAAAGCCGGCGGTAACGTTGAAGGTTTTGTCACGACGGATAACGTAGCCGTTGGGGCAAAAGGCGCAGGCTTTATCATTGATAAACTCGGTGTGCAGGGCGGTGAAGTCGCGATTATTGAAGGGAAAGCCGGAAATGCATCGGGAGAGGCACGCCGCAATGGCGCTACAGAAACCTTCAAAAAAGCAAGTCAAATCAAGCTCGTTGCCAGCCAACCCGCCGACTGGGATCGCATTAAAGCCCTGGATGTCGCCACCAACGTTTTGCAACGCAACCCGAATTTGAAAGCCTTCTACTGTGCAAACGATACCATGGCAATGGGCGTGGCACAGGCGGTGGCAAACGCCGGTAAAACAGGAAAAGTACTGGTCGTTGGCACGGATGGCATTCCTGAAGCACGTAAGATGGTCGATGCCGGACAAATGACCGCCACCGTCGCGCAGAACCCAGCGGATATTGGTGCTACGGGCCTGAAGTTGATGGTGGATGCGGCGAAAACCGGCAACGTGATCCCCCTAGAAAAAACGCCTGAATTCAAACTGGTTGATTCGGTTCTGGTGACGAAATAACTGATATCCGGTGCGGTCAGAAGCCCACACCCCAGCTCTCTCCCGCAGGATGAGAGGGAAAACATAAGGAGTAAACATGGTCACGCCATATATCTCAATGGCGGGGATCGGCAAATCCTTTGGTCCGGTTCACGCATTAACGTCGGTTGATTTAACTATTTATCCCCACGAGATTCATGCGTTATTAGGGGAGAATGGCGCCGGTAAATCAACCTTAATGAAAGTATTGTCGGGAATACATGAACCGACCAAAGGAACTATTACTATCAACGAGGTAAATTACGACAAGCTCGATCATAAACTGGCAGCACAGTTGGGCATTGGCATAATTTACCAGGAGCTTAGCGTTATCGATGAATTAACCGTTCTGGAGAATTTATATATTGGCCGTCATCTGACGAAAAAAGTCTGTGGCGTCAATATCATCGACTGGAAAGAGATGCGTATTCGCGGCGCAATGATGCTTTTACGCGTGGGATTGAAAGTCGATTTAGATGAAAAGGTGGCGAATTTATCCATCAGCCACAAGCAAATGCTGGAAATTGCAAAAACATTAATGCTCAACGCTAAAGCGATCATTATGGATGAGCCCACATCGTCTTTAACCAATAAAGAGGTGGATTATCTTTTCCTGATCATGAATCAATTACGTAAAGAGGGCACAGCAATTGTGTATATCTCGCATAAGCTCGCAGAAATCCGCCGCATTTGCGACCGCTTTACCGTGATGAAAGATGGAAGCAGCGTCTGCACGGGCATGGTGAGTGATGTCACAAACGACGATATTGTGCGCCTGATGGTGGGCCGCGAGTTGCAAAACCGCTTTAACGCGATGAAAGAAAGTACCGGCAACCTCGAACGCGATACCGTGTTCGAAGTGAAAAACGTCACCAGCCGGGACAAGAAAAAAGTACGTGATATCTCGTTCAGTGTGAATCGCGGTGAAATCTTTGGCTTTGCAGGACTCGTCGGCTCAGGCCGCACCGAGCTGATGGACTGCCTCTTCGGGGTGGATAAACGCGCTAGCGGTGAAATCCGTCTCAACGGTAAAACCATCTCCCCACACTCGCCGTTGGATGCGTTGAAAAAAGGGATGGCCTACATCACTGAAAGTCGTCGGGAAAACGGCTTCTTCCCCAACTTCTCTATTGCTCAGAACATGGCGGTCAGCCAAAGCCTGAAAAATGGCGGCTACAAAGGTGCCATGGGCCTGTTTCGCGAACATGAAGAGCGCAAAACTGCTGAAACGCAGCGCCAGCTGCTGGCGTTAAAGTGCCATAGCGTGGAGCAAAACATCACTGAGCTCTCCGGCGGAAACCAGCAGAAGGTGCTGATTTCCAAATGGCTGTGCTGCAACCCGGACGTCATCATTTTTGATGAACCTACCCGCGGCATCGACGTCGGCGCAAAGGCCGAAATCTACAAGGTGATGCGCCAGTTAGCTGACGAGGGCAAGGTCATCCTGATGGTGTCATCCGAGCTACCTGAAATTATCGCCGTCTGCGACCGCATCGCCGTGTTCTGCGAAGGGCGACTGACGCAAATCCTGACCAATCGCGACGACATGGGCGAAGAGGAGATTATGGCATGGGCATTACCACAAGAGTGAAACGCGATATGGACGAAAAAAAACCGTTTAATTTCGCGCTGTTCTGGGACAAGTACGGCACCTTTTTCATCCTCGCGATCATCGTTGCCATCTTTGGCACGCTGTCGTCGGAATACTTCCTGACCACCAATAACATCACTCAAATTTTTGTCCAGAGTTCGGTGACGGTGCTGATCGGGATGGGCGAGTTCTTTGCCATTCTGGTGGCAGGTATCGATCTGTCCGTCGGGGCGATTCTGGCGCTGTCCGGGATGGTGACCGCCAAGCTCATGCTGGCCGGCGTCGACCCGTTCCTGGCAGCGCTCATTGGCGGCGTGCTGGTTGGCGGTGCGTTAGGCGCGATCAACGGCTGTCTGGTCAACTGGACCGGGCTGCATCCGTTCATTATCACCCTGGGCACTAACGCCATTTTTCGCGGCATTACGCTGGTGATTTCGGATGCCAACTCGGTATACGGCTTCTCGTTCGACTTTGTAAACTTTTTTGCCGCCAATCTCTTAGGTGTTCCCGTGCCGGTGATCTTCTCGCTGGTAGTGGCGGTGATCCTCTGGTTCCTCACCACCCGTATGCGGCTGGGACGCAACATCTACGCGCTGGGCGGTAACAAGAACTCGGCGTTCTACTCCGGTATTGACGTGAAGTTTCATATCCTGGTGGTTTTCATTATCTCCGGTGTGTGTGCAGGGCTGGCAGGCGTGGTGTCAACGGCACGACTGGGGGCAGCAGAGCCGCTGGCTGGGATGGGCTTTGAAACCTACGCCATTGCCAGCGCCATTATCGGCGGAACCAGCTTCTTTGGCGGTAAAGGGCGCATCTTCTCTGTCGTGATTGGGGGGCTCATCATCGGCACCATCAATAACGGACTCAATATTTTACAAGTACAAACCTACTACCAGCTGGTGGTGATGGGCGGGTTGATTATCGCCGCTGTCGCCCTCGATAGATTGATCAGTAAGTAAGGAATTGACGATGAAAATTTCCCCCTCCCTGATGTGTATGGACCTGCTGAAATTCAAAGAGCAGATCGAATTCATAGACCAGCACGCGGACTACTTCCATATCGATATCATGGACGGTCACTTTGTGCCCAATTTGACACTATCACCGTTCTTTGTCAGCCAGGTGAAGAAGCTCGCCACCAAACCGCTGGACTGCCATCTGATGGTGACGCGCCCCCAGGACTACATTAGTCAACTGGCACAGGCCGGAGCGGATTTCATCACCCTGCATCCGGAAACGATTAACGGTCAGGCCTTCCGTCTGATTGACGAAATTCGCCGTCATGGCATGAGAGTCGGTCTGATCCTCAACCCTGAAACGCCCGTTGAAGCGATGAAATATTACATTCACAAGGCGGACAAAATTACGGTCATGACCGTCGATCCTGGCTTTGCCGGGCAGCCTTTCATTCCGGAAATGCTCGAAAAAATTGCCGAGCTGAAAGCCTGGCGCGAACGTGAAGGGCTGCGCTATGAGATTGAGATCGATGGCTCCTGCAATCAGTCCACCTACAAAAAACTGATGGCCGCCGGGGCTGATGTCTTTATCGTCGGGACGTCAGGGCTGTTCAACCACGCAGAGAATATCGACGACGCATGGCAACTGATGGCCGGACAGATTCTGTCGGCAAAGAACGAGGCCCTTCCTCATGCAAAAACAGCCTGATGTCGTCGCCGGAGTGGATATGGGCGCTACCCATATCCGTTTTTGCCTGCTTACAGCCGAGGGGGCCGTGCTGCACTGTGAAAAACACCGTACGGCAGACATTATCCGTTCAGGCGTCATGTGCGGCGTCGCAGAAATGATCGTTGCAAGGCTTCGCCACTATCAGGTTCGCTGTCGGGGTCTGGTGATGGGTTTTCCTGCGCTGGTCGGCAAAGACAAACGCACCATTATCTCGACACCAAACCTGCCATTACAGGCAACAGACCAACGGGACCTGGCGGGTAAACTGGCGGACGCGCTGGGATGCCCGGTCGAATTCTACCGTGACGTTAACCTCCAGCTCTCTTTTGATGTTATGCAGCACAACTTGCAGCAACAGCAGGTTCTGGCAGCCTATCTCGGTACCGGCATGGGGTTCGCCATCTGGCTGAACGGCGCACCCTGGACAGGTGCACACGGGGTCGCGGGCGAGCTTGGACATATTCCGCAGGGCGATATGTCACGACATTGCGGTTGTGGTAACACAGGATGTCTGGAGACCGTCTGTTCCGGTATTGCCCTGAAACAGTGGTATGAACAACAGCCCCGTGATTACGCGATTGGCGAGATTTTTACCTCAGCGTGTCATGACCCCTTTGTCATACAGCTCTTAAATCATGCAGCCCGAGCCATTGCCACCAGCGTAAATCTCTTCGACCCGGATGCGGTGATCCTCGGCGGCGGCGTGATGGATATGGTCGATTTTCCACGCGACGCGCTGATTGCCAGAATTAAACAGCATCTGCGCCGTCCGCTGCCGTATGAGGCAGTCCGTTTCATTACAGCATCATCGTCATCCTTTAACGGTGCTCAGGGGGCGGCGACCCTGGCTCTCAGCCAGTTCCTGTCATCACCTTGCGCAACGCCTGCGCCAGCTGTACACGGGTAAAAGGCTTACGCAGTAACGCCACGTCCGGCAGTTGCGGGTTATGCGTCGGACGCAGATCCTGGCCGCTGATCAGCAACACCGGAAGCTGCGGATAATGGCTGCGCACATGGTTGATCACCTCGGCACCGCTGAGGTTGCCGGGCAGCATTAAATCGCTAATAAACATGCCAATATCCGGTGACGCGTCCAGCATCTTCAGGGCCTGTTCGCCGTTGTCCGCTTCAATCGTCAGATAGCCCAGCTTATGCAGCTGCTCGCACAGGGTCTGGCGGACATCGGCTTCATCTTCCAGCACCAGTACCAGGCGTTCATTTTCAACGGCAGCCGCGGCGGCCTGGGTCTCATCAGCAGAACGAACAGGCAGCGTCGAGCGTGGCAGATGCAGCCGCACGGTGGTCCCCTGCCCCGGCGCGCTTTCAATCTCCACGCGCCCACCGGACTGGCGTACAAAACCGTAGACCATCGACAGGCCTAATCCGCTACCGCTCCCGGTTTGCTTGGTCGTGAAGAACGGTTCGAAGACCCGGGATTTGACCTCCTGCGACATTCCACTTCCCCGGTCAATAACCTCCAGCGCCACCATATCCTGCCTGCGTCCGTCACTGCGGGTCACACGCTGATTCCACGTGCGGATCTTAATAACCCCCGTCTGTCCCTCCATCGCATCACGGGCGTTCATCACCATGTTAATAATGGCGTTTTCCAGCTGGCTGACGTCTATCCACGCCGGCCACGCCGGTGATTGCGCTTCAATTTCCAGCGTCAGGGTGGCCGGCAGCGAGTGGTACATCAACTCCCGCAGGTTCTCGAGCAGCGGTTTCATCTCTACCGCGTGCGGGGTCAGGGATTGCTTGCGGGAAAACGCCAGCAGGCGCTGGGTCAGCACCGCACCACGCTCGGCGGCCTTGAGTGCCCGGGTGATACGCGGGGCGTCATGTGAGTCAGGATCGGTGAGTTCCAGACTGCCAATGATCACCGCCAGCAGGTTGTTAAAGTCATGCGCCAGACCGCCCGTCAGCTGCCCGACGGCCTTCATCTTCTGGCTGTGCACCAACGCCTCTTCCAGCCCCTGACGCTCGATGCGGTCGATCTCCATCTGCGTGGTTTTTTCTTTCAGCAGGCGGGTGGTGTGGACAAGCGAGGCGGTGTTGCGGGCAAAAACGTTAAACGCTCGCGCCAGCTCACCCAGCTCATCACGACGCTGCAGCCCGGGGACGGAAACATCCTGCTCGCCGTGGGCAAGGCGCGACATCGCCCGGGAGATGGCCGTCAGGTTGGAGGCCAGATTACGGTAGATATACCAACAGGCGCACCCGGTGATGATCAGCGCCAGCACGGCGAACACGCTGATAAATACGCTGATGGAGCGCAGCTCCTGGTGACTCTGGGCAGTGCGCAGCCGGGAGGCCTGCGCCACCTGTTCAACGTACTGATTGATGTCGCTGTTTAATATCGCCACCAGCGCCTTGATGTGGAACATATACCAGCTGATCGCCAGATCGCTCTCCTCCAGCTGCGTCGAGAGCGGAACAAGCTTGTGAAGCTCGGCATTAAAATCGGGCAGGATAGCGTTCACCACGGGCTGCGTCACGCTCCGGGGCAGCGTTGCCGTCACGGCATCCAGCTGCTGAACCGTGGCGCGCGGCGAGGGCGTTTCAATAGCGGCGATGATTAGCCTGTCCATTTCCATAAGCTGTTGCGCATCCGGGACGTTGCTGGCGTAACGGCGGTTGATGTCCTGCAGATGGCGCAAATAGCTCTGGCTTTGATAGAGCGCGCTGAGAAGCGCATTACGCTCCAGATGACGCCGCTGCCCGCGCTCCAGCATGCCCGTCACGCTCTGCTGTAACTCATTACTTCTCTGAATAATTCGCGCCACCAGCGCGGGCTCCTGTTGCGCCAGTGGCGCATCGGCAAGCTGTTCCAGCGAGTGACGCAGCGCCCTCTGCGTCTGCTTCAGGCGCTCGGCTTCGCCCTTGTATTCCAGCGCGCCTACAACTTGCGAGAGCCGCACCGCCGCCGTTGCCACATTGGCGGTATCGCGGGCGAGGTTCATGCTGCCGGTCATGTCATCCAGCGTCTGCTGCTGCACCTGTTCCTGGATCTGGCTGGCATGACGAAAGCCGAGCACCGCCACGCCGCTGACCATCAGCGTCACCGCCACCACCAGCAGATTAAAAATCAGCAGGCGACCACGGGCGCTGGCAAAGAAGGGCGGACGGTGTGATGGCATACGGTAAGCTCCAGTGCAATGTGATGCCCTCACCCTGGCCCTCTCCTGCTGAGAGGGAAAAAGCGGGGAATTGTGATGTAAGTTAACTATTCATAACTATGACAAATATGAACGGCTTCTGACATTTTGCATTTACCAACCTGTGATGAAGTGCGGATATCGACATTCAAGGAGATCCGCCATGAGCAGAACCCCGGTACTGGAGATGCGCAACATTGCCAAAACGTTTGGCCATTTCCACGCGCTCAAGGGTGTGGATTTGACGGTGTACCCCGGTGAGATCCACGCGCTGATGGGGGAAAACGGCGCAGGAAAGAGTACCCTGATGAAGATCCTCGCGGGGGCCTATACCGCCACCAGCGGCGAGATCCTGATTGACGGACAGCCGTTTCACATCAAAGGGCCAAAGGATGCGCTGGCCGCGGGTATCACCCTCATTTATCAGGAGATGCAGCTTGCCCCCAATCTGACCGTCGCTGAAAACATTTTCCTGGGCAGCGAGCTGTCGCGCGCCGGGCTGGTACAGCGCAAAGAGATGGCCGCACAGGCGCAGGCGGTGATTGACCGTCTGGGCGCGCACTTCAAGGCGACCGACCTGGTAATGAGGCTAACCATCGCCGAGCAGCAGCAGGTTGAAATTGCCCGCGCGCTGCACCGCAACAGCCGCATTCTGGTGATGGATGAACCCACCGCCGCCCTCTCCTCACGTGAAACCCATCGCCTGTTCGAGCTGATACTGCGCCTGCGAGAGGAAGGAATGGCGATTATCTATATCAGCCACCGCATGGCGGAAGTGTATGAACTCTCCGATCGCGTCAGCGTGCTGCGTGACGGGCAGTACGTCGGTAGCCTGACGCGCGACAAACTGAACGCCTCTGAGCTGGTGAAGATGATGGTCGGCCGTCCGCTAAGCGATCTGTTTAACAAAGAGCGCGATATCCCGCTCGGCAGCCCGCGTCTTAATGTGCATCACCTTACCGACGGCAAGAAAGTGCTCCCCTGCAGTCTGCAGGTGCGTTCCGGAGAAATTGTCGGGCTGGCAGGTCTGGTGGGCGCCGGACGTTCCGAACTGGCGCAGCTGATCTTCGGCGCGCGCAAAGCCACGGGCGGCATGATTGAGGTCGACGGCGAACCGGTGGTGATCCACTCCCCGCGTGCCGCCATCGACAACGGGATCGGTTTTCTCACCGAGAACCGCAAAGAACAAGGGCTGTTCCTCGAGCTGGCCGCACAGGAGAACATCACCATGGCGACGCTGGAGCGCGACGCCACCTTCGGCATGCTGAACCGCAAAAAAGCACAGACCATTTCTGACGATGCGATCGCCCTGCTTAACATCCGCGTGCCGCATTCACAGGTCCGCGCGGGTGGCCTGTCCGGGGGCAATCAGCAAAAGCTGCTTATCTCCCGCTGGGTGGCCATCGGCCCACGCATTCTGATTCTGGACGAACCGACGCGCGGCGTCGACGTCGGGGCGAAAAGTGAAATCTACCGCATCATGAACCAGATGGCGCGCAAAGGCGTGGCGATCCTGATGATCTCCAGCGAGCTGCCGGAAATCGTCGGCATGAGCGACCGCGTCTATGTCATGCGTGAAGGCAGCATTGCAGGTGAACTTCACGGAGCAGAAATTTCTCAGGAAAACATCATGACGCTGGCGACCGGCGTGAACGACTCTCATCATCAGGCGGTGCAACTATGACAAATTCAACCCATCCGCAGCAGGTGGCGAAGTCCGCCTCTGCCAAAAAAATGCTGATGAGCGATCTGATGCAGACGGTCGGCATTTTGCCCATCTTGATCCTGATTGTGGCGGTATTTGGTTTTATCGCGCCTAACTTCTTTACCGAAAGTAATCTGCTCAATATCACCCGCCAGGCGTCGATCAACATCGTACTGGCCGCAGGGATGACCTTCATCATTCTGACCGGCGGGATCGACCTCTCCGTCGGCTCCATTCTGGGCACCACGGCCGTGGCGGCGATGGTGGTGTCGTTAATACCTGAGTTCGCCATGCTTTCTATTCCGGCAGCGCTCATGCTCGGCCTGGTGCTGGGTTTGTTCAACGGCGCGCTGGTGGCTTTTGCCGGGCTGCCGCCGTTTATCGTGACGCTCGGTACCTATACGGCACTGCGCGGTGCGGCTTATCTGCTGGCGGACGGTACGACCGTCATTAACTCCAACATTAACTTTGAGTGGATCGGCAATAACTACCTTGGACCCATTCCGTGGCTGGTGGTGATCGCGCTGGCGGTCATTGTGCTGTGCTGGTTTATTCTGCGTCGCACCACGCTTGGCGTTCACATTTATGCGGTTGGCGGCAACATGCAGGCGGCGCGTCTGACAGGCATTAAGGTCTGGCTGGTGCTGTTGTTTGTGTACGGCATGAGCGGGCTGCTCTCGGGCCTGGGCGGCGTGATGAGTGCCTCGCGTCTCTACAGCGCCAACGGCAACCTGGGCATGGGCTACGAGCTGGATGCGATTGCGGCGGTGATCCTCGGCGGTACCAGCTTTGTTGGCGGGATCGGCACGATCACCGGCACGCTGGTGGGGGCGCTGATCATCGCCACGCTTAACAACGGCATGACGCTGATGGGCGTCTCCTACTTCTGGCAACTGGTGATCAAAGGGGCGGTGATCATCATAGCGGTGCTGATCGACAAATACCGTACCCGACACCATCAAAGTGCATAACAACAATACCCTACAAGCGAGGAAGAGAAGATGCGTTTGAAACCGTTAGTGACCGCGCTCTGTGCTGGCGCGCTGCTTGCCGCAACGCCGTTTGCGCAGGCGAAAGATCTGAAGTCCATCGGCGTGACGGTGGGCGATCTGGCCAACCCATTCTTCGTGCAGATCACCAAAGGTGCCGAGCTGGAAGCGCGCAAACTGGCGGGGGATAACGTCAAAGTGACGCTGGTCTCCAGCGGTTACGATCTCGGCCAGCAGGTGGCGCAGATAGACAACTTTATTGCGGCCAAAGTGGACATGATCATCCTTAACGCTGCGGATTCCAAAGGGATCGGCCCGGCGGTTAAACGCGCGAAAGAGGCCGGGATCGTGGTTGTCGCGGTTGACGTCGCGGCGGAGGGGGCGGATGCCACCATCACCTCCGATAACACCCAGGCGGGGGAAATGGCCTGTAAATACATTACTGATCGCCTGAAAGGCAAAGGCAACGTGGTCATCATCAACGGGCCGCCAGTGTCCGCGGTGCAAAACCGCGTCGAAGGCTGCCAGACCGAGTTCAAAAAACATCCGGATATCAAGGTGCTCTCTGATAACCAGAACGCCAAAGGTAGCCGTGAAGGCGGTCTGGAAGTGATGACCTCACTGCTGGCGGCCAATCCGAAGATCGACGGCGTGTTCGCGATTAACGATCCGACGGCGATCGGTGCCGATCTGGCGGCAAAACAGGCCCAACGCAATGAATTCTTTATCGTTGGCGTAGACGGTAGCCCGGACGGCGAGGAAGCGCTTAAGCGTGAGAACTCCCTGTTTGTCGCGACGCCGGCTCAGGATCCGCAGGTAATGGCGGCAAAAGCGGTTGAGATCGGCTATGACATTCTGCAGGGCAAACCTGCGCCTAAAGAGCCTGTGCTGATCCCGGTGACGATGATCGATAAAAAGAACGTCGGATCCTATAAAGGGTGGACAGTGAAGTGATGTAGTGCGGTTTGATGCCCTCACCCTGATCTTCTCTTCGCGGGAGAGTTGGGGTGAGGCCTGACATAGCGTCCAGGGGGCCCCATGAAACGCTCCGAAATCAATGAAATCCTTGGCCACACGCGGCAGTTCTTCTCCATGCACGACGTGCATCTCCCTCCCTTTGCCAGTTTTCCGCCGACGAAATGGCAGCAGCTTGATCCGGCCGCCTGGCAGGAAGTGTTTGATCTCAGGCTTGGCTGGGACGTAACGGCATTCGGCGGCGACCATTTTGCCGCACAGGGGCTAACGCTCTTTACCCTGCGCAATGGCTCACCGAACGGCGTGCCCTATGAAAAGTGCTATGCCGAAAAAATCATGCACGTCCGGGATGGTCAGGTGACGCCCATGCATTTTCACTGGCGTAAACGGGAAGACATCATCAACCGTGGCGGCGGAAACCTGATCGTCGAGTTATGGAATGCCGATGCACATCAAGAACCTGAAAATACCGACGTGACCGTTACCCTCGACGGCTGTCTGCAGACCCACGCACCCGGCAGTCAGTTACGCCTGCAACCCGGGGACAGCATCTGCCTCACCCCCGGTCTGTACCACAGTTTCTGGGGTGAACGCGGTTTTGGCGACGTACTGGTGGGGGAAGTGTCATCGGTGAATGACGATGAACACGATAACCATTTTTTACAGCCCATTGCCCGCTATAACAATATCGAAGAAGACGAACCGGCGGTGCTGGTGTTGTGCAACGAGTACAACCTGTTTCGGAAATAAGGAGTAAATAATGCCATTGATTTCTCTTGCCGACGGTCTTGAGCACGCCAGGAAACACCGCTACGCGCTCGGCGCGTTTAACGTTCTCGACTCCCATTTTTTGCGCGCGCTGTTTGCTGCCGCGAAACAGGAACGCTCGCCGTTTATCATTAATATTGCGGAAGTCCACTTTAAGTATGTCTCCCTGGAGTCGCTGGTCGAAGCGGTCAGGTTTGAAGCCGCCCGTCATGATATTCCGGTGGTGCTCAACCTCGATCACGGCCTGCATTTCGAGGCGGTGGTACGTGCGCTGCGCGTAGGCTTCAGCTCCGTGATGTTTGATGGCTCCACCCTGAGCTACGAAGAAAACATTCGCCAGACGCGGGAGGTGGTGAAGATGTGCCACGCGGTTGGCGTATCGGTAGAAGCGGAGTTGGGTGCGGTAGGCGGTGACGAAGGTGGCGCGTTGTATGGCCATGCGGATGAAGCGTTGTTTACGGACCCGCTGCGGGCGCGCGAGTTTGTCGATGCCACCGGCATTGATGCGCTGGCGGTCGCCATTGGCAACGCGCACGGTAAATACAAAGGCGAGCCGAAACTCGATTTCCCTCGTCTGGACGCCATTCGCCAGCAGACCGGCCTGCCGTTGGTCTTACACGGCGGCTCCGGCATCAGCGATGCCGATTTTCGTCGCGCCATCGAACTGGGGATCCATAAAATCAACTTTTATACCGGCATGTCACAGGCCGCGCTCTCCGCCGTTGAGCAACGGATGGCAAAACGTCAGCCTCTGTACGATGAATTTGCAGAACTGTTGCTGGGCATAGAGGAGGCGATTACCGATACGGTCGCCGCGCAAATGCGCATCTTTGGCAGCGCGGGGCAGGCATAATGGAACGTAAAGGGATTATCGCCGCCGGCAATATGCTGGTGGATCACGTCCACCAGATTGTGCAATGGCCGGAGCGCGGCTGGCTGGCGGAGATTACCCACAGCGAACGTTCAACCGGCGGTGCGCCGCTGAACGTCCTGCTGACGCTGGCCAAAATGCACGTTGGCCTGCCGCTGCAGGCCGTCGGCCTGATTGGCGAAGATAGCGACGGCGATTACATCCTGGCGATGCTCGACCAGTATCACGTCAACCGCCAGCGGGTGCAGCGCACGACCTTTGCGCCAACCTCTATGTCGCAGGTTATGACCGACCCCAGCGGGCAGCGCACTTTTTTCCACTCCCCGGGCGCCAACCGTCTTCTGGATCTGCCCGCCTTCAACCGCCTCGACGGCGCGATGAAGATTTTCCATCTCGGCTACCTGTTACTGCTCGACAGCCTGGATATGCCCGATGACGAGTACGGCACCCGCAGCGCACGGCTGCTGGCCCAGATGCGCGATCAGGGGTATGAAACCTCGCTCGACCTGGTCTCGCGAAAGGGTGACCCGCGCTATCAGCCGCTGGTCCTCCCTGCCCTGCGCCATCTTGATTATCTGGTCATCAACGAACTGGAAGCCGGCGAGTTTAGCGGGCTGGAGATGCGCGACGAGAACGATGCTCCGCACATTGCCCATATCGCGGAAGCCGCCTCACAGCTTCTGGCGGCTGGCGTGCGTCAGCGGGTGGTGATCCACTGTCCGGAAGGGGCGTGGGGGTTAACACCGGACGATGAAGGGCGCTGGATCCCCTCCTGGTTGCTGGAGCGGGAAGAGATTATCGGCAGCGTCGGGGCGGGTGATGCCTTCTGCGCAGGCTTCTTATACGGCTGCCATGAAGCGTTGCCGCTGGTCGAGAGTATTTATCTGGCCCATGCCTGCGCGCGGGCAAGCCTGCTGGCTGCGAACGCCATTGATGGGGCAAAAACGCTGGCCGAGTTGCAGCTGTTTATTAAAGAGAATATTTAAGCCGCTTTCTCGCTGTGAGACACATCGGCAGCAAAGACGTAGCCCAGCCCACGGACGGTTTTAATGAGTGCGGGCTGATGCGGGTTGGCTTCGATTTTACGGCGCAGGCGCATGATCAACACATCGATTGTGCGGTCGAACACCTCGGCACTTTCGCTGTGCGTCAGCTCGAGTAGTTGTTCCCGGCTGAGCACCCGCCGGGCGTTCTGGGTGAGCGCCAGCAGCAGACCATATTCTCCCTGGGTCAACGGTACGGGATTACGTTGCGGATCGCTGAGTTCACAGCGGGAGGTATCCAGCGTCCAGCCATTGAACGTCACGCCCGCCACGCGTGGCACCGGGGTGTCTGCGGCCAGCGCCCCGGTCCGGCGAAGCACGGCTTTAACCCGGGCAACCACCACGCGCGGGTTAAACGGTTTGCCAATATAATCGTCGGCCCCCATCTCCAGCCCCACCACCACGTCTGACTCACTGCCCAGCCCGGTCAGCATCACCACCGGCAGCTCCGGACGTTGCTTTTGCAGGTGCAGTAATACCTGCAGGCCGTTGATATCCGGCAGCATCATATCCAGCAGGACAAGGGCGATGTGTGGCTCATGCTGAACCAGACTCAGCGCGTCCTGGCCGTTATGGCAGACGAGCACGCTAAAGACGTGCTCACTCAGCACATCCTGCAGCAGCTCGCAAACTGCGGTATCGTCATCAACCACCAGAATCGCCGGTTTCATCGCATGCTTCCATCAGGGGATTATGTTAAGTCTGAACTATTCTGCCGTCGGCTCCAGCCAATTTGACTTTTACATGACGGAATTACAACCCATGTCACATCCACTGCCCATTCGACACGTCAATTTTGACGATTGGCTGTTTTTCGTCAGGGTTTTGCCCCTCTGTTGGCCGTAAAGTCTGCTGATACCCACAATAAAAACATGGCATAGAAGCTGCATAGTGGGGCGTAAGCATTGATTAACTGGAGCAGACTGATGAAAAAAGTCGTCACGGTTTGCCCTTATTGTGCCTCGGGTTGCAAGATCAACCTGGTGGTCGATAACGGCAAAATCGTCCGGGCGGAGGCCGCCCAGGGGAAAACCAACCAGGGCACGCTGTGCCTGAAAGGCTACTACGGCTGGGATTTTATTAACGATACCCAAATCCTTACCCCACGCCTGAAAACCCCTATGATCCGCCGCGAGCGCGGTGGCAAGCTGGAAGCCGTCTCCTGGAGCGAGGCGCTGGATTATGTCGCCACGCGCCTGAGCGCCATCAAAGCCAAGTATGGCCCGGATGCGATCCAGACTACCGGCTCTTCACGCGGTACTGGTAATGAAACCAACTATGTAATGCAAAAATTCGCGCGCGCCGTTATTGGTACCAATAACGTCGACTGCTGCGCTCGCGTCTGACACGGCCCATCGGTTGCAGGTCTGCACCAGTCGGTCGGTAACGGCGCTATGAGTAACGCGATCAACGAGATAGATAACACCGATCTCGTGTTTATTTTTGGCTATAACCCGGCGGATTCTCACCCTATCGTCGCGAACCACGTTATTCGCGCCAAACAGAATGGGGCGAAAATCATCGTCTGCGATCCGCGCAAAATTGAAACGGCACGTATTGCGGATATGCACATTGCACTGAAAAACGGCTCGAATATCGCGCTGTTGAATGCGATGGGCCACGTCATTATTGAGGAGAATCTCTACGACCAGGCGTTCGTCGCGACCCGTACGGAAGGGTTTGACGAGTATCGGAAAATTGTCGAAGGCTACACGCCGGAGTCCGTCGAAGCGATAACCGGCGTAAGCGCGCAAGAGATCCGCCAGGCAGCGCGGATGTACGCCGGGGCGAAAACCGCGGCCATTTTGTGGGGCATGGGCGTAACCCAGTTCTATCAGGGCGTGGAAACCGTACGCTCCCTGACAAGCCTCGCGATGCTGACCGGAAATCTGGGCAAACCGCATGTGGGCGTGAACCCGGTACGTGGTCAGAATAACGTGCAGGGTGCGTGTGACATGGGCGCACTGCCGGATACCTATCCGGGCTATCAGTACGTTAAGTTCCCGGAAAATCGTGAGAAATTCGCGAAGGCCTGGGGCGTGGAGAGCCTGCCGGAACATACCGGGTATCGCATCAGCGAGCTGCCGCACCGTGCGGCGCACGGTGAAGTGCGGGCTGCCTACATTATGGGTGAAGATCCGCTGCAGACCGACGCCGAGCTGTCAGCGGTGCGTAAAGGCTTTGAGGATCTCGAACTGGTGATTGTCCAGGACATCTTTATGACCAAAACCGCGGCGGCGGCGGATGTGATTTTACCGTCAACGTCATGGGGCGAGCATGAAGGTGTTTACACGGCGGCAGACCGCGGCTTCCAGCGCTTCTTCAAAGCGGTGGAGCCGAAGTGGGATCTGAAAACCGACTGGCAGATCATCAGCGAAATCGCCACCCGCATGGGTTATCCGATGCACTACAACAACACCCAGGAAATCTGGGACGAGTTGCGCAAACTGTGTCCGGACTTCACCGGTGCCACCTATGAGAAAATGGGTGAACTGGGGTATATCCAGTGGCCGTGCCGCGATGAGTCAGAGGCCGATCAGGGCACGTCGTATCTCTTTAAAGAGAAGTTCGACACCCCGAACGGACTGGCGCAGTTCTTCACCTGCGACTGGGTCGCGCCAATCGATAAACTCACCGATGAGTATCCGATGGTGCTCTCTACCGTGCGTGAAGTGGGCCACTACTCCTGTCGCTCAATGACCGGTAACTGCGCTGCGCTGGCGGCACTGGCGGATGAACCGGGCTATGCGCAGATCAACACCGCTGACGCAGAGCGTCTGGGCATTGAAGATGAAGCCCTGATCTGGGTGCACTCGCGTAAAGGACGCATCATTACCCGTGCGCAGGTCAGCGACCGACCTAACAAAGGGGCGGTCTATATGACCTACCAGTGGTGGATTGGTGCCTGCAACGAACTGGTGACGGAGAACTTAAGCCCGATAACCAAAACGCCGGAGTATAAGTACTGCGCCGTACGCGTGGAGCCGATTGCTGACCAGCACGCCGCGGAACAGTATGTGATTGACGAATATAGCAAGCTGAAAGCCAGACTGCGTGAAAGCGCGTTGGGTTAATGCCGTTAATTAATCGATGAATAAAAGGGGGTGACTTATTCACCCCTTTTTTATTTCTTAATAAGCTATTTATATTATCAATATATATTGTGCACGCTGCCCCGCAGCAATAATGTCATTAGCACCGAAATAAATACCCGGCTTTGTATTTTAATTCAGTGAGAGAATCTCCCCCGCGAGCGTCTAATGCTCTCTTTCACAAGCATTATTCTGAGACGAAACGCGGCGGGCACCGGGAAATGTTCATTCACCTTTACCGCGCCCGTTTTTTTCTTCTGCGACGACGATTATACTGCGCGGCGTGTACCCAGATGATAAGAATCCATGAAATCAATTTTTCTGATGTTGTTATTTTTTACGTCACTCGTCCACGCGGATGAGATTGGCAGCCAGTACAAGCAACAGGCGGAAGCGGGTGACGCCCGCGCCCAGTATTACCTTGCCGATACCTACTTCAGTTCCGGCGACAGCAAGCAGGCCGCGCAGTGGGCAGAGAAAGCAGCAAAAGGGGGCGATGTCGACGCCATGGCGTTGTTATCGCAAATCCAGTTTACACAGGGCGATTACGCGCAGGCCAAAGCGCTGGCGCAGCAGGCCACTATCGCCGGCAGTAAACGCGGCGCAATTATGCTGGCGCGCGTGCTGGTCAACACCCAGGCAGGGAAAACTGACTACCCACAGGCCATCGCACTGCTGCAAACGGCAACCGAAGATATCGACAACGACTCCGCGGTGGATGCGCAAATGCTGCTGGGGATGATTTATGCTAACGGCGTTGAGGTGGCGCAGGACGACGTCAAAGCCGCGTCGTGGTTCAAACGCAGCTCCTCCCTTTCGCGTACGGGTTACGCGGAGTACTGGGCCGGAATGCTGTTCCAGCAGGGCGAGAAAGGCTTTATAACGCCGAATAAGCAGAAAGCGCTCTACTGGCTGAACCTGAGCTGTACCGAAGGGTTTGATACGGGATGTGAAGAATTTGACGCGTTGAGTGGGGAGTAAAGCCTCTTACACGGCCCTCTCTTTTGGACAGAGAGGGAATGCGAAAAGGCCGGGTTAACCCCGGCCTTTTTATTTTACTGGTCTGCGGTCTTATCAAAACGACCCAGCACTTCGCGTTCATACGCCAGCGCTTTTTTACGGTCGAATTTGTGCTCCCACTTAGCGATAACCAGCACCGCCAGGGCGTTACCCACCACGTTCAGCGCCGTACGCGCCATGTCGAGGATACGGTCGACACCGGCGATAAACGCCAGACCTTCCAGCGGGATCCCTACGCTGCCCAGGGTTGCCAGCAGCACGACAAAGGAGACGCCAGGTACGCCTGCGATGCCTTTTGAGGTCACCATGAGGGTCAGCACCAGCACGATCTCCTGCCACAGAGACAGGTCAATGCCGTACAGCTGAGCAATAAAGATAGCCGCAATACTCTGGTACAGCGTTGAGCCGTCCAGGTTAAAGGAGTAGCCGGTTGGCACCACAAAGCTGGTAATCGATGCCGGCGCGCCGTAGGCCTCCATCTTCTCGATAATACGCGGCAGTACGCTTTCAGAGCTTGCCGTGGAGTACGCGAGAATCAACTCATCTTTGAGAATACGGATCAGGATCCAGATGCTCAGCCCACACAGGCGCGCCACAATTCCCAGCACCACCAGCGCGAAGAACAGGATGGCGAAGTGAACCAGAATCACCAGCTTCGCCAGCGGCCACAGGGAGGCGAAACCGAAGTTCGCCACGGTTACCGCGATAAGCGCAAACACCCCAACCGGCGCGTAGCGCATCACCATGTGAGTCACTTTGAACATGGTTTCAGAAATTGAGCGGAACACGGTGACCAGCGGTTCACGGTGCGTGGCAGGCAGGGAGGAAAGACCCAGACCAAACAACACCGAAAAGAAGATGATCGGCAGCATCTCGCCCTTCGCCATGGAAGCCACGATGTTGGTCGGCACCAGCGAAAGGATGGTTCCCATCAGGCCATGCGCGTGGCTCTGTACTTCAGCGGTAGTGCTTTGATATTTCGAAATATCCACCGTCGCCAGCTGCGACATATCGATCCCGGATCCTGGCTGGAACACGTTCGCCAGTGTGATGCCCAGAATGATGGCAATCGTCGTGATCACTTCGAAATAAAGAATTGTCTTCGCGCCGATACGGCCTAACTGTTTTGCATCCCCCACACCGGCAATGCCGACGACCAGCGTTGAGATAACAATCGGTACGACAATCATCTTGATCAGATGAATAAAGATATCCCCTGCCGGGGAGAGCAGGTTCGCAATCAGCCACTCGCGGCTGTCGCTGTGATAATGCAGGTAGCTACCCAGCAGGATACCCAGCACAAGGGCTAGCAAGATTTGCCAGGCCAGGCTGACTTTAACGTTTTTCATAGAAACTGACTTCCTCAATGAAGCGCCCTATTCACATAAACTGCATGAATATGGATACATACTGAAAGGGTATGAATTGTGTTGCGTTGGTTTATGGGATTTTTTAACGCGGCGTATGAGTATCATTTGCGCGGCATGTTGCGCAAGCCTTAAAGAACGGCACATTTCGCTGCAAAAAGCAGTCATGACGTGAATTTGTCACAATTCCCATCAATAACTTTTTGTTATAAAAAGGCTTTTTTAATGGAATTTGTGAATAATCGGCACGGTGAATTATTTTCCTTCAAAGTTTCATTCGCTCATTTTTCATACTCTTCAAACAATGCGTGATCTGTAGCCCAAATAATAAACAAAGCTTGTAAAGCCCCTACTATTAACGTTTTTGCGACATATTATTAACATCTTACAAGGAGAAAAAAAGCCATGAGCCAAGTACATAAACACGACATTCCCGCAAACATTGCGGACCGTTGCCTGATAAACCCGGAGCAGTACCACGAGAAGTATCAGCAATCCGTCTCCAGCCCGGACGTCTTCTGGGGTGAGCAGGGCCATATTCTTGACTGGATTAAACCTTATCAGAAGGTGAAGAACACCTCCTTTGCGCCCGGCAACGTCTCCATAAAATGGTACGAAGACGGCACGCTGAACCTGGCAGCAAACTGTCTTGACCGCCACCTTGCCGAACGCGGTAATGAAACGGCCATTATCTGGGAGGGTGACGACGCCTCTCAAAGCAAACACATTACTTATAAAGAACTGCACCGCGACGTGTGCCGCTTTGCCAACGTTCTGCTGGAAAGGGGCATTAAAAAAGGCGACGTGGTGGCTATCTATATGCCAATGGTGCCTGAAGCGGCGGTAGCCATGCTGGCCTGCGCGCGCATCGGTGCGATTCACTCGGTGATTTTTGGCGGCTTCTCACCGGAAGCGGTAGCCGGACGTATTGTCGATTCCAGCTCGAAACTGGTGATCACGGCCGATGAAGGCGTGCGCGCTGGCCGTGGCATTCCCCTGAAGAAAAACGTCGATGAAGCGCTGAAAAATCCGAACGTGAAAACCGTCAGCAACGTCATCGTCCTCAAGCGTACCGGCGGCAAGATCGACTGGAACGAAGGACGCGACCTGTGGTGGAGCGATCTGATTGAAAAAGCCAGCGACCAGCATCAGCCGGAAGAGATGAACGCGGAAGATCCGCTGTTTATTCTTTACACCTCCGGCTCAACCGGCAAACCGAAAGGCGTGCTGCACACCACCGGCGGCTATCTGGTCTATGCCGCTACCACCTTCAAGTACGTATTCGACTACCATCCGGGCGACATTTATTGGTGTACTGCCGACGTAGGCTGGGTCACCGGTCACAGCTACCTGCTTTACGGCCCGCTGGCCTGTGGTGCCACTACGCTGATGTTTGAAGGCGTACCGAACTGGCCAACGCCGGCACGCATGTGTCAGGTGGTCGACAAACACAAGGTCAATATTCTCTATACCGCCCCAACGGCGATCCGCGCATTAATGGCGGAAGGCGATAAGGCCATTGAAGGCACTGACCGCTCTTCGCTGCGCATCCTCGGTTCCGTTGGCGAGCCCATCAACCCGGAAGCCTGGGAGTGGTACTGGAAGAAAATCGGCAACGAAAAATGCCCGGTGATGGACACCTGGTGGCAGACCGAAACCGGCGGCTTTATGATCACCCCTATGCCGGGTGCGACGCAGTTAAAAGCCGGTTCAGCAACTCAACCGTTCTTCGGCGTACAACCTGCGCTGGTGGATAACGAAGGTAATCCGCTGGACGGGGCCACCGAAGGCAATCTGGTGATCACCGATTCCTGGCCGGGCCAGGCGCGTACCCTGTTCGGCGACCACGAGCGCTTTGAGCAGACCTACTTCTCGACCTTTAAAAATATGTACTTTAGCGGTGACGGCGCCCGGCGTGACGAGGACGGTTATTACTGGATAACCGGGCGCGTGGACGACGTGCTGAACGTCTCCGGCCACCGTCTGGGTACCGCGGAGATTGAATCCGCGCTGGTATCTCATCCGAAGATCGCCGAAGCCGCCGTCGTCGGGATCCCACACAACATTAAAGGCCAGGCGATTTACGCCTACGTCACGCTGAATCATGGCGAAGAGCCGTCCCCAGAGCTGTATGCCGAGGTGCGCAACTGGGTACGTAAAGAGATTGGCCCGCTTGCCACGCCGGACGTGCTGCACTGGACCGACTCTCTGCCGAAAACCCGCTCAGGCAAAATTATGCGCCGCATATTGCGCAAAATCGCAGCCGGTGACACCAGCAACCTCGGTGATACCTCAACGCTTGCCGATCCTGGCGTGGTGGAAAAACTGCTCGAAGAGAAGCAGTCCATCGCAATGCCATCGTAACGCGATCTCCCCTCTCCCCCCGGGAGAGGGAATAAAAAAACCTCCCCTATAAATACTTCTGGAGACCTCTGATGAATAACGATATTTGTCAGCAGATAGAGAATAGTGCGCACTACAGGGAGCTCGTGGATAAACGGCAACGGTTTGCCTTCTTACTTTCCATCATCATGCTGATTATTTACGTCGGCTTTATTCTGCTGATTGCCTTTGCCCCACACTGGCTCGGTACGCCGCTGCACGCGGGCACCAGCGTCACGCGCGGAATTCCGATTGGGATTGGCGTGATAATCATTTCGTTTGTGCTGACCGGCGTGTACGTCTGGCGCGCCAATGGCGAATTCGATCGTCTTAACAGAGCAGTCCTGGCAGAGGTAAAAGCATCATGAAGAGAGTCCTGACGGCGCTTGCCGCCACACTTCCCTTTGCCGCCAACGCCGCTGATGCCATCACCGGCGAGGTACAGCGCCAGCCAACCAACTGGCAGGCGATTATCATGTTCCTGATTTTCGTGCTGCTGACGCTGTACATCACGTACTGGGCCTCGAAACGCGTGCGCTCCCGTAATGATTACTACACCGCAGGCGGCAACATTACCGGTTTTCAGAACGGGCTGGCAATTGCAGGCGATTTTATGTCCGCCGCCTCCTTCCTCGGTATCTCCGCGCTGGTATACACCTCCGGCTACGATGGTCTGATTTACTCCCTCGGCTTCCTTGTGGGCTGGCCGATTATTTTGTTCCTGATCGCAGAACGCTTGCGCAACCTGGGCCGCTATACCTTCGCAGACGTGGCCTCCTACCGGCTGAAGCAGGGGCCGATTCGTACCCTCTCCGCCTGCGGCTCGCTGGTGGTGGTCGCGCTGTATCTGATTGCGCAGATGGTCGGCGCGGGTAAATTGATCGAACTGTTGTTCGGCCTGAACTACCACATCGCGGTGGTGCTGGTGGGTGTGCTGATGGTGATGTACGTCCTGTTCGGCGGCATGCTGGCCACGACCTGGGTGCAAATCATCAAAGCGGTCCTGCTGCTGTTCGGCGCCAGCTTTATGGCCTTTATGGTCATGAAACACGTCGGGTTCAGCTTCAATAATCTGTTCACTGAAGCGATGGCGGTACACCCGAAAGGGGAAGCGATCATGAGCCCTGGCGGGCTGGTGAAAGACCCTATTTCTGCGCTTTCGCTCGGTCTGGGTCTGATGTTTGGTACGGCCGGCTTGCCACACATCCTGATGCGTTTCTTCACCGTGAGCGATGCGCGTGAAGCGCGCAAAAGCGTCTTCTACGCCACGGGCTTTATGGGTTACTTCTACATCCTGACCTTTATCATTGGTTTTGGCGCCATCATGCTGGTGGGGGCGAATCCGGCGTTTAAAGACGCGGCGGGCGGGCTGATTGGCGGTAACAACATGGCGGCAGTGCATCTGGCCGACGCGGTAGGCGGTAACCTGTTCCTTGGCTTTATCTCGGCCGTGGCCTTCGCCACCATCCTCGCGGTGGTTGCCGGGCTGACGCTGGCGGGCGCGTCTGCGGTATCGCACGACCTCTATGCCAACGTTATCCGCAAAGGTGCAAGCGAACGTGATGAGCTGAAAGTCTCGAAAATCACCGTGCTGGTGCTGGGCGTGGTCGCTATTCTGCTGGGGATTTTGTTCGAGAAGCAGAACATCGCCTTTATGGTGGGGCTGGCCTTCTCCATTGCGGCAAGCTGTAACTTCCCTATCATCCTGCTCTCCATGTACTGGTCAAAACTGACCACCCGTGGGGCGATGATTGGCGGCTGGCTGGGGCTTTTGACGGCAGTGATTCTGATGGTCCTTGGCCCGACGATTTGGGTACAGATCCTCGGTCACGAAAGCGCTATCTTCCCGTATGAATACCCGGCGCTGTTCTCCATTGCCGTGGCGTTTATTGGTATCTGGGTCTTCTCCGCGACCGATAACTCGCCGGAAGGTAACCTGGAGCGTGAGAAATTCCGCGCCCAGTTTATCCGCTCACAAACGGGTCTGGGCGTCGAGCAAGGCCGCGCGCACTAACCTCGTCTCCCCGGCCTTACTGGCCGGGGAAATCAGAACATCACCCACGCCACCAGCGGTGCAATCAATACCATCACCACGCCCGAGAGCATCATCACCAGGCTTGCCACCACCCCTTCCTGCTGCCCGAGTTCATACGAACGTGCCGTTCCCGCACCGTGCGATGCCGCGCCAAATCCCGCCCCTTTCGCCATTCCTTCACGGATCGACAGCCGCAAAAAAAGCATGTCGCCAACCGCCATCCCGAAGACACCCGTCACGACCACAAATAACGCGACCAGATCCGGCTGTCCGCCGAGCGGCTTGGCCGCGGCCAGCGCAAACGGGGTGGTGACCGAACGGACGGCCAGGCTGCGCTGAATTTCATCGGGCAGCGTAAACAGCCGGGCCAGCCAGACGGAACTGCAGACCGCCACCACCGTGGCCGTGATCACGCCAGCGCTGAGCGACATCCAGTGGCGTTTGATGATCGCCAGGTTGTCATACACCGGTACCGCAAAGGCAATGGTCGCAGGCCCCAGTAGCCACAGCAGCCAGTGGGATTCCCCAATGTAGTTCTGCCAGGAGATATGCCCGAAGACCAGCATCAGGACCAGCATGATCGGCGTAAAGACCAGCGGCATCAGCGGCAGCGCGTGAAAACGGCGATACAGGCGTTTATTGGCAAAGTAGATCGCCAGGGTGGCAATCAGGCACAACACGCTTATCGGGAAGTTAGTCATGCTTTTGCCTGCTGATTTCAAACCGATACACTTTATCAACCACCCAGGCGGTGGCCCCCAGCACCATCAGCGTGCTCAGCGCAATGACCGCGAAGATGCGCCAGCCATCTACCCTCAGCAGTTGCGCATAGTTCACCACCGCGACCACGGCAGGCACAAAGAACAGCAGCATCTCCGCCAGCAGCCAGCGCGCGCCGGCGCGTACCAAGTTGAGGGGGATAACGCGGCAGAGGATAAGCGTCAGCATCAGTACCATTCCGACCAGGTTGGCAGGCAGCGGCAGATGCAACCAGTTGACAAGATATTCAGCGAAAACAAACAGTCCCGCATAAAGCAGTACCTGAACCGGTACCTGAAGTCGTTGCACAACGGCAGGCGTAACACGGCTTAACGCCACGGCCATGGGGGTTTTCCTCAAAAATGAGACGAGGCGCCAGTATAGTGAGCGCACGTAATGGACTGAAATGAATTAAAATCATCAAAGGTATAGTTCCGAGGAATAATCATGGACATAAGAACGCTGCGCTATTTTGTCGAAGTGGTTCGTCAGCAAAGTTTTACCCGCGCAGCGGAGAAGTTGTTTGTCACCCAACCCACCATCAGCAAGATGCTGAAAAACCTCGAAGATGAACTGAACTGCACCCTGCTTATCCGCGACGGACGCAAGCTGCTGCTGACCGATACCGGGCGGGTCGTCTTTGAACGCGGGCTGGCGATCCTGGCGGAGTTCCGCCAGCTGGAAGCGGAGCTTGGCGATATCAATCACCTGACAAAAGGGCTGCTGCGCCTCGGCATCCCGCCGATGGTTGGGATGATGATGGCTGGCCCCATCAGCCTGTTTCGCCAGCGTTATCCCGGCGTTGAATTGAAAATTTCCGAGTTTGGCGGCTTAACGGTTCAACAGGCGGTCACCAACGGCGAGCTGGATGTCGCCATGACCGCCCTCCCTGTGGAGGAAGAGAGCGGTCTGGCGACGCTGCCGCTCTTTAGCCACCCGCTGTGCGTGCTGGTACCCCGCTCTGGTGACTGGCTGAAGGTCGACACGGTGAAACCCGAACGGCTCGGCGAACACCCGCTGCTGATTTACAACGAAGATTTCGCCCTCAGCCGCCAGCTAATGGCGCTGTTTAATCAACACAACGTGAAGCCGCGCATTGCGGTGCGCAGCGGGCAGTGGGATTTCCTGGCCGCGATGGTGCAGGCTGGCGTCGGCATTGCGATATTGCCGCAGCCGATTTGCGAACGGCTCGATAAAAACACCCTGCGCTGGATCCCGCTGGAAAGCGATTTGCACTGGCAGTTAGGGATGATTTGGCGCGAAGGGGTTTATTTATCGCACAGCGCGCAGGCGTGGCTGAAATGCTGTGAAGGATTTTGGGTCCCCTGACCCTCTCCGGGCGGAGAGGGTCAGGGTGAGGGCATCAGCCCGCACGGACTACTGATTCTCTATCAGCAAGGCTTCCAGCAAATCCAGATCGTGCAGCAGTTTTTGCAGCGTCTCATTGCTGATTTGCCGCGTGGCGCGCAGGTGGTACAGCTCCGCACGCTCTGAGCGCAGCGCCGCCAGACGGAACCGGCGCTCCAGGTTCTCCTCCTGCAGCGAACTTTCCACATCGTTGCGGCCATCGGCACGACGACGCAGGTTACCAATCACGCGCGAGCTCACTTCGGTCAGCAGCTGGTTGTCGATGTTCTCTTCCGTGTCCGCCGCAAGACGTTCTTCCATCTTCTGAATGGCCACAATCGCCACTTCGGCGGTCGCCGCGCGGGCAATACGCTCCTCTTTATGCTGCTGAGTCGAGTCACCCGTCTCAATATGCTGCAGCAGAAGAGGCAGCATTATCACGCCGACAAACAGCGAGAACAGAATCACCCCTGCCGCCAGGAACACCAGTTCATAGCGCGCCGGGAAGACATCGCCCGTGGGCAGCAGCAGCGGAATGGACAGCACACCGGCAAGCGTAATCGCCCCGCGAACGCCAGCAAAAGAAGCAATCAGCAGCTCCCGCGTGGTCCACGAGCCGAACTCCATCGGTTTTTTCGTCAGGAAGCGCATGCTGAATTTTTTCATCGTCCACAGCCAGCCGAAACGCACCAGCATCAGCGCCATGTAGATCAGCACGATATCGGTGAACAACATCCACGTTTCGACGTTCGGGTCGGCCTCGGCCGCCACCAGCGAGGATTCCATGATGCCCGGCAACTGCAGGCCCAGGAGCAGGAACACCATCCCGTTAAAGACAAATTCCAGCATCGCCCAGGTGCTGTTTGCACGCAGGCGCATGGCCAGCGGCGCACGGCGCATTACGCCGGAGCGGGTGATGGTCATCCCTGCCGCCACCGCCGCCAGAATGCCCGACACGCCGATATGTTCGGCAATCAGGTAAGAGGCAAACGGCAGAAGGAACAGCAGCACAATCTGTGTCGCCGGTTCATCGCCGCCCCAGCGGCTGAGGAAGCGCAGCGAACGACCATACAGCCAGCTCACCACAAACCCGGCCAGGATACCGCCAATCGCCACCTTGAAGAATTCCAGGGTCGCGCCGCCTACGGTAAAGATCATCGTGCCCATCGCGACGGCCACGGCAAATTTCAGGGCAACCAGGCCAGAGGCGTCATTCATCAGCGCCTCACCCTGTAAAATCCCCATGATTTTCTTCGGAATACGGCCTTCACCGACAATGCCGGACAACGCCACGGCATCGGTTGGTGACAGCACCGCGGCCAGCGCAAAGGCCGGAATTAACGGAATGCCCGGTACCGCCCAGTAGATCAGGAAGCCAATCCCGACCACCGTGACCACCACGAGCGCCAGCGCCAGACCTAATATCTCTCGCCCGTGCTCAAGGAATTCACGCGTGGGCGTTTTCCAGCCATCGGCAAACAGCAGCGGCGGAATAAACAGCACGAGGAACAGTTCGGGGTCGAACTCCACGTGCAGGCCAAACGTCGGCCACGCCAGCAGCGCGCCGATGGCAATTTGCATTAATGGCAGGGGGACCTGAAAGGGCAGTACGCGTGTGACTACCCCGGATAGCGAGACCACAAGAGTCATGATGAGTATTGTGAAGAAGATTTCCATGCGTTCCCTGTTTGCTGTGTTTCTTAAAAGCCAAACCTAAGGCGTCGTGCCTGTTATTCTATCTTCCCCAGAGTAACGCAAAAGACAACGGGATGAGTCCTGAAAATAAAAACGGGCGGCCTGAGCTACCCGTTTTCGCATCAATGGACAACTTAGATTGCCCAGCCGCCCGCGTAGAACGCCACCAGCGCGACGGCAATCACAACGGTGCCGATGTTCAGCTTGCGCCACTCGCCGGAGACCAGACGCCCAATCACCAGCGACGCGAAACCGATCATGATGCCGGTCACGATATTACAGGTCAGCACGATAAAGACCGCCGTGATAAGGCCTGACATCGCATCCACAAAATCAGCAAAATCGATTTTCGCCACGTTGCTCAGCATCAGCAGACCAACGTACATCAGCGCAGGTGCGGTCGCGTAGGCCGGCACCAGGTAGGAGAGTGGAGAGAGGAACAGGATCAGCAGGAACAGCACGCCAACGGTAATGGCCGTCAGGCCGGTTTTACCGCCTGCCGCCGTACCCGCAGCGGACTCGATATACACCGCAGCCGGAGCCGCGCCCACCAGACCCGAGAAGACGCTGCTCAGGGAGTCGGTGGTCAGCGCTTTGCCGCCATCGATAATCTGACCGTCTTTATCCAGCAGGTTCGCCTGACCCGCGACAGCACGGATGGTACCCGTTGCATCAAACACCGCGGTCATCACCAGCGCCAGCACGCTTGGCAGGATCACCGGGTTCAACGCCCCCATGATATCCAGACTGCCAATCAAAGAGTTTCCTTTGTCATCGCTCAGCGACGGCATGGCGAAAATCCCGGAGAAGTGAACGTTAGGATCGAAAATCAGGCCAACAATGGACACCCCGATAATGGTCAGCAAAATGCCGCCCGGGACTTTCAGTTTTTCCAGACCAATAATTACCGCCAGACCGATCAGGGACATAATGACCGGGAAGCTCGCGAAGTGCCCCAACGCCACCGGCAGACCGTCCAGCGGGTTCTTGATCACCAGGCCGACGCCGTTTGCGGCAATCAGCAGCAGGAACAGCCCGATACCAATGCCGGTGCCATGCGCCACGCCGTGAGGCAGGTTGCGCAAAATCCAGCTACGGATGCCGGTGGCGGAGATAACGGTAAACAGTACACCCATCAGGAACACGGCACCGAGCGCAACCGGTACGCTGATGTGCTGACCCAGAACCAGGCTGAAAGCGGTAAAGGCGGTCAACGAGATTGCACAACCGATCGCCAGCGGCAGGTTCGCCCACAGGCCCATCACGATGGAGCCAACGCCCGCCACGAGACAGGTAGCAACAAAGACGGCCGCCGGTGGGAAGCCCGCTTTACCCAGCATACCCGGAACGACAATGACGGAGTAAACCATCGCCAGAAACGTGGTCAGACCGGCAACGATTTCCTGACGCACGGTGCTGCCGCGAGCCGAAATTTTAAAGATGGCGTCAAGCGAACCGCCAGTACGCGCAGATGGCGTAGACATAGAAAACATCCCCTGAGAGTTTTTATAGAAAGTCCGTAAGCATGGTGGAGACGCCACTGCCAGCTAAACGTCAAATCCGTGTTTTGCATTTGCGACGAAAGGGGCGTCACAGAAAAAGCAAACGTTTAGCTCCGCGCTTACAAACGGGTGGTCAAATTAAGGCAAACGATTATCTAGCCTAATCCCCGCCCTTTTCAACTGAACTTTATCGTTTTTCGCTAAAATTCCCTTATGACGCTGAAGAAATAAACAGAGGATGCGCAAACGTTATCGTCTGTGCGCAATTTGTTTACATTTCACTCCCCACCCGGAATCGATAACGGGCCACCTTGCTCCAGCGTTTTTTGCCAGCCAGGGCTGCTCTCCACTTTTTTCTTCCAGGCCTGGGTATGCGGGAGGTTATCAATACCACCGCGCGCCAGCAGGGCAAAAATCGGGAAGCTCATCTGCATATCCGCCATGCTGAGCGCGTCGCCGGCAAACCAGCTGTTTTCGGCAAGATGCGACTCAATAAAGCGTGCATGGGTTTCAAGCTGGCGGTTGAGATACGCTTTTTGCACTCCCTGCCCCAGCGCTTTACCCAACGTGCGGATGCCAAACGGCACGGGCGGCTTACCGAGGCTACTGAAAACCAGCTTCATCAACAGCAGCGGCATTAGCGAACCTTCGGCATAGTGCAACCAGAAGCGGTACTGCACCTTATGCGCAGGATCCAGAGGCTTAAGCCGCGACTCAGGATCGTAGGTTTCCTGAAGATATTCGAGGATGGCCCCCGACTCGGCGAGGATCAGGCCGTTATCTTCAATAACCGGCGATTTGCCCAACGGGTGCACTTTTTTGAGCGACTCAGGCGCCAGCATGCTCTTTTCGCGCTGGTAACGAACAATCTCATAGGGCAGGGAAAGTTCTTCCAGCGCCCAGATCACACGGTGTGAGCGGGACTGGTTCAGGTGGTGTACCGTGAGCATTGTGTTCTCCTTTTATTCATACTTTTTAACTATAGAAAATCGAACAACACCGCGAAAAAAATTCGCCTAAAAAATGGCCTGACCGACTGGCGAAAAGACGGGTCTTGCATAGAATTAAAGTGTCAGCACAATCCGGAACCTCCCCAACACGCTCGACATGAGGGGTGCTGATGTCGGGGGAAACCCTCCCGTGAACCAGCGGGATAGAGTGAAAGACAAAGACCGGGAAAAACTAAAGCGCCCTTTTGTGGCGCTTTAGTTCTTTATGAGGTGCGGTTTTCTGCCGGATCTCAGTCTTCCTCCAGCAACCGCGCCCCTGTCCCCTGCTCACCCAGCCTGTCGCCCGGGTTACGCAACGGACAATCACTGCGCGACAAACAGCCGCAGCCAATACATCCGTCCAGTTCATCACGCAGCGCTACCAGCGTGTGAATGCGGCGATCCAGCTCTTCACGCCACTGAGAGGAAAGCTCTTTCCACTCTTTCGGGCTGAGAGAGTGCCCTTCCGGCAGCACGCCGAACGCATCGCCGATGGTGGCCAGGGGGATTCCGATTCGTTGGGCAATTTTGATAATCGCGACATAACGGAGCACGTCACGCGTGTAGCGTCGCTGGTTTCCGGCGTTTCGGATGCTTTTAATTAACCCTTTGCTTTCATAGAAGTGGAGCGCCGACACCGCAACACCGCTTCGCTTCGCCACTTCGCCGGGGGTTAACAACGCTTTAATTCGCGGCAATCTCTTTTCCATAAAACCTCTTTACCTCAAGTTAACTTGAGGAATTATACTCGCCCGCAGAGAAAACGACGAATCAACCAGGGCAGTTGTATCTACAGAGGGGCAACCTTATGTCGCATCAGCAAATTATTCAGACACTTATTGAATGGATTGATGAACATATCGACCAACCGTTGAACATTGATGTGGTCGCTAAAAAATCCGGCTATTCGAAATGGTATTTACAGAGAATGTTCCGTACCGTTATGCACCAGACGCTGGGTGAGTACATTCGTCAGCGCAGACTGCTGCTGGCGGCGCAGGCCTTACGCTCAACGCAGCGGCCCATTTTTGATATCGCGATGGATCTGGGTTATGTGTCGCAACAAACCTTTTCCCGCGTGTTTCGCCGCGAGTTTGACCGTACACCGAGCGACTATCGCCACCAGTTGAATTAATGACTCTCAATGCAAAGGTTGCTGCTGCCAGGTCATAAACTCCTGGGGCGGCATCGCTTTCGCGAAGTGCCATCCCTGACAGAACTGAACGCCACGTTTCAACAACCAGCTCACCTGTTCTGCCGTTTCCACCCCTTCCGCAATGGTTTTAAGCCGCAGGCTTTGTGCCATCTCAATAATATGCTCGGCGATAAGGTGGCTGGTGCTGTTGGTTGTTAGGGTGTCGATAAAGGATTTGTCGATTTTCAGAATATCGACATTCAGCGAATAAAGGTTGTGCAGGTTAGAGTAACCCGTTCCAAAATCATCAATCGCCACTTCGTAACCCGCCTGACGGAACGCCTGAATAACCGGAGTGGTTTTAGGGACATCAATAAAACCGCGCTCCGTGACTTCGATTTTAATTTGCTGCGCACGCACGGCGTAGTGTCGGGCCTTGTCCGAAATCATGGCGATCAGCCGTGAAGAGTGGAAATCCGTGGCCGACAGGTTAATCGAAATATAGAGATGCGGATGTGTTGCCAGGAATGTGCCCAGATCGCTGAATACCTCTTCGACAACATAATCCGTAATTCGCTCGCTCATGCCCTCTTTTTCTGCCAGCGGAATAAATTCAGCCGGGCTCATGACCGGCCCGTTAAAGCCAGGCCAGCGTAATAACGCCTCGGCTCCCACGCACTGGTTGTTCTTGATATCAATAATCGGCTGATAGTGGACACAAAGCTGGCGTTTATTGAGCGCTCGCTGCAGTAACCGCCCGGGAGAATTGAGTTCACGATGGGTGCGAGACCACACCAGCAAAATAATTATGCTGCAGATCATCCCGAGCGGTAGCGTCAACGTCGCCTGGTGATAAAGCATTTCATAAAAACGTTTATTCGACGTCGACACGATAGCGGCAATAGGCCGTTTTGGGGATTTGACGACCGTATAAAAACGGTTATCTTTTTGAAATACCGATTCCTTATCCCGAATCATCGAACTTAATAAAGAAACATTCGCGCGCTGACTGACGGAAAAGAATGCATTCGTTACCGTGTCGTATACCCCCCACGAAAGGGAATGATCTGTCGACATTACTTCGCTGTAGGAAAGCGGATTAACCACCACAACATAATTTCCGCGCTGCATATATGTCATTTTATAGCCAGTAAAAAATGGCGTATCGCGATAATAATAGATAGCAACGTCAGGTTTACGTGTGTAATTAGCAGTGGATATCAGATAAGGATTGGCGGGTGTAAAAACGGTCGAACAAAGAAAATTCTGACCTTCTGCATAAATTAAATCCGCAACAAACAGACGACCGCGAACAACGTTCAACATATATTGGCGATGTTCTGGTGTACAACGTTCACCCTGATATTTTTCAGCCTCGTCGCGGGCCAGATCAACCTGTTGAATTACCAGTTCTGTTTTGTCTAACGCCAGTTCAGCAAAGGTACGTAGCTGGGCGCTTGTTTCCGACACGGCTCTTATCTGGGCAAACCATAGCGCAAGCATCACCGGCAGCATAACTACCATGATGATCCCTACCACCCTGAGCATCTTGCGCCGCGCGCTACGATTCATTTCCCGCCCTATATCCCTGCATGTTGTACGCCTGTAGTAATGAAGGCCGGATGCTTTGTTTAACAGGTGATTACGTTGCATGAATCATGCGAAGTTAGCAACTGACTTTTAGTATTAAAAATCTTAATTTTCGTTATGACGATAATATTTTCCCGTAAGCTAAACTGTAAGTATTCGTTCCGTTTCAATTAAGGAAAATAATTATCCAGCGGGTACGGGAGGTTTTAAGATAACACAACAGAGGATCGTTGATTAAGCCAAACTTCTGGCAGTGTGAAAAAACAACAACGGCAACATGACATTTTATGCTATTTACTCGCGCGTATTTTGTTTTTTGATTTATAAATAATCAGCAGCCACCACCGTTTTCCCCCGACCCGTACGCTTGGCGTCATATAATGCTTTATCGGCACGCATCAGTAATCCTGAAGTATCGCGTTGGCCCTGGCAGACCTCCACCGCCCCGGCGCTGAATGACAGCACCAGCTTTTTCTCTCCCACCACGAGCGGGTTGGTTTTGAGGGCAGTACGTAGCCTCGCCGAAAAAAGGGCGCCCGCGTTGCCGTCGGTTCGTGCCAGCAGGAGTAAAAACTCCTCGCCGCCCACACGGCCAAGCGCAGCGTTCTCGGGGCTTAACTCACGGATAGCCTGGCAAAAGTGGATAAGCGCCCGATCGCCCACCTGATGCCCCCACCGATCGTTGATCTGTTTGAAAAAATCAAGGTCAAACATGAGCACGCAAAAATGGCTGTCAGCATCCTGCCTGGCATTTGCCGCCAGCGCGGATTCCAGCTGCTGTAAAATGGTTGAACGGTTAAAACACCCGGTAAGATCGTCCGTGGTGGCTTTCACTTCCAGTTGCTGTTCGGCTTTTTTACGCTCGGTAATATCAAGCCCGATATTCAGGACTGAGCTGTCCGGCAGCAGAATGTTTGACCACAAAACCGTCAACGGCGTACCGTCTTTACGCAGTGGATGCCACTCGTACATATCCTTTAGCGGCGAGACATTTACCGACTCCCTGACCCGTCGCCGCTCTTCCGGGTCGGGGTAAAACAGTGAGAGCGGATCGGCATGGGCGCTGATCTCCGCCATTGTCCAGCCAAACACTTTTTCACACTCAGCATTCCACAGCACGCAGCGGTTAAATTTATCGAATGAGTTCATTAAAACAGGCGCTCGTTCAAACAGGGTTTTATATTGGGTCACCACACGCTGCATTTCCTGCGCTGTTTTTTCACGAACGATAATTTCTGAAAAATAGTCTTTTAATTTTTCGACCAGCACCGCAACAATACTTTTCAGGATGGCCAGAGAATATAACGGCTCAGCAAACGCCAGAAAGAAATAGCCGCTGCCTTGTCCGTTATGGGTTGAAAGCTTACATAACACCCCGCTTTGCAATTGCGAATAGCCAGGATGATGAGCGGAGAATAATGCGCGGCCGATATTCTCTTTCCAGTAGACGACCCGCCACGCACGGTGATGCTTCTCCAGCAGGGTACCGGCAAGAAAATCGGCCACCTCAAATGAGTGACAGGTCACTTCACCGGCACAGACCACGCGCTGTAGCCCGTCAGTATCAACGCTAATCCAGGCCAGGCTTGCCCCGAAGGCCCGGTTGATCGTCTCAAGCATCTCACTCAGCGAACAATGGGCGTGAAGCTGGGGCATCAGATCTGCCAGCGCATGCAACGCCCGCAGGCTGTCATTAACAATCTCACGTCGTTTTTCTTTCATTTTTTTCGCAGATTATTAAGCGTTAAACCGGACGCAACTTTCTTCAGATTCAAAAATCGGCGAGCCAGAGCAGGATGCTGAATATCAGCACAGCTGGAGTGCGAGACGTTGTGTGTAATTAAAAACGTACAAAGAGAAAAAACCCAATAAAATTCAAAAACCTGAATTATAGAATGCGAGTAAATTTATTTATCCACTCAAGCATAATCCAAAGGGTTGTTGCTGTAAACGTTCTACAGCACACCTCAATTTGCAGAGGTTTTGTTATCTCAATGAATTTATTACCTGGAAGCGATAAAAGGGGGTCATTAGCGTGCAAAGATATATTTTCCCCTCAATCCTCGTGCGACGCCTGGCTGTGATAATTCCTGCTTTTTTCACCCGTCTGAGGCTGGCGAATAAATCAACAAATGTGATATAGTTCACACATATTGTGTAACGAGAAACACTGTTTCATTCAGTTCGTCTGCTTTGTTGAGGATGGGTTTTATGGCAACCATTACTACCAGCATGGTTCTCCTGCGCTGGCCTTTGTTAAGTGCGGTGCTGATGTTCCTGGCCAGCACGCTAAACATTCAGTTTCGTAAATCTGACTATGCTGGCCTTGCTGTCATCAGCACCCTGTTGGGGTTGGGCGCGGCATGCTGGTTCGCAACGGGCCTGCTTGGCATCACCCTGCTGGATCTCGCTGCCGTCTGGGAAAATATTAAAGTGGTCATGGTGGAAGCCATGAGCCATACCCCGCCAGACTGGCCGATGGTGATTACCTGATCCCTGAGATGAAGAAAAAAACCCAGACCGAGGTCTGGGTTTTTTGTTTTAAACAGTCGGATATCAGAAAGGAATATCGTCGTCGAAGTCCATTGGGGGTTCGTTAGACGGTGCTGGCGCGGACTGCTGCTGTGGGCGAGACTGCGCGCCACCGCTGAACTGGTTGCCGCCCTGTGGCTGCTGAGGCTGACCCCAACTGCCCTGCTGCTGCTGACCGCCACCTGCTGGTGCGCCACCGCCCTGACGGCCACCGAGCATCTGCATGGTGCCACCCACGTTGACCACAACTTCCGTGGTGTACTTCTCAGCGCCGGCTTGATCGGTCCATTTGCGGGTACGCAGCTGGCCTTCAATATAAACCTGTGAACCTTTACGCAGATACTCACCAGCCACTTCCGCCAGTTTGCCAAACAGCACAACGCGGTGCCATTCGGTCTGCTCTTTCATCTCACCGGTCGCTTTATCACGCCAGGATTCGGAAGTAGCCAGCGTAATGTTGGCAACTGCGCCACCACTCGGCATGTAGCGTACTTCCGGGTCCTGGCCCAGATTACCGACGAGAATCACCTTATTTACGCCTCTGCTGGCCATGTTCGTGTCTCCTGAATACGTTTCTTAATAGTGTAAACGCGCGAGTGTACCATTTCCACGCTGCAATTTGCATAGTTGCGTAGTCGGTTCCGAAATCTCCCGCGAACTCGACATTGTTACACAGTGAATCAGAAAATGCATTCCAATACTGTATATTCAAACAGGTCATTTTGTGTCATAATTAGCCGTTTCTGACAGCCGTTTGTCCTTCAAACAAACCAGGCAATCCGTGTTCCAACCGGGAAAGGTGAATGGATAAGATCGAAGTTCGGGGCGCCCGCACCCACAATCTCAAGAATATCAACCTCATAATCCCTCGCGACAAACTCATCGTCGTGACCGGGCTTTCGGGGTCTGGCAAATCCTCACTGGCTTTCGACACTTTATATGCCGAAGGACAGCGTCGTTACGTGGAGTCACTCTCTGCATACGCACGTCAGTTCCTGTCACTGATGGAAAAACCGGATGTAGACCATATTGAAGGGTTATCACCTGCTATCTCCATTGAGCAGAAATCCACCTCGCATAACCCGCGTTCAACGGTTGGTACGATTACTGAAATTCATGACTACCTGCGTCTGCTGTATGCACGCGTGGGTGAGCCGCGCTGCCCGGATCACGACGTCCCGCTGGCCGCGCAGACCGTAAGCCAGATGGTGGATAACGTGCTGTCGCAGCCGGAAGGCAAACGCCTGATGCTGCTGGCGCCCATCATTAAAGAGCGTAAGGGCGAGCACACCAAAACGCTGGAGAACCTGGCAAGCCAGGGCTATATCCGCGCCCGTATCGACGGCGAAGTGTGTGACCTGTCGGATCCGCCTAAGCTGGAGCTGCAGAAGAAGCACACCATCGAAGTGGTGATTGACCGTTTCAAAGTCCGTGACGATCTGGCGACCCGCCTGGCCGAATCCTTCGAAACCGCGCTGGAACTCTCTGGCGGTACGGCCGTGGTCTCCGATATGGACAACCCGAAAGCGGAAGAGCTGCTCTTCTCCGCCAACTTTGCCTGTCCGATTTGTGGTTACAGCATGCGCGAGCTGGAGCCGCGTCTGTTCTCGTTCAACAACCCGGCGGGTGCCTGTCCGACGTGTGACGGACTGGGCGTACAGCAATATTTTGATCCGGACCGCGTGATCCAAAACCCGGAGCTGTCGCTGGCTGGCGGTGCGATCCGCGGATGGGATCGCCGCAACTTCTACTATTTCCAGATGCTGAAGTCGCTGGCAGAGCACTATAAATTCGACGTCGAAGCCCCGTGGGCCAGCCTGAACCCGAACGTGCACAAAGTGGTGCTGTTCGGTTCCGGCAAAGAGAACATCGAGTTCAAGTACATGAACGATCGCGGTGATACCTCCGTGCGCCGTCACCCGTTTGAAGGGGTGCTGCACAATATGGAGCGCCGCTACAAAGAGACCGAATCCAGCGCGGTTCGCGAGGAGCTGGCGAAGTTTATCAGCAACCGTTCCTGTGCGACCTGTGAAGGTACGCGTCTGCGCCGTGAAGCTCGCCATGTGTTTGTTGAAAACACGGCGCTGCCGACCATCTCAGACATGAGCATCGGTCACGCGATGGACTTCTTCAACAACCTGAAGCTCTCCGGCCAGCGCGCGAAAATCGCGGAAAAAGTGCTGAAAGAGATCGGCGATCGTCTGAAGTTCCTGGTGAACGTCGGCCTGAATTACCTGACGCTTTCCCGCTCCGCAGAGACCCTCTCCGGTGGCGAAGCTCAGCGTATCCGCCTCGCGAGCCAGATTGGCGCAGGCCTCGTCGGTGTGATGTATGTGCTGGATGAACCCTCAATCGGCCTGCACCAGCGTGACAACGAGCGTCTGCTCGGCACGCTTGTCCACCTGCGTAATCTCGGTAACACGGTGATTGTGGTTGAGCACGATGAAGACGCGATCCGCGCCGCTGACCACGTTATCGATATCGGCCCGGGCGCTGGCGTACACGGCGGCCAGGTGGTCGCGGAAGGAACGCTGAAAGATATTATGGCGGTGCCGGAGTCATTGACCGGCCAGTACATGAGCGGCAAGCGCAAGATTGAAGTGCCGAAACAGCGTGTACCGGCGAACCCGGAAAAAGTGCTGAAGCTGACCGGCGCCCGCGGCAACAACCTGAAAGATGTGACGCTGACGCTGCCGGTTGGGCTGTTTACCTGTATCACCGGCGTATCCGGTTCCGGTAAGTCGACGCTGATCAACGATACGCTGTTCCCGATTGCGCAGACGCAGCTGAACGGCGCGACGCTGGCCGAACCGGCGCCGTACCGTGACATCCAGGGGCTGGAGCATTTCGATAAAGTGATCGATATCGATCAGAGTCCAATCGGGCGGACTCCGCGTTCCAACCCTGCCACCTATACGGGCGTGTTCACACCCGTACGTGAACTGTTTGCAGGTGTGCCGGAAGCGCGTTCACGCGGGTATACGCCAGGACGTTTCAGCTTTAACGTGCGCGGCGGACGCTGTGAGGCGTGCCAGGGCGACGGGGTTATCAAGGTTGAGATGCACTTCCTGCCGGATATTTACGTGCCGTGCGACCAGTGCAAAGGCAAACGCTATAACCGCGAAACGCTGGAGATTAAGTACAAAGGCAAAACCATCCACGAAGTGCTGGATATGACCATCGAAGAGGCGCGTGAGTTCTTTGACGCGGTCCCTGCGCTGGCGCGTAAGCTGCAGACGCTGATGGATGTGGGCCTGACCTATATTCGTCTGGGGCAGTCTGCCACCACGCTGTCTGGCGGTGAAGCACAGCGCGTGAAGCTGGCGCGTGAGCTCTCCAAACGCGGTACCGGCCAGACGCTGTACATTCTCGATGAGCCGACCACCGGTCTGCACTTTGCCGATATCCAGCAGCTGCTTGATGTTCTGCATCAGCTTCGCGATCAGGGCAACACGATTGTGGTCATTGAACACAACCTGGACGTGATTAAAACCGCGGACTGGATTGTCGATCTCGGCCCGGAAGGCGGCAGCGGCGGCGGTGAAATCCTCGTCTCCGGTACGCCAGAGACCGTTGCAGAGTGCGAAGCCTCGCACACCGCGCGCTTCCTCAAACCGTTGCTGTAATTGTCACACGGAGAGTTGCTGTCGGGTCGCTTCCGGCAGCAGCTCTACCGCCTGCTGATAAGACGCGTCCACCAGATAGTAAATTTGCGAACCCGGCAGTGAACCGTCGAGATAAACGGTGCTCCAGTGCGCTTTGTTGAGATGCTTGCTTGGCCGGACGTCATGGTGCTGCTGGCGTAACAGCTCCGCCAGTTCCGGGCTGGTTTTCAGCGACGCCGCCGGGCGACCCTCAACCTCTTTCACCATCGCAAACAGAATATCCCCCACTTTAATCTGCGTGGCTTTCCAGTCGCTGTGAACGCTTTGCTCAGCGCCAGGTTTACTCATGCAGTACTGAAGTAGCTCCGAAATTGTCATCTTTATTCCCCTTGTAGCGTTGCGATAATTTTACGCGAACCACCGTGAATACGATGTTCTCCCAGCCAGATCCCTTGCCACGTTCCCAGCAGTAACCGACCATTGTGCACCGGCAGCATCAGCGATACGCCCAGCAGAGAGGATTTGATATGCGACGGCATGTCATCTGCTCCCTCATAGTCATGTTCATAAGGGGCGTTGTCCGGAACGGTTTTGAGAAAATGCTGCTCCATGTCAGACCGGACGGTGGGATCGCAATTTTCATTAAGCGTGAGAGAGGCTGACGTGTGCTGAAGCAGCAGATGCAGTAACCCCGTCCTGATGCGCGAGAGGTCGCGAATTTGCCCAATGACTTCATCAGTCACCAGATGAAATCCACGAGGTTTCGCGCTTAAGGTCAGGGTCTGTTGATACCACATGTGCTGCTCCGTTATGAAAGATGAATCTTTCTAAGTGTGCAGCAAGAAAGCGAAAGGTAAAACCCACAGCGACGAGATTTGATTAAAAAAGAGGCAGCCTCGCCGCCAGGCGGTTAATACTCAGAATTAACAATCACTTCTTCGCCAAACTTTCCGGCCATGGGCAACGGTCGATACGTAGAGTTTGAGGCGCGTAACACCCTGATCCCTCTGGCTCCGACGTCATGCGCGGCGGTGATATCGTTATCTGAATCGCCATAGAAGACTTTGATGTTCTTCTGTTCCAGCCATTGGGTTTTGGTGTTTTGGCCGGGTTTGTCGCCGGCAAAAATAACCGGATTCATGCTGGAAGCCGGGATCTGAAAATCATCCTGCAGCGTTTTAGAGACGGTTTCGGTTTTGGTCTGGCTGCGTCCGGTCACAAAGTAAATGCTGTCACCGCGTTTAACGTGCATGGCGATAAGCGCGCGCGCCACCTCTTTAGGAATGCTGAACTCGTCCCAGCCGTTATTCATCTTTTCCCAGAACTCGGGGTTCTTCAGATACGCTTCGCTGTCCGGTGAGTAGGTTTTTTTGCCCCGCCAGAATCCCGGGCTGGAAAACAGGACCGTATCGTCGATATCAAAGCCTACAGCCATTGGCGGGCGCCCTAACAGGCTATTTTCGATTTGGGCTACGGATACCCAGTGAACAGGTGCCTGCTCGGCAAGCATGGCGGCTGTTGTGCCGGTGTAAAGTGGCGTCGGTGCGGAAGCGCGCGCCACGACGGCACTATTTAGCGAGAACAATAAGCAGGCGGCGCTGAGCGCCAGTGTGATCTTGCGCATGTTTTCCCCTGAATATTCAGTTTGTTATCGTTTTATTTTGAGTGAATGGTCAAAAAACTATCCGACCATAACCCCGGGGGGAGATGAAGGGAAGGAGTTTTTACTTATGAAGCTGAATAAAAAGAAGATGATCACAAAGCGCGGATGAGGTCTGAAGGCCCGGTAGACGCAGCGCCACCGGGCAAGATTTTTGTGCGTCCTGATGCTCTCACCCGGCCCTCTCCCGCAGGGAGAGAGGGATGATAGTGAGTGCTTACATCACTGCAGCAAACGCCTGCGCAACACGATGAACGTTGCTGGCATTAAGCCCCGCCACGCACATACGGCCGCTGGAAATCAGGTAGACGCCGAACTCTTCACGCAGGCGATCGACCTGAGCCGCGCTGAGGCCGGTGTAGCTGAACATCCCACGCTGCTTAAGCAGATAGTCAAAATTATGCCCTGGGACGGCCTCTTTCAGCACGTCGACCAGCTCCTGACGCATCGTCAGGATGCGCTTGCGCATAGATTCCACTTCAGCGAGCCACGACGCTTTCAGCCGATCGTCACCCAGCACCGTGGCGACTACCTGCGCACCAAAGTTTGGCGGGCTGGAGTAAATGCGGCGCACGGTCGCCTTCAGCTGACCGAGCACTCGCCCGGCCGCTTCAGCGTCCTCACAGACCACTGACAGGCCGCCGACGCGCTCACCGTACAGGGAGAAGATTTTTGAGAACGAGTTGCTGACCAGCGCAGGCAGTCCGGCGCTGGCAACGGCGCGGATAGCGTAGGCATCTTCTTCCATGCCCGCGCCAAAGCCCTGATAGGCGATGTCGAGGAAGGGGATCAGGTTACGCGTCTTCAGCACGTCGATTACCGCATCCCACTGGGCATTAGTCAGGTCTGCACCGGTCGGGTTATGGCAGCACGGATGCAGCAGAACAATACTGCGCTCCGGCAGCGTATTCAGTTTTTCCAGCAGCGCGTCAACGCGCACGCCGTTGGTTTCGCTGTCAAACCACGGATAGGTCTGCACCGTAAAGCCTGCGCCCTCAAAAATCGCCACGTGGTTTTCCCACGTCGGGTCACTGACCCACACGCCAGAATCCGGGAAGTATTTTTTCAGAAAGTCAGCGCCAACTTTTAATGCGCCCGAGCCACCCAGCGTCTGGATGGTCGCCACCCGTTTTTGTGTCAGCACGGCGTGATCGGCACCAAACAGCAGCGGCGCAATGGTGTTGCGGTAGCTGTTTAACCCTTCCATTGGCAGATAGAGCGAGGCTCCGTGCGGGACGGCGTTAAGACGTGCTTCCGCTTCTGCCACAGCTTGCAGCTGAGGAATAATGCCCTCCTCGTTGTAATACAAACCAATACTGAGGTTAACTTTGTCGCTGCGAGGATCTTCTTTGAAACGCTCCATTAAGGAGAGAATGGGGTCGCCGGCATAGGCGTCAACTTTCTGAAACACGCGATGATTCTCCGGAATTCGATGAGGCAGGGATTTCAACAATAAACCGGATATGACAGAAGATCGAGAGCGATATCAGATCCGTTCCTGCAGATGTCGTCGAATCTGTTCGATGCGTTCAGCGAGCGAACCAGAAACAGGCAGATAGGGGATATTTCTGTCTGTTAACGCGCGGATGTACCATGCCTGCTGTCGCTGGCGGAATGCAGCCCCCTGACGGGTACCATCCTGAACAAAAGGAAACTCATCGCCACAGAGCACCACCAGAGAATATGCGCGCCCGGCTAATTCCTCTAGCTCGCGTGGCGCGCTGCCAAACTGGTCGAGCATATAAAACAGCGTGGTTAAGGGCGAGGTATCGCAAACCAGGAAGGGAGCCGTGCTGGCCATCGCTTCACGACGTACCTGCTCGCGGGCAATATGCAGCAGATCGTCGCATCCCAGAACGCCATTCTTCTCTTCCCAGTATTCTCGGCCAAACTCGGCGACAAACGGGGCGTTGAGCGTCGTCGCCAGCGCGCGGGAAAGCGTGCTTTTCCCTGTCGATTCTCCCCCCAATAAACAAATCCGAAAGACAAAGCTACGGTAGACCTCCGGGGACATCATCGTGCGGTAGCGATGGACATCGGAACGTATCAGGGTTCCCGAGGGCGCCTCAGGCCCCTTCGGACGCTGGAGGCGGACATGGGTAACCTGCTTGCCAAAACGCTGGCTTAACACCGCCGCAAATCCGTCGCCGTAGTCTTCGGCGGTAAATACGGCCTGTGGCTGGCAGTGAAGTATTTTTTCACACAGCGTTGCCACGTAATGCCGGTGAAGATCGGCATCCGCATCATTATGCGGCGGTGGTTCAAGCGCATGGGTCGCGATGACCTCCGGCGTCAGCACAAGGTGATGACATTGCGGGAAGCGCGCGCTTAACCAGTGAAGGCGCTTGTCGGGGTCATAACCCGGAATTTCCGGACGCGAATAACTGATGATATAGACCGTCTCACACTGGGCCAGCGCAGCATTTATCAGCGCTTCATGCCCCACGTGTAATGGCGCGAATTTACCCACAACCAGACCGTCGCAATAAGGCTTCACTGGGCGCGAATCTCCTTACGCCACTGATATAAACCGTGCCAGGCATTAAACCAAAACACCAGATATAAACCCGCGGTCAAATGCAGATCTCTCATCGCATATAACGGTACCGCCAGCGTGTTTACAGCCAGCCAGACGTACCAGTTCTCCAGGCGTCGCCCCATTAACATAAACTGTGCAAGCACGCTGAATGTCAAAATAACGGAGTCCACCCAGGGGGCCCAGGCGTTAGTGTAGCGATGCAAGATCAGGCCATAACCCGCGGCCACCAGCAGGGCGCAGGCGAGCAGGATGAAGAAATGTCTGGGCGGGGTACGCCGAACGGGCAATACCTCCCCGCGATGACCTTTGAGCCAGTGCACCCAGCCGGTGATGCTGGTGATGATGAAAAAGAGCTGCAGGGTAACGTCAGCGTAAAGCTGAACCGAATAAAAGACCCAGCCATAAAGCCCACTGCCGATGATGCCTATCCACCACGTGTGAATACTGTTTCTGGCAGCCAGCCAGACCGAGAGGGCATAAGCCAGACAAGCGGCCATTTCGGATGGTGACATTACCCCTCCCTGGAAAGGTCTGTTAGTCGATGTACTTCATCGCAACCCTTGATGTCAGGCGCGTGATAAGTTCGTAAGCACTCACTTTTGTGATTTCAGCGATGCGTTCAACAGGTAAACCCTCACCCCACATCACCACGTCATCACCCGGTTTGTCCTGTGCATCTGGCCCGAGGTCAATACAGATCATGTCCATCGCCACGCGGCCCACGATGTTCGCTTCACGGCCATTGACCAGTACCGGCGTGCCGGACGGCGCGGCGCGAGGATAACCATCGCCATAGCCCATCGCCACCACGCCAAGGCGTGTGTCGCGCTCGCTGGTCCACGTTCCGCCGTAGCCCACGGGCTCACCCGCTTTGTGATCGCGCACGGCAATCAGGTTAGACACAAGGGACATCACCGGCTGGAAACCAAAATCCGGCCCCCAGGGTCTGTTCTCCAGCGGAGAGACGCCGTAAAGAATAATGCCTGGACGCGCCCAGTCGAAGTGCGACTGCGGCCACAGCAAAATACCGCCAGACGCGGCAATGGAGCGCATTCCTGGCTTGCCTTCGCAGAAAGTATTAAAAATATCCAGCTGCTGCTCGGTCGCGCCACACTCGGGTTCATCGGCACGGGCAAAGTGGCTCACGATATTCACCGGCTGACGGACGTTTTTGCACTGACACAGACGCTGATAAAACGCGTCCGCCTTTTCCGGGCGCACGCCCAGACGGTGCATGCCGGTATCGAGCTTCATCCAGACGGTGACAGGCTCACTCAGCTCGGCGGTTTCCAGCGCCGCGAGTTGTTCTTCGTTATGTACCGCGGTGTGCAGATGCTGGTCAGCAATGGTCGGCAGATCTGCCGCTTCAAAAAAGCCTTCCAGCAGCAAAATCGGTTGAGTGATCCCACCCGCGCGCAGGCGGATGGCTTCTTCAAGACGGGCGACGCCAAAGGCGTCGGCATCGGGGAGCGTTCGCGCGGTCTCAATAAGACCGTGTCCGTAAGCGTTCGCTTTCACGACTGCAACGAGTTTACTGGCGGGAGCCAGTTCACGCAGACGTTGCAGGTTGTGTCGCAGAGCGCGGCGGTTAATGACTACAGTTGCCGCTTGCATTTGAATTCCTTAGAAATTACTCATCATCATATTGAGGACCGGCGTAGTTGTCGAAACGCGACCACTGTCCGTTAAAGGTCAGACGTACCGTACCGATAGGGCCGTTACGTTGTTTACCAATAATAATTTCGGCGATCCCTTTCAGGTCGCTGTTCTCGTGATAAACCTCATCACGGTAGATGAACATGATTAAGTCGGCATCCTGCTCGATGGAGCCCGATTCACGCAGGTCGGAGTTGACCGGGCGCTTATCAGCACGTTGTTCCAGGGAGCGGTTAAGCTGCGACAGCGCCACCACGGGCACGTGCAACTCTTTGGCTAACGCCTTGAGCGAGCGGGAAATCTCCGCGATTTCCAGCGTACGGTTGTCGGACAGCGACGGCACGCGCATCAGCTGAAGGTAGTCAATCATGATAAGGCCAATGCCGCCATGTTCACGGGCGATACGGCGCGCACGGGAGCGCACTTCCGTCGGCGTCAGGCCGGAGGAATCATCGATATAAATATTCCGTTTTTCCAGCAGGATACCCATGGTGCCGGAGATACGCGCCCAGTCCTCATCGTCGAGCTGGCCGGTACGGATACGGGTCTGATCCACGCGCGACAGCGACGCCAGAGAACGCATCATGATCTGTTCTGATGGCATCTCAAGACTGAAGATAAGAACCGGCTTGTCCTGCAACATCGCCGCATTTTCGACGAGGTTCATCGCAAATGTCGTTTTACCCATGGAGGGACGCGCCGCAACGATAATCAAATCTGACGGCTGCAGACCCGCGGTTTTCTTATTGAGATCGTCATAGCCGGTGTTCACGCCGGTGACACCGTCGTGCGGCTGCTGGAACAGTTGCTCAATACGCGCGACGGTGGCATCAAGCACATCAGCGATATTTTTCGGGCCTTCGTCTTTATTTGCCCGGCTTTCCGCGATTTTAAAGACGCGGGACTCGGCCAGATCAAGCAGGTCTTCGCTGGTACGCCCCTGCGGATCAAAACCGGCTTCGGCGATCTCATTCGCCACCGAGATCATCTCACGAACAACTGCACGTTCGCGCACGATATCGGCATAAGCGCTGATATTCGCCGCACTTGGCGTGTTTTTTGACAGTTCCGCCAGGTAAGCAAACCCACCCACGCTGTCCAGTTGCCCCTGACGCTCCAGCGATTCCGCGAGCGTGATAAGGTCAATCGGGCTGCCCGACTCCTGCAGACGTGCCATTTCAGTAAAGATATGACGGTGCGGACGGGTATAGAAATCCTCGGACACCACGCGCTCGGCGACGTCGTCCCAGCGTTCGTTATCCAGCATTAAACCGCCCAACACCGACTGTTCCGCTTCAATCGAGTGCGGCGGGACTTTTAATCCTGCGACCTGGAAATCACGCTCGCGAGGTTCAGTCTGTTTGTTGAAGGGTTTGTTTCCTGCCATAGTGAATGGAGTTACCGAGATAAAGAGTGGGTCGAAAGATTACCATATTTTTCTGACGGAGGGAGCATGGCAACGCGCATTGAATTCCAGAAACATGGTGGGCCAGAAGTGTTAAACGCGGTGGAGTTTACCCCCGCAGCGCCTGGTGAAAACGAAGTTCAGGTTGAAAACAAAGCCATCGGCATTAACTACATCGACACGTATATTCGCGGCGGTCTCTATCCGCCTCCCTCCATGCCAAGCGGACTGGGAACGGAAGCGGCAGGCGTCGTGCTCAAAGTGGGCAGTGCCGTTAAGCATATTAAAGAGGGCGATCGCGTGGTGTACGCGCAATCCGCGCTGGGTGCCTACAGTTCCGTGCACAACGTGCCGGCCGATAAAGCCGCCCTTCTGCCAAATGCCATCTCGTTTGAACAAGCGGCCGCCTCATTCCTGAAAGGGCTCACGGTCTATTATCTGCTGCGCAAAACCTATGAGATCAAACCTGACGAGCAGTTCCTGTTTCATGCCGCGGCGGGCGGCGTGGGGCTGATCGCCTGTCAGTGGGCCAAAGCGCTCGGTGCAAAACTTATCGGCACGGTGGGCAGTGCACAAAAAGCCCAGCGCGCGCTTCAGGCCGGCGCCTGGCAGGTGATTAACTACCGTGAAGAGAGCATTGCTGAGCGCCTCAAAGAGATAACCAACGGCAAAAAGGTGCGCGTGGTTTATGACTCGGTGGGTAAAGATACCTGGGAGGCGTCGCTGGATTGTCTGCAGCGTCGCGGGCTGATGGTGAGCTTCGGCAACGCCTCGGGCGCCGTGACCGGCATTAATCTTGGCATTCTCAACCAGAAAGGGTCGCTGTATGTGACTCGCCCTTCCCTGCAGGGGTATATCACTAACCGGGAAGAGCTGATCGAGGCCAGCAACGAGCTCTTTTCGCTGATCGCCAGCGGCGTGATTAAAGTGGATGTGGCGGAGGCGCAGAAATACGCACTAACCGATGCCAGGCGAGCACATGAGGTGCTGGAGAGCAGAGCAACACAGGGTTCAAGTCTGTTAATTCCCTGACCCCTAAAAAGAAATTGGGCTTCCCGTGGGAAGCCCTTTCTTTTTTTAGTTCGGCTGTATGTAGGGTACAGCTCGATGAATTCTTTAGCGGCAGTCATAGTGACAGATTCGATAAGTAAATCCTATTCTGTTCTAAGCAATGCTGCCGGAAAAGTTGCAAGTATGTGACGAACACCTCAATACCTTAGTAACGAAAACGGTTATTGCGCTGATAAGTGGGCAGTTTTGGTGATTTAATCGCCCGTATTACCCACACCACGGCAATGGCCAGCAGCAGCCACGGCAGGAGCTTCAGCGTCAGGGCAAATAATCCCCCGATAAACATGACCACCGTCGCCACGACGATAGCCGCCAGAATCCCGAGCAGGGAAATCCCCGTCATCATCAGCATGACAAAAAAGCCAATCACAAAAAGTAGTTCTAACATGGTGCTCTCCCACGCGTTCCCAAATGATACCGCGATCATTACAAGAATCATGCCAACCATAACCCGCTGTTCTTAAAGCAAAACGCCCCGCACGGGTGTGCGAGGCGTGGTGAATTTGACGATCTTTTAGCGAAAATTATCGCTTATCAGCGACCAGACGTAGCGCGTGTTCCAGCACCTCGATGTCTGCACCGGCTTTATGCGCGTTCTCGCTAAGGTAGCGACGCCACTGGCGTGCTCCCGGGATCCCCTGGAACAGGCCCAGCATATGACGGGTGATATGACCAAGATACGTCCCGTTACTCAGCTCACGCTCAATGTAGGGATACATGGCGCGTACCACGGCCACCGGGTCGGTATCTGCGCCTTCAACGCCAAAGATTTCCCTGTCGACCGTCGCCAGAATGCCTGGATTTTGATACGCCTCGCGCCCGACCATTACGCCATCCATATGCTCCAGGTGTGTTTTGGCCTCTTCCAGCGACGTAATGCCGCCGTTGATCGACATCGTGAGCTGCGGGAAGTCACGTTTTAGCTGGTACACGCGCGGGTAGTCCAGCGGCGGGATTTCACGGTTCTCTTTCGGGCTAAGTCCGGAGAGCCAGGCTTTACGCGCATGGATGATAAACATCTCGCACTCGCCTTTGCCGGAGACCGTATTGATAAAATCGCAGAGAAATTCGTAGCTGTCCTGGTCGTCAATGCCGATACGGGTCTTGACCGTCACCGGAATGGAAACCACATCGCGCATCGCCTTGATGCAGTCTGCCACCAGGGATGCATTGCCCATCAGACACGCGCCGAACATGCCGTTCTGCACACGATCAGACGGACAGCCAACGTTAAGGTTAATCTCGTCATAGCCGCGCGCTTCTGCAAGCTTCGCACACTGCGCCAGCGCAGCGGGATCGCTACCGCCAAGCTGCAGCGCAACCGGATGCTCTTCTTCGCTGTAGGCCAGATAGTCGCCCTTTCCGTGAATAATTGCTCCGGTGGTCACCATTTCGGTGTACAGCAGCGTATGGCGGGAGAGCTGACGCAGGAAGTAGCGACAGTGTCTGTCCGTCCAGTCGAGCATCGGCGCAATGGAGAAACGGTGTGCAGGGAAAGCAGTCTGTAATTCTGACGACATGGCGAAGTTTTAAGCATCTGGTGAAAAGGGGGCGCTACTATAGCACAAAGAAAAGCCGGAGGCGCAGCGCCTCCGGTGCACTTTAGAAGGTCATGCTCAGCTGGGCGCCTGCGCCCCAGGTCTCGTCTTCACCGTACAGGCCCATCAGGTCGACATGGACCGTGTTAAACGGTGCAAAACCGACACCGCCAGTAAAGACATTGCTGTCGTTACCTTTCATGTCAGCACGGAAACCCGCACGCACCGCCAGCCAGTTCAGCGGCGTCACTTCGGCGCCTACGCCAACATACTGAGAAGTGTCTTCGCTTTTGAATCCTTTGGTTTCCGTCAGATCGCCATCGGCGGTTAACGTCACCAGATCGTTATGCCAGGCGGCACCCGCGGTAACCAGAGGGCGGATCTGGTAGGTGTCTTTATAGCTCACCACCTCACCCGTGCGCCCGTTGCGGATGCGAATGTCTTTGGTGTCGATATCGCGTGACATCAGGTTTTGTCCGCTCACGCCGACCGTCCAGTGCTCACCAAAATCGGCCGCGATACCGGCATCAACGTTAAAGCCGGTGTCGTCAGTACGGTAGCGGCTGTCATTCCACTTGTTGCTGTCATAATCGTAAATGGAGGTGGTGTAGTTATAGACCCAGGTCTTTTGCAGTTTTGGAGTCACGCCAACAGACACCGGAACACCGCCAAGCTCGAACTGACGCGCCACCGCGATACCATAGTCGGAGACAATTGCCGCCCGGCCAGACGCCGTTGAGTTGAGGTTTTTCGTGATTTGATCGGTGCCGTTCAGCGCAGCGTCCAGTGCAACGCCGGCAGCCACCGCATCGCTGCGTTGAATACCGCGCAGGTAATCAATATCTTGCTGATCAATAGAAGAACTGACTCGCCCGTGGGCATAGCCTTTAGCCATAAAGGCCACGGAAAGGACATCGTTAGGAATACTGACGGCTATCCCCGCACCCGCCGTGGCGCGTGCCGTTTTGCCCTTGAGATAGTCCAGCTCATCGGCGAGATCTTTCGCCGCGCCCTGGAACTGGTTGATGGAACCTAACGGGTTGGTAATGATCTCAATCGGTGTAAGGTTATCAACCACGTCTTTGTAATGGTTGATTTTATCGTTGATGGTATCAATCTCATCCTGAAGATTGTCTTCATCGGTCACCTGCACGCCAGCGGACGGTAAAATGACCGTCACATCGTCGTCCGGTTTCGCCTTCGCCAGTAGCGCAGGGTTGATTAACGCCCCGCTGCCATAGTTTCCGGCCGCGACACCCGTGCCCCCCATGGCGTCGCTACGTGATTCTGTCCAGGTATTGGCTGCTCCCGCCTGATTTGCCATAAACAAGGAGACAGCGATGCTAACCACCGAAAATTTAAAATGTTTTTTCACAGTATGCTCGTCTTATAGTCTGTTATTAAATAACCCCTGTCTGTTATCTCCCAAACAGGAACGAACTATTGCTGTGAATAAGTGCAAAAAGACCCGCTATTTCCTTAAGTTAAATTCCCGCCAGGCCTGTAGTTATTTGTGACGGCCCTCAATATTTATAGAAGAGGAAATTATTTTTTCCCAGGTTTTCCATCGTGCGGTCCAAAAAACTGAGGAGGGTGGTCTACCCAGCGATCGTCGCGCGTGGCGGCGTACTCCGGATTAAGCGGGTAATAGATACGGTTATGCTTCTTGTTGGCCTCACCCACCACCAGGAGCCGTACCTCTTCGTCGGTGTTGTTGATGAAGGTGTGACAGACCCCGGTTCCGGCGGGAAAGCCCACGCTGTCGCCAGGTTCAAGTTTCCATAAATATCCGTTAATCCAGGCTTCAGGGTAGCCTTCAAGCACGTAGATAAACTCTTCTTCGTCGCTTTCAGCATGTGGATAAGAGGTCCGTCGGCCTGGCGGTAAGCGCTCATGGTGTATACCAATGCGTCCAAGGCCGAGCTTACGCGCCAGCGGTGCGCCAATGGAAAAACGTTCACTACTGTCGGGATAGGTTGAGTCATCTGCGCCTTCTACGTCGCGCCAGTGTCGAATACAGTCAGGTCTTTTCATCGTTTATTCCCCGGATTGCGTTGCGTCAGGTATAGCACAGCCTGGCGGATCTCGGTGTTTTTAGCAGAACATGATAAAGTGGGGGTTTTCCAGCCTATAACATCCGGGGTGCTAAATGGATAAGTCCACAAAAGAGCTGTTAGCGCAGGCAGAAAAGCTGTGCGTGCAACGCAATGTGCGCCTGACTCCGCAGCGCCTTGAAGTATTACGTTTGATGAGCCTGCAGCAGGGCGCGATCAGCGCGTACGATCTGCTTGATCTGCTGCGCGAAAGCGAGCCACAGGCTAAACCGCCAACGGTGTACCGCGCGCTGGATTTCCTGCTGGAACAGGGCTTTGTGCATAAGGTTGAATCGACAAACAGCTATGTGCTGTGCCATCTGTTCGATCAGCCAACCCATACGTCGGCCATGTTTATCTGCGATCGCTGCGGCAGCGTGAAGGAAGAAGGTGCGGAAGGCGTTGAAGATATTATGCATACGCTGGCAGCCAAAATGGGCTTTGCGTTGCGTCATAACGTGATTGAAGCGCACGGCCTGTGCTCAGCCTGCGTAGAGGTAGAAGCCTGTCGTCACCAGGATGAGTGCCAGCACGACCATTCTGTACTGGTGAAGAAAAAGCCGCGTTAACGGCAAAAGAAAAGGCGGCCCGAAGCCGCCCTCAGGGGGAGTAAAGGATTACCAGCGATAATCGTTACGGGTTTCCCAGTCTTTCACTTCGTTTTCAGCACGATCTTTCTCGTAGCCGTAACGTTCCTGAATTTTACCCACCAGCTGATCGCGTTTACCTTCGATGATGGTCATATCATCATCCGTCAGCTTACCCCACTGTTCTTTCGCTTTACCTTTGAACTGCTTCCAGTTGCCGCCGATTTCGTCTTTATTCATAATCGTGTCCTCGTGTTAAGCGTCTGTAAGTTTCGTCCGCTTCGTTCTTTTCTGCTGGACGTGATTATTATTGTAGTTAAGGATCCGGCAGTTGTTTTTATATTCGGAATCTTTAACCGTCACGATATATCGTGGCGGGAAGGCAGCCAGGTGTTATTTCGCCAGTGACGATGCCAGATAAAGGCCAGCGACAGGCCACGTAACGCGAGGAAAACCGCCAGAGCCAGCCACAAACCGTGGTTGCCCAGATACGGCAGCGTCAGTAACGTCAGACCAAATCCCGCCGCAGCGACCGCCATGCTATTGCGCATCTCCGCACCTCGCGTCGCGCCAATAAACATGCCGTCCAGCAGATAACACCACACGCCCACCACCGGTAAGATTGCCTGCCAGAAGAGATAGTGACTCGCCAGTTCGCGCAGCGATGGGAGTGAGGTGAGTAAAGCAACGATCTGTTCACCCAGACAGGCGTAAATGAGTGCAAACGCCAGCGCCACCAGGCCTGACTGACGACAGGCGGCCCGCCACACCTCGCGGAGCTGGCCGCTTTCGCGTGCACCATACGCTTGCCCGGAATGGGCTTCAACGGCATAGGCAAAGCCATCCAGCGCATACGCGGTAAAGGTGAGCAGCGTCATCAGGACCGCATTAACCGCGACGATCTCCGGCCCAAGTCGCGCCCCAAAGACCGTCAGCGCGCCAAAGCAGAGCTGAAGCAGTAACGAGCGCAGCATAATGTCGCGGTTAAGCGCCAGCAGCGTGCGGATATTACCGCGCCACGCGGTTTTGAGCATCGCAAGCGAGATACCGCGCAGGGCCAGCACGCGCCAGACCATCCACAGGCCGATGAAAAAGGTACCGTATTCTGCAATTGCCGTCGCCAGCGCGGCGCCCTGCACGTTCATATGCAGACCCATCACCAGCCAGACATCAAGCACGATGTTGAGAAGATTGCCTGCCACCAGCAGAATGACTGGCGCACGGGCATACTGCACGCCGAGTAACCAGCCAAGCAGGACCAGGTTCGCCAGTGATGCGGGCGCGCTGAGCCAGCGAATTTCAAGGAAGCGTCGCGCCTGCTCAAGTACCGCCTCGCTCCCGCCAACGACATGCAGCGCCAGATCAATCAGTGGCGTGCGCAACACCACGATCAGCGCACCCGCGCCCAGGGCAAGGATCAAGGGTTGTACCAGCGCACGCGCCAGACGCAACGGATCTTTTGCGCCATACGCCTGAGCCGTAAGCCCGGTGGTACTCATACGCAAAAAGAGCAGCAGCATAAAAAGGAAGCTGGTTGCCGTCGCGCCGATCGCGACGCCGCCCAGATAAACGGGGGAATCCAGATGACCAATAACAGCCGTGTCTACCAGTCCCAGCAGAGGGACGGTGATATTGGAAAAAATCATTGGCAGTGCAAGACGCCACAATGCCTTATCTGATGTCGTCAGCAGTGACATGAAAAATACCGGCAGTGGAGATTGAATCAGGCTACGGCAGGTCCGTAGCCTGTTATGACATGATTACAGCCATTCACCGTTGCGGATAACCCCAACAGCCAGCCCTTCAATAGAGAAGTTATGTTCGCGGAGATCCACCACAATCGGGGAGAACTCGTTGTTTTCAGGCAGTAACTGGACGGTGTTACCCTGCTTTTTCAGACGCTTAACGGTAACTTCATCGTCAATACGCGCGACCACAACTTGCCCATTGCGCACGTCCTGGGTTTTATGAACTGCGAGCAGATCGCCGTCCAGAATACCGATATCTTTCATCGACATGCCGCTGACGCGCAGCAGGAAATCTGCGCTCGGTTTAAACATGCCCGGGTCAACCTGGTAGTGACCTTCAATATGCTGTTGTGCCAGCAAAGGTTCACCTGCCGCGACACGGCCCACCAGCGGAATACCTGTCTCTTCTTCCACCAGCAGACGGATGCCACGCGAAGCGCCCGATACAATCTCAATGACGCCTTTACGCGCCAGCGCTTTCAGGTGTTCTTCGGCAGCATTCGGAGAACGGAAACCCAGACGCTGAGCGATCTCCGCACGCGTGGGTGGCATACCCGTCTGGCCGATATGATCCCGGATGAGATCAAACACCTCTTGCTGCCTGGTCGTTAACGCTTTCATTCCGCCCCCTGGGTGTATATACAGTTATGCTGTGAGTATATACAGTCAAAGGCGATTTTGGAACCAAAAACTGCACAAAAAACCAGGGACTTAATTATTTCTCGAGGCTTATCGGAAATGTGACCAAAGCAGCGTGACCCAGGTGATGACCGCAGTGATAATCGCCAGCAATACGGCAGCAGACCCCATGTCTTTCGCCCGGCCGGAGAGCTCATGGAAATCAGAGCCGATACGGTCCACCACGGCCTCAATAGCGCTATTGAGAATTTCCACTATCATCACCAACAGCACGGAGCCGATCAACAAAACGCGGGTAATCGCATCAACATCAAGGAAACAGGCGATAATCACCGCGATGATAGCGGCGACGCCCTCCTGGCGAAACGCGGCTTCATTGACCCACGCGGCACGGAAACCTTTCCATGAATAGCCGGCGGCTTTGATGATTCGGGTTAACCCAGTGGTATTATTGGCCATTAAAAGAACCTTTTAATTAAAATAGCGTCAGTAACAGTAGGCGCAGCGTGTTTCGCTGCTGCCTGAAGTATGACGGGTAACAACAGAAATTTTGCGCGCTTTCTGTTATCCTTGCGCCGCAATTGCATTATTAACCAGAGGCTTTACATCGTTTATGTCCGGCTGGCCACGAATTTACTACAAATTACTTAATTTACCATTAAGCGTCCTGGTAAAAAGCAAGTCTATCCCAGCGGAACCCGCGCTGGAATTGGGGCTCGATACGTCACGCCCAATTATGTACGTTTTGCCTTATAACTCGAAGGCAGACCTACTGACGCTTCGCGCCCAGTGTCTGGCGCATGATTTACCTGACCCGCTTGAACCCCTCGAAGTCGACGGCACTCTGCTGCCGCGCTATGTGTTCATTCACGGCGGGCCGCGCGTGTTTACCTATTACACGCCAAAGGAAGAGTCCATTAAGCTTTTCCACGACTATCTCGACCTGCACCGCAGCAATCCGGGTCTGGATGTGCAGATGGTGCCGGTATCGGTGATGTTTGGTCGCCGCCCGGGCAGAGAGAAAGGTGAAGAGAACCCACCGCTGCGCATGCTTAACGGCATTCAGAAATTCTTCGCGGTCTCCTGGCTGGGACGTGACAGCTTCGTGCGTTTCTCCCCGTCCGTTTCGCTGCGCCGTATGGCGGACGAACACGGCACCGACAAGATTATCGCGCAGAAACTGGCGCGCGTGGCGCGTATGCACTTCGCCCGTCAGCGTCTGGCTGCCGTCGGCCCGCGTCTTCCTGCACGTCAGGACCTGTTCAACAAGCTGCTGGCCTCCAAAGCGATTGCCAGAGCCGTTGAAGACGAAGCGCGCAGCAAAAAGATTTCCCATGAGAAAGCACAGCAGAACGCTATTGCACTGATGGAGGAGATTGCCGCGAACTTCTCTTACGAGATGATTCGTCTTTCCGATCGTATTCTGGGCTTTACGTGGAACCGCCTCTATCAGGGCATCAACGTTCATAACGCCGAGCGCGTACGCCAGCTGGCCCATGATGGCCATGAGATTGTCTATGTCCCCTGCCACCGCAGCCACATGGACTATCTGCTCCTCTCCTATGTGCTCTATCACCAGGGTCTGGTACCGCCGCACATCGCTGCCGGCATTAACCTGAACTTCTGGCCAGCCGGCCCGATTTTCCGTCGCCTGGGGGCGTTCTTTATCCGTCGTACCTTTAAGGGCAACAAGCTCTACTCCACCGTATTCCGTGAATATCTTGGCGAGCTGTTCAGCCGCGGTTATTCCGTTGAATACTTCGTGGAAGGGGGTCGCTCCCGTACCGGTCGTCTGCTCGATCCTAAAACCGGCACGCTGTCGATGACCATTCAGGCGATGCTGCGCGGGGGAACCCGCCCGATCACGCTGGTACCCATCTACATTGGCTACGAGCACGTGATGGAAGTGGGCACCTACGCCAAAGAGCTGCGCGGTGCGACCAAAGAGAAAGAGAGCCTGCCGCAGATGCTGCGCGGCTTGAGCAAGTTACGCAACCTTGGCCAGGGCTACGTCAACTTTGGCGAGCCGATGCCGCTGATGACCTACCTGAACAACCATGTTCCGGAGTGGCGCGAGTCTATCGATCCTATCGAAGCAATACGCCCGGCCTGGCTGACGCCTACGGTCAACAGCATCGCCTCTGAACTGATGGTGCGCATTAACAACGCCGGTGCGGCAAACGCCATGAACCTGTGCTGTACGGCACTTCTGGCCTCTCGTCAGCGTTCACTGACCCGTGAACAGCTTACGGAGCAGCTGGATTGCTATCTGGATATGATGCGCAACGTGCCGTACTCGGTGGATTCGACCGTACCGGTAAGCACGGCAAGCGAGCTTATCGAGCATGCCCTGCAGATGAACAAGTTTGAAGTCGAAAAGGACACCATCGGCGACATCATCATTCTCCCGCGCGAGCAGGCGGTGCTGATGACTTACTATCGCAACAACATCGCGCATATGCTGATGCTGCCCTCGCTCATGGCGGCCATCATCACCCAGCATCGTCGCATCTCGCGTCAGGAGCTGTTGCGTCATGTTGAAACGCTCTATCCAATGCTGAAAGCGGAGCTGTTCCTGCGCTGGGACAAGGACGAACTGGCGACTGAGCTGGATAAACTGACCGAAGAGCTGCGTCGTCAGGGGCTGATTACCGTCACGAACGACGAGCTGCATATCAATCCGTCACGGTCCCGTACCCTGCAACTGCTGGCGGCGGGCGCGCGTGAAACGCTGCAGCGCTACGCCATCACCTTCTGGTTGCTGAGCGCGAATCCGTCCATTAACCGCGGTACGCTCGAGAAAGAGAGCCGGACGCTGGCACAGCGCCTGTCTGTTCTGCACGGGATTAACGCCCCGGAATTCTTCGACAAAGCGGTCTTCAGCTCTCTGGTGCTGACGCTGCGTGATGAAGGGTTTATCAGTGATACGGGCGATGCCGAGCCGGAAGAGACGCTGAAGGTGTACCAGATGCTGGCCGAACTGATCACGTCTGATGTGCGTTTAACGATTGAAAGTGCGACGCAAGGCGAGTGAAGCGTTCAGCAGTCTGATGACCTGCGATGAAAACAAAAACGGCAGCCTTCTGGCTGCCGTTTTTTTACGAAAAGTAGCTCATCGCCAGCCCTAAAAACAGCACCAGACCGACATAGTTGTTATTCATAAACGCCTTGAAGCAGGCTTCACGCTCACGTTTCGCAATCAGCTTCTGCTGGTAGACAAACAGCATTCCCGCCACCAGCACGGCCCAGTAAAACGCCCAGTTGAGCCCGTTCAGGTAACCCATCGTCACCATTAACGCCAGCACCGCAACCTGCAGGATACCGATGATCAGCTTGTCATGACGTCCGAAGAGGATCGCCGTCGATTTTATGCCAATCTTCAGGTCATCGTCGCGGTCTACCATTGCGTATTGCGTGTCGTATGCCACGGCCCAGAGAATGTTCGCCAGGAACATCAGCCAGCAGCTTAACGGGACGGACTCACTCACCGCCGCAAACGCCATCGGGATCGACCAGCCAAACGCCGCGCCCAGCACCACCTGAGGCAGGTGGGTGTAGCGCTTCATGAACGGATAAACCCAGGCCAGAGCCAGGGCCGCAACTGAAAGCAGAATGGTCATGGTGTTCAGGGTCAACACCAGCAGGAAAGAGAGCAGAACCAGTACGATAAACAGCGTACGGGCCTCTTTCTCGGTCACTTGCCCGCTGGGCAATGGACGATGGGCCGTACGTTTTACGTGCCCGTCGAATTTACGATCCGCATAGTCATTGACCACGCAGCCCGCCGCACGCATCAGCCAGACTCCTGCAATGAACACCCCCAGGATCCACAGCGGCGGTACCCCTGGTGTTGCTACCCATAGCGCCCAAAGGGTCGGCCACAGCAGCAGCAGCGCGCCGATGGGTTTATCTGTACGCATCAAGCGGTGATAAGCCAACAGCTTATTCTGCGTCAGGCTCCACTCCATTTTTTCTTCCTCTTAGTACAACGGCGATGCCGGTAAAAAAAGCTCCGTCAGTATTAACGGTTTACCGCTCAGGCGAAGGCGGGAACGACGCCCCCACAGTTCGGCATCGCGACCAATCTCAATAAAATCCCGGGTAAGCTCGGACGACGTGAAAAGATAACGCCCCAGCGGCGTATTCCCCAGCCGTTGTAGCGCCAGTTCTGGCCCGGAAAGGGTAGACTCGGGAACGACCGTTCGTCCGGCAAGCCATGGCTCACCGTCTGCACAGAGTAAAATTTCGCGCAGCCAGTAGCGTTCTTCCTGCGGCAACAGCGGCAGCTCAGAGGCGATCTCAGCACAAGAGACAAACCCTTCCTGAACCAGGGTCACCGTAACGGTTTTGCCCTGCTGCTCGAAACGTTTAGTCATGGAATCTTCCAGCAGCAGCCAGTCCAGTTGCTCCGGGTCAAGCGCAGGTATTTGGTCGAAATAGCGCAGCGCACGCAGTTGCGTTAGCGCGGGGTGTGACATGCCAGACTCTCCGATACATAACGTAATGGCATTGTATCGCAGAAAAGCGGATTGAGGGGGGCCAAACGTTATTTAACGATCACGATCGCAACAAGAGCGCAACAGCCCGTGTGACACCAAAAAAAGTGCGCCCACTCAGGCGCACTAAACTACTAACAAATCAGCACTGTGGGGAAACGGTTACCCCTTGCCTTTTACACTGCTGATAAAGGTGGAACGGGCAGTGGTTGAACCTAAACGTTCGGCTTCATCAAGCAGTTTCAGCGCTTTGTCGACATCGCCGCGCTTCACCGCCTGCTTAATGGCGTTATTGAAGTATTCTTCGGTGTCGTTCAGTACCGGCTCGGCTTTCTTCGCCGGCGCTGGGGCTGCGGTTGCAGCCGGAGCCGCCGCCGTAGCAACGGGTGCGGCATACACAGGCGCAGCAGTGTTCCCCACCGTGACCGGGCCTGTACCGGATGAACCAAACAGAGGGCCAACCAGTACGCTGGAAGCACTGTTTGTTGAGACTTTCAACTTCAGCAACCCGTCGGTGACATGACGCGCTAACGGATCCGGGATATCCGGAACAGAGTTACCGGTTCCTTTGGCATAGGCTTTTGCCGGGTCGGTGAGCTTAGTGGTCTGCTGCAAATCTTTATCCGTGGTGAAGACCAGGACATAAATCTTCTGCTGTCCCAGAGCAGGCGTCAGGCGCATTTTGCCTTCGAGGCGGTCAGCACTCATGACGCCAGGTTCCTGGTAGCCAAAATAGTCGCTCGGGAAGAAGGCAGATGGCGTCAGGTTTTGATCCAGAATCAGGACGTTAGGCGCAAATACGCTGGTCTGCTTGCTTACTTCGCTGGTCAGCGTCAGGGTCAGCTCACCAATATTGGCCGGGACGCTGAAAGCGGCAACCGGACCGGCAATCCCCGGCACGTTAAGCTGTTGTCCTGCCGCAGAAAGTTGGGTTGACTGGGTTTTGGATTGGTCAACCGGCGTCCAGGTCAGTTGCTGGAGCGCCGCCGCCGGAATGGCAGGCGCAGCGCTGGTATTTTGTGGCACGAAATTGACATCTGCGAAGGTGATCGCCGGAACACAGGCCAGCAGCCCCGCAGAGAGGCACAGCGCGACGAGACTTTTCTTCATTTTCATTGTTATTACCTCTGATAGCGTGAGCACTGCGGTGGCCAGGCAATAGCGCGCAGCACCCTAAGGATAGAGGGGCTTGCGCCCCTCTTTTTAGGTCATTACGTCAGGTCTACCGAATTACCACCAGATTTCCATCTGGGCACCGAAGGTCCACTCGTCGGAGTCGCCACGGCTGAATGTTTTCGCGGAAGTGTCGCTATACGCTACGCCAGAGGTGTAACCTGCGCCTGAGTCGTTGTTCGCATAACCCCATTTCTCATCCCACTTCGCGTAGGTTGCGAAGACACGGATAGCCGGGCGAGACCAGATGCTGTCGCCTGCCTGCCATTGCTGTGCCAGGGTGATTTTGTATTGGCTGTTTTTCTCGTCAGTTTTCTGAGACTTAACGTTGTCGTAGCCCACTTCAAGCAGGGTGCTCATGATTGGCGTCCATTTGAACATTGGACGCACGCCGACAGTCCACCACTCTGTACCATTGTTGTTGTCACGATCGATATTCTGGTACATACCGACGTACATCAGGTCCCAACGGTCTGCCAGGGTGATTGCACCGTGGTCCAGCACACGCCACATGGAACCGTCGTTATCAATGCTACCGCCCTGCGGAATACCTTTGCCGTTAGAGGTCATGGAGTCCGTACCGTACTGCAGCACGAACTTGTTGAAGCCTTTCAACATGCTCTGGGTGTGTTCAGCGGTGAACAGCCAGCCATCTTTAGAGGCGCCAGGCTGCAGATAGTAGTCGTCAGGAATGTTGGTGTGACCATAGTCAACACCCAGTTCCAGTGTACCACCCGGGTTGGTTTCCAGGCCGGCCAGACGGACGTCGAAGACATCGTTTGGTACTACGTTGTCATAAATACGGTCGCCGTTCGCATCACGATCGGCGAAGGTTGCAGAACCGCCGGACTCAGAAGAACGGGTCGCGGCCAGAGACAGTTTACCGAAGCCCAGATCGATGTTTTCGATACCCGCACCAGGACCAGAGATATCCCAGTAGTAGAAGTCGATCATGTGGACGTCATGACGCTGATAGAAACGCTTACCGGCCCAGATGGTGGAGCCTGGCAGCCATTCAATCAGGTTTTTACCCTGCACGTTTGCTTCACGGAAGGCCGGGCTGGTGGATTCCCAGTCATTCTGCTGAGAAACGGAATACGCAACGTTAGTGTCGAAATAGAAGCTCTTATCGCCCTCTTTCCACACTTCCTGACCCAGTTTCAGTTCGGCGTAGGTTTCACATTCGTTACCGAGACGGTATTTACTTTGTGCACCGGTTGCCTGGAAACATTGTTGTTCACCGCCACTCCCGGTCCAGCCAATGCCAGAACGAGCATAACCTTTAAAGTCCACGGCACCCGCGTGTGCAGACAAAATGCCTGCCGTCACGGCGATTGCCAGAGGAAGTTTGCGCAGAGTAATCATCATTCTATCTCCTGAGATCATTGCTTTTCTTTGTAATTGGAATGCTTAAACGCCTGGCTCTTTGTGCAACCGACGACATGCGGTGCCATCCTCACGGAACAGATGGCAACGCTCTGGCGGCAAACCGATAGCGAATGTGGCACCCTCTTCTACCAACACCACGTCATTCTGGCGGTAGACCAGGTTCTGACGGATGGCGGGGATCTGGATATGAATCTGTGTTTCGTGACCAAGTTGTTCGACGACCTGAACGTCACCTTCCAGCGTCACATCGGCGATGTGGCTCGGCAGTAAATGCTCAGGACGAATACCGAGGGACATATTGGCCCCCACCTGTACGTTGGCGCTGTCGACCGGCAGCCACACTTGCTGACGGTTTGGCAGCTCCACCTGTACCTGTTCAATGGCTGTCGCGGTCACTTTGACGGGCAGGAAGTTCATCTTTGGCGAGCCAATAAAGCCCGCAACAAAGCGGTCTGCCGGGTAGTGATAAAGCTCCAGCGGTTTACCCACCTGCGCCACGCGACCGGCGTCCAGCACCACAATTTTGTCGGCCAGCGTCATCGCTTCGACCTGATCGTGGGTGACGTAAATCATCGTGCGGCCAAGACGTTTGTGCAGACGGGAGATTTCGATACGCATCTGGACGCGCAGGGCGGCATCCAGGTTAGAAAGCGGTTCATCGAGCAGGAACACGCGCGGTTCGGCGACCAGCGTACGGCCAATTGCCACACGCTGACGCTGACCACCAGAAAGGGCTTTTGGTTTACGCTCAAGCAGGTGTGCCAGCTGTAACACTTCCGCCACCTGCGTGACGCGCTGGTTAATCACCTCTTTTTTCGCGCCCGCCAGCTTCAGACCGAAGGACATGTTCTCGGCTACGGAAAGGTGGGGATAGAGTGCATAAGACTGGAAAACCATGCCGACGCCACGTTCGGCAGGCGGAATGTCATTCATTCGGGTATCACCAATCAGCAAATCGCCGCTGGTGATGGTTTCAAGACCGGCAATCATACGCAGCAGAGTTGATTTACCGCAGCCAGATGGGCCGACAAATACCACGAATTCACCTTCGTGGATGTCCAGATTGATGTCTTTCGACACCACAACGTCACCCCAGGCTTTCGTTACATTACGCAGCTGTACGCTCGCCATGCCCTTCTCCCTTCGTTACAACCTGTCACCGACAGAAACATTCAAGATAAGTTCACTATGGGGTATCCATTACTTTCGTGAATCCTCCACCCCCCGGCTTTTTTATGGGGGAGGAGGCGGGAGGATGAGAGAGCAGGCTCTGCGACCGCCGCTGGAGGGCTGGGGCGAAATTCGTGAAGCCACCTGCAAAATTCACTGTGTTTTTATGTGCGCCAGCACTCATAACTTAAATTTATGTAACGGAGATCACACAAACGGGGGGTGGGGCGTAGGGGTTGGGAGGATGGAAAGAGGATGTCAAATAAGGAGACTGAGTCACGTTGAACCACCTCAGTGTATCCACGAGCACATCACCAAAAAAGGATGGCAGATATGAAGATCAAGACTGGCGCACGCGTTTTCGCATTGTCCGCCCTTGCAGCAATGATGATTTCCGCACCGGCTCTCGCCAAAATTGAAGAAGGTAAGCTGGTTATCTGGATTAACGGCGATAAAGGCTATAACGGCCTGGCCGAAGTGGGCAAGAAATTCGAGAAAGACACCGGTATCAAAGTTACCATTGAACACCCGGACAAACTGGAAGAGAAATTCCCGCAGGTGGCTGCAACGGGTGACGGTCCGGACATCATCTTCTGGGCACATGACCGTTTCGGTGGCTACGCCCAGTCGGGTCTGCTGGCTGAAGTGACGCCGGACAAAGCTTTCCAGGACAAACTGTACCCGTTCACCTGGGATGCCGTTCGCTATAACGGCAAGATCATCGCTTACCCAATCGCGGTAGAAGCGCTGTCTCTGATTTACAACAAAGATCTGGTACCCAACCCACCGAAAACCTGGGAAGAGATCCCGAAACTGGATAAAGAGCTGAAGGCGAAAGGTAAGAGCGCGCTGATGTTCAACCTGCAGGAACCGTACTTCACCTGGCCGCTGATTGCTGCCGACGGCGGTTACGCGTTCAAATTTGAAAACGGCAAATATGACGTGAAAGACGTGGGCGTGGACAACGCTGGCGCGAAAGCAGGCCTGACCTTCCTGGTTGACCTCATCAAGAACAAACACATGAACGCGGATACCGACTACTCCATCGCAGAAGCGGCGTTCAACAAAGGCGAAACCGCGATGACCATCAACGGTCCGTGGGCCTGGACCAACATCGACAAGAGCAAAATCAACTACGGCGTAACCCTGCTGCCAACCTTTAAAGGCAAGCCGTCTAAACCGTTCGTTGGCGTGCTGAGCGCAGGTATTAACGCTGCCAGCCCGAACAAAGAGCTGGCGAAAGAGTTCCTGGAAAACTACCTGCTGACCGATCAGGGTCTGGATGAAGTGAACAAGGACAAACCGCTGGGCGCGGTTGCGCTGAAATCCTTCCAGGATCAGCTGGCGAAAGACCCACGTATCGCGGCAACCATGGATAACGCCCAGAAAGGCGAAATCATGCCGAACATCCCACAAATGGCAGCGTTCTGGTACGCCACCCGTACCGCCGTCATCAACGCAGCAAGCGGTCGTCAGACGGTTGATGCTGCGCTGAAAGATGCTCAGGGTCGTATCACGAAGTAAGGCTTTTATCCCCTCTCTCCCCTGCGGAGAGAGGGAGAACAAAATGTGTTGTAGAGGAAGAACCCCATGGATGTCATTAAAAAGAAACACTGGTGGCAAAGCTCTGCCCTGAAGTGGTCTGTAATGGGTCTGCTGTGTCTGCTGGTGGGTTACCTTGTTGTTTTAATGTACGTACAAGGGGAATATCTGTTCGCCATCATGACGCTGATTTTAAGCTCTGCTGGCCTGTATATTTTCGCCAACCGTAAAGCCTATGCCTGGCGATATGTTTACCCGGGCGTGGCCGGGATGGGTCTGTTTGTCCTGTTCCCGCTGATTTGTACCATTGCTATCGCGTTCACCAACTACAGCAGCACCAACCAGCTTGCGCAGGAGCGCGCCCAACAGGTGCTGATGGACCGCTCTTATCAGGCGGGCAAAACCTTTAACTTCGGCCTGTATCCTGCGGGCAGCGAGTGGAAGTTAGCACTCACTGACGAAGAAACCGGCAAAAATTATGTTTCCGACGCTTTCAAATTTGGTGGCGAGCAGAAGCTGGCCTTAAAAGAGGCTGCGGCCCTGCCGGAAGGTGAACGCGCTAACCTGCGCATCATTACGCAGAACCGTCAGGCGCTGACGCAGCTTACCGCCCAACTGCCGGACGAAAGCAAAGTGACCATGAGTTCACTGCGCCAGTTCTCCGGGACACAACCGCTTTATACGCTGGCGGACGACGGCACGCTGACCAACAACCAGAGCGGCGTAAAGTACCGTCCAAACAACGACATTGGTTTCTACCAGTCCATTACGGCTGATGGCAAATGGGGTGATGACAAGCTCAGCCCGGGCTACACCGTGACGATAGGCTGGGACAACTTCACCCGCGTCTTCACCGATGAAGGGATCCAGAAACCGTTCTTCGCCATCTTTGTCTGGACCGTAGTGTTCTCCATACTGACGGTGATCCTGACCGTTGCCGTGGGCATGGTGCTGGCGTGTCTGGTGCAGTGGGAATCTCTGAAAGGGAAAGCCATTTACCGCGTGCTGCTTATTCTGCCGTATGCCGTCCCGTCGTTTATCTCGATTCTGATTTTCAAAGGGCTGTTTAACCAGAGCTTCGGTGAAATCAACATGATGCTGAGCGCGCTGTTCGGCATCAAACCGGCCTGGTTCAGCGACCCAATCACCGCCCGCTCGATGATTATCATCGTGAACACCTGGCTCGGTTATCCGTACATGATGATCCTGTGCATGGGCCTGCTGAAGGCGATTCCGGACGATTTGTACGAAGCCTCGGCAATGGATGGCGCGGGTCCGTTCCAGAATTTCTTTAAGATTACGCTGCCGCTGCTCATTAAGCCGCTGACGCCGCTGATGATTGCCAGCTTTGCCTTCAACTTTAACAACTTCGTGCTGATTCAGCTGTTGACCAACGGTGGGCCTGACCGTCTTGGCACCACCACGCCGGCAGGCTATACCGACCTGCTCGTCAGCTACACCTACCGTATCGCCTTCGAAGGCGGCGGCGGTCAGGACTTCGGTCTGGCGGCAGCAATTGCCACCCTGATCTTCCTGCTGGTTGGCGCTCTGGCGATTGTGAACCTGAAAGCAACACGCATGAAATTCGACTAAGGAGGGCACAGAATATGTCTATGGTCCAACCCAAATCTCAGAAACTGCGCCTCTTCGCGACGCATTTAGGGCTGCTGATTTTTATCGCGGCAATCATGTTCCCGCTGCTGATGGTCATCGCCATCTCCCTGCGTGCCGGTAACTTCGCGACCGGGAGCTTGATCCCGGATGAAATCTCCTGGGAGCACTGGAAGTTAGCGCTGGGCTTCAGCGTTGAACACGCGGATGGCCGCGTCACGCCACCGCCGTTCCCGGTGCTGTTATGGCTGTGGAACTCGGTGAAAATTGCCGGGATTACCGCGATTGGAATTGTCGCACTCTCCACGACCTGTGCTTACGCCTTTGCCCGTATGCGTTTCCCGGGTAAGGCCACGCTGCTGAAAGGGATGCTGATTTTCCAGATGTTCCCGGCGGTACTGTCACTGGTGGCGTTGTATGCCTTGTTTGACCGACTGGGCCAGTACGTGCCGTTTATCGGCCTGAACACCCACGGTGGCGTCATCTTCGCCTATCTTGGCGGTATCGCGCTGCATGTGTGGACCATCAAAGGGTATTTCGAAACCATCGACGGCTCGCTGGAAGAAGCGGCGGCGCTGGATGGCGCGACCCCGTGGCAGGCATTCCGTCTGGTGCTTCTGCCGCTGTCGGTGCCGATCCTGGCGGTGGTCTTTATCCTGTCGTTTATCGCAGCCATCACCGAAGTGCCGGTCGCTTCCCTGTTACTGCGTGATGTCAACAGCTATACGCTGGCCGTCGGTATGCAGCAATACCTCAATCCGCAGAACTATTTGTGGGGCGACTTTGCTGCGGCGGCTGTACTCTCCGCCATCCCTATCACTGTCGTGTTCCTGCTGGCGCAGCGCTGGCTGGTGAATGGCCTGACGGCGGGCGGTGTGAAAGGTTAAGTTTCATTTGTTATGCCACTGCAACCCTCAACTTTAGACGTATTGTATTGACCCAACTTGTGACTGTTGTTAGGCGGCCTCCGGGCCGCCATTTTTTTATTCCCGTTTCAGCCGTTTCGAATTGCACAGCCAGAGCGTGATCACCAGCAGCAGGATCGCCGCCGAATAGATCAGTACGTCGAGCGGGGAGGTATGATCCACGATGATCAGCCGCACAATCGCGGTGATCCCGATGTAAACAAAATAGCGTAGCGGGAAGTGAAAGCCCGACTGGAAATACTTCACAATCAGCGCGATAAATTCAAAGTAGAGAAAGTAGACCACCAGGCCTTCCACCAGCTCATATTTGCTGGTTTGTTCAGGGGCGAACAGCACATCCGCCAGATGCACCGTCTCTTTTCCCAAAAAGACGACCAGTATCAGGCCAAGGCTCAGCAGACCGAGGTTCAGCACGGTCTGGAGGATTGTTGAGATAAACTCAACGCGCGGGCGAGTCAGGGATGTCATAGAGCACCTCATTCTCCAGGGCGAGGTTCCTGTATAACGCAAAAATGTGACGGTGATCTATATTTTTTGTTTATATTATGTTCAGCGCTGTGGCATGTTGCACTGTGACACGCTTATTTCGACGAAGGGATGATGAAATTAACCATTCAACGCGCCACCGTGGATGATGCAAAACAGCTGAGTGAAATGGGGTATGCCAGCTACCGGCATCACTTTGGGCATCTATGGGAAAGCCAGACAGAGCTTGCCGCCTTTCTTGAGCAGGAATACGCACCGCAGGCGATAGCAGACAGCCTGATGCAGCCGGGCACTTACTGGCTCATTGCCAGCGCACAAATGCCAGTCGGTTTCGCAAAATTCTCAACCCAGCAGACCATCGAGCCCGAGGGGCTGTCGGGGACGCTCCTGCATAAACTCTATTTATTGCCGGATGCCACGGGACACCGCTACGGCGAGCAACTCCTTGCGGAAGTGATTCGCCAGGCAAAAGCCTGTTCGGAAAATCTGCTGTGGCTGGAAGTCCTCGAAAAGAACCCTCGCGCACGCCGGTTTTACGAAGCGCAGGGGCTGAAACATGTCAAAGACACCCTCTTCGTCACTGCGGCGCAAACCAGCACCCTCCATATTATGTCGATGCCAGTCTAAGGAGATGTATGCCAGAGCAACGCCAGGCGGCTATTCGTCATGTTGTCTGCGGCGAAAACGTCGTCATTTACGAACCCGCGAATCTTTATGAATGTTCGCTGGGCGATAACGTCTTTATCGGCCCGTTTGTTGAAATCCAGGCTAACTCGCACATCGGTGCTGACAGCAAAATTCAGTCCCATACCTTCATCTGCGAGTACGTCACCGTCGGCGAGCGCTGTTTCATTGGCCATGGGGTGATGTTCGCCAACGATATGTTCCGCGACGGTAAACCCAATGCCGACCGGCGCAGCTGGGGACACATTCGCGTGGGCAACGACGTTTCAATCGGCAGCGGGGCCACCATTCTGGCTGTCTCAATTTGTGATGGGGCGGTGATTGGGGCGGGAAGCGTGGTGACAAAGTCCATCACCGAGAAAGGGGTTTACGCCGGCAACCCGGCGAGACTGTTGCGGCGTTTGTAAGGTGCCCGGCAGGCGTAACGCTACCGGGCACTCACGCATCATCTGAAGTTGATGTTCTTATCGCTGGTCATGTCGTACAGCTGGAATTTACGTCCCAGCTGCTGACCACCGTCACGCGTCAGCGGCGTCCAGCCAATTGCCGCACGGCTGCGGGTTGGGCCTGACGAGAACAGATCCAGCGGAATGGAGACGTACACGCCTTTGGTGAAGTCCCCTTCCCCGTACTCGTCCGGCGAGACGTTAGTGATCGTGGCATAGCCACCGACCACCACACCGCTGTCGAAGTGTTTAGAGATATCCAGCGTGCCGCCTTTATCCCCCGCCAGATACTGACCAACGCTGGCTTTCACCAGTACATCCGGGGCAAACGACGGCGTCCAGTAGGCCGTCAGGTGGCCGGTTTTAACGCTGTAGTCGGTGAACTTCATCATGTCCTGCGCGCTGCGCCAGTCACGCTGTTTTACGTAGTTGGCATCAAGACCAAACGCCCAGTTGCTGTCTACCGGACGGTAGAGCACTTCAGCCCCCGCGCCGCCAAACATCGTTTCCAGATAACCGCCGTAAACCTGGCCGTAGAAACCGTTACCAAAGTACTGGAAGTAGTTGGCCTGCAGGTTGTTTACGTAAGCATCGTTCTGCACATATTCACGTACGCGAGTACGCACGCGCGGCAGCTTCGAGTCGTTCGGCGGGTTGGTATAGTTGAACTTGTCGTAGTTGTTGGCAAGGTTACCGAACAGGCTGCCGGTGGTCAGCAGGTGGTCGGTGACCCACAGATCCGCCGTCGCCATGACGCCCAGCTGATACATGTAGAAGTTTTCTGGCCCACCAACAGACTGGTTCAGTACCGGATCGATATGGAAATCAAAGCGCGACTTATCGATATACCAGCCCTGCTCGGTAGTGTCTGGCACCACTGGCTCAACGCGTTTTTGCACCAGTTCGGTTTCATGCCCCAGCGGTTCGCCTTCCAGATGGCGCTTAAGGCTGGCGACATCCGTTTCCGTCGTGACCTGCGGCATGTTCAGACGGTTTTCGGTCACGCGGATCGTGCTGATCCCGTCCGGCAGATCGTTCATGATGATCCGGTTGGCACGCTCGATCCCTTCCCGCGAGTCGCGGTATTTCACCTGCTCGCCGGTCACGTACAGCGTATCGCCTTTCACCTGAATCTTCGGATCCGCCAGACCGGCGTTGTATTTCAGCAGGGTCAGCTGGTTCGCCACGACGGAGTGCTGCAGAATGGCATCCTGCGGCTCCGGCTGGTAGGCAGGGCGCGCGTTGTCGTTGTAGTGTGGCCGCATATCGTTAAAGTTGGTACGCAGCGTCACGCCAAACATCACGGTATTGCCACGCTCATAGCTGAGGTTAACGTCAGCCCAGTCAGCCACACGGTAAATGGCACCGACGTTAAATTTGCTCTTCTGCTCAATCTTGCCGGCGAAATCCTGTGAATAGTCATTCCCTTCGTATTCCAGCTTCAGGCGCAGCGGCTGCCAGGGCGTCTGGTACTCTACGCCGCCAAACAGCGAGGCCGGGCCGTGGAACATCTGGTCGCCGTTGATGGAGCCTGCTTTCTGATAGCTGTTATCGCGATAGCAATATTTGTCGCTGTAGGAGCAGAACGGGTTTTTCACGTTGCCGCTGGTGCCCAGATACCCCCAGCCGAGACCGAGTGAGAAATCAAACGGTCCCCAGGCTTTGCTGGCCACCACGTATTCCGCATCAAACAGACCGGTACCGCCGATATCCCGTGCGCCAACGGAGACCTGCGGCATCCAGTAACTCTCTTCCCACAGACGCAGCTTCACGTCGAACGCTTTATCTTTGTAGGTCTGATCGCCGGAGAAGGACTCGACGCTGCTGTACCGTTTGGTGCGCACATCAGTGTAGCGCAGCGTGGTTTCGAGCCACGGAAACAGCTGCACAGCGGCGGAGTAGTAGCGATACTGATCGTTATCACGGTAGTTGAGGCTGATTTCCCCTTCCCGCGCCATGCGCGCGGTAGGCGTTTGCAGCAAACCGACGCCGCCGAAATCTGACTGAGACGGGCCAATGGGTGCCGGATACGTTTCTGCATGGCAGGCGGCACTCACGCATAACGCCAGCATGCTATAGAGATAGGTTCTTTTCATTATTCCGGTATCCGCTGTTTCAGGGAGTGAAGGATATCGGCGTTCAGCCCGTCATATGCCTTCGTCCAGAAATGGTCGGCAAAACCGACAAAAATGACGCTGCCTGGCATCGGTTCGATATGGCGTTTATTCCAGTAGGCTACCGGTGCTTTTTGCGTTTGGCCGTCCGGGTACACCACCCATGCGTAGCTCTTATCCGCACCGCTCAAAAGATGTTGTTCATCGAGATAGCTCGCCACATCGCGACCCGGCATAAACGGCTTGTCACCCGGACTGCTGACAAGCCCGAACACGGTAATGGTAGAAGGCTGAACAGGTAGCCAGAGCGTGTACTCACCTTCCAGTGACGGGTTAGCCGTCTCCGCGACGCGAACGTGGTCCGGATCGAGATTGACCGGCAATCGTCCGGTGACCTTTAGCGCCTTAAGCTGCTGGCGAAGGCTGTTAATGGCCGCCGCGTCGTCACCCTCTTCCTGCTCCGCCAGCCCTGTTAGCCTGGCGAGCAGCGCGTTATGTTGTTGCTCCGCCACCACCGTCGCCTGTCGTTCACTGATGACCGCACCCGGCCACCAGCTGTTCGCCAGCCTTGGCTGGCCGACGAGATCGATCAAGTGTCCGGCGTTGGTCAATGTTTTAGGCTTCGTATTGTCCTGCGTATAGACTTTCACCGTCCCGGCAGACCATGCGAGCGGCGTAGCAAAGCTTGCGATCAGCGCAACGCGAATAAGTGTTTTCATGATTTCGCGGCCTTGATCAGCGTGGTTTTGACCGGGAAGAATCCGGCACCAAGATACTGTAACGACTGGCGTATCTGGCCGTCATCGTCCACCCAGAAGCGGTTATGCCAGGTTGCCTGATCGGTGGTGACCTCTTCATCCAGCACGCGAACCCGGGTTTCGTCGCTGCCCACATTGACGCTGTCCGTGCCATCCCAGCGGAAGGTGGAGCGGGCGGTGGCATAGCGAACCTGCTTGTGTTCGGTCCAGCCCATCGTGCGGGTCCAGCTTGCCCCGTCGGTTATCTGGTTCGGCGTGTTCAGCGGATCGGCGGCGAGATTGTTGACTTCAAGCAGGTTGTCGCCCCCGAGCAGGGTTTTCACGATACGGCTATGCTGCGTTACGATGGTGGCCTGATCCTGCGTCACCCATTTCTGCTGCCCGTTTTCATCGAAAGCGAGCACCACAAACAGCTGTGGGCCATCGTTGAGCTGCATGTACTGACTGGCATAGGGCATGTTCTGAAGTTCGTCATCGGTCAGATGCACGCCCGGCGTACCGAACATGCTTTCCCACAGTGAATGGCCCAGCCCTTTGGTGGTGGCCGAGCACGCCTGCAAAAGCAGACAAATCAGGATGATCCCAGGTCGCTTCACGACTCTTCTCCGCATTATTGCCGGGTGATGCTGCGCTTACCCGGTCTACAGGTCCCGAAGGCTACTGAAAAGCCAGAATAACCACACCGAAGTGTGGTTATGATTAAAACACCCGTTATTACTGGGTGCTGGTGGTCGTGGTGGTCGTGGTTCCGGTATTGGAGCCATCACCGCCACCGGTTGCCGCCAGGGCGACACCCACGGCTGAACTTACGGTGCTGGCGCTGGACGCGGTAGAAATCCCCGCAGACGCAGACGTCGCAGCCGAACCTGCCGCTTCTCCGACCTGAACCGGAGCCGCATTAACAGATGTCGCCGCAAGCGCAGATATGGCGAAAATGCCATACAGTACTTTCTTCATAAGAATTTCCCTTCATTTAATGAATGGAGATTTGCCCAAAAAGAATTTCAGGCGGATTCGAGTATACACAACTAAAGGTGAGGGTTTGCCGTAGGGGTAAATAGAAGAAGGGTTTTCGGACAATTGGATAAAATGGAAACAAAAGGACGATTAGATAATAATATAACTTATATAAATCAATGAAATAGAATTAGATCCCGTGACGGTAATTATCCGTATTTTCCTAAAATAAACCGCAGCAATTAACAGGTTAACGACTATTTTCAGATTAAACTCACTACAGGAATTTGAGTTTAATAACAGACATCAGGAATTATCCGATAAAAAAATGCCGGCATTTCGCCGGCACTTTTTCATGACACTTTAATTACGCGCGCCATGCTTTATAACGGTTGATCAGACCATTTGTGGAGCTGTCGTGGCTGTTAATCGCGTTATCGTCACCCAGTTCAGGCAGGATACGGTTTGCCAGCTGTTTACCCAGCTCAACGCCCCACTGGTCAAAGGTGAAGATGTTCAGGATAGCGCCCTGAGTGAAGATCTTATGCTCGTACAGGGCAATCAGCGCACCCAGGCTGAACGGCGTAATTTCGCGCAGCAGGATGGAGTTGGTTGGACGGTTGCCTTCGAACACTTTGAACGGCACAACGTGGTCCAGCGTGGCCGGATCTTTACCCTGGTCGCGGTATTCCTGCTCAACCACGTCACGAGACTTACCGAACGCCAGCGCTTCAGTCTGTGCGAAGAAGTTAGACAGCAGCTTCGGATGGTGGTCTGACAGCGGGTTATGGGTAATGGCCGGGGCGATGAAATCGCACGGGACCATTTTGGTGCCCTGGTGGATCAGCTGATAGAACGCATGCTGGCCGTTAGTGCCTGGCTCGCCCCAGATGATTGGGCCAGTCTGGTAATCCACGGCGTTACCGTTACGGTCAACGTATTTACCGTTGGATTCCATGTTGCCCTGCTGGAAGTAGGCCGCAAAACGGTGCATGTACTGGTCGTATGGCAGAATCGCTTCGGTTTCAGCCCCGAAGAAGTTGTTGTACCAGATACCAATCAGCGCCAGCAGCACAGGCAGGTTTTTCTCAGGTGCGGTGGTGGAGAAGTGTTTATCCATCGCATGCGCGCCGGAGAGCAGCTCAACAAAGTTGTCGAAGCCGACGGAGAGGATGATCGACAGGCCGATAGCGGACCACAGAGAGTAACGACCCCCCACCCAGTCCCAGAACTCGAACATGTTCGCAGTGTCGATACCGAACTCGCTAACGGCTTTCCCGTTGGTCGACAGCGCGGCGAAGTGTTTCGCCACGTGCTTGTTGTCGCCTGCGGTTTTCAGGAACCAGTCGCGCGCGCTGTGGGCGTTGGTCATGGTTTCCTGAGTGGTGAAGGTTTTAGACGCGACCAGGAACAGGGTCGTTTCCGGATTCACGTTTTTCAGCACCTCGGCGATGTGGGTACCATCGACGTTAGAAACAAAGTGCATGTTGAGGTGGTTTTTGTATGGGCGCAGCGCTTCGGTGACCATGAATGGGCCAAGGTCAGACCCGCCGATACCGATGTTAACCACATCTGTAATCGGTTTGCCGGTGTAGCCTTTCCAGCTTCCGGAGATGATCGCTTCAGAGAAAGCTTTCATCTTTTCCAGCACCGCATTCACTTCCGGCATCACATCTTTGCCGTCAACGACAATCGGAGTATTGCTACGGTTACGCAGCGCCACGTGCAGCACGGCACGGTCTTCGGTGCGGTTGATCTTCTCACCGGAGAACATGGATTTGATGGCGTCGGCCAGCTCAATCTCTTTCGCCAGATCCTGCAGCTTCGCCAGCGTTTCTTCGGTAATGCGGTTTTTGGAGAAATCCACCAGCATCAGGTCATCGAAGGTCGCGGAGAACTTATTGAAACGATCGGCATCTTTCGCGAACAGGTCCGCGATGGTGACGTCTTTCATTTCATCATAATGTTTCTGTAGTGCCTGCCAGGCAGCGGTCTGCGTTGGGTTGATGTTTTTCATTAGCAATACTCTTCTGATTTGAGAATTGTGACTGCGGTCGATTGTAGCGCCTGCAAATAAAAATTGTGATGGTTTTTATGCCATTGCCCTGGCCTGCATCAAACACAGGTGAAAAGACCCGAAAAGTATAGCTGCTGAAACGCCCTTCAGGGGCGGCGAAATGTCGGTCAAAAGGCGGTAAAAAGGAGCATAAAATATGGCCCTGTTATAAGTCCTGTTACTGAGGGGTACCCCCCCATAAAAAATCCGCATAATCCCAGCATTGACAGGACCTCCCCCACATTTTATTTATAGGGCCGTATTTTGCGCCTGCACCTGTTCTCGTTTCATTCTTGTGCCAAGGTCGCTTTATTCATTCCCTGACACGAGGTTGTTATGACGAGTTTTGTGGTCGCCAAATTTGGCGGCACCAGTGTGGCCGATTACGATGCCATGAACCGCAGCGCCGATGTGGTGCTGGCCGATCCGAATACCCGCCTGGTGGTGCTTTCCGCCTCTGCTGGCGTGACGAACCTGCTGGTTTCTCTGTCTGAAGGACTGGAAGCAACCGAACGTTTCGTTAAGCTGGACGCACTGCGCAAAATTCAGTTCAACATCCTTGAACGTCTGCAGAATCCGAACGTGATCCGTGAGGAAGTGGAACGCCTGCTGGAAAATATCACTACCCTGGCTGAAGCCGCCTCTCTGGCGACCTCCACCGCGCTGACCGATGAACTGGTCAGCCACGGCGAGCTGATGTCCACGCTGCTGTTCGTGGAGATCCTCCGCGAGCGTAACGTCCATGCCCAATGGTTTGACGTGCGTAAAGTCATGCGCACCAGCGATCGCTTTGGCCGTGCCGAGCCGGATGTTGAAATGCTGGCCGAGCTGACCCAGCAGCAGCTGGCTCCGCGCCTGGCAGAAGGGATGGTGATCACTCAGGGCTTTATCGGTAGCGAAGCCAAAGGCCGTACAACAACGCTTGGCCGCGGCGGCAGTGACTATACGGCAGCCCTGCTCGGCGAAGCGCTGCATGCCACCCGTGTGGATATCTGGACTGACGTGCCGGGTATTTACACCACCGACCCGCGCGTGGTCTCTGCGGCGAAACGCATTGATGTGATCGCGTTTGAAGAGGCGGCCGAAATGGCCACCTTCGGCGCGAAAGTATTGCACCCGGCGACGCTGTTGCCGGCCGTGCGCAGCGATATCCCGGTCTTCGTTGGCTCCAGTAAGGATCCCAAAGCAGGCGGTACGCTGGTGTGCAAGAAAACCGAAAACCCGCCATTGTTCCGAGCGCTGGCCCTGCGCCGCCGCCAGACGCTGGTGACGCTGCACAGCCACAATATGCTGCATTCTCGCGGTTTCCTGGCGGAAGTGTTTGGCATCCTCGCGCGCCATAATATCTCCGTGGATTTGATCACCACATCCGAAGTGAGCATCGCGCTGACGCTGGACACCACTGGCTCCACGTCAACCGGCGACACCCTGCTGACGCAGTCGTTGCTGATCGAACTCTCTGAGTTGTGCCGCGTGGAAGTGGAAGAAGATCTGGCGCTGGTTGCCATCATCGGCAACAAGCTGTCGCGTGCCTGCGGCGTGGGCAAAGAGGTCTTCGGCGTACTCGACCCGTTCAGCATTCGTATGATTTGCTACGGCGCCTCCAGCTACAACCTCTGCTTCCTGGTGCCAGCCGATCAGGCCGAGCAGGTCGTGCAAAAACTTCATCAGAATTTGTTTGAATAAAATTCGTTAGCACGATAAACAATACCTATAAGCCGGGCACAGACCCGGCTTTTTTATAACTAAACAACACGACAATACTGCAAGGACTATCTATGTTATCCGCCATCACCCGGCTGTTCCCGTTGTGGGCACTGCTGCTTTCCGTACTCGCGTATTACACTCCCACCCACTTTACGGGCATTGGCCCATGGGTCACGACGCTGCTGATGCTGATTATGCTCGGCATGGGCGTACACCTGAAAATTGACGACTTCAAACGCGTCCTGTCGCGCCCGGCCCCCGTAGCGGCAGGGATTTTCCTGCACTATCTGGTCATGCCGCTTGCGGCCTGGCTGCTGGCCATGGCCTTTAAAATGCCGCCAGATTTATCCGCCGGTATGGTGTTGGTCGGCAGCGTGGCCAGCGGCACGGCATCCAATGTGATGATTTACCTGGCAAAAGGTGATGTGGCGCTCTCGGTGACCATCTCTTCCGTTTCAACGCTGGTGGGCGTGATTGCCACGCCGCTGTTAACGCGTCTGTATGTGGATGCGCAGATTCAGGTAGACGTCATGGGGATGCTGCTCAGTATTCTGCAGATTGTGGTGATCCCGATTGCGCTGGGCCTGGTGATTCACCATCTGTTCCCGCGCGTGGTCAAAGCCGTTGAACCGTACCTGCCTGCCTTCTCGATGGTCTGTATTCTGGCCATCATCAGCGCCGTGGTTGCCGGCTCCGCCTCGCACATTGCCTCAGTGGGCTTTGTGGTGATCATCGCGGTGGTGTTGCATAACACCCTTGGTCTTTTGGGCGGTTACTGGGGCGGGAAGCTGTTTGGTTTCGACGAATCCACCTGTCGTACGCTGGCAATCGAAGTGGGGATGCAAAACTCGGGGCTGGCCGCAGCACTGGGCAAGATCTACTTCTCGCCGCTGGCGGCCCTGCCGGGTGCGCTGTTCTCCGTCTGGCATAATCTGTCCGGCTCGCTGCTGGCAGGCTACTGGTCAGGCAAACCCATTAATGAGCCCGCGAAAAAAGATGCAGTGAAACAGGGTTAATTTCCTTCGCTTGCTTTACACTGGAGCCTCCCCTTCAGGAGGCTTCAGCAATGGCTACACCACGTTTGACCCAGAAAGACATGACGGAAGCTGAGCAGCGCGAACTGAAAACGCTCCTCGACCGCGCTCGTATCGCCCATGGCCGCACGCTGACTAACGCCGAAACCAATCAGGTTAAAAAAGAGTACATCGATAAATTAATGGCTCAGCGTGAAACTGAGGCGAAACAAGCCCGCAAGCTGAAAAAAGAGCAGGCTTATAAACCCGATAAAGAAGCGACCTTTTCCTGGTCAGCCAATACCTCACCCCGTGGAAGGCGCTAATTAGCGCCCTTTCTTTTTACGGCCCGGCTGGACGAAGCGTTTGCCCGCAGGCTTACCGCGGCTTTTCTCTTCTGATGGCGGCGCTTTCACCACCGGGCGCTTAATGGCCTGGGTTTTCGGTTTGGCTTTCGTTTTTGGCTTCGCTTCAGACGATGAATTCTCGATGAGCCTGAACAGCTCAATCAGTTCGTCATCCGTTAAATCACGCCACTCGCCCAGTGGAATACCGGTCAGACTCACGTTCATAATGCGCGTACGTTCGAGCTTCACCACGTCATAACCGAAGTGCTCGCACATCCGGCGGATCTGACGGTTTAAGCCCTGCACAAGGGTAATGCGGAAAGCAAACGGCGCCTCTTTCTTCACCTTGCACTTCTTCGTGACGGTCCCCAGAATCGGCACACCTGCGCCCATACCGCGGATAAAGTCGTCCGTGACCGGCTTATTGACCGTGACGATGTACTCTTTCTCGTGGTCGTTACCGGCACGCAGAATTTTGTTCACCAGATCGCCGTGGTTGGTCAGGAAAATCAGCCCCTGTGAGTCTTTATCAAGGCGGCCAATCGGGAAGATACGGCTGCTGTGATTAACGAAATCAACAATGTTGTCCCGCTCGCCGTCTTCCGTGGTACTGACGATGCCAACCGGCTTATTCAACGCGATAAATACCAGGTCTTCCGCATCACGCGGTTCAATGAGCTGACCATTCACTTTGACCACGTCACCGGGGACGACCTGGTCACCGATGGTGGCGCGTTTGCCGTTGAGGAACACGTTACCCTGTTCAATGTAACGGTCCGCCTCGCGACGTGAGCAGATCCCGCTCTCGCTAATGTATTTGTTTAATCGTGTTGATTGAGTTGGCAGCATAGTTTCTCCTGTAAAGGCGAAATATACCTTAGGTTTGGGCTGGTAAAAAGATTAGCCGACGGTTACCGGGCATCATGCCCGGCGTAAACCTGCTGGTTTTCAGGTTAACCGCCTTATCAAGGCGCTTTCAGAGATTAATATTCATCTCGATCGTCGTCTTCATCCGGCTGCTCCATGACGCTATAAGCGACCGCGCAGAATAACGAGTTGAGACGCTTCATGTCCCCCAGCAACCCCAGGTGCAGGGAGCTGGTTTCAATGCTCTGGACGTTCTGCTGGTGCAGTCGTTCAACGTGGGCGTGCGAGTAGCGCCGGTTGAGGATACGGAAGCGATGTTTGTTACGACGCAAGCGGCGTGCGCTCGGTACGTCGCTGGAGAAGAAGACCAGCATCGCCAGCTTCAGGTTGCTCAGCAACTGCTCGTGCAGCGCCTCCAGCTCCTTCAGGCCTTCAACCGAGAAGGCGCGGCGCGCGGCAAGGGATTTGTCAGCAATTTCACTTCCCATACGCTCAACTATATCCGAGGCCTGCTCGAGGTTAAGCGACATTTCGATGATTTCCGCCCAGCGGCGGGACTCTTCCTCTGCCAGTTCATCCTGCGGAATACGCGCCAGGTAGAGCTTGATGGCGGTATAGAGCACGTTGATATCGTCCGCCAGCCTGCGCAGCTCTTTCTCTTCTCGCGGCTCTCCGTGCATGACCTTTTGCAGCCCTTCAAGCATCGTTTCCATGGCATCGCCCATGCGCAGCGTCTCGCGCGCGGCATTAGCCAGCGCCAGTGCCGGGGTATCCAGCGCGGAGGTGTCCAGATGCTTAGGTTTCAGACGCGCATCCAGCTCCGGTTCATCCCGAATAAGCCGTTCGCAGAAGCGGGCCATGGGTTCAGCAAAAGGCACCATCGCCAGACAACGCACCAGGTTGTAAAACACGTGGAAATAGATAACCAGCTCAGCCTTCGGTAACGGGAGATTGTCCATCAGGTTGGCCAGCGGATAGACAAACGGCAGAATAATCAGGCTGCCCACCAGCTTAAACAGCAGGCTTCCGAGCGCCACGCGCCGGGCAGCAGCGTTTGCGGCGCTGTTATTGAGCATCGCCAGCAGGCCAGATCCAAGGTTGGCCCCGATCACCAGACACAGCGCGACCGGGAAAGAGATCGCCCCCGCGGCGGTTAACGTCGCCGTCAGCAGCACAGCGGCCAGGCTGGAGTAACTGACGATGGCAAATACCGCGCCGATCAACGCATCCAGCATGATGTCCCCGGTCAGCGAGGCAAAGATGACCTGAACGCCGTTGGCCTCGGTGATGGGGGTCACCGCCTGCACAATCAGCTCCAGCGCCAGCAGGATCAACCCAAGGCCAATCCCCACGCGGCCAAGCTGTCCGGCACGCGTCTGCTTACGGCCAAGGAAGAAGATGACACCGATAAAAATCAGCAGCGGCGACAGCCAGGAGAGATCGAAGGTCAGGATACGCGCCATCAGCGCGGTACCCACGTCAGCGCCCAGCACAATGACCAGCGCGGGTGCCAGTGCCACCAGATCCTGCGCCACAAACGAGGTCACGAGCAGGGTCGTCGCATTACTGCTCTGCACCAGTGCCGTCACGCCGATGCCCGCGCAGAAGGCGAGCGGCTTCTTCTCAACGCTGCTGCTGAGAACGGTGCGTAAGCGCGCGCCAAAGACGCGCATAACGCCGGTACGGACAATATGCGTGCCCCATACCAGCAGTGCTACTGCGGAAAGCAAGTGTAACAGGGTCAGCACGGAAGGTTCTCCTCCTTATCGTTCTATGTTTTTATGATTCAGTATAAGGGTTTAAACGTAAGAAAGAGACAGGGCGCCCAATGAGCGCCCTGTTTGTTGTAAGGAAAAGTGACGTTAGTCAGCGTCGTAGCCTAAATTGGGTGCCAGCCAGCGTTCAACCTCTGAGACACTCATGCCTTTGCGCAGGGCGTAATCTTCAATCTGATCGCGCTGCAGCTGCGCGACGGCGAAGTATTTGCTGTCGGGATGGCTGAAATACCAGCCGGACACCGATGCCCCAGGCCACATGGCGAAAGACTCGGTGAGCTTCATGCCGGTATGGGCTTCTACATCCAGCAATGTCCAGATAGTGCCCTTTTCGGTGTGTTCCGGGCAGGCTGGATAGCCCGGAGCCGGACGAATCCCCTGGTAGTTTTCGCGGATCAGCTCCTCGTTGCTGAGGTTCTCATTGGCCGCGTAGCCCCAGTGCACCTTGCGCACGCGCTCGTGGAGGTACTCTGCGAAGGCTTCCGCCAGACGATCGGCAATCGCTTTCACCATGATTTTATTGTAATCATCGTGCTGCGCGTCGAACGCCTCCGCCAGCGCATCTTCCTCAAGACCCCCGGTCACGGCAAACGCCCCGATATAATCCGCTTTGCCGGAAAGCTTCGGTGCAACGAAATCGGCCAGGCAGTAGTTAGCAAAGCCCACTTTCTCGGTTTGCTGGCGCAGATGGCGACTTACTGCCAGCACGTGCGTGCGGGTCTCGTCGCGATAAATTTCGATGTCGTCGCCCACACGGTTCGCCGGGAACAGGCCCACCACGCCGCGCGGGTTGAGGCTTTTCTGCGCACTCAACTGGTCAAGCATTTCGTTGGCGTCGTTGAACAGGCGTTTGGCTTCTTCCCCGACCACCTCATCTTCAAGGATGCGGGGATATTTGCCCGCCAGTGACCAGGTCATGAAGAACGGTGTCCAGTCGATGTAGTTACGCAGCGTCTCGATGCTGGCAGTAACGTCCTGAACGCCCAGACGATGCGCCACAGGGGGCGTATAGCTGGCCCAGTCAAACGCCAGATCGTTATCGCGTGCGGCCTGGAGTGTCACCGGCGGCGTCCGCGGTTTCTTACGGCCATGCTGAATACGCACGGTCTCGTACTCTTTGCGGGTACGCGCGACAAAATCATCACGCTGGGTGGCAGACAACAATGCCGACACGACGCCCACGGTACGCGAGGCGTTTTGCACATAAACCGTCGGGCCACTGTAGTTCTGCTCGATTTTCACCGCTGTGTGCGCTTTGGACGTTGTCGCCCCGCCAATCAGCAGTGGAATGGTAAAGCCCTGACGCTCCATCTCTTTCGCCACGTTGACCATCTCGTCCAGCGACGGGGTAATCAGCCCGGAAAGTCCAATCAGGTCAGCATTCACTTCGCGCGCGGTTTTGAGGATTTTATCCGCCGGCACCATCACGCCAAGATCGATAATCTCGTAGTTATTACACTGCAGTACGACGCCCACAATGTTCTTACCGATGTCATGCACGTCGCCCTTCACGGTGGCGATCACCATTTTACCGTTGCTGGAGCCTTTCTCTTTGCTGGCTTCGATAAAGGGTTCGAGATAGGCCACCGCCTGCTTCATGACGCGTGCGGATTTCACCACCTGCGGCAGGAACATTTTGCCTTCGCCAAACAGATCGCCGACCACGTTCATGCCGTCCATCAGCGGCCCTTCGATCACTTCAATCGGGCGCGTCGATTGCTGACGTGCTTCTTCGGTGTCCTGTTCAATAAACTCGGTAATTCCCTTAACGAGTGAGTATTCCAGACGTTTTTTCACGTCCCAGGCACGCCACTCCGCCTGCTGAATGTTTACCGATGCATCGGATTTACTGCCGCGGTATTTCTCGGCCAGATCCAGCATGCGCTCGGTGGCATCATCACGCCGGTTGAGGATCACGTCTTCTACGGCGTCGCGCAGTTCCGCCGGCAGGTCGTCGTAAATGGCCAGCTGTCCGGCGTTAACGATCCCCATGTCCATACCGTTACGGATAGCGTAATAGAGGAACACGGCGTGGATAGCTTCACGCACCGGATCGTTACCGCGGAAGGAGAATGACACGTTCGATACGCCGCCGGAGATCAGCGCATGCGGCAGCTCGCGTTTGATGTCTTCACACGCGCCGATAAAGTCCTGCGCGTAGTTATTGTGCTCTTCAATACCGGTGGCAACCGCGAAGATGTTGGGGTCGAAGATGATGTCTTCCGGCGGGAAGCCCACCTCTTCGGTCAGAATTTTGTATGCGCGGCGGCAAATCTCAATTTTGCGCGCCCGGGTATCGGCCTGGCCCATTTCATCGAAGGCCATCACCACCACGGCGGCACCATAACGGCGCACCATCTTCGCGTGGTGGATAAAGGTATCAACGCCTTCTTTCATCGAGATGGAGTTAACAATGCCTTTACCCTGAATACACTTCAGCCCTTTCTCGATGACTTCCCACTTAGAGGAGTCAATCATGATCGGCACCCGGGCAATGTCCGGCTCACCGGCTATCAGGTTGAGGAAGCGCACCATCGCCGCTTCGGCGTCGAGCATCCCCTCATCCATATTGATGTCGATGATCTGGGCGCCGCTCTCAACCTGCTGGCGGGCCACGTCCAGCGCTTCACTGTACTTCTCTTCTTTAATCAGCCGTTTGAATTTCGCCGAACCGGTCACGTTAGTACGCTCCCCGACGTTCACAAACAGGCTGTCGTCACCGATGGTCAACGGCTCAAGGCCGGCCAAACGGCAGGCAACCGGCAGCGTAGGCAGTTGACGCGGCGGCAGACCCGCCACCGCATTGCTCATCGCGGCAATATGCTCTGGCGTGGTACCGCAGCAACCACCGACGATATTCAGAAAACCAGATTCGGCCCACTCGCGGATTTGCGCCGCCATGGTGTCTGCATCCAGATCGTATTCACCAAAGGCGTTCGGCAGGCCGGCGTTCGGGTGTGCGGTGACATAGCATTCAGCGATGCGCGAAAGTTCCTGCACATACTGGCGCAGCTCATCGGGACCCAGCGCGCAGTTCAGGCCGAAGGAGAGCGCTTCAGCGTGACGCAGGGAGTTGTAAAAAGCTTCTGTGGTCTGGCCGGAGAGGGTACGACCAGAGGCGTCGGTGATGGTACCGGAAATCATGATCGGCAGGTCGACGCCCAGCGCCTCGAACTCCTCTTTCACCGCGTAAATCGCGGCTTTGGCATTGAGGGTGTCGAATACCGTTTCAATCAGGATCAGATCGGAACCGCCTTCCACCAGCGCTTTGGTCGATTCACGATACGCCGCCACCAGCTGATCAAAGCTGATGTTACGAAAGGCCGGGTCGTTCACATCGGGTGAAATCGACGCGGTTCGGTTGGTCGGGCCAAGCACCCCGGCCACGTAGCGCGGTTTGTCCGGCGTACGGGCTGTCCATTCATCAGCGCAGGCGCGGGCCAGCTTTGCCGCGGCAAGGTTTATCTCCGCCGAGAGGGATTCCATCTGGTAATCCGCCATGGCGATGGTTGTCGAGTTAAAGGTGTTGGTTTCGACGATATCCGCACCCGCCTCGAAATACGCGTTGTGGATCGCCGAAATGACCTGCGGTTTGCTGAGCACCAGAAGGTCGTTGTTACCTTTGAGGTCGCATGGCCAGTCGGCGAAACGCTCGCCGCGGAAATCGTCTTCACTCAGACGATAGCTCTGGATCATGGTACCCATGCCGCCGTCCAGCACCAGAATTCGTTTATTTAACTGCGCACGCAGTTGCTCTACTTTGCTGCTCACACTTGCTCCCGACAACGCTCAACCAGGCCAAAAGGCCAGCAGTCCATACTGGCACAATCTCGCAGGGTGTAAAAGTCACACAGCGGTAACATGAGACATGTTCACTATCACTCATCCGATCAGTCAGGATAACGGTTGCAAAATCACCAAATAAAACGAAAATGGTTTCCACGATACAGAAAAAGGAGTTCGTCATGGTCACGACCGTTCCCGCTAAACGCGGCAGAAAACCTGCTGCCACCACCGCCGCCTCTCAGGGCGGACAGGTTCAATCGCTCACGCGCGGTTTGAAGCTGCTGGAATGGATAGCCGAGTCGCACAGCAGCGTGGCCCTGACAGAGCTGGCACAGCAGGCTGGCCTGCCGAACTCAACGACCCATCGACTGTTGACCACGATGCAGCAGCTGGGCTTTGTGCGCCAGGTGGGCGAGCTGGGACACTGGGCGGTGGGCGCACATGCTTTTATCGTCGGCAGCAGCTTCCTGCAGAGCCGCAACCTGCTGGCGATTGTGCACCCTATTCTGCGCAAGCTGATGGAAGATTCCGGCGAGACGGTAAACCTGGCCGTGCTCGACCAGAGCGACCATCAGGCCATTATCATCGACCAGGTACAGTGCACCCAGCTGATGCGTATGTCGGCACCGATTGGCGGCAAGCTGCCGATGCATGCCTCCGGGGCGGGGAAAGCGTTTCTGTCGCAGCTCAGCGAAGAGCAGGTCACCGGGCTGCTGCACCGGAAAGGGCTGCACGCCTACACCCACGCCACGCTGGTCTCACCGGTACATCTGAAAGAAGATCTGGCCCTGACCCGCAAGCGCGGCTATTCGTTTGATGACGAGGAGCATGCGTTAGGCCTGCGCTGCATTGCGGCCTGCATCTTTGACGAGCACCGCGAGCCGTTTGCCGCCATTTCGATCTCCGGACCGATTTCCCGTATGACCGATGACCGCGTCACGGAGTTAGGTGCGCTGGTGATTAAGGCGGCGAAAGAGGTCACGCTGGCATATGGCGGGATTCGATAACATCGGGTGCACCTGAATCCCTCTCCCGTCGGGAGAGGGGGCATTACACCGCATATCGGATGCAAAACCGTTGTTTGCGGCGATAGGCATACACATCTTCCACATGCCCATTCTTGATGCGCGTCTGCAGGCCCCGCCAGTAGCTGGCGCGGAACAGGTCATCATGCATCTCTTCAAACAGTGGCCTGATGCGCGGGTCAGCGCACAGCCAGTGGCGAAACTCCTCAGGAAAGACATCTCCCGGTGAGATGCTGTACCACGGCTCGCCGGACAGTTCATCTTCCGGATAGCGGGGCTGCGGTATATCGCGGAAATTCACCTCAGTCATATAGCAAATTTCATCATAATCGTAGAACACCACCCGCCCGTGACGGGTGACCCCGAAGTTTTTAAACAGCATGTCGCCCGGGAAGATATTCGCGGCGGCAAGCTGACGGATAGCGTTGCCGTATTCTTCAATGGCATCCCGCAGTGCCTGACCTTCGGACTGCTCCAGCCAGATATTGAGTGGGATCATGCGGCGTTCGATATAGAGATGGCTGATGGCAATTTTGTCGCCCAGATCGGTGATTTTCGCCGGCGCTTCCTGCAGTAATAACGCCATTAATGCCGGATCGATCTGCTGCTTATCCAGCACAAAGTTCTCGAACTCCTGGGTGTCCGCCATTCGCCCGACGCGATCGTGCTCTTTAACCAGCTGGTAGCAGGCGCGGACGTGAGCAGCGGTCATCTCCTTCTGCGGCGCGAACGTATCTTTGATGACCTTAAACACCCGATCAAAACCCGGCAGGGTAAAGACCAGCATCACCATGCCGCGAATACCGGGGGCTTCGATAAATTGCTCATCTGCCGTGGTGACATAGCGCAGATATTCCCGATAGCTTTCCGTCTTGGCGTGTTTCTGACAGCCAATGGCCATGTACAGCTCGGCGGTGGTTTTCCCCGGCAGGATCTCGCGCAACCACTCCACCAGAGCAGCAGGCAGCGGGGCATACACCATAAAGTAGGAGCGGGCGAAACCAAAGACAATGCTGGCCTCGGCGCTGGTTGTCAGGCAGGTATCAACAAACAGTTCACCGTCATCGGTACGATGGATGGGTAACAGAAACGGCACAATGGCCGACGGTGTCATCAGTTTACCGACCAGCCAGGCGTCCTTATTACGATAAAAAAGCTCATTGGCAACCTGCAAATGGCTTTGCCCGAGCACCTCTTCGCCGAAGGTCTCCTTGAGATGCGCAGAGATATAGCCGATATCACGGGTTTTATTCTCCCAGGGCAAACGCAGCGGCAAATCCGTTAATACGCGATGCAGGAGTTTTTCCCAGCCACGATCGGGAAAGAAATCCTTCGCCAGCGGACGCGGAATAGTGCGAAAGCGGCGTTCCGGCTGAGAGCTAAAGATAAATAACCGCTCAGGAGATAATGAGCGGTGGTCAAATAACCGGCAATAGACGGAGTTGAAAAAGCTCTCCGCAATCTCGAAGCGCGGGTAATCAGGTAACAGATGGGTGTAATGCTCCTTCACGCGCAGTAAAAACTCCGCGTCAGGGATTTTGCCGTCGGTAATGCAGCGCAACTGCTCAACCACCAGACCCACATGGTGGTCGTAAAGGTGGATTCGCTGCTTCATGGCCTGCTGAACCGCATGCCAGTCGGCGTGCTCAAAACGCTGCTGCGCGCCGGATGTGACTTCCAGGAAACGTCCGTACTGGGCATCGAAGCCCTGCAGAATAGTTTGGGCAATCAGTAATTCCAGACCACGCGACATTGTTCATGCTCCCTCACCCCGGCCCCCTCCCGACGGGAGAGGGAGTATGTTCACAGGCCCGGCAGCGTGCCACCGGGCATTACACGGCTCAGAACTGGGCTTCTTCCGTCGATCCCGTTAAGGCGGTGACGGAGGAGGTGCCCCCCTGGATGATAGTGGTCACGTTATCGAAGTAACCGGTCCCGACCTCCTGCTGATGCGAAACGAAGGTATAGCCCTCTTTACCGGCAGCAAATTCCGGCTGCTGCACCTTCTCAACGTAATGCTTCATGCCTTCACCCTGCGCGTAGGCATGCGCCAGGTCGAACATGTTGAACCACATGCTGTGAATGCCAGCCAGCGTGATGAACTGATATTTGTAGCCCATGTCGGACAGCTGCTGCTGGAAGCTGGCGATGGTTTTATCGTCCAGTTTCTTCTGCCAGTTGAAGGACGGCGAGCAGTTATAGGCCAGCAGTTTGCCCGGATATTTGGCGTGGATAGCATCGGCAAAGCGTTTTGCCAGCGCCAGGTCCGGCGTGGAGGTTTCGCACCAGACCAGGTCCGCATACGGTGCATATGCCAGCCCACGGCTGATCGCCTGTTCAATGCCAGCATGGGTACGATAAAACCCTTCGCTGGTGCGTTCGCCGGTAATGAACTCGCTGTCGTAAGGATCGCAGTCAGAGGTGATCAGGTCAGCCGCATCCGCATCGGTACGGGCAATCACCAGCGTGGGTACGCCGAGCACGTCAGCCGCCAGACGCGCCGCAACCAGCTTCTGAATCGCTTCCTGGGTTGGGACAAGGACTTTCCCGCCCATGTGTCCGCATTTCTTCACTGACGCCAGCTGGTCTTCGAAGTGAACGGCCGCTGCACCGGCCTCAATCATCGATTTCATCAGCTCAAAGGCGTTCAGCACGCCGCCGAATCCCGCTTCCGCATCCGCGACGATTGGCAGAAAATAATCAATAAAACGCGGATCGTTTGGCTCAATGCCTGCCGCCCACTGGATCTGATCCGCACGGCGGAAGGTGTTGTTGATCCGATCCACCACGGTTGGTACCGAGTTTGCCGGATAGAGCGACTGATCCGGATACATGCTGGAGGCCAGGTTGGCGTCCGCCGCAACCTGCCAGCCGGAAAGATAGATGGCTTCGATGCCGGCTTTCGCCTGCTGCAGGGCCTGGCCGCCAGTCAGCGCGCCGAGGCTATTGATGTAACCTTTTTTGGCACCGCCGTGCAGCAGATCCCACATTTTCGCCGCGCCGCGCTGCGCCAGGGTACATTCCGGATTGACCGAGCCACGCAATTTCACCACCTCTTCCGCGCTATACGGGCGGCGGATGCCTTCCCAGCGAGGTTGGGTCCACTCTTTCTTCAATTCTTCGATTTGTTGGGTACGGGTTTTCATGTGCAGATGCTCCATATTGTTGTGGGGTGAATTACGCCAGGAAGCGGTAGCCCGGCAGGGTCAGGAAGTCGATTAAGTCATCAGATGTGGTGATTTGCTCCATCAGGCGTGCGGCGTCATCAAAACGTCCGCTGCTGAAGCGGTGTTCACCCAGTTCGTCCTGGATCACCCGCATCTCTTCGGCCAGCATCTGACGGAACAGGGATTTGGTCACCGGCTTGCCGTTGCTGAGCGTTTTTTGATGGTGGATCCACTGCCAGATTGAGGTGCGAGAGATTTCGGCGGTAGCGGCATCTTCCATCAGGCCGTATATCGGCACGCAGCCGTTACCGGAGATCCACGCTTCAATGTACTGGACGGCTACGCGGATATTGGCGCGCATGCCCTCTTCCGTACGCTCGCCCGCACACGGTGCCAGCAGGTGTTCTTCAGCCGTTGGGGCATCCTCATCACGCGTCACAAACAGCTGGTTTTTGTTCTCACCGAGTACGCGGTTGAAGACGTCCATTGCCGTATCCGCCAGACCCGGATGCGCGATCCACGTTCCGTCATGGCCATTTCGTGCTTCAAGCTCTTTATCGGCTTTCACCTTGTTGAGCACCTGATTGTTACGTTCAGCATCTTTGCTTGGGATAAATGCCGCCATTCCACCCATCGCAAAGGCCCCACGCTTGTGGCAGGTCTTAATCAACAGGCGTGAGTAGGCACTCAGGAACGGTTTATCCATGGTGACCACCTGGCGATCCGGCAGTACACGATCGGGATGATTTTTCAGGGTTTTGATGTAGCTGAAGATGTAATCCCAGCGTCCACAGTTCAGCCCAACAATATGGTCGCGCAGCGCATGCAGAATTTCGTTCATCTGGAACACGGCAGGCAGCGTTTCAATCAGCAGGGTGGCTTTAATGGTGCCGCGCGGCAGGTTGAAACGATCTTCCGTGAAGCTAAACACTTCACTCCACCAGGCCGCTTCCTGCCAGGCCTGTGTTTTCGGCAGATAGAAATAGGGGCCGCTGCCTTTTGCCAGCAGATTCTTGTGGTTGTGGAAGAAATAGAGGGCGAAGTCAAACAGACTGCCCGGAATGGCTTCGCCGCGCCAGGTGACATGCTTTTCAGGCAGATGCAGTCCACGTACGCGACAGATCAGAACCGCCGGATTGGGTTTCAGTTGATAGATTTTGCCGGCTTCGTTGGTATAGCTGATGGTGCCATTTACGGCATCGCGCAGATTGATTTGCCCGTCGATAACCTTATGCCAGTCCGGCGCCAGTGAGTCCTCAAAATCTGCCATAAAGACTTTTACGTTCGCGTTCATGGCGTTGATCACCATTTTGCGCTCCACCGGGCCGGTGATTTCGACGCGCCGATCCTGTAAATCATCCGGAATGCCGCGGATTTTCCACTCACCACGGCGAATGGAAGCGGTTTCCGAAATAAACCCAGGCAACTTGCCATCATCAATTTCCTGCTGCTGATGAATGCGTGCCGCCAGCAGCTTATTGCGCGTTGGCGTAAAGCGGGTCACCAGTTCGGTCAGGAATTCGACAGCGTCTGCTGTCAAAATTTGCTGTTCTTGCTCGCCATGCGGCTGGGTAAAGGCCAGTTCATCGACCGTCGTTGCCTGTTGAGTCATTACTCTGCTCCTCATCAAAGATCCAAAATCACGCCCCCGATGCGAACGAAAGATCGTTGTGTAGTTTTCGCTCAGCAGAATTAAGACTATCTATATTTTTTCCAAAATCAAAAACAATTTCCATTTTAATTATTAAATGAACTTAACACATTGATTAATATGAAATTAAAGTTTTATTGTTTGTTGAGTGGTATTTCGGAAATGAAAAAGGCACCCGAAGGTGCCTGATGTGAATAGCTGAAACGCTTTAGGATCGTTTAGTGCAGAAGATTACTCCAGCGTTGGATTCATGTGGCGCAGATCGTATGGTGTGATCTGGTAGACGTAATAGTTGAGCCAGTTCGTAAACAGCAAATTCCCGTGGCTACGCCAGGTGGCTCTCGGTTTGTTCTGTGGATCGTTTTTGGGGAAATAGTTGTACGGAACGTCCGGATTCAGACCGGCTTCAACGTCACGGAAATACTCCGACGCGAGGGTGTTCGGATCGTACTCAGGATGGCCGGTAACAAAGGCAATGCGCTTGTCTTTACTGGCAAACAGGTAAGCATCCCCGTCTTCGGTTTCGGCCAGGATATCGAGATCGGTGTAATCACGAATCAGCTGTGCCGGAAAATCGGCGTAGCGCGAGTGTGGGGCCAGGAAGGAGTCATCGAACCCGCGCGTCAACAGGGCGTGAGGTTGGACAAGGTGGTGCTCGTAAACACCTGAAAGCTTCTCAGTGCGGGTTTGTTTGGGGATCCCATAGAGGATATTCAGGGCGGCTTGCACCGCCCAACAAACAAACAGCGTGGACGTGACGTGATCTTTAGCCCACTCCAGTACCTGTTTGATCTGCGGCCAGTAGGCAACATCATTAAATTCGACCAGGCCCAGCGGTGCACCGGTCACAATCAGTCCGTCGAAGTTTTCGTCGCGAATGTCGTCGAAGTTACAGTAAAAATTATTCAGATGCTCAGAAGGCGTATTTCGCGACTCACGGGCATCGATTCGCAGCAGCTGGATATCAACCTGCAGCGGCGAGTTCGAAAGCAAACGCAGGAACTGGTTCTCTGTTTCGATCTTTTTCGGCATCAGATTGAGAATAAGCACCTTCAGTGGGCGAATTTCCTGACCTGTAGCGCGTGAAGTCGTCATCACAAAGACGTTTTCATCACGTAAGAAATTGACGGCTGGTAGCTCGTCCTGCACCCGAATCGGCATAACCTCATATCCTCACAGCATACGTATAAACGTTTAGACATCCAGACAGCTAACGATACCCAGAAACAGGCTGAATGTCGAGTCTGCAAGCGGAAGGTGAGAAAGTTTCAAGGAGGAAGTAAGAAGCCCAAAAAGCAAAAAACCCCGCACCATACGGTACGGGGTTCTTTTAATTGATGCCTGGCAGTTCCCTACTCTCGCATGGGGAGACCCCACACTACCATCGGCGCTACGGCGTTTCACTTCTGAG
>NZ_JBLIZC010000010.1:0-105930 GCF_047529885.1 Enterobacter cloacae complex sp. 2024EL-00711
GGTGCATCCGGGAGGATTCGAACCTCCGACCGCTCGGTTCGTAGCCGAGTACTCTATCCAGCTGAGCTACGGATGCAAAATGGCGGTGAGGCGGGGATTCGAACCCCGGATGCAGCTTTTGACCGCATACTCCCTTAGCAGGGGAGCGCCTTCAGCCTCTCGGCCACCTCACCACACAACGCCTCTTTCGAGTGCTTCGAGTAACTCGTTAAGAGCTTCTCGTCGCTGCGTGGCGCATATATTACTTTCTGGGACTTATAAGTCAAACAATTTTCCAAAAGCTTTTATCGTTTGCACAAATCACACGCAATTCGCATGCAAAAGCTGCAAAGAGGGTGTTTTATAAGCGGATTTTGCAGGCATCTTCTCAGAAAACTGATGACAGAATAGTGATGTTGAGGCGAGTTAAGGGTAAGAGAGTGGTTAAAAACAGAGCGATTGAAATTAAACGGTAACTTTGAGCAGGAAAAATGGCGGGAGAGGTTGCGTCTCGCCCGACAGCGAGACGCGACAATATCAGTAACTGGACTGCTGGGATTTTTCAGCCTGGATACGCTGGTAGATCTCTTCACGGTGGACAGATACTTCTTTAGGAGCGTTTACACCAATACGTACCTGGTTACCCTTTACCCCTAAAACTGTCACGGTGACCTCATCCCCAATCATGAGGGTCTCACCAACTCGACGAGTCAGAATCAGCATTCTTTGCTCCTTGAAAGATTAAAAGAGTCGGGTCTCTTGTATCCCGGCATTATCCATCATATAACGCCAAAAAGTAAGCGATGACAAACACGTAAAGTGTAAGCAGTCACGGCATCACATTCTGTTAAACGTAAGTTTAGCCGATATACACAAACTCAACCTGACTTTATCGTTATCGATAGCGCAGTGAACAAGACGCCATAACGTTACCGCTATGGCGTCTGCTTGTGCTTTGTAGTTATTACAGTTTCGCGCTCACCCAGCTTTCAACACTGGCCAATGCCGCAGGAAGTGCCGCCGCATCCGTACCACCGGCTTGCGCCATGTCCGGACGACCGCCACCCTTACCGCCCACCTGCTGGGCGACCATACCAATCAGTTCCCCTGCTTTTACGCGGTCGGTCACATCCTTAGAGACGCCCGCAATCAGAGAAACCTTACCTTCTGCCACTGTCGCCAGCACGATAACTGTGGAACCGAGCTGGTTCTTCAGATCGTCGACCATAGTACGCAGCATCTTAGGCTCAACGCCCGCCAGATCGCTGACCAGCAGTTTGACGCCTTTAATGTCTACAGCTTTGCTGGAGAGGTTTGCACTCTCCTGCGCCGCAGCCTGCTCTTTCAGCTGCTGCAGCTCTTTTTCCAGCTGACGCGTACGATCCAGCGCAACGCGCACTTTCTCGCCCAGGTTCTGGCTATCACCTTTCAACAACTGCGCGATGTCGTGCAGCTGATCGCTCTGCGCATGCAGGCTGGCAATCGCGCCTTCACCGGTTACCGCTTCAATACGACGCACGCCCGCCGCCGTTCCTGATTCGGAAACAATGCGGAACAGACCAATGTCGCCGGTACGGGAGGCATGCGTCCCGCCGCAGAGCTCAGTCGAGAAGTCGCCCATGCTCAGCACGCGAACGCGGTCGTCGTATTTCTCGCCGAACAGTGCCATCGCGCCTTTCTTCTTCGCCGCCTCGAGATCCATGATATCGGTTTCGATTGGCAGGTTACGACGGATCTGCGCATTCACCAGATCTTCCACCGCGCGGATTTCTGACGGCTTCATCGCTTCAAAATGAGAGAAGTCGAAGCGCAGCACTTTATCGTTAACCAGAGAACCTTTCTGTGCAACGTGCGTTCCCAGAACTTCACGCAGGGCAGCGTGCATCAGGTGCGTAGCTGAGTGGTTCAGACGAATGCGCGCACGACGAGCTTCATCAACGTTCGCCTGGACACCCTCGCCCACTTTCAGAGAACCGGCAGTCAGTTTGCCCTGATGGCCAATCGCCTGACCGTATTTCTGCGTGTCGCTTACGCTGAAGCTGAAACCGTTGCCTTTCAGTTCGCCTTTATCGCCAACCTGGCCGCCGGATTCCGCGTAGAACGGCGTTTTGTCCAGAATGACAACCGCATCCTGACCCGCGTTGATGCTGTCTACGGCTTTACCGTCAACAAACAGGGCGGTCACTTTGCCAGTCAGTTCCAGATTTTCGTAGCCTTTGAATTCTGATGCGCCATCAACGCGGATCATCGCGTTGTAGTCAGCACCAAAACCGCTGGACTCGCGCGCACGGCGGCGCTGCTCTTCCATTGCGGCTTCAAAGCCTGCTTCGTCCACTTTGATGTTACGCTCACGGCAAACGTCCGCCGTCAGGTCAACCGGGAAACCGTAGGTGTCGTACAGGCGGAAAGCGGTTTCGCCGTCCAGCGTATCGCCCTTAAGTTTCGCCAGCTCTTCATCCAGCAGCGCCAGTCCGCGCTCCAGAGTACGAGCAAACTGCTCTTCTTCCGTTTTCAGAACCTGCTCAACCTGCGCCTGCTGACGTTTCAGCTCATCACCGGCTGCGCCCATCACGCCAATCAGTGGCCCAACGAGTTTATAGAAGAAGGTGTCCTTCGCGCCCAGCATGTTGCCGTGACGGATAGCACGACGAATGATACGACGCAGCACATAGCCACGGTTTTCATTCGACGGGATCACGCCGTCGGCAATCAGGAACGCGCAGGAACGGATATGGTCTGCAATAACGCGCAGCGATTTGTTGTTCAGATCGGTTGCACCCGTCACTTGCGCAACGGCTTTAATCAGAGTGCTGAACAGGTCAATTTCGTAGTTGGAGTTAACGTGCTGCAGAACAGCCGCGATACGCTCCAGACCCATACCGGTATCAACGGACGGTTTCGGCAGCGGCTCCATCGTACCGTCAGCCTGACGGTTGAACTGCATGAAGACGATGTTCCAGATCTCAATGTAGCGATCGCCGTCTTCTTCCGGGCTACCTGGAGGACCACCCCAGATATGGTCGCCGTGATCGTAGAAGATCTCGGTGCACGGACCGCAAGGACCGGTATCGCCCATCTGCCAGAAGTTGTCAGACGCATAAGGTGCGCCTTTGTTATCACCGATGCGAATAATACGCTCGCGCGGGATACCAACCTCTTTTTCCCAGATTTCGTAGGCTTCGTCATCGGTTTCATAGACGGTAACCCACAGACGATCTTTCGGCAGGTTGAACCAGTTTTCACCGGTCAGCAGTTCCCACGCATATTGAATGGCATCGTGTTTGAAATAGTCGCCGAAGCTGAAGTTACCCAGCATTTCGAAGAACGTGTGGTGACGCGCGGTGTAACCGACGTTTTCCAGGTCGTTGTGTTTACCGCCCGCACGCACGCAACGCTGTGAGGTTGTGGCGCGGGAATAATTACGTTTGTCGAGACCAAGGAACACATCCTTGAACTGGTTCATCCCGGCGTTGGTAAACAGCAGAGTCGGATCGTTGTTCGGTACCAGGGAGCTGCTGGCAACTACCTGATGTCCCTTACTATGGAAAAAATCGAGAAACGCCTGACGGATCTCAGCGGTGCTCTTGCTCATAATTATCCTGAAATCAAGCTAACGAAATGTCGTAGCAAGCCTGTATCGGTAAAACGTTGGACAGACCAGCTACTGGAAAAAGTGGGAATAAGATAAGTTTTCTTTAGTGGGAAGTAAAATCCCGCATGCGTTCAATCCGCAAAATTACGCCAGATATCCTGAATATCTTCCATCAGAAAGCCGCGGTAGAGCAAAAAGCGCTGGATTTTAACTTTTTCTGAAAATTCACGTGGCAAGGGTTCGCCGTACTTGCGAATGGCCTGTTCTTTTGCCAGCGCGCACCAGTCTGTGTCGCATTCGCGCATGGCCTTTTCAATGGTTTCACGGGCGACCCCTTTCTGGTTCAGCTCCTGGCGGATACGCGCGGGGCCATATCCTTTGCGGCCACGGCTGGCAAGAAACCGGGAAGCGAAACGCTCGTCATCCAGATAGCGGTGCTCATAGCACCAGGCAATGACGCGGTCGTAATCTTCCGCAGTCGCATCAATCTCTTCCGGCCCGTTTTTACTCATGACGGGGGCCGACAGTTTTCGCCGCAACTCCTGTTCGCTGTGGTCACGGACGGCAAGAATGCGCACCGCACGGTCCAGTAAGCGTGCATAGGCAGGGCGGCGTGAAGTCGATTCACTCATAAAAAACCTGCTGATTCAGAAATGCAAAAAGGGCCGCATTAGCAGCCCTTCATCTTTAAACGAGAGAATTAGAAATCTTCGTTGGTTTCTTCAGCACCCGCGTTATCCACCACGAAATCAGGCGTACCGTCCTGGTTGTTCAGCAGAAGCTCACGCACTTTCTTCTCAATTTCTTTCGCCGCAGCCGGGTTCTCTTTCAGCCAGGAGATTGCATTTGCTTTACCCTGACCAATCTTGTCGCCGTTGTAGCTGTACCATGCGCCCGCTTTTTCAATCAGCTTCTCTTTCACGCCCAGGTCAACCAGTTCGCCGTAGAAGTTGATGCCTTCACCATAGAGGATCTGGAATTCAGCCTGTTTGAACGGCGCTGCGATTTTGTTCTTCACAACCTTCACGCGGGTTTCGCTACCCACCACGTTTTCACCCTCTTTCACCGCGCCGATACGGCGGATATCCAGACGGACAGACGCGTAGAATTTCAGCGCGTTACCACCGGTAGTAGTTTCCGGGTTACCGAACATCACACCAATTTTCATACGGATCTGGTTGATGAAGATCAGCAGCGTGTTGGACTGCTTCAGGTTACCGGCCAGCTTACGCATTGCCTGGCTCATCATACGTGCCGCGAGGCCCATGTGAGAGTCACCAATTTCGCCTTCGATTTCAGCTTTTGGCGTCAGAGCGGCAACGGAGTCGACCACGATAACGTCAACCGCACCGGAACGTGCCAGCGCGTCACAAATTTCCAGCGCCTGCTCACCGGTGTCCGGCTGAGAACACAGCAGGTTGTCGATATCAACGCCCAGCTTACGAGCATAAACAGGATCCAGCGCGTGCTCGGCATCGATAAACGCACAGGTTTTACCTTCACGCTGTGCCGCAGCGATAACCTGCAGCGTCAGGGTTGTTTTACCTGAGGACTCGGGCCCGTAGATTTCTACGATACGGCCCATTGGCAGGCCGCCAGCGCCCAGCGCGATATCCAGAGAAAGCGAACCGGTGGAGATAGTTTCCACATCCATGGAACGGTCTTCACCCAGGCGCATGATGGAGCCTTTACCGAATTGCTTTTCGATCTGGCCCAGTGCTGCCGCCAACGCTTTCTGTTTGTTTTCGTCGATAGCCATTATTACTCCTGTCATGCCGGGAGAAGCGACTGTGCTTCACCGTGGATTTCTGTTCTGTTGGTGCAATTATACTGTATGGTCATACAGTATCAAGTATTTTGTAGAAATTGTTGCCAGAGCGTTTTTAGCGCATAAACGGTTGCCTGACGACGCACGCTTTCGCGATCGCCGCTAAAGCACTCCCGGCGGGTGATCCCTTCACCTCTGGCGGTAGCAAAACCAAACCAGACGGTGCCGACAGGCTTCACGTCACTGCCCCCGTCCGGACCCGCGATGCCGCTAATCGATATTGCATAATCCGCGCGCGCCTCTTTGAGCGCACCAATAGCCATCTCAATCACCACCGGCTCGCTGACCGCGCCATGCTGTTCGAGCGTAGATTCCCGCACGCCGATCATTTGCGCTTTAGCTTCATTACTGTAGGTCACAAAACCACGTTCAAACCAGGCGGAACTGCCGGCAATATCGGTAATCGCTTTCGCCACCCAGCCGCCGGTGCAGGACTCCGCGGTGGTGAGGGTCGCCCCGCGTTGCTTAAGCGCCAGCCCTACCACTTCGCTAAGCTGCATCAATTCATGGTCAGTCATTCTCGCTCCAGGCCTTAGAAAAACATGCAGCACAAGATAGCACTTTCTCGTCAGATATGGGGATGCGCTGCAGGATTTACGAGGGGGCTTCAGAAAAAAGCCGATGCGAGCGCACCGGCGGTGGCGAGGATTATTTCATGCTGTCAGCGAGGGTATCCACATTGTGGCGGAACGCCTTAACGTAGGTCTCTGCCACGCCCCCTTTTGCCGAGAGCGCTTCCGGGTAAAGCTCGCCTCCCGGCTGCGCGCCGGTGGCTGTAGCAATTTGTTTAACCAGCCGCGGGTCGAGCTGGTTTTCCATAAACCAGGTTTTCACGCCGTCCGCTTTAATCTGATTAATGATCTCAGCGACCTGTGCCGCGCTGGCCTCGCTCTCTGATGACAACCCCTGGGGCGCCATAAACGTCACCCCGTAGGCGCGGCTGAAATAGCCGAACGCGTCATGGCTGGTCAGCACTTTACGTTTCACCAGCGGGATCTGGCTAAAACGCGTTTTGGCCCAGCTATCCAGCTGCTTAAGCTGCGCGATGTACGGTTTTCCGGTCGCTTCCAGCGCGGTTTTATCTTCTGGGTCGGCTTTCACCAGCCCGTTGAGAATATTTTGCGCGTACAGCGCCCCGTTCGCCGCGCTGTTCCAGGCGTGCGGGTCAGTGACGGTTTTGCCCTCTTCTTCGAGGGTATGCGTCTGCACGCCACGCGACGCCACCACCAGCTGGCCTTTGAACCCGGAGGCTTTCACCAGGCGATCCAGCCACCCTTCCAGTCCCAGACCATTGACCACCACAACATCTGCCTTGCTTAGCGCCGCGCTATCTTTTGGCGAGGGCTCGAAGGTATGCGGATCGCCGTCCGGCCCCACCAGCGTCGTGACGTTCACATGGTCACCGCCCACCTCCCGGGTCATATCCCCCAGTATGGAAAAGCTGGTCACCACATTGAGCGTTTTCGCCATCACCGTTTGCGACATCATCCCCAGCGCGAGCGCCACTACGAATCCCGTACGTTTCATCGTTTCCCCTTGCGTTAAAAAAGCGCACGCAGGCTGCCAGCCAGCCTGCTGCGCGTGCCAAATAAAATGGAAATAAAGAACAGCGCGCTGGCGGTAAGCACGATGGATGGCCCCGCGGGCAGGCTGGCGGCCCAGGAGAGACTGAGTCCGAGCCACGCGCAGAAAATACCGCTAATACCCGCCATCAATAGCAGTCCGGGTAAGGTGCGTGCCCAGCAGCGTGCCGCTACCGCAGGGAGCATCATCAGCCCGACCGCCATCAACGTGCCAAGCACCTGAAAACCGGCAACGAGGTTAAGCACCAGCAGCGCCAGAAACAGGCCGTGTAATAAGCCGGGAACATGGCGGGCGTTTACCTGCAGCCAGGCGGTGTCAAAGGCCTCGGTCACCAGTCCACGGTAGAAAATCGCCAGCGTGATAAGGGTGAACATGCAAACGCCTGCCACAAACAGCGCGGCATCGTTATCCACCGCCAGGATGGAGCCAAACAGCAGGTGCAGGAGATCGACGCTCGAACCGCGCAGTGATACCAGCGTGACGCCCAGCGCCAGCGAGCCAAGATAGAACCCGGCAAAACTGGCGTCCTCTTTAAGCGGCGTTCGACGGCTGACCAGCCCGGCCACCAGCGCCACGGTAATACCGGCAATAAAGCCTCCCACGCTCATGGCCAGCAGCGACATACCGCTGAGCAAATACCCCACCGCGACGCCGGGCAAAATGGCGTGAGAGAGGGCATCGCCCATCAGACTCATCCGGCGCAGTTGAAGGAAAACGCCCAGAGCAGTGGTACTGACGGACAACGCCAGGCAAACCACCAGCGCGCGGCGCATAAAGCCATACTCAATAAAAGGCTGAAAAAAGATATGCCAGATCATGCCACCCTCACCCGCTCGGTTTTCCACTGGGGAATGTCAGCGTCCAGCCGTAACGTCTGCGGGAAGTGGCGCGATACACGCTCGCTGTCGTGCAATACTGCAAGCACCGTTTGCCCCTGCATATACATTTCCAGCATCAGGTCCATCAGCACATTACAGGTAGCTTCATCAACGCCGGTAAAGGGCTCATCGAGCATGACCAGCGGCGCCTGCTGCACTAATACCCGCGCGAACAGCATGCGCTGAAACTGACCGCCTGAGAGCTCATCAATGGTCGTTAGCGCCATCGTTCCAAGCCCCACCCGCTCAAGCGCACCGGCAATGCGCAGCCGCATTTCACGGCGAAGGCCAGAAAAAAGCGACGCTTCAGGCCAGCAGCCCATGCTGACCACATCCTGCACGGTTAGCGGAAATTGCGCCTCCAGGGCATGACGCTGTGCCAGCCAGCCCATTACGGGGCGTTTTTTCTGCCAGTGAAAACGGCCGCTTACCGGCGGGATAAACCCGGCGAGGGTTTTCAGAAGCGTTGATTTACCGCAGCCGTTGGCCCCGAGGATGGCGGTCATGCTCCCGCATTCAATCACCCCGGACAGAGGACGCGTGACCGGCTCGCGGTCGTAACCCGCCGTGAGTTGATTCATCACAATCATGGCAATGCCACCGCCCAGCACACGGCCAGTCCGATAAAGACAATCAGCGCCAGCGCCATCAGAAGCCGGACCGGCGCAGACAGAGAAAAAAAGGAAGTAGACATCTCATCACCACATCAAATGTTATAACATAACAATAATGAAAGATAATGCGGATGTAAAATGAGCGAAGATTAACGGGAGTGTGGCGAAATGTTTCTGGATATCAGCCCAACCCTCTCCCGGCGGAAGAGGGTCGAACATCAAGCGTTACTGACTGAACGGCGACGCGGCAGGCACGCGCGCCTGTGACACCGCCAGCCCCAGCTGCCATACGGCCATCGCATAGTGAGTGCTGTGGTTATAGCGGGTGATGGTGTAGAAGTTAGGCAGCCCGTACCAGTACTGATAACCCGTACCGACATCCAGACGCAGCAGGCTCGCCTGTTGCATATTTCCCAGCGGCTGCGTTGGCGTTAAGCCTGCAGCGGCCAGTTGCGAAACGCTGTAGTTGGTTTTAAAGCCGTTCTCAAGCCCTGGTGCCTGTCCGTTAGCCTGCACCGCCACCTGACCGCCCGGCACCCAGCCGTGCGCTTTAAAGTAGTTCGCCACGCTGCCGATGGCATCCACCGGATCCCACAGGTTAATGTGGCCATCTCCGTTAAAGTCGACGGCATATTGCTTATAGGAGGACGGCATAAACTGGCCGTAGCCCATCGCACCGGCAAACGAGCCTTTGAGATCTAACGGGTCATCTTGTTCATTGCGCGCCATCAGCAGGAAGGTTTCCAGCTCAGACGAGAAATATTCAGCACGACGCGGGTAGTTGAAGGAGAGCGTCGCCAGCGCATCGAGGATACGGGTTTTGCCCATCACGCGGCCCCAGCGGGTTTCCACGCCGATAATCCCGACGATGATTTCAGGCGGTACGCCATACACCTGCCACGCACGGTTCAGCGCATCTTCATATTGGTTCCAGAAGACCACGCCATTTTGCACGTTATCCGGCGTAATGAACTGTTTACGATAACGCAGCCATGCGCCATTTGGCCCGATCGGTACCTGAGCCGTCGGTGCCTGGCGATCCATCAAACGCAGAACATAATCCAGTCGCTTCGCCTGCGACAGAATTTCATGCAGTTGCTGGCGGTCAAAACCATGTTTGCTCACCATTTTATCGATGAACTGCTCGGCCGCCGGGTTATTCGCAAAGTCGCCGCCCATCTGCATCATATTATGCTGCGGCTCCAGCAGGAATCCTCCGGAAGGCGCGCCAGCCGTTTGCTGCACGGCTTCGGTCTTGGGTTTGCTACTACAGGCAGACAGCAGAATAAGCGCAGGTAACAACGCTGCATAACGACGCTTGAACATGTGACATCCATTTAACGGGTTCGATAAGAACCCAGTATGGTAAAGCATCCGCAACACCTCAAGGAAGTGGTACGCACCTCCCCCACCAAATATTTACGCTCCCCATCGCAAATCTGTGCAATTTTCGTCCACCCAAGACTCCCACTGGCAATTAACTTTCAAAATAATCCATTTTTCTTTCATTGTGAGATCTAATTAACACTTTAAAACCTTTCAAAGTGATTATTATTAGCCTCGGTTATACAAAAACAAAAAAGCCCCACAGGAGAGAAGAATGATAGAAACCATCACCCACGGCGCCGAGTGGTTCATCGGGCTGTTTCAGAAAGGCGGAGAAGTGTTCACCGGCATGGTGACCGGGATCCTGCCCCTGCTGATTAGCCTGCTGGTCATCATGAACGCGCTGATTAACTTTATCGGCCAGCAACGCATTGAACGCTTTGCCCAGCGCTGCGCCGGCAATCCGCTGTCCCGTTACCTGGTTCTGCCCTTCATCGGCACGTTTGTTTTTTGCAATCCGATGACGCTGAGCCTCGGCCGCTTTATGCCTGAAAAATACAAGCCCAGCTATTACGCCGCAGCCTCCTACAGCTGCCACTCCATGAATGGCCTGTTCCCGCATATCAACCCCGGCGAGCTGTTTGTCTATCTGGGCATTGCCAGCGGCCTGACCACGCTTGGCCTGCCGCTCGGTCCGCTGGCGGTGAGTTATCTGCTGGTCGGTCTGGTCACCAACTTTTTCCGCGGCTGGGTCACGGACCTCACCACCGCCATTTTCGAGAAGAAAATGGGTATCCAGCTTGAACAGAAAGTCCATCTTTCAGGAGCCGCAGCATGAGCCGTATTCGCATTGAAAAAGGAACGGGCGGCTGGGGCGGCCCGCTGGAATTCGACGCCACTGAAGGCAAAAAAATCGTCTATATCACCGCAGGCACACGTCCGGCCATTGTCGACAAACTGCGTGAGCTGACCGGCTGGGAAGCGGTCGACGGCTTCAAAGAGGGCGAACCGCCTGAAGCGGAAATTGGCGTGGCGGTGATTGACTGCGGCGGCACGCTGCGCTGCGGCATCTACCCCAAGCGGCGTATTCCTACCGTGAATATCCATTCCACCGGTAAATCAGGTCCGCTGGCGCAGTACATCCTGGAGGACATTTATGTCTCCGGCGTGAAAGAGGAAAACATTCACCTGGCACAGGGGTCTGCTGCCCCTCAGAAAGCGGCCCCGCGCGATTACGACACGAGTAAAAAAATCACCGAACAGAGTGACGGCCTGCTGGCAAAAGTCGGAATGGGGATGGGCTCTGCCGTGGCCGTGCTGTTCCAGTCCGGGCGCGACACCATCGACACGGTGCTGAAAACCATTCTGCCGTTTATGGCATTCGTTTCGGCGCTGATCGGCATCATCATGGCCTCGGGTCTGGGCGACTGGATTGCCCATGGCCTCGCCCCGCTGGCGAGCCACCCGCTAGGGCTGGTGACGCTGGCGCTGATCTGCTCCTTCCCGCTGCTGTCGCCGTTTCTCGGCCCAGGCGCGGTCATTGCGCAGGTTATCGGCGTGCTGATTGGCGTGCAGATTGGCCTTGGCAACATTCCCCCGCATCTGGCTCTGCCCGCCCTGTTTGCCATTAACGCCCAGGCGGCGTGTGATTTCATTCCTGTCGGGCTGTCGCTGGCAGAAGCGCGCCAGGACACCGTGCGCGTTGGCGTGCCGTCTGTACTGGTCAGCCGTTTCCTGACCGGCGCACCGACGGTGCTGATTGCCTGGTTTGTCTCCGGCTTTATTTACCAATAAGAGGTTCCTGTGATGACCGTAATTTACCAGACCACCATCACCCGCATTGGCCAGAGCGCGGCCGATGCGCTCAGCGACAAGATGCTGATTACCTTCCGCGAAGGTGCGCCCGCGGATATCGAAGAGTTTTGCTTTATCCACTGTCACGGCGAGATGAACGGCGAGCTGAAGGCCGGGAGCCAGCTGGAGTTGGGCGACGCGCGCTACGCCGTGACCGCCGTCGGCGACGTGGCCGGACAAAACCTGCGGGAGCTCGGCCATATCACTTTGCGTTTTGATGGCCAGCCGCAGGCGGAATATCCCGGTACGGTTCATGTGGATGGCCCGGTTCCGCAGGCTGTCATCCCAGGCTGCACGTTGAAGTTTGTTGCGTAATTTAAGGAGAAAGATATGAGTCAGGTTGCCGTTGTCATTGGTGGGGGACAAACCTTAGGCGAGTTCCTCTGCCGTGGGCTTGCTGCAGAGGGTTACCGCGTGGCGGTAGTGGATATTCAGAGTGAAAAAGCCGCACGCGTGGCGGACACCATCAACACCGAATTGGGTGAAGGGATGGCCTACGGATTTGGTGCTGATGCCACCAGCGAGCAGAGCGTAATGGCGCTGGCCCGCGGCGTGGACGAGATTTTTGGCCGTACCGACCTGCTGGTATACAGCGCAGGAATAGCCAAAGCGGCCTTTATCAGCGATTTCGAACTGGGGGACTTCGACCGCTCCCTGCAGGTTAACCTGGTGGGCTATTTCCTCTGCGCACGCGAGTTTTCCCGTCTGATGATCCGCGATGGCATTCAGGGGCGCATCATCCAGATCAACTCGAAATCGGGCAAAGTGGGCAGCAAACATAACTCCGGTTACAGCGCGGCGAAATTTGGCGGCGTTGGGCTGACGCAATCTCTGGCCCTCGATCTGGCCGAATATGGCATTACCGTTCACTCGCTGATGCTGGGCAACCTGCTGAAATCGCCGATGTTCCAGTCCCTGCTGCCGCAATATGCCACCAAGCTCGGGCTGAAAGAGGAGGAAGTGGAGCAGTATTACATCGACAAAGTGCCGCTGAAGCGCGGCTGCGATTATCAGGACGTGCTGAACATGCTGCTGTTTTATGCCAGCCCCAAAGCCTCTTACTGCACCGGGCAGTCCATTAATGTCACCGGCGGGCAGGTGATGTTCTGATCGAACACGCTGATGCCCGTATCCCCCTCTCCTTCGGGAGAGGGAACAACAAGGAGCTCGTATGGTTACCGCACTCATTACCGTTGCCGCCATCGCCTGGATGTGCCAGCTGATCTTTGGCGGCTGGCAAATCCGCCAGTTTAACCGCGCGTTTGATGCCCTGTGTCAGAAAGGGCGCGTGGGCGTCGGGCGTTCCGGCGGGCGTTTCAAACCGCGCGTGGTGGTTGCCATTGCGCTGGACGAACACAATAGGGTCTGCGATTCCCTCATCATGCGCGGGATGACCGTTTTTGCCCGCCCGGCGAAAATCCAGGCGATTAACGGGATATCGCTGCAGGAATTACAACCCGATGTGATCTTTCCCCATGATTCGCTCTGTCAGAATGCTCTATCATTAGCGCTTAATCTGAAACATGGATAATTTCGTTGTGAACGCGATAAGCTTGCGAAATTATCATTTCGCAACCTAAGGAATTGAGCGCCTATGAAACCACGTCAGCGTCAGGCGGCCATTCTGGAGCATCTGCAAAAGCAGGGAAAATGCTCGGTAGAAGAACTGGCCCACTACTTTGACACCACCGGCACGACAATACGAAAGGATCTGGTATTGCTCGAAAACTCTGGTGCAGTCATCCGAACCTACGGCGGCGTGATGCTCAACAAAGATGAAGCCGACCCGCCTATCGATCACAAAACGCTGATCAATACTCACCAGAAAGCGCTAATTGCCGAGGCCGCCGTAAAATTTATCCATGATGGCGACTCCATTATCCTTGATGCAGGCAGCACCGTGCTGCAGATGATCCCGATGCTCAGCCGCTTTAACAACATCACGGTGATGACCAACAGTCTGCACATCGTCAACGCCCTGTCGGAGTTCGACAGCGAGCAAACCATTCTGATGCCCGGCGGGACGTTCCGTAAAAAATCTGCGTCGTTTCACGGTCAACTGGCGGAAAACGCCTTTGAACACTTCAGCTTTGATAAACTCTTTATGGGCACGGACGGTATCGATTTGAACGCCGGCGTGACGACCTTTAACGAGGTGTTCAGCGTCAGCAAAGCGATGTGCAACGCCGCGCGCGAAGTGATTTTGATGGCAGACTCGTCGAAGTTTGGCCGTAAAAGTCCCAACATAGTCTGCAGCCTTGAAAGCGTCGATAAGCTCATTACCGACGCAGGTATCGACCCGGCGTTCAAAAAAGCGCTGGAAGAGAAAGGGATCGACGTGATTGTAACCGGAGAGAGAGATGAGTGATTTTCTGTTAAACGCAGGCCGCCAGACCCTGATGCTGGAGCTGCAGGAAGCCAGCCGCCTGCCGGAACGTCTGGGCGAGGATTTTGTGCGCGCGGCAAACACCATTATCCAGTGCGAAGGTAAAGTGGTGGTCTCCGGGATCGGCAAGTCCGGTCATATCGGCAAAAAGATTGCCGCTACGCTTGCCAGCACCGGCACACCGGCGTTCTTCGTGCATCCGGCTGAAGCGCTGCACGGCGATCTGGGGATGATTGAAAGCCGCGACGTGATGCTGTTTATCTCCTACTCCGGTTCGGCCAAAGAGCTGGATCTCATCATCCCGCGTCTGCAGGAAAAATCGGTCGCGCTGCTGGCGATGACCGGTAAATCCCGCTCACCGCTGGCACTGGCGGCCAAGGCCACGCTTGATATCTCCGTTGAGCGCGAAGCCTGCCCGATGCACCTCGCCCCCACCTCCAGCACCGTAAATACGCTGATGATGGGCGACGCGCTGGCAATGGCGGTAATGCAGGCACGCGGCTTTAACGAAGAAGATTTTGCCCGCTCGCACCCGGCGGGCGCGCTCGGTGCGCGACTGCTCAATAAAGTTCATCATCTGATGCGGACCGACGAGGCCATTCCGCAGGTCAAACTCAACACCAGCGTAATGGATGCGATGCTGGAACTGAGCCGCACCGGGCTGGGTCTGGTAGCGGTGTGCGATGAAACCGGTAGCGTTAAAGGCGTGTTTACCGACGGCGACCTGCGCCGCTGGCTGGTGGGCGGCGGCAAACTGGAATCCCAGGTTTCGGAAGCGATGACCCGGGGCGGGCTGACCCTGAACGCCGAGAGCCGCGCCATCGAAGCCAAAGAGGTGCTGATGAAACGCAAAATCACCGCCGCGCCGGTGGTGGATGAGCACGGCAAGCTGTGCGGCGCCATCAACCTGCAGGATTTCTACCAGGCCGGGATTATTTAACCTTTGAGTCCCAGACGTTTCGCCAGCCGGTGCAGGTTGGCGACGTCCATTTCCAGCGCGCGCGCGCACGCCGCCCAGCTGCGGTTATTCTGCTCCAGCGCGCGGGCGATCGTCTGACGCTGAAACGCTTCTGTTGCTTCCCGCAGGTTCTCATGGGCCATTTCCGGCGCGGCAGGCGTAACGAACGAAGCGGTGTCATCGTGCAATGCGAAATGCCGCGCGTGGATCACCACCTCATCTCCCGAACGTGTCGCCCGCGCCAGCACTACGGCGCGGTGAATCGCATGTTCCAGTTCGCGCACGTTTCCCGGCCAGCCGTAGCGCATCAGATGGGCTCGCGCGCCGGGGCTTAATACCACGCGGGAAAGGCCCATTCGTAACCGACATTGCTCGCAGAAAAACCCCGCCAGCAGCACCACATCGTCGCCGCGCTCGCGTAGCGGCGGCACGGTAAGCGGAAACACGCTCAGACGATGGTACAGGTCAGCGCGGAAATTCCCGGCCAACACCTCTTCGCGCAGGTCGCGGTTGGTTGCCGCCAGCACACGCACGTTGACTCTCAGGCTGCGATCGTCGCCGACGCGCTGAATATCGCCGTACTGCAGGACGCGCAGCAGTTTGGCCTGAAGCGACAGCGACAGTTCGCCAATTTCATCGAGGAACAACGTGCCGTTATCCGCCATTTCGAATTTGCCGCTGCGGTTGCTGATCGCCCCGGTAAACGCCCCTTTGACGTGACCAAACAGCTCACTTTCCGCCACGCTTTCCGGCAGCGCGGCGCAGTTGAGGTACACCAGCGGGTTGACCGCGCGCGGCGAGGCTTCGTGGATGCCCTTCGCCACCAGCTCTTTACCGGTGCCGGTTTCCCCGAAAATCAGCACATTTAAATCCGAGGCCGCCACGATATCGATCTCTTTTTTAAGCTGCACCATCCCCGGTGACAGCCCAATCATCTCCGTGTGTGCCACCGGTTCAAACGCCGACGGGCTGCCGGGAAGGATGTTCTGGCTCTCCAGCTGTTCGATCAGTAGCGCGTTATTCAGCGCACCGGCGGCCAGCGCGGCAATCAGCCGCAGCTCTTCATCGCTAAAGGTGTCGAACTGATCCGGCGACAGGCCGTCGAGGGTTAATGCCCCAATCAGGTTTTGTCCGGCAAACAGCGGCAGACCGATACAGGCATGAACTTTCAGGCTCTCCTGCCCCGGGATCAGCCCGTCGTAAGGGTCGGGCAAATCACTGTCCGCCGGAAAGCGCACCACGTCACCGGCCCGCGCGATGGTTTCCAGACGCGGATGGCCTTCCAGGGAGAAGCGTCGCCCAAGAACGTCCTGCGCCAGCCCGTCGATAGCCAGCGGAATAAACTGCCGGGCGTCGTAGCGCAGCAGTGCCGACGCATCGCACGCCAGCACGTGGCGCAGCGTCGAAATCAGCCGCTGAAAACGGTCCTGATGACCGATACCGGTTTGCAGTTCAATGGCAATTTTTGCCAGTACGTCCACGGAAAAGCTCATCTGCGCCTCACTGTCATTTTGACCATTCATATTGTCACAATGACCATAAATCAGATAGTCATATTGACTACCCATTACGAGTAATAAAATTTAAAAACCATAAAAAACAGCAACATGAAAAACTGGCACGCAACTTGATAAAGGCTAGTCATCTTATTTGAAAAACGCCGTATTAATTGAGGTTGCTATGTCTATTCTGGTTAAAAATAACATTCATTGGGTTGGCCAACGTGACTGGGAAGTGCGTGACTTCCACGGAACGGAGTACAAAACGCTGCGCGGCAGCAGCTATAACAGCTATCTCATCCGTGAAGGCAAAAACGTGCTCATCGATACCGTCGATCACAAATTCAGCCGGGAGTTCGTGCAAAATCTGCGCAGCGAAATCGATCTTGCGGATATCGACTACATCATCATTAACCATGCGGAAGAGGATCATGCCGGGGCGCTGACCGAGTTAATGTCCTGCATTCCCGACACCCCGATTTACTGCACCACCAACGCCATCGACTCGATTAACGGCCATCACCACCACCCGGAGTGGAATTTCCACACCGTCAAAACCGGCGACACGCTGGATATCGGCAACGGCAAACAGCTGATCTTCGTTGAAACCCCGATGCTGCACTGGCCCGACAGTATGATGACCTACATGACCGGCGATGCGGTGCTGTTCAGCAACGATGCCTTCGGCCAGCACTATTGTGACGAGCGCCTGTTCAACGATGAAGTGGATCAAACCGAGCTGTTCGAACAATGTCAGCGCTACTACGCCAATATCCTGACGCCGTTCAGCCGTCTGGTGACGCCAAAAATCACCGAAATCCTCGGCTTTAACCTGCCCGTGGATATGATTGCCACCTCTCACGGTGTGGTGTGGCGCGAAAACCCCACCCAGATCGTGGAGCTGTACCTCAAATGGGCCGCGGATTACCAGGAAGACCGTATCACGCTTTTCTACGACACCATGTCTAATAATACCCGCATGATGGCGGACGCCATTGCGCAGGGTATTAACGAAGTCGACCCGAACGTGGCGGTGAAAATCTTCAACGTGGCGCGTAGCGATAAAAACGAGATCCTGACCAACGTCTTCCGCTCCAAGGGCGTGCTGGTGGGCACCTCCACGATGAACAACGTGATGATGCCGAAAATTGCGGGCCTTGTAGAAGAGATGACCGGCCTGCGCTTTCGTAATAAACGGGCCAGCGCATTTGGCTCCCACGGCTGGAGCGGCGGCGCAGTAGACCGGCTCTCCACGCGTTTGCAGGATGCCGGTTTTGAGATGTCCATGAGCCTGAAGGCGAAATGGCGTCCGGACATCGACGCGCTTGAATTGTGCCGCCAGCATGGCCGTGACATTGCGCGTCAGTGGGCGCTCGCGCCGCTCCCCGACATGAACGCCAAAAACCCCGCGCCGCAACAAGCCTGCGCCGCAGCGGTCGCTGACGTTGGCCCTCGCATGCAGTGCAGCGTCTGCCAGTGGATTTACGACCCGGCACAGGGCGAGCCGCTGCAGGATGTTGCCCCCGGTACCCCCTGGTGCGACGTGCCGGACAATTTCCTCTGCCCGGAATGTTCCCTGGGAAAAGAGGTCTTTGACGAACTGGCGACGGAGGCACAATGAACCACGGTATCGTTATCATCGGCTCGGGCTTTGCCGCCCGCCAGCTGGCGAAAAACATTCGCAAACAAGACGCCAGCGTGCCGTTGACGCTCATTGCCGCCGACAGCATGGACGAGTACAACAAGCCTGATTTAAGCCACGTTATCAGCCAGAATCAGCGAGCCGAAGACCTCACCCGCCAGACCGCGGGGGCGTTCGCGGAACAGTTTAGTCTGCGGTTATTTCCGCACACCTGGATAACCGATATCGACGCCGCCGCCCATGTGGTGAAAGCAAAAGACAAAACCTGGCAATACGACAAGCTGGTACTGGCGACAGGGGCGTCTGCTTTTGTGCCGCCGGTGGAAGGCCGGGAACTGATGATCACCCTCAACAGCCAGCAGGCGTATCAGGCCAGTGAAACCCTGCTGCGTGACGCGAAGCGGGTGATGATTGTCGGCGCAGGGTTGATTGGCACAGAGCTGGCGATGGATTTTAACCGGGCGGGTAAATCCGTCACCCTGGTCGACCATGCGGCAAGCATTTTGTCGGCGCTGATGCCTGCAGAAGTAAGTAGTCGCTTACAGCATCGTCTGACCGATATGGGCGTACATCTGCTGCTGAAATCCCAGCTGCAAAGCCTGAAGAAAACCGGGAGTGGGATTCATGCAACGCTCGACCGCAGCCGCAGCGTTGAGGTGGATGTGGTGGTTGCCGCCACGGGCCTGCGTCCGGAAACGGCGCTGGCGCATCGCGCCGGCGCGGAAACAGGTCGTGGCGTGAAGGTAGACAGCTACCTGCAAACCACGCAGCCCGATATTTACGCCCTGGGTGACTGCGCTGAAATTAACGGACAGGTCCTGCCCTTCCTGCAGCCCATTCAACTGAGCGCGATGTACCTGGCGAAAAACCTGTCTGGCGGCAGTGCGCCACTGAAATTACCCGCCATGCTGGTAAAAGTAAAAACGCCGGCGCTCCCGCTGCACCTGGCAGGCGAAACCGAGCGTCCGGATCTGCACTGGCAACTCACCATTGAACCTCAGGGAATGGTGGCTCGTGGGTGCGACAGCGAAGGACAAATGCGTGCCTTTGTGGTGAGCGAAGACCGGATGAAAGAGGCTTTCGCTCTGCTGAAATCATTACCCGCTTAACGCTGATTCGCCTGCCACGCTAACGTAACCTTTGGATTTTATGGTCCACAGCCCCGATGTCCCGGGGCTTTTTTTTCAACGTCGTTTAGCCAGATAAAGACAATGATGTTCAGACGCCGCGTCAGGAACGCACGACAAGCGCATCGTAGCCGCGCCAGCGATAGTTGATCATGGAAATCAGCCAGCAGGCAACGAACAGCCCGACCACCACGAACCCGGCGTTACCGAGGTTGTCATTAACTGCGCCAATGCGATCCCAGAGGCCTCCGCTGAGGGCAAATTTATCCATCAACAGACCCAGAGCTTCCAGCCCGCCGATAAACAGCGCCACCACCACGGAGGTGCCGGTGATGGTCATGTTGTAGTAAAGCTTGCGCTGCGGCTTGTTAAACGCCCAGCCGTAAGCGCCGACCATCAGCAGATTGTCGAGGGTATCGACCAGCGCCATACCGCTGGCAAACAGCGCCGGGAAGATCATGATGGACCAGACTGACATCCCGTTTGACGCGCTGGCGGCTGAAATCCCAAGCACACCGATTTCCGTCGCGGTATCAAACCCCAGACCAAACAGGAAACCGACCAGGTACATTTGCCAGCTCTTGTTCACCAGGCGGAACGTTGCGCCAAACAGCCAGTTCATGACTCCGCCTGATGCCGGAAGCGTGATGTCGTCACGCGTGACCTGACCGTTCTTCAGCGCCTGAAAATTACGCCACACGCCGCGCAAAATCACCAGATTGACCAGCGCCATCGCCAGCAGAAACGTTGCAGAAACGGCGGTGCCAATCAGGCTACCGGTTTCATGAAACCATGCCATATTCTTCTGAAACGCCGTGGCGGTGGCCGCAATGGCAATGGAGGCCAGCACCACAATGGTGGAGTGTCCCAGAGAGAACCATGCCCCCACGCCGGAAGGGCGTTTACCCTGCTGCATCATCTTACGCGTGACGGTATCAATGGCCGCGATGTGGTCGGCATCCACCGCATGACGGAGTCCATAACACCAGGCCAGCAGGCTGGCGGCCATCAGCGCCGTACTGCCGCTGAAGGTTTGCCATGCCCAGCCCCATGCCAGAAGATTAGCCACTACCAGAGCCAGCAGCAGAAACGCCGCGCGGGGTTCATTGCGTAAGAGTCGTAACATTTTACATCCTTTGTGAACATGACCGGGCGGCAGCAACCACCGCCTGCCCGAAGGAGATAGCGCCGTCACCTGACGGCAGATGATGAGGAAAAAGCAGCGTGAAGTCTGAGAGGTAATGGCGCAGTCGCGCGCGCAGCAGACGGTTATGTAACACGCCGCCGCTGAAGCATACGGTGGAAAGCCCCAGTCGCCGGGTATGGGAGGTGACAAGCTCCGCCAGCCCTTTCGCCAGCGCATCGTGAAACGCCCATGCCCGCTCGCAGGGTTCCGCCTGCCAGTTCAGCCACTGTTGCCAGAAGCGCGTAAGGTTTTCGGCCTGAAGCGTAACCGGATGTTGAACGTCGTGGCACTGCGCGGCCAGCGCTTCAAGCCGGCAGGCGGCCTCACCTTCATAGCTCTGGGTTTCTGACGTGATGCCGAGCGCGCAGGCCACCGCGTCGAACAGACGTCCGCAGGATGAGGCCAGCGGCGCGTTTAAACCGCGCTGAATGGCCGTAGCCAGCAGCGGCCAGTTTTGCCGCTGAACGTCACGCGTTTCCGGGTACTGCTGCCAGTCCGGCACAAACGCCAGGCAGTGGGCGAGTAAATTGCGCCACGGCTGCATGGCAGCCCTGTCCCCGCCCGGCAGCGCAACCGCAGGCAGACCGCCCAGACGTTCGCAGTCGAGATAGCTTACCCGCAGGCACTCCCCGCCCCACAGCGCGCCGTTTTCGCCCATGCCGATCCCATCCAGCGTCAGGGCAATGACATCTCCGCCCTCAAGCGGCCAGCCGTTTTCTGCCATGCATGCCGCCGCGTGAGCGTGGTGGTGAAGCACGGTGTCGATCGGCAAAGCCTGGGCTTGCGCCCACTGTCGGGCGTGATAGCCCGGATGGGCGTCGCATACCACGCGCTGCGGCTGAAACGCATAGATCTGCTGCATCATCGACAGCGCAGAACGCCACTGGGCCTCGACACCGTCGTCACTCAAATCGCCAAAGTGCTGACTCAGTACCGCCTGGTTACCGCGCACCAGACAGAAGGTATTTTTCATATCAGCACCGGTGCACACCATCGCCGGGACAGCGCTGAAACCGGCGGGCAGCGTGATGGCATCCGGCACAAAACCGCGCGCGCGACGCAGCATCATACCGTCCTGATCCATCACGGAATCATCCATACGCTGCAGGATGTCGCGGTTGTGCAGCAGGAATCCGTCAGCGATGTCGCCCAGTTCATCCAGTGCCTGCTGGCAGGTGATGGCCGGCGGACGCCCGCTGAGGTTGCCGGAGGTCATCACCAGTGCGCGCTGACAGTCCATCATCAGCACATGCTGTAGTGGGTTAGCGGGCAGCATCAGTCCAACGGTGTCCAGCCCTGGCGCGATCGCGTCAGGAAGCGGAGGACACCATGCTTTTGGCGTGAGCACGATGGGCGCTGCAGGCGAGCGCAGCAGCGTTTGCACTGATTCCGGCAGTCCCTCCGCCTGCGGGATCATGACCGCCAGCGGCTTCATCGGGCGCTGTTTGCGCGCCCGCAGGGTTGCCACCGCCTGCGCGTTGGCTGCGTCACAGGCAAGGTGAAAACCGCCCAGCCCTTTGATGGCGACAATCCCGCCATGTTTGAGCATGTGGACCGCCGCACTCAGCGCAGACTCGCGGGTGGCAACGGTCTCGCCCGCGCGCCATTCCAGCTCGGGTCCACAATCCGGACAGGCTACCGGCTGCGCGTGAAAACGGCGGTCAGCGGGATTGCGGTACTCGGTTTCACACGGCTCACAGAGGGGAAATGCCGCCATTGACGTGGCCGGGCGGTCATAGGGCATGGCGCGAATGATGGTAAAACGGGGACCGCAATGGGTACAGTTGATAAACGGATAGCGATAACGCCGCGCTCGGGGATCACGCATTTCAGCCAGGCACGCCGGGCAGGTAGCGGCATCCGGCACAATCTGGGTGTCCATCGCTCCGCCCGCGCTATGGCGAATGGTGAACGCCTGCGGCACCGTTGCCCAGGTGAACGGCTGGCTGTCGACAGCATCGATACGTGCCAGCGGTGGGCAGTCCTGATGCAGCCTCGCGGTAAAGGCCCCCCCATTACCCGCGAGACGCACCAGCACGCCCTCTCCGTCATTACAAACGTCACCCGTCAGCTGTAGCTGATGCGCCAGCTGCCAGACGAAGGGACGAAACCCTACCCCCTGCACCTTGCCGCGCACCCGCAACTGTACGCCGTTATCGCCCATCGCGACTTAAAACAGCAGTGACGATGACGTGTCGAACGCGGCACGACGACGTTTTTCCGCGCTCATCTGCTCAAGCTTGTCGCGATCCACGCAGACCAGGGCGTGCGTCGGGCAGGCTTCCATACAGGCCGGGCCGGCTTCACGGTGGTAGCAGAGGTCGCATTTATTGGCTTCCGCTTTTTCCGCGCGCACGCTCAGCCCCATGCCGCTGTTGCGCACAACCGGACGCACCACGACTTCCATCGCACCGTACGGGCAGGCAACCACACAGGTTTTGCAGCCGATGCAGCGCTCCTGCATCACATGCACGAATCCTTTCTCACGTTTGATGGCCCCGTTTGGGCAGACGTTAGCGCACGGCGCATCCTCACACTGGCGACAGATAGCGGCAGTGGAGATATTCACGCCTTTAATGACGTGGATCCGCGGTAAAAAGGTATCAGGGGTGAGCGATGCGCAATCCTGCTCCGCCTGATGGGAAACCACACACGCCACTTCACAGGTACGGCAGCCAATGCATTTACTGGCATCGGCCATAATAAAACGGTTCATCTGCTTCTCCAGCATTACAGTCCTGCGCGGAGATATACATAAACCGTGCCAATTATTAACCTGTTGATTTTATGCAGTTTATAAAATGAAAGCAGGGCTGTCATCGTCACTTCTGACGATGACAGCTGTCGACATCAGCGGTGAGGCCCGTCAGTAACCGAGTCACGCAGGATAAGCTCGCCGGAGAAGGTTTGCTGGTACTTAAACTCACCGCCATCCAGCAGGAAGATCAGGCGGCTAATGGTCTCTTTGATCATCTCCGTCACCGGAATGCGCACGCTGGAGAGCGAGGGGACGATGTAGGGGGCGATGGCCACATCGTCAAAGCCAATCACCGACACGGCATCCGGGGTGGCGATCCCGCACTCGTGCAACTGTTTCATGGCACCAATCGCCATATCGTCATTACTCGCCACCAGCGCCGAAAAAGTTTCACCGCGCGAAAGCAGCTCAGACACCGCCGCCGCACCGCTGGCCGGGTTCCATTTCCCCTGCGCAATCAGCGACGGGCGCAGCGGGATCTGGTGTTGTGCCAGGGCGTCTTTGTAGCCCGAGAGACGCTCAACGCCCGTGGGGGAATCCAGCGAACCGGTGATAAACGCAATCTCCCGGTGCCCTTTCTGAATCAGCTGCGACACGGCGTCCTGGCAGGAGGCTTTATGATCTGACCAGACGCTGTGACTGCTGTTTTTCCGTAAGCGGCGGTTGAGGACCATAATCGGCTGTTCGCATTTCTCAACGATGTCGTCCATCTCATCCACGCTCAGGAAACGCGGGTAAATGATCACCGCGTCACAGCGCATATCGAGCAAATACTGAATGGCCTCGCGCTCTTCATCCGCACTGTGCTTACCGTCCGCCAGGATCAGCTGCCGCCCTTTCTCTTCCGTCATGCGGGCGGCGTGAAAGAGCAGTTCGCTAAAATAGACGCCGTGATAAAGGGTGTTGGTGACCACCAGACCCAGCGTCTGGGTACGTTTGGTCGCCAGATTTCGTGCCAGCAAATTCGGGCGATAGCCGCTCTCTTCAATCGCCTGAAACACCCGGTCTTTGGTCTCCTGGCTGACGTAGCCATTGCCCGACAATACCCTGGAAACCGTCGCTTTCGAAACGCCTGCCCGCTTCGCGACTTCAAGCATCGTGGTCATCGTAATCTTCCGTTTGAAACTACCAGGGCGCAGTGTACTGCACTGCAGAAAAATTGTCGCAGCGGCGATATCACGCTTTTTATCCCTCCAGGTGATCATCATCACGAAATGAAAAAATGTACAAAATGTGATCTTGTTTCATTCAAAGAAACTATTGATGATTATGTGGAACCGGTTTCCTACATTTCTCACAACGATAACAGGATTACATCCGATGGCCAAAAATTACGCTGCGCTGGCGAATGACGTTGTCAGCGCGCTCGGCGGCAGAGACAACATCGTCGCCGTCACCCACTGCATGACGCGACTGCGTTTCGTCCTCAAAGACGAAAGCCTCACCGATGCCCCGCGCCTGAAAAGCATTAACGGCGTGCTCGGCGTGGTCCGCAACGACAACCAGTGCCAGGTGATCATTGGCAACACCGTGTCTCAGGCCTACCGCGAAGTGGTAAGCCTGCTGCCCACCGACCTGCAGCCTGTCGTACCGGAAGGCCCGCAAAAAATGACCCTGCGCCGCATCGGTGCCGGGATCCTCGATGCGCTGATCGGCACCATGTCACCGCTGATCCCGGCGATCATCGGCGGTTCAATGGTCAAACTGCTGGCAATGATCCTGGAGATGACCGGCGCCCTGGAAAAAGGGGCACCGACGCTCACCCTTCTGACGCTGATTGGCGATGGCGCGTTCTTCTTCCTGCCGCTGATGGTCGCCGCCTCTGCCGCAGTGAAATTCAAAACCAACATGTCGCTGGCGATTGCCATCGCGGGCGTGCTGGTACACCCGGGCTTTATCGAACTGATGGCGAAAGCCGCACAGGGCGAGCACGTTGAATTCGCCTTTATTCCGGTGACGGCAGTGAAATACACCTATACGGTTATCCCGGCGCTGGTGATGACCTGGTGCCTGTCGTACATCGAACGCTGGGTTGATCGTATTACGCCGGCGGTCACGAAAAACTTCCTTAAACCGATGCTGATCGTTCTGATTGCCGCCCCGCTCGCCATTGTGCTGATAGGGCCGCTCGGGATCTGGATCGGGAGCGCGATTTCAGCGCTGGTCTACACTATTCACGGCTATCTGGGCTGGCTCTCCGTGGCCATTATGGGTGCCCTCTGGCCGCTGCTGGTGATGACCGGGATGCACCGCGTATTTACGCCGACGATCATTCAGACCATTGCCGAGACGGGCAAAGAGGGAATGGTTATGCCGTCGGAAATCGGAGCCAACCTGTCGCTCGGCGGTTCATCACTGGCGGTGGCGTGGAAAACGAAAAACCCGGAACTGCGCCAGACGGCGCTGGCGGCAGCGGCTTCTGCCATCATGGCAGGCATTTCAGAACCTGCCCTCTATGGTGTGGCGGTACGTCTGAAACGCCCGCTGATTGCGAGCCTTATCAGCGGCTTCATCTGCGGGGCAGTGGCTGGCATAGCCGGTCTTGCCAGCCACTCAATGGCGGCGCCGGGGCTGTTTACCAGCGTACAGTTCTTCGATCCGGCCAACCCAATGACCATCGTCTGGGTATTCGGGGTCATGGCGCTGGCGGTTGTGCTCTCGTTTGTTCTGACCCTGATTTTAGGTTTTGAAGATATCCCGGTCGAAGACGAGGCTGAGAAAGCACGCGCCCTGCAGAGCGCTCCGGTTCAGGCCAAAGCAGCACAAGTCTAAATTTATAGCGAGGTAAAGATGTCTGTTTTTCCACAAGGATTTTTATGGGGCGGCGCGCTTGCCGCCAACCAGAGTGAAGGGGCTTACCGTGAAGGCGGCAAAGGACTGACGACGGTCGATATGATCCCCCACGGCGCGAATCGTCTGGCGGTGAAGGTCGGTAAGGAAAAACGTTTTACGTTGCGTGACGACGAGTTTTACCCAAGCCACGAGGCGATTGATTTTTACCATCGCTACAAAGAAGACATCGCCCTGATGGCGGAGATGGGCTTTACGGTATTTCGTACCTCGATTGCCTGGAGCCGCCTCTACCCGAACGGCGATGAGCCACTGCCCAATAAAGAGGGGATTGCCTTCTACCGCGCAGTGTTCGAAGAGTGCAAAAAATACAACATCGAACCGTTGGTCACCCTGTGCCATTTCGACGTACCAATGCATCTGGTCACGGAGTATGGATCCTGGCGCAACCGCAAGATGGTCGATTTCTTTGCCCGCTATGCCCGTACCTGTTTCGAAGAATTTAACGGTCTGGTGAAGTACTGGCTCACCTTCAACGAAATCAACATCATGCTGCACAGCCCGTTCTCCGGCGCGGGGCTGGTGTTTGAAGAGGGTGAGAACGAAGATCAGGTGAAATATCAGGCCGCGCATCACGAACTGGTGGCAAGCGCCCTGGCGACCAAAATCGCCCATGAGGTGAACCCGGAAAACCAGGTCGGCTGTATGCTGGCCGGCGGCAACTTCTACCCCTACTCCTGCAAACCGGAAGACGTGTGGATGGCGCTGGAGAAAGACCGCGAAAACCTGTTCTTTATCGACGTGCAGGCGCGCGGCAGCTACCCGGCCTATTCTGCCCGCGTGTTCCGCGAAAAAGGGGTGGTGATTGTCAAAGACCCTGGCGACGATGAACTGCTGAAAAACACTGTCGATTTTGTGTCGTTCAGCTATTACGCCTCGCGCTGCGCGTCGGCGGACATGAACGCCAGTAATACCAATGCGGCGAATATCGTGAAATCCCTGCGCAACCCGCACATCCAGGTCAGCGAATGGGGCTGGGGTATCGACCCACTGGGGCTGCGCATCACCATGAACATGATGTACGACCGCTATCAGAAGCCGCTGTTCCTGGTGGAAAACGGCCTCGGTGCGAAAGACGTCATGGATGAACACGGTGAGATTAATGACGACTACCGTATCAGCTACCTGCGCGAACATATTCGTGCGATGGGCGATGCCATAGAAGACGGTGTACCGCTGATGGGCTACACCACCTGGGGATGCATTGACCTGGTGGCCGCATCCACGGGCGAGATGAGCAAACGCTACGGGTTTGTCTATGTTGACCGCGACGACGCGGGCAACGGTACGCTGGACAGAACGCGTAAGAAATCGTTCTGGTGGTATAAGAAGGTGATTGCAAGTAACGGCGCGGATCTGGCGTAGCCTGTTGCTCTCTCCCCCGCCCTCTCCCACAGGATGCGGGCGAGGAGGTGTCCAGGCCGGGTGGAAGCTACCACCACCCGGCACTGCTCACAGTCGGGAAAAACCGCCGTCCCCACGCCATCCGGCAAGCCGGGAGTAAACCTCTTCGACGGCCTCTTTCACCGGCGGCGTCATCGGATAATAAAACCCAACGATGTCAGGCTGAATGCCCAGAAACAATACCTCACCCACGTCGTCTTTAATCTGATCGACCAGATAGTTCAGCGGCATATTGTGGGTGGTCATCATAAACATCTCGGCGATGTCATCCGGATCAATCAGGCGGGTTTCACCCGGATTAAGTCCCATATCGGTTGCATCCACAATCAGCAGCCTGTCCGGGTGCAGCTCACGGATCGCCACCACATCGTTTTCCGGTGCGCTGCCGCCGTCAATAACCACCCATTCGCCCTGCGGATGCGCGGCACACATTTGTGCAAGCAGCGGGCCCGCGCCGTCGTCGCCCATCATGCTGTTGCCGACACACAGTAAAACATCAGTCACGTAATCTCCTCACCATCAGGTAGATGGCACTCTCCTGATGAATATCATGCAGCATGCTGAGCAAAATTTTGCTCCAGGCCTGCTGCTGCGGGGTTTGCACGCTCAGCGCGGCGTCGAAAGCACTGGCGAGCATCGCAATGTGGTTGGCGTCGATAACGATCTCACCGTACTTCGGCACACCCTCCATTTTGCGGCGCGCCGTACTGCCCTCCTCCAGCGTGGCGATCCACGCCAGATAGTCAGGCCACGGGCAGCTTAATGCCGTTTCGAGACAATCTATCACCCCGAGGTGATGCCCAATGGCCAGGCTGTAATAGACCACCTGCTGCGCCGCATCCGGCGTGGCATCGTTCTCATCAATAAACTTACGGCTCAGCTGACTGAACACCACCGTTTCACTCATCGGATACGCGCCTCTTCCACCACCTGATTCAGGTTCGCGACGATCTCATTAAGACGAGGATCGTTTTCCGCCTCCAGCCAGCGCGTGACCTGATGATCGCCCTGACTCAGCAGACGCAGATAATCGTCGGCAATCTGGCGACCATAGCGATACCCCGCGAGCCGGCGCGCCGTGCGATCGACCTTCACGCGCAGCGGCTGCACCATATCCGGGTGCAGAATTGCGGCAGCCTGGTTGTCGCGTTCACCCGGTTCACGGGCATGTATTTTCTGCTCCAGCAGCCCGAGCGCCATGGCAAAACCGTACAGCGTGGCCGCAGGCGTTGGCGGACAACCGGGAATGTAGACATCCACCGGAACAATTTTATCGGTGCCACCCCAGACGCAGTACAGGTCATGGAAGATGCCGCCACTGTTGCCGCAGGCACCGTAAGAGATACAAATTTTTGGATCCGGTGCGGACTGCCAGGCACGCAATGCTGGCGATCTCATGGCACGGGTAACGGCACCGGTAAACAGCAAAATGTCCGCATGACGCGGCGAAGGCACCACTTTAATACCGAAGCGTTCGGCGTCGAACAGGGGCGACAGCGTGGCAAAGATCTCAATCTCACAGCCGTTGCAGCCGCCGCAGTCCACGCGGTACACATAGGCCGAACGTTTAATGTTTTTCAGCAGCGAGGCCTTCATGCTGGCGATGGATTCCTCCACCGTCATCGGCACCGGAATGCCGTTAGCGTCGCGTGGGCCGATCAGGTTTTCCATCAGCTGGCCTCTCTCATATGACGGGTAATATCGATGCGGTCCGACGGCAGCAGGCATTTCTGCCGTTTGCAGTCCGGGCAGGTTTCAAAGCTTTCGCGATGATGCTCCGCGCGGGCATCACCGTTGTGCTGCAACAGCGCGATGGCGTAGTCGATCTCTTTTTGTACGGCAAACGGGCGTTTGCAGACACGGCAGTTGCAGAGCGCGAAACGCGACTGCTGCAGAAAATCCTCTTTCTTCCAGACCGCCAGCTCGTACTCCTGCGAAAGACGGATCGCCACCGTCGGGCAAACCTCCTCGCAACGGCCGCAGAAAATGCAGCGCCCGAGGTTGAACTGCCAGGCCAGCTCGCCCGTTTTCAGATCGGTTTCCACCGTCAGGGCATTTGACGGGCAGGCGTTAACGCAGGCAGCACAACCGATGCACTGTTGCGGGTTGTGCTCCGGCTTGCCGCGAAAGTTTTTATCGACCGGCATCGGCTCCTGCGGATAGCGGCTGGTGACCGTGCCGGTTTTGATCACTTTTTTGATGAAGGTAAACATGTTGACTCCTGCTTATGTGCTGCCTGTGCTCCGCACCCCGGATCTCTCATCAGAAAGAGGGTCAGGATGAGGGCATCAGCCTGCACAAAATCCCCTATTTCAGCGGCGAGTTCTTACGCTCGATGCTGTAGCGCTCCAGCTCTTTGTATGGCACCACCTGGCTTTTCTTCTTGCGCACATCCACCACCGTCATGCGGTCGGTGCAGGAGTAGCACGGATCGAGGCTGCCAATGATCAGCGGCGCATCGGATACCGTATTGCCGCGCAGCATGTAGCGCAGGGTTGGCCAGTTGGCGTAGGTTGCCGCACGGCAGCGCCAGCGGTAGAGCTTCTGGTTGTCACCGGTCATGCTCCAGTGGATATCGTCTCCACGCGGGGCTTCGGCAAACCCCAGCGCAAAGCGGTTTGGAATGTAGGTGAAGCCCTCAACCATCAGCGGACCGCCCGGCAGATTATCCAGACCGAAGTCGATCATGTTCAGCGCGGTGAAGACCTCGTTGATACGCACCTTCAGACGTGAAATAACGTCGCAACCCTGCTCGCTGTGCACGGTCATAGGCAGCAGGCCGTAGCCGACGAATGGATGATCGGCGCGGGTATCGCGGGCGTGGCCGCTGGCGCGAACCATGGGGCCAACGTTACTGAAATCGCGGGCGATTTGCGGATCCAGCCGGCCAATACCGACGGTACGCTGCTCAATGTTCGGCGTGCTGAGCAGCATATCCACCAGCTCCTGAACGTCGCGACGCATCTGCTGCGCCAGCTGGCGGGTCTGGATCATGTCATCTTTCAGCAGATCGCGACGAATCCCGCCGATCAGGTTCAGACCGTACGTTTTACGCGCCCCGGTCAGGATCTCCGCCATCTTCATGGAGGCTTCACGTACGCGGAAAAACTGCATAAAGCCGGAGTCAAAACCGACAAAGTGACAGGCCAGACCGAGGTTCAGCAGGTGCGAGTGCAGACGCTCCACTTCCAGCAGGATGGCGCGGATCATCTGCGCGCGTTCCGGCACCACAATCCCCATGCCGTTCTCCACCGAGGTGGTGTAGGCGGTACTGTGGGCAAACCCGCAGATGCCGCACACGCGGTCAGAGAGGAACGTCACTTCGTTATATCCCATCCGGGTTTCCGCCAGCTTTTCCATCCCGCGATGGACGTAGAACAGGCGGTAGTCGGCATCAATAATATTCTCGCCGTCGACAAACAGGCGGAAGTGGCCCGGCTCGTCAGACGTGACGTGCAGCGGGCCTATCGGCACCACATTGTTCTTTTTGCGGCCGAGCTCATTGATGAACGCGTAAGTCTCGCTGTCGGTGGTCGGGGCCGGACGCTGACGGTAATCCATGCTGTCTTTACGCAGGGGATAGAGTTCGTCTGGCCAGTCGTCCGGCAGCACCAGACGGCGCTCATCCGGAAGCCCAACCGGGACCAGACCATACATATCGCGCACTTCACGCTCGCCCCAGACGGCGGCGGGCACGCGCGGGGTGACAGACGGGTATTCCGGTTTGTTGGGATCCACTTCGACACGCACGGTGAGCCAGCACTTCTCGCCCTGCTCCATCGACATCACGTAGTAAACCGCATAGTTTCCGCACAGCTGACGCTCGTCGTTGCCGAACAACACCGACAGCCAGCCCCCCTGCTGGTAGTAGAGAAACTCCACCACTTCCGGCAGGTAGTTCACTTTCACGGTCACCGTTATCTGGTCTTTGGTTTGCCAGGACTCCTCCAGCACCACGCCCGGGAAGGCCTGGTGCAACGCGGCGAGATACTGCTGACCTTTCTTTTCTTCAGACATAAAAACTCTCTTTGATCACGCCACCAGCAAGGAGACGAACGCTAAAAATGCAAAACCAAAACCGGCCCAGGTGATGCGCGACGTCGCCACAAAACGCAGACGCGCCATGCTGTTCTCAAACAGGGCAATCACCAGCACGCCGACAAGTAGCTTGAGCACGGCAACGACCACCGCCAGCACCAGACCGGCCGCGGAAAAGTGCGTCATCTGCCCCCACGGGAAGAAGACACCGACAAACATCTGCAGCACCACCAGCTGTTTGAGGCTGATGCCCCATTTCAGCACCGCAAAGCCGTAACCGCTGTACTCAGTCAACGGACCTTCCTGCAGCTCCTGCTCCGCTTCCGCGAGGTCGAATGGCAGTTTGCCCATCTCGATAAACGTGGCGAATGCGCAGGCGCAGAGCGCCAAAAGCAACGGAAGGGAACGGTCCACGGGCCAGTGATACACGGTATGAGTGATAAAGCTGATATGGGTTGACCCCGCAACCTGCGCAGCGACCCACAGGCCGAGCAGCAGGATCGGCTCAACCAGCACGCCGAGCATGGCCTCGCGGCTGGCACCAATCCCGGTAAACGGGCTGCCGGTATCGAGGCCTGCAATCGCGAAGAAGAAGCGCGCGATGGCGAAGAGGTAGATAAGCGTAATGAGATCGCCCAGCACCGGCAGCGGCGACCCGACGGTGACGACCGGTAACGCCGTGGCGATGGTGAGCATGACGCCAGCCAGCACAAACGGTGTCAGGCGAAAGACCCATCCTGCCGCGTCCGGGGAAACGCTCTGACGTCCCATCAGCTTGAACAAATCACGGTACTCCTGGAGTACACCAGGCCCGCGACGGTTATGCATCCGGGCACGCGCCACGCGGCTCACCCCGGAGAGCAACGGCGCCATGGCAAATAGCACCAGCGCCTGAAGTATTGCCAGTAACAGACTCATGTCAGGCTCCTCGTGAAATCACAATCACAACCAGTACCGCCAGCTCGATCAACGCCAGTCGGCGGAACAGCACGGGCACGGTAGCGCTCTGCCAGCCCGGCACCCACCCCACCGGGTTAAGCCAGTCCCGCAGTTTCAGCACCGCGGCAAAGTTCTCTTTGACCGGCATGGCAAAGCCGTGCGCTGTGATCACCATGGATTGCTCGTGTGCGTAACCGCAAGCCCAGGCGGTACCGCGTGCGCGGGCGGAGAGGCGGTCGCGTCTGAAGAACAGCATCAGCACGAACGGCAGCAGCGGCGCGGCAATCAGCAGCAGCGCAATCATCGGCTGGGACACCGTGGTATGCGCCGTGGTGAGCGGCAGAGGAATGGCGTTACCCAACAGCGGAAGAAGCCACGGGGCAGCTACCCCGCCCGCGATGCAGCACAGCGCCAGCGCGACAACGCTCGTCCCCATCAATGCCGGTGCACAGCAGGCGTTTTCGGCCTCACGCGTGCTTGGTGCACCCAGAAAGGTCACGCCGTAGACTTTAGCCATACACATCACCGCCAGCGCACCGGTTATCGCCAGCCCAACCGCCAGCAGCGGGCCGAGCAACCGGGCGATAAACACCTCGCTCTGACCGAGTGCGAAGAAGGACTGATAGATAACCCACTCGCCGGCAAAGCCGTTCAGCGGCGGCAGCGCAGCCATTGCCATCAGCCCCACCAGCATGCACAGAGAGATAACGGGCATTTTTTTGCCGATGCCGCCGAGTTTTTCGATATCGCGATGACCGGTGCGGAACCAGACGCTACCGGCCCCGAGGAACAGAGTGCTTTTAAACAGGCTGTGGTTGATCAGGTGATACAGGCCGCCGATAAAGCCGGCCGCAATCAGCGCCGGTTGATTGAGCGCCAGCCCGGTAACGCCTGCGCCAATACCCAGCAGGATAATGCCGATGTTCTCAAGGGTGTGGTACGCCAGCAGACGCTGGATATTGTGCTCCATCAGGGCGTACAGGCCGCCGACGAAGGCGGTGATCATCCCGGCGACCAGCAGTACAACGCCCCACCACAGCGGTGGCTGCCCACCGGTGAGCGTTATCGTCAGAATGCCGAACAGACCCACCTTCATGACAACCGTCGAGAAGAGCGCTGCGGCAGGCGCGGAGGCATGTGCATGTGCCTGTGGCACCCAGCCGTGCAGCGGGATAATCCCGGCCAGCAGGCCAAAGCCGATCACGCCAAGGAGCCAGACATCATTCCCCAGCCACTGACCGTTAAGGACGGAGAAGTCCAGCGTGCCGAAGCGCTGCCACACCAGCCAGCAGGCCAGTGCCAGCAGCAACGTGCCAAGACGCCCCAGCGCAAACCACAGTTTGCCGGAGGTGCTACAGCCCGTAAGGAATACGCCGCACAGCGCCATGATCTCGGCCATCACCACCAGCGCGCCGAGGTTGCTGGCAGTCACGGTACAGACCGCCGCGGCCATCAGCAGATTGACCAGCAGACCGTTGGGCTGAGTGTGCTGATGGCGGTGCCAGTCAATATTAAACAGGCTGATAAACACGCCGCACAGACCAAAGGTCACCAGCCAGATGGCATTCAGCGGCGTAATTTCAACGGTGTGCCGTATCAGCGGCATCACCGCTTCGACAGATTGTCCGCCTGTTAATACGAGGCCACCAGCCACCAGCGTCATCACGCTGCCAACCGCCCCGCCGATACCGGCTATCCAGCCGCTCAGGGTTTTATGGAAAGAGAAGATCAAGGCCAACACAGCGGCGGCGGCAAAATAGGCCACCGCGCTGGTAATCATCATCACCGCGTTCATTTCGCCCCCTCGTTCAGCGCCTGAAGCAGAGAAAGATCGCCGAAATCACTGTTAATGGTCAGCTCACGCTTACGTTTACTGGTGCGAACGATGTCGCGAATATTGACCAGAATCAGCGCCTTCGTCGGGCAGGTGCGCACACAGGCTGGCCCTTGTTCATCAAAGCTGCACAGGTCGCATTTGACCGCAACGGCACGCACGCCGGGAACCCAGTCAAGCAGCGTGCTCACCTTCGCCGGCGCAGGTGGCGCTGGCGGCGCTTTCGGGGAGTTGGCATTCGCCGGGATATGCAGCGGACGGCTGCCGGAAAATTCAATCGCGCCGAACGGACAGGCAATGCCGCACAGTTTGCAGCTCACGCACAGACTTTCATTCAGCTGCACTGCCCCCTCGACACGGGTGATGGCATTAACAGGACAGACTCCCGCGCAGGGGGCATCTTCACAGTGGTGGCAGAGCTGCGGCGCAGACTCTTTTTCATTACGCATGACGCGCAGGCGCGGCATGGACTGTAGCCCGTGCTGACGGTGCGTTTCCGAACAGGCCGCCTCACAGGTTCGACAGCCAATACAGACCGTCGAGTCAGCAATTACAAAACGGTTCACCGGGTCATCCTCTGGTGATAGTCATTTTTGACGAAAAACTGTCTTGTCGACACTTCTCGACACGCAATGGTCAGGCCACGTTCGCTGAGGGATTTCCATCCATCAGCTGTTTCAGGTTGACCGGGAGATCGTGTTCAACAGCGGCGTACAGGCCGTTATAAACCGGCGCGATTTTTTCCAGATAGTGCTCCAGCACCTGCTGGCGATCGCGGTTACTGACGTGACCATCGACCATCCCGTCGGCCATCAGCTGCGCCTTCGCAATACACTGTTTTTCACCTTCTTTTGTTTCGACGTAGTACTCGATGGTGTGGCTGTTGAAGGTGTCTGCCAGGGTGACGTTTATCGTGAAATGGCCGAAGAGCACAAAGCGCATATCCCCCTGCGCTGCACAGCTCATGGCGTGGTGAAGACGGGCTTTTGACAGGGTGATGCCCTGAACCAGAGAGTTGCAGTAAAGGTGCCACTGCTCCTGTAACTGCTGATGGCGCTGCGCAATGTAATCCGCTTTTTCGCTAATTTCCCAAATAGTCATAAAAGGTATCCGGTTAATGGAGATAGCGGCTGTTAAGCAGATTCCATGCCAGTTTTTAATGCATTGATTTTTAACTCTTTTAATCAAAAGAAGGGTGTCAATCGCGCCGTGTCGACGTGTCATTTCGACAGCATTGACATCGTCACGCCTTAACAAAAATCAAGCTGGCACCGTTATTGCATTATCGGGGCAATTCATTGAGGAGGCGTCATGCACGAAATCACCCTCTGCCAGCGGGCCGTCGAGTTAATTGAACAGCAGGCGCGGGCAAACAATGCAAAACGCGTCACCGGTGTCTGGCTACAGGTCGGGGCCTTTTCCTGCGTTGAAACCAGCGCCCTGACCTTCTGCTTTGAGCTGGTGTGCCGCGGCACGCTGGCGGAAGGCTGTGAACTTCATATTGAAGAACAGCAGGCGGAGTGCTGGTGCGCGCAGTGTCAGCAATACGTCACTCTGCTTTCATCGAAGGTTCAGCGCTGTCCGCAGTGCCAGAGCAGCGAGCTTCGCATCGTGGCGGATGACGGCATGCAGATCCAACGTCTCGAAATCGAGAAGGAGTAAAATATGTGTAGTACCTGCGGTTGCGCTGAAGGCAACCTGTATATAGAAGGGGATGAACACCGTCCTCACGCCGCGTTTCGCTCCGCACCCTTTTCACCTGCCCCTCGTCCTGCAGCGGCAATAACCGGTATCACCTTCGCCCCCCGACACTCCGCTGCGGGCGACCTGCATTACGGGCATGGCGTCGCCGGTACCCACGCGCCGGGGCTCAGCCAGCGTCAGATGCTGGAGGTGGAAATCAACGTTCTGGATAAAAACAACCAGATTGCAGCACGCAACCGCGCCCGCTTTGCCACGCGTAAACAGCTGGTCCTGAACCTGGTCTCCAGCCCCGGCTCCGGCAAAACCACGCTGCTGACACAAACGCTCCACCGCCTGAACGGGCGCATCTCCTGCGCGGTGATCGAAGGCGATCAGCAGACGGTGAACGACGCCGCGCGTATACGCGAAACCGGCACGCCCGCCATTCAGGTTAATACGGGTAAAGGCTGCCATCTGGATGCACAAATGATTGCCGACGCCACGCCGCGCTTGCCGCTGGCGGACAACGGCATCCTGTTTATTGAGAACGTGGGCAACCTGGTCTGTCCAGCCAGCTTCGATCTCGGTGAGCGACATAAGGTCGCGGTACTCTCGGTGACCGAAGGTGAAGACAAGCCGCTTAAATATCCGCATATGTTTGCCGCCGCTTCGCTGATGTTGCTGAACAAAGTTGACCTGCTGCCGTACCTGAATTTCGACGTGGATAAATGCATGGCCTATGCCCGTGAAGTGAACCCGGAGATTGACATCATGCTGGTATCCGCCACCCGCGGCGACGGGATGGACGCCTGGCTGAACTGGCTGGAGAGCGAACGATGTGCATAGGCGTCCCCGGACAAATTCACGCCATTGACGGGAATCAGGCCCGCGTTGAGGTGTGTGGCATATTGCGCGACGTCGACCTGACGCTCGTCGGCAGCACCGACGAAACCGGCGCCTCACGCCTTGGTCAGTGGGTACTGGTGCACGTGGGGTTTGCCATGAGCATCATCAACGAAGCTGAGGCCCGCGACACGCTCGATGCCCTTCAGAATATGTTCGACGTGGAGCCGGACGTCGGGGCATTGCTGTACGGCGAGGAGCGGTAAACCATGCGCTACGTTGATGAATATCGCGCGCCTGAGCAGGTGATGCAGCTGATTGAACATCTGAAAACACGGGCGGCACGGCTGAGCTATACCGCCGAAAAGCCGCTGCGTATTATGGAAGTCTGCGGCGGGCATACGCATGCCATCTTTAAATTTGGCCTCGACCAGCTTCTGCCGGAAAACATCGAGTTTATCCATGGCCCCGGCTGCCCGGTGTGCGTCCTGCCGATGGGACGCATCGACGCCTGCCTTGAGATAGCCCACCAGCCTGACGTGATTTTCTGTACCTTTGGCGATGCGATGCGCGTGCCGGGCAAAAACGGCTCGCTGCTGCAGGCAAAAGCCCAGGGCGCGGATATCAGGATCGTGTACTCGCCGATGGACGCCCTGACGCTGGCCACCCATAACCCCGGTCGCAAGGTCGTCTTTTTCGGGCTTGGTTTTGAAACCACTATGCCCGCCACGGCCATCACGCTGCAGCAGGCCAAAGCCCGCGACATTGATAACTTTTTCTTTTTTTGCCAGCACATTACGCTCATCCCGACGTTACGCAGCCTGCTTGAAGAGCCGGACAACGGAATTGACGCTTTTCTGGCGCCGGGCCATGTCAGCATGGTTATCGGGACGGCGGCCTACGGCTTTATCGCTGAACAGTTCGAACGGCCTTTAGTGGTGGCTGGTTTCGAACCTCTTGATCTACTGCAAGGCGTGACCATGCTGGTTGAGCAGAAAATAGCAGCCCAGAGTGCAGTAGAAAATCAGTACCGCCGTGTCGTCCCCGACAGTGGAAATGTGGTGGCCCAGCAGGCGATAGCCGAGGTATTTAGCGTCGAGGGCGACAGCGAATGGCGTGGACTGGGGCTGATTGCAGAGTCCGGCGTGCGCCTGACGCCAGCCTACCGGTCGTTCGACGCCGAAGCCCACTTCCGCCCGCAGCCGCAACAGGTGTGTGACGACCCGCGGGCCCGCTGTGGCGAAGTGCTCACCGGCAAATGCAAACCCCATCACTGCCCGTTATTTGGCAACACCTGTAACCCGCAAACGGCTTTTGGCGCGCTGATGGTCTCTTCCGAAGGGGCGTGTGCCGCGTGGTATCAGTATCGCAATCAGGAGTCTGAAGCATGAATACGGTTGAAATGGCACACGGCAGCGGCGGCCTGGCGATGCAGCAGCTGATTAACCGTCTGTTTATGGACGCGTTTGATAACCCCTGGCTGGCGGAGCAGGAGGATCAGGCCCGCATTGACCTCTCCACCCTGACCGCGCAGGGCGACAGGCTGGCCTTTTCCACCGACAGCTACGTGATTGACCCGCTGTTCTTCCCGGGCGGCGATATCGGCAAGCTCGCGGTCTGCGGTACGGCAAACGACGTGGCCGTCAGCGGTGCTGTTCCGCGCTTTCTCTCCTGCGGCTTTATCCTTGAAGAGGGGCTGCCGATGGAGACGCTCTCTGCGGTCGTCAGCAGCATGGCGCACACGGCACGCGAGGCGGGTATCGCCATCGTCACCGGCGACACCAAAGTGGTCCAGCGTGGCGCAGCCGACAAACTGTTCATCAATACCGCCGGCATGGGGGCGATCCCTGCCGACATTCACTGGGGCGCGCAGCAGCTTGCCGTCGGCGACGTGCTGATCGTCAGCGGATCGCTGGGCTGCCACGGGGCGACGATCCTGAACCTGCGTGAAGGCCTGGGGCTGGACGGAGAATTACGCAGTGATTGCGCGGTACTGACTCCGCTTATCCAGACCCTGCGTTCCCTTCCAGGCGTGAAAGCCCTGCGCGATGCGACCCGCGGCGGGGTTAACGCCGTGGTACATGAGTTCGCGGCGCGCTGCGGTCTGGGTATCGAACTCACTGAACGCGCGCTGCCCGTTAAGCCTGCCGTTCGCGGCTTGTGCGAACTCCTCGGGCTCGACCCGCTAAACTTTGCAAATGAAGGCAAGCTGGTCATTGGCGTGGAGCGCGCGGCGGCCGAATCCGTACTTGAACAGCTGCGGGCACATCCTTTCGGGAAAAAGGCCGCGCTGATTGGTGAAGTGGTTGAGCGCAAAGGGGTGCGCCTGACCGGGTTGTATGGCGTCAAGCGGACGCTGGATCTGCCGCACGCGGAACCTTTACCCCGCATTTGCTAGAACCGCGCCAAAAGCGGTCAGCACTGACTTTCTCTTTTTTGCCAGTTTCTATTGGAAAGCAATATGCCGTATACACCGATGAGCGATCTTGGACAGCAGGGCCTGTTTGACATTACGCGCACACTTTTACAGCAGCCCGATCTTGGCGCGCTGAGCGATGCCCTGACGCGGCTGGTCAGGCAATCAGCGCTGGCAGACAGCGCCGCAATTGTGCTCTGGCATAGCGCAAGCCATCGCGCGAGCTACTATTCAACGCGCGACAATGGCAAAGCGTTTGAGTACGAGGATGAAACCTACCTCGCTCATGGTCCTGTCCGGCGTATTCTTTCCCGCCCGGAGGCGCTGCACTGCAATTTTGAGGAATTCCGCGAAGCGTGGCCGATGCTGGCGCAGAGTCAGTTATACCCGCCTTTCGGCCACTACAGCCTGCTGCCACTGGCGGTGGAAGGGCATATCTTCGGCGGCTGCGAGTTTATTCGTCACACCGACCAGCCGTGGAGCGAGGCGGAATACGAGCGTCTGCACACCTTCACCCAGATTGTGGCCGTGGTCGCAGAGCAAATTCAAAGCCGCGTCACCAATAATGTGGATTACGACCTGCTGAGCCGCGAACGTGACAATTTCCGGATCCTGGTGGCCATCACCAACGCGGTGCTTTCGCGCCTCGATATGGATGAGCTGGTCAGCGAAGTCTCAAAAGAGATCCACCACTATTTCAAAATCGACGCCATCAGTATTGCGCTCCGGGGGCACCGGAAAGGCAAGCTGAACATCTACTCCACCCACTATCTTGATGAGGCAAACCCCGCCCACGAACAGAGTGAAGTGGATGAGGCGGGCACGCTCTCTGAGCGGGTATTTAAAAGCAAAGAGATCCTGCTGCTCAACCTCAACGAGCAGGATGCGCTCGCGCCTTATGAGCGGATGCTGTTTAACACCTGGGGGAATAAAATCCAGACGCTGTGCCTGCTGCCGCTGATGTCCGGCAATACTATGCTTGGTGTCCTGAAGCTGGCGCAGTGTGAAGAGGGCGTCTTTACCACCGCCAACCTGAAACTGTTGCGCCAGATTGCCGAGCGTATCTCCATCGCACTGGATAACGCGCTGGCCTATCAGGAGATCCACCGTCTGAAAGAACGGCTGGTGGATGAAAACCTGGCGCTGACGGAACAGCTTAACAACGTGGACAGCGAGTTTGGCGAAATCATCGGCCGCAGCGATGCCATGTACAGCGTGCTGAAACAGGTGGAGATGGTGGCGCAAAGTGACAGTACGGTGCTGATCCTCGGTGAAACCGGCACCGGTAAAGAGCTGATTGCCCGTGCGATCCACAACCTCAGCAACCGTAACAGCCGCCGCATGGTGAAGATGAACTGCGCCGCTATGCCCGCAGGCCTGCTGGAAAGCGATCTCTTTGGCCACGAACGCGGCGCGTTTACCGGTGCCAGCAGCCAGCGCCTGGGCCGTTTCGAGCTGGCGGACAAAAGCTCGTTGTTCCTTGATGAAGTGGGTGACATGCCTCTGGAGTTGCAGCCCAAACTGCTTCGCGTCCTGCAGGAGCAGGAGTTTGAACGTCTTGGCAGTAACAAACTTATCCAGACTGACGTGCGGCTCATTGCCGCCACCAACCGCGACCTGAAAAAAATGGTCGCCGACCGCGAGTTTCGAAGCGACCTCTATTATCGCCTGAACGTCTTCCCAATCTGCCTGCCGCCCCTGCGTGAACGGCCGGAAGATATCCCTCTGCTGGTCAAAGCGTTTACCGCCAAAATAGCCCGCCGGATGGGCCGCAACATCGACAGTATCCCCGCCGAGACGCTACGTACCCTCTCCTCGATGGAGTGGCCGGGTAACGTCCGTGAACTGGAAAACGTCATTGAACGTGCGGTATTGCTGACGCGCGGTAACGTACTGCAACTCTCCCTGCCCGAAGTTTCCCTGCCCGAAACCCCGGTTACAGCCACCGACGTGGCGCAGGAAGGTGAAGACGAATATCAGCTGATCATGCGCGTGCTGAAAGAGACTAACGGTGTCGTGGCCGGACCGAAAGGTGCCGCCCAGCGACTGGGGCTAAAACGCACCACGCTGCTCTCAAGGATGAAGCGTCTGGGGATTGATAAAGAGAGCCTGGTGTAGCGTCATTCTGGCTGAGATCCCGCATGCAGGCGTTGGGATACGGTTGTCAGCGAAGCGCCAGAACGGTTACTTTTTCGGGCGATACTTTTCCGGTAATTCCGGTACCGGGCGACGGTCATCCATCAGGTGGCGTACCGTCAGGATGGGATGACGCCATAACATGCGTGGGCCAGCCCAGCGCATCACCTGCTTCATCTCTTCGCGCCTGGCAGGCTGATAGCAGTGAACGGGGCACTGTTTACAGGCGGGTTTTTCCTCACCAAAAACGCATTTATCCAGGCGCTTATTGGCATACGCTTTCAGCGCCTGATAATGCCCCTCTTCCTGCGAAGCCTGAGGACACTGTGTTTCATACAGCGCGATCATTTTCGCGATCGTCGCTTTCTCACGTGTAATGCGTTTTCCGGACATAACGGCTCACCAGATAATAAAGTGCATTTATAATACGCCTTTCAGCTACTGATTTCAGGTGTTGCATTCTGTTTTCTGAAGGCTGATTCCAGTATTAAGCCCACACCTGCAGTAAATCACTGGTATTTTATACAGCATCAGGAATGACCCTTGTCCACGTTGTCCGGAGGCCGTATGCACAAGATCGCTATCACCAAATCCTATCGTCATTTGAAAGTGGGGTATTTCAGAAAGCGTCATGAAGACCGTAACACCAAGATACCCAAACGCTACAGCGTGCATGCGGCGCTGAGCTTAAAGGGCGACTGGCTTGAAAAAGCGGGGTTTACCACCCATTCGCAGGTCAGAGTGGGGGTTGAGCATGGAAAAATTGTCATTGAGTTAGTGCAGGAAGGCACCTCGTAAAGCCGCGACATTTTTCTGCGCCGTACCTTTTTTTCATGCGACAATAGAAGGAACTAACGGCCACTGAGCCGCCCAAAGCGTATTATTTTCAAAGAAATGGACATCATAACTCCATGAGCACAATCGACAATTTCGACGCACATACGCCAATGATGCAGCAGTACCTGAAGCTGAAAGCACAGCATCCGGAAATCTTGTTGTTCTACCGTATGGGCGATTTTTACGAGCTATTTTATGACGATGCCAGACGTGCGTCGCAGCTGCTCGACATCTCGCTGACCCGGCGTGGCGCATCTGCAGGCGAGCCCATTCCCATGGCCGGTATTCCGCATCACGCGGTAGAAAACTACCTTGCGAAACTGGTGAATCAGGGTGAGTCAGTCGCCATCTGCGAACAGATCGGCGATCCGGCAACCTCAAAAGGGCCGGTTGAGCGCAAAGTCGTGCGCATCGTCACGCCTGGTACGATCAGCGACGAAGCCCTGCTGCAGGAGCGCCAGGATAACCTGCTGGCGGCACTGTGGCAGGACGGCAAAGGTTTCGGTTATGCGACGCTGGATATCAGCTCCGGACGTTTTCGTCTGAGTGAACCGGCAGATCGTGAAACGATGGCGGCTGAATTGCAGCGCACGAACCCGGCAGAACTGCTCTATGCCGAAGATTTTGCCGAGATGGCGCTGATTGAAGGCCGCCGCGGTCTGCGCCGTCGTCCGCTGTGGGAGTTCGAAATTGATACCGCGCGCCAGCAGTTGAATCTGCAGTTTGGCACCCGCGATCTGATTGGCTTTGGTGTGGAAAATGCCCCGCGCGGACTGTGTGCCGCGGGTTGCCTGCTGCAGTACGTCAAAGATACCCAGCGCACCACCCTGCCGCATATCCGCTCGATCACGATGGAGCGTCAGCAGGACAGCATCATTATGGATGCCGCGACGCGTCGTAATCTGGAGATCACCCAGAATCTGGCCGGAGGCGTGGAAAACACCCTCGCTTCCGTCCTCGACAGCACGGTGACGCCGATGGGCAGCCGTATGTTAAAACGCTGGCTGCATATGCCCATTCGCGATACCGACACGCTTACCTGTCGTCAGCAGACGATTGCCGCATTGCAGGATCGCTACAATGAACTGCAGCCCGTGCTGCGTCAGGTCGGCGATCTGGAGCGTATTCTTGCGCGTCTGGCGCTGCGTACGGCACGTCCGCGCGACCTCGCCCGCATGCGTCATGCCTTCCAGCAGTTGCCGGAATTGCGCAGCCTGCTCGCCGATGTGGATAGCGCGCCGGTGCAGAAACTGCGTGAAACCATGGGTGAATTTAGCGAGCTGCGCGAGCTGCTCGAACGCGCCATTATTGACGCACCTCCGGTTCTGGTGCGTGACGGCGGCGTAATTGCCCCGGGCTACAACGAAGAGCTGGATGAATGGCGTGCGCTGGCCGACGGTGCCACGGACTACCTGGATAAGCTGGAAATTCGCGAGCGCGAACGCCTTGGGCTTGATACCCTCAAAGTGGGCTATAACGCGGTTCACGGTTACTACATTCAGATCAGCCGTGGACAAAGCCATCTGGCCCCCATCCACTACGTGCGCCGCCAGACGCTGAAAAACGCTGAGCGTTACATTATCCCTGAACTGAAAGAGTATGAGGACAAAGTTCTCACCTCGAAAGGCAAGGCGCTGGCGCTGGAGAAACAGCTGTATGAAGAGCTGTTCGACATGCTGATGCCGCACCTTGCAGACCTGCAGTCAAGCGCCAGTGCGCTGGCAGAGCTGGACGTGCTGGTCAACCTGGCAGAACGCGCTGAAACGCTGAACTACACCTGCCCGACCTTTACCGATAAACCCGGTATTCGCATCACCGAAGGCCGTCATCCGGTTGTGGAACGGGTGCTGAACGAGCCGTTCATCGCCAACCCGCTAAGCCTGTCGCCACAGAGAAGAATGCTGATCATTACCGGTCCAAACATGGGCGGTAAAAGTACCTATATGCGCCAGACAGCGCTTATCGCTCTGCTCGCCTATATCGGCAGCTACGTTCCTGCGCAAAAAGTGGAGATTGGCCCTATCGACCGTATCTTTACCCGTGTCGGGGCAGCGGACGATCTGGCCAGCGGCCGCTCAACCTTTATGGTGGAGATGACCGAAACCGCCAATATTCTGCATAACGCGACCGAATACAGCCTGGTATTGATGGATGAAGTCGGGCGCGGCACATCAACCTATGATGGTCTGTCACTGGCATGGGCCTGCGCTGAAAACCTTGCCAATAAGATCAAGGCAATGACGCTGTTCGCAACCCACTATTTCGAGCTGACACAGTTGCCAGAAAAGATGGAAGGCGTGGCAAACGTCCACCTCGATGCGCTGGAACACGGCGATACCATCGCCTTTATGCACACCGTACAGGATGGTGCCGCAAGCAAGAGCTATGGCCTGGCCGTGGCCGCGCTGGCGGGGGTTCCTAAAGAGGTGATCAAACGTGCGAGACAGAAATTGCGTGAGCTGGAGAGCCTGTCACCGAATGCCGCGGCCACGCAGATTGATGGCACGCAAATGTCGTTGCTAGCCCCGGCAGAAGAGACGTCACCGGCCGTTGAGGCGCTGGAAAATCTCGATCCGGACTCGCTCACGCCGCGTCAGGCGCTGGAGTGGATTTATCGCCTGAAAAGCCTGGTGTAATCTGCACCCGGTGGCGCAATGCTTACCGGGCCTGCCGGGAAGTAGCGGTATCTGAAACAAACAGGCCGGGTAAGGCGAAACCGCCACCCGGCTTTTTTTAGCGCTTATCATCGGCCAGTAACGGCGGGATCGTCGGCACCTGTGGTGCGTCATCGATATCCTTCTGCGTCATGCGAAACGCTTGTGGATAATGATCGCGGTGGGTCCGGCGTAGCGGCTCCGTGTCACGCCAGGTATACAGACAATGCTGGCACTGATAGACAGTCCAGACCCCTTTCACCGGTGATGTTGCCATCACCTCAATATGCTCATCAGCACAACGTGGACATATCATCTTTTCCTCCTTATTGGCGTGCAGCCAGCATCGCAGTCAGTTTTTCGGCCCAGGCTTTGGTTTCAGGTAAATCCTGTACCGGCTGGCTGAAGTGGCCCCGGTTGTCGGGTGCAACAGGCGTGGTGGCATCAATAATCAATTTGTCGGTAATACCTGCCGGGCTGGAGCCCGGGTCCAGTTCAAGTACCGACATATTCGACAACTGCACCAGATCGCCCGCCGGGTTCACCTTCGAGGACAGCGCCCACATCACCTGCGGCAGGTTGAACGGGTCAACGTCTTCATCAACCATAATCACCATCTTCACGTAGCCCAGGCCGTGCGGCGTGGTCATAGCACGTAAGCCGACTGCGCGGGCAAAGCCACCGTAGCGTTTTTTGGTGGAGATAATCGCCAGCAAACCGTGGGTATACATGGCATTGACCGCCTGCACTTCCGGAAATTCTGCTTTCAGCTGCTGGTAGAGCGGTACACAGGTAGCCGGGCCCATCAGGTAGTCAATTTCGGTCCACGGCATACCGAGGTAGAGGGATTCAAAAATGGGTTTTGTGCGGTAAGACACTTTATCAATACGCACCACCGTCATGTTACGGCCACCAGAGTAGTGCCCGGTAAACTCACCAAAGGGTCCTTCGATTTCGCGCTTGCGGCCTTCAATCACCCCTTCCAGAATGACTTCAGATCCCCACGGTACATCAAAGCCGGTCAGCGGTGCCGTCGCAATGGGATAGGGGCTTTCGCGCAGCGCACCGGCCATCTCATACTCAGATTGATCGTATTTCAGCGGCGTCGCGCCCATAAGTGTAATAATCGGATCATTGCCAAGCGTAATCGCGACCGGCAGATCTTCACCGCGCTCTTCCGCTTTATGCAGATGCAGGGCGATATCGTGCATCGGAACCGGTTGCAGACCCAGCTTACGTTTTCCCTTCACTTCCATGCGATAGATACCGACGTTCTGCTTGCCGAAGTTATCCGCATCAAGCGGGTCGCGCGAAACGACGCACGCTTTGTCGAGATAAAAACCGCCGTCACCGTCGTTCAGACGGAACAGTGGCAGGATGTCGAAAAGGTTAATGTCTTCACCCTCCACCGTATTTTGAGCCCAGGCGGGATCTGCACGGCGCTCTGGCGTGACGGGGAATTTATCCCAGCGGCGAATAAACTCATCAATCTGTTTTTTGACGGGGGTGTTCGCGGGCAGTCCCATAGAAATGGCGTGATTCTGCCAGGATCCAATGGTGTTCATTACCACCCGGGCATCGGTAAACCCGCGAATATTATCGAACCACAGCGCCGGTGCGCCGTCGCCAATACGGCCTGTGGCATTGGCTGCCGCGGCCAGGTCCGGTTCTGCATTCACCTCTTCTTCAATTTTCAGCAGTTGCCCTTGCTCATCGAGCGCCTGCAGGAAGCTTCTCAAATCATCAAATGCCATCTTTATTCTCCTGTGAAAAATGTTTTGCTTCCCGCAACCCGTTCCAGCGGCGCGCTTTTTTGTGCTCCAGACCAAACTGGTCGAGCACGCGGGTCACAATGTGATGGGTGATATCGTCGGCGGTCTGCGGGTGGTTGTAATACGCGGGCATCGGCGGCACCATTGCCACGCCCATACGGGACAGTGCGAGCATATTCTCGAGATGAATGGTGCTGAGTGGGGTTTCACGAGGAACCAGCACCAGTTTGCGCCCCTCTTTCAGCACCACATCTGCCGCACGGCCCACCAGTCCTTCGGCATAGCCTGCGCGAATGCCTGCCAGCGTTTTCATACTGCAGGGAATGACGATCATGCCGTCGGTGCGAAACGAGCCGGATGAGATAGTGGCAGCCTGATCGGCCGGGCTGTGGACAACATCGGCCAGCGCAGCCACATCCTGTGCGGTGTAGGGCGTCTCCAGCTCAATGGTGGTTTTTGCCCATTTCGACATGACCAGATGGGTCTCCACCGCCGGCATGTCACGTAATGCCTGCAGCAACGCTACGCCCAGCGGCGCTCCCGTTGCGCCCGTCATTCCAACTATCAATCTCATTCAGCACCTCAATTAATTCGTTCGCATACGAACATATTAAATACGTTACTCCCGGATCCTGTTTCTGACAATATTGTTCGTACACGATCACATTAATTGCTAAAAATTGCCGCGTTAAAATCCTGGGCAAGAGCGGCTATCATAGGGAGAGAATTTTTCGTCGGAGTGTTCATGGAACTGAGACAAGAGGCGTTTCACCTGTTACGCCAGCTTTTTCAACAGCATACTGCCCGTTGGCAACATGCATTGCCGGAACTGACCAAACCGCAGTACGCGGTATTGCGGTCTATTGCCGAAAATCCGGGGATTGAGCAAGTTGCTCTGACAGAAGTGGCGGTCAGCACAAAGGCGACGCTCGCGGAGATGCTGAGCCGCATGGAGGCGCGTGGACTGGTAAAACGCGAGCACGATCCGGCGGACAAGCGCCGTCGTTTCGTCTTTCTGACGCCGGAAGGTGAAGCGCTGCTTGCCAGCTGTAAACCGATCGGCAATGACGTGGACGAGGCGTTTTTAGGGCGGCTGAGCAACGACGAGCGGGCGCAATTCTCCGCACTCGTCAAAAAAATGATGCGCGACTAGTTAACCCGGGTGCGCATAAAGTCGATAAAGGTGCGCACTTTCGCGGGCACATGCGGGGCATCGGGATAAACCGCATAGATGCCCTGCCGCGCAAAGGTATATTCCGGTAAAACCGACACCAGCTTGCCGTCATCAAGCGCATGGCGCACCAGCCACTCCGGCAACAGCGCCACACCGCATCCCGCGAGCGCAAAGGCCATCAGCGCCTGAGCACTGTCCGCAAACAAACGCGGTGCTTTTTTAATTTCCAGCGTGGCGGGCTCACCGCTGGCATCGTTCACCTGCCAGCGCAGCGGCGAGGCTAAGCGCTCATGAATAATCCAGTCAGCTTTCGCCAGCTGTTCAAGCGATTCTACAGGATGGTTACGCAGCCAGCCGGGCGTCGCTACGGGGAAAATAGTGAACTGCGTTATCAATGCCGCGTGGTAGCGTGAATCGGCAAGGGTTCCCAGCCGGATGGCGACATCAAAGCGCTCTGAAATCAGATCGGCATGCAGTGAAGACGAAACGTGACGCACGCGAAGGTCCGGGTGTTGCTGGCTAAACTCAGCCAGTAACGGGACCACAACCTGCGAGCCGTACTCCGGTGTGGTGGTGATCCGCAACTCCCCCGTAAGACCTGCATGGTTTGCACGGACGTCGTCCTTCAGGCGTTCCGCGTCCTTTAAAAGCGCGACGCTCCGTTGATGGAAAAGCCTCCCTGCCTCGGTTAACGTCAGTCGACGGGTGGAACGCAGCAACAGGGTGACACCCAGTTCATCTTCCAGCTGGCGGATATTGAAGCTGACCACCGCTTTTGTCAGCCCCATTGCCTCTGCTGCGGCGGTGAAACTCCCGGTATCTGCGACGGCGACAAACATCGCGGTACGCTGCAAATTAATCATTGTCAGCCCTATTACTGTCAAAAATTTTTTGACAGTATATCGCGCTTTATAACGTTTATCCGTACCTCCCTGCCCGATACGATACGCCCCTCACTGGAGGTGCCGCCATGTCGTATCGCAGCAAAGTCGCCGTTGTCTATCTGCTGGGCTTTTTTCTTGATTTAATTAATATGTTTATCGCCAGCGTCGCTTTTCCGTCAATGGCTCAGGCGTTCAACGCCACGCCCTCATCGCTTGCCTGGGTCAGTAACGGCTATATTGCCGGTCTGACACTCGTCATCCCCTTCAGCACCCTGCTGACGCGCAGACTCGGGCCGAAGCATGTCATTCTGCTTTCGCTTTTTCTCTTTAGCGCCGCCTCCGTTGCGGCAGGTTTGTCGTCCTCACTTGAGAGCCTGATTGCCTGGCGAGTGCTGCAGGGCATGGGAGGGGGTTTACTGATCCCGGTCGGACAGGCGCTGACCTGGCAACAGTTTAAACCCCATGAGCGTGCCAGGCTCTCCTCAGCGGTCATGCTGGTTGCATTGCTTGCGCCTGCATGCTCACCCGCCGTGGGGGGAGTGCTGGTTCAGGCACTCAGCTGGCGATGGATATTTTTTGCCACAACGCCTGTCGCCGCCGTGACGTTTTTCCTGGCCTGCGTGTGGCTTAAGAATGAGAGGCCCCCCGTGAAAGCGAGCAGGCTGTTAAACCTGCCCCTGCTGGCCGACCCGCTGCTGCGTTTTTCCATGCTTGTCTATTTGTGCGTACCCGGCATGTTTATTGGGGTGAACGTCACGGGGATGTATTATCTTCAGAGCGAGGCGCACATGACACCTGCCGCAACGGGGATGCTGATGCTGCCATGGTCTCTGGCCTCGTTTATGGCGATCACCGCGACCGGACGTTATTTTAACCGCGTGGGTCCCCGGCCTCTCATTGTCGTGGGTTGCCTGTTACAGGCGCTGGGCGTTTTACTGCTGCTTAACGTCAGCCCGACTACCACAGTGTTGTTACCTGGCGTCGCGTTTACGTTAATGGGCGCGGGCGGCAGTCTTTGCAGCAGTACGGCGCAAAGCAGCGCTTTTTTAACGACAGCGCGCGACGAGATGCCTGACGCCAGCGCGCTATGGAATCTTAATCGTCAGATCAGTTTTTTTGCCGGGGCATTCCTGCTCTCGCAGGTGCTGAACCTGACACTGGCGTTTTTCACGCCGCTCGCCGCATGGCACTGGATGTTTAGTGTTGCTGCGGCCATCACATTACTGCCCGTCGTGTACGTCTTTCGTCTTAACAACACGCAGGTGCTTTCAGAGGTGCAACAGGAGAAACCATGACCCATTTCGAACAGGACATTATCGACGTTCACGTTATGCTGGAGAACTGGTTGGGTAAGGGCGAAGGGGATGTTGACGCCCTGCTTGCCCACTTTCAGCCGGATTTTATGATGCTCACCCCAGGTGGCGTCCATTTTGACTATAACGCGCTTGTCGGTTTCCTGGACCTTCAGCGCGGCAGCCGTCCTGGTCTGGAGATTGTTCTTGATGAGATAACGACGCTACAGACGTGGGCCAACGGCGCAGTGCTTCACTACCGGGAAACGCAAACTCGCCCGGATCAGCCCGTCAATGTGCGCTGGTCAACCGCCGTGCTCAATCAGAAGGATGGCAAGATAACGTGGCGTTTGCTGCACGAAACGGCACAACCGTAACGCAAAAGAAAAAGGCCCGTCTCACGACGGGCCTTTTTTGATGAAAGATTGCTTATTCGCGGAACAGCGCTTCGATATTCAGACCTTGTCCCTGCAGGATTTCACGCAGGCGACGCAGACCTTCAACCTGAATCTGACGAACACGTTCACGGGTCAGGCCAATTTCGCGGCCGACGTCTTCCAGTGTTGCAGCTTCATACCCCAGTAAACCGAAACGACGTGCCAGCACTTCACGCTGTTTGGCGTTCAGTTCGAACAGCCATTTGACGATGCTCTGTTTCATGTCATCGTCCTGCGTGGTGTCTTCCGGACCGTTGTCTTTTTCATCGGCCAGGATGTCCAGCAGCGCTTTTTCGGAGTCGCCACCCAACGGGGTGTCAACGGAGGTAATGCGCTCGTTGAGACGCAGCATACGGCTTACGTCATCAACCGGTTTATCAAGTTGTTCGGCGATCTCTTCCGCGCTTGGCTCGTGGTCCAGTTTATGGGACAACTCGCGCGCAGTACGCAGATAGACGTTCAACTCTTTGACGATGTGAATCGGCAGGCGAATCGTACGGGTTTGGTTCATAATCGCCCGTTCGATGGTCTGACGAATCCACCAGGTCGCGTAGGTTGAGAAACGGAACCCGCGTTCCGGGTCAAACTTCTCAACTGCGCGGATGAGACCTAAGTTGCCCTCTTCAATCAGGTCCAGCAGAGCCAGACCTCGATTGCCGTAACGACGGGCAATTTTCACGACCAGACGCAAGTTACTTTCAATCATGCGACGGCGCGAGGCAACATCACCACGCAAAGCACGACGTGCGAAATAGACTTCTTCTTCGGCCGTTAACAGTGGGGAGTAACCAATCTCCCCAAGGTAAAGCTGAGTCGCGTCCAGTACACGCTGTGTGGCGCCCTGCGATAACAGCTCTTCTTCAGCCAAATCGTTATCACTGGGTTCCTCTTCTACTAAGGCTTTTTCATCAAAAGCCTCTGCTCCGTTCTCATCAAATTCCGCATCTTCATTTAAATCATGAACTTTCAGCGTATTCTGACTCATAAGGTGGCTCCTACCCGTGATCCCTGAACGAGACACCCTGGCTGGCATGCCCCGTCAACTTATCGCTGCGGCAAATACTGCAGCGGGTTTACGGATTTCCCCTTGTAACGAATTTCAAAATGCAAGCGTGTAGAACTGGTGCCGGTGCTACCCATGGTAGCGATTTTTTGCCCCGCCTTAACTTCTTGTTGTTCCCGGACCAGCATTGTGTCGTTATGGGCGTAGGCACTCAGGTAATCATCGTTATGTTTGATGATAATAAGATTACCGTAACCGCGCAGAGCGTTACCGGCATATACAACACGACCGTCTGCGGTCGCGATAATAGCCTGTCCCTTATTCCCTGCGATATCGATCCCTTTATTTCCTCCCTCAGAGGAAGAGAAGTTTTCGATAACCTTGCCGTCAGTTGGCCAGCGCCATGCAGAAATTGGCGAACTGGAGGTCATACTGCTGGCAGTCGGTTCAGTAGAGCTAACCACAGGTGCCGTAGTGGGTGCTGTGACAGCAGTCGCAGTCCCTTTATTATTCGGCAACATTTTGTTAGCAGTCTGATCACCTGAATCCTCAGAATACGTAATTACCGGTTGTGAAGCAACCACCGTGGTGGATTTTTGTGCAGGCTTAACGCTGTTATTTTGCGCAGTGACATCGGCCGCTGAAACGGTGTTGCCAGGCGTGAGCGGCGTACCCGTCGCATTGCCCACCTGAAGCGTCTGGCCGACTTCCAGACCATACGGGGCCTGGACGTTATTACGCTGCGCCAGGTCACGGAAATCGTTCCCGGTGATCCACGCAATATAGAACAGCGTATCGCCGCGTTTTACGGTATAGGTGCTCCCACCGGTATAGCTACCTTTCGGAATGTTCCCATACTGGCGGTTATACACTATGCGGCCATTTTGAGTCTGCACAGGGTGTTCCACTGGCTGAACCTGAGTTGGCTGCGTAACAGGAGGCTGCATTGGCTGAATGGGCGGATTTTGTTGCGCCGCAGCAGTGCCCATTTTAGGCGGAGGCGTGATCAACATTCCGCTGGACGTGTTACCCGAGCTGCTGGATCCCCCCACGGAACTGACGGGCGCAGGTGCATTATTAGAACTTGTACAGCCTGCCAGCCAGAGCGAAACCAGTGATAATGCCGCAACACGGCTGATGGTGAATTTAGGGCTTCCCGCGCTCATTTATCCCCCAGGAATGTGTTAACTACCAGTGACTTAAAATTTACCGTGATGACACGAATCTTTCGCGCCACACCATACGCTGAATTTGCCTTAATAACCCTGGATAATTCTGAGTCTCAGGCCAACTCCCCCTTTACCAGAGGAACAAAGCGCACGGCTTCCACGGTATCGATAATAAACTCGCCGCCACGCCGACGAACGCGCTTCAGGAGCTGTTGCTCGTCCCCGACAGGCAGAACAAGAATGCCGCCTTCATCCAGCTGCGATAACAGAGCAGCGGGAATTTCAGGTGGAGCAGCCGTCACGATGATCGCGTCAAACGGGGCGCGTGCCTGCCAACCCTGCCATCCATCACCGTGTCGTGTCGAAACGTTATGTAAATCAAGTTGTTTCAGGCGACGACGCGCCTGCCACTGCAAACCTTTAATACGCTCAACGGAGCAAACATGGTGCACCAGATGCGCCAGGATCGCGGTTTGGTACCCCGACCCGGTGCCAATTTCCAGCACGCGCGAATGGGGCGTGAGCTCCAGCAGCTCCGTCATACGCGCCACCATGTAAGGCTGTGAAATCGTCTGACCCTGCCCGATAGGCAGCGCCACGTTTTCCCACGCTTTGTGTTCAAACGCCTCGTCTACAAATTTCTCACGCGGCACCTGGGCGAGCGCGTCGAGCACATGCTCGTCGCGGATCCCCTGAGCGCGTAGCTGTTCCAGAAGAGTTTGTACACGTTTGCTTACCATTGCGCGTTCACTCCTGCGCGATCCAGCCAACCCGACACCACATCATGCGCACTATACGCGGTTAAATCTACATGCAGTGGCGTAACCGAGACATATCCTTCATCAACGGCGGCAAAGTCGGTATCCGGTCCGGCGTCACACTTGTCGCCAGGAGGACCAATCCAGTAAAGCGTATTGCCGCGCGGATCCTGCTGCGGGATCACCTGGTCAGCCGGGTGTCGGCTTCCGCAACGCGTTACGCGAATGCCTTTGATTTCACTCAGCGGCAGATCCGGCACGTTAATATTGAGGATGCGCCCGGTACGCAGCGGCTCGCGATTGAGCGCCCGCAGGAGAGAACAGGTCACCGCTGCCGCCGTGTCGTAGTGCGTGTGGCCGTTTAACGAAACGGCCAGTGCAGGGAACCCCAGATGGCGCCCTTCCATGGCGGCGGCCACGGTTCCGGAGTAAATCACATCGTCGCCAAGATTGGGCCCGGCGTTAATACCGGAGACGACGATGTCCGGGCGCGGGCGCATCAGCGCGTTCACGCCCAGAAAAACGCAGTCGGTCGGCGTGCCCATCTGGACGGCGATATCACCATTTTCGAAGGTAAAGGTGCGAAGCGACGACTCCAGCGTCAGAGAGTTAGACGCTCCACTGCGGTTACGATCGGGTGCCACGACCTGCACTTCCGCAAATTCGCGAAGGTGTTTCGCCAGGGTCTGTATACCCGGCGCATGGATCCCGTCATCGTTACTCAGCAATATTCGCATAATCACCCGACGTGTTGATAAGTTCCCTGACAACACTGGTGGCAAAGCTACCTGCCGGCAGCCAGAAGCGTAACTCGACGGTTACATCGTCCCACCAGTTCCAGCTCAACTGTTGCGGATAGAGCAGCATCGCACGGCGTGCCGCCTCGACTTTTTCCCGCACCAGCAATGTTTGTAATGCCTGCATATCAGCGACGGCAGACTGCTCAGCAGCCAGCGCATCGCCCTGCGTACCCCAGTCGCCCGTGCCGGGCAAGGCTGCGGTAATCATCAGCGTTTGAGTATCCACGCGCGACTGCACATCGGCCATTTCTTCAGCCGTTGCCACAAACCAGCTCCCGCGTCCCGCTAATTGTAGCGCATCGCCGACAACAACTTGATTCGCGTCCGGTTTTTTCAGCCGTTCGCTCACAATCTGATTAAACAACGCACTGCGGGCCGCCGACAACCAAAAACTGCGTTTATTCCTGTCGCGGACCGGGGCATCGCTTTGCGCCCAGCGCAGTGCGCCGAGCAGGTTGCTGCCGCCGATACCAAAGCGCTGTGCGCCAAAATAGTTTGGTACGCCGCACGCGTTGATAGCGTTCAGGCGTTTTTCCACATCATCACGGTCCGAAATCTCGCGCAGTACCAGCGTAAAATGGTTGCCCTTCAACGCGCCCAGACGCAGTTTGCGCTTATGGCGCGCGTATTCCAATATCTTACAGCCCTCAAGCTCAAATTTGCTTAAATCAGGCATCGTATTACCCGGCACGCGCGCGCAGAGCCACTGTTCGGTGACGGCGTGTTTATCTTTCTGCCCGGCAAAGCTCACTTCGCGGGCATGAATTTTGAGAAATTTTGCCAGCGCATCGGCCACAAAACGGGTATTGCAGCCATTTTTCAGAATGCGTACCAGGATATGTTCGCCTTCGCCATCCGGTGCGAATCCCAGGTCTTCCACCACAACAAAATCTTCAGGGCTGGCTTTCAGCAGCCCGTTCCCCTGCGGTTTACCGTGCAGCCAGGTCAGGTTGTCGAAGTCCGTCATTGGCTTGCCTTCACCAGCAGCGCCACGGCCTCACAGGCAATCCCTTCACCACGACCGGTAAAGCCCAGTTTCTCTGTCGTCGTCGCTTTGACGTTAACATCATCCATGTGGCAACCCAGATCTTCTGCAATGAACACACGCATCTGCGGGATATGCGGCAGCATTTTGGGGGCCTGAGCGATGATCGTCACATCCACGTTGCCGAGGGTGTAGCCTTTCGCCTGAATACGACGCCAGGCTTCACGCAGCAGCGCACGGCTGTCCGCACCTTTGAAGGCCGGGTCAGTGTCCGGGAACAGCTTACCGATATCGCCCAGTGCCGCAGCACCCAGCAATGCATCGGTCAGGGCATGTAAAGCTACGTCGCCATCAGAATGCGCAAGCAGCCCTTTTTCATAAGGAATGCGTACGCCGCCAATGATAATTGGGCCTTCTCCGCCAAAGGCGTGTACATCAAAACCGTGTCCAATTCGCATTATGCCTTCTCCTGATGGGTCGAACGGGTAAGATAAAATTCCGCGAGCTGTAAATCTTCCGGACGCGTCACTTTTATATTATCAGCGCGTCCTTCAACCAGCTCAGGATGGAAACCGCAATACTCCAGCGCCGAGGCTTCGTCCGTGATGGTCGCACCTTCTTTAAGCGCACGCATTAAGCAGTCGTGGAGTAATTCTCGGGGGAAAAATTGGGGGGTCAGCGCGTGCCATAAATCGACGCGCTCAACGGTGTGCGCGATAGCCTGCTTGCCCGGCTCAGCGCGCTTCATGGTGTCGCGTACCGGGGCGGCAAGAATACCACCTACCCGGCTGGTTTCGCTAAGCGCCAGCAGGCGCGCAAGGTCATCCTGATGCAGGCACGGACGGGCAGCGTCATGGACCAGAACCCATGGTGCCTCACCGGCGGCCTGAATGCCCGCCAGCACGGAATCGGCACGCTCGGCGCCGCCGTCAACAACGGTAATCTGCGGATGATTTGCCAGCGGTAACTGCGCGAAACGCGCATCACCCGGGCTGATAGCGATAATCACGCGCGTCACCCGCGGATGCGCCAGCAGCGCCGCCACGGAGTGTTCGAGGATCGTTTTATCGCCAATAGAGAGGTATTGCTTGGGACATTCTGTCTGCATGCGCCGGCCAAAACCCGCAGCCGGCACCACGGCGCATACGTCCGAAAAAGTTACTGCCATGTCGTAATCCTGGGCCTGATTATCGATTGTTTTGTGCTGAGCCCTGATTGCGTTTAGACGCATCCGGAACCAGACGATAAAAAGTTTCGCCCGGCTTAGTCATACTGAGTTCATTGCGTGCGCGTTCCTCAATCGCCTCTTGCCCGCCATTGAGGTCATCAATTTCAGCAAAGAGTTGATCGTTTCGCGCCTTAAGTTTGGCGTTTGTTGCCTGCTGAGCCGCGACGTCATCGCTTACCCGGCTATAGTCGTGCAGTCCGTTTTTACCGAACCACAGCGAATATTGCAGCCAGATCAGCAAAGCCAGCAACAGCAGCGTTAGTTTACCCATCCTGCCCCCTGAAAAACGGCATCATCATCCCAAAACGCCCCCAGATCTCTTTGCCGGGGTAACAGAGATGCCGCAACATCGCGGGCAAATGTACCACATTTTTTCCGCAGAATCGCCTTGCTCAATATCGTCACACAGTTGTTTACGGTTTGAATTATGGCTGAAGTTAGCCCATGAGCCACAAAAATAACAGACCAAACATCAGAACCACCGTCACAATCGTGACCACGGTACTGTAAAGAAGTTTGCCGTTAAGCAGCGAGTGCAGCGCAATACCGACGACAACTGCCACAGGCATCAGCGCCAGGAAGAAAGGCCAGGTATAGAGAAAGAAGAACAGCGTATTACCGCCGTAGATAAGAAAAGGGATGCCCAGGGCCAACAACCACGAGACGAAGCCGACTATGGCCCCAGGAAAGGACCAGGTCGTCTCGTCGTCGGTCGCTAACGGCTCCGACCCGGTGGTAATAATGTAGTTCTCACTGTTGCGCATAGCTGATCCTGTGACCGTGACTCATCGTTCGGGAAGACAGCTCCCGAACGATACCGTCTCAGGATCTGATAATATCGTCCCGTCTGAGCAGGTCTAATAATTGGCTTACTAAATTTGTTACCAATTGTTGACCTTCCAGGTGAATTTCAGGCGATTCAGGCGCTTCGTACACCGAGTCAATGCCGGTGAAGTTTCGCAGCTCTCCCGCACGCGCTTTCTTATACAGCCCTTTGGGATCGCGCGCTTCGCAAATTTCCAGCGGCGTATCGACAAACACTTCGATAAAGCGATCCTGCCCGACGCGCTCGCGCACCATCTGGCGTTCGGCACGATGCGGTGAGATAAACGCGGTCAGTACCACTAACCCGGCATCCGCCATCAGGCTGGCCACTTCCCCCACCCTGCGAATATTCTCTTTACGATCGTCGTCGCTGAAGCCCAAATCGCTGCACAGGCCGTGGCGCACATTGTCGCCATCCAGCAGGTAGGTACTAACCCCCTGCTGGTGTAGCGCCTCTTCCAGCGCGCCCGCTACTGTGGATTTACCAGAGCCGGATAGCCCGGTAAACCACAGTACCACACCACGATGACCGTGAAGTTTCTCGCGCTGCGCGACGGTGACCGGATGAGGATGCCAGACGACGTTCTCATCATGGGCGGCCATTACTTGCCTCCCAGCAGATCGCGCGCACCCCAGTGCGGGAAGTGCTTACGCACCAGCGCATTCAGCTCCAGCTCAAAAGCGCTGAACTCAGAGGCTACCGTAGCCTGTTCATTTGGCTCACGCACCATACCGGCACCCACGGTCACGTTGGAGAGGCGATCGATAAAGATCAGCCCACCCGTTACCGGGTTCTGCTGGTAGGGATCCAGCACCAGCGGCTCGTCAAAGGTCACGTCGACCAGACCAATGCCATTCAGCGGCAGTTCGGTGACGTCGCGCTGGGTCAGGTTATTGATGTCCACCTGGAACTGGATACCGTCCACGCGGGCTCGGGTTTTCTTACCCGCGATTTTAATGTCGTAGCTCTGACCGGCGGTCAGCGGTTGTTCAGCCATCCACACCACATCAACGGAAGCCCCCTGCACCGCTGCCAGCGTCTCCTGAGCGTCCACCAGCAGATCGCCGCGGCTGATATCAATTTCATCTTTCAATACCAGCGTGACCGCTTCACCCGCGCCGGCTTGCGGCAGATCGCCATCAAAGGTGACGATACGGCTGATGGTGGATTCCACACCAGACGGCAGAACTTTAACGCGCTGCCCGACCGCCACGGTGCCCGACGCGAGAGTGCCGGAGAAACCGCGGAAATCAAGGTTAGGACGGTTAACGTACTGAACCGGGAAGCGCATCGGCTGGGTGTCGACCACGCGCTGGATCTCCACGGTTTCCAGCACTTCGAGCAGCGTCGGGCCGCTATACCACGGCATGTTGGCGCTCTGGGAAGCCACGTTGTCGCCTTCCAGCGCAGAGAGCGGCACAAAGCGAATATCCAGGTTACCCGGCAGCTGTTCAGCAAACGTCAGGTAACTCTGGCGGATCTCATCAAACTTCTCTTCGCTGAAGTTCACCAGATCCATTTTGTTGACCGCCACCACCAGGTGTTTGATCCCCAGCAACGTGGAGATAAAGCTGTGGCGACGAGTCTGATCCAGTACCCCTTTACGGGCGTCAATCAGCAGGATCGCCAGTTCACAGGTAGACGCACCGGTCGCCATGTTACGGGTGTACTGCTCGTGCCCCGGGGTGTCGGCAATAATAAATTTGCGCTTCTCGGTGGAGAAATAGCGATACGCCACATCAATGGTGATGCCCTGCTCGCGCTCGGCCTGCAGGCCGTCCACCAGCAGCGCCAGGTCGAGTTTCTCGCCCTGGGTACCATGACGTTTACTGTCATTGTGCAGGGAAGAGAGCTGATCTTCGTAAATCTGTCGCGTATCGTGCAGCAGACGGCCGATCAGCGTGCTTTTCCCGTCATCGACGCTGCCGCAGGTCAGAAAGCGCAGCAGGCTTTTGTGTTGTTGCGCGTGCAGATAAGCTTCTACGCCGCCTTCATTGGCAATTTGTTGAGCAATGGTCGTGTTCATGGCGGCTCCTTAGAAATAACCCTGACGTTTCTTCAGCTCCATGGAGCCTGCCTGGTCGCGGTCAATCACGCGGCCCTGTCGCTCACTGGTGGTCGACACCAGCATCTCTTCAATGATCTCCGGCAGCGTCTGCGCACTGGACTCCACGGCACCGGTCAATGGCCAGCAGCCGAGGGTACGGAAACGCACCATCTGTTTTTTGATCACTTCGCCTGGCTGCAGGTTGATGCGATCGTCATCGATCATCATCAGCATGCCGTCACGCTCCAGCACCGGACGTTCAGCGGCCAGGTACAGCGGCACGATCTCGATATTTTCCAGATAGATGTACTGCCAGATATCCAGCTCGGTCCAGTTGGAGAGCGGGAACACGCGAATGCTTTCGCCCTTGTTGATCTGGCCGTTGTAGTTATGCCACAGCTCCGGACGCTGGTTTTTTGGATCCCAGCGGTGGAAGCGGTCGCGGAAAGAGTAGATACGCTCTTTCGCACGGGATTTTTCTTCATCACGGCGTGCGCCGCCGAAGGCCGCGTCAAAACCGTATTTGTTCAGCGCCTGCTTCAGCCCTTCGGTTTTCATGATGTCCGTGTGTTTGGCACTACCGTGCACGAACGGGTTAATGCCCATCGCCACCCCTTCCGGGTTTTTATGCACCAGCAGTTCGCAGCCGTAGGCTTTTGCCGTACGGTCGCGGAATTCATACATTTCACGGAATTTCCAGCCGGTATCAACGTGCAGCAGCGGGAACGGCAGCGTACCCGGGTAAAACGCTTTACGCGCCAGGTGTAGCATCACGCTGGAATCTTTACCGATGGAATACATCATCACCGGGTTAGAGAATTCGGCTGCCACTTCGCGGATAATATGGATACTTTCCGCTTCGAGCTGCCGCAGGTGAGTAAGTCGTTTTTGGTCCATAACCGTTCCTTAAGCCAGATTCACCACAGAGGAGCCAAACCCCTCTGAGTCTGTTGTATGTTGAAACCAGGCGAGTGTGCTGTGCAGGTGCACCACTTCCCCTACCACGATAAGCGCGGGCATAGGGGCCTCTTTCGCCAGGGTGGCAAGATCCTGTAGCGTACCGATAGCCACATGCTGATCGACGCGCGTGCCGCGAGAAATTACGGCGACCGGCGTGGTTGCCTCTCGACCGTGTTGAATAAGTTGTTCACTGATGTCCGCCGCCTTCATCGTGCCCATATAGATAGCCAGCGTCTGACGACTCTGGGCCAGATGCGACCAGTCAAACGGGGTGCTGTCCGCCTTGTAATGGCCCGTGACAAAGGTCACGCTCTGGGCATAATCGCGGTGAGTAAGCGGTATACCGGCGTAGGCCGTCACTGCGGAAGCCGCCGTGATACCCGGGACGACCTGGAACGGCACGCCCGCTTCAGCCGCCGCCTGCAGCTCTTCCCCGCCGCGACCAAAGATAAACGGGTCGCCACCTTTAAGCCGCACCACCGTTTTGCCCGCTTTTGCCGCCGCCACCAGCATCTGGTTGGTGTCATGCTGCGGTACAGAGTGCTCGCCCGCCCGTTTGCCAACGCAGATTTGTTCTGCGTCACGGCGAATCAATTCGCGCACCCCGTCGGTGACCAGATGGTCGTAGAACACCACATCGGCATCCTGAAGCACCTGCAGGCCGCGCAGGGTCAGCAGCCCGGCATCACCCGGCCCCGCACCGACCAGAATGATCTCGCCGCCGCTACTGCCAGGGTTATCCAGCTCATCTTCGAGGATCTGCTGCGCCGCCGTTTCATTTCCGGCATGCATCAGGCTGGCAAATCGGCCGCGGAACACGCGCTCCCAGAAGCGACGGCGTTCCGTCACGCTGTTCAGGCGCGTTTTCAGATGGTTGCGCCAGAAGCTCGCTTTCTCCGCCATCCGCCCAAGGCTGGTAGGCAAAAGCGCTTCGATTTTTTCCCGCAGCACGCGTGCCAGCACCGGCGCGGTCCCGCCGGAGGAGATGGCCACCAGCAATGGCGAACGGTCAACAATCGACGGGAAGATAAACGAACACAGCGGCCGATCGTCCACCACGTTCACCAGACGGTGACGGGCCTGAGCCGCCTCTGAAATACGGCGGTTGAGCTCGCGGTTGTCGGTTGCCGCAATCACCAGCACCACGGTGTCGATTTGCGACTCGTCGAAATCCGCCTCGTCGACTATCCGTACCTGCGCCCCCGCTCGCTGCAGAAACACGATTTTGCGATCGGCAACCTCACCGGTGCCGACTACCAGCACAGGTCTGTCTTTTATCGCGGCAAAAAGGGGCAGATAGTCCACAAGCTACAACTCACTAACAACAAGGAATAGTGGGACTATAGGGGGCGGCTTAGATCGAATGAAATTACGAATTGGAATGAGTAGTTACTCAATGGAATAACGCCGTGGAAAAGCAAAGATCAAAAAGTGCTTAACACGCGAATTTTCGGGCATTTAAGAGCAATTCAAATTGTGTATGGTCGATCACAGTTTCATACTAGGCGGGTTAAAATTTTGCTCTGTTTTTAAGGACTCACTATGTTTTCCGCAACGCGCCACCGTATCGCTGCCCTGGCGCTCGGCGTTTGCTTTATCCTTCCGGCCCAGGCAAAAAATCAGCCCTATGGTGAAATCGCGAATATGCAGGCGCGGCATATTGCGACCGTCTTTCCGGGTCGTATGACCGGCACGCCAGCGGAAATGCTTTCCGCCGATTATATTCGCCAGCAATTTGCTGACATGGGTTACCAGAGCGATATTCGATCGTTTCACAGCCGCTACGTCTATACCTCGCGCAATAAAACAAAAAACTGGCACAACGTGACCGGCAGTACGGTCATTGCGGCGCATGAAGGTAGCGCGGCGGAACAGATCATTATCATGGCGCACCTGGACACCTACGCGCCAATGAGCGACGCCGATACCGACAATAATCTCGGCGGGCTGACGTTACAGGGGCTGGACGATAACGCGGCGGGTCTGGGTGTGATGCTCGAACTGGCAGAGCGAATGAAAGACATTCCAACCCAATACGGGATCCGTTTCGTTGCCACCAGCGGTGAAGAAGAGGGAAAACTTGGCGCGGAGAATCTCCTGAAACGCATGAGTGCCGAGGAGAGGAAAAATACGCTGCTGGTGATTAACCTCGATAACCTGATCGTCGGCGATAAGCTCTATTTCAACAGCGGACAGAGTACGCCGGGTACCGTGCGTAAACTGACGCGCGACCGCGCGCTGGCGATTGCCCGCAGCCATGGGGTGTATGCCACCAGCAACCCGGGCGGGAATCCCGACTATCCTCGCGGAACCGGCTGCTGTAACGATGGTGAAGTGTTCGATAAAGCGGGCATTCCTGTTCTGTACGTGGAAGCCACTAACTGGATGCTGGGTAAGAAAGACGGTTATCAGCAGCGGGTGAAATCGAAGGCTTTCCCGGACGGGACGAGCTGGCATAACGTGCTGCTGGATAATCAGCAGCATATTGATAGCGCACTGCCGCAGCGGATTGAACACCGCAGTCGGGATGTGGTTAAAGTGATGCTGCCGCTGGTGAAAGAGCTGGCAAAAGCAGGGAAAGCGTAGAACAGAACATGTCCCTCACCCTTTGTAAGAGGGTGAGGGAAAAGGGAACAGAATTTACCCTTCGTGCAATCCGCACTCGCGCTTGAGTCCAAAGAATCGCGTCTCTTCTTCCGCCATGCCCGGTTCCCATTTACGCGTGGTATGGGTATCGCCCACTGACAGATAACCCTGGTCCCAGAGCGGGTGGTATTTCAGTCCGTGTTTTTGCAGGTACTGGTAAACCGTACGGTTATCCCAGTCGATGATCGGCAGCACTTTAAACACCCCGCGCTGAACCGCCAGCACCGGGAGCGTGGCGCGGCTTCCGGACTGCTCGCGGCGTAACCCCGCAAACCAGGTCTGCGCGTTAAGCTCTTTCAGCGCCCGGTTCATCGGCTCGACCTTGTTGATCTCATTGTATTTCTCAATGCCCTCAACACCCTGTTCCCACAGCTTGCCATACCGCGCCTCCTGCCAGGCCGCGCTTTGCTCCGCGCGGTAGACTTTCAGGTTCAGCCCGAGCTTGTCCGTCAGCTCATCGATAAACTGGTAGGTTTCCGGGAACAGGTAGCCGGTATCGGTCAGGATCACCGGAATGTCCGGACGAATCTGGTTCACCAGATGCAAACTCACCGCAGCCTGAATACCAAAACTTGACGAGAGCACATAATCACCCGGCAGGTTTTCCAGGGCCCATGCCACGCGGCCTTCGGCGTCGAGCTTTTCAAGCTGCGCATTGGTTTCTGCCAGCGCCAGAATGCGATCGACTTTTGGCAGTTCATTTAGGGCGTTTAGATCGAGTACGGACATAATTACCTCTCGTGTTTACTCCCAGAAATCCCTTGCGGGATCGAGCACCGGGCGAATAATGCCCGCACGCACCGTAAAGTCGCCGAAGCCTTCACCCGCTTCGCGCTCTTTCGCCCAGCGCCCGACAAGCTCGTCGATAGAATCAAGAATTTCCGGCTCGGTGATGTTCTCACGGAACATGCGCGGAATACGCGTTCCGATACGGTTGCCGCCGAGGTGCAGGTTATAGCGACCCGGCGCTTTACCCACCAGACCCAGCTCGGCCAGCATCGCACGGCCACAGCCGTTCGGGCAGCCGGTGACACGCATAACAATATGCTCGTCCGGAATACCGTGTTTTTCCAGAATCGCTTCCACCTTATCGGTGAATGACGGCAGGAAACGCTCTGCTTCCGCCATCGCCAGCGGGCAGGTCGGGAACGACACGCAGGCCATGGAGTTTTCACGCTGAGGCTTCACCGCGTCCATCAACCCATGGTCGCGCGCCAGTTTCTCAATCTTCGCTTTCTGGCTTTCCGGCACGCCGGCAACGATCAGGTTCTGGTTAGCGGTGATACGGAATTCACCTTTATGGATCTTCGCAATTTCCAGCAGACCGGTTTTCAGCGGGCGGCCCGGATAATCAAGAATACGGCCGTTTTCAATAAACAGCGTCAGGTGCCATTTATTGTCGATGCCTTTAACCCAGCCAATACGATCGCCACGTCCCGTAAATTCATACGGACGGATCGGCTCAAACTTAATCCCCGCGCGACGCTCCACTTCCGCTTTGAACGTCTCTACGCCCACGCGCTCCAGGGTGTATTTGGTTTTCGCGTTTTTACGATCCGTACGGTTACCCCAGTCGCGCTGCGTGGTGACTACCGCTTCAGCCACGGCCAGCGTGTGCTCCAGCGGCAGGAAACCAAACTCGCTTGCGGTGCGGGCATAGGTTTTCTTGTTACCGTGTTCGATGGAGAGACCGCCGCCCACCAGCAGGTTAAAGCCCACCAGCTTGCCATTTTCGGCAATCGCCACGAAGTTCATGTCGTTGGCGTGCAGATCGATATCGTTCTGCGGCGGGATCACCACGGTGGTTTTGAACTTACGTGGCAGATAGGTCTGGCCGAGGATCGGTTCTTCGTCGGTGGTGGCCACTTTTTCCTGATCGAGCCAGATCTCCGCATAGGCACGAGTGCGTGGCAGCAGGTGCTCAGAGATCTTCTTCGCCCATTCATAGGCTTCGGCGTGCAGCTCGGACTCGTACGGGTTCGAGGTGCAGAGCACGTTACGGTTCATGTCGTTGGCCGTGGCCAGCGCGTCCAGCCCGACAGAGTGCAGCATCTGGTGTACCGGCTTCACGTTCTTCTTCAGAATGCCGTGGAACTGGAAGGTCTGACGGTTGGTCAGACGGATGCTGCCATAAAGGGTATTTTCACCCGCAAACTTATCGATCGCCTGCCACTGTTTCGTGGTGATCACCCCGCCCGGAAGACGGCAGCGCAGCAGCATCGCATGACGCGGCTCCAGCTTCTGTTCTGCACGTTCGGCGCGGATATCACGGTCGTCCTGCTGATACATACCGTGGAAACGGATCAGCAGAAAGTTGTCGCCTTTAAAGCCGCCGGTGAGACCGTCATTCAGATCTTCAGCAATGGTGCCGCGCAGATAGTTGCTTTCCAGCTTCATGCGCTCGGCGTCTGTCAGTTTACCTTCGACCACCAGTGGCCCTGGATGTTTTTCGCTCATTAGTAGACATCTCGCTGATAACGGCGCTCAACGCGCAGCTCACTTAAAAATTCATCCGCCGTTTCGGCATCCATACCGCCGAATTCGGCAATCACTTCCAGCAATGCCTGCTCAACGTCTTTCGCCATGCGATTGGCGTCGCCGCAGACATAAATGTGGGCACCGTCATTGATCCAGCGCCACAGCTCTGCGCCCTGTTCGCGCAGTTTGTCTTGTACATATACTTTTTCTTGCTGATCGCGGGACCAGGCCAGGTCGATGCGCGTCAGGACGCCTTCTTTGACATAACGCTGCCACTCAACCTGGTAGAGGAAATCTTCCGTAAAGTGCGGGTTGCCGAAGAACAACCAGTTTTTACCCGGCGCCTCATCTGCAGCGCGCTGCTGCATAAAGGCGCGGAATGGCGCAATACCGGTACCCGGCCCAATCATGATGACCGGTGTTTCCGGGTTCGCAGGCAGACGGAAGTTGTCGTTGTGCTCGATAAACACGCGCACTTCACCGTCTTCCTCCACGCGATCGGCCAGGAAGCTTGATGCCCCGCCCGCACGGGCACGGCCTTCGATGTCATAACGCACCACGCCCACGGTGATATGCACTTCGCTCTCCACTTCGGCCTGGGAAGAGGCAATGGAGTAGAGGCGCGGCGTCAGCGGACGCAGCAGGCCAATTAGCGCATCCGCATCCAGCTGTGCCGGAGAGAAACGCACCATATCGACAATCGGCGTCGTCGCGGCGTAATGCTGCAGCTTCGCCTTATCCCCCACCAGAGGCAGCAGCGATTCACTGCGCGTTAAGGTGGCGTAATTTTCAACGATGTTTGGCGTGTTGACCGTCAGCTCGAAATGCCACTGCAGCGCCTCAGAGAGCGGCTGCGTTTTACCGTCGACGGTGACAGGCTCATCGCCTTTCAGCCACAGCAGTTCGACCAGCTCTTTAACCAGCGTCGGATCGTTCTGGTACCAGATCCCAAGTGCATCGCCCGGCTGGTAACGCAGACCGGAATCACCGAGATCGATTTCAATATGCCGCACGTCTTTCTCAGAGTCGCGGCCGGTAATTTTCTGATTAACCGCCAGGCTCGCTGCCAGCGGTGCCTCTTTGGTATACGGGCTGGTGTGAATATCATTGACTGCGCCCGCCGCGGTGACGGCAGCCTGCGCTGGCGTCTCTTTCGGCACGCGCGCTTTCAGCACGTCAACGATGCGCGCACGCCATTCAGCGGCTGCGGTCTGGTATTCCACATCCGCATCAACGCGGTCCAGCAGGCGCTCAGCGCCCAGTTCCGCCAGTTTGCTGTCGAAATCTTTACCGGACTGGCAGAAAAATTCGTAGGAGGTGTCGCCCAGGCCAAACACGGCGAACGCCGTCCCGTTCAGTTTTGGGGCTTTTTTCGAGAACAGGAACTTATGCAGGGCCACCGCTTCTTCTGCCGGCTCACCCTCACCCTGGGTTGAAGCAACCACCACCAGCAGTTTTTCGGACGCGATCTGTTTGAATTTATAGTCCCCGGCGTTCACCAGGTTCACGTTCAGTTTGGCGGCCAGCAGGTCGTCGCGCAGTGCTTCGGCCACACGGCGAGCATTGCCCGTCTGCGAGGCAGAAATCAGGGTAATCGCCGGAATTTCTACCGCAGTTGCCGGTGCAGCAGCCACAGCGCCCGGTTGCTGGTTAAGCATTCCCCAGAAATAGCCGGAGACCCAGGCAAGCTGGGTGGGAGAAAAATCAGAGGTGGCAGCCTGAAGGCGCGCCAGTTGCTCCGGGTTCAGGGGAAGCAAATTTGAAGGTGGGGCCTGTGTTGTCATGCGTCGTTATGTTCCAGTAGCCAAGCGGACTTTAAGCGAATAAATCCAAACTGAAGATAAGGTTAACGGCGAGGATAATAACAATTAAAGAAGGGATGGAAATAATAAATAACCAAATGGACTAACCTGTTTTAGTTATCGTTCTTAACGATAAAAACGATTAACTAACCCATTGAAATTTATTAATAAAACAGTAGTCCTTTCTCGTATGCACCACGTTGCGGCAACAGAGCCGTTTTAGTTAATGATAAAAATTGTGCTTTCCGGTACTATGCGGCGGTTTTTTCCGCATTACTGAGAGCAATAATGTCCACCACACTGTTTAAAGATTTCACCTTCGAAGCCGCCCACCACCTTCCGCATGTTCCTGAAGGGCATAAATGTGGCCGTCTGCACGGGCACTCGTTTATGGTGCGTCTTGAGATAACCGGTGACGTCGATCCGCATACCGGTTGGATCATGGACTTTGCCGAGCTGAAGGCGGCATTCAAGCCGACCTACGATCGTCTGGATCACTACTATCTGAATGATATCCCGGGCCTTGAAAATCCGACCAGTGAAGTGCTGGCTAAATGGATTTGGGATCAGATGAAACCGCAGGTGCCTCTGCTGAGCGCGGTGATGATCAAAGAGACCTGCACCGCGGGCTGTATCTATCGCGGTGAGTAAAAAAAGCCCGGAATATCCGGGCTTTTTTTTAGGCGATGTTCAGGTACTTGTGCGTCTGCATCGACAGCCGCCAGTTGCGGGCAATACAGGTTTCAATACACAGGCGCGTGGCATCCTCTTTCTGGCTGATAGGCTGCAGCGCGATGATCCGCTGCTTTTCATCCGTCAGCGTGGCGAGCAGTTCATCCAGCGCTTCGATATCACGCACGCGGCCAACCGGGTGTTTAATCTCATCAGCACGCTCCAGCGCCTGAGAGAGAACATCGTAGCCGCCGCGCATGTTAACTTTCGGCGAAACCGTCACCCAGGTGGTGTGAGAACAGCGCACTTCATGCGTGCCGCTGGTTTCAATCTGACAGCTGTAGCCGTTCTTTTCGAGCAGCTCGGTCAGTGGCGTCAGGTCGTGGATGCAGGGTTCACCCCCGGTAATCACCACGTGGCGCGCCGTCCAGCCCTGACGGCCAATGATCGCCAGCAGATCTTCTGCACTTCCCGCGCCCCACTTATCGCTCTCTTTGGTTTTAGCCAGAATGCTAAACAGCGACACTTCCCGATCTGCGAGTTTATCCCACGTATGTTTGGTATCACACCAGGCACAGCCAACCGGGCATCCCTGTAATCGAATAAAGATGGCGGGAACGCCGGTAAAGTAACCCTCGCCTTGCAGGGTCTGGAACATCTCGTTAATCGGGTACTGCATAGTCATCTCAGTTAAGGGGATAAACGATAAGTATCGCAGATCCCCGTCAGATGGTCATGCTCCATCGGTGCTTTGAGCGCCAATCGCTGCCATAAACCGCGCAGTAATTTGCTGTGGGCGGGTGATGGCCCCGCCGACAACGACCATAAAGGCACCAAGTTCCAGGCACCTCGCCGCCCGTTCAGGTGTGTCAACGTTGCCTTCGGCCACCACGGGAATGTCGACGGCAGCCAGTACCTCTTTCAGAAATGCGCAGTCATTGTCCGGTAGCGCATGGCCTGCGGTTTCTGTCGTATAACCGTAAAGCGTGGTCCCCACACAATCAAAACCCAGCGCCTGCGCCGTCACGGCCTCTTCTGTTGTGGAAATATCCGCCATCAGGCGTACCGACGGGTACCGCGTGCGGATATGCGCGACCAGCGTCGCCAGGTCTTCGCCGCCAGGGCGCTGTCGCGCAGTCGCATCCAGGGCAATGATTTCCGGAGAAACCGTCATCAGCTCATCCACCTCTTTCATCGTGGCGGTGATAAACACCTCACTATCCGGATAATCGCGTTTGATGATGCCAATAACCGGCAGCGCTACCTGCTGCCTGATGGCTTCGATATCCACCACGCTATTGGCACGGATCGCTGCCGCCCCACCCTGCGCGGCGGCCAGCGCCATTCGTGACATAATAAACGCGCTATGCAGAGGTTCATTCTCCAGCGCCTGGCAGGAGACGACCAGTTTTCCCTTCAGGTTATCCAGTACAGTTTTCATTACGATAAGATCTCTTCCACTTCGTTTTTAATAATCGTGACATGCGGCCCATAAATGACCTGAACACCGTTGCCGCGGACGATAACGCCACGCGCGCCGGTCGCTTTCAGCGCCGATTCATTCACTTTGCTGCCATCCTTCACCGTGACGCGAAGACGCGTCGCGCAGCAGTCCACCTCTTCGAGATTGTCTTTGCCACCTAACCCGGCGATCACCGCAACAGCACGCTCGCTCTGCGAAAAGGTCACTTCATCCGCCATCGCCTCTTTCTCACGCCCCGGCGTGGCAAAATCAAAGCGATTAATCAGATAGCGGAACGTAAAGTAGTAGAGGAAGAACCACGGCACCCCTACCAGCGGCACGAACATCCAGTGGGTTTTGGCCTCGCCCTGGAGAATGCCGAACAGCACGAAGTCGATAAAACCGCCTGAGAAGGTTTGCCCGATAGTGATGTGTAAAATATGGGCGAGCATAAACGCCAGCCCGTCAAACAGGGCGTGAATGACGTACAGCACAGGTGCAACAAAAAGGAATGAGAACTCAATAGGTTCAGTAATTCCCGTCAGGAACGAGGTCAATGCCGCCGAAAGTAACAGCCCCGCGACGCGTTTTTTGTTCTCCGGCTTTGCCGTGTGGTACATCGCGAGGCAGGCACCCAGCAGACCAAACATCATCGTGATGAAACGTCCGGACATGAAACGCGACGTGCCTTCATAAAACTGGCGTGTAGTCGGGTCAGCAAGCTGGGCGAAGAAGATCCGCTGCGTACCTTCTACCAGCTGACCGTTAACGATCTCGCTGCCGCCAAGCGCGGTCGTCCAGAAGGGAAGATAGAAGATGTGGTGTAAACCAAACGGCCCGAGCATGCGCAAAATGAAACCGTACAGCATAGTCCCCAGATAACCGGTGGCATCCACAAGCCCGCCCAGACCGAAGATCAGCTTCTGGAAATGCGGCCAGATGACGGTCATTAATGCCCCGACAAGTATTGCCGCCAGCGAGCTGACGATCGGTACAAAACGTGAACCGCCAAAGAAACCCAGGAACTGCGGAAGCGCAATCTTATTGAACCGATGATGTAACGCGCAGGTCACAAGCCCGATGACGACCCCACCAAATACGCCGGTTTCCAGCGTCTGGATCCCCAGCGTCATTCCCTGCCCTACGGCACCCGGGTTCTCAAGCGCCAGTTTTCCGGTCAGGATCAGCAGCGCATTGATGGTGGCATTCATCACCAGAAAAGCGAGCAATGCCGCCAGCCCCGCGGTTCCTTTATCATTTTTTGCCAGCCCGACGGCGACCCCGACAGCAAACAGCACCGAGAGGTTGGCGAACACAATCGAACCGGCACTGCTCATAATGGTAAAGATGGCCTGCAGCCACGCAACATCTAAAAACGGGTAGGCCGTGAGGGTATTGGGGTTTGATAACGCGCCTCCAATCCCCAGCAACAAACCCGCCGCGGGCAAGACGGCGATGGGCAACATAAATGATTTGCCAAAGCGCTGCGCTTTCTCAAACCATCCGCCAGAAGAAGCCCCACTGAACATTTGCATCATTTTTTCATCCCCTCGTGTATAGATGAAAATTTTTACCACATTAATTATTAATAGTGAAAATTATCATCAATAACCAGGAGGACGATCATACTTTTTCGAAATGACTGGCATCTTTCCCCCGCTTTCCGCCACACTAGTCGACAGAAGAATGCATTAAGGATCTCGCATGTCAGACCATGAAAACCTGCTGCTGAAGCTACGCCAGGAGGCTTCCGGGTACAGCCCAACACAACGAAAACTGGGTGAGTTTGTCCTCAACGATCCTGCCCGGGTGCTTTACCTGACGATCACTGAGCTGGCGCGCGAAAGTCATACCAGCGAGGCCAGCGTGACGCGTCTTTGCCGCACGCTGGGCTGTAAGGGGTACACGGAATTCAAAATGGCACTTGCGCTGGACATTCAGCAGGGTCAGCCAGAGCGTCAGGCCGGGGATGAAATTGATAGCGTAGTGGAAGAGTCTGTACAGGCTCTGCAGGATACCGCCAGACTGCTCGACAGAGCGCTGCTGGAAAAGGCGGCGCAGGCACTGCATCAGGCGCAGTCAGTCCAGATTTATGGGGTCGCTGCCAGTGCGATCCTCGGCGAGTATCTGCATTATAAGCTGTTGCGCCTGGGCAAACCTGTGCAGCTCTTCAGCGATATGCACCGTGCAGCCATGAATGCGACCACCCTCTCTAAAGCGTCGCTGGTGGTAGCCATCTCCAGTTCAGGCTCAACGCGGGATTTACTTCACGTCGTAAAACTTGCGCGCAAACGTGGCGTCCCCGTGCTGGCGCTCAGCAATACGCCGCGTAGCCCGCTGGCGTCCCTGAGCGATATGCTACTGGTTGCAGCCAAACCCGAGGGGCCTCTTAGCGCAGGCGCACTCAATGCCAAAGTGGGCGTTATGTTGCTGGTCGAGTTGCTTACCCACTCCCTTATTGCAATAGACGGTCATTACGGCGAGGTCAGCCAACAAACCGCCAGCGCAACGCTTCCGCTGTTGCTGTAAAAAACCTTCGCAGGCTATATATCAATAGCCTGCGAGTTCGTTATTTTAAGTGTACTTAAGCATCCGTTAAATTATTTACCGCATCAATGAATGATGTTACAAAGTATTTTTATAATTACATTTTGACTTAATATTCCCACGACACAGGAAGCACATTAATAATATATAAATCAGTAATTTAAAATAAATATCTTTATAAATTGAATTTTCTTCCCTCCTGCAATGTCCAATCTCACCCCCTGAATTCCTTACCTTAAAATAAGCTTAAGAAACGGTAAGGCTGCCCATTTTTTTATTTAAACGCCGTTTACTTTCGCCCGCCTACAATCCGCCTCATCAATCATAATGAGACGGTATCAATGAAAACCTTACTGATTACAGGCGTGACCGGATTTCTGGGTGGTGCAGTACTTGAAAAAATCCTGACCGGCGAAAGCGCCGTAAATTTACTTCTGCTTGCGCGCGCCAGTGACCCGCAAGGTGGGCTGGCGCGAGTGCAGGAGAATATGCGTAAGTTCAACGTGCCTGAGCATGCACTGGCCTCGCTGAGCGTGGAGAATATCCTCATTGGTGATCTCAGCCAGCCGGAAGCCTTCCTGAACGATCCGCGCCTTGAACAGGTGACGCATGTCGTTAACTGCGCGGCCGTCGCGTCATTTGGCAACAACCCGCTTATCTGGAAGGTGAACGTCGAGGGAACCCTGGCGCTGGCGCGCCGCATGGAACGGGTGTCGACCCTACAGCGCTTCCTGCACGTTGGCACGGCGATGTCCTGCACGCCGGAGCAGGATTCGCTGGTCGCCGAAAGTGCAGAATTCAGAGAGAACGCCGAGCATCTGGTGGAATATACCTATTCGAAATCCACCATTGAACAGCTGATGCGCCAGCACTGTCCTGACCTGCCGCTGCTCATCGCCCGCCCGTCTATCGTCGTCGGCCATACCCGTCACGGCTGCACACCTTCAAGCAGTATTTTCTGGGTCTTTAGCATGGGGTTAATGCTGCAAAAATTCATGTGTTCGATGGAAGACAAAATCGATGTCGTTCCGGTGGACTATTGTGCCGACGCGCTGTTAATGCTGCTTACCAGTAATGCACGTTCAGGGGAAGTGGTACATATTTCTGCCGGGGAAGAGAACAGCGTTCGCTTTGCTGATATTGATAAGGCAATGGCGCAGGCGCTGGAGAAAGCCCCTGTCGGAGATCGATACGCCCAGGTGAGTTACGAAACGCTGGTCAGAATGCGCCGCGAACTGAAGGATATTTTTGGGCCGTGCAACGAGCGCCTGATGCTGAAAGCAATGCGTTTATACGGTGCTTTTGCCACACTCAACGTGCGCTTCAGCAATGATAAGCTGCTTAGCATGGGCATGCCTAAGCCACCCCGCTTTACGGACTATATTGCCCGCTGCGTGCAAACCACTCAGGGGCTGACCATTCCGGAACAAATGGCGGTCGATTTTAAATAGCCTAAAAAATGCCAGTCTTGCGACTGGCATTTTCATTTTAAGGCTTAGCGATTATGCCTGGCCTTTGATCTCTTTACGACCGTTGTATGGTGCTTTTTCGCCCAGTGCTTCTTCGATACGAATCAGCTGGTTGTATTTAGCAACACGGTCAGAACGGCTCATAGAACCGGTCTTGATCTGGCCAGCCGCGGTACCAACAGCCAGGTCAGCGATGGTAGCGTCTTCAGTTTCGCCAGAACGGTGAGAGATAACAGCGGTGTAGCCAGCGTCTTTCGCCATTTTGATCGCAGCCAGCGTTTCGGTCAGAGAACCGATCTGGTTGAATTTGATCAGGATGGAGTTAACGATGCCTTTCTCGATGCCTTCTTTCAGGATCTTGGTGTTGGTTACGAACAGGTCGTCACCCACCAGCTGGATTTTGTCGCCCAGTACTTTAGTCTGATATGCGAAGCCATCCCAGTCAGATTCGTCCAGACCGTCTTCGATAGAAACGATTGGGTACTGTTTGGTCAGGTCTTCCAGGAAGTGAGTGAACTCTTCAGAGGTGAACGCTTTGTTGCCTTCGCCAGCCAGAACGTATTTACCGTCTTTGTAGAATTCAGACGCTGCACAGTCCATCGCCAGAGTGATGTCTTTGCCCAGCTCGTAGCCTGCTGCTTTAACCGCTTCAGCGATAACAGCCAGTGCTTCTGCGTTAGAACCCAGGTTTGGCGCATAGCCACCTTCGTCACCAACAGCAGTGTTCATACCTTTAGCTTTCAGAACTTTAGCCAGGTTGTGGAACACTTCAGAACCCATACGTACTGCTTCTTTCAGGGATTTCGCGCCAACTGGCTGAATCATAAATTCCTGAATATCAACGTTGTTGTCTGCGTGCTCACCACCGTTGATGATGTTCATCATCGGTACAGGCATGGAGTATTTGCCTGGAGTGCCGTTCAGTTCAGCGATGTGTTCGAACAGTGGCATACCTTTAGCAGCCGCTGCAGCTTTGGCGTTCGCCAGGGAAACGGCCAGGATTGCGTTAGCACCGAAGTTAGATTTGTTTTCAGTACCGTCCAGATCGATCATGATCTTGTCGATGCCAGCCTGGTCTTTAGCGTCTTTGCCAATGATTGCCTGAGCAATAGGGCCGTTTACGGCGCCAACAGCTTTCAGTACGCCTTTGCCCATGAAACGGGATTTGTCGCCATCGCGCAGTTCCAGCGCTTCGCGGGAACCAGTAGAAGCACCTGACGGAGCAGCTGCCATACCGACGAAACCACCTTCCAGGTGAACTTCGGCTTCAACGGTCGGGTTACCACGGGAGTCGATGATTTCACGACCGATGACTTTAACGATTTTGGACATTAGATTTTCCTCAGTACAAGTTAAACTAAAACTCCAGACAAACAACGCGTACCAGAGGTACGCGTTGCCGTTCTAACTTTTTTTACTTCGCCTGACGCTTCTGGTAATCGCTGGCGGCTTTCACAAAGCCTGCAAACAGCGGGTGCCCGTCACGTGGCGTTGAAGTAAATTCCGGGTGGAACTGGCAGGCGACAAACCACGGATGGTTTGGCACTTCGATGATCTCGACTAACTGATCATCCCCGGAGCGGCCCGCAACACGCAGACCCGCAGCTTCAATTTGTTTCAACAACATGTTGTTGACTTCATAGCGGTGACGATGACGTTCGGTGATAACCGGCTCGCCATACAGCTTGCGAACGACGCTATCGTCGGACAGCTGGCAGGCCTGTGCGCCAAGACGCATCGTGCCACCCAGGTCGCTCTTCTCGGTACGGACTTCGACGTTACCTTCTTCGTCGCGCCATTCAGTGATAAGCGCCACGACAGGGTACTTACAGTCTGGCACAAATTCCGTAGAGTTCGCGTTTTCCATTCCCGCTACGTTGCGCGCAAATTCGATCAGCGCAACCTGCATACCCAGGCAGATACCGAGGTATGGAATATTGTTTTCACGCGCATAGCGTGCGGTGGCGATCTTGCCTTCTACACCACGGTAGCCGAAGCCGCCAGGGATAAGGATCGCATCCAGATCTTTCAGAATTTCAACGCCACGCGTTTCAACATCCTGCGAATCAATCAGCTTGATGTTAACGGAGACGCGGTTCTTCAGACCACCGTGTTTCAGCGCTTCGATAACTGACTTATAGGCATCTGGCAGTTCAATGTACTTGCCAACCATGCCGATAGTCACTTCGCCAGCCGGATTCGCTTCTTCGTAAATAACCTGTTCCCATTCAGACAGGTTAGCTTCCGGACAGTTCAAGCTGAATCGTTTACAAATATAATCGTCCAGGCCCTGTGATTTCAACAGGCCCGGGATTTTATAAATGGAATCGACATCTTTCATTGAAATAACGGCTTTTTCCGGCACGTTACAGAACAATGCAATTTTCGCGCGTTCGTTCGCCGGAACCGCGCGATCGGAACGGCAAACCAGGATGTCTGGCTGAATACCGATGGAGAGCAACTCTTTAACGGAGTGCTGAGTAGGTTTGGTTTTCACTTCACCTGCGGCTGCCATGTAAGGCACCAGCGTCAGGTGCATGAACAGCGCGTTTTCACGGCCAATATCAACCGCCAGCTGACGAATCGCTTCCAGGAATGGCAGGGATTCGATATCACCCACGGTACCGCCGATTTCAACCAGCACCACGTCGTGGCCTTCGCCGCCCGCAATAATGCGTTCTTTGATAGCGTTAGTGATGTGTGGGATAACCTGAACGGTAGCACCAAGATAATCACCACGGCGCTCTTTACGCAGAACGTCGGAGTAGATGCGGCCTGTCGTGAAGTTGTTACGACGGGTCATTTTAGTGCGGATGAAACGCTCGTAGTGGCCAAGATCCAGATCGGTTTCAGCGCCGTCTTCAGTAACGAACACTTCCCCGTGTTGGATTGGACTCATGGTACCCGGATCGACGTTGATGTACGGATCCAGTTTCATCATGGTCACATTGAGGCCACGGGCTTCAAGAATGGCTGCGAGGGAGGCTGCGGCAATGCCTTTACCCAGAGAGGATACGACCCCGCCGGTCACAAAAATATAGTTCGTTGTCATGCTGAACCTGAGAAGTTAGGGTGAAACGATGGAATAACCAGGACGGGAAAGTAGTATACCCGAACACGGCGAGCGCCACAAACTTTCATTCTCCGTCTCCTGTCCAGCCAATGACAAACATAAGGAGTGAGAAAATAGCCCCTTTTGGGTAAATGTTTTTGACGCAAATCAAGCGCTTGTCATTTAAAAAATCACACAAATTGCGCTTGATCGCCAAATTTCGTTAGAGATCAGTTTCCTGGCGTTTTACTTCTTGCCAGACTTCTTCCATCGCCTCGAGGTCAATTCCGCTCATTTCCAGGCCGCGCGAGGCCACAATCCGCTCAACTTCGCGAAAGCGTCGTTCGAACTTAATGTTGGCTTTTTGCAGGGCGGTTTCCGCTTTTACACCCAGATGGCGAGAAAGGTTGACGGTCGCGAACAGCAAATCGCCCATCTCTTCTTCAAGCTTTGCTTCATCTACCACGGCCTGTTGCGCTTCGTGCATTACTTCGTCGATCTCTTCATGCACTTTTTCCAGCACCGGGCCAAGAGACGTCCAGTCAAAGCCAACCGCGGAGCAGCGTTTCTGAATTTTATGCGCCCGCATCAGCGCAGGCAGGTTCAGGGGAATGTCATCCAGTGCCGAGTGCTGGGATTTCTCCGCGCGCTCGGCGCTTTTAATCTGTTCCCAGCGCGCCAGCACTTCCGCGCTATCACCTGCGGTGGCATCGCTAAAGATATGCGGATGACGGCGTTCCAGTTTGTCGCTGATGGCAGCGCAGATGTCGTCGAAGTTAAAACGCCCCTCTTCCTGCGCCATTTGCGCATAGAACACCACCTGGAACAGCAGGTCACCCAGTTCACCACGCAGGTCGTCAAAATCCTCGCGTGAAATGGCGTCCAGCACTTCATAGGTCTCTTCGAGGGTGTACGGGGCGATGGTGGCGAAAGTCTGCTCTTTGTCCCACGGGCAGCCGTTTTCCGGATCGCGCAGGCGTTTCATGATGCCAAGCAGGCGGTCGATTTGGGTCATAATTCTGTCCTGATTAAAAATAAATGCCGGGTAAAGGCTACGCCTTACCCGGCTTACAGAAAGGTGGGCTTACCCGCCGTGCAGACGACGTGCGTCAATCACATCCGGGACCTGGTTCAGTTTGCCAAGCACGCGGCCCAGTACCTGCAGGTTGTAGATTTCGATGGTCATATCGATGGTAGCAAGCTGCTCGCGCGTATCGCTGCGGCTGGCCACGCCCAGCACGTTGACCTTCTCGTTCGCGAGAATGGTCGTAATATCACGCAGCAGGCCGCTGCGGTCGTTTGCGGTGACGCGAACCACCAGCGAGTACCCCGCCGAGTAGCTCTCGCCCCAGACCGCTTCCACAATACGTTCCGGTGCATGCGACTGCAGCTCGGCAAGCTGGTCGCAGTCTGAACGGTGAATGGAAATCCCGCGTCCCTGAGTGATAAAGCCAACGATATCATCACCCGGGATTGGCTGGCAGCAGCGGGCAATGTGGTGCATCAGATTACCCACCCCTTCCACCACAACGCGGCCATTGTCTTTGCTGCGCTGTTGTGGCGCATAGGTTTTCTGCTGCAGCTGCTTCAGCGCCGCCGCATCCTGCTCCGCCGCGCTTGGCTTGTTGAACTGCGCCTGCAGGAAGTTCACCATCTGATTAAGACGGATATCACCGCCGCCAATCGCCGCCAGCAGTTCATCCAGCTCGTTGAAGTTGTAGCGCGGCAGCAGGAATTTCTCGGCCTCTTTCAGGCTTATGCCGATATGTTCCAGCTCGTCGTCGAGGATCTGGCGACCGGCCAGAATGTTCTTGTCACGATCCTGCTTACGGAACCAGGCGTGAATTTTTGAGCGCCCGCGGCTGGTGGTGACATAACCCAGGTTCGGGTTAAGCCAGTCACGGCTCGGGTTAGGCTGCTTCTGCGTGATGATTTCAATCTGGTCGCCCATCTGCAGCTGATAGGTAAACGGTACGATACGCCCGCCAATTTTCGCCCCGATGCAGCGGTGCCCCACATCACTGTGGATGTGATAGGCAAAGTCCAGCGGCGTGGAGCCTGCTGGCAGGTCGACCACGTCACCTTTCGGCGTAAAGACGTAGACCCGGTCGTCAAAGACCTGGCTTCGCACTTCATCCAGCATTTCGCCGGAATCCGCCATCTCTTCCTGCCACGCAATCAGCTTACGCAGCCAGGCAATACGGTCTTCATGACCAGAGCGCACGCCACCTGACGTCCCCTCTTTGTATTTCCAGTGCGCCGCGACGCCAAGCTCAGCGTCCTCGTGCATCTGTTTGGTACGAATTTGAATCTCGACCGTTTTGCCGCCAGGCCCCAGCACCACGGTATGAATAGACTGATAGCCGTTAGGTTTCGGGTTCGCGACATAGTCATCAAACTCATCCGGTAGATGGCGGAAGTGAGTATGTACTATCCCTAACGCGGCGTAGCAATCCTGCAGACGCTCCGCAACGATGCGCACGGCGCGCACGTCAAACAGCTCATCAAAGGCGAGATGTTTCTTCTGCATTTTGCGCCAGATGCTGTAGATGTGCTTGGGTCGACCATAGACTTCGGCCCGCACATTCTCTTCTTTCATCGACTGGCGCAATCCGCTGACGAACTCCTCAATATAGTGCTCGCGGTCAATGCGTCGCTCGTGCAGGAGTTTTGCAATCCGCTTATATTCTGCCGGGTGCAGGTAACGGAAGCAGTAATCCTCCAGCTCCCATTTCAGTTGACCAATCCCTAAGCGGTTCGCCAGCGGTGCATAGATGTTCGTACACTCTTTCGCGGCCAGTACGCGCTCGTCTTCCGGCGCATCTTTTACTTCGCGCAGGTGGGCAACGCGCTCAGCGAGCTTGATGACCACGCAGCGGAAATCGTCCACCATGGCCAGCAGCATCCGGCGAACGTTATCAACTTGCTCCGAGGAGACGGAATCGGTATGTGCGGCTTTGAGCTGGCGGATTGCCGCCATATCCCGTACGCCGTGGATCAACGCCACGACGGATTGCCCGACGCTGTCGCGCAGCACGTCTTCAGTGACGACATCCGCATCGGCAAGAGGGAACAAAAGCGCGGCCTGCAGCGTTTCGATATCCATGTTCAGCATGGATAAGATTTCAACCATCTCCACGCCGCGCCACAATAACAGTTCGGCGTCAGGATGCCCCAGAGTGGTGCGCTGACAGTAGGCCCAGGTTTCGGTTAAGCGTTCACACGACTGCTGGCTGGAAATCCCCAGACTTGCTATCCATTTTTGTGGGTCAAACTCCCCAGCTTTATTAAGATGTGCACTTCTTACCGCAACCATTGTCCTCTCCTTTAGGGACCAGGGCCTGTCGAAGTCGACAAGCCAAACTAATTAGATGTGCTCAAACAACACCATCGATTCCAGATGCCCAGTGTGCGGGAACATGTCCAGCATTGCCAGACGCTGAATCTGGTAACCCGCACGGATTAATGCCTCACTGTCTCGGGCAAGCGTTGCCGGGTTACAGGAAACATAGACCACGCGCCTGGGCGCGAGTTTAATTATATGTTGCATTACACCCGGTGCACCTGCGCGCGCCGGGTCGAGAAGAATTTTGTCAAACCCCTGCATCGCCCACGGCTGCTGTGTCACATCTTCCTCAAGATTTTGGTGAAAGAATGTCACATTTTGCAAGCCGTTCTGTCGTGCGTTCTCCTGCCCTTTAGCCACCAGCGCCTCAACGCCTTCGACGCCCACAACGCTTGCCGCCTGCCGGGCCAAAGGCAGCGTGAAATTGCCCATTCCGCAAAACAGGTCAAGTACCCGATCGCTCTTCTGCACATCGAGCCACATCAGCGCTTTCTCAATCATTTGCTGATTGACGCCATCATTTACCTGAATGAAATCGCGCGGACTGAACGTTAAGCGTAGCCCGTTTGACGCATACCAGGGCGCTTCACCTGTCAGTTGCTCAAGTATCTCGCTTTGGGGGGCAAGGAAAAGCGCCAGCTCGTGGGAATGCGAAAAGCGTTCCAGTTTTTCGCGATCTTTTTTCGACAGCGGCGCGGTGTGGCGCAGCACCATCAGCGGGCCATTGTTGGCCATGACCAGTTCGACGTGCCCGAGGTGGCGAACGCCGTCCAGTCCGCAGAGGCAGGCGTGCACGTCAGGAAGCAATGCCTCAAGACGGGGCACCAAAATGGGGCACTGCCTGATATCGACGATATCGCTGGAGCTGGCTTTGCGAAACCCCATCTCCAGCCGCTCAGTTTTTGGCTGATAGTTCAGGCTCAAACGCGCGCGACGACGATAGCCCCAGGGCTGGTCGGCGATGATCTCGTTGACGTCGTGCTTAAGCAGGCGGGCCAGGGCGCTGCTTTTACTTTTTTGCTGTAATTCTGTGCTGACATGCTGTTGCTGGCAGCCACCGCAGACGCCAAAATGCGGGCAGCGAGGCTTCACGCGGTCCGGGCTATCGTTATGACGCTGCTTAACCTGCCCGCGTGCAAACTGGCGTTTATCTTCCGTCAGCGTAATTTCTGCTCGTTCTGTTGGCAGTAAACCTGTTATAAACAGTGTCTTACCATTATGACGCGCAACCCCCTGGCCAAAGGGATCGAGGTCAGTGGCTTCAACAGTTATGATCTGACGCGTCGTCACGCGTCGCTTTGCAGAGTAGAATTGCGCCATCGCCGAGATTTTTCTCACATAAACATAATTATCCTAATTGTCCCATAACGGAACGCCATGACCAACTACAGCCTGCGCGCGCGCATGATGATTTTGATCCTCGCCCCCACCGTTCTCATCGGTTTGCTGCTGAGTATCTTTTTTGTGGTGCACCGCTATAACGATTTGCAGCGGCAACTGGAAGATGCCGGTGCCAGCATTATCGAACCGCTGGCCGTCTCCAGTGAGTATGGGATGAACCTGCAAAACCGCGAATCGATAGGTCAGTTAATCAGCGTGCTGCACCGCCGTCATTCGGATATCGTGCGTGCCATCTCCGTTTACGACGAGCATAACCGCCTCTTTGTCACCTCGAATTTTCATCTGGATCCAGCGGCCCTGAAAATTCCTGACGGTACGCCCTTCCCGCGCCACCTCACCGTGCTGCGACGCGGCGATATCATGATCCTGCGCACCCCGATTATTTCGGAAAGCTATTCACCCGATGAATCCGCCCAGTCTGATGCCAAATCCAGCGACAATATGCTCGGATATGTGGCGCTGGAGCTGGATCTCAAGTCGGTGCGTCTGCAGCAGTACAAAGAAATTTTCATCTCCGGCGTTATGATGCTGTTCTGTATCGGGATAGCACTTATCTTCGGCTGGCGCCTGATGCGTGACGTGACGGGGCCCATTCGCAACATGGTTAACACCGTCGACCGCATTCGCCGGGGCCAGCTCGACAGCCGGGTGGAAGGGTTTATGCTGGGCGAGCTCGATATGCTCAAAAACGGCATTAACTCGATGGCGATGTCGCTGGCAGCGTATCACGAAGAGATGCAGCACAACGTCGACCAGGCGACCTCTGACCTGCGCGAAACCCTGGAGCAGATGGAGATTCAGAACGTTGAGCTGGATCTGGCGAAAAAACGCGCGCAGGAAGCCGCACGTATCAAATCCGAGTTCCTCGCGAATATGTCCCACGAGCTGCGTACGCCGCTCAATGGCGTGATTGGCTTTACCCGTCTGACGCTAAAAAGCGAGCTGAACCCAACCCAGCGCGATCATCTGCACACCATTGAGCGCTCGGCCAACAACCTGCTGGCGATCATCAACGACGTGCTGGACTTCTCCAAGCTGGAAGCCGGCAAGCTGATCCTGGAGAGCATCCCGTTCCCGCTGCGCAGCACGCTCGATGAAGTGGTGACGCTGCTCGCACACTCGTCGCACGATAAAGGCCTGGAGCTGACGCTCAACATTAAAAATGACGTGCCGGATAACGTCATTGGCGACCCGCTGCGCCTGCAGCAGGTGATTACAAACCTTGTCGGTAACGCCATCAAATTCACCGAAAGCGGCAACATTGATATTCTGGTGGAAAAGCGCTCCATCAGTAATAACAAGGTTCAGATTGAAGTTCAGATCCGCGATACCGGCATCGGTATTCCGGAGCGGGATCAGTCCCGTCTGTTCCAGGCGTTTCGTCAGGCCGATGCAAGTATTTCCAGACGTCATGGCGGCACGGGGCTGGGTCTGGTTATCACACAGAAACTGGTTAAGGAGATGGGGGGAGATATCTCTTTCCACAGCCAGCCAAACCGGGGCTCCACGTTCTGGTTCCATATCAATCTGGACCTTAACCCGAACGTGTTGACCGACGGTCCGGTAACCAATTGCCTGAAAGGAATGCGCCTTGCCTACGTTGAGCCGAACGCCGCAGCGGCGCAGTGTACGCTTGATATCTTAAGCACCACGCCGCTGGAGGTGATCTACAGCCCTACCTTCTCAGCGCTTGCCGTGGAGCATTACGACATCCTGCTGTTGGGGGTCCCGGTCACCTTTACCGGCGAGCTCACCATGCAACAGGAACGGCTGGCGAAAGCCGCATCGATGACCGACTACCTGCTGCTGGCCCTGCCGTGTCATGCCCAGATCAATGCAGAAGAGTTAAAAAATGACGGGGCCGCCGCCTGCCTGCTTAAGCCACTTACCGCGACCCGCCTGCTGCCAGCACTGACGGAATACTGTCGTCTGAGCCAGCACGCCCTGCCGCTGATTGACGATGAACAAAAATTGCCGATGAGCGTAATGGCGGTGGATGATAATCCGGCCAACCTGAAGCTGATTGGCGTGTTGCTTGAAGATCAGGTTCAGCACGTAGAGCTGTGTACCAGCGGTGCGCAGGCGGTTGAGCATGCGAAACAGATGCAGTTCGATTTAATTCTGATGGATATTCAAATGCCCGGCATGGATGGCATTCGTGCCTGCGAGCTGATCCGTCAGCTCCCGCATCAGCAGCAAACGCCGGTGATTGCGGTCACCGCCCACGCGATGGCCGGTCAGAAAGAGAAGCTGCTGAGCGCCGGAATGAATGATTATCTGGCCAAACCTATCGACGAAGAGAAGCTGCACAGCCTGCTGTTACGCTATAAGCCGGGGCATATCGGCGGAACGTACACGGTATCGTCCGAACCGGTGGAAATCAGCGTCAGTCAAAACGCCACCTTTGACTGGCAGCTTGCGCTGCGCCAGGCGGCGGGTAAGCCTGATTTGGCCCGCGATATGCTGCAAATGCTGGTCGCGTTTCTGCCGGAAATTCGTAATAAGGTCGAAGAGCAGCTGGTGGGTGAAAACCCGGAAGATCTGCTGGAAGCCATTCATAAGCTGCACGGTAGCTGCGGCTACAGCGGTGTGCCGCGGCTGAAGAATCTCTGCCAGCTGCTGGAGCAACAGCTTCGCGCGGGCACGCCGGAAACAGAGCTTGAACCGGAATTTCTGGAGCTGCTGGATGAGATGGATAATGTGACGCGGGAAGCCATGAAGGTGTTAGGTAACTAGCGTTGCCCTCTCCCGCCGGGAGAGGGCAAACAGGATTGCCCGCCGTTCAGAGCCTGAACGCCTGCCCCACTTTCAGCACTGCAGCGATATTGCGTGCGGCCATCCGCACATTGTCGCTGGCATTTTCCAGCGCGTCCTCCAGCGAACAGATGGTATAAATCACGCTGAATACCGCGTCGATGCCGTGATTATGTACCACCCCGACATCCGCCGTCAGGCTACCCGCAATACCGATGACCGGTTTATTAAAGCGTTTAGCCACCTTCGCGACGCCCACCGGCACTTTGCCGTGGATCGTCTGGCTGTCGATGCGCCCTTCTCCCGTAATCACCAGATCGGCGTTAGCCACCTGCTCTGCCAGATGCAGCGCATCGGTGACAATCTCAATCCCCTGACGAAGCTGCGCACCGCAGAAAGCGTAGAGTGCCGCCCCCATTCCACCCGCCGCACCGCCGCCGGCAAGGTTGATGACGTCGATATCCAGATCCCGGGCAATGACCTGCGCGTAATGCGCCAGGGCGTTATCCAGGGTCACAATCATCTCCGGCGTGGCGCCTTTTTGCGGGCCAAAGACCGCGGATGCCCCTTCGTCTCCGGTGAGCGGATTAGTGACGTCACAGGCGACTTCAATCCGGCACTCCGCCAGACGGTTATCCAGCCCGCTCAGGTCGATACGGGCCAGTTTTGCCAGCTCGCCGCCTCCCTGTCCAAGGGGCTGCTCGTTGGTATCCAGCAGCTTTACCCCCAGCGCCTGCACCATGCCGGCACCGCCGTCATTGGTGGCACTGCCGCCAATGCCAATAATAATATGCTTAACGCCCGCATCCAGCGCGTGCCGGATAAGCTCGCCGGTCCCCCAGGAGGTGGTAAGAAGGGGATTGCGTTGCGAAGGCGCGACCAGCTCCAGACCGCTTGCCGCCGCCATTTCAATAAACGCGCACTGTTCGTCACCGGAGATGCCATAGAACCCGTCCACAGGCTCACCCAGCGGGCCTGAGACAGAGGCATGGACAATGCGCCCTTGCGTTGCCGCCACCATAGCTTCTACGGTACCTTCTCCACCATCGGCGACCGGCAATTTCACAAAGTCAGCCGCGGGGAAAATCTCGCGAAAACCCTGCTCAATCGCGGTGGCTACCTCAAGGGCACTCAGGCTTTCCTTATACGAATCCGGTGCGATAACAATCTTCATAAGCCATCCTTACGCATAGTCATTACGTTAAGCATACACCACGTAAACGACCGCTCATGGGAGCGGTCCCAATGCGTTTATCGTACCATGCACGGACGTTTATTGTCGAATTTCCAGTCAGGTATCAAATATTGCATGGCCATCGCATCATCGCGTGCCCCCAGACCATGTTTTTGATACAGCTCGTGGGCTTTCATCACCTGATCCATATCCAGCTCAATGCCCAGACCCGGCGTGGTTGGCACCTGCACCATGCCTCCTTTGATCTCAAACGGCTCTCTGGTCAGACGCTGATTACCTTCCTGCCAGATCCAGTGGGTATCGATAGCAGTGATCGTGCCCGGTGCGGCAGCGGCCACGTGGGTGAACATCGCCAGCGAGACATCAAAGTGGTTATTGGAGTGCGAGCCCCAGGTCAGGCCAAATTCATGGCACATCTGTGCCACACGCACCGACCCCTGCATCGTCCAGAAGTGGGGGTCTGCCAGCGGAATATCGACAGACTGTAACGACAGGGTGTGCCCCATCTGACGCCAGTCTGTGGCAATCATATTGGTCGCGGTGGGTAAACCGGTGGCGCGACGGAATTCCGCCATCACTTCACGGCCCGAGAAGCCCTGCTCAGCCCCGCACGGATCTTCCGCGTACGCCAGCACGCCTTTCAGTTGTTTACCAATGCGGATAGCTTCATCCAGAGACCAGGCACCGTTCGGGTCGAGCGTGACGCGCGCCTGCGGGAAACGTTTTGCCAGTGCGGTAATGGCTTCCGCCTCCTGTTCACCCGCAAGCACGCCGCCCTTCAGTTTGAAATCGTTAAAGCCATATTTTTCGTACGCGGCTTCCGCCAGGCGCACCACCGCATCCGGGGTCATCGCGTCTTCGTGGCGGAGTCGGTACCAGTCACATTTTTCATCCGCCTGGTTCTGGTACGGCAGCGGCGTCAGCGTGCGGTCGCCAACGAAGAACAGATAGCCCAGCATTTCCACTTCACTGCGCTGCTGGCCTTCGCCCAGCAGCGACGCAACGTTAACGCCCAGGTGTTGGCCCAGCAGATCCAGCATCGCGGCTTCGATACCGGTGACCACGTGAATGGTGGTTCGCAGGTCGAAGGTTTGCAGGCCACGACCGCCGGCATCACGGTCAGCGAAGGTGCTTCGCACGGTATTGAGGATATTTTTATATTCGCCCAGCGTTTTTCCCACCACCAGCGGAGCGGCCTCTTCCAGCGTTTTGCGGATCTTCTCACCACCGGGGATTTCACCCACGCCGGTATGCCCGGAGTTATCGTTGATAATGACAATATTGCGGGTGAAAAACGGCGCATGCGCTCCGCTCAGGTTCATCAACATGCTGTCATGGCCGGCGACCGGAATGATCTGCATGGAAGTGACTACAGGGGTAGTAAAAGTACTCATCGTTCAATCCTTTTATCAGTGACGTCCAAAAACAGGGCGCTTACGATCAAATGTCCAGCCGGGGATCAGGTACTGCATCGGCCCCGCGTCGTTACGCGCGCCGCCTGGCAGTTTTTTATACGCCTCATGCGCGTGATGAACCTGATCCCAGTCAAGCTCAACGCCCAGCCCCGGTGCATCTGGTACGGCAATCTTGCCATGTTTGATTACCAGCGGTTCTTTCGTCAGGCGGGCTTCTCCCTCCTGCCAAATCCAGTGGGTATCAATGGCGGTCGGGTTGCCCGGAGCCGCCGCGCCAACGTGTGTAAACATCGCCAGCGAGATGTCGAAATGGTTGTTGGAGTGACAACCCCAGGTCAGTCCCCAGTCGTCGCAGAGTTGTGCGACGCGAACGGCACCTGAGAGTGTCCAGAAATGCGGGTCCGCCAGCGGAATATCGACCGCGTTCAGCATCACCGCGTGGCCCATTTCACGCCAGTTGGTGGCGATCATATTGGTGGCCACCGGCAGACCGGTGGCACGCCGGAATTCCGCCATCACTTCACGACCGGAGAAGCCCTGCTCGGCCCCGCACGGATCCTCCGCGTAGGTCAACACGTCGTCCAGCCCTTTGCATAAGGCAATGGCCTCATCCAGCAGCCATGCACCGTTCGGATCCACCGTAATGCGCGCATCCGGGAAACGTTTTTTGAGCGCGCGGGCAGTTTCAATCTCCTGCTCGCCGGGCAATACGCCGCCTTTCAGCTTGAAATCTTTAAATCCGTAGCGATCCTGCGCGGCTTCCGCCAGCCGAACCACCGCCTCACCGGAAAGCGCCTCCTGGTGACGCAGGTGATACCACTCGTGGTCGCCAGGGGAATGCGCCAGATAAGGCAGGTCGGTTTTATTGCGATCGCCAACGTAAAACAAATAACCGAGCACCGTCACCGCGTCGCGCTGTTTTCCTGGCCCCAGCAGTTCGCAGACCGGGACCTTCAGCGCCTTACCCAGTAAATCAAGCAGCGCAGCCTCTAGCGCGGCGACAGCGTTGACGCGCAGTTCGAACGTCCAGGCGCCTTTGCCGAACGTGTCAAAGTCTGCCGACTGATTGCCCTTGTGCACCCGCTGCACCACGTTATTGAGGCGAGCTACCTCCTTCCCGACGACCAGCGGAATGGCGTCTACCAGCGTCTGGTGGATAACCTCGCCACCCGGCGCTTCCCCAACGCCGGTGTGGCCCGCGGAATCCGTCAGCACCACGATATTACGGGTAAACCAGGCGTTATGTGCGCCGCCGATGTTGAGCAGCATACTGTCCTGTCCGGCTACCGGTATGACCTTCATGTCGGTAATCACCGGGCTTGATTGAGTCGTCATCAGCCGCGCTCCACTACAGGTTTAAGTTCCACGCGCTTGATATCACCCACCAGAACCAGGTAGCTCAGGACCGCCACCAGCGCGTGTACGCCAACGTAAATCAGCGCGCCGTTGAAGGAGCCAGTGGTTCCCACGATGTAGCCGATGGCAATGGGGGTCACAATCCCGGAGATGTTGCCAAACATATTGAACAGTCCACCGCTCAGGCCGCTGATCTCTTTCGGTGCGGTATCCGCCATGACCGCCCAGCCGAGGGCACCGATCCCTTTACCGAAGAAGGCCATCGCCATAAAGCCAATAATCATCCACTCAGCGCTGACGTAGTTACAGAACACCATGGTCATGGAGAGCAGCATGCCGAGCACAATCGGCGTTTTACGCGCGATATTCAAAGAGCCTGTACGACGCATCAGCCAGTCGGAAATCACACCCCCCAGCACCCCCCCTACAAAACCGCAGATAGCCGGGACTGACGCCACAAAGCCCGCTTTCAGGATCGACATCCCGCGCGCCTGCACCAGGTAAACCGGAAACCAGGTGATGAAGAAGTAAGTTAAGGCGTTAATGCAATACTGGCCCAGATAGATGCCGATCATCATGCGCGAACCGACGAGCTGTTTGATCTGCGCCCATTTCTGGCTGAACGGCACTTTTGCTTTTGCCGATTTCTGATCCATGTTGATCAGCGCCCCGCCTTCAGCAATGTACTCCAGCTCTTTTTTATTCACGCCGGGATGCTGGTTCGGTTCGTGGATCACTTTCAGCCAGACGAAGCTAATGATGATCCCAAGCCCCCCCATAAAGAAGAAGACATGTGACCAGCCCACTTCATGCGTCAGCCAGCCCATAATGGGTGCAAAGATCACCGTCGCAAAGTATTGCGCAGAGTTAAAAATTGCTACCGCCGTTCCCCTCTCCTGCGCCGGGAACCACGCCGCCACAATACGGCTGTTACCGGGGAAGGAAGGTGCTTCGGCTAAGCCCACCAGGAAGCGCAGGGTGAAGAGCGCAACGATGATGCCAAATCCGTTGAACACATCGACGAAGCCCTGCAACAGGGTAAATGCCGACCAGATGAAGATGGACCAGAAATAGACGCGTTTGGAGCCAAAACGATCAAGCAGCCAGCCGCCAGGAATTTGGCCGATAACGTAGGCCCATGAAAATGCGGAGAAAACGTAGCCCATGCCAACCGGATCAAGACCAATGTCTTTTGCCATTTCAGAACCGGCAATCGACAGCGTGGCACGGTCACCATAGTTAAAGGATGTGACGATAAACAGCATCACCACTATCCAGTAGCGCGCATTTGTGCGCTTCTCAGCGCTGCTCGCCGCGTGGCTTAATGTACTCATTGTTGCACTCCTGAATCCAGGCTCTCGCCAGTTCATTCTGTACAGCACCGGTAGGGTAACCAGAATGAGGGTTAGTATTTGGCAGTTTTGGTACGGCTTGATGCCGTTTTATAGTGCGCACTGCCTTTTTGATGACTGACCGGAAAAGTATAGGGAGAAGTGCCTCTGTCCCTCACCGTGCATGAACACAACATTGAGGGGTCAATGAGAAGTTGTTTGGGGCATAAGCCCAAAGCAGTGGAAGGTAGTTCACGGAATTCGCCGGAAGGCGGGAGAAAAGCAAAACGGTAACCGACGTTACCGTTTTGTGTTTGCGCTCGCGCCACGTGGGCCCGGGGCCCGGGGCCCGGGTATGCGAAGGGCTGCCCGGCCAGAGGGTTATTTAAGCAGCGTTGCCCAGTGTTCAACCCACGGGTTCGATTCACTCTCTGGCTCAGGGTGTTCACCTGCATCAATCAGCAACATCTCACCGACGCGTTGCGCTCTCTGTTCCTGCAAAAGCGCATCGAACTGCTTACCACCGCCACAGAAATTGGCGTAAGAACTGTCGCCCAGAGCAATGATGCCGTAGTGAACATCCGGCTGATAGCCAAGCTGATCCTTGATTGCCTGGAAAAGCGGCACGATGCTGTCCGGCAGATCGCCCTGCCCGGTAGTGGAGGTAACCACCAGAATGTATTTATCTTTGTACTTTTCCCAGTCTGCCAGCTCCGGGTCTTCATAGACCGTGGCTTTATGGCCCTGACCTGCGAGTATCGCCTCAGCCTCTTCTGCTACCAGCAGCGAGTTGCCGTACATTGTGCCGACAAAAATGCCCACTTCAGCCATGATGTATTTCCTTGATTATTGCGCTTGCTGTTCATCCTGAACGTTGCCCGATACAAACTCAACCCTTTCATTTTCGGGGAGTTGCCCCAGCCAGCCAAACTGTGACAGGGCCTGCATCCAGACGTTGTCCAGCCCCGCATGGAGAGTCAGCGGTTCGCCGGTAAACGGGTGCGTCAGGCTCAGTTCACTGGCATGCAGCATCAGACGGTCGCAGCCAAAATGTTCGGCAGCACTGCGGTTCTGGCGCAAATCGCCGTGCTTGCTGTCACCAATAATCGGATGACGCAGATGTTTCAGGTGACGGCGGAGCTGGTGTTTGCGCCCGGTTTTGGGCAACAGCTCAACCAGACTGTAGCGGGTGGTCGGAAACTTGCTGGTTGCCACCGGCATTTCCGTGGTCGCCATGCCGCGGTAATCCGTCACGGCAGGCTGCGGGCCTTTGTCATCGCGGGCAAATTTATCGGCAATCTTGTCCAGCTCTTCCACCAGCGGATAATCGAGCGTGGCGCTCTCCGTCAGCCAGCCACGAACGATCGCGTGGTAGCGTTTCTGGATCTGGTGCTGTTCAAACTGCTGCGACAGCAGGCGGCCCGCTTCGCTGGAAAGCCCCATCAGCAATACACCGGAGGTTGGCCTGTCGAGACGATGAGCCGTAAAGACGTGCTGACCAATCTGGTCGCGCACGGTTTGCATCACCACCACTTTTTCATCGCGGTCCAGCCAGCTTCGGTGCACCAGCCAGCCAGACGGTTTGTTTACCGCGACCAGCCACTCATCCTGATAGAGGATCTCAAGCGTCATGCATCTTCACCGGCAAACACAGCATCCAGCTTTTCCAGCTCAATCAGCATGACATCGCGCGCAGGGTGGGTCGCGTCCAGCGCCATTTCATAATAAGGCGCAACAGCGAACGCCTGCGGCAGCGGGTGGCCACCGTCGAGCAGCGCGTGCATGCGCGGAATTAATACCCACTGGAGCCATTCGAACGGTGCCAGCGTATCCAGACAGAACGGCTGAGTGCTTGCGAAGGCTTCTGGCTGCGGCGCGGTCTCCTGCCACAGCTGATGTTGGCGCAATAATGCCTCGATGGCGTGCAACCGGGCACGAACGCTATCGTGTTGCGTCATAGTAACCTCAACTGAAAAAGTGAACGGCGCGCAGCATAGCATTGCAGGAGACAGAAATAAAAAAAGGGAGCACTGTAAAAACAGTGCTCCCGGTTCGTTCCGCAGCAATCCAGCTACAATTCGTGCTCCCTGCTCATCCGTGACAACTTTTCCTGAAGCCCGAAGGCCTGGTCATCCTTCACCTTGTGCATCCTGCTCACATCGTCCTGATGTGTTTGTTTCATCCTGAAACGTCCTGGCCATCCTGACCCACCGACCATCCTGACCGGCTCTCATTCTCCCTTCCTGGAGGTGTCCCTTACGCATCCTGCGCGATCCTTTTGCTTCATCCTGAAGCCTTCCTGCAGCGTCATCCTGACGTGTTCCTGGTGAGAAACGCCATCATCCTGATGTTCGTTTCTCGTGTCGGCGTCCTGTCGACACAACTAGAATCCGCTATTCTGCTTCGTCTTACAACCCATGCTGGCAGCGCTGTAAGCCGTCCCGTGCCCCCCTGGACGCGGCGATAGCTCATTAACATATTGAAAAATAGAGTAATGTTAATCTTAATTAATTAAGGCAATACTGAATGATCCAGCGATCTCTCACAACTCTGTAAGAGATCTCTCACACGCGCGATGGCATCGTGGATTACAGAAGTGGCTCAAGTCGGGTGAGGAATTCCGCAAGTGAGGGGGAGAGAGTCTCGCGATTGCGGGTACCGATGGTCTCTTTAACCACTTCACCAGACAGGTTGCAGACTGAGACAACGTCCAGTTCACTGTCCAGCGTGGCAATAAAGAGCGTCGGAGAAAGCTTAAGGCGTTTTTGCGTGACCAGATGACCAATCAGGTTTTCCTGAACACGCTGCAGATCGTCTTCACTCCAGGTCTGCAACAGCGTCAGCGTGATACCAGCAAATCGCGCAGGCATATCCCCTGCAAATTGCGTGGTATAAAACGCGTGAACCGCTGGTTGTACCACAATGTCCATTGCACGTTCAACCGCATTTACATTTTGCTCACCCGTCGGGGGTTGCGGTTGCCAGATAACGTAATCATCCGGAGAAGAGATAATACATGGCGAAGGTACACCATATAAGTCAGTGCTTTGCGGCCATGTGCCGTGCGTTTCATGCCATGCATCGCAATAGCGGGTCGTGAAGGCAGTGAGGGCATTTGCAGTTTCGATGTCCACCGATTTCTCTCTTCTTGTAAGACAGGATAAACTCAGCCCATAAGTGTACCTGTAAAGTGGCTATGAAACATGTCTTACGAAAATCATCAGGCGTTAACGGGCTTAACGCTGGGTAAATCGACCGATTACCGCGACACCTACGATGCAAGCCTGCTGCAGGGCGTACCGCGCAGTTTGAATCGCGATCCTCTGGGCCTGCGCGCTGACGCGCTGCCGTTTGTTGGCGGTGATATCTGGACGCTCTACGAGCTTTCCTGGCTCAACGCCCGCGGTCTGCCGCAGGTTGCTGTGGGCCATGTTGAACTGGATTATGCCAGCCAAAACCTGGTGGAATCCAAAAGCTTTAAGCTCTATCTCAACAGCTTTAACCAGACCAAATTCGACAGTCAGGAAGAGGTTCAGCATACCCTGGAGCGGGATTTAAGCGCCTGCGCACAGGGTAAGGTGAGCGTGTCACTCTATCGTCTGAATGAGCTGGAAGGGCAGCCGGTTGCCCACTTCAACGGCACCTGCATCGACGATCAGGATATCGCAGTGGATAATTACGAATTTAGTACCGATTACCTCGAAAATGCGGCGAGCGGAAAGATCGTTGAAGAGACGCTGGTAAGTCATTTATTGAAATCCAACTGCCTGATCACCCATCAGCCGGACTGGGGCTCCGTGCAGATCCAGTATCGCGGTCCGAAGATTGACCGGGAAAAACTGCTGCGCTACCTGGTGTCGTTCCGCCATCACAACGAATTCCACGAGCAGTGCGTGGAGCGCATCTTTAATGATATTCAGCGTTTCTGTCATCCCGAAACGTTAAGCGTTTATGCGCGCTACACCCGCCGCGGTGGTCTGGATATCAATCCATGGCGCACCAACACAGACTTTGTGCCTGCCACCGGCCGTCTTGTACGCCAGTAACCTAAATATTTTCGCAATATGCGCGGTCTATTCCGCGCTTTAGGTTGTGAAACGTCGTAAGCCAGGGCTATTGTAATCAACAGGGAAAGACGATAATCGTCCCGTAAGGAGCTCACTTGATTACACATATTAGCCCTCTTGGCTCAATGGATATGTTGTCGCAGCTGGAAGTGGACATGCTTAAACGCACGGCCAGCAGCGATCTTTATCAATTGTTTCGTAACTGTTCACTTGCCGTACTGAACTCCGGAAGCCTGACCGACAACAGTAAAGAGCTGCTGTCCCGCTTCGAAAACTTTGATATCAACGTGCTGCGCCGCGAGCGTGGCGTGAAACTTGAAGTGATCAACCCGCCGGAAGAGGCCTTTGTGGACGGACGCATCATTCGCTCCCTTCAGGCCAACCTGTTTGCCGTGCTGCGTGACATCCTGTTTGTTAACGGGCAGATCCACAACGCAGGCCGCTTCCAGCATCTTGACCTGGAAAGCTCGGTACATATCACCAATCTGGTGTTCTCCATTTTACGTAACGCCCGCGCCCTGCACGTGGGCGAAGCCCCTAATATGGTCGTCTGCTGGGGTGGTCACTCGATTAACGAAACCGAATATCTCTATGCCCGTCGGGTGGGTAACCAACTCGGCCTGCGTGAGCTGAATATCTGTACCGGCTGCGGTCCCGGGGCGATGGAAGCGCCAATGAAAGGCGCGGCAGTGGGACACGCTCAGCAGCGTTACAAAGAAGGGCGCTTTATCGGCATGACCGAGCCGTCGATCATCGCCGCTGAGCCACCTAACCCGCTGGTTAACGAACTGATTATTATGCCGGATATCGAGAAGCGCCTTGAGGCGTTCGTCCGTATCGCCCACGGGATAATCATCTTCCCGGGCGGCGTGGGAACCGCAGAAGAGCTGCTCTACCTGCTGGGTATTCTGATGAACCCGGCTAACAAAGATCAGGTTCTGCCGTTGATCCTGACCGGGCCGAAAGAGAGCGCTGACTACTTCCGCGTACTGGACGAGTTTATCGTGCATACGCTGGGGGAAACCGCGCGTCGTCACTATCGCATCATCATTGACGATGCGGCAGAAGTGGCGCGTCAGATGAAAAAAGCGATGCCGCTGGTTAAAGAGAACCGTCGCGACACCGGAGATGCCTACAGCTTTAACTGGTCAATCCGCATCGCGCCGGACCTGCAGATCCCGTTCGAACCCTCGCACGAAAACATGGCCAACCTGAAACTGTACCCGGACCAGCCGGTAGAAGTCCTGGCTGCCGACCTGCGACGCGCCTTCTCCGGCATCGTGGCGGGTAACGTGAAAGAGATGGGTATCCGTGCTATCGAGAAGTATGGTCCGTATAAGATCCATGGCGATCGCGAAATGATGCGCCGCATGGATGACATGCTGCAGGGCTTTGTTGCCCAGCACCGCATGAAGCTACCCGGGTCAGCGTACATTCCTTGCTACGAAATCTGCACGTAACATTTTCACTCTCCTGATAAAAGCCGGGCCACGATGCTGTGGGGCCCGGCTTTTTTATTACCGAAACAACTCATAGATATTGCTTATACCTTTTACAAACTCTGACACCACGCAAACGATTACCTCGTTTTTACAACCGTAAATTATCAGCCTTAAACTAAATTACCTGCCAGAAAATCCTAAAAACCCATTTCTTTACAGCGTAAGACACCTATCTTCGCGGGTGCTCTTTTAGCTCACATGTTGTTGATGGTAGCCTTCGCGCCCGTAAATCCTATTCGATGTTTTTTTAATAGATAAATGGTCTAAAGATGCCCACATCAAAAGTGGATTATTGCAATTGGGATCGGGATCACTGATAGATTCATAACGAGAATGTATCTTTCCGCCCGCCAATAGTTACGGGCGAAAATTATTAAAAAACCGTCACTGAACGAATTTCATATTACCGTCAGGCATTTTTTCATCGGATTTGACTACAAACCTGACAATTTGCTTCCTCCAGGAGATACAGATGGAAACCACTCAAACCAGCACCGTTGCTTCGATTGAATCCCGAAGTGGTTGGCGCAAATCAGATACCATGTGGATGCTTGGCCTTTACGGCACAGCTATCGGCGCTGGTGTATTGTTCCTTCCTATTAACGCAGGCGTCGGCGGTCTGATTCCGCTGATCATCATGGCTATCATTGCCTTCCCGATGACCTACTTTGCGCACCGCGGCCTGACCCGCTTCGTGCTGTCCGGTAAAAATCCTGGCGAAGACATTACTGAAGTCGTTGAAGAACATTTCGGCGTGGGCGCAGGTAAACTGATTACCCTGCTCTACTTCTTCGCGATTTACCCTATTTTGCTGGTTTACAGCGTTGCAATCACTAACACCGTTGAAAGCTTCATGCTGCACCAGCTGCACATGACGCCACCACCGCGTGCCATTCTGTCTCTGATCCTGATTGTGGGCATGATGACCATTGTCCGTTTCGGTGAGCAGATGATCGTGAAAGCGATGAGCATCCTGGTGTTCCCGTTTGTGGCTGCACTGATGGTACTGGCGCTGTATCTGATTCCACAGTGGCACGGTGCCGCGCTGGAAACGCTCTCCCTGAGCAGCGCATCTGCGACCGGTAACGGCCTGCTGATGACCCTGTGGCTGGCGATCCCGGTGATGGTATTCTCCTTTAACCACTCACCGATCATCTCCTCCTTCGCAGTGGCGAAGCGTGAAGAGTACGGCGACGGTGCAGAGAAGAAGTGCTCCAGCATCCTGGCGCGTGCACACATCATGATGGTGCTGACCGTTATGTTCTTCGTCTTCAGCTGCGTACTGAGCCTCTCCCCGGCGGATCTGGCAGCAGCGAAAGAGCAGAACATCACCATTCTGTCTTACCTGGCGAACCACTTTAACGCACCGGTCATCGCGTGGATGGCACCTATCATCGCGATCATCGCCATTACCAAATCCTTCCTCGGCCACTACCTGGGCGCACGTGAAGGCTTCAACGGTATGGTGATTAAATCTCTGCGCGGTAAAGGCAAGAGCATTGAAGTCAACAAACTGAACAAGATGACCGCGCTGTTCATGCTGGTCACCACCTGGGCAGTTGCCACGCTGAACCCAAGCATCCTGGGCATGATTGAAACCCTGGGCGGCCCGGTTATCGCGATGATTCTGTTCCTGATGCCGATGTACGCGATTCAGAAAGTACCTGCAATGCGCAAGTACAGCGGTCAGATTAGCAATATCTTCGTGGTTATCATGGGGCTTATCGCTATCTCCGCAATCTTCTACTCCCTGTACACCATGTTCTGATTATCACCCGCGCCGTCTCAGGACGGCGCACTCCTCCCCCTCTGACTGAAAGCAATGGACGCATCATGATTAGCGTATTCGATATTTTCAAAATCGGTATTGGTCCTTCCAGCTCTCACACCGTCGGACCAATGAAAGCCGGTAAGCAGTTCACGGATGACTTGATTGCGCGCGGCATTTTGCACGACGTAACCCGCGTGGTTGTCGATGTGTACGGCTCTCTCTCCCTGACAGGTAAGGGCCACCATACTGATATCGCCATTATCATGGGCCTGGCAGGAAACCTGCCGGATACCGTTGATATTGATGCGATCCCTGGTTTCATCCAGGACGTCAATACCCACGGTCGCCTGCTGCTGGCAAATGGCGAACATGAAGTGGAATTCCCGGTTGATCATTGCATGAATTTCCATGCTGACAACCTGTCACTGCACGAAAACGGAATGCGTATTACCGCGCTGGCAGGTGACAAAGCGGTATACAGCCAGACTTACTACTCTATCGGCGGCGGGTTTATCGTCGACGAAGACCACTTTGGTGAAACCAGCACATCCTCCGTTGACGTGCCTTATCCGTACAAAACCGCGGCGGATCTTCAGCGTCACTGCCAGGAAACGGGTCTCTCCCTTTCCGGCCTGATGATGAAAAACGAGCTGGCCCTGCACAGCAAAGCGGAACTGGAACAGCACTTCACCAACGTCTGGGAAGTCATGCGCGGCGGTATCGAACGTGGGATCACTACCGAAGGCGTTCTGCCCGGTAAGCTTCGCGTACCACGCCGTGCGGCAGCGCTGCGTCGTATGCTCGTGAGCACCGACAAAACGACCACGGACCCTATGGCGGTCGTTGACTGGATCAATATGTTCGCGCTGGCGGTAAACGAAGAGAACGCTGCGGGTGGCCGCGTGGTGACAGCACCGACTAACGGCGCCTGCGGTATCGTTCCGGCAGTACTGGCGTACTACGACAAGTTTATCCGCGAAGTGAACGCCAACTCGCTGGCACGCTACCTGCTGGTCGCCAGTGCGATTGGTTCACTGTACAAGATGAACGCCTCCATTTCCGGTGCAGAAGTAGGCTGTCAGGGTGAAGTTGGCGTCGCCTGCTCCATGGCTGCGGCGGGTCTGGCAGAACTGCTGGGCGCAAGCCCGACACAGGTCTGTATTGCGGCTGAAATCGGCATGGAACATAACCTGGGCTTGACCTGCGACCCGGTTGCCGGACAGGTACAGGTGCCTTGCATCGAGCGTAACGCCATCGCCTCCGTGAAGGCGGTCAACGCCGCACGTATGGCGCTGCGTCGTACCAGTGAACCGCGCGTTTGCCTCGATAAAGTTATCGAAACCATGTACGAAACAGGTAAAGATATGAACGCCAAATACCGCGAAACATCTCGCGGCGGCCTGGCGATGAAGATCGTGACCTGCGATTAAGCCTTTCAGGAAGCCTCGTTTTGCGAGGCTTCTTCCTGTTTTCCCCACCGCACATAGTTTCCCACCGCTGACAATGTTACCCTTCCCCCATTAAACAGAAGGGAGATTATCTGTGGCTGTTCATTTGCTTATCGTCGATGCGCTCAACCTCATTCGCCGGATCCATGCGGTGCAAGGTACGCCCTGTAAGGACACGTGTCTGCACGCGCTGGAGCAACTTATCCGCCATAGCGAACCGACCCATGTGGTTGCCGTTTTTGATGACGAAGCGCGTAACAGCGGCTGGCGACACCAGCGCCTTCCCGACTACAAGGCCGGGCGCGCACCAATGCCTGACGATTTGCATGCCGAAATGCCGGCCATTCGCGCCGCCTTTGAACAGCGCGGCGTTCCCTGCTGGGGAGCCCATGGCAATGAAGCCGATGATCTGGCTGCCACGTTAGCCGTCAAGGTCGCGAGCGCCGGACATCAGGCCACCATCGTCTCAACCGATAAAGGCTACTGCCAGCTGCTTTCGCCCACCGTCCGCATTCGCGATTACTTCCAGAAGCGCTGGCTTGATGCCCCCTTTATCGCCAGTGAGTTTGGCGTCTCGCCGGAACAACTTCCTGACTACTGGGGGCTGGCCGGAATAAGCAGCTCGAAGGTTCCGGGAGTGGCAGGCATCGGGCCGAAAAGTGCCGCCCAACTGCTGACAGATTTTCAGAGTCTGGAAGGGATTTACGCCAGGCTGGACGAGGTCCCCGAAAAATGGCGCAAAAAGCTGGAGGCGCATAAAGAGATGGCCTTTATCTGCCGGGATGTGGCGACGTTACAGACGGATTTACAGCTGGACGGGAACTTGCAGCAGTTGCGCTTAGAACGTTAAATCGTTTTCAGATGAATCGCCCGGCAAGCAAAACGCCACCGGGCAATGTAACGCGTATTATCGCTCGTCGCGACGTCCGCCGACAGCAGCCCACCAGCGACGAATGTGCACCGTCACTTCTTCGCGGTCGTGATACAGCTGGCGCGCCTGAATCTCCACGTTAATGCCGTGCTCATCCATTTGCGCCTGGATATAGGCCAGGTTTTGCGAGACTTCCTCATAGCGCTTTTTCATCGGCAGCTTGAGGTTAAAGATAGTCTCACGGCACCAGCCGTTCACCAGCCAGGAGGCCATCAGCGCGGCCACTTTTGCTGGCTTCTCAACCATATCGCACACCATCCAGGAGATGTTGTTGCGGGTGGGACGATAGCGGAAACCATCTTCACGCAGCCAGGTGACCTGTCCGGTATCCATCAGGCTCTGGGCCATCGGGCCGTTATCAACCGAAGAGACCCACATGTTGCGTTTCACCAGTTGATAGGTCCAGCCGCCCGGACACGCGCCGAGATCGACCGCGTACATGCCGTTCGCCAGACGCTCATCCCACTCATCCGCCGGGATAAACACGTGGAACGCCTCTTCCAGCTTCAGGGTAGAACGGCTTGGCGCATCTGAAGGGAATTTCAGACGCGGAATGCCCATGAAGAAGGGAGAGTTGTTATTGGTGTAGGAGTAACCCGTGTAACAGCAGCCGGGGGCGATAAAGAATATATGCACCACCGGACGTTTTGGCGTTTCGTAGTTTGTCAGCACGCCTGCGTCACGCAGTGCAGCGCGCAGCGGTACGGTGAACTTACGGCAGAACTTCATCAGCTCTTTGCTTTCGTTGGTGTCCGCGACTTCAACACGCAGCTCGCCACCCTTTTCCACGACGCCCTGCAGCATACCCACAACCGGCGTGATGCGGTCTTCCGGCGGAAGATCTTTTAACAGTTCACCTGCGACAAACATCTGGCGAGCGAAGATCAGTGAGCTGAACGGCAGCTCACGCGCGAGTTTATCCGCATCCTCAGGCTGATAGCACTCGAATACGACGTAGCCGGCATTATCTTTAACGCGTGCAAAGCCAAAGACTTCGCGCTTCGCCGCTTTATCAGTAATTTCCGCGGCGCACTCTTTCTCAAACCCCGGGCGACAATATAAAACAACCTTATTCATGAACAACGCCCTTGCGTTTCAGACGGATGGCTCCGATAAACATTAATACCCAACCTGCCAGGAAGCTGACGCCGCCGACAGGTGTAACAAACGCCCACAGGCGTAAATGCGAAAGCGCCAGGCAGTACAGACTACCGCTGAACAACACGGTGCCTAACGCCAGGAATACGCTGCTCCAGTAAAACCAGATGCTGATGCGGCGCTGCATTGCCACCGCCAGCCCAAAAATCGCCAGCGTGTGGAATGCCTGGTATTCAAGGCCGGTCTGGATCCAGCCCATTTCTACCGCCCCCAACGACTTGCTTAATACATGTGCGCCAAAGGCGCCCAGTGCAACAAAAATAAAGCCACTCACCGCGGCAAAAATCAGCATGAATCGGCTGGTCATGTTTAAATCCTAAAGTGATGCGTGCCCGGCACACAAAAGTTACTGTTCATACCTGAAGCGGAATTTTTCTTGCTCACTCGCCGCTTTCGCCAGAATCCACTGTCGGAAAGCGGCTATTTTACCCAGTTCTGCCTGACTGTCATGACAAACCAGATAAAACGCGTTCTTGCTGACCAGCACATCATTAAATGGACAAACCAGACGGCCTGCCTCAATTTCGGACTGCGCCATGACGTTATTCGCCAACGCCACGCCTTGCCCGTGAATGGCAGCCTGTAACACCATTGCGCTGTGGCTAAAAATGGGGCCCTGCTGCACGTTTATATGATTAAGACCTAATTGACGGGTATAAGTTTGCCAGTCACGGCGAGAAGCATCATGTAAAAGCGTATGTCGCGCCAGGTCAGCGGGGGTCTTCAGAGCCTTTTCGCCCGTTAAGAGCAGCGGTGAACAGACCGGCAGCAGATATTCTGCGTATAATTTTTCCACACGCAAGCCTGGCCAGTTACCGCGGCCATAAAAAATGGCGACGTCCACATCATCGGCCAGCTTGTCTTCCTGACGGTCCACCGCCTGGATTCGAACGTCGATTCCCGGATAAGCTGAGTTAAAGCTTGTGAGTCTTGGCACCAGCCACTGAATGGCAAAACTGGGTAATAAACTTACCGTCAGCGCGCCTTTTGCACTGCGGGCCTGCAGCTTGCGCGTGGCTTCCGTGAGCTGGGAAAAAATCTCTTTAATATCCTGAAAATAGCTCTGCCCCTCTTCGGTCAACAGTAATGAACGGTTGCGCCGACGGAACAGCTTAAGGCCCAGGAAATCCTCCAGAGACTTGATTTGGTGACTTACTGCGGCCTGTGTCACAAAAAGCTCATCGGCTGCGCGCGTGAAACTCAGGTGACGTGCTGCTGCATCAAAAACACGTAATGCATTTAGGGGTGGCAATCGCTTCGACATGGTTATCTGGCTTAGATGTTAACGAGATTTAACAAACAGGAAACAATGTTTAACCTATTAGTTTTTTTTATCTGAGCCATTATAATTTGTCCGTTGAGGAACTACCAGCAAATACCTATAGTGGCGGCACTTCCTGAGCCGGAACGAAGAGCTTTTTTCGGAATGCGTGTTCTGAAGGGCTTTTGGCTTACGGTTGTGATGTTGTGTTGTTGTGTTTGCAATTGGTCTGCGATTCAGACCACGGTAGCAACGCTACCAATTTTTCACTTCCTGTACATTTACCCTGTCTGTCCATAGTGATTAATGTAGCACCGCCAATTTGCGGTGCTTTTTTTTCGCCTGCGATCGATTAATGCTCGATTTCTTTCATTTCCTTCACGTCAGTGCGATTAATCTGCTGCTTATTCCCGTTCGCATCTTTATACGAAATCATACCGGTGTCGTTATCGGTTGTCGGTTTCCCTTCAGAGACGATAGAACGGCCATCGTTAGTATGCATTACGTAGTTGTTACCGGAACAGGCGCTCAGGGCAAAGGTCAACGCACAGGCAGAGATAATGGCGGCTGTCTTTTTCATGCTTATTCTCCTTTAGCAATTAATGCTATTCAAACATCGATTTATAACAGGCTTAAACATTCACCTAACCTTATTTAGCATAACCTGCTTTTTCAGAGTCGCCAGGATAAGTAAGGATTAGCAGACAAATCTGATAGATATCAACCTCCTTGCCCTGCCGATGAAATTGCGCGACGATCTCACTATTGAGATGAGGAATTCCATGAACGCTTTCAGTCCCGCGCAGTTTCGCGCACAGTTCCCGGCGCTGGCCGATGCCGGTATTTACCTTGATAGCGCTGCCACCGCCCTTAAGCCTCAGGCAGTCATTGAGGCGACGCAGCAGTTCTACAGCCTGAGCGCCGGGAACGTGCACCGTAGCCAGTTTGCCGAAGCACAGCGATTAACCGCGCGCTATGAAGCCGCGCGCGATCAGGTCGCACGCCTGATCAACGCCGAAAGCGGGAAAAACATCGTCTGGACGCGAGGCACAACTGAAGCCATTAACATGGTGGCCCAGTGCTATGCGCGCCCGCGGCTAAAGCCCGGCGATGAAATTATTGTCAGCGAGGCAGAACACCACGCCAACCTGGTTCCGTGGCTGATGGTGGCTGAGCAAACGGGCGCGCGCATTGTGAAACTGCCGCTGGGTGCAGATCTTCTGCCAGACGTAGCGCGCTTATCTGAGTTCATTACCCCCCGCAGCCGCATTCTGGCTCTCGGACAAATGTCGAACGTCACAGGGGGTTGCCCGGATCTGGCTCTGGCCATCGACGTGGCCCACGCCAACGACATGGTGGTGATGGTCGACGGTGCCCAGGGCGTGGTGCATTTCCCCGCTGATGTACAAAAGCTGGATATTGATTTTTATGCCTTCTCAGGACATAAGCTGTACGGCCCAACCGGGATCGGAGTGCTGTACGGAAAACCGGCTCTGCTGGCGCAAATGACGCCGTGGCTTGGGGGAGGCAAAATGATCACCGAGGTGACCTTTGAGGGCTTTAAAACTCAGGATGTCCCTTACCGTCTGGAAGCCGGAACGCCGAACGTCGCAGGCGTCATCGGTCTGAGTGCCGCGCTTGAATGGCTGGCTGAAACGGATATCGCTCAGGCAGAACGCTGGAGCCGGGGTCTGGCGACGCTTGCAGAAGAAGCGCTGCAGAAACGTCCGGGTTTTCGATCGTTCCGCGTGCAGGACTCAAGCCTGCTGGCCTTTGATTTTGCCGGCGTTCATCATAGCGATATGGTTACGCTGCTTGCCGGGTATGGCATTGCCCTGCGTGCCGGCCAGCACTGCGCGCAACCATTACTGGCCGCATTGGGTGTTAGCGGTACGCTGCGTGCGTCGTTTGCGCCGTATAATACGCAAAGCGATGTGGATGCGCTGGTTGATGCCGTTGACCGCGCCCTTGAAATACTGGTGGATTAATGACGAGTTCAGCGTTAGCCGAGCATCCGTTTGGCACGGTCATCACAGAAGAGACCTTAAAACAGACTTTCGCCCCGCTGTTGCAATGGGAAGATAAATATCGCCAGCTGATCCTGCTCGGCAAGCAGTTGCCGGCGCTGTCAGACGAACGCAAAGCGCAGGCGAAAGAGATTTCCGGCTGCGAGAACCGCGTCTGGCTGGGATGCACGGTATCCGGTGAAAAACTGCATTTCTTTGGCGACAGCGAAGGGCGTATCGTTCGCGGGCTGCTGGCGGTACTGTTAACCGCCGTGGAAGGGAAAAGCGCGGCGGAGCTGCTGACGCACTCGCCGCTGGCATTGTTCGATGAACTGGGGCTACGGGCGCAGCTCAGCGCCTCGCGCGGTCAGGGCCTGGTCGCACTCAGTGAGGCGGTACAGGATGCCGCGCGTCAGGCTCAGGCCTGACGTTCCGCCTTCGCCATCATTTTCTTCAGGGCGTGAGAGACGGCTACAAAGCCGAAAGAGGCAGTCACCATGGTGGCCGCACCAAAGCCTGAGGCACAATCCATCCTTTTTGGCCCTTCCGCCGTGCTTTTCATCGCACACACCGAACCGTCAGCCTGCGGGTAGACTAAGGCTTCAGTCGAAAAGACACAGTCAACGCCCAGCTTGCCTTTACTGTTTTTCACGACGTTAAAATCGCTTTTTAAGCGCTCGCGCAGCTTGGCCGCCAGCGGGTCCTGAATCGTCTTTGCCAAATCGGCCACCTGAATCTGCGTGGGATCGATTTGCCCGCCCGCCCCCCCGGTGGTAACCAGAGGAACCTTGTAACGCCGACAGTAGGCAATCAACGCCGCTTTTGGACGCACGCTGTCGATCGCGTCGATGACATAGCTGTAGCCTTTACTCATGTATTCGGCGACGTTATCTGCCGTCACAAAGTCATCGATCACCGTCACGCGGCATTCCGGGTTAATCAGGCGAATACGCTCCGCCATCACCTCAGATTTCGCCAGCCCGACGTTATCGCGCAGGGCATGGATTTGACGGTTGGTGTTGGTGACGCAAACGTCATCCATATCAATCAGCGTGATCGCGCCAATGCCGGTTCTCGCCAGCGCTTCCGCCGCCCAGGAGCCAACACCGCCAATCCCCACGACGCAGACATGCGCATCCGCAAACAGCTGCAGGGCTTTTTCACCATATAGACGTGCCGTGCCGCCAAAACGCTGACGCCAGGCATCGCTGATTACTACAGACATAAAACCTCAGATGTCAAAAGGGTGAGGTTATTCCTCACCCTTCTCTGTTAATTCAGTACGACTCAGAATACCACAATCAGCCGCTGAATACGTTACCGCTGCCAGGGGCTGCCTTGAGCACCCATACGCGCCCATAGTGGTTATACCAGCCTGCACGGTGCCCCGCATCCGGGCCAATGCCCTGATAAATATCGAAGTGCTGACCTTTAATCGCACCGCCGACATCCAGCGCGACCATCAGACGTAGCTCGTACTGACCGTTAAATTTGCCGTTGTTATCCAGCAGAGGCACTTCCGCCAGCAGCGTGGTGCCCGCAGGAATAATAGAACGATCCGAAGCTACCGAGGCGCGGCCAATCAGTGGAACGGCACTCGCCCCTTTCACTGGCGCAAAGTTTTGCGGTTTAAAGAAGACAAACGACGGGTTCTGTTCCAGCAGCTCACGCACTTCGGCTTCGCTGTGTTTTTCACCCCACTCGCGGATCGCCTGCATCGACATGTCTTCTTTTTTCACTTCGCCTCTGTCGATCAGCACTTTACCAATGCTGCGATAGGCATGACCGTTTTTACCGGAATAACTAAAGAAGTTCAGGGGGGAGCCATCGCCAAAGTCGATATAGCCGCTGCCCTGAACATCCATGATGAAGTTGTCCATCAGCGAGTTGCTGTAGGCCAGAACGTAGTTTTCGCTCAGCGCACCGGAGTAGATCTCAGCGCGGGACGGCAGACGACCGCGTTTAGGCGGCATTCGGTAAATGGGATACTGGAACTCGCCCTGACGCGTGTGTCGCGCCTGGATAACCGGGGTGTAGTAACCGGTAAACTGGACGTTGCCATAGTTATCCGCCCCTTCCATCTGCCAGGCGTCGATACCAAACTGGCGCATATTGCGCGTATCACCGCCCGCGCGTAGCCAGTCCTGAACCGCGTTATAAACGCTACTCTGTGAGCCATACAGACGTGGCGACGCGTTGCGGATCTGGTAAACCTGCTCGGAAAAGTCTCCGGCGTTGATCGGTGCGCCAACGGCATCAGGTTGATTAACTAAAGAGAAAGGCTGGGATAGCTTCCCGTCTTTATACTGTTGACCGCGATCGGTCGGTTTAGAAGAGCAGGCCGCAAGAATGGCTACCATTGCCCCTGTCATTAGATACTTCGCCCAACGTCCTTTCATTATATCTCGTCTTAAAGTTGCCCATTACCGCGTGATGAAGATAACAAACCCACTGTTCTAAAGAAACGGAATCACATGCCCTTTGGCAAATTCTGAGCAAAAAATAGTCCAAATATCGCAACGCCGTTCAATTTACATACAAAGTTAATGATTTATGTGAAAAAGGGGTTGCATCACAAACCTAACCGAGTATAGTGCGCTTCCACGGACGCGGGGTGGAGCAGCCTGGTAGCTCGTCGGGCTCATAACCCGAAGGTCGTCGGTTCAAATCCGGCCCCCGC
>NZ_JBLIZC010000011.1:0-104619 GCF_047529885.1 Enterobacter cloacae complex sp. 2024EL-00711
GTAGGGAACTGCCAGGCATCAATTAAAAGAACCCCGTACCGTATGGTGCGGGGTTTTTTGCTTTGGGTTTTTCCCGCTGCCGGAGAGAGCATCAGACAGCACACCAATTCAAAATAAACGCGGCGATCTCCTCAACGTTATTCAAATCCAGTACCGGTATCTCCAGATCCAGGGCTACGTCACTGGCGACTGCAATTACATGCTCATCGAGCGTCAGCTCGTGAACATCATGCCCGGCATGGCTTCTGAACAGCAGGATCTTCGCCACCGCGTCATGCTTAAACCCCTCAACCAGCACCAGATCCAGAGTAGAGAGATCCATCCGGCTAACCAGATACATGAGATCCAGCGGCGCTTCATCCGGTGTTTCAGTCATCAATGCCCAGCGCTGATCACTCGCCACCATCGTTTGGGCTGCTCCCGCCTTACGCAGCTCATAGCTGTCTTTTCCCGGCTTATCGACATCCATATTGTGATGCGTATGCTTAATTAATCCGGGGCGAACACCTTTAGCGCAAAGCGCAGGGATCAGTTTTTTCAGCAGCGTCGTTTTCCCGGTACCACTCCAGGCTGAAATGGCCAAAACAGGTATCATTTTTTCTCCTGCATCATCTGCAAATCTTCTGTGGTATTGACGTTTATAAACGCCGACTTCAGATCGCTAAAATCGACGGGATGGCCGCCTGACTGGCGCATAAAAGCCATCACCCTGCGCTCTCCTGCCGTCAGGTACTCCTGTAACGCCGGAACTAACGAACGGTGGATCAACGCAACAGCAGGGTGGTCGCGCTCACCGTCATGGGCCCAGACAACGGGTGCGCTACCACGAAGCCGTACCATGCGTTCGACAAGACAAGACGGAATAAACGGAGTATCACACGGACAGAAGATAAACCACTCTCCGTGCGACTGCTGCATAACCGAAAGCATACCGGCCAGCGGCCCGGGGTAATTCTCCTGGGTATCCTCGTAAACGGGATACCCGCTACGCTGATAAACATCTCTATGCCTGTTAGCGCTGATGGCCATTGTCATGACCTGGCCCGCAAGCGTATCAGCGACATGCTGCCAGAGTGGCTTACCGTTAAGGAGCTGAAGACCTTTATCTTTCCCCCCCATTCGGGTTGCCCTGCCACCCGCCAGAACAACGCCGATTATTTGCTGGCCATGATTCATGAATATCGCCTCTTTTATTGTGGGATTGACCCTGCTAACGTGTCACTCTCAATGAAAGGAGCACCACCATGAAATGTAAACGTCTGAATGAAGTCATTGAACTCCTCCAGCCGGCCTGGCAAAAAGAACCAGAGCTTAATCTGATGCAATTTTTACAGAAACTGGCGAAAGAGTCAGGTTTTGACGGCGAACTGACAGACCTTTCTGACGATATCCTGATCTACCATCTCAAAATGCGCGACTCTGCCAAAGACGCTGTTATTCCTGGTATTCAGAAAGATTATGAGGAAGATTTTAAAACCGCGTTGCTGCGCGCACGTGGCGTAATTAAAGAGTAAAAGCTTGTAAGCGGCGGCACCGAAATCGCCACAAGATGATATCCTGAATCATTCGTATAATTTCCGGATGATCGGATGAACGACCAGGCTTTTACTTTCCAGACATTACACCCGGATACCATTATGGATGCGCTGTTTGAACAGGGTATTCGGGTGGATTCCGGGCTAACCCCCTTAAATAGCTACGAAAACCGCGTCTATCAGTTTCAGGACGAGGATCGTCAGCGCTTTGTCGTAAAGTTCTATCGCCCTCAACGTTGGTCCGCAGAACAAATTCAGGAAGAGCACCAGTTTGCTCACGATCTGCTGGATGATGATGTTCCCGTTGCCGCGCCGCTTAAATTTAATAACCAAACGCTGCTCACCCACGAAGGGTTTTACTACGCCGTATTCCCAAGCCTGGGGGGCCGCCAGTTTGAAGCGGATAATATCGATCAGATGGAGTGGGTTGCCCGATATCTGGGACGCATTCACCAGACGGGACGCAAAGAAGACTTTATTGCCCGTCCGACAATCGGTATTCAGGAATACCTGCTTGAACCTCGTCAGGTATTTGAAACCTCGGCGCTAATCCCCAAAGCGCTTAAGGATAATTTCCTCAACGCGACCGATAAACTTATTGATGCGGTGAAAACCTGCTGGCGCGATGAAATTTCCGTTCTGCGTCTGCACGGCGATTGTCACGCTGGTAATATTCTCTGGCGTGATGGCCCGCTGTTCGTCGATCTCGATGATGCACGTATGGGGCCAGCGGTTCAGGACCTGTGGATGCTGCTCAATGGCGATAAAGCTGAGCAACGGATGCAGCTTGAAACGATTATTGAGGCCTATGAAGAGTTTAGCCCTTTTAATTCAGACGAAATTGTCCTGATTGAACCTTTACGCGCGATGCGTTTTGTTTATTATCTCGCATGGTTAATCAGGCGTTGGGACGATCCTGCATTTCCCCGTAATTTCCCGTGGCTTACCGGAGAGGATTACTGGCGCAGCCAGATATCCACATTTACTGAGCAGGTTAAGGTTCTTAAGGAGCCCCCTCTGCAATTAACGCCGATGTATTAATTGGACACACCCAGGAGAGAGTTAATCATGAAAAAAATTTGGCTGGCGCTGGCAGGTATGATTCTGGCATTTAGCGCTTCTGCTGCGCAGTTTACCGACGGCAAACAGTATACGACGCTGGAAAAGCCAGTCGCTGGCGAGCCACAGGTTCTGGAGTTCTTCTCGTTCTATTGCCCACATTGCTATCAGTTCGAGCAGGTGCTGCATGTTTCCGATAACGTGAAGAAAAAGCTGCCAGAAGGCACCAAAATGACCAAGTATCACGTTGAGTTCCTGGGCCCATTGGGTAAAGACCTGACTCAGGCATGGGCGGTAGCTATCGCGCTGGGCGTGGAAGATAAGATCACTGCACCAATGTTTGAAGCAGTCCAGAAAACCCAGACAGTTCAGACGACTGCAGATATCCGTAAAGTCTTCGTGGATGCCGGTGTGAAAGGTGAAGAATACGACGCGGCATGGAACAGCTTTGTGGTGAAATCTCTGGTAGCCCAGCAGGAAAAAGCCGCCGCAGACCTTCAGCTGCAGGGCGTTCCGGCGATGTATGTTAACGGCAAATATCAGCTGAACACGCAGGGCATGGACACCAGCAGCATGGATATCTTCGTACAGCAGTACGCGGATACCGTGAAATATCTGGTCGAGAAGAAGTAAGATCAATAAAGAAAAAAACGCCGGTCACTGACCGGCGTTTTTGTATGAAGATTTAATCTTTTCTATCTGTTCATCTTTCTCATTCCAGAGCGTATTGAGCCAACGCTGGAAAAGACGTTTGAAATTCTTATCGTTAACGTAATCCCCGTGCAACCCGTCATCAACCGGCACCAGCTCGATGCGTACAACGATCCGCGTCAGCTTGCCGCTGAGCATATCGAAGAAGGGTGTCCTGTCGTTTTCCGGATAGCAGAGCGTGACGTTGAGTAATTTATCGAACTGCGCGCCCAACACGTTAAGCGCCATCGCAATGCCCGCAGCCTTGGGCGGCAGCAGGTGCTGATAAGGAGAGCGAGTTTGTTGACGCTTCTCTTCCGTAAAGCGCGAGCCTTCCACGAAGTTCACAATGGTTGTCGGATGCGCGCGAAATTTTTCGCAGGAGCGGCGGGTGGTTTCTACATCTTTACCACGGCGCTCCGGATGACGAAGCAAATAGCTGCGCGAATAGCGTTTCATAAACGGCATATCAAGCGCCCAGCAGGCCAGACCGATAAAAGGCACCCAGGCGAGCTGCTGTTTCAGGAAGTATTTGTTCATCGGGATATGTTTGCGGAAAAGCACGCATAACACCACGATGTCTGCCCAGCTGTGGTGGTTGCAGATAAGCAGGTACCAGTTCTTTTTGTTGAGGCCTTCAAGCCCTTCCACATCCCACTTCAGGTGTGGGTTCAGGTACAACAGGAACGCCAGTCCTTCACACCAGCAGTACATCATGAAATTACAAAATGCGGATACGGCTCGCCATACCACGGGCACGGGCAGCAGCAACTTAATGATTCCGGCAATAATGATCGGCACAGAACAGGCGACAGTCACCAGAATAGTTAAAATGATGCTTAAAGGTAATGTTATTGCTGCGAGCAATCTCGACATGATGAGCTTTTTCAGATGGTTAGCTGTAAGTGAGCGACCGGCTATCCGGTGCAGGGCGCTGATTTTATCAGAAATCAGACAAAATAAGGGTGCTTTCATGCCAGGCGTTGCGGGATGACGCCCGGGAGCAGAAGATTTCGCTATAACGGCATGCGGCCCTGGGCTTATATCCACATAGACTAAATTGTCATCAATTGGCCATAAAGATCAATTGAAACATAATAACTCTATGATATATAGAATCTATTTATTATGAGGTATGTACTTTTAGCGTCTGTTATTCCTGTGACGTAAAAGTATGCACAAACTTATCCACAGATTTATTTTTGCGAGCGATCCTCACGATCGCAAAATCTTTTCCTGTATCTGGCGCTAATAACTGATGTTTTCATCCTTCTGTGGCATCCTTTACGCATAAATTGATTAAAGGCACGGACATTATGGTTCAGATCCCAGAAAACCCTCTTATTCTCGTCGACGGCTCTTCTTACCTGTATCGGGCGTATCATGCGTTTCCTCCTCTGACCAATAGCGCAGGGGAACCTACCGGCGCAATGTACGGCGTGCTAAACATGCTGCGCAGCCTGATCCTTCAGTACCAGCCAACCCATGCGGCAGTGGTGTTTGATGCGAAAGGTAAAACCTTCCGCGACGAGCTTTTTGAGCATTACAAATCTCACCGTCCGCCAATGCCTGACGATCTGCGTGCGCAGATTGAACCGCTGCACGCGATGGTAAAAGCGATGGGCTTGCCGCTGCTGGCCGTCTCTGGGGTCGAAGCCGATGACGTAATAGGTACGCTGGCACGTGAAGCAGAAAAAATGGGTCGTCCGGTACTGATCAGTACAGGGGATAAAGATATGGCGCAGCTGGTAACGCCGGGTATCACCCTGATTAACACCATGACCAACACCATCCTGGGGCCTGAAGAGGTGGTTACAAAATATGGCGTGCCGCCAGAGCTGATTATCGACTTCCTCGCGCTGATGGGCGACTCCTCGGATAACATCCCAGGTGTACCTGGCGTGGGTGAAAAGACCGCCCAGGCGCTGCTTCAGGGATTGGGCGGGCTGGATACGCTGTACGCGGAGCCGGACAAAATCGCCGGGCTCTCCTTCCGTGGTGCAAAAACCATGGCCGGAAAGCTGGAAGAGAACAAAGAGGTGGCTTATCTCTCCTATAAGCTGGCAACCATTAAAACCGATGTTGAACTGGAACTGGGTTGTGAGCAGCTGGAAGTGCAGCAGCCTTCCGCAGACGAACTGCTAAGCCTGTTTAAGAAATACGAATTCAAGCGCTGGACCACTGACGTGGAAGCCGGTAAATGGCTGCAGGCAAAAGGGGCCAAACCGGCCGCTAAGCCAAAGGAGACGATTGTCGTTGATGCCGAAGAGCTGGCAGAAGAAGAGGCCATCGCGCTCTCTTTCGACAATTACGAAACCCTCCTTGAAGAGTCACAGCTGGTGGCGTGGATTGAGAAACTCAAAAAAGCGCCGTTCTTTGCCTTCGATACGGAAACCGACAGCCTCGATAACATCTCCGCCAATATGGTCGGCCTGTCATTTGCGACGGAGCCGGGAATGGCGGCCTATGTGCCCGTTGCACATGATTACCTCGATGCACCTGATCAGATCCCGCGTGAGCGTGTGCTGGAGCTGCTGAAGCCGATTCTGGAAGATGACAAGGCGCTTAAGGTTGGGCAAAACCTCAAATATGATCGCGGCATTCTGCAAAACTATGGCATTGAGCTGCGCGGCATTGCGTTCGATACCATGCTGGAATCTTACATTCTCGACAGCGTGGCGGGTCGTCATGATATGGACTCCTTATCCGACCGTTGGCTCAAGCATAAGACCATTACCTTTGAAGAGATTGCCGGAAAAGGTAAAAACCAGCTCACCTTCAATCAGATTGCCCTGGAAGAAGCGGGTCGCTACGCGGCCGAAGACGCCGATGTCACGCTGCAACTGCACCTGAAGATGTGGCCAAAACTGCAGAAGCACGAAGGTCCGCTGAACGTGTTCCAGCACATTGAGATGCCGCTGGTGCCTGTGCTCTCGCGCATTGAGCGCAACGGCGTAAAAATTGATCCGACGGTGCTGCATAACCACTCTGGAGAACTGGCGCAGCGGTTGACCGAGCTTGAGCAGAAGGCGCATGAGCTTGCCGGCGAACCGTTTAACCTTTCGTCTCCGAAACAGCTTCAGACCATCCTGTTTGAAAAACAGGGAATTAAGCCGCTGAAGAAAACCCCTGGCGGCGCGCCATCAACGTCTGAAGAAGTGCTTGAGGAACTGGCGCTGGATTACCCGCTGCCAAAAGTGATTCTCCAGTACCGTGGTCTGGCGAAGCTGAAGTCTACCTATACCGATAAACTTCCGCTGATGATCAACCCTAAAACGGGCCGCGTGCATACCTCGTATCATCAGGCTGTGGCGGCGACCGGTCGTCTCTCCTCGACCGATCCAAACCTGCAGAACATCCCGGTACGCAATGAAGAAGGCCGTCGTATCCGTCAGGCGTTTATCGCGCCAGACGACTACCTGATCGTCTCGGCCGACTACTCGCAAATTGAGCTGCGTATTATGGCGCACCTGTCACGCGACAAGGGGCTGCTGACGGCCTTTGCGGAAGGAAAGGATATCCACCGTGCAACGGCGGCTGAAGTCTTTGGACTGCCGCTGGACAGCGTGACTCATGAGCAACGTCGCAGTGCGAAGGCGATCAACTTTGGTCTGATCTACGGCATGAGCGCCTTTGGCCTTTCGCGCCAGCTCAACATTCCGCGTAAAGAGTCGCAGAAGTATATGGATCTCTACTTCGAGCGTTATCCGGGCGTGCTGGAATATATGGAACGCACCCGTGCGCAGGCGAAGGAGAAAGGCTACGTCGAAACCCTGGATGGCCGTCGCCTCTATCTGCCGGACATCAAATCCAGCAACGCCGCGCGTCGTGCCGGTGCAGAACGTGCTGCCATCAACGCCCCGATGCAGGGGACGGCGGCAGACATTATTAAGCGCGCGATGATTGCGGTTGATGCCTGGCTGGAAAAAGAGAAGCCACGCGTGAAGATGATCATGCAGGTACACGATGAACTGGTATTCGAAGTCCACAAAGATGATCTGGACACCGTGTCGAAGAAGATCCACGAACTGATGGAAAGCAGCATGACGCTTGACGTGCCGTTGCTGGTGGAAGTGGGCAGCGGTGAAAACTGGGATCAAGCTCACTAAGGGTTCTGCCAATAACGCGCTTTTTATGTAAGTTAGCAACATAACAAAGTGCGTTTTGTGACGATCATTAGAATTCCCTATGTAAAGAATGAAAAAAAACTACAAAAAGTGCTTTTTCTACAGCAAAAAAAGGGGTAGAGTTATTCGCGTAGGGTACAGAGGTAAGATGTTCTATCTTTCAGACCTTTTACTTCACGTAATCGGATTTGGCTGAATATTTTAGCCGCCCCAGTCAGTAATGACTGGGGCGTTTTTTATTGCGGCAAAGAAAAATCCAGGCAAAAAAAAGCGCGGACATCGCCGCGCTCAGTATTACTCTTCTTCCGCTTCCGTCGCGGGTTCCAGCTCGTTGAACCAGCTATCGAGCTTCTGACGCAGCTTGTCGACACCCTGCTTTTTCAGCGAGGAGAACGGCTCCACCTGTACGTCGCCGTTAAAAGCCAGCACCGCTTCGCGAACCATATTCACCTGCGCTTTACGCGCGCCGCTCGCCAGTTTATCCGCTTTAGTCAGCAGTACCAGCACGGCTATCTCACTTGAGACAGCCCAGTCGATCATCTGCTGATCAAGATCTTTCAGGGGATGGCGGATATCCATCAGCACCACCAGACCTTTCAGGCACTGGCGTTTTTCCAGGTATTCACCCAGCGCACGCTGCCATTTGATCTTCATCTCTTCCGGTACTTGCGCGTAACCATATCCCGGTAAGTCGACAAGGCGTTTGCCTTCTGCCACTTCAAACAGGTTAATCAGCTGAGTACGGCCAGGTGTTTTTGAGGTACGCGCCAGGCTCTTCTGATTGGTCAGCGTATTCAGGGCGCTGGATTTCCCCGCGTTAGAGCGGCCAGCAAAAGCCACTTCAATGCCAGTATCAGAAGGAAGGTGGCGGATATCGGGCGCACTGGTGACAAAATGCGTCTGTTGGTAGTTCCAGGTAGTCACGTGGTCGTCTCCAAAATCGTAATCTGAGGGGGATTATACCTGAATGCCGGCAAAAGACTTTTTTGATTGCGCAGTGCCTGTAGGTTAAAACCCTGGCGGTTGTGAGAGATCGGCTATGAATACTATGGGAGATTTCAGAGAATTCGCAGGCGTTAAAAAAGCCAAATTGTTTTAAATCATAAGCTTATTCTCGGGTAATTATCTGAAAATCCGTTTTTGTGCCGTTTCGTTGCTTGTCAGTTTAACTGAACAGGGTAAAGTGTGCGTCAGGGCGAGGAAGCCAACAGGAAACAGACTTAAGGATTAGGGTCAGGAGCGCCAGGAGGCGAAGACGCAGGATTGTCAGGATGACCAACGCCTGGAGGCGTTTTAACAGGAAACGGAACCGTATCACGGACGGTATTAGCCAAGGGATAAACAGGGTTTGTTGTTGGCAAACACGGAATGTCTGACCCGTTAAGGGTTGTGAGTCAGGAAAAAAGGCGACAGATTGCTCTGTCGCCTTTTTTCTTTGCTTGCTTTCTGCTAGATTTCGCCGCAATTCTATACTGAAGAAAACGACTTAAAGATAAAACATCATGAAAAAACCGACCTCCGCTGCGGGTGCCAAACGCCCTGCAAAAGCACACCGCAAAACGCGCGAAGAACTGAACCAGGAATCGCGCGATCGCAAACGCGATAAAAAACATCGCGGTCATGCTGCGGGTAGCCGTGCAAACGGTGGTGATGCTTCTGGCGCTTCTGCGAAAAACAAGCAGCAGAAAGACCCACGTATTGGCAGTAAAACACCTGTTCCACTGGGCGTGACAGACACCCCGGTCACTAAGCAGCACAAACCAAAGAGCGAGAAACCTATGCTTTCACCGCAGGCTGAGCTGGATTTGCTGGAGAACGATGAGCGCCTGGACGCGCTGCTGGAACGTCTTGAAGAGGGTGAAACCCTGACCGCCGAAGAGCAGTCATGGGTTGATGCCAAATTGGACCGCATTGATGAGCTGATGCAGAAGCTGGGTCTGTCTTACGACGATGACGAAGACGAAGAAGAAGACGAAAAGCAGGAAGATATGATGCGTCTTCTGAAAGGTGGAAACTAACATTTGCATCCGGCAGGGACGATAGTCCTGCTAATAACCCTTCCGGTTATATGTTATCTGGTGTGGTTATTCGTTAAACTACGGCGGTTGTCGCGGCGACAGAAGTGGCTGCGCACCCGAGTGATGGCCCGAGATGGGACCAGAACGGGCCGCCGTATGCGAACGCGACACCAACGGAAGGAGTGAGCATGTCTGTACCAACTATCGACTGGGATTTGGCCCTAATCCAGAAATATAACTATTCCGGGCCGCGTTATACGTCATACCCCACCGCGCTGGAGTTCTCCGATAGTTTCGGCGAGGCGGCGTTTCAGCAGGCTGTCGCGCGCTACCCCGAGCGACCGCTGTCGCTCTATGTCCATATTCCGTTCTGCCACAAGCTCTGCTACTTCTGCGGCTGCAATAAAATCGTTACCCGTCAGCAACATAAAGCCGATCAGTATCTGGATGCGCTGGAGCAGGAAATTCTGCACCGTGCCCCACTGTTTGCCGGCCGTCACGTCAGCCAGCTTCACTGGGGTGGGGGGACGCCAACGTATCTGAATAAAGCGCAGATCAGCCGTTTAATGACGCTCCTGCGCAATAACTTCCGTTTTAACGACGATGCTGAAATCTCGATCGAGGTCGATCCGCGCGAAATTGAGCTTGATGTACTGGATCACTTACGCGCTGAAGGTTTCAATCGCCTGAGCATGGGTGTGCAGGATTTCAACAAAGAGGTGCAGCGGCTGGTGAACCGTGAGCAGGATGAAGAGTTTATCTTTGCCTTACTCAACCACGCCCGCGATATCGGCTTTACGTCGACCAATATCGACCTGATTTACGGCCTGCCTAAGCAAACGCCGGAGAGCTTCGCCTTCACGCTGAAACGCGTGGCCGAACTCAACCCGGACCGCCTGAGCGTCTTTAACTATGCGCATCTGCCGACGCTGTTTGCCGCTCAGCGCAAAATCAAAGATGCTGACCTGCCTTCTGCCCAACAGAAGCTGGATATTCTGCAGGAAACCATCGCCTCGCTGACCGAAGCCGGTTATCAGTTCATCGGCATGGATCACTTTGCTCGTCCGGATGACGAGCTGGCTATTGCCCAGCGCGAAGGCGTACTGCACCGAAATTTTCAGGGCTACACCACCCAGGGCGACACCGATTTGCTGGGGATGGGCGTCTCCGCCATCAGCATGATCGGGGACTGCTACGCGCAGAACCAGAAAGAGCTGAAGCTTTACTATCAGCAGGTAGATGACGCGGGCAACGCGCTGTGGCGTGGTATCGCGTTAACGCGCGATGACTGCATCCGTCGTGATGTGATTAAGGCGCTCATCTGTAACTTCCGTCTTGATTTCAGCGACGTGGAAGCGCAGTGGGATCTGCATTTCAGCGATTACTTTGCTGATGACCTGAAGCTGTTAGCGCCTCTGGCAAAAGATGGGCTGGTGGATGTTTCAGAACGTGCAATTGACGTGACACCCAAAGGGCGCCTGTTGATTCGTAATATCTGCATGTGCTTCGACGCCTATCTGCGTCAGAAAGCGCGTCTGCAGCAGTTCTCACGCGTCATTTAAGACGTGCCAACATATTTGGCCGGGTAAGGCGAAGCCGCTACCCGGCTTTTTTTTTAGCGACTCTCTAGCTAAACAGCCCAACCAGCGCCGCGCACAGCACAGCAGCAACGGCTGTTTGTGGCGTGTGGCTTTCGGCTGCTCCACTTGAGAGCATATTCACTAATGTTTCCAGCATGATGATCACCCTCACTTTCCGGGCACGATCATACAAAAATCATTGATACAGTAAAGCGCAAAATAGCAGCAATTTGCGCTCAATTAATAACCTTTACACAAGGGTAAAGATCACTCCATGCCAAGCTCTTTCAGCTTACGCGTCAGGGTATTACGTCCCCATCCCAGCAGGCGTGCCGCTTCCTGCTTATGGCCCTGTGTATGGCGGAGTGCGGTGGTCAACAGCGTGCGCTCCATCTCGGGCTGGGCTTCAGACAGCAAGTTTTGATGACCGGAACGCAGCGCGCGATCGGCCCACTGTGCCAGCAGCGTCGCCCAGCTGTCCGGCAATGCATGTCCGGTGCTGCTTTCTGGCACAGTCGCTTCAAACAGTTCAGCCGGTAAATCCTGAATCAGGACTTCCTGTCCGGCGGCCATTACGGTCAACCAGCGACAGGTGTTTTCCAGCTGACGCACGTTGCCCGGCCACGCCAGACGGGTGAGGGCGGCATCGGTTTCCGGGTGCAACTGCTTGGCTTCCACGCCCAGCTCACGGGCAGCGACCTGCAGAAAATGACGCGCCAGGCGGGGAATATCTTCACGGCGTTCACGTAGCGGTGGCAAATGAACGCGGATCACGTTCAGGCGATGGAATAAATCCTCACGGAATTTACCTTCCTGGACGCGCTGCTCCAGATTCTGGTGCGTCGCGGCAATAATGCGCACGTCAACCTTCACCGGCGCATAGCCACCTACGCGATAAAACTGTCCGTCGGCCAACACGCGCAGCAGACGGGTCTGGACATCCAGCGGCATATCGCCGATTTCATCCAGGAAGAGTGTTCCACCGTCAGCCTGCTCGAAGCGACCCTGGCGAATGGTATTCGCGCCGGTAAAAGCCCCTTTCTCATGGCCAAACAGTTCGGATTCAATTAAATCCTTTGGGATGGCGGCCATATTCAGGGCGATAAACGGTGCTTTTGCCCGCGGGCTGTGGCGATGTAAGGCATGCGCTACCAGCTCTTTACCGGTTCCCGATTCACCGTTAATCAGTACGCTGATGGACGAGCGTGACAGACGGCCAATGATACGAAACACATCCTGCATGGCCGGCGCTTCGCCAATGATGTCCGTCGTGGGCCCGAAGTCAGGCGTGTGACGAGGCTGCTGCTGCTCCTGGTAGTGGCTGATCGCGCGCTCAACCAGGGCGACCGCTTCGTCGATATCAAACGGTTTGGGCAGGTAATCGAACGCCCCTTGCTGATAGGCGCTCACCGCGGCGTCCAGGTCGGAATGCGCCGTCATTATGATGACCGGAAGCATAGGATGGCGTTGTTTGATCTGCTTTAAAAGCGCCAGCCCGTCCATTCCCGGCATGCGAATATCCGAAAGCAGCACATCCGGCGTTTTGGTGGTGAGTGCGTCGAGCACTTCGCTGCCGCTCTCAAACGTCGTGCAGCTTAATCCTGCCCCTGTGAGCGCGCGTTCAAGCACCCAACGGATGGAGCTATCGTCATCGACTACCCAGACTATCCCTCGTTGCATAAACGTCACCTTTATTTTTTAATCGGCAGGAAAACCGAAAACTCGGTATGTCCCGGCCAACTGGTAAATTCAATTTTTCCAGAGTGTTGATCGATCAAACTACGGGCAATGGATAACCCCAGGCCGGTACCGCCTTCGCGACCGCTGACCATCGGGTAGAACAGGGTGTCCTGAAGATGCGACGGAATACCCGGCCCGTTGTCCTCAACGTCGATGCGGGCAGCCAGACGATAGCGCACGCCGTGCAGTGTGAGCTGGAACGCGGTGCGGGTGCGCAAAATAATTTCGCCCCCTTCCGGCCCCAGCGCCTGCAGGGCATTACGCACAATATTCAGCAAGACCTGCTCAATCTGATCCGGGTCGTGCGCCAGTTCCGGCAGGCTTGGGTCGTAGTCACGGACCAGCGTGACGTTCTCCGGCAGCTCCATCGAGACGAGTTTCACAACCCGCTCAGCCACTTTATGAATACTTTCTGAGACATGCATGCCGGGCTGTTGTGGCCCGAGCAGACGGTCAACCAGGTTACGCAGGCGGTCTGCCTGCTCAATGATGACGTTGGTGTACTCCGCCAGCGCAGGGTCGGGCAGCGCTTTGGTCAGGAGTTGTGCCGCACCGCGTAAGCCACCCAGCGGGTTCTTGATTTCATGCGCCAGGCCTCGCACCAGGTCACGGGCGGCAATTTGCTGGGCATGCTGAAGTTGTTCCTGGCTCAGGCGGCGCTGATTATCCATCGGCGCCATTTCAAGCAGGATCAGCCCTTCAGGAAGCCGTTGTGCGGTAAGCGATAAAATATGTGAGCGCCCGTCGATCACCAGCGTGACTTCGTTATCGGTAAAGCCCTGACCGGCCTGCAGACTTTCCTGCATCAGGCCAATATTCAGCGAGAAATAACTCAATAATTCCGGAAGCGGGGTGCCAAACAGTTTGCGTGAACTCTGGGCGAGCAGCTGCTGCGCCGCCGGGTTGGCGTAATGTACGGCCAGCTCGTCGTCGACCAGCAAAATACTGTTAATCAAAGAATTGAGGATCTGCCCAGCATCGGGCAGCGTGCCAGTTGCCATTCAGCAGTCTCCTGGAGTTGGTTGCACTAATTTAGTGCAGTATAGCTTTTTCGTCGTAAAAAGCGCGTGAGATCAGTTTGTTGGTGGAGAAAAAAGCCCATCCGGAGATGGGCTGAAAGTTTCCACGGCAACAAATAAAAGCTTGTGAGATCGCGCGTAAAAGGGCGCGCGAAACTCATTGAAACTTAAACGCTGTAGTACAGTTCGAACTCAACCGGGTGTGGCGTCATACGCACACGGTCGTTCTCTTCAGTACGCAGGGCGATGTAAGCATCGATAGCGTCGTCAGTGAACACGCCACCCGCAGTCAGGAACTCGCGGTCTGCGTCCAGCGCCTGCAGGGCTTCTTCCAGAGAGCCTGCAACCTGTGGGATCTCTTTCGCTTCTTCTGGCGGCAGGTCGTACAGGTTTTTGTCCATAGCTTCGCCTGGGTGGATCTTGTTCTTGATACCGTCCAGACCCGCCATCAGCAGTGCTGCGAAGCACAGGTATGGGTTAGCAGCTGGATCCGGGAAGCGAACTTCGATACGACGCGCTTTAGGAGACGCCACCACCGGGATACGGATAGAAGCAGAACGGTTACGCGCAGAGTACGCCAGCATTACCGGTGCTTCGTAGCCTGGGACCAGACGCTTGTAGGAGTTAGTGGTTGGGTTCGCCAGGGCGTTGATCGCTTTAGCGTGTTTGATTACGCCGCCAATGTAATACAGAGCCTGCTCAGACAGACCGGCATATTTGTCACCAGAGAACAGGTTGGTTCCGTTCTTGGACAGAGACATGTGGCAGTGCATACCGGAACCGTTATCGCCAAACATTGGTTTTGGCATGAAGGTCGCGGTTTTACCGAAACGGTGCGCAACGTTGTGCACAACGTATTTGTAGATCTGAATTTCGTCTGCTTTTTTGGTCATGGTGTTGAAGCGGGTTGCCACTTCGTTCTGACCCGCAGTCGCCACTTCGTGGTGGTGAGCTTCAACCACCAGGCCCATCTCTTCCATCACCAGACACATGGTGGAACGGATGTCCTGAGCGGAGTCGACCGGAGGAACCGGGAAGTAACCGCCTTTAACGCCAGGACGGTGACCTTTGTTACCACCTTCGTATTTGGTGGAGGAGTTCCATGCACCTTCGATATCGTCGATGGCAACGTGGGAGCCAGAAATAGAGGCACCGAAACGGATGTCATCAAACAGGAAGAATTCTGGCTCTGGCCCGAACAGTACGGTGTCTGCGATACCGGTTGAACGCAGGTATTCTTCAGCGCGTTTCGCGATGGAGCGTGGGTCGCGGTCGTAGCCCTGCAGTGTGCCTGGCTCAAGGATGTCGCAACGGATGATCAGGGTTGGTTCTTCGAAGAACGGATCAATGACCGCAGTGGAAGCGTCAGGCATCAGAACCATGTCAGATTCGTTGATACCTTTCCAGCCGCCAATGGAGGAGCCGTCAAACATTTTGCCTTCTTCAAAGAATTCGGCGTTTACCTGATGAGCAGGAATAGTGACGTGCTGTTCTTTACCTTTGGTATCGGTGAAGCGCAGATCAACAAACTTCACTTCATGTTCGTTCAGCATCGTCAAAACGTGTTCAGCGGACATACTTAACTCTCCAGATTGGTCATTGTCGTCGTGGTAACGAGGTCTTCAATTTCTGTCTTGGGCTGGCTGTGTGCCATTTTTTTGCCGTATTTTTATAAAGCGAAATCTGTGCCAACTTTTAAAACACCCCAAAAAGGCGTTATCATGCGCACCATAGTGCAAAAGTGCTGCACCACAATGGTTATGTTGCACCAGTATAGTGCTTCAGTGTGAACACTGAGCACCATATTGGTGCAATTTTCGTTAAAGTGCCCTTTTTACGCTCCGTGAAAGCGATCACAAAGCATCTCTGCAATACTTGTTTGCGGGGGATGTTTGTGATCCTGTTTTGTAGTGCGATTAATCCGTGTACAATAACGCGCTATTTCTAATGCCTGAGGCAAAGTTGTGATCGAAAATTTGCGTAACATCGCCATCATCGCGCACGTCGACCATGGTAAAACCACCCTGGTTGATAAGCTGCTGCAGCAGTCCGGTACGTTTGATGCTCGTGCCGAAACTCAAGAGCGTGTGATGGACTCCAACGATTTGGAGAAAGAGCGTGGGATTACTATCCTCGCGAAAAACACCGCTATCAAATGGAATGACTACCGTATCAACATCGTTGATACCCCAGGGCACGCCGACTTCGGTGGTGAAGTTGAGCGCGTGATGTCCATGGTGGATTCCGTGCTGCTGGTGGTTGACGCATTTGACGGCCCAATGCCGCAAACGCGCTTCGTGACCAAAAAAGCATTTGCCCATGGCCTGAAACCTATTGTTGTTATCAACAAGGTTGACCGTCCGGGCGCGCGTCCTGACTGGGTTGTTGATCAGGTGTTCGACCTGTTCGTTAACCTCGACGCGACCGACGAGCAGCTGGACTTCCCTATCATTTACGCTTCGGCGCTGAATGGTATCGCGGGTCTGGATCACGAAAATATGGCGGAAGACATGACTCCGCTGTATCAGGCGATTGTTGATCACGTACCGGCTCCGGATGTTGATCTTGATGGTCCGCTGCAGATGCAGATCTCCCAGCTGGACTACAACAACTACGTTGGCGTTATCGGTATCGGCCGCATCAAACGCGGTAAAGTGAAGCCGAACCAGCAGGTTACTATCATCGATAGCGAAGGCAAAACCCGTAACGGTAAAGTGGGCAAAGTGCTGACTCACCTGGGTCTGGAGCGTATCGACAGCGAACTGGCTGAAGCGGGCGACATCATCGCGATTACCGGTCTGGGCGAGCTGAACATCTCTGACACCATCTGCGACCCGCAGAATGTGGAAGCGCTGCCAGCCCTGTCCGTTGATGAACCAACGGTAACCATGTTCTTCAACGTCAACACCTCTCCGTTCTGTGGCAAAGAAGGTAAATTCGTTACCTCTCGTCAGATCCTTGACCGCCTGAACAAAGAACTGGTGCACAACGTTGCGCTGCGCGTTGAAGAAACTCAGGATGCTGACGCATTCCGCGTTTCTGGTCGTGGTGAGCTGCACCTGTCTGTTCTGATCGAAAACATGCGTCGTGAAGGTTTCGAAATGGCGGTTTCCCGTCCGAAAGTTATCTTCCGCGAAATCGACGGCCGTAAACAAGAGCCGTTCGAGAACGTAACGCTGGACGTTGAAGAGCAGCATCAGGGTTCTGTTATGCAGGCTCTGGGTGAGCGTAAAGGCGACCTGAAAAACATGAATCCAGATGGCAAAGGCCGCGTACGTCTCGACTACGTGATCCCAAGCCGTGGTCTGATCGGTTTCCGTTCAGAGTTCATGACCATGACGTCCGGTACCGGTCTGCTGTACTCCACCTTCAGCCACTACGACGACGTGCGTCCGGGTGAAGTTGGCCAGCGTAACAACGGCGTTCTGATCTCCAACGGTCAGGGTAAAGCGGTTGCGTTTGCGCTGTTCGGTCTGCAGGATCGCGGTAAGCTGTTCCTGGGTCACGGTGCTGAAGTTTATGAAGGCCAGATCATCGGTATTCACAGTCGTTCTAACGACCTGACTGTAAACTGCCTGACCGGTAAGAAACTGACCAACATGCGTGCGTCCGGTACTGACGAAGCAACGGTTCTGGTTCCACCGATCAAGATGACCCTGGAGCAAGCTCTGGAGTTCATCGATGACGACGAACTGGTAGAAGTGACCCCACTGTCTATCCGTATCCGTAAACGTCACCTGACCGAGAACGATCGTAAACGTGCAATGCGCGGTGCGAAAGAAGAGTAATACGGTCAATCCGTAGGCCGGGTAAGCGCATGCGCCACCCGGCACGTAAAAAGCCGCTGAGCGATCAGCGGCTTTTTTTATTATCAGAACGAATACCTTAACCCCAGGCGGATACGGTACTGCTCGCGGTTGTAATCATTCCATCTGTCCAGCCACTGGAGCTCGAGATAGGGCAGCCAGTTTTTATCGATTTTATAGCTAAATTTGTGGGTGATTTCCCAGTGATGGTCTTTGCCATTTTTGCTGTGGTAATCGTTCACGCGCTGGAAAAAATGCGGTTCAAAGGTATAGAAAAACGCATCCGTGACCTTGAAATTCCAGTAGTTAGCGAATTCGTGAGTGTCGTTTTTATCCATCTGGCCGTTGTAGTCCGGCGTATCGTAATTGTTGTGGTTATAGCGATAGCGGAAGGTCAGATTAAACCAGTCGAGAAATTTATAATTGGTATCCAGATAGATAGCGCCTCCGGACCCGGCGCTGCTGTCATTCAGTAAACCGCCAGGCTGAAAGGTGAGTTTATCGGTCGGTTTAAAAAGCGGATACCACCCTTCAATTTCGTTATAGCTGTGCTTAAGCTCGTCCCATTTTCCCACGTTATAGGCGTTAGTGAACATCAGCCCCGCGCCCTTATCGAAGTTATAGCCAGCACGCAGGATCACTTCGTGCAGTTCAGAGGCCGTATTATAGGCTTCGCGCGTTTCGACATAGGCGCCGGCAACTGCCGAGCAGGACACAGACGACACAACCAGTGCAGTAACGATTCTTTTCATAATCAGTCCATGTATGAGGTACAGAAAGGCCACCCTCCTGTTACACAGGAAGGGAATCAGGGCCGGATTTATTGTTATAAAGTGACTGCTGACGCTTTATTGTTGGTGGTTAACTCAGGGGGTTTTGCGGGTTGTTTTTTCCGTTTTCCAATCTCCTCAATAATAAAGGCGAAGCGTGCTTCGTTGAGTTTATAAAAGAGTCCCATGGTTATCGCGGCAACGATCGCCAGGCCGCACGGCCAGAGAAAAATTAGCTGACGGAGCCCCAGTAGCGTGCCCGCACTCTGCACGGCGTGTGGAATGTAGCCAATCTGCGTCAACATAATGCCCGGCAGGAAACCGGCGAGGGCGGCGGAGATTTTGCGCGAGAAGGTATAACCGGTATAAACCGATCCTTCGGCGCGAATGCCTGTTTTCCACTCGCCATAATCCACGGTATCGGGCACCAGCGCCCAGTTGAGGCTGTTTACGAATGCCGTACCGAAAAAGGCCATGCAGGAAAAGAGCACAAAGAGCAGGGAGCTGGTTCCCCAGAGGAAGTTCATCACGTCGCCCACGGCCCACAGCGTCAGCCCGCCAAGGTAGACCGGCTTCTTGCCGAAGCGCTTAACCGCGCCAGGCACCAGAAACACGCCAACCAGAATGCAGCCCATACTGAAAAAACCCATCCACGACAGCAGATGCAGATCGTTTAGCACGTACTGGGTGTAGTAGACCTGAATCGCCAGTTTGATATTAAACGCGGCGAGGGTGCAGAGGTTGGCGATACACAACACCAGCAACGGCGGGTTGCGGAAAATGGCACAGAAGGATTTCAGGATGCCAGGCTTATGATGATCGGGCGTGACCTCCACATAGCGCTCTTTCACACCGCTGTAGCACCACCACATGCAGAACAGACCGCCGGTGACGAACACCAGTGCGGCCACCAGATAGCCGAGGGAGGGCTGGCTGACAAACAGCGCCTGGAGTGGCATAAACCCTACGGTGCAGAGCAATAACCCAACCGTTGCGCCGCCCTGGCGCCAGGCCGCAAGCTGCGCCCGCTCGTTCGGATTTTTAGTGATGGCGGGAACCATCGCGCCGTAAGAGCAGTTCATCAGGCTATAACAGAGGCCAAACATCATGAAGAGCAGGGTGGCGATAGCGGTTTTCACCGTCAGGCTAAAATCGGTGGCCACAAACTGCGCCGTGGCCACCAGGGCAACCGGCACCGCGGCATAAAGAATAAACGGCCTGAATTTGCCTCTGGCACCGATGTTACGCCGCGAATCCAGCAACACACCGGTCAGCATGTCGGTGAATGCGGTAAAGAACTTCGCCACCAGGAAAATAATGCCGCCATAAAAAGCGGGCATGCCCAGTTCATCAGTATAAAACTTCAGCAGATACAGCGTGCCAATACAGAGCATCAGGTTAGAGCCAAAATCGCCCATCCCGTAGGCGCACTTTTCGCGCAGGCTCAGCTTCAGGGTTAACGGATCACTCTTGTGTGTCATGGTCGATCCTCACAGCGCCCCGCAGGGCGCTCTCTCAAGTCAGTTATGCTGTACGTTTGCGCAGTTCAATTTCTTCCACGATGCGCACATACATCTTCTCGTTGAGGTTGTAGAAACAGCCCATCGCCACGATGGTGATGATGGCCAGCAGACTGGGGTAGATAAATATCAGCTGCCGCAGCCCTTCAACCGTTCCGGCGGATTGCACCACGTTTGGCACATAGCCGATTTGCGTGAGCATGATGCCGGGGAAGAAGCCGGCCAGCGCCTGTGAGACCTTCCGGAAGAAGGTAAAGCCGGTATAGACCGTCCCTTCGGATCGCACGCCGGTACGCCACTCGCCGTACTCCACGGTATCGGACACCAGCGCCCAGTTGAGGCTGTTCACGAAGGCTGAGCCGAAGAAGGCCAGACAGGAGAACGCCACAAAGCTCACCGAACCACCGCCAAAGAAGTAGTTGAGCAGGTCGCCTGCCACCCAAATCAGCAGCCCGCTGATATAGACCTTTTTCTTGCCGAAGCGACGCACCGCGCCGGGCATCATAAAGACGCCGATAAAAATGCAGCCCATGCTGAAAAAGCCCATGTAGGACAACAGAATAGGGTCGTTCAGCACGTACTGCGTGTAATAAACCTGAATGGCGAGCTTAACGTTGAAGGCCCCCAGCGTGCACAGGTTGGCGATGCAGAGAATAAACAGCGGTCGGTTACCGGCGATGGCGCGAAACGACTGCAGCAGGCCGGGCTTCTGGGCTGGATTGGCGGGCTGCATTTCAACGTAACGCTCGGTCACGCCCTTATAGCACCACCACATAAAGAACAGTCCGAACAGCGAGAAGAGGGTCGCGGCAAAGATATACCCAAGCTGGTCATTGCCTTCAATCAGGTTCATTACCGGCACAAACCCGACGGTACAGAGCAGCAGGCCAAGCGTGGCGCCGCCCTGACGCCAGGCGGCCAGCGAAGCGCGCTCGTCCGGGTTTTTGGTAATGGCCGGCACCATCGCACCGTAGGAGCAGTTCATCATGCTGAAGAACAGGCCGTAAAGCATGAACAGCACGGTCGCCATCACCGTTTTGCCGGTGATTTCAAACGGCGTGCCGACAAAGTTTGCGATGGCCAGTAACGTCACCGGGAACGCCGCATACAGCACGAACGGGCGGAATTTGCCCTTAGGACCGATCTTGCGTCGGGAATCGAGCATGATACCCGTGCCCATATCGGTGAAGGCGGTGAAGAACTTGGCAATCAGGAAGATGATCCCGCCGTAGGTGCCAGGCAGGCCAAGAACGTCGGTGTAGAACTTCAGCAGATACAACGTGCCGATATCCAGAAGGATGTTAGAGCCGAGATCGCCCATCCCGTAGGCGAGTTTCTCTTTAAACGGCAGGCGTAGCGTTGCCGGATCGGAAGCGTGTTGACGCATTATTGTTCTCCATCTGCCCGCAGGTTTCCCTGCGGGCGAGCCTTATCAGATATGACGTAAGGTGCTAAACAGGTCTGCCCATTCGCTTTGCTGACGATAAAACACCGGCGGTTTGCCGAGCGGAGCGTCAACGGTGATGTCACCGCCCTCATGCGTTTCACCCGTCCAGGCATTCACCCAGGTGTCCTCAGGCAAATAGAGCGTCCAGTCACGACGGCCTTCTTCATGGACCGGTGCCACCAGCAGATCGCGGCCAAACAGATACTGGTATTTCAGCGTGTAGCTGCGCGCATCGTTTTCGTAATGCAGGAACAGCGGACGCATCACCGGCAGGCCGCTTTTCGCGTTCTGCGCAACGGCGGCTTTGATGTAGGGCTTCAGGGTAGTGAAGACGGTCGTCATACGCGCAAAGTGGGCGATGGTTTCGCCGTCGCCATCAAACTGCCAGTTATCGCCAGGGCGGTTGCCCTCGTGGGTACGCATCATCGGTGTGAAGGCGCTGAAGTCGCACCAGCGCAGCAGCAGCTCTTTGCTGCGTTTCATCTCAAACAGCGTGGTATAACCGCCGATGTCGCTGTGATGCAGCCCGTGCCCGGTCATTGCCAGTGAGAGTGCCGCAGGAACCACTGACGCCAGACCGTCGTCCAGGCTCCAGTCGACGTTCTGATCGCCGGCCCACATCATCACCGAGTGTTTCTGGCTGCCGGTATAACCCGCGCGCATAAAGAACAGGATCTCGCCGAGCTTGCCGGTCTCTTCCAGCGCCTCGTAGTTACATTTCGCCCATAGCGCAGGCCAGGCGTTGTGCATGATTTCCGCGCTCACGCCGTTGTGCAGGAAGGTATCAGTCGGCAAATATTCACCAAAATCAGCCATCCAGCCGCCACAGCCCAGCGCTATCAGGTTCTTTTTGATGACCTCTTTGTACCAGTCGTAGGCTTCCGGATTCGTCAGGTCGATAACGCCCGCGTAGAACTCGCCGAACTCGACGTGATAGTCCTGCCCGTCGGCGTTTTTGGTCAGATAACCGCGTTTCGCCGCCTCTTCACAGAGGTCTCTGTCGCTGGCCACGTAAGGGTTGATATAGGAGAGGAACTGCACGCCCTCCTGCTTCCACTGCGGGATACGTGTATCCAGCTGCGGATACAGATCGCTGTTCCACTTCCAGTTCCACATCACGCGTTTGCCAAAGGAGGTCATCCGGATGCCGGACCAGTCCTGCGCCCAGATACCGTTCACCTTCACACCGCCGTTGCGCATGGTGTCGAGCTTTTGCTGGCACACGTCGGTGCCGCCCTGAACGCCCAGCGTTACCCCGTCGTAAACCCAGTCCGGCAGTTCGGGCTGACGGCCCAGTAACCCGGTCAGTTTTTCCAGCAGATCGACATACGTTTGCGCACATTCGAAGCGCAGCGTGGCGTTATCTTCCCAGAAGGCCAGCTCGTGGAACCCCGGCGCGCTGAAGTCGAAATTCATATAACAGCTGTTATCCACGTGGCAGTAGTACTTCTGGGTGCTCACAAAGGTGGGTTGCGGGAAGAAGGTCCAGTAGTAATCGCCGCCCGCGTTCTCTTTGCAGTCTGCCTGCCAGGTGACGTAGGTCTGCTTATTACGGCCCACGCCCTGCTCGCTGGTCCACAACGGGAACGGCTTGCCGCGCAGGTCGAAGTAGGAGAACTGCTCTCCGCAACCATAGATATGATCCTCGGGCTGGGCCGCCAGCCGCAGCCAGATGCGGTTATGGCTGGTGGCATCATTTTTGAGTTTCAGCTCCAGGCGTCCTTCGGCATCCATACCCACCAGTAGCGTGGCGCTGACGGCGTCACCCCGGGTAAAGCGAATCGCCCAGCCCGCATTTTGCGGCGCGACGGTGGCCTCGGTCAGGGCAATTTTTTCGTTGAGTTTGTCTTTGATGCTGAAGTTGCCGCGAAACATCTCGATATCGGCTTCACCCGCACCGATCCACAGGCACGGGGTGTCGGCGGTGTGGGACAGAATCAGACGATCCTGCCAGCTCAGGGTGAAACCATGTTCACTGCTTTTAAGAATAATATTGTGTAGGGTACGCATAAGATCTCCGTTTTTATTATTTGGCCTGGCTATCCAGTAATCCGGCGGCAACGGCCGGGGCTAACCCTGGCGCCAGCGGTAAGCGAGGGATCACCAGGCAATGCAGCAGATGATAAATATCCTGCTTGCCGTCCCAGACTTTGGTGGTCACTTCGTTATGGATATCCAGCTCCTGCCACCATGAACCGTTCTCGTAGTCGATCAGGTATTTGATGCAGTAATCCCACCATTTCTGATACCAGGCTTCGTACTGCGCCTCGCCGGTGACGGTATAGAGCGCATAGGCCGTTCCCATCGCTTCGACAATCGGCCAGCGCACGCGCTCGCGAACGATGGGTTTACCGTCCCAGCCAACGGAATAGACAAAACCGTCGGCACCATCGGGTGCCCAGGCGTCGCGGATTGTGGCGTGGAACAACCCTTTTGCATCTTCCAGCAGCCATGCGGGGGGTGTTTCAAAACGCGCTTCCAGCGCAGCGCGCAGGTGCAGCATCAGGCGGCCCCACTCGATCCAGTGGCCTGGCGTACCGCCGTAGGCGCGAAAACGGTGAGCGGGGTTATCAATGTTGTAATCGCGGATGGGGTTCCACTGTGTATCGAAATGCTCATTAACCCGGTACTCGCCCTTGCGTGCCACGTCGTGAATGATCACCGAGGCAATGCGCAGGGCGCGGTCGAGCCATTTACGGTCATGCGTCACGTCATACACAATCAGGAAGGCTTCGACAGCGTGCATATTGGCGTTGCCGCCACGGTACTCTTCGGTTTTGCTGAAGGCCTCATCCCAGGATTCCAGGCACATCTGTTCCTGTTCGCTCCAGAAATAACGCTCAATCACCTCAATGGCATCGTCCAGTAACTTGCGAGCCTGTGGATGGCCGGTGGTGACGGCGCTGGCTGCGCCCAGCAAAACAAAGAAGTGCTGATAGCCCTGCTTGGAGGCATCCATAACGCCTTCATCGTTAATACAGGCGTACCAGCCGCCATATTGCGGGTCACGCAGCGGACCATTCAGGGCGTTGATGCCATGCTCCACCAGGGCATATGCGCCGGGACGTCCCATGTTTGCCGCCACGGCATAAACGTGCAGCATACGGGCGGTGATCCACAGATGCGTGCCCATATCGCTGCGCACCTGACCGTTATTGCCCAGCCAGCCAAAACCGGTCGGCACGGCGGCGTTTTTACCGAAATCGAGAATGCGGTCAGTCTCTTGTTCAAGCCAGCGGTTATGGCTTAGGGTGTTAAACCATTTCATGTTCGGGTCCTTTCTTAACGGCGAGCCATCATTTCGTCGACGATCTCACCCAAACGCTGCAGTTTCGGCACAGAAATATCACGGAGCATCAGTTCCGTGTCCGGCAGGCCAATCACTGATGACCAGACGGCGCGGCCGGCTAAAAAGCCGGATGCGCCCGCCTGCATCGCAACACTCACCGCCCTTGGGAACAACTTATCGTCCACGCCGGATGAGAGGATCACCCACGGCATGGCGATGTTCTCGTTCAGTTTTTGCGAGGCAGTCAGCAATTCCTGCTGAGAGCCTTTGCCGAACAGGGGCATCTCCACTTTGTAAAGGTCAGCTCCGCTGTCTCCCAGCTCTTTTGCCGCGTCGATAATGGCCTGTTCACGATTAAACGTCGCGCCGCGACGCGGCGGGCGGACTACCGGCTCAATAATGCTAAGTAGTCCATTGTCATGGCACAGCTGATTGAACGCTTTCACCATCTCCAGACGCTGCTGCGGATCTTCGTCGCTACGCCACAGCACCAGTAGCTTCAGCGCTTTGCCGCCATCGCGCCTGACCGCCTGGGCATCAACGTTTTTATCGATGACGACGCTGTCAACGGGGATCCCGTTCCCCGGAATAAATTCGTCTGCTGCCACAATCATCGCGCAGCTTTTGGCAACGGCCTGTTGCTCAACGATCTGCTGGTAGCAAAACTGCTGATCGACAAGAATGGCGGAGGCATACGGCGACAGAATTTTGGCCGCGTTGACCTTAAAGTCGGTGAGATGCCGATCGGTGACCGGTACCGGTGCGCCAGCCGCAGCAAACATCAGGCGCATCGCTTCGCGCTGGTCAACGGCCAGCATCGCAAAACCGCCGGAAGGTCGGGTGATATCTTTCAGGGTGTACATCGTCATTCCTCAGTCCTTTCGTATCAGTGTGTTTTTTTCAGCCCGGCGGATGCGCGAACCTGTTCAAGAATGGCTGTCCAGTCTTCGCGCCCGCGTCCGGCGGCCCGCGCCTGGTTGTAGACTTCACGGGAGGCGGCGCCCAGCGGCATCGGGACGTGGAGCTGGTTTGCCACGTCCAGCGCGATCCCCAGATCTTTATGCGCGAGGTCGATCATAAAGGCCGGTGTAAGATCGCCTTTGAGCACCTTGTTAGGCCATGAGGTGGTGAAGTGGCCTTTGCCTGCTGGCGTACCGCTCATAACGCTGAGCGCCACATCGAAAGAGAGGCCGAGGGCTTCACACAGCACGGCGGCTTCAGCGGACAGCGCGTTCAGGGCAATGCTCATGTAGTTGTTAATAAGCTTCACGCGGATGCCCATGCCTGGCCCACCTGCGTTTATCAGTTCATTGCCCATCGCCATTAACACCGGCGTGGCACGTTCAACCTGCTGCGCGGTGCCGCCAGCCAGAAGGAGTAATGTTCCGGCGACGGCATGGTCCGATGTGCGTCCGACAGGCACATCCATCATGCTGAAACCACGTTCAGCCATGTCGTGGATCAGGGCATCGGTCTGTAGCGGGTGAATGGTGGACATATCAATGACCAGCGCTTCGCGGGATAACCCTTCGCAGACGCCCTGCTCACCAAACAAGACTGTGCGAACCAGGTCTCCGTTTGGCAGCATGGTGATGACAAATTCGGCTTCCTTTACTGCCTGTGCAGGCGTGGCTGCAGCCCGGGCTCCACGCGCCACCAGAGCCTGTATCGCCTGCGGGTTTACATCAAAAACGTGAAGCTGGTGGCCCTGTTTAAGCAGATTCGTTGCCATGGGCGCACCCATCTGTCCTAACCCGATAAAGGCAATTGCTGACATGCTTCTCTCCTGTCACATCGTGTCAATTATTGAGCGTTTGTGTTGTCTGTTTTTGATCGTATTTGTAATTTATAGTCAAAAAATTGACAGGGGTCACTTTTTAAACATTTCGTGAAATTAAAATGAGAGCATCAGAAAACGCAGAAGGAATCACCATGACTCGCATCGTTTGTGTCGGCATTACCGTGCTGGATCGCATCTGGTATCTCGATGATTTACCGAAAGAAGGTGGAAAATATGTCGCAAAAGACTATACGGAGGTGGGCGGCGGTCCTGCGGCGACTGCGGCGGTGGCGGCAGCGAAACTGGGGGCTGAGGTGGACTTTATTGGCCGGGTGGGTGATGACGATACCGGCAGAAGACTGCTCGCGGAGCTGGAGTCCCTGGGGGTAAACACGCGCTATACGCGGATGGTGAAAGGAGCCCGTTCATCGCAATCGGCCGTGCTGGTGGATGGCCACGGGGAGCGTGTTATTGCTAACTACCCCAGCCCCGATCTCCCGGCTACGGCGGCATGGTTGCAGGATATCGATTTTTCGCAATGGAATATCGTATTAGCCGACGTGCGCTGGCACGAAGGGGCTAAACAGGCGTTCACCCTTGCCCGCCAGCAGGGCGTCAGCACGCTGCTTGATGCCGATGTCACCCCGCAGGACATTGCTGAACTGGTCGCCTTAAGCGATCACGCGGCCTTCTCCGCGCCGGGTTTGCGGCGTTTAAGCCAGCTGGACGATACGGAAAACGCGCTGAGAAAAGCACAAACGCTCACAAATGGACATGTCTACGTCACGCAAGGGCGTGAAGGGTGTTACTGGCTGGAGCAGGGCGCGCTTCGTCATCAGCCGGGATTTGCGGTCGACGTGGTGGATACCACAGGTGCAGGGGATGTCTTTCACGGCGCGCTGGCGGTGAGTCTGGCGCAGCAGGGGGCGTCACCAGACGCGGTACGTTTCGCGAGCGCGGTTGCGGCACTGAAATGTACCCGGCCCGGCGGACGGGCGGGTATACCTGACTGTGATCAAACCCGCTCTTTTTTGTCACTTTTTGTATAAAATGCGGGGCGTGATGGTTTTCAGAGGACAGCCCATGAGCCTTACCGAACTGACCGGCAACCCGCGGCACGATCAACTGCTTACGTTGATTGCTGACCGCGGCTATATGAACATTGATGAACTGGCGCAACTGCTGGACGTCTCAACGCAAACCGTGCGCCGGGATATCCGCAAGCTGAGTGAGCAGGGGCTGATCACGCGTCATCATGGCGGCGCGGGCAGGGCATCCAGCGTGGTGAACACCGCATTTGAGCAACGTGAAGTCTCCTTGACCGAAGAGAAGCGGGCCATTGCCGAAGCGATTGCCGACTACATTCCCGATGGTTCAACCATCTTCATTACTATCGGGACGACGGTGGAGCACGTTGCCCGGGCGCTGCTCAACCATAATCATCTGCGCATCATCACCAACAGCCTGCGGGTGGCGCATATTCTGTATAAGAACCCGCGCTTTGAAGTGATGGTGCCCGGCGGTACGCTGCGTCCGCATAACGGAGGCATTATCGGGCCTGCGGCGACGGCGTTCGTGTCAGGCTTCCGTGCCGATTACCTGGTGACCAGCGTCGGAGCAATTGAACACGACGGTGCGATGATGGAGTTTGACGTTAATGAAGCCAGCGTGGTGAAAACCATGATGGCCCACGCGCGACATATTTTACTGGCGGCCGATCATACGAAATACCACGCCTCTGCTGCCGTTGAAATTGGTAACGTGTCGCAGGCAACCGCGCTCTTCACCGATGAGCTACCGGGATCTGCGCTGCAAAATCATCTCAAATCCAGCAAGGTTGAAGTCGTTGAGGTGAATTCAGGCGACGAACAGCAGGCAGGCTAACCCTTCTTAATGGCCCGATATTCAGGCTCGGGCCTTTCCTTTCTGTAAGCTGAATCTGGCGCATAGCCAAACCTTATCTTTCCCGCTACAGTTACTTTTCCACGGCGAGCAGGAGATAAAAAATGCTTTATATCTTTGACTTAGGAAATGTAATCGTCGATATCGATTTTAATCGGGTGCTGGGCGCATGGAGCGACTTTAGCCGTGTCCCGCTGGCGACGTTAAAGCAGAGTTTCGCCATGGGCGAGACATTCCATCAGCACGAGCGCGGCGAAATTAGCGATGAAGAATTTGCTGAACGTCTGTGTCATGAAATGGATGTGCCGTTAAGTTACGAGCAGTTTTCCCATGGCTGGCAGGCAGTATTCGTCGCGATCCGCCCGGACGTGATCGCCATTATGCATAAACTCCGCGAGCAGGGGCATCGGGTTGTGGTGCTGTCGAATACTAACCGTCTGCATACCACGTTCTGGCCTGACGAGTATCCTGAGGTGCAGGCGGCGGCCGATAAAATCTACCTCTCCCAGGAGATGGGGATGCGTAAACCCGAAGCGCGTATCTATCAGGCGGTTCTGCAGGCGGAAGGATTCACCGCGGCCGATGCGGTCTTTTTCGACGACAATGCCGATAATATAGAGGGAGCTAACCAGTTGGGTATCACGTCAATTCTGGTGACCGGAAAGGAGACGATACCAAACTATTTTGCGAAGCAGTTATGCTAAAAACCGTTCATCAAAAAGCCACGCATCATACTCGTCCGCTCAGGGCGTGGCTGAAACTGCTCTGGCATCGCATTGATGAGGACAACATGACCACGCTGGCGGGTAACCTCGCCTACGTGTCACTGCTCTCGCTTGTGCCGCTGGTGGCCGTCATTTTTGCGCTATTTTCCGCTTTTCCAATGTTTGCAGATGTCAGCCTGCAGCTTCGCCACTTTGTCTTTGCGAATTTTATTCCCGCCACCGGGGACGTCATACAGAACTACATTGAACAGTTTGTCGCTAACTCCAGCAAAATGACGGCGGTTGGGGCGTGTGGCCTGATCGTCACGGCGCTGTTATTGATGTACGCCATAGATAACGCGCTGAATGCCATCTGGCGGAGTAAAAAGGCGCGGCCCAAGGTTTATTCCTTTGCGGTGTACTGGATGATCTTAACGCTGGGGCCCTTGCTGGCCGGAGCGAGTCTGGCTATCAGTTCGTATCTGCTTTCGCTGCGCTGGGCCAGCGATCTCAACGGCGTTATCGATAACCTGTTGCGTATCTTCCCGCTGATTTTATCGTGGCTCTCTTTCTGGCTGCTTTACAGCGTGGTACCGACCACGCGCGTGCCTAACCGCGATGCGGTCGTGGGCGCGCTGGTCGCGGCATTGCTCTTTGAACTGGGCAAAAAAGGGTTTGCCCTTTACATCACCATGTTCCCGTCTTATCAGCTGATTTACGGCGTGCTGGCGGTGATCCCCATTTTATTTGTCTGGGTCTACTGGACCTGGTGTATCGTCTTGCTTGGTGCCGAAATAACTGTCACTCTCGGCGTATACCGCGAACTTAAAAAAGCAGCAGAAGCTGAAAAACAACAAGAAGCAGACCAACCATGATTGCATTGATACAGCGCGTAACCCGTGCCAGCGTCACCGTGGAGGGAGAGGTGACGGGTGAAATTGGCCCAGGACTTTTAGTGTTGTTAGGTGTCGAAAAGGATGATGACGAACAGAAAGCCAACCGCTTGTGCGAGCGCGTGCTGGGCTACCGCATTTTCAGCGATGCGGATGGTAAGATGAACCTGAACGTTCAGCAGGCGGGTGGCAGCGTGCTGGTGGTCTCCCAGTTTACGCTGGCGGCCGATACCGAGCGCGGCATGCGCCCGGGTTTCTCTAAAGGTGCCGCACCGGATCGTGCAGAAGCCCTTTACGAGTACTTTGTGGCGCGTTGTCGTCAACAGGACATGAATACGCAAACCGGACGATTCGCTGCAGATATGCAGGTATCGCTGGTGAACGATGGCCCCGTCACATTCTGGCTCCAGGTATGAGCCAACTGGCGGCGTGGCCGCGGGTAACAAGAGAGAGTACAGCTATGTATCACCTTCGAGTACCGCAAACGGAAGAAGAGTTAGAAGCCTATTACCAGTTCCGCTGGGAAATGTTACGCAAGCCATTACATCAGCCAAAAGGGTCTGAGCGCGACGCCTGGGATGCGATGGCCCACCACCAGATGGTGATGGACGAAGAGGGTAACCTCGTCGCCGTCGGGCGTTTGTACATCAATGCCGATAACGAAGCTTCAATCCGCTTTATGGCGGTTCATCCTTCCGTGCAGGATAAAGGCCTCGGCACCTTGATGGCGATGACCCTTGAGTCCGTCGCCCGTCAGGAAGGGGTTAAACGCGTCACCTGTAGCGCCCGCGAAGACGCCGTCGAATTCTTCGCCAAACTTGGTTTTGTTAACCAGGGTGAAATCACCGCCCCGCAAACCACGCCGATTCGTCACTTTTTGATGATCAAACCCATCGCTACGCTGGATGATATTCTCCATCGCGCCGACTGGTGTGGGCAGCTCCAGCAGGCCTGGTATCAGCACATTCCCCTGAGTGAAAAAATGGGCGTGCGTATTCAGCAGTACACCGGGCAAAAATTCATTACCACCATGCCGGAAATCGGCAATCAGAACCCCCATCACACCCTGTTTGCCGGCAGCCTGTTTTCACTCGCCACGCTGACCGGCTGGGGGCTTATCTGGCTGATGCTCCGCGAACGCCATCTTGGCGGCACCATTATTCTGGCCGATGCCCATATACGTTACAGCGCGCCGATCAGTGGTAAGCCGAGCGCCGTTGCCGATCTTGGCGCACTTGGTGGCGATCTCGACCGCCTGGCGCGCGGGCGTAAAGCGCGCGTACAGATGCGCGTTGAGCTGTTCGGCGATGAAACGCCGGGTGCCGTCTTTGAAGGTACCTACATCGTTCTTCCTGCGAAGCCGTTTGGCGCGTTTGAAGAGGGTGGAAACGAAGAAGAGTAGGCTCCGGCGTCCCGGCATGATTGCCGGGCTAATTCCCCGCGCCGATCCGTCTGGCAATATCCCTCAGAAGATCGCGCGCAGACGGGCTGACCCCGCCAAGCTGGAAAAATCCATGGATAACCCCCAGCCACCGCTGAGCCGTACACGTGACGCCTTGCTCAGTCAGGCGCTGATATAGCGCTTCACCTTCGTCGCAAAGCGGATCAAACTCGGCAGTAATGATGTGCACGGGAGGCAGGCCGCTAAAATCCTTTCGCCAGAGCGGGCTCGCTTCAGGATGCTGGCGTTCCGTGTTGGCCAGATAGAGCTCATATCCGCTCAGCAGCGTATCGCGGGTGATGACGTAATCCGCGCCGTTACGGGTATAACTTTCAAAAGAGGCCGTGGCATCCAGCATCGGGTAGATAAGAATGAGCTGCGCAGGCTGCCAGAGTCCGGAAGACGTGAGCCGCAGGGCCGTCACCAGTGCCAGATGGCCTCCTGCGCTGTCCCCGCACAGGGTGATACGGTTTTTATCCACGCCAAACATATCCGCGTATTGCCAGACCAGATGTGCGCCTCTTTCTGCATCATCATGGGCGGCAGGGTAGGTATGTTCAGGAGCAAGTCTGTACTGGATCGCAATGACGCGGCAGTTGCCATAAAACGCTAACTGGCGCAGTTGATTATCGTGAGTATCGAAGCCGCCGCTTATGAAGCATCCCCCGTGGTAGTAGATAACGGTCGGCAGCTTTTCAGCAGCATCTGGCGGAGAGAAGACGCGATATGTGATGCCTTCGAGGCTCAGCGTTTCTACGTCAACGCGCGTTTCTGTCTCACCGGCAAGCGCCGTGCTGGCAATATAGCCTGCTCTCCGGTCATCAATACTTTGGCTACGCGCAGAAGGGCGTCCTGCTGCGATGAACGCCTGAACCAGCGTATCAATCCCTTTTTCGAGTGCCATGTGGGTCCCTTTAATCTGTATGAATATACAGTGTTATAACTCAGTTTGTTGTCGAGTTAAACAGGGAAAATGAGGCTGAAAACGATTCTGGAAAGCGGCTCGTAAAAGTAAACATGGATGTTAAATTTGGCTTTAGTCCTGAATAACGCACGTGTAGTTTGCCTGCACAGTGATGCTGGAAGATATGCGAGAGGAAGGCGAGGATGTTTCAGTCAACCAGATACAGGCCGGGCAAACCAACGTTGCCCGGCACTGTGAGTAGGGATTACTCCCCTTCACCCGGGAACAGGAACGGGTTAATAGAGCTGCGGGCAAAGCCCTCTTGCTCCATTTTGGCGTCCAGAATCAGCGAGGCGAGATCGTCGGCGACGGCTTCGACTTTCGGGTCTTTTTCCTGATAAAGGATCTTCAGGTAGGTACCGCAGTCGCCGCAGCTTTCAGCTTTGACCGCCGCGTCTTCATTTTCCAGCGACCAGTAGTTGAGATCGCGCGTCTGCTCGCAGTTGCTGCATTTAATGCGCACCACGTGCCACTCGGTTTCACACAGGTTGCAGTGCAGATAACGCAGCCCCTGAGTGGTACCGATCTGCACCATGCTGGACACCGGCATTGAGCCGCATACCGGGCAGAATTGACGCGCTTCACCGTATTCGGCGCGTGCTTTACCCGGGATCAGGCTGGCCATTTGCGCCCAGTAAAGCGACAACGCCGCCCAGATGAACGGCGCTTTGTCGCTGCTGACCAGGGAGAAATCGGACGCAAACAGCGCGCTCGCCATCTCTTCCAGCTCCTGATCGGAGGCTTTTTCCAGATTCTCAATGACCGCCAGCGCGGTACCGCTCATCTCGGGTTTCAGCTCGGCAATCAGGGAGTGCAGCAGCGTATGCCAGTGCTTATCGCGCGGCAGAACGTGGATATCCAGCGGAGGCTTACCCTGCTCGCTGGCCTCTTTGATGCGCGCGGTCAGGTCAATTTGCAGCGGGTGGTCGTACAGCACCACTTCCTGCGCATGGGCAACCAGCGCGGCAAAACGCAGAAAATCGCCCAGTGGGTTGTTCTCTGCCAGCTCGCGCAGACGCTCTGCGCGGCGGTTATAGAGGTTCTTGAGTCTGGGGAATAACAACGGCGGAATATATTCCGCCGTGCGTTTCTCGCTCGAACCCAGCTCATCTTGCGGGATTATGCGAATACTCATTCAGATGACTTTTCCTGTTTCTGGCGGACCTCTCGGTACCAGCGCGGGTGATGTTTCTTCGCCCACGTACTGGTTACCCAGCCTTCCACCATCGCGGTAATGGTGCCTTTCACCCAAAGGGCGGCGTAAATATGCACCATGATAACCACAATTAACGCCACTGCGGCAAATGAATGCATCATCAGCGCGAATCGGATCACCGGGATTGAGAAAGCAGGCGCAAAATACGGACGCCAGATGATCACGCCGCTCACCAGCAACAGGACCAGGAAGATAATCGCCGCCCAGAATACGCACTTCTGGCCGAAGTTATAACGCCCGGTATCACCCACTTCCTCGTTGACGACGATCTTACGAATATTCTTCGCCCAAAAGATATCATCCCGATTGATTAGGTTATGGTGCCAGTATCGGAAAAACATGATGATGAACGACGCGAACATGATGACGCCAACAAACGGGTGCAGTATACGCGCCAGCTGTGGTGTCCCCATGATCTGCATCAGCCAGTTGAAGGAGGGGAAGAAGAACCCCAGCCCGCTTATCGCCGCCAGCATGAAGCAGAAGGCGGTGACCCAGTGGTTGATGCGTTCCGGCGCGGTATAGCGCACGATGGTGTCACGTTTTTTCATTTGCGCACCTCGTCTTTCTCTTCATGCAGGTTGTCGTCTTCCTCTTCCGCGCGGTTCGGACCAACACCGACATAGTGGAAGATGCTCGCTGCGAAGGTGGCAGCAAAACCCACCGCTGCCAGCGGTTTCCAGATGCCTTTCCAGAACTTCACGGTCGCGCTGATTTCCGGGTTCTCCGGCAGGCCGTGATACAGATTCGGCTTGTCTGCGTGGTGCAGCACATACATCACGTGCGTGCCGCCCACGCCGGCCGGATCGTACAGGCCTGCGTTGTCGTAGCCACGGGTTTTCAGTTCGCCCACGCGTTCAGCCGCCAGCGTTTTCATATCCTCTTTGGAACCAAAGTGGATAGCGCCCGTCGGACAGGTTTTCACGCACGCAGGCTCCTGGCCGACGTTTACGCGGTCTACGCACAGCGTGCATTTGTAGACGCGGTTGTCTTCCGGGTTCATGCGAGGGACATCGAACGGGCAGCCCGCTATGCAGTAGCCGCAGCCAATGCACTGTTCGGACTGGAAGTCGACGATACCGTTAGCATACTGAATGATAGCCCCTTCTGACGGACATGCCTTCAGGCAGCCCGGATCCGCACAGTGCATACAGCCGTCTTTGCGGATAAGCCATTCCAGTTTGTCGTTCTGTTCCACTTCCGAGAAACGCATCACCGTCCAGGACTTGGCGGTCAGGTCAGCCGGGTTGTCGTACACCCCGACGTTGTGACCCACTTCATCACGGAGGTCGTTCCACTCAGAACAGGCCACCTGGCAGGCTTTACAGCCGATACAGGTGGTCACGTCGATAAGCTTCGCCACTTCCTGCTGGTGGTCCCGCGCCTGAGGCGCGGGCGTGAAACCGTTAGTCGCGGAACGACGGATAATGTCTTGAGATTGATAAGCCATAAGTCGTCTCCGTTACACCTTTTCCACGTTCACGAGGAAGGCCTTAAACTCCGGCGTCTGCGTGTTCGCATCACCGACGAACGGCGTCAGGGTGTTCGCAATGAACCCTTTCTTCGCCACGCCCTCATAACCCCAGTGAATCGGAATACCGATGGTATCCACCTGCTGACCGTGAACGTTCAGCGTGCGAATACGCTTGGTCACCACCGCCTTGGCCTTGATGTAGCCACGGTTAGAAGAGACCTTCACGGTATCGCCATGGGCAATGCCGAGCTTGTTCGCCAGCTTCTCGCCGATCTCCACAAACTGTTCCGGCTGCGCGATAGCGTTAAGCAGCGCGTGCTTGGTCCAGTAGTGGAAGTGTTCGGTCAGACGGTAAGTGGTGCCCACATACGGGAACTTGTCTTTTTTACCCAGCGCGTCGAAATCGCCCTTAAAGATGCGGGCTGCCGGGTTAGAGACCACGTTCGGGTGCAGCGGGTTGGTGCCCAGCGGCGTCTCAAACGGCTCGTAGTGTTCCGGGAATGGCCCTTCCGCCATCTTATCGATAGCAAACAGGCGTCCCATCCCTTCAGGCTGCATGATAAACGGCCCGACATCGCTGCCTGGAGGGGCAGTACTGTAGTCCGGAATATCCACACCGCCCCATTTCGCGCCGTCCCATTTCAGCAACTGACGCTTCGGATCCCACGGATTACCCTGCGGGTCAGCGGAAGCACGGTTGTAGAGAATGCGGCGGTTCAGCGGCCATGCCCAGGCCCAGCCCAGCGTATTGCCGAGGCCTGACGGGTCAGCGTTATCGCGGTTGGCCATCTGGTTACCTTTCGGCGTCCAGCTACCGGCAAAGATCCAGCAGCCACTGGCGGTCGTGCCGTCATCACGCAGGTGCGCGAAGGTACTGAGCTGATCGCCTTTCTTCGCCAGCACCGTCCCGGTAGCCGGGTCGATAACATCTGCCAGCGCTTTACCGTTGCTCTCCATCGCCACTTCTTCCGGCGCTGGGTTTTCCGGCGTCGAGTAGTTCCAGGTCATGTTCAGCACCGGTTCCGGGTTCGCACCGCCTTCTGCCGCATACATCTTACGCAGGCGTAAGAAGATACCGGCCAGGATCTCGCCGTCGTTCATGGCGATGCCCGGGGCGTCCGCGCCTTTCCAGTGCCACTGCAGCCAGCGGCCAGAGTTCACGATGGAACCGTTCTCTTCCGCGAAGCAGGTAGAAGGCAGACGGAACACTTCAGTCTGAATCTTCGATGGGTCAACGTCATTCGACTCACCGTGGTTCTGCCAGAAGGTCGACGTCTCGGTGTTGAGTGGGTCAATCGTCACCAGGAATTTCAGTTTCGACAGCGATTCAACCACCTTGTTCTTGTTCGGGAATGAGGCGACCGGGTTAAAGCCCTGGCACAGATAGCCATTCACCTTGCCCTGATGCATCATCTCGAAGTACTGCAGAACGTCGTAACCTTTGTCCCACTTCGGCAGCCAGTCAAAGCCCCAGCTGTTTTCAGCTGTCGCTTTGTCACCGAAGAAGGCTTTCATCATCGAGACGAAGAACTTCGGATAGTTGCCCCAGTAGTTCACCTGACCTTCGAGCAGCGGTTTAGGCGTGCTGGCTGTGAGGTAGGTTTGCAGGTCGGTCTGTTTTTCGCTTGGCAGGTTCATGTAACCAGGCAAGCTTTGAGACAGCAGACCAAGGTCGGTCAGACCCTGAATGTTGGAGTGACCACGCAGGGCGTTCACGCCGCCGCCAGCCATCCCCATGTTGCCGAGCAGCAGCTGAACCATCGCCATGGTACGGATGTTCTGCGCGCCGACAGAGTGTTGGGTCCAGCCGAGCGCGTAGAGGAACGACGCCGTTTTGTCTTTCGCGCTGGTTTCGGCGATAAGCTCGCACACCTTCAGGAAGTCTTCCTTCGGCGTACCACAGATGTTTTCGACAACGTCCGGCGTGTAGCGGGAAACGTGCTCTTTCAGCAGGTTCCACACGCAGCGCGGATGCTGCAGCGTCGTATCACGCTTCGCAAAGCCTTTCTCGTCCAACTCATAGTTCCAGCTGGTCTTGTCGTATTTGCGTTTTTCGGCGTCATAACCGCTGAACAGTCCATCTTCGAAGTGGTAATCCTCACGCACGATCAGGCTGGCGTTGGTATAGGCTTCGGTGTATTCGCGGTTATATTTTTCGTTGGTCATCAGGTACAGCAATACGCCTGACAGGAAAGTGATGTCAGTACCTGAACGAATAGGGGTGTAGAAATCCGCCACTGACGCAGTACGCGTAAAGCGGGGATCGATCACAATCAGTTTCGCACCGTTGTGGATTTTGGCTTCCATCGCCCAGCGGAACCCGACAGGGTGCGCTTCAGCGGCGTTACCGCCCATCACCACAATAAGGTTGGCGTTCTTGATGTCGACCCAGTGGTTGGTCATCGCACCGCGACCAAATGTTGGAGCAAGACTTGCTACCGTTGGTCCGTGTCAGACACGCGCCTGGTTGTCGACCGCGAGCATACCGAGTGCACGCGTAAATTTCTGGGTTAAATAGCCGGTTTCGTTACTGGAAGCAGACGCACACAGCATCCCGGTGGAGAGCCAGCGGTTGACGGTGACGCCTTCAGCGTTCTTCGCAATAAAGTTGGCATCGCGGTCTTCTTTAATCAGTTTAGCGATGCGGTCAAATGCGTCTTCCCAGCTGATTTGCTGCCATTTATCGGAACCTGGCGCACGATATTCAGGGAATTTCAGGCGGCTTTCGGAGTGGATAAAGTCAACCAGGCCGGCACCTTTCGGGCACAGCGCGCCGCGGTTGACCGGATGGTCCGGGTCACCTTCGATATGGAAGATAGACGCTTTGGCGTTTTTAGCACCGTCGCCGAGGCTATACATCAACAGCCCGCAACCGACAGAGCAGTACGTACAGGTATTACGGGTTTCACGGGTGCGCAGCAGTTTATATTGCCGCGTCTCCGCCAGCGCTACACCGGGTGCAAAACCCAGTGCCGCCGCCGTGGTGCCTGCCATACCGCCAGCGCAGATCTTAAAGAACTGCCTTCTGCTGACCTGCATGGGTCACTCCTTGTTTCGACATTGCTTACATATGTAGTTTTGACTTCGCGGTTGAACGGTGACCGCAAAGGAGAAAAATTTGCGTTAATCCCTCAGTTCTACGAGGGATATCATCAGAATACCACAATGTCGGTACGCCTGTTCCAATGGCGTTAATACAAAGTGAACGTATTATCACTGTGTTGATTATAAAGTGTGACACAAGTCACATTATTGCCCCGGCATGTTAAAGGGCTGTATCACCGCCTCGGTTGCGCCTCTCCCAAATGAGTAGGTAAACTTGATGAGGATGGGTGCTGAAAAGTTGATCCATACTATGCGTATGGCCTGCGGTTTGTGATGCAATAGCAGGCTCACCTCCGTGGTTGTTCAGGAATACCGCTGTGTCTAAACAAAACCGTGTTACCCACTCGTCGCCACTGCCTGCCGGTATCGTGGAACTGTCGGTACACAGACCGCCCCACATTACCCACACCACGCCTGATTTTCTGGCGGAGGAAGTGCCCGTTGCTCTGGTTTACAACGGTATTTCCCATGTGGTGATGATGGCCTCGCCGAAAGATCTGGAGCTGTTCGCGATTGGCTTTTCCCTCTCGGAAGGCATCATTGAGCACCCGCAAGAAATTTACGGCATGGATGTGGTGAAGGCCTGCAACGGCCTTGAAGTGCAAATCGAACTCTCAAGCCGCCGCTTTATGGGGCTCAAAGAGCGGCGACGCGCGCTGGTCGGGCGTACCGGATGTGGGGTTTGCGGGGTAGAGCAGCTCAATGATATCGGTAAGCCTGTCGCACCTCTGCCGTTTACCCAGACCTTCAATCTGGCCCATCTCGACCATGCCCTTGAACATCTGAATGACGTGCAACCTGTCGGCCAGCTGAGCGGATGCACGCATGCAGCGGCATGGGTTCTGCCATCGGGCGATATTGCCGGCGGACATGAGGATGTCGGCCGCCATGTGGCGCTGGATAAACTGATGGGCCGCCGGGCGCGCGAAAGCGACCTCTGGCAGCAGGGGGCGGCACTGGTCTCCAGCCGCGCCAGCTACGAGATGGTGCAAAAGTCGGCGATGTGCGGCGTTGAAATCCTTTTTGCCGTATCGGCCGCGACCACGCTGGCGGTAGAAGTAGCGGAGCGCTGTAACCTGACGCTGGTGGGGTTCTGTAAGCCGGGAAGGGCGACGATTTATACCCATCCGCAGCGATTAATAGTTGATCAGTAAATTTGAAAAAGAATAGCAAATCCTTCCGCTTTTAGTTGTTCATGATGAGGTCTACTATTTATCTCATCAAGGCACGGTGCCTTAAACAAACAACTAATTGAAAGGGTTTATATCATGAAAAGCATCAAAACTTTTGTCGCAGTAATCGCTCTGGCTACATCTTTCGGTTCTTTCGCTGCACAGACTGTGACCGCAACCGCCACTACCATTGATGGCGCAGAAGCCAAAATTGCTGCACAGGCTCAGGAAGCGGGCGCGTCATCTTACAAAATTACCCAGGCGTTTACGGGTAACCGCGTACACATGACCGCTGAACTGAACAAATAAGCTGCCACACCGTCGAAAGAGCGCCCCCGGGGCGCTTTTTTTATTGGATACCCGCCAGACGCAGCAATGCAGTCACGACCGCTGCCGCCACGATCACCACAATTAATGGCATTTTTCGCCATGCCAGAAATACTGCAAACGCCACGCCCAGTACGCGCGCCATACCGGCAAAATGCTCACCTTCATAGAAGGTGGTCGCCAGCGCGACGGAAAACAGCAAAACCGTTGCCGCATCTGAAAGCAGAGCCTGAGAGCGGTCTGACAGCGCCAGTCGGTTGCCGAGTTTTGCCCCGCCGAGACGCATTAAATAGGTTCCCACGGAAAGCACGGCGATACCGAGAATAAAGACCGTCATATTCCCCATTATTTTTTCCTCGCAGCAAGACCCAGTAAAGAGAGCAGAACCGGTAAACCCACCGGGGCAAACGGCACGGCGGCCAGTGACAACGCAGCACCGCTGCAGGCGCGGATCAGGGTGGTGCGATTTTTAAAAGCCGGCACCACTAACGCCAGTAAAATCGCCGGGAATACCGCATCCAGCCCGATGGTTTCAAGGTCCGGCAACAGTTTGCCAACCATGGTGCCCAGCAATGTACCCAGCGGCCAGACGATCGCCACGCCTAAACCGCATAGCCAGTATGCCGCCTTACGCTGTTCGGGCGTTTTTTGCGACAACCCGAACACCACGCTTTCGTCGTTCATAATGTGGCAACCCAGAAAACTCAGGCCACGTTTACCCACCAGTTCACGCACCGTCACCCCAAACGGTACATGACGTGCATTAACCAGTAATCCGGCAGCCGCCGCCGCCAGAGGGTTACCGCCGCTTGCCACAATGCCGATAAACATAAATTCAGAGGCACCCGCCAGCACGGTAATGGAGAGTAAAAACGGGACCCAGACCGGGAAACCGTAGGCCATTGCCAGCGAGCCATAGGACATCCCGACGACGCCTACCGCGAGACACACCAGGATGATTGCTTTTATCGTGTCGCCTTTCAGGCTGGAGAGAGGATGCTTCATACTATTTTAGCCATATCGAACGTATTTCCATTATAATGAACGCATCAGAACCGTTTTTCAAGTCGAACGATTCGTTCGATTTATAGAACAAAGGGGCCGTTTTTATGACGCAGCCAATCAGCGTGATCGCTAAAAGTCTGGTGCGAGAACGCCTGCGAACCGGACTTTCACTGGCGGAAATCGCGCGCCGTGCCGGGATCGCTAAATCCACGCTGTCGCAGCTGGAATCCGGCAACGGGAATCCCAGCCTGGAGACGCTCTGGTCACTCTGTGTGGCGCTGGACATTCCTTTTGCCCGTTTGCTTGAACCGCAGCAGCCGACCACTCAGGTGATCCGCCGTGGAGAAGGAACGAAGGTGGTTGCCGGACAGGCCAATTATGAAGCCATTTTGCTGGCGGCGTGCCCGCCGGGCGCGCGTCGTGACATCTACCTGTTACTCACCCAGCCGGGTGCCGACCGCATTTCTCAGCCACATCCGGCAGGCTCAGTGGAGCATATTATTGTGACGCAGGGTAGAGCGCTGGTTGGTCTGATCGACGCGGCGGAAGAGCTTGGCCCGGGGGATTACATTTGCTATCCCGCTGACCAGCCGCATATCTTTAAGGCCCTCGAGCCGGATACGCACGCGCTTCTGGTGGCTGAACAAAATTAACGCAGATACGGAAAATCATGTCGCTTAAAGCCATTGCCAAAGAACTGGGGCTGTCTGTTACCACCGTCAGCCGCGCCCTTAACGGGTATGACGATGTCTCCCGCGAGACGCGCGCCCGCGTCGAAGCGGAGGCTCAGCGCCGTGGCTACCGGCCAAACACCTTCGCGCGTCGCCTGAAGATGGGCAAAATCGACGCCGTGGGTCTGGTTTTTCCGGTGCATCCTGTTCCGCTCAATAACAGCGTCTTTATGGACATGGTCGGCGAAATTAGCCACGAACTGGCGCGACATGAAATCGATCTCCTGCTGATTGCCGATGATGATCTGGCGGACAAGCACAGCTATATGCGTATGGTGCAAAGTCGTCGCGTGGATGCGCTGATTGTGGCGCACACGCTGGATCATGACCCGCGGCTGGAACAGCTTCAGGCCGCCGGTTTTCCCTTTCTCGCGCTCGGGCGCAGCCAGCTGCCGCAGCCCTATGCGTGGTTTGATTTCGACAACTATGCCGGCACGTACAATGCCACCCGCTGGCTGATTGAAAAGGGACATCGCCGCATCGCCTTGCTGGGTGAAAGCAACAATCAGGCCTTCATCACCCAGCGCCGCCAGGGTTATCTGGATGCGCTACGCGAAGCCGGGTTATCCAGCGAATGGCTGCGCGCCATGCCGCCTTCGCGCCGCGTGGGTTACGCCACGACGAATGAACTTCTCTCCCTGCCGCAGCCCCCCACGGCCATCATTACCGACTGCAACACTCACGGCGACGGCGCGGCCATGGCGCTGGCGCAGCGGGGTCTTCTCTGCGGTGAAAACGCCGTTTCGCTGGTGGTTTACGACGGCTTACCGCAGGACAGCATTGTCGATGTTGATGTGGCGGCGGTTATTCAGTCCACCCGCCAGGGCGTCGGGAAACAGATCGCTGACATGGTGCGTCAGTTGATTAACGGCGACGATATCGCTCAGCTTCAGGTGCTCTGGCAGCCAGAGTTCTTCCCGGGCCAGACGGCCTAAACACAGCAAAATTCCAAAGCCGATCACAGATCCGAAACGTTTTGGTTTGTATCCGAAACGTTTCGGATCAACACTCAGATCATCCCGATGACAGGAGAGGTCTGATGCACGATTCCATTTTTCGACTCGAAAGTAAGGCGGTTGACCTGGTGATCACCACGCACCCGTTCGCCGAAATTCTCTACTGGGGGCCGCACCTTCACCACTTTTCACCGCAAGATGTGGTAAGTCTGGCTCGTCCGGTGGCGAACGGCAGGCTCGACGTTGACGCCCCGGTGACGCTGATGGCGGAGCTGGGACACGGTCTGTTTGGTTCGCCCGGTATTGAAGGGCACCGCCAGGGACTGGACGGGTCGCCTGTCTTTAAAACCACCCATGTGCAGCACGAGGGGCAAACCCTGACCTTAACGGCGGAAGATGAACATGCCGGGTTGCGTCTGACCAGCGAGCTGGCACTGGATGCAAGCGGGGTACTGGTGGTGCGTCACGGTTTAACTAACCTGCGGGCGCAGGCGTGGCAGGTTGATCGTTTCGCCGTGACGCTACCGGTCGCTGAACGCGCGCAGGACGTGATGGCGTTCCACGGACGCTGGATCCGTGAGTTCCAGCCGCATCGCGTGAAGCTTGAACACGACAGCGTTGTGATTGAAAACCGCCGCGGCAGGACCTCTCACGAACACTTCCCGGCGCTGATCGCCGGTACGTCCTCATTTAACGAAATGCACGGCGACGTCTGGGGCGTGCATCTGGGCTGGAGCGGCAACCACCGCCTGCGTGCGGAAGTCAAAACCGACGGACGCCGCTATCTGCAGGCCGAAGCCCTCTACCTGCCGGGAGAAATGGCGATTGAAGAGGGGGAAACGCTCTGGACGCCACGCCTGTATGCAAGCTACTCCGCACGGGGTCTGAACGGCATGAGCCAGTCGTTCCACCGGTATCTGCGCGACAACGTTATCCGCTTCCCTGAAAACAAACCGCGCCCGGTACATCTCAATACCTGGGAGGGGATCTACTTCAGCCATGACCCGGCGTACATCATGCGCATGGCCGATGAGGCTGCGGCGCTGGGCGTGGAGCGTTTTATCATCGACGACGGCTGGTTCAAAGGCCGTAACGATGACCACGCGGCGCTGGGTGACTGGTACCTGGACGAGAAAAAATACCCGGACGGGCTGACGCCGGTGATTAACCATGTGAAAAAGCGCGGCATGGAATTTGGTATCTGGATTGAGCCGGAGATGATTAACCCGGACTCGGATCTGTATCGTGCCCATCCCGACTGGGTGCTGGCGCTGCCGGGCTACACCCAGGCAACGGGCCGTCATCAACTGGTGCTCAATCTGAATATTCCGCAGGCTTTTGATTATCTGGTCGAGCGCATGAGCTGGCTGCTGGGCGAACATGCCATCGACTACGTTAAGTGGGATATGAACCGCGAACTGGTACAGCCCGGGCACCACGGCAAAGCCGCCGCGGATGCGCAGACGCGGCAGTTTTATCGTCTGTTAGACGTGCTGGGCGAGCGTTTCCCGCACATCGAATTTGAGTCCTGCTCCTCGGGCGGCGGGCGAATCGATTATGAAGTCCTGACCCGCAGTCACCGCTTCTGGGCCTCTGACAACAACGACGCGCTGGAGCGCAATACCATCCAGCGTGGCATGAGCTACTTCTTCCCGCCGGAAGTGATGGGCGCGCATATCGGTCATCATAAATGTCACGCCACCTTCCGCCAGCACAGCATTGCTTTCCGCGGCCTGACGGCACTGTTTGGCCACATGGGACTGGAGCTTGATCCGCTCACCGTCGATGCTCAGGAGCGTGAAGGCTATCGCCATTACGCCGCGCTGCACAAGCAGTGGCGGGAAGTCATCCATCACGGTACCCAGTGGCGCGTGGATATGCCGGATGCCAGCACGCTGGCACAGGGTATAGTGAGCGAAGACAAAACGCAGGGGTTGTTTATGGTCAGCCAACTGGCCATGCCGGATTACACGCTCATGATGCCGCTGCGCATGCCGGGGCTCGACGCGCAGGCGCAGTACCGCATCACGCTGCTCGATCACCCCAACATTCGACTCGCTGGTGAGGGCGGGCACACCATGCGCAAGCTACCGGCGTGGATGGAAACGTCCCAGACGGCCAGCGGTGAGTGGCTGATGCAGGCGGGGATCGCACTGCCGATTCTGGACCCGGAAACCGCCATTCTGATTGGCGTTGAACGCGTGTAAGGGTGATGGGCCGGGAGACTGGCCCTCCGTTGAGGATAAAAATAATGAACACAACAACCTGTACCCACAAAGACAACCCTAACTTCTGGATCTTCGGGCTGTTCTTCTTTCTCTACTTCTTCATTATGGCCACCTGCTTTCCGTTTCTGCCGATCTGGCTGTCGGATGTCATCGGCCTGAACAAAACCCATACCGGGATCGTATTCTCCTGTATCTCGCTTTCGGCCATCGCCTTCCAGCCCGTACTTGGGGTCATTTCGGATAAGCTGGGGCTGAAAAAACACCTGTTGTGGATTATCACGGTGCTGCTGTTTCTGTTCGCGCCGTTCTTCCTGTATGTCTTTGCGCCACTGCTGAAAAGCAGTATCTGGCTGGGGGCATTGAGCGGCGGTCTGTATATCGGTTTTGTCTTCTCCGCAGGTTCAGGCGCGATTGAGGCCTACATCGAACGCGTGAGCCGTAACAGCTTGTTTGAATACGGCAAGGCGCGCATGTTCGGCTGTCTCGGCTGGGGGCTGTGCGCTTCAACGGGCGGTATTCTGTTTGGCATCGACCCGTCGTATGTCTTCTGGATGGGATCAGCGGCTGCGCTGCTGCTGATGCTGTTGCTGGTGGTTGCGAAACCGAAGCCAAACCAGACTGCGCAGGTGATGAATGCGCTGGGGGCCAACCAGCCGCAGATCACCGCCAGGACGGTCTTTAACCTGTTCCGTCAGCGCAGAATGTGGATGTTCATTCTGTACGTCATCGGTGTGGCCTGCGTGTATGACGTTTTTGACCAGCAGTTTGCCACCTTCTTTAAAACCTTCTTCGCAACGCCGCAGGAGGGAACGCGAGCCTTTGGTTTTGCCACCACGGCGGGGGAAATTTGCAACGCGATCATCATGTTCTGCTCGCCGTGGATCATCAACCGTATCGGCGCGAAGAATACGCTGCTGATTGCCGGGCTGATTATGGCGACGCGCATTATCGGCTCGTCGTTCGCCACCACCGCGGTGGAGGTCGTTGCCCTGAAGATGCTGCACGCGCTGGAGGTTCCGTTCCTGCTGGTGGGGGCGTTCAAATACATCACCGGCGTGTTCGATACCCGTCTGTCGGCCACTATCTATCTGATTGGCTTCCAGTTTGCCAAACAGTCGGCGGCGATTTTCCTCTCTGCTTTTGCCGGGAATATGTATGACCGGATCGGTTTCCAGGAGACCTACCTGATGCTGGGCTGTTTTGTACTGGCGATTACGGTGGTCTCGGCCTTTACGCTGAGCAGTAAGCAGGAGATTGCGGCGCGCCGCGCTGCGGTGGAGGCAAACTAACGCAGGACGCTGCCGCGGATGCGGCAGCATTAACGCTTAGGGCAGGTAAAACACCGCTTTCAGTTCGGCACTCACGGGGCTGTTGTCGGGGTTCGAGGGCATTACCTCACCCATGTATTTCCACCAGCGCTGACAAACGTCGGTCTTTGCCACCGCGTTCCAGCGCGCTTCCGATTCAATTTCAACGCTCGCAAACAGCAGGTTACGCGCCTCATCGAGATAGATAGCGTAGTGGTGCGCACCGTGCTCTTTTAATACCGCCTCCAGCTCTGGCCAGATGGGGTTATGGCGACGCGCGTACTCGTCGTGCGCGTCAGGATTCACCTGCATCACAAATGCTTTGCGGATCATCATGCCTCCAGCCGCTTTCGCGGGCCGCTATGGGTACAAATCCAGTGCCGACTGCATCGGCGTGACGCCAAAGCGTTTACCGAGTGCAATCAGCTCTTCCCGGGTGATGGTCTGCTTCATGCCGCCCATCGACAGGACCTTCACCAGCACCTCGGCGGACTTCTCGGCGGTATCAATCAGACCAAACGTTTCGTCGAGCGTCGGCCCGCTGCCGAATACCCCGTGGAACGGCCACAGCACCAGGGAGTGGGACTGCATTTCGATGGCGGTGGCCTGGCCGATTTCGTCGGTACCCGGCACCATCCACGGCAGAATGCCGACCCCGTCGGGGAAAACCACCAGACATTCGGTGCTGCCTTCCCACAGCTTCCGCGTGAGGTAGTCGCTACTGTTTTCCAGCACGTAGGTCAGGGCGATCAGGTTGGTGGCGTGACAGTGCATGATCACCCGGTCTTTGCCGTGGGTTGCCTTGATACGCTCACAGTGAGAGAGGAAGTGCGCCGGGAGTTCAGACGTGGGCACTGCATCGTCCGTCAGCCCCCAGAGGATGTGATAGCCTGCGCCGTCGCTGTCCACTCTCACCACCCCGAGGTTGGCCTGCGGGTCGAGCTGCACGTTACGGAAGAATTTACCGGAACCGGTAACGATAAACGGCGTGCTGGCGAGCTGCGGCATTGGCTGGCTCAGGGCGATATAGCGCGGCTTCTGATGGAACTCGGCGGCGAACGGTTCAATGTCGGCATCATCCAGGCGCAGCGTCAGGTTACCGCCATTGCGCTCGTCCCAGCCTTTCAGCCAGGCGTCGGAGGTGGCTTTAATCATGCCCTGGACGAACCAGGCGTTAGTGATGGTCTGCATAGTGTTTCATTTCCCGTGATCGTGGTGAGCGTTTCCCTCACCCCGGCCCTCTCCCACAGGGAGAGGGGGTAAAAGTGGTCTCTTCCACAGGAAGAGGGTGAGGGCATATTTATCCGCGCTGACTCAGCACGTCTTTCTCATACATCCGCACGTTATCCAGCCACTGACTGCCCGCTGGGGTGTCGTTACGCTGGCAGTACATCTCCCACACCGCCTGCCACGGCAGGGTTTTCTGCTCTTCCAGCAGCACCAGGCGCGCGGTGTAATCGCCGTTCTCTTCCAGCTGCTTCAGGGCGCTGGTGGGCTCCAGTAGCGCACGCAGCAGGGCTTTTTTCATGTTGCGGATGCCAATCACCCATGCCGCGATGCGGTTGATGGAGGCATCAAAGAAGTCGAGGCCAATGTGCACGCGGTCAAACAGGTCGTGGCGAATGATTTCGCTGGCAATGGCCTGGGTTTCGTCATCCAGCAGCACCACGTGGTCGCTGTCCCAGCGTACGGGACGGCTCACGTGCAGCAGCAGGCGGGGTACGTAGAGCATGGCGGCGGAGATTTTGTCGGAGATCACCTCCGTCGGGTGGAAGTGGCCGGCATCCAGGCACAGCGCGGTCTGGCGGCTGGTGGCGTACCCCATGTAAAACTCGTTCGAGCCCACGGTGTAGCTTTCCGCACCAATACCGAACAGCTTGCTCTCTACGGCGTCGATGTGGTGCGCCGGGTTCAGTTTTTCGCTGATGGCTTCATCCAGCGCCGCCAGCAGGCGCTGACGCGGGGCCAGACGGTCAACGGTGATGTCTTTCATGCCGTCCGGGATCCAGATGTTCATCACCGACGGCGTGCCGAGCTGCTCGCCAAAGTACGCGGAGACGCGGCGGCTGGCTTTTACGTGGTCAATCCAGAACTGGCGGATATCGTCGTTCGCGTGGGCAAGGGTAAAACCGTCGGCGCTCAGCGGGTGTGAGAAGCAGGATGGGTTGAAATCCAGGCCCAGCTGGTTGGCTTTCGCCCACGCCACCCAGTTTTTAAAATGCGCAGGTTTGATCTCGTTACGCGCGACCGGCGTGTCAGATTCCAGATAGATAGCATGCAGGTTCAGCCGCTTAGGCCCCGGGATCAGGCTCAGCGCCAGCTCCAGGTCGGCGCGCAGCTCGGTGGCGTTACGCGCTTTGCCCGGATAGTTGCCGGTGGCCTGAATGCCCCCCGTCAGCGAGCCGCCCGGGTTTTCAAAACCGGCAACGTCGTCGCCCTGCCAGCAGTGCATGGAGACCGGCAGACGATCGAGCTGGCGCAGCGCCTCATCGACATCCACGCCGACGGCGGCGTAACGCTGTTTAGCCAGGTCCCAGGCTTGTTCAAGTTGAGTGGTCATGCGCAAAGCTCCTTAGTCAGTCGGTTTTGCTGAAACTGCGCCCGATAGCGGGCAATTTCATGGCAGGGATTGGGGATGAACGTGGTCAGCGTGGCGTTCGCCGAGACCACCGTGCGGAAATCGTCCACGCTGGCAAGTTCGTCCAGGGTCATGAGCTGAATGCCAATATTGCCGAGCGTCGACGCTTCAATCGGGCCCGCCACCACGGTGATCCCGCAGGCATCGGCGCAGAGCTGGTTCAGAAGCTGGTTCTGGCAGCCGCCACCGACAATATGCAGCTGAGTGAACGGCCGGCCGCGAAGGTCGGCCAGCTCGCTCAGGATCTCGGCATACAGCAGGGCGAGGCTGTCGAAAATACAGCGTGCCAGCTCTGCCGGTTTCGATGGCACGGGCTGCCCGGCGTCGACGCAGGCGGCCTGGATTTCGGCGCTCATGTCCGCCGGGTTGATAAAGCGGTCATCATTAGGATTGATCAGGAAACTGCAGGCTTTCAGTCTTTCGGTGTCGGCAATAAGCGCGGGCAGGTCGGTAATGTTCTGCTCTTTAAGCACGCGCTGGAGCAGCCACAGACCCATGATGTTCTTCAGCACGCGGTAGCGCCCTTCGGCACCGCCTTCGTTGGTGATGTTCGCGGCCAGCGCGGCATCGCTGGTGTAGGGGGTTTTGCTCTCAAAGCCCATCAGCGACCAGGTCCCGGAAGAGAGGTAGGCCGCGTCGTTACCGGCAAGCGGTGACGCAATGACGGCGCTGGCGGTATCGTGACTCGCAACCGCCACCACCGGGATCGCATTACCCTGCGGGCACATCCATTGCCCGATCACATTGCCAGGATGCGTCGGCGTACCGAACCAGGAGGGGGAAGCCCCGGTCCAGGCCAGCAGGTGTTCATCCCAGTTATCGGAGTTGATGTTCACCAGTTGCGTGGTGGTGGCGTTGGTGTATTCCCAGTTCATGTTGCCGGTCAGGCGGTAGCTGAAGTAGTCCGGGATCAGCAGCGCATGCGCCACGTGGGGAACCAGCGCCGGCTGCTGTTCGACCAGCGCGCGCAGTTGATAGAGCGTATTGAATGGCAGGAACTGAATGCCGCTGCGGCCATAAATATTCTCTTTGCCAAGCCCGGCAATCGCTCGCGCCATCAGGCCGTCGGTGCGGCTGTCGCGATAGGCTATCGGCAAACCAACGCGTTCACCGTTGCTGTCCAGCAGTACATAATCGACGCCCCAGGTATCGATGCCGATACTGTCGATACGGATCCCCGCATCGCAGACCTTCTGCAGTCCGGTGCGGATCGCTGCCTCAAGGCTGTCGATATCCCAGACCTCACAGCCGTCCTGCTTTTGCAGGCAGTTAACAAAGCGGTGCATCTCGCGAAGCGAAAGCGTCTGCCGCTTGCCGTCATAAGTGGCCAGCATTACACGGCCGCTGGATGCACCGAGATCGACAGCCACGCAATGGCGAAAAGTCATGGTTGTGTCCTTCTTAAAGTCATTAGCGGTGAGTGTAAAAAAAGGAACCCATCACCACCTTCTCGCCAGTGACAGCGGTTTTCCGGGGCTGGCAAGAAAGCAAAGGTGAACGTGAGGGAGTTCACAGTTTCCAGGCGTGACGGGGTTTGCAGGCAGTGTGACGCTTCCCGCATTTCCTGATCTTTCAGCCTGTTTCTTGAAAAACGGACAGTTTTTGCGAGGTTTACGGTCGAAAATTTAAGGTGAGGGGACGGGGCCTTAATTACTATTTTGAGAACATTTCTCATTGGTGGGGGCCGTTATGACCGTACTGCACAGCGTGGATTTTTTTCCTTCGGGTGGGTCGTCTGTCGCGATTGAACCGCGACTCCCTCAGGTGGCGTTTCCTGAGCATCATCATGATTTTCACGAAATTGTGATTGTTGAACATGGAACGGGGATCCATGTGTTTAACGGCCAGCCGTATACCATCAGTGGTGGGACGGTCTGCTTTGTGCGCGATCATGACCGGCACTTATATGAACATACCGACAACCTGTGCCTGACTAACGTGCTCTACCGTTCGCCCGATGCGTTCCAGTTCCTGTCCGGGCTGAACCATCTCCTGCCGCAGGAGAAGGACGGCATCTATCCTTCACACTGGCGGGTGAATCAGTCCACGCTGCAGCAGGTGCGTCAGCTGGTGAGCCAGATGGAACAGCGCGACGAGGGACAGGAGACCCACGTCATCGCCACGCGTGAGCTGCTGTTTATGCAGCTGCTGGTGCTGCTGCGTCGCAGTAGCATGGTGGCCGGGCTGGGGAATAACGATGCGCGTTTGACTCAACTGATGGCCTGGCTGGAGGACCATTTCGCCGAGGATGTCTGTTGGGAAACGCTGGCGGATGATTTTTCGCTGTCGCTCCGGACCTTGCATCGTCAGCTGAAGCAGCAAACCGGGCTGACGCCCCAGCGCTATCTGAACCGTCTGCGCCTGATTAAAGCGCGCCATCTGCTGCGTCATACCGATGAGAGCGTCACGGATATCGCCTATCGTTGCGGTTTCGGCGACAGTAACCACTTTTCGACCCTGTTTCGCCGGGAATTTAGCTGGTCACCGCGCGATATTCGCCAGGGAAAGGACGCGTCACTGCAGTAACGCGAGGGTTGTCACCGTTTCCCGTGGGCAAAAACGCTAATAATGTCAGGTTATTTGCTGTCGAGGTGGTGTCGTGGTTGCTCAGTTAATGCTTCGCAAAGTGGATTTTTTTGCCTCCGCCGGCCAGGCCGTCGCGGTGGCGGATCGCTATCCGCAAAACGTCTTTGCCGAGCACACTCATGAGTTCTGCGAGCTGGTGCTGGTGTGGCGGGGCAATGGCTTGCATATCCTCAACGACCGGCCCTACCGCATTACGCGTGGGGATCTGTTTTACATCCGTGCTGAAGACAAACACGCCTACGCTTCGGTCAACGACCTGGTCCTGCAGAACGTGATTTACTGCCCTGACAGGCTGAAACTCAACGTCGACTGGGCGGCTTACATTCCGGGTTTTAATGATACGAAGTGCGCGGCGCACTGGCGACTGAGCAGTAACGGCATGACGCAGGTGCGACAGGTGATTTCTCAGCTGGAGCAGGAGAGCCAGAAAAGCGATCCTGAGGCTCACCAGATGGCAGAACTGCTTTTCGCCCAGCTGGTCATGACGTTGACGCGCCATCGCTACGCCATTGATAACCCGTCGGCTACCGCGCAGGAAGCCCTGCTCGATAAGCTCATTACCACCCTGGCGGGCAGCCTTAACAAAAGCTTTGTGCTGGAGAAATTCTGCGAGCAGGCGCAGTGCAGCGAGCGCGCGTTGCGCCAGCAATTCCGCACCCAGACCGGGATGACGGTGAACCACTATCTGCGCCAGCTGCGCATCTGCCATGCCCAGTACCTGCTTCAGCATACGGAACTGATGGTCAGCGATGTGGCGATGCGCTGCGGCTTTGAGGACAGTAACTATTTTTCGGTGGTCTTTAACCGCGAGGTGGGGATGACGCCGGTTCAGTGGCGTCATCGCAGTCGTAACGCGGCGTAATCAGTTCGCCATGCCGAGGCCCACAATGTTGGCCGCAATAATGATCACCACGCACCCCAGACTCAGCACGCCCACCGGGCGACGCCCGGCGTTGTTCCACTCTTTCAGAAGCAGACCCACCAGCCCACCGCACAGCACGTAGAAGCTCATGTGCAGCATCCAGCTCATATAGTCATACTGCGCCGGAATACTGGCGTGACCCCACGCGTAGAAGAAGAACTGGAGATACCACATCAGCCCACCGAGCGCCGAGAGCAGCACGTTCCCGATAATCATCTGTTTAGCCAGCGAGAAGTCGGCTTTCAGTGACAAGGTCTTCACGTTTGCCAGACGGAAAAAACAGAAACCGAGGTTAACCACCGCTCCGCCACCCATGATCACCACGTAGCTTGGCAGTGCCACGTACAGCGGGTCGACGCCCAGTGCGGCAGCAGCTTCATGCATCGGTTTGGCGGCGTTCATCGCGAATGACATGCCTGCGGAGAAGATCCCGCACATCACCGCCAGCAGCAGGCCTTTCTTCAGGTTGAACTCTTCGGCTCTGATGCCCATTTTGCGCTCTTTCAGCTGCCCTGCGCGGGTGACAATGCCCACGCCAATGACGGCCACCAGCACGCCCAGCAGCGTCATCTGGCCGCCTTTGGTGTTGATCAGCACGTCGACGTTGCCGTTGAGGATCGGCGTCATCAGAGTGCCGACAATCAGCGTAATACCAATCGCGATGCCAATGCCCATCGACATGCCGAGGTAGCGCATGGTGAGGCCATAGTTAATGTTACCGACGCCCCACATGGCGCCAAAGAGAAAGACCGGCAGCAGGGTGGAGGCGTTAAAGGAGGAGAAGTAGCCCCAGAAATCCGGGAGCAGCATGGCGCTGATGGTCCAGGGAAGAATTATCCACGAGACTACACCGCCGACGGACCACATGGTTTCCCATGACCACTGTTTGACCTGTTTAAACGGGGCATAGAAACAGGCTGCACTGGCCGCGCCTATCAGATGCCAGAAAATACCCATCGTAATCGCATGATTCATGTTTACATCCTCATCGTTTTTATATGTCGGTGGCTTCCCACCGACTCGATGAGTGTAAAAATTAAGCAGTCGGGTAACCTTCGGAAGGTTGCCGCACTTTGGTTTTGAATGGCAATCAACGCGTTAACCGGGTGAGCAGACTCACAATTTCAGCAATAACCGAAAACCGAATAACCTTATAAAAACTACGGCATTGATAATCATTTTCAATATCATTTAATTAACTATAATGAACCAACTGCTTACGCGGCATTAACAGCTGTGCCGCCCGACAATAATGGAGAGGATTATGAGTTATACACTGCCATCCCTGCCGTATGCCTACGACGCACTGGAACCGCATTTCGACAAGCAGACGATGGAAATCCATCACACCAAACACCACCAGACCTATGTGAACAACGCGAACGCCGCGCTGGAAAGCCTGCCAGAGTTCGCTAGCCTGCCTGTTGAAGAGCTGATCACTAAACTGGACCAGCTGCCAGCTGACAAGAAAACCGTTCTGCGTAACAACGCAGGTGGTCACGCTAACCACAGCCTGTTCTGGAAAGGCCTGAAAACCGGTACCACCCTGCAGGGCGACCTGAAAGCGGCTATCGAGCGCGATTTCGGTTCTGTAGACAACTTCAAAGCGGAATTCGAAAAAGCCGCTGCGACCCGTTTCGGCTCTGGCTGGGCGTGGCTGGTTCTGAAAGGTGACAAACTGGCGGTTGTTTCAACGGCTAACCAGGACTCCCCGCTGATGGGTGAAGCAATCTCTGGCGCATCCGGTTTCCCTATCCTGGGTCTGGACGTGTGGGAACACGCTTACTACCTGAAATTCCAGAACCGTCGCCCGGACTACATCAAAGCCTTCTGGGACGTGGTGAACTGGGACGAAGCAGCAGCGCGTTTCGCCGCGAAAAAATAAGGTTGCATTGACGCCTGTGAGAAGCGAGTCTGATGACTCGCTTTTTTTGTATCTGCAGAAAGGAGCAGCGATGCATTTTCCGGTGAATGTCTTTACAGGCAAGGTAAGGGAGTACGACGGCAGCCGCCCGAGCGCCATCGCCAAAATTCAGGTCGACGGCGAGTTGACGTTAACCGACCTCGGGCTGGTGGGCGATGAGCAGGCCGAAAAGAAAATCCATGGCGGGCCTGACCGCGCGCTGTGCCACTATCCGCGGGAACACTATCAGCACTGGATAACCGAGTTTCCCGAACAGGCGGATATGTTTGTCGCGCCCGCGTTTGGTGAGAATCTCTCAACGGAAGGGCTGACCGAGAAAAACGTCTTTATCGGCGATATCTACCGCTGGGGCGATGCCCTGATTCAGGTGACGCAGCCGCGCTCGCCGTGCTTCAAACTAAACTATCATTTCGGCATCAGCGACATGTCTGCCCGACTGCAGAGCGCGGGTAAAACGGGCTGGTTATATCGGGTGGTGCTGGCAGGTCAGGTATCGGCAGATGAGCCGCTGGTGCTGGCATCGCGCCTGAGTGATGTCTCGGTATATGACGCCTGCGCGATCGCCTGGCATATGCCGTTTGATGACGACCAGTACCATCGGCTTTTGTCCGCTGCAGGGCTGTCCACGAGCTGGACCCGAACGATGCAGAAACGCCGTTTAAGTTGCAAGATCGAAGATAATTCGCGGAGATTGTGGGGGAAATAGTTTCCCCGCAGGAGAGGCAAGCCGGGTCAGCGATACCGCCGCCCGGCTAAACGGCTACGAACGTTTATACAACGGCAGCCACAGCGTTAACCGCAACCCACCCAGCGGGCTGTCGTCGGCCTTCACCCAGCCGCGATGCTGCTGCATGGCGGTTTCCACAATCGCCAGACCCAACCCCGTGCCGCCAGATTCACGGTCACGCGCCTCGTCGGTACGGTAGAACGGACGGAAAATCTGTTCGCGGTCTTCCGGGCTTACCCCAGGACCATCGTCATCAACGATGATGGTGATCCCGTCTTTATCCACCGAGAAGGCTACTTCAATCTTCGTGTGCGAATAGCGCAGGGCGTTACGCACGATGTTCTCCAGCGCGCTTTCCAGCGTGTTGGGGTTACCGTACAGCGGCCATGGCCCCGGCGGGAAGTTGACGGTAAAGGATTTCCCCATCTGCTCCGCTTCGAACGCCGCGTTATCCAGCACTTCATGCCACAGGTGGTTGGCTTTCACCGTTTCGCTCACCAGCGCATTTTTCTGCTGATTGCGCGACATGACCAGCAGGTCGTTAATCATGCTGTCCAGACGATGCGCTTCCGTTTCAATACGTTCCAGCTCTTTGCTCTCACCGCTGCGGCGACGCAGCAGCGCGGTGCCGAGCTGTAAGCGCGTGAGCGGCGTGCGCAGCTCGTGCGAGATATCCGACAGCAGGCGTTGCTGTGCCGTCATCATGCGGTCGAGGGCGCTCACCATCTGGTTAAAACTGGTCCCCGCGGCAAGGAACTCCTGTGGACCGGCTTCCAGTTCAGGGTGTTGTCGCAGGTTACCCTGCGCCACTTCGTCCGCCGCGTTTTTCAGCTTACGCGCCGGTTTCGCCAGACTCCACGCCAGCCACAGCAGCAGCGGTGAGCTGACCAGCATGGTGACAATCAGCAGCAGAAGCGGACGGTCAAACAGCAGGTTGATGAAATCGGACTGGGAGTTGCTCGCCGGGCGGATCAGGTAAAGCTGGTAATTATCCTCGCCATCTCTGACGGAGAAGGGGCCCACCATCTCAACCCGACCGTATTTTTTCTTCTGAGGATGGTCGGCGTTATCCGCCTGACCAATGAAGTTACGGATGATCTGCATTTCATTGCGATCGGCGCCAATCACGCGCCCTTCGCTGGTCACCAGCAACAGGCGCTGGCCTGGCGGTGCCCATTTGTCGATAGCGCGAAACAGCCTGCGCCACCACATTAAATCGTTCGGCGGGTCGTTTGCCAGCTCGGCTTCCACGTGCTGCTCGATCATCACGCCCTGACGTTGCTCGCTGTCGAGAAGCTCCGTCATCTGGCGTGAGTCGAGTTTTGGCAACATCAAAACGAGCATTAAAACCAGTGCCAGCGTCAGCCAGAAAATGGCGAAGATGCGGGCTGTTAAGCTTCCTATCATGAAGCGGAAACCATCAGATAACCGCGACCACGCAGGGTTTTAAACCACGGGTGCCCGTCTTTGCGTTCCGGCAGCTTGCGGCGCAGGTTCGAGATATGCATATCGATGGCGCGATCAAACGGGGTGAGGCGTTTGCCGAGCACTTCCTGGCTCAAATGTTCACGCGATACCACCTGGCCGAGGTGCTGGGCCAGCAGGTACAGCAGGGTGAACTCGGTGCCAGTCAGTTCCAGCGTTTCACCGTCAAAACTCGCTTCCTGACGGCCCGGATTCAGGCTCAGGGAGTCGACTTCCAGCGTCGGTGAACTGTTGTCGCTGTTCTGCTGCTGTTCGCTCCAGTGAGAGCGACGCAGGATAGCGCGAATACGGGCAACCAGTTCACGGTCGTTAAACGGCTTTGGTAAATAGTCATCCGCGCCCAGCTCAAGGCCAAGTACACGGTCAAGTTCGCTGCCGCGAGCGGTCAGCATAATTACGGGCGTCTGGTGTGTCTGGCGAAGCTCTTTCAACGTATCAATGCCGTTTTTCTTCGGCATCATAACGTCGAGCAAAAGTAAATCGATGCTGTCGTCAAGGAGACTCAGCGCCTGCTCGCCATCATGGGCAACCAGAACGTTGAAACCTTCCATGTCGAGCAACTCCTTTAAAAGGGATGTGAGCTCTCGGTCATCATCAACTAACAGGATTTTATTCATTGTTTAAATACCTCCGAGGCAGAAATTACGACATCAAGGCTATCTAATCCATGACTTTACGTTGTTTTACACCCCCTGACGCATGTTTGCAGCCTGAATCGTAGACTGTCTCTCGTTGAATCGCGACACGAAAGATTTTGGGAGCAAGTGATGCGCAAAGTTACCGCTGCCGTCATGGCCTCAACGCTGGCGTTCAGTACATTAAGCCAGGCCGCTGTAGCTATCCCCGGCGATAACGGGCCCTCAACGGAGGGGGCAACGCAGCACAGCAGCCAAAGCCATATGTTTGATGGCATAAGTTTAACCGAACATCAGCGTCAACAGATGCGAGATCTGATGCAGAGGGCACGACACGACCAGCCCCCTGTTAATGTTAGCGAAATGGAGACAATGCACCGCCTTGTCACCGCAGAAAAATTTGACGAAAGCGCTGTACGCGCTCAGGCCGAAAAAATGGCACAGGAGCAGGTTGCCCGCCAGGTAGAGATGGCGAAGGTCCGCAACCAGATGTTCCACCTGCTAACGCCCGAGCAGCAAGCGGTTTTGAACACAAGACATCAGCAGCGAATGGACCAGTTGCGTGAGGTTGCACGGATGCAGCGAAGCTCAGAAACAACGTTTTTCAGTAGCAATAGCAGTACCCGTAGTAACCAGTAAACCCTGTTTTCCTTGCCATAGACACCATCCCTGTCTTCCCCCACATGATGTGGGGGTTTTTTTTGCCCTTCATTCTGCTTTGTTAACCGTTTATTCATCCTTTGACTCCCCATGCTTCCGTTATACTAGCGGCATGACATGACAGGAGCGTTTATGAATCAATCCTATGGAAGACTGGTAAGTCGGGCAGCGATTGCAGCAACCATCGTGGCTTCAAGCCTGTTAGTGATTAAAATTTTTGCGTGGTGGTATACCGGCTCAGTCAGTATTCTCGCGGCGCTGGTGGACTCGTTGATGGATATTGCCGCCTCGCTGACGAACCTGCTGGTTGTGCGTTACTCGCTGCAACCGGCGGATGAAGAACATACGTTTGGGCACGGGAAAGCCGAATCGCTGGCCGCGCTGGCGCAAAGCATGTTTATTTCCGGCTCCGCGCTGTTTCTGTTTTTAACCGGTATTCAGCATCTCGTCTCGCCGTCACCGATGAACGATCCCGGCGTGGGCGTGGTCGTGACGATTGTGGCACTTATATGCACACTTGTTCTGGTAACGTTCCAGCGCTGGGTTGTTCGCAAAACGCAAAGCCAGGCTGTACGGGCGGATATGCTTCATTATCAATCTGATGTTATGATGAATGGCGCTATTCTTATTGCGCTCGGTCTGGCCTGGTATGGCTGGCATCGGGCCGATGCGTTGTTTGCGTTAGGGATTGGCATCTATATTTTATATAGCGCCTTACGGATGGGGTATGAAGCGGTGCAATCGCTTCTGGACCGCGCCCTCCCGGACTCAGAACGTAATGAAATTTTTTCTATCGTGACCTCCTGGCCTGGTGTCAGAGGTGCACACGATCTTCGAACGCGGCAGTCAGGGCCGACCCGCTTTATTCAGATTCATATTGAAATGGAAGACAACCTGCCACTGGTTCAGGCTCACGTTATTGCTGAGCAGGTCGAGCAGGCGATTTTGCAGCGTTTTCCTGGTTCAGACGTCATTATTCACCAGGATCCCTGCTCGGTTGTACCCGGACATGTTGAGCTTTCGTAATTGGTTGTAAAAAAGTGAGCCAGGCCAGCATTTTGTGTATAAATTACCGCCATTTGGTCTGACCTGAATCAATTCAGCTGGAAGTGATTGATATACTATTTGCAGTATTCGTTGGTCGATAAATTCTTCCGGCAACAGATTTCAATTTTGCATTCCTAAGTTCAGAGGTAGTCATGATTAAGAAAATCGGTGTGTTGACAAGCGGCGGTGATGCGCCGGGCATGAACGCGGCAATTCGTGGGGTTGTCCGTTCAGCGCTGACGGAAGGCCTGGAAGTTTTTGGTATCTATGATGGTTATCTGGGCCTGTATGAAGATCGCATGGTTCAGCTCGACCGTTACAGCGTGTCCGACATGATCAACCGTGGCGGTACCTTCCTCGGTTCTGCGCGCTTCCCGGAATTCCGTGATGAACACGTCCGTGAAGTGGCTATTGAGAACATGAAAAAACGTGGCCTCGACGCACTGGTTGTTATTGGTGGTGACGGCTCGTACATGGGTGCAAAACGTCTGACTGAAATGGGCTTCCCGTGCATCGGGCTGCCGGGTACGATCGACAACGACATCAAAGGCACTGACTACACCATCGGTTATTTCACCGCACTGGGCACCGTTGTTGAAGCGATTGACCGCCTGCGCGACACCTCTTCTTCCCACCAACGTATCTCCATCGTGGAAGTGATGGGCCGTTACTGTGGTGACCTGACGCTGGCTGCGGCCATCGCCGGCGGTTGTGAGTTCGTAGTGGTTCCGGAAGTGGAATTCAGCCGTGAAGATCTGGTGGCTGAAATCAAAGCGGGTATCGCAAAAGGCAAGAAACACGCCATCGTAGCCATCACCGAGCATATCTGTGACGTTGACGAGCTGGCGAAGTACATCGAAACCGAAACCAAACGTGAAACGCGCGCTACCGTTCTGGGCCACATCCAGCGTGGGGGTTCCCCGGGTCCATACGACCGCATCCTGGCATCACGTATGGGTGCATACGCCATTGAACTGCTGCTGCAGGGTCATGGCGGTCGTTGCGTGGGTATTCAGAACGAAAAACTGGTTCACCATGACATCATCGACGCCATTGAAAACATGAAGCGTCCGTTCAAGGGTGACTGGCTGGACTGCGCAAAAAAACTGTACTAAGCGGTGACTTTCCCCCGGTCGCGCTGAGTTAACCGGGTCCGCAGTCCACGCTCATAAAGACCGGGTAAGGCGATATCGCCACCCGGTTTTTTTATGCCTGCTCGTTTTTATTCCTCTACGTTATAGCCAATCTTTTTTTATTCTTTAATCATTGGTTAGCTTTCTGGCACGCTGCAAGCATCAAAACACTACACAAGAGATCCGGGCGATGAATAAATGGGGCGTGGGGTTAACATTATTGCTGGCATCGACCAGCGTTCTGGCTAAGGACATCCAGTTACTAAACGTGTCATACGACCCGACGCGTGAGCTGTACGAGCAGTACAACAAAGCCTTCGCGGCACACTGGAAACAGGAAACCGGCGACAACGTGGTGGTGCGTCAGTCTCATGGTGGCTCCGGTAAGCAGGCGACCTCAGTCATCAACGGGATTGAGGCCGACGTGGTTACCCTGGCGCTGGCCTATGACGTCGACGCCATCGCCGAGCGTGGGCGTATCGATAAAAACTGGATCAAACGCCTGCCAGACAACTCAGCGCCTTACACCTCGACCATTGTTTTCCTGGTGCGTAAGGGCAACCCAAAACAAATTCATGACTGGAACGATCTGGTTAAGCCGGGCGTTTCCATTATCACCCCGAACCCGAAAAGCTCGGGTGGCGCACGCTGGAACTACCTGGCGGCCTGGGGCTACGCGCTGCATCACAACAACGGTGACCAGGCGAAAGCCCAGGCGTTCGTGAAAGCGCTGTATAAAAACGTTGAGGTGCTGGACTCTGGCGCACGTGGTGCCACGAACACCTTCGTTGAGCGTGGGATTGGCGACGTGCTGATCGCATGGGAAAACGAAGCCCTGCTCGCCACCCACGAACTGGGTAAAGACAAGTTCGAGATCGTTACGCCAGGCGAATCTATCCTCGCCGAACCTACCGTTTCTGTGGTTGATAAAGTGGTTGAGAAGAAAGAGACCAAAGCGGTGGCGGAAGCGTACCTGAAGTATCTCTACTCGCCAGAAGGCCAGGAAATTGCGGCGAAAAACTACTATCGTCCACGCGATCCGGCGGTGGCGAAGAAATATGAAAGCGTCTTCCCGAAACTGAAGCTTTTCACCATTGATGAAGAGTTCGGCGGCTGGGCGAAAGCGCAGAAAGAGCACTTCTCTAACGGCGGAACTTTCGACCAGATCAGCAAGCGCTAAACGTTAGCAGGACAGGCACGGTGACCCGGCGCGAGAAATCCGCCGGGTTTTTTATTTGGTCATCATTTTGCGTTACTCTTTCGCCACTATCGAAAACAGGGAACGCATTGTGAAAAAAATACTATTACTGATTCTGGTTGTCATCATTCTTGCCGCGGGTGGCTGGTACTGGATGAAAGCGGGTAATCCGAATGCGTTGCGTCATATCGTTCTCGACCAGTGTCTGCCGAATCAACTCCAGCACCGTAACCCGGCCCCGTGCGCGCAGGTAAAGCCTGATGCGGGTTATGTGGTGTTTAAAGACCGCAACGGGCCGCTGCAGTATCTCCTGATGCCGACTTACCGTATCAAAGGAACCGAAAGCCCGCTGTTGACCGAGCCGAATACGCCCAACTTCTTCTGGCTGGCCTGGCAGTCACGCAACTTTATGAGCATGAAGCGCGGGGCCGAGGTGCCGGACAGCGCAATTTCGCTCACCATTAACTCCCCGACAGGCCGTACGCAGAACCATTTTCATATCCATATCTCCTGCCTGCGCCCGGACGTGCGCGAGAAGCTTAATGCTGCGCAGGGGCAAATCAGTACCCAGTGGTTACCGTTCCCGGGCGGGCTGGAAGGGCATGAGTACCTCGCCCGTCGCGTGACGGAAAATGAGCTGGTACAGCGCAGTCCGTTTATGATGCTGGCTGAAGAGCTGCCGGAAGCGCGTGACCATATGGGGCGCTTCGCGCTGGCCATGGCGCAGCAGTCGGATGGATCGTTTGTCTTACTGGCGACCGAACGTAACTTGCTGACCCTGAATCGCGCGTCGGCTGAGGAATTGCAGGATCATCAATGCGATATCCTGAAGTGACCTCACCATAAATAGCGTTTACTCGTCTTGCCTGTCGCCGTAGACTTGCTGAAAAAAACGACAGGAGACAGGAATGTCGCTCTGGTTAACGCATCCTCTGTTTGTGCCCTCATTGATAGTCGGCGTCACCATCGTGCTGTGGGCGACGTCGCTATTGCCGGAATTTATCACCGCGCTGCTGTTTTTCACGGCAGCGATGACCGCCAGAATCGCCCCGGCGGAGGTGATTTTTGGTGGTTTTGCCTCGTCTGCATTCTGGTTAGTGTTTAGCGGCTTCGTGCTGGGGGTGGCAATCCGTAAAACCGGTCTGGCGGACAGGGCCGCACGGGCGCTGTCGGCAAAACTCACGGATTCGTGGGTATTGATGGTGGCAAGCGTGGTGGGGCTGAGCTACGCGCTGGCGTTTGTGATGCCGTCGAATATGGGCCGTATCGCGCTGCTGATGCCGATTGTCGCCGCCATGGCCAAAAGGGCCGCCATCCCCGACGGTTCCCGCGCGTGGTATGGCCTGGCGCTGGCCGTCGGGTTCGGAACCTTCCAGCTCTCGGCGACCATCCTGCCTGCCAACGTGCCGAATCTGGTGATGAGTGGCGCCGCGGAGGGCTCGTACGGGATCCATCTGAACTATGTCCCGTATCTGCTGCTGCATACACCCGTCCTCGGGATCCTGAAAGGGGGCATTCTGATCGGCCTGATCTGCTGGTTGTTCCCCGGCAGCCCGAAACCGGCCACCGATCTTACGCCGTCTGAACCGATGGGCCGGGATGAAAAGCGTCTCGCCTGGCTGCTGGCGGTGGTGCTGGGGATGTGGGTGACAGAGAGCTGGCACGGCGTTGGACCGGCGTGGACGGGCCTTGCGGCATCGGTTATCGTCATGCTGCCACGCATTGGGTTTATCACCGGTGAAGAGTTTTCTGCGGGAGTGAACATGCGCACCTGCATTTACGTGGCGGGGATTCTCGGGCTGGCGATTGTAGTGACCCAAACGGGTATCGGTTCCGCGGTGGGGGAGGCGTTATTGCGGATTATGCCGCTTGATGCCAGCAGACCGTTCACCAGCTTCCTGGCGCTTACCGGTATTACCACGGCGCTCAACTTCATTATGACCGCGAACGGTGTACCGGCGTTGTACACCACGCTGGCACAGAGTTTTTCGGACGCCACCGGTTTCCCGCTGTTGTCGGTGATCATGATTCAGGTACTGGGGTATTCCACGCCGCTGCTGCCGTATCAGGCGTCGCCGATTGTGGTGGCAATGGGTTTAGGGAAGGTGCCTGCAAAGGCGGGGATGTTGCTCTGTCTGGCGCTGGCGATTGCAACGTATCTGGTGCTGCTGCCGCTGGATTATCTGTGGTTTAGCGTGCTGGGGAAAGTGTAATTTCCCTCCCCGGTGGGGGAGGGAAGTCGGTTTTTACGCCTGTTTAGCCGCTTCTGCTGCTTTAACGATCACCGCGAAAGCGTCAGCTTTCAGGGATGCACCGCCAACCAGCGCGCCATCGATGTCTGGCTGGGTGAACAGCTCAGCAGCGTTGGATGCGTTAACGGAACCGCCGTACTGAATAATTACCTGCTCAGCCACTTTCGCGTCCGCTTTAGCAATGTGGTCACGGATAAATTTGTGAACCGCCTGTGCCTGCGCAGGGGTCGCTGATTTGCCGGTACCGATCGCCCAGACGGGTTCGTACGCGATAACCGCGCCTTCGAATGCTGCAGCACCCTGTGTTTTCAGCACGGCGTCGATCTGACGAGCACACACTTCTTCCGTTTTGCCTGCTTCGTTTTCGGCTTCGGTTTCACCAATGCACAGAACCGGGATCAGACCCTGCTCTTTCAGCACCGCGAATTTCTTCGCGATAAATTCGTCGGATTCTTTGTGGTAAGTGCGACGCTCAGAGTGGCCGATGATGATGTATTTCGCGCCGATATCTTTCAGCATTTCAGCAGAGGTTTCACCGGTGAATGCGCCTGACAGGTTAACGTCAACGTTCTGTGCGCCCAGAATAATGTGGCTGCCATCAGCGGCATGTTTAGCCAGATCCAGGTACATATCCGGCGGAGCGATAGCAACCGCGCAGCCCGTCACGCCCGCCAGCTCTTTACGCAGGTTCGCAACCAGTTCGTTTACCATGTGGCGGCTGCCGTTCAGTTTCCAGTTACCCATCACTAAAGGATGTCGCATTTCAATTCTCCACGCTAAATTAGCGAATTAAGGAATATGGCCGCCCTGTCGGGCAGCATGGTCTGTGAATCAGTATAGAGATTTTCCCTCGAAAGGCTTTGCTTTTTGTCATTAATTCGCCCCTCCGAGTGTGTCTGATAGTGCCAGCTTAATCGGTTCAACAGCGAAGGTCAGTCCTTTTTCGCCGTTATCTGCCACCACATAGCGTATGGCCCCTTCGGTATCGGCGTAGTAACGCTTGTTTTTACCGGCGGTGAGGAGTTTTTGCAGCTTTTGCTGGCTTTGCTTTTTGGTCAGTGCGGGCGTAAAAGCCTGCAGTATCGCGCTCATGTACTCGAGCGCTTTTGCCTTAGCGGCTTTCTGCTCTGGCCCCTGAATCGGCAGCCAGGTTATCTGCATGCTTTTGATTTTTAGCGTGCCGCGCTCCAGCGCAGTGGAGGCATATAAATTCTCGTTAATCTTGCTCGCAGCCCGGGTCAGGGTTGGCGTATCCCGGGAGCTGTCAATGGCGCGGAATTCATCCAGCGGTAGCGTGGGGTTGGTTTTATTGAAGGTTTCACGAAACTGGCTGATTGACTGATCGAACGAGGGCGCACCTGCCAGCAGATAGGGGGCTGTCGTCGGGGCAGTGGTTTCGGCGGCGTGCAGGGGGACACCCGCGATGAGCATCACTAAACACAGGAAAAGAGAACGTGCCGAACTTTTCATCAACATTGCCCCTGGCCGTAAGTGCTCATGATTAAATCGATATCTGGTCGGCTTGTCAAAAGGTCACAACTCCAGGGTAAAATGCGCGCTATATGATAATAAGGAACCTTACATGACCATACAGCAGTGGTTGTTTTCATTCAAAGGGCGTATTGGACGCCGTGACTTCTGGATCTGGATGGCGACGTGGATCGTTGCCATGCTGCTTCTGTTTTTCGTGGCCTTCAACGCATGGCTCAGCACACAAACGGCGGCGTTTGCGCTGGTCTGTTTACTGTGGCCAACCGCGGCCGTGGTGGTGAAACGTCTGCACGATCGCGGCCGTTCCGGCGCGTGGGCTTTTCTGATTATTCTGGCGTGGATGCTGGTGGCCGGGAACTGGTCGATACTTCCGTCCATCCTTCCCTGGGTGGTGGGCAGACTGCTACCAACCATTATTTTTGTCATGATGGTGGTCGATCTGGGCGCGTTTATCGGCACCCAGAGCGAAAACAAATACGGCAAAGACACCCTTGAGGTGAAATACCGCTGATCACCAGTAGTGTTCGGCAGTCATATGGCCCGGCCGGCGGCGAAGATGTTTCGTCATCTGCCGGGTATCCTTCAGAAGCTGCTGCGTGTCGCGAACCATCTGCGGGTTGCCACACAGCATGACGTGGCTGGTTTCAGCGCTCATCGGCAAGCCAATTGCGTCTTCCAGTGCACCACTCTCAATCAATGCCGGTACGCGGCCCGTCAGTGAACCTGCTGCGGTTTCGCGGCTGACCACGGTCTGAATTTTCAGTTTCCCGCCGTACTGCTTTTCCAGCGCCTGCATCTGCGGAAGATAGCTCAAGTCTGCGGCATAGCGCGCGGCGTGAACCAGCACGATGTTTTTAAAGCGCTCAAGGTCTTTGCCGTACTGCAAAATAGAGAGATAGGGGCCAATGGCCGTGCCGGTTGCCAGCATCCAGAGGGTGTCGCAGTCCGGGATTTCGTCCAGCACGAAGAAACCGGCCGCTTCACTCACAATTTGCACATCGTCACCGGGCTTAAGCGCGGCAAGGCGTGGGCTGAGTTTGCCGTCCGGGACGGTGACCAGATAGAACTCGAGATCCGGGTTATCGGGGGCGTTAACGTAGGAATAGGCGCGCTGCACGCGCTCGCCGTCCACATCCAGTCCCAGCTTCGCAAATTGCCCGGCCGTAAACGGGTGGACGGGAGCATGCAGGGTGAGACTAAATAGCGCATCGGTCCAGAACTGTATCTTTATGACTTTACCTGTTACCCAGTCCGCCATGATTTTCTCCTGTGCTTTTTCTCTGTTCTATCTTCCGGACTTGTGGTGAAGATTTCCAGCCCATATGGGCCGGAAAGCTCTATCGATCAAACGGTTTTACAGAATGTGCGCCTGCACGTCAGGGTCTTTACGATCCAGATAGTGAACAGACTGAATGCGGCGAATGGTGCGTGATTTACCGCGGATCAGCAGGGTTTCGGTGGTGGCCATATTGCCCTTACGGGTGATGCCATCCAGCAGGTCACCTTTGGTGATGCCGGTTGCGGAGAAGACAACGTTGTCGCTGCGCGCCATGTCATCCAGCGCAAGCACCTTGTTGGCTTCGATACCCATCGCTTCGCAGCGTGCCAGCTCTTCTTCCCCAATACGGCGATTCTCTTCGCTGTCGCCTTTGACTTCGTGACGGGGCAACAGACGGGCCTGCATGTCGCCATCCAGAGCGCGGATCACCGCGGCGGAGACCACACCTTCCGGCGCGCCGCCAATGCCGTAAAGCACATCCACTTCGCTGTCTGGCATGCAGGTCAGGATAGACGCTGCCACGTCGCCATCCGGGATGGCAAAGACGCGAACACCGAGCTGTTGCATCTGGGCAATGGTGGCATCGTGGCGCGGTTTCGCCAGAATGGTCACGGTGAGCGCGCTAAGCGGTTTTTCCAGCGCCCTGGCAACGTTACGCAGATTCTCTTCCAGCGGCAGGCTCAGGTCGATAGCCCCTTTGGCACCGGGGCCGACAATCAGCTTTTCCATGTACATATCCGGTGCGTTGAGGAAACAGCCTTTGTCCCCTACCGCCAGCACGGCCAGCGCGTTGGCCTGGCCCATTGCCGTCATGCGGGTACCCTCAATCGGGTCAACCGCGATATCCACGGCATCACCTTTGCCGGTGCCCACTTTCTCACCGATATAGAGCATTGGCGCTTCGTCGATCTCGCCTTCGCCAATGACGATGGTGCCATCGATATTGACCTGGTTAAGCACAATGCGCATGGCATGGACAGCCGCACCGTCTGCGGTATTTTTGTCGCCACGGCCGAGCCATTTATAGCCCGCCAGTGCGGCAGCTTCGGTAACGCGGGAAAACTCGATAGCCAGTTCACGTTTCATGAGGTACTCGTGCAATCAAAAGGAATTGCACGAAGTTTATCACAGAGTGGGGGTGGGTGCGGTCGGTCCCCTCTCCCCGGCGGGGTGAGGGGACGGGTGAGGGGAGAAATTACTGCTCGTGCTCTTCCCACGCCAGGGCGCGTTTCACCGCTTTCTTCCAGCCGCTGTAGCGGTAGTTACGCTCAGTGGTTTCGATGCCAGGGCGGAATTCGCGTTCGATAACCGCTTTTTCCTGCAGTTCATCCAGATTCTGCCAGAAGCCGACAGCCAGACCTGCAAGATACGCCGCACCCAGCGCGGTGACTTCACGTACTTCCGGGCGCTCTACGCGGGTGCCCAGAATGTCGGACTGGAATTGCATCAGGAAGTTGTTGGCAACGGCGCCGCCGTCCACGCGCAGGGCGTGCAGACGAATGCCGGAGTCAGCCTGCATTGCTTCCAGTACGTCGCGCGTCTGATAAGCGATGGATTCCAGCGTCGCGCGGATAATGTGGTTCGAGTTTACCCCACGGGTCAGGCCGAAAATCGCGCCGCGTGCATACGGGTCCCAGTAGGGGGCACCCAGACCGGTAAAGGCCGGAACCACATACACACCGTTGGTGTCCTTCACTTTGGTTGCGAAATACTCGGAGTCAAACGCATCGCTGATGAGTTTCATCTCGTCACGCAGCCACTGAATAGACGCACCTGCCATGAACACCGCACCTTCCAGCGCATAGTTCACTTCACCGCGTGGGCCGCAGGCGATGGTGGTCAGCAAGCCGTTTTCTGATTTCACCGCTTTCTCACCGGTGTTCATCAGCATAAAGCAGCCGGTACCGTAGGTGTTTTTCGCCATCCCTTCCTTAACGCACAGCTGGCCAAACAGCGCCGCCTGCTGGTCACCGGCAATACCGGCAATTGGAATACGCGTGCCGCCTTTGCCGCCGATATTGGTCTGACCGTAAACTTCAGAAGATTTACGGACTTCTGGCAACATCGCGCGCGGGATATCCAGCGCGTCCAGCATCTTGTCATCCCACTCCAGGGTATTGATGTTGAACAGCATGGTGCGCGAGGCGTTGGTGTAATCAGTGACGTGGACACGCCCCTGGGTCATCTTCCAGATAAGCCAAGTGTCGACGGTACCGAACAGCAGCTCACCGCGTTTTGCACGTTCACGTGAACCCTCAACGTGGTCGAGGATCCATTTCACTTTGGTACCTGAGAAATACGGGTCAACGACCAGACCGGTTGCGCTACGCACATAGTCTTCCATACCGTCGCGCTTCAGCTGTTCGCAGATTTCTGACGTACGGCGGCACTGCCAGACGATGGCATTGTAAATAGGCTTACCGGTTTCGCGCTCCCAGACGATAGTGGTTTCACGCTGGTTGGTAATACCGATAGCGGCAATCTCGTCGGAACTGATATCGGCTTTCGCCAGCACTTCTACCAGCGTGGAACTTTGTGAAGCCCAGATCTCCATAGGGTCGTGTTCGACCCAGCCTGGACGAGGATAGATTTGCTCAAATTCGCGCTGTGACACGCTGACGATATTCGCGTCATGATCCATTACGACAGCGCGGGAGCTGGTAGTGCCCTGGTCGAGCGCAACGATATATTTTTTTTCGGTCATGGTATGTGTCCCGTAGTCAGATTACAGCGAAGCTTTTTGTTGTGCGGTAGAAGTCGTTTCCTTCTCCTCTTCCACACAGGTGTCGCACGGTAAATGGCGACCAATTAATTTGCGGTAGCTAAATGCACCCAGCGCAGCCCCGACAACCGGTGCAAACAGCGGTACCAGGAAGTAAGGGATATCTTTACCGCCGGTGAAGGCCACGTCGCCCCATCCTGCGATAAAGGCAAAAGCTTTAGGTCCGATATCACGCGCCGGGTTCATCGCAAACCCGGTCAGCGGGCCCATGGATGCACCGATCACCGCAATCAGCAAGCCAATCAGCAGCGGTGCCAGCGGGCCGCGCGGAATGCCGTTTCCGTCGTCGGTCAGCGCCAGGATAACGCCCATCAGAATAGCGGTAATCACCATTTCAACTGCGAACGCCTGCACAAAATTGATATGCGGGTTGGGATAGGTTGAGAAGATGCCTGCCAGATCCAGACTTTCGACACTGCCACGCACCATATGATGTGTCTGTTCGAAGTCGATGAAAAGATTGTAATAAAGCCCGTAAACTAACGCCGCTGCGCAAAACGCGCCGGCAAACTGAGAAAGGATGAAGGGAACAACTTTGCGTCCGTCGAAGCACGCGAACAGCCACAGCGCGATGGTCACCGCCGGGTTAAGATGTGCGCCGGAAACCCCTGCGGTCAGGTAGATGGCCATCGCCACGCCCAGACCCCAGATAATACTGATTTCCCACTGACCGAAACTGGCACCCGCCACTTTCAGTGCAGCAACACAGCCCACTCCGAAGAATATCAACAACCCGGTACCAAGGAACTCGGCAATGCACTGGCCTTTTAAGGTTGATGTCTGACTCATAATCGGAATCCTGAAGAAATTGATGTTTATTGTTAGCATGACCGCCCGTGACAGCCACGATGCCCTGTAGACATAGTGTTAATTTATCGTTAACGAGCAAAAACGAGAAATATCGAAATCAAAATGTGTGGTCTGCGTCAATAAAATGAGCGTTTTCGCGCCATAAAGCGCATTTTTACACCAATAGCAAAATGTGAGCTGAATCATTTCATTAACGAATGAGTTAACAATTTAGGGGTATATGCCGCGAACGCACCAGGACGAGGCCGAAAAGTGTTGCAAACCACGATCTGCGCGGTCTGCCGCTGGACAGGGGCGACGGGGCTTCATACAATCGGCATATCTGTTGTGCGCGTTTACGTTAAAGCGTCGCCTTGCAATTCAGGAGAGGTAGGATCATGTCTTTAGAAGTGTTTGAGAAACTGGAATCGAAAGTACAGCAGGCGATTGACACCATCACGCTGCTGCAGATGGAAATTGAAGAGCTGAAAGAGAAGAACAACAGCCTGGCGCAGGAAGTTCAGAACGCCCAGCACAGCCGTGAAGAACTGGAGCGCGAAAACAACCAGCTGCGTGAACAGCAGAATGGCTGGCAGGATCGTCTGCAGGCGCTGCTGGGGCGTATGGAAGAAGTGTAATTTCTTTCGGGAAATGCAGAACAGGCCGGGTAAGGCGTCGCCGCCACCCGGCTTTTTTATTACTCGATATCCAGCGGATCTTCGGAAAGGATAATCCCGGTGTTATCGGCATAGAGATGGTCACCAGAGAAGAAGGTCACGCCGCCGAAATTGACGCGCACGTCGCTTTCGCCGATACCTTCACCCGCAGCACCCACCGGAATGGCCGCGATAGCCTGAATGCCAATGTCCAGGTCTTCGAGATCGTCCACCTGGCGCACTGAGCCATACACCACGATGCCTTCCCACTCGTTCTGTACGGCAAGACGGGCGAGCTCAGCATCAATGAGGGCACGACGTACGGAGCCCCCGCCATCAACCAGCAGAACGCGGCCACGGCCGTTCTGTTCGAGCAGATCATAGAGCAACCCGTTATCCTCGAAACATTTCACCGTGACGATTTGTCCGCCAAACGACGACCGCCCACCAAAGTTGGAGAACAGCGGTTCAACGACGTTGACATCTTCCTGGTAGATGTCACAAAGCTCGGAGGTATCGTATTTCATAGGTTTAACGCTCAGTTGCTGCGAATGTGTTCAGTATATCGTGCTAAATGCGTTGTTGGCAAAATCATCAATTGTTAATTGATATTTGTCAGTTAACCCAGCGTCTGACTTAAGACAATCCCGATGACGAACAACAGGTTAGTCAGCAGTGCCCCTTTTACCGTACGCTCCAGCATTGGCGGCATGGCCGCAGGGCTGAGTTCACGCATGACGAATCGCGCCTGCTTAATCAGCAGCGGTGCGGCGAGTACAAACAGCCAGCCCCATATGCTGTGCAGCGAGATAACGTTAAACAGCGCCAGGCACAGCAGAGCGCCCAGCAGCAGACACGCATGATAACGGCGTGCATTAACGGGCCCCAGACGCACGGCCAGTGTGTTTTTGCCGTTCTCACGGTCGCTGTCGATATCGCGCAGGTTGTTGATGTTAAGCACCGCCGTCGCCAGCATGCCGCAGGCGGTTGCCGGCAGGAACAGGGCCGGGATCAGGGTATGTGCCTGTAAGTACCCGCTCCCCATCACGCTCAGCCAGCCGAAGAACACCAGCACGGAGATATCACCCAGCCCAATATACCCGTAAGGGCGGGTACCGACGGTATAGGTAATGGCGGCAATAATGGCGAGCAGACCCAGTACCAGGAACCCAATGAAATCGCTGGGGGTTTTAGACGCGACCGTTACCAGCGCCAGGCCGGAAAGACAAATCAGCGCCACGGTGATGATCAGCGCGCGCTTCATCTGCGCCTGGGTAATGACCCCTTTCTGCATACCGCGCAGTGGCCCGATACGGTCGGGTTTGTCGCTGCCTTTAACCGCATCGCCATAGTCGTTGGCGAGATTGGAGAGAATTTGCAGCAGACCGGCGGTAATCAGTGCCAGCCCGGCAACCAGCGGATCGAAATAGCCTTGCCACCAGGCAAGCGCCGTACCGACGATAATGGCGGCAAAGGCCAGAGGAAGAGTTTTAGGGCGCAGACTTTCGAGCCACGCCTGAGTACGGCTGATGTCAGTCATAGTAATTTAGCCAATAAAAATGGGGGCATTAGCCCCCATTAAACGTGATGAGAATGCAGTAACCGCGATTATAGGATAAAACGGCTCAGATCTTCATCTGCCACTAACGCATCCAGGTGTTTACCCACATATTCTGCGTCAATGGTAATGCTTTGACCGTTCAGGTCGCTCGCATCATAAGAGATATCTTCCATCAGGCGCTCCAGCACGGTGTGCAGACGACGGGCACCGATGTTCTCGGTGGTTTCGTTGACCTGCCAGGCGGCCTGGGCGATGCGTTTGATACCGTCTTCAGTGAACTCGATGTTCACACCTTCGGTTGCCATCAGCGCTTTGTACTGTACGGTCACAGAGGCATTTGGCTCGGTCAGGATGCGTTCGAAATCTTCAGTGGTCAGCGCCTGCAGCTCCACGCGAATCGGCAGACGACCCTGCAGTTCCGGGATCAGATCAGACGGTTTCGCCACCTGGAATGCGCCAGAGGCAATAAACAGGATGTGGTCTGTTTTGACCATACCGTGTTTAGTGGAGACGGTGCAGCCTTCAACCAGCGGCAGCAGGTCGCGCTGAACGCCTTCACGGGAGACATCCGGGCCTGAGGATTCGCCACGCTTACAGATTTTGTCGATTTCGTCGATAAACACGATACCGTGCTGCTCAACCGCGTCGATAGCATCCTGCTTCAGCTCTTCCGGGTTCACCAGTTTCGCCGCTTCTTCTTCGATCAGCAGCTTCATGGCGTCTTTGATTTTCAGCTTACGCGCTTTCTGCTTCTGGCCGCCCAGGTTCTGGAACATGGACTGCAGCTGGCTGGTCATCTCTTCCATGCCAGGCGGTGCCATGATTTCCACACCCATAGGGGCAGCAGCAAGATCGATCTCAATCTCTTTGTCGTCCAGCTCGCCTTCACGCAGTTTTTTGCGGAACGCCTGACGTGCCGCTGACGGCTCAGCCTGCTGTTCAGCCTGGCCCCAGTTGTTCTTCGCCGGTGGGATCAGGACGTCAAGAATGCGCTCTTCCGCCATCTCTTCGGCGCGGTAGCGGTTTTTCTCAATCGCCTGGACGCGCACCATTTTGATCGCCGAGTCGGTCAGATCGCGAATGATAGAGTCCACTTCTTTACCCACATAGCCCACTTCGGTGAACTTGGTGGCTTCGACTTTGATAAACGGGGCATTAGCCAGTTTCGCCAGACGACGGGCAATTTCGGTTTTACCGACACCGGTCGGGCCGATCATCAGAATGTTTTTTGGCGTCACTTCATGGCGCAGCTCTTCTTCGAGCTGCATGCGGCGCCAGCGGTTACGCAGGGCAATAGCCACGGAACGCTTGGCGTTGTCCTGGCCGATAATATGTTTGTCCAGTTCGCTGACAATTTCGCGTGGGGTCATTTCAGACATGGGAGATCCTTACGCTTTAGACGGTAATTCTTCGATGGTGTGGTTGTGGTTGGTATAGATGCAGATATCACCTGCAATATCCAACGCCTTCACCGCGATATCGCGCGCATTCATGTCGGTATTTTCCAACAGCGCACGGGCTGCAGCCTGGGCGTACGGGCCACCAGAGCCAATAGCAATCAGGTCGTTTTCAGGCTGAATGACGTCACCGTTACCGGTGATGATAAGCGAAGCGGTTTCATCGGCCACCGCCAGCAGCGCTTCAAGTTTGCGCAGCATGCGATCGGTACGCCAGTCTTTCGCCAGCTCAACGGCGGCTTTCACCAGGTGACCCTGGTGCATTTCCAGTTTGCGTTCAAACAGTTCGAACAGCGTGAAGGCGTCAGCTGTGCCGCCTGCAAAACCGGCGATCACTTTGTCGTTGTATAAACGACGAACTTTCTTCACGTTGCCTTTCATTACGGTATTACCCAGCGTGGCCTGGCCATCACCGGCGATTACCACGTGGCCGTTACGGCGTACACTTACTATTGTTGTCACGAGCAGACCCCCTGGTTACAGAATCGGGAAACAGAAGCCCTGAGCCTGTGCTCAGGGCTGAATAGAATGATAGATGGGGGGGAATTTGGGGGTTTCAACCCCCGGTAGCGAGTCGAATGCAGTTTGTGTGTCCCGCCACTTTCAAACGGGAAATGGTTCCGTCGGCATTTTCTTTGCCTTTGACCGGGCCAATCACCACGCGATTCCAGCCGTTATTGGTGGTAATGCGTGAATCAAACCCTTCAAAAGCCAGCTGTGCGCGCACCGTTTCCGCCTGCTCAGCACCTTTGAATGAACCACATTGCACCATCCAGCGGCGTTCGTCTTTTTTCTCCGCAGTCTGCTTCGGCGCATCGGTCTCTTTGGTTACCGGTGCGGCCTGCTGCGTTTTCGGCTGCTGCGCAGTGGTATGCGCCGGCGTCTGCAGCAGATCCTGATACGGCTGAGCCGCCTGTTTCTGCGGCTGGGCCTTCGGCGGTTGCTGCACTGGCTGGGACTGCGCCGTTCGCGTTTGCTGCTGATACGGCTGTTCCGTCACCCGTGGCTGCGTTTTCGGCTGCTGCACTGGCTGGGTTTGCGCCCACTGCTGTTGTTGCTGCTGTTGCTGTTGGAGCTGCTGCTGCGCCTGACGACGCTGCAGCGTTTGCTGACGCTGTTCCGGCGTCTGCTCGTTCCACGGCACTTCGTTCAGCTGCGTAGGCTGCTGGCGCATATCGGCCTGCATTTGTGCCAGCAACTGACGCTGTTCATCCGTCAACTGGCTGGCATTTTGCACTTCACCACCCGCTGAAGGCTCGGTCGGCGCACGTACGCCAGGCTGACGGCTTTCCAGCTCTTTGATATAGCGCCAGCGCTCTTCAGGCTTCGGCGGAAGGCCGTTTCCGGCAACCTTGCTGGCCTGAAGCGCCTCGGACTCTTCTTTTTTATGGTGCGTGATAAAGTACAGACCACCAATAAAGGCCACGACTACAGCCGCAGCAATAGCGACCATCGCTGGCGAGACAGCAGGCAGGTTACGTTGCTTTTTCCTTGAGCTACTCTTTTTGCGTCGCGAAGGTGCCGGCTGGCCGCGACGTACATAATCTCGTTGTGCCACTATCGTTTCGCTGTATTTATTCGTTCGTCAGCCCGCCATGTTACTTAAGCGGCGGGGCTTTGACCAGATAAGGGTGTCTGAAAGACATTTACTTTAAGTCAATGCCTGGGTAGAACCGCGCACAATCAATTCACAGTCCAGCAACCGCGAGCCGCTGTTAACTGTTTGACCATGCAGTTGATCCAGCAGAAGAAGCATCGCTTCACGCCCAATATCATAGCGCGGCTGCGCCACGGTCGAGAGTGGAGGATCGCAAAATTCTGACAGCGAAATATTATCGAATCCGATGATCGACAAATCTTTCGGTATGCGCAGGCCGCGGCGCTTCGCATACGATAATGCCCCCAGTGCCATCACATCGCTGTGACAGAACACCGCGGTCGGCGGCTCGGGCAGATCCAGCAGCTTCTCCAGCGCCTGTCCACCGGCTTCAAAGGTGAAATCCCCGCGAGCAATGTAGTGCGGATCGACGGTGACGCCGGTACGGCGCAGCGCCTGAACGTAGCCCTGCAGGCGGTAGTGGCACAATGGCATCTCTTCCGGCCCGGCAATGCAGCCAATACGCTTGTGCCCCAGCTCCTGAAGATAGTTGACGGCGTTGAACGCGGCGGTCAGGTTATCAATATGTACCGTCGGCAGCTCCAGCTCGGGTGCAAACTCGTTGGCCATCACCATCGGCGGTAAATTGCGCTGCTCTTCAATGCTGGCATCAAACGGCAGGCGAGACCCAAGCAGCAACATGCCGTCGATCTGCTTGGTGATAATGAGGTCGATAAAGGTTTTTTCCTGCTGGTTCTGGTGAGCACAGTCGCCAATCAGCACCAGATAACCTTGCTCTGCCGCCGTCACTTCGATACCGCGAATAATCTCGCTGAAGAAGGGATCGCAGATGTCCGGCACAATCACCAGGATGGTGCGCGACTCATTGCGTTTAACGTTTCGTCCCATCGCCTGCGGGAAATAGCCCACTTCCAGCGCAGCCTGCTCTACCCGGTTACGGGTCGCCTGGGAGACTTTATCCGGGTTCATTAATGCGCGGGACACGGTTGCCGTAGAGACTTGTGCTTTCTGGGCAACGTCTTTCATGGTCGCCGTGGCAACCTCTTTCCTGGACTTCAACGTCTTCTCCTCGCCTGAACACCGAACTTCTGACGCCACCATTTTTACAGATAGTTAATGGAATCGGTTACAGAATTTTCATAAAAAGTGTGAGGAGCGTTAAATTTTTCGATCCGTCTTCAGCCTTCGATAGGATCAACGTCCAGCACCCACTTCACTTTGCGCGCTTCCGGTAGGGTATTGATCAGCACCAGCGCGCCGCTGACGATATGTTGCAGGCGGATGCGCGAAGGGTGCTGGAGCAAAATCTGCCAGCGGAAACGTCCACCACGCTTTGGTGCCAGCGCCGGCACCGGCCCCAGTATCCACAGCGGGTTATCCACCAGCGGACTGGCCTGCAGGAGGTTTCTCAACTGCTGCAGGAAAAGCGGTGCCTGCTGGTTGTTGTGATCTTCTGCGCGAATGATGACGTGGCTGGTCCACGGCGGAAGCTGCATCGTCTGGCGTTCTGCCAGCGCCTGCTCCGCAAACGCGTCATAGCCTTTATGCAGCAGGGTTTGCAGTAACGGATGTTCAGGATGGTGGGTCTGTAAAACCACCTCACCCTGTTTGCCTGCGCGACCGGCACGTCCGGCAACCTGGGTATAAAGCTGGGCAAAACGTTCTGCTGAGCGAAAATCGGCCGAAAACAGCGCGCCGTCTACGTCCAGCAGGGCGACCAGCGTTACGTCCGGGAAGTGGTGCCCTTTGGCCAGCATCTGCGTGCCAATCAGAATGCGTGCGCCACCGCGATGCACTTCCGCCAGCTGCTGTTCCAGCGCCCCTTTGCGGCTGGTGGTGTCACGGTCGATGCGGGAAAGAGGAACGTCAGGGAAGAAAGGCTTAAGGGCCTCCTCCAGTTGCTCCGTCCCCAGACCGACCGGCACGATATGCGTTGAGCCACATGACGGACACTGGCGTGGTACCGGCCGCTGGCTGTCGCAGTGGTGGCAGCGCAAATGGCGCTGGGCCTGATGGAACGTGTAGTAGTGGTCGCAGCGCGGGCATTCGGCAATCCAGCCGCAGTCGTGACACAGCAGCGCCGGGGCAAACCCGCGGCGGTTAAGGAACAAAATGACCTGATTACCGGCCTGCAAATGCTGGCGCATCCGGGTGATAAGCGCAGGCGCTAACCCCGCCTGCACCTGCTGGCCTTTTAGATCCAACACATGCTGAATAGCAGGGCGCGCGTTCCCTGCGCGCCGCGTCAGGCGCAGCATGTGGTATTTACGCTGGCGAACGTTATGCAGCGTTTCGAGGGCGGGCGTCGCGGAGCCAAGAATAATCGGGATTTGCTCGCTGTGGGCGCGATAAACGGCCAGATCGCGGGCGTGATAGCGCCAGCCTTCCTGTTGCTTATAGGAGCTGTCATGCTCTTCATCGATGACGATAACGCCGAGGTTTTTAAACGGCGTAAACAGCGAGGAACGGGTGCCAATCACAATCGCCGCTTCGCCGTTTTTGGCTTTCAGCCAGGCGCTGAGGCGCTCGCTGTCGTTCAGGCCCGAATGTAACACTTCAACCGGCGCATTAAACCGCTCGCGAAAACGGGCGATGGTTTGTGGCGTAAGGCCGATTTCCGGAACCATCACCAGCGCCTGTTTACCCTGCGCAAGCACGTTTTCCAGTACGCTGAGATACACTTCTGTTTTGCCGGAGCCGGTGACCCCTGCCAGTAGCCAGGCGGAGAAATGATCGGAGGCGCTGTGAATGGCTCCTACGGCGGTGGCCTGCTCGGTGTTGAGTCGCAGACGATCCCCTGAAACGGAGAAACTGTCCCGCCAGTCATAAAGGGCAGGCGCCTCGCTTGCCAGTTCGCTCAGCCCTTTTTTGCGCAGGGCCTGTAGCGCCGTTTCACTCACCTCAAGCTCGTCAACCTGATGTCGCCAGATTTTCCCCTGACGCAGGGCCGCCAGCGCCTGCTGCTGTTTCTGCGAGCGTTTCAGGCTATTGATATCGACCGCCTGGCCCTCTTCAGTGGCAAACCAGTACCAGAGGGGAGCGTGGCTGGCACTTTTACCCTGACGAAGCATAATAGGCAGGGCGTGGAACAGGACATCGCCGATAGGGTGATGGTAGTAATCTGCCGCCCACAGCAGGAGCCGCCAGGTGCTGGTGGAGAAAACGGGCTCGCTGTCCAGTACCTCTGCGACGGCTTTCAGCTCATTGAGCGGCAATTCGCTCTTATCGCTCACCGACACCACAATCCCAATACGCTGCTGTTTGCCAAATGGCACGGTCACGCGACAGCCCGCTTTGGCGCTCATGCTGTCAGGCAGCAGATAGTCAAAGGTGCGGGGAAGCGGAACGGGCAGGGCAACGTGAGCGACGGGCATCGAATCTTCCTGACTTGAAAAGTGGCGCGTTAGTATACACATTAGTGAAAGCGGCGTGCGGATCAGTTTGCATACGTTGGTCAAATTCTGTATGATTCGCCGCCTTTGGTGTACTTTACGCCAAAGAACTTACATTCAACATCGCGTGGTGTCTGGCGTTAGGGCTGGAAGAGCGACGCGGCCTTAACTGAGGTTCTCCCATGAAAAAAGATATTCACCCGAAATACGAAATGATTACTGCAAACTGTTCTTGCGGTAACTCTATCCAGATCCGCTCTACCGTGGGTCACGATCTGAACCTGGACGTGTGCGGCAAATGCCACCCGTTCTACACTGGTAAGCAGCGTGATGTTGCAACCGGTGGCCGTGTTGACCGCTTCAACAAGCGTTTCAGCATCCCGGGCGCTAAGTAAGTTTCCCGAAAAAAAGGCACCGCAAGGTGCCTTTTTTGTATCCGCTTCTCAGTATTCCCACGTATCCGGGTCGATACCCAGTTCACGCATGATCACCTTCGCCTCTTCCGGAATTTCATCACTACGCTCTTTGCGCAGATCTTCATCGTTTGGCAACGGTTGACCGGTAAACGCATGCAGAAACGCTTCGCACAGCAGTTCGCTGTTGGTCGCGTGGCGCAGGTTGTTCACCTGACGACGCGTACGTTCATCGGTGAGGATCTTCAACACCTTCAGAGGAATGGAAACCGTAATTTTCTTTACTTGCTCACTCTTCTTACCGTGCTCAGCGTATGGGCTGATATATTCGCCGCTCCATTCAGCCATGAGATACCTTTAATCCTCTCAGTCATTAATCTAAAGGTGCAAAACCCGTCATCGCCAGTTTTGACCGTAATCCAGCGTAGTTTACCGTAGAGACGATACCGTGGCACGGATATTGCCGCTGCAGCGTGCACTAAAGCATATAATTTTAACGGCTATTTGCGCATTGCTCAATCTATACGCAAAGAAGTTTAGATGTCCAGATGTATTGACGTCCATACTTTCAGTGTTTACTCTGGTGCCTGACTTTTCACCTCTTTTAGCCAGGAAGCCTTCACCATGACGCGTAAACAGGCCACCATCGCAGTGCGTAGCGGATTAAATGATGACGAGCAGTACGGCTGTGTTGTCCCGCCAATTCATCTTTCCAGTACTTACAATTTTACCGGTTTTAATGAACCCCGTGCGCATGACTACTCCCGTCGCGGCAACCCGACGCGTGACGTGACCCAGCGCACGCTGGCGGAGCTGGAAGGCGGTGCAGGCGCCGTGTTAACCAACACCGGGATGTCTGCGATTCACCTGGTGACGACGGTATTTCTGAAGCCGGGCGACCTGCTGGTGGCACCGCACGACTGTTACGGTGGTAGCTATCGTCTGTTTGACAGCCTCGCAAAACGCGGGTGCTACCGCGTGCTGTTTGTCGATCAAAACGACGAACAGGCGCTGAAACAGGCGCTGGCAGAGAAACCGAAGCTGGTGCTGGTGGAAAGTCCAAGCAATCCATTGTTGCGCGTCGTCGATATTGCGAAAATTTGTCAGCGCGCAAGGGATGCGGGAGCGATAAGTGTAGTGGATAATACCTTCCTCAGTCCGGCTCTTCAGAACCCGCTTGCGCTGGGTGCCGATCTGGTATTGCATTCATGCACAAAATATCTGAACGGTCATTCTGATGTGGTAGCGGGCGTGGTGATTGCAAAAGATCCCGACGTTGTCACCGAACTGGCATGGTGGGCCAATAACATTGGCGTCACTGCGAGCGCTTTCGACAGCTACCTGTTGTTGCGCGGTATCCGCACGCTGTCGCCGCGCATGGAAGTGGCGCAGCGAAATGCTCAGGCGATTGTCGATTTTCTGAAGACCCAGCCGCTGGTGAAAAAGCTCTATCACCCGTCGCTGCCGGAAAACCAGGGGCACGAGATTGCCGCGCGTCAACAAAAGGGATTTGGCGCGATGTTAAGTTTTGAACTGGACGGTGACGAGCAAACGCTGCGTCGCTTCCTGAGCGGGCTGTCATTGTTTACGCTGGCGGAATCATTAGGTGGGGTTGAAAGCTTGATCTCCCACGCCGCGACCATGACGCACGCAGGTATGGCACCAGAAGCACGTGCCGCCGCCGGTATTTCTGAGACGCTGCTGCGTATCTCGACCGGTATTGAAGATTCTGAAGATTTAATTGCCGATCTGGAAAATGGCTTCCGGGTCGCAGCCAAGGGGTAATCATGAGTGTGATAGCGCAGGCAGGGGCGAAGGGTCGTCAACTGCACAAGTTTGGTGGTAGTAGTCTTGCTGATGTGAAGTGTTACCTGCGTGTCGCAGGGATCATGACAGAGTATTCGCAGCCGGGGGACATGATGGTTGTCTCCGCGGCTGGCAGCACCACCAACCAGTTGATTAGCTGGCTCAAACTGAGTCAGACCGATCGCCTCTCTGCGCATCAGGTGCAACAGTCCTTACGTCGTTACCAGAGTGAGCTGATTGCCGGCTTACTGCCTGCGGACGTCGCGGACGGATTGATTAGCGCCTTTACGCATGACCTTGAGCGTCTGGCTGCCCTGCTGGACAGCGGTATTACCGACGCGGTGTATGCCGAGGTGGTCGGCCACGGTGAAGTGTGGTCTGCGCGCCTGATGGCGGCCGTGCTGCAACACCTGGGCGTGGATGCGGCCTGGCTTGACGCGCGTGACTTCCTGCGCGCCGAACGCGCCGCTCAGCCGCAGGTGGATGAAGGTTTGTCATATCCGCTGCTGCAACAGCTGCTGGTTCAGCATCCGGGCAAACGTATTGTGGTGACCGGCTTTATCAGCCGCAGCAGTGCCGGTGAAACCGTGCTGCTGGGACGTAACGGCTCTGACTACTCAGCGACGCAAATTGGTGCGCTGGCAGGCGTTTCCCGCGTCACCATCTGGAGCGACGTGGCCGGTGTCTACAGTGCTGACCCGCGTAAAGTGAAAGATGCCTGCCTGCTGCCGCTGCTGCGTCTGGACGAGGCCAGCGAGCTGGCACGCCTGGCGGCACCGGTTCTGCATGCGCGTACGCTACAGCCGGTTTCCGGGAGCGACATCGACCTGCAGCTGCGCTGTAGTTACACCCCGGATCAAGGCTCTACCCGCATCGAACGCGTCCTGGCGTCCGGTACGGGGGCGCGAATTGTGACCAGCCATGACGACATCTGCCTGATTGAGTTCCAGGTCCCGGCGGGCCAGGATTTCAAACTGGCACACAAAGACATCGACCTGATCCTCAAACGCGCCCAGGTGCGTCCGCTCGCCGTTGGCGTGCATAACGATCGCCAACTGCTGCAGTTCTGCTACACCGCCGAAGTGGCGGACAGCGCCCTGAAAATTCTTGATGAAGCGGGCCTGCCGGGCGAGCTTCGCCTGCGTCAGGGTCTGGCGCTGGTGGCGATGGTGGGGGCGGGCGTTACCCGCAACCCGCTGCACTGCCACCGTTTCTGGCAGCAGCTGAAAGGCCAGCCGGTTGAATTCACCTGGCAGTCGGAAGAGGGCATTAGCCTTGTGGCCGTACTGCGTAAAGGACCCACCGAGAGTCTGATTCAGGGGCTGCATACCTCTCTGTTCCGTGCGGAGAAACGTATTGGACTGGTGCTGTTTGGCAAAGGAAACATCGGCTCACGCTGGCTGGAGCTGTTCGCTCGTGAGCAGGTGACCCTCTCAGCGCGTACCGGGTTTGAATTTATTCTCGCGGGCGTGGTGGACAGCCGCCGCAGCCTGCTGAACTACGAAGGGCTGGATGCCAGCCGGGCGCTGGCCTTCTTTAACGATGAAGCGGTTGAACAGGACGAAGAGTCGCTGTTCCTCTGGATGCGCGCGCACCCGTATGACGATCTGGTGGTGCTGGACGTGACCGCCAGTGAACAGCTTGCCGATCAGTATCTTGATTTCGCCAGCCACGGTTTCCATGTTATTAGCGCCAATAAGCTGGCGGGGGCGAGCAGCACGGACAAGTACCGTCAAATCCACGACGCGTTTGAAAAGACAGGCCGTCACTGGCTGTATAACGCCACGGTGGGCGCTGGCTTGCCGGTTAACCATACCGTGCGTGATTTGATTGAAAGCGGCGACAGCATTCTGGCGCTAAGTGGCATCTTCTCCGGCACGCTCTCCTGGCTGTTCCTGCAGTTTGATGGCACCGTGCCGTTCACTGACCTGGTGGATCAGGCATGGCAGCAGGGCTTAACTGAACCTGATCCACGCGTTGACCTCTCCGGTAAAGACGTTATGCGTAAGCTGGTGATCCTGGCGCGCGAAGCCGGTTATGACATCGAACCTGATGCCGTCCGCGTTGAGTCGCTGGTGCCTGCTGGCTGTGAGGACGACTCTGTCGACCACTTCTTCGAGAACGGCGAAGAGCTGAACGAGCAGATGGTGCAACGTCTGGAAGCGGCAAACGAGATGGGGCTAGTGCTGCGCTACGTGGCGCGTTTCGAAGCGAACGGAAAAGCACGTGTGGGTGTCGAGGCGGTTCGTCCTGAACATCCGCTGGCGGCACTGCTGCCGTGCGATAATGTTTTCGCCATTGAAAGCCGCTGGTACCGTGATAACCCACTGGTGATCCGTGGCCCGGGTGCGGGGCGCGATGTGACCGCCGGGGCCATCCAGTCTGACATCAACCGTCTGGCTAAACTGCTGTAATCCTTCTTGTTCCCTCTCCCGGTGGGAGAGGGACAGGGTGAGGGCATCAGACCGCACTCACCCGCCATCATGAACTCCCTTCATCTTCCCTGAGCATTCCTCACCATTCCTGGCGATTATTTCTGTTGACGTCCCTCCGCTTTTCCGTCATTTTTACATCTGGACGTCTAAACGTATAGAAGTTCGAAACACAACACACAATGACACGCGATTGATGAGGTAAGGTATGAGCTTTTTTCACGCCAACCAGCGGGAAGCCCTGAATCAGAGCCTGGCCGAAGTAAATGGTCAGATTAACGTCTCTTTTGAATTTTTCCCGCCGCGCACCAGTGAAATGGAGCAAACCCTCTGGAGCTCTATCGATCGCCTGAGCAGCCTGAAACCGAAGTTTGTCTCCGTCACCTACGGTGCCAACTCCGGTGAGCGTGACCGTACGCACAGCATCATTAAAGGTATTAAGGACCGTACGGGTCTGGAAGCGGCTCCGCACCTGACCTGTATCGACGCGACGCGCGATGAGTTGCGTGCCATTGCCCAGGACTACTGGAACAACGGTATTCGCCATATCGTCGCCCTGCGCGGTGACCTGCCGCCGGGGAGCGGTAAACCGGACATGTACGCCACCGATCTGGTCGCGCTGCTGAAAGAGGTCGCAGACTTCGACATTTCCGTTGCCGCTTACCCTGAAGTTCACCCGGAAGCGAAAAGCGCCCAGGCGGATCTGCTTAACCTGAAGCGTAAAGTGGACGCCGGTGCGAACCGCGCCATTACCCAGTTCTTCTTTGATGTGGAAAGCTACCTGCGCTTTCGTGACCGCTGTGTGTCCGCGGGCATCGACGTCGAAATTATCCCGGGAATTTTGCCGGTCTCTAACTTCAAACAGGCGAAGAAATTTGCCGATATGACCAATGTGCGCATTCCGCACTGGATGTCTAAAATGTACGAAGGGCTGGACGATGACCCGGAAACACGCAAGCTGGTGGGCGCAAACATCGCGATGGACATGGTGAAGATCTTGAGTCGTGAAGGGGTGAAGGATTTCCACTTCTATACGCTCAACCGCGCGGAAATGAGTTACGCCATTTGCCATACGCTGGGTGTTCGGCCTGGCGCATAACAAATAGAAGCCCTCTTCGGAGGGTTTTTTGATTTATAAGGGTTTTATTTCCCCGCCATATCAGCAATGCTGCCTTTGACGTACAGAACGCACATACTTTCAATGGGAAATTAAACGGAATTAACTATCGAATCTGTGGGTTATCTCAACTATACCTTATCAACAAGGGCGTATATCGTAACCGTAACACTGTAAAAGGGAGCATAGCGATGAGCACGTCAGACGACAGCAATAATGTGGCATCAATCGGCAAGTGCCCGTTCCATCAGGGCAGCGTCGATCACAGCGCGGGGGCAGGCACAGGCAGCCGCGACTGGTGGCCAAAACAACTCCGCGTCGATCTTCTTAATCAACATTCCAACCGTTCTAACCCTCTGGGTGAAGACTTTGACTACCGCAAAGAATTCAGCAAACTCGATTACTCAGCGCTCAAGGGCGATCTCAAAGCACTTCTGACCGACTCTCAGCCGTGGTGGCCAGCCGACTGGGGCAGCTATGCGGGCCTGTTTATCCGTATGGCCTGGCACGGCGCAGGTACCTATCGCTCCGTTGACGGTCGCGGTGGCGCAGGGCGCGGTCAACAGCGCTTTGCCCCCCTGAATTCCTGGCCAGATAACGTAAGTCTGGATAAAGCGCGCCGTCTCCTGTGGCCTATCAAGCAAAAATACGGTCAAAAAATTTCCTGGGCTGACCTCTTCATCCTTGCCGGTAACGTGGCGCTGGAGAACTCTGGCTTCCGTACCTTTGGTTTTGGGGCCGGGCGAGAAGATGTCTGGGAACCGGATATGGACGTGAACTGGGGTGATGAAAAAGCCTGGCTCACCCACCGTGACCCGGAAGCACTGGCGAAGCGCCCACTGGCAGCCACCGAAATGGGGCTGATTTACGTTAACCCGGAAGGGCCAAACGCCAGCGGTGAACCACTGTCAGCGGCCGCGGCGATCCGTGCCACCTTTGGCAACATGGGGATGAACGACGAAGAGACCGTTGCGTTGATTGCAGGCGGTCATACCCTCGGTAAAACCCACGGTGCAGGTGAGGCGACCCATGTCGGCGCCGACCCGGAAGCCGCGCCAATTGAAGCGCAGGGTCTGGGCTGGACCAGTACGCACGGTACCGGCGTTGGCGCAGATGCGATCACCTCCGGGCTGGAAGTCATCTGGTCACAAACGCCGACCCAGTGGAGTAACTACTTCTTCGAGAACCTGTTCAAATACGAGTGGGTGCAGACCCGCAGCCCGGCGGGTGCGATTCAGTTCGAAGCCGTGGATGCACCAGACATTATGCCTGATCCGTTCGACCCGTCGAAAAAGCGCAAACCGACGATGCTGGTCACCGATCTGACGCTGCGTTTTGACCCCGAGTTCGAGAAAATCTCCCGCCGCTTCCTGAACGATCCGCAGGCCTTTAACGAAGCCTTTGCGCGCGCGTGGTTCAAGCTGACCCACCGTGATATGGGGCCAAAAGCGCGTTACATTGGTCCGGAAGTGCCGAAAGAAGATCTCATCTGGCAGGATCCACTGCCGCAGGCGGTGTTCAACCCGACCAATGAGGACATCGAGAGTCTGAAAGCGGAAATCATTGCCTCGGGTCTGTCCGTGAGCGACCTGGTTTCCGTTGCCTGGGCGTCTGCATCGACCTTCCGCGGTGGCGATAAGCGTGGCGGCGCCAACGGTGCGCGTCTGGCACTGGCACCCCAGCGCGACTGGGAAGTTAACGCCGCAGCGGTTCGCGCGTTACCCGCCCTGGAAGCTATTCAGCGTACCACCAACAAAGCGTCACTGGCCGATATCATCGTGCTGGCAGGTGTGGTGGGTGTTGAACAGGCGGCGAAAGAGGCCGGCGTTTACGTCAATGTACCGTTCACGCCGGGCCGCGTTGATGCGCGCCAGGATCAGACGGATATCGAGATGTTTAACCTGCTCGAACCGATTGCCGATGGCTTCCGTAACTACCGTGCACAGGTTGATGCCTCCACTACCGAGTCTCTGTTGATTGATAAGGCCCAGCAGCTGACGCTCACTGCACCAGAACTGACGGTGCTGATTGGCGGTCTGCGCGTACTGGGGGCGAACTTCGATGGCAGTCAGAACGGCGTGTTCACCCATCGTGAAGGCGTGCTGAGCAATGATTTCTTCGTGAACCTGCTGGACATGAATACCCAGTGGAAAGCGACCGATGAATCAAACGAGCTGTTTGCCGGCAGCGATCGCGCCAGCGGTGAAGTGAAATACACCGCCACGCGTGCCGATCTGGTATTCGGTTCGAACGCCGTGCTGCGCGCGCTGGCCGAGGTTTACGCCAGCAGCGACGCCCATGAGAAATTCGTCCGCGACTTTGTTGCCGCTTGGGCGAAGGTGATGGATTTGGATCGGTTTGATCTGCAGTAAATACAATCCCCGCTTCGGCGGGGATTTTTTTACCATCCGGCAATACCGGTTACGCCCACTCCCGCAGGAACCGTTGCCCGTACTGATCGGCCACCAGCAGCGCCGCGTAAACCTGATCCGGTGACACCCCGCCTGGCATGTTGTGAATGGTTTCACCCTCTGCGCAGGCTGCCTCGGCAATCAACCGCATTTTAAGCGGAATATCCTCTTTAATGTTCAGTTGTGCCAGCGTGATGGGCAAACCTACGCTGTGACACAGCGCCGCGACGGTTTCAATTTCCTCTACCGGGGCATTTTCCAGCACCAGTTGCGTCAGCGTCCCAAACGCCACTTTTTCACCGTGATAGAACGAATGTGCCTCCGGCACGGCGGTCATTCCGTTGTGAATGGCGTGCGCGGCCGCCAGTCCACCGCTTTCAAATCCAACGCCGCTCAGATAGGTATTGGCTTCAATGATGCGCTCCAGCGCCGGTGTGACCACGTGCTGCCCGGCCGCGAGCATCGCTTTCTCACCCTCTTCAATTAACGTGTTGTAGCACAGCTCGGCGAGGGCTAGCGCAGCCTGGGTACATTTTCCGCCCGCCATGGTGATCGCGCCGCTACGGGAACAGGCGCGCGCTTCAAACCAGGTGGCAAGGGCATCGCCTATCCCGGCGGCCAGCAGACGCGGCGGAGCGCCAGCCACCACCCGGGTGTCGACAATCACCATGTTCGGGTTATGCGGCAGCATCAGGTAGCGATCGAATTCACCGCTGTCGGTATAAATGACAGAAAGGGCGCTGCACGGGGCGTCGGTGGAAGCGATAGTCGGGGCGATGGCAACAGGCACGTCCATAAAATGCGCCAGCGCTTTGGCGGTATCCAGCGTTTTCCCGCCGCCGATACCGAGCACCGCCATACAGTCGGCGCCGTCGGCCCGTTTTTTCAGGCGATCGATTTCGTTTTGCGAACATTCGCCACCGAAGGGCGCGATTTCAGCATGAATTTCCGCTTTTTTGAAACTCTCAAGCAAGGTCTCTTGTGCAAAACCCAGCACAAACTTATCGCCCACAACCAACCAGCGTGTTGCCAGTGGTTTCAGATAGTCGCCGAGACGGGTGAGAACATCAGCGCCCTGGATATATTTCCCCGGCGATTGAATGATACGGTCCATAACAGATCTCCCTTAGAGGTTGAGGTTACCAAACGCGTTTTTCCAGTCGTGCTCAAACTTCTCTATGGCTGACTCTACCGCCGGGGTGCCGAGCATTTGTTGCGCTACATCTAAAGGAAGCGTGATTGCTTCACATCCGGCGAGCAGGCAGTCCAGCGCCTGACGTGGTGTTTTGAAGCTGGCGGCCAGCACGTTGCTTTCGGGCGCGTGGCGTTCGAGCAGGGATTGCAGCTCCTGTACCATACGAATGCCGTCCCCGCCCTGAGCGTCGACGCGATTAACATACGGTGCGACATATTTCGCTCCCGCCAGCGCGGCCAGTAAACCCTGGGCGGCGCTGTAAACGGCCGTGCCCAACGTGGTTATGCCCTCTTTTTTCAGCATTTTTATCGCTATAAGGCCCTGCGCGGTCACCGGGATTTTCACCACGATGTCAGGAATGGCGTTACTCAGGCGCTTGGCTTCTGCCACCATCCCTTCGGCTTCACGGCTCATGGTCTGGGCAAACAGCGTACCCTGTGGCCCGATGGCGTTTTGCAGACGCGGCAGTACGTTCCAGAGGGTTTCGCCGCTGGCGGCTACAATGCTCGGGTTGGTGGTGACGCCGGCAATCGGAAAAATGCGCGCCAGGCGCTCAACCTCTGCCACGTTGGCGGTATCCAGATACAGTTCCATTATTTTTCCTTAAGTCAGAAAGGTTAACTTAAGGATAAGGTGGGGCTGCTGGCCGGGGATACAGGTCAATTTTGCCAAATACTGGACAAATGTAATGTGCTTAGTGAAGTGAGAGGGCGATCACAATGCTAGTTTTTGGCAGTCAGCTGGCTGTGATACTGGCGGCGGTACTCGGAAGGGGAGCGTTCGGTATGTTTACGAAAGAGGCGGCAGAAGTAGTTGCTGTCTGTAAAGCCGCAGCGGGCGGCAATGTCTTTGATTTTTAGATCATAACCCTTGAGCAACTGGCGCGCGTGTTCCAGACGCGTTTGGGTCAGGTATTCATTGAACCCCACGTTCCCGGTCTTCTGAAACAGATGTGAAAGGTAGTTGGGTGAAATATAAAACGCCCGCGCCACGGAATCGCGGGTCAGCGGTGAGGCGTGATGTTCATCGAGATAGCGCCGGATGGCTTCAAACAAAGCACGACTGCGGCTGTCAGTATGAATGTCGCTGCCAAGAAGATCGCGACAGTGGCTGAGCATACTCAGTACCACCAGTCTGGCCGTTTCCTGTTCATCAGGCTGCATCTGCAGTTCGGCCAGCGTTTGCAGGAGAAACGCTCCGGTTCGGGGGCCGCGCCGGGCAACCTGCTGGTGCTGTATAAGCACGTTATCCCGATAAAGACGAAGCGACAGCTGCTGTTTACCGAAGCTGATGCTGAGCGCGTGACCGGTATGAAGTAACCCCTCCGCAGAGGAAGAAAACCACGCTTCGCAGGCATTATCGAGGTTAATGACCAGGCAAGGCGTTGTGCGGGAGTGTGGGTCGGGCGGGGTGAAAAACCGTACGTCACGTAGCGCGACGGTGCCATTAATGAGGTCGGTCAGAAGGGTGCTGATGTCGTGGTGCATGGCGTGAATACCGGATATCGCCCGGCAGCGTTAGCGCTGCCGGGCCTGTATGAAGCCAATGGATTAGCCTGTGTTACGCATACCTGCCGCAACGCCTGCAATCGTCACCATCAACGCCTGTTCGACGCGTGGATCCGGCTCTTTACCTTCTTCTTCCGCCAGACGTGAACGGTGCAGCAGCTCCGCCTGCAGGACGTTCAGGGGGTCGGTGTAGATGTTACGCAGCTGGATGGACTCGGCAATCCACGGCAGATCCGCCATCAGGTGCGAGTCGTTAGCAATGTCCAGCACCACTTTGATGTCGTCTTCCAGCAGTTCGCGCAGCTCTTTACCCAGCGTCCACAGCTCAGGCTTCACCAGACGCTGATCGTAGTATTCCGCCAGCCACAGGTCTGCTTTCGAGAAGACCATCTCCAGCATACCCAGACGGGTGGAGAAGAATGGCCAGTCGCGGCACATGGTTTCCAGTTCGTTCTGTTTGCCATCTTCCACCACTTTCTGCAGCGCCGCACCTGCGCCCAGCCAGGCGGGCAGCATCAGACGGTTTTGGGTCCAGGCGAAGATCCACGGGATGGCACGCAGAGACTCTACACCACCGGTCGGGCGGCGTTTAGCCGGGCGTGAACCCAGCGGCAGTTTACCCAGCTCCTGCTCAGGGGTAGCTGAACGGAAGTAAGGCACAAAATCTTTGTTTTCACGCACGTAGCCGCGGTACAGATCGCAGGAGATATCTGACAGCTCGTCCATGATATGGCACCAGGACTCTTTCGGCTCTGGTGGTGGCAGCAGGTTCGCTTCCAGAATTGCACTGGTATAGAGCGACAGGCTGCTGATGGTCACTTCCGGCAGGCCGTACTTGAAGCGGATCATTTCGCCCTGTTCGGTCACACGCAGGCCGCCTTTCAGGCTTCCCGGCGGTTGTGACAGCAGTGCCGCATGCGCTGGCGCGCCACCACGGCCAATCGAGCCGCCGCGTCCGTGGAACAGCGTCAGTTCGATGCCCGCTTTTTCACAGGTTTTGATCAACGCATCCTGTGCCTGATACTGCGCCCAGGATGCCGCCATGACGCCCGCGTCTTTTGCGGAGTCGGAATAGCCAATCATCACCATCTGTTTGCCCTGAATAAAGCCGCGGTACCAGTCGATATTCAGCAGCTGCGTCATGACGTCGTTGGCGTTGTTCAGGTCATCAAGGGTTTCAAACAGCGGTGCAACCGGAAGGGCATAGTCGATACCGGCTTCTTTGAGCAGAAGGTGAACGCCCAGCACGTCAGACGGCGTTTTCGCCATGGAGATCACATAGGCAGCCACCGATCCTTTCGGCGCATCAACGATCGCTTTACAGGTGTTGAGCACCTCGCGGGTTTCGTTGCTTGGCTCCCAGTTACGTGGCAGCAGGGGGCGCTTGGAGTTCAGTTCGCGGATCAGGAAGGCTTGTTTGTCCGCTTCAGACCAGCTTTCATAGTCGCCGATGCCGAGATAGCGGGTCAGTTCGCCCAGCGCTTCGGTATGACGGGTGCTTTCCTGACGGACGTCAATACGCACCAGCGGCACGCCGAAACACTTCACGCGGCGCAGGGTGTCGAGCAGTTCGCCATTCGCGATGATGCCCATTCCGCAGGCCTGCAGCGATTTATAGCAGGCATACAGCGGCTCCCAGAGCTGCTCGTTCTGGCTCAGCAGGCCTTCCGGCTTTGGCAGGCGCTGGCCTTTCAGACGCGCTTCCAGCCAGGCCTGCGTCGCCATCAGTTGGCCACGCAGTTTTTTCATCAGGAAACGATACGGCTCGCTGGCACCTTCTTCGCCGGCCAGCGCGCGCAGTTCAGGCGTGGCCTCTACCATCGACAGCTCGGAGATCAATACCTGAATATCTTTCAGGAACAGGTCGGTTGCTTTCCAGCGGCTCAACAGGAGCACGTGGCGGGTAATTTCCGCGGTGACGTTCGGGTTGCCGTCACGGTCGCCGCCCATCCAGGAGGTGAAGCGTACCGGCACAAAATCGACCGGCAGGCGGTAATCCAGATTCGCTTCCAGCTGCTCGTTCAGCTCACGCAGGTAGTTCGGCACCCCTTCCCACAGGCTATTTTCCACCACCGCAAAGCCCCATTTGGCTTCGTCGACCGGGCTTGGACGATGCTTACGAATTTCATCGGTGTGCCAGGACTGGGCAATCAGCTGGCGCAGACGGCGCATCAGCTGGTTGCGCTCGTAGTCAGCAATGTCTTTGTTATCCAGCTGCTTGAGGCAGTTGTTCACTTCCACCATTTTGTGGATCAGGGTGCGGCGAGTGATTTCGGTTGGGTGAGCGGTCAGAACCAGCTCCAGCGAAAGGGACTCCACCGCTTTTTTGATGATGTCTTCGTTGAGGTCTGGCTGGTCTTTCAGTTTACGAAGCGTACGGGCAATGACTTCCGGGTTGCTGGCAGCTTCGCCATTCGGCGAAATGCTGTGGTATTGCTCAGCGGTGTTTGCCAGGTTCAGAAACTGGCTGAAGGCGCGGGCAACGGGCAGCAGCTCATCGTTAGAAAGGTTCTGCAAGGTGGTGAGCAGCTCCTGACGACTGGCCTCGTTACCTGCACGGGAAGATTTTGACAGCTTGCGGATGGTTTCAACGCGGTCGAGGATGTTTTCCCCCAACGCATCTTTGATGGTATCTCCAAGCACTTTGCCGAGCATACTGACATTACTACGCAACGCGGAATATTGTTCGTTCATAAAAACCCAGTCACCCCATCATTTTTGTTTATGCCCAATCGAAAATCTTTTGGACAATATTTTGTCATCTCCCTTTATAAAGCCACGTAAAACCCCCGTCGTCAATTGCTGCGAAAACGGTTCAGCAAACGAATAAATGTGGGTAATTTACGAAATTTAATTCGCTTTGCGTCAGATAAGAGATGCTTATGGGAATGTGACGAAGATCGCGGGATTTGTTGCCCTTACCCTGACCCTCTCCCACCGGGAGAGGGAACCCTCAGGGGCATTTTAATGCCAGCAGAAGTGATGCACGACCTGAGTAATCAGTTCACGGGTCGGTTTGATAAAGCGCGTTTCCAGATATTCATCCGGCTGGTGAGCCTGGTTGATGGAACCCGGGCCAAGCACCAGCGTAGGACACAGGGTCTGAATAAAGGGTGCTTCGGTACAATAGTTCACCACGTCGGTTTTCTCGCCGAGCAGCTTTTCCACGACTTCAACCAGTTGATGATCCGGCGGACATTCGTAGCCAGGGATCGGCGGATGAAGCTCGGAGACCGTCAGGCGGCCCGGCCAGCGCTCGCTGACCGGCGCCAGCGCTTCGGTCAACAGGCCGTCGAGATCGCTCAGCGTCATGCCCGGCAGCGGACGGATATCCATATGCAGTTCGCAGCAGGCGCAGATACGGTTGGATGCATCACCACCGTGCAGGCTGCCGAGGTTCAGCGTCGGATAAGGCACGGTGAATGCGTCGTAGTGATAACGCTCTTTCAGCGAGTCGCGCAACTGCATGATGCGGCCGATGGCGTCGTGCATCAGTTCGATGGCGTTGACGCCGCGCGCCGGATCGCTGGAGTGGCCAGACTGGCCCAGCACGCGCACCGCCGTGGAGATATGGCCTTTGTGGGCGCGGATTGGCTGCAGTGACGTTGGTTCACCAATAATGGCGCAATCCGGGCGAATCGAGGTGTTTTCAGAGAAGTAGCGTGCGCCGGCCATGCTGGTCTCTTCATCGGCAGTGGCCAGAATGTAGAGCGGTTTCTTCAGCGTTGTCACGTCCACGTCACGCAGTGCATCGAGGATAAAAGCAAAAAAGCCTTTCATGTCGGCGGTGCCCAGACCGTAAAGCTTGTTGTCATGCTCGGTCAGGGTGAACGGATCGCGTGTCCAGCGGCCATCGTCAAAGGGTACGGTATCGGTATGACCGGCCAGCAGCAGGCCGCCGGCACCCTGTCCGGTACTGGCGAGCAGGTTAAATTTATGGCGTGTTCCGGGGACGGGCTGAACCTCAACGTTAAACCCAATATCGCTAAACCAACCTGCCAGCAGATTGATTAAAGACTCATTGCTCTGATCCAGCGCTTCTTCGGTCGCACTGATGGAGGGTGTGGCAATCAGGGCGCGGTAAATCTCGATAAATGGCGGTAAGTTCATTTTCATTGTTGACACACCTTAGGTCGTGATAGTATCAATATTCATGCAATAAATGTGAATAAAAATACATTAACGTTGAGCATAAAGGAACCCGATGTTGAATACGCTGATTGTAGGCGCTAGCGGTTATGCGGGCGCAGAGCTTGTAAGCTACGTGAATCGCCATCCTCATATGACCATAACCGCTTTGACCGTGTCAGCGCAAAGCAATGATGCAGGAAAGTTAATTTCCGATTTGCATCCGCAACTTAAAGGCATTGTTGATCTGCCGCTGCAGCCAATGTCTGACATCCGCGCGTTCACCGACGGCGTTGACGTGGTGTTTTTAGCTACCGCGCACGAAGTCAGCCACGACCTGGTTCCGCACTGTCTGGCGGCCGGCTGTGTGGTGTTCGACCTCTCCGGCGCCTTCCGTGTGAATGACTGCGCGTTCTACGAAAAATATTACGGTTTCACCCATCAACACCCTGAACTGCTGGAAAAAGCGGTTTACGGCCTGGCGGAGTGGAGCACAGATAAACTGAAAGAAGCGGATCTGGTTGCCGTGCCGGGCTGTTATCCGACGGCGGCACAGCTTTCTCTGAAGCCGCTGATCGACGCAGACCTGCTGGATCTGAACCAGTGGCCGGTGATCAACGCCACCAGTGGTGTCAGCGGCGCGGGGCGTAAAGCCGCTATTGCCAACAGCTTCTGCGAAGTGAGCCTTCAGCCGTATGGCGTGTTCAATCACCGCCATCACCCTGAAATCACGACGCATCTGGGTGCGGATGTTATCTTCACGCCGCATCTGGGCAGCTTCCCGCGTGGGATCCTCGAAACCATCACCTGCCGCCTGAAACCCGGCGTGACCCACGAACAGGTGAGCGAAGCCTTTACGCAGGCCTATGCGGACAAACCGCTGGTGCGTCTGTACGACAAAGGCGTGCCGGCGCTGAAAAACGTGGTTGGCCTGCCATTCTGCGACATCGGTTTTGCCGTGCAGGGTGAGCACCTGATTGTGGTGGCTGCGGAAGATAACTTACTCAAAGGCGCTGCCGCACAGGCAATGCAGTGTGCAAATATTCGTTTCGGTTTCCCGGAAACCCAGGCTCTTATTTAAGGTGTGATGATGAACCCATTAATTATCAAACTCGGTGGTGTACTGCTGGACAGCGAAGAAGCGCTGGAGCGTCTTTTTACCGCGCTGGTGAACTATCGCGAATCACACCAACGTCCGCTGGTGATTGTGCACGGTGGCGGCTGCGTGGTTGATGAGCTGATGAAAGGGCTCAACCTGCCGGTGAAAAAGAAAAATGGCCTGCGCGTCACGCCTGCTGACCAGATTGACATTATAACCGGTGCCCTGGCGGGGACGGCGAACAAAACGCTGCTGGCGTGGGCGAAGAAACACCATATCGCCTCTGTCGGCCTGTGCCTGGGCGATGGTGACAGCGTAAAAGTGACCCAGCTCGACGAAGAGCTCGGACACGTTGGACTGGCACAGCCTGGTTCGCCTAAGCTGATTAACATGCTGCTGGAAGGAGGATTCCTGCCGGTGGTGAGCTCTATCGGGGTGACCGAAGAGGGCGAACTGATGAACGTCAATGCAGACCAGGCGGCAACGGCTCTGGCGGCTACGCTGGGCGCGGACCTGATTCTGCTCTCTGACGTAAGCGGTATTCTCGACGGCAAAGGCCAGCGTATTGCGGAAATGACCGCAGCGAAAGCCGAACAGCTTATCGAGCAGGGCATTATTACCGACGGCATGATCGTCAAAGTCAATGCGGCGCTGGATGCTGCGCGTACGCTCGGACGTCCGGTGGACATCGCCTCCTGGCGCCACGCGGAGCAACTCCCGGCGTTGTTTAACGGCACGCCGATTGGCACGCGTATTCTGGCGTAAGCAATTTACCGATTCTGCAGGCCCGGTCAGCGCAGCGCAGCCGGGCAATGAAATTCAAAGATATTAAGGAAGCATGTTATGGCACTTTGGGGTGGGCGTTTTACACAGGCAGCGGATCAACGGTTCAAACAGTTCAACGACTCTTTGCGCTTCGACTACCGCCTGGCCGAGCAGGATATCGTCGGCTCTGTGGCCTGGTCCAAAGCGCTGGTCACCGTGGGCGTTCTGACCGCAGACGAACAGCTGCAGCTGGAAGAGGCGCTGAATAACCTGCTGGAAGAGGTGCGTCTTGACCCGCAGCAGATCCTCGCCAGCGATGCGGAAGATATTCACAGCTGGGTGGAAGGGAAACTCATCGATAAAGTCGGCCAACTGGGTAAAAAACTGCATACCGGGCGTAGCCGTAACGACCAGGTCGCGACTGATCTGAAATTGTGGTGTAAAGATACCGTTGGTGAACTGCTGGCAGCCAACCGTCAGCTGCAGGGCGCGCTGGTGGAAACCGCGCAGAACAACCAGGATGCGGTGATGCCGGGTTATACCCACCTGCAGCGCGCGCAGCCGGTAACCTTTGCGCACTGGTGTCTGGCCTACGTTGAGATGCTGGCGCGTGATGAAAGCCGTCTGCAGGATACCCTGAAGCGTCTGGACGTGAGCCCGCTGGGCAGCGGTGCGCTGGCAGGGACGGCCTATGAAATCGACCGTGACCAGCTGGCAGGCTGGCTGGGCTTTGCTTCAGCCACCCGTAACAGCCTGGACAGCGTCTCTGACCGTGATCACGTGCTGGAGCTGCTTTCCAATGCGTCTATCGGCATGGTGCATCTGTCGCGCTTCGCCGAAGACCTGATTTTCTTTAACTCCGGTGAAGCCGGGTTTGTTGAGCTGTCTGACCGCGTGACGTCAGGCTCCTCCCTGATGCCACAGAAGAAAAACCCGGATGCGCTGGAGCTTATCCGCGGTAAGTGTGGCCGTGTGCAGGGCGCGCTGACCGGCATGATGATGACCCTGAAAGGGCTGCCGCTGGCGTATAACAAAGATATGCAGGAAGACAAAGAAGGGCTGTTCGACGCGCTCGATACCTGGCTGGACTGCCTGCATATGGGCGCGCTGGTGCTGGATGGCATTCAGGTGAAACGCCCGCGTTGTCAGGAAGCGGCGCAGCAGGGCTATGCAAACTCGACCGAGCTTGCCGATTACCTGGTGGCGAAAGGCGTACCGTTCCGTGAAGCGCACCATATTGTCGGTGAAGCGGTGGTTGAAGCCATTCGTCAGGGTAAGGCACTGGAAGCGTTGCCGCTGACCGACCTGCAGAAATTCAGTGCGGTTATCGGTGATGATGTGTATCCGATTCTGGCGTTGCAGTCTTGTCTGGATAAGCGTGCAGCGAAAGGCGGCGTGTCACCGAAGCAGGTCGCGCAGGCGATTGCGGATGCGAAAAACCGGCTGGTTTGATGAGTGCGGGCTGGTGCCCTCACCCCGCCCTCTCCCACGGGGAGAGGGCGTAAACACTATAAATGGCAACTTCGGTTGCCATTTTGCTTTTATCCCCGGCCTTTTTTACGCAAAAAAAAAGCGGACCACGGGGTCCGCAAAAGTTCACGTTGGCTTTAGTTGTTCGAGTTTTGAGAGAAACTCGCTGACGGTGCGGGGACGTCAAGGGTCAAACACGTGCCGCCTCGTCTATGTGGTGTATTATTCAACAGAATGCTTGATAGGGATAATCGTTCGTTGCTATGCTATCTATCGCCATGAACTATCGTGGCGACGGAGGATGAATAATGAATATTCGTGATCTTGAATACCTGGTAGCACTAGCCGAGCACCGCCATTTTCGCCGCGCGGCAGATTCCTGCCACGTCAGCCAGCCTACCCTGAGCGGCCAGATCCGCAAGCTGGAAGACGAGCTGGGCGTGATGCTGCTGGAGCGCACCAGTCGTAAGGTACTGTTCACCCAGGCAGGTCTGCTGCTGGTGGATCAGGCGCGCACCGTGCTGCGCGAGGTCAAAGTGCTCAAGGAAATGGCAAGCCAGCAGGGGGAGGCGATGTCCGGCCCGTTGCATATTGGCCTGATCCCAACCGTTGGCCCGTACCTGTTGCCGCACATCATTCCAATGCTGCATCAGACGTTCCCGAAACTCGAAATGTATCTGCATGAAGCGCAAACCCATCAGCTGCTGGCGCAGTTAGACAGCGGCAAGCTCGACTGTGCCATTCTGGCGCTGGTCAAAGAGAGCGAAGCTTTTATCGAAGTGCCGCTGTTTGATGAGCCCATGATGCTGGCGATCTATGAAGATCACCCGTGGGCGAACCGCGATCGCGTGCCGATGGCCGATCTGGCCGGTGAAAAACTGCTGATGCTGGAAGATGGTCACTGCCTGCGCGATCAGGCGATGGGCTTCTGCTTCGAAGCGGGTGCTGACGAGGATACCCATTTCCGCGCAACCAGCCTTGAAACGTTGCGTAATATGGTGGCGGCGGGCAGTGGGATCACATTGCTTCCGGCACTGGCCGTGCCGCGCGAACGTAAACGTGACGGCGTGGTTTATCTGCCATGCATTAAACCAGAGCCACGTCGTACCATTGGTCTGGTTTATCGTCCGGGTTCACCGCTGCGCAGCCGCTATGAGCAGCTGGCAGAGGCCATCCGTGGTTCGATGGATGGCCATTTTGACAATGCGTTAAAACAGGCGGTTTAAGCCGTTCAGTGCCGCGACCCGATAGGCTTCCGCCATGGTCGGGTAGTTGAAGGTGGTGTTAACGAAGTACTCGATGGTGTTACCACCACCTTTTTGCTCCATGATCGCCTGGCCGATATGAATAATCTCCGCCGCGCGTTCACCAAAGCAGTGAATACCGAGGATCTCTTTCGTCTCGCGATGGAACAGGATCTTCAGCGTACCCACGCTCATTCCCACGATTTGCGCCCTCGCCAGATGTTTAAACTGTGCGCGACCCACCTCGTAAGGCACCTTCATTGACGTCAGCTGCTGCTCGGTTTTCCCGACGGAGCTGATTTCCGGGATGGTATAAATACCTGTCGGAATATCTTCGATCAGATGTGCCGTCGCTTCGCCTTTCACCAGCGCCTGCGCCGCGATGCGTCCCTGATCGTATGCTGCAGAAGCCAGGCTTGGATAACCGATAACATCACCGACGGCATACACATGCGGCAGGGCTGTCTGGTACATGCTGTTCACCTTCAGCTGACCGCGGCTGTCGGTTTCGAGTCCGATATTTTCCAGAGCCAGAGAATCAGTGTTACCGGTACGGCCGTTGGCGTACAGCAGGCAGTCTGCTTTCAGCTTCTTGCCCGATTTCAGATGCATGATCACACCATCGTCGCAGCCTTCAATTTTCTCGTACTCTTCGTTGTGGCGAATCACCACGCCACTGTTCCAGAAGTGGTAAGAGAGCGAGTCTGACATTTCCTGATCGAGGAAGGCCAGCAGGCGGTCGCGGGTGTTGATCAGATCAACTTTCACGTCCATACCCCGGAAGATCGACGCATATTCGCAGCCAATCACCCCTGCGCCATAGATAATCACATGACGGGGTTCGTGGTGCAGGCTCAGGATGGAATCGCTGTCGTAAATGCGCGGGTGGGAGAAGTCCACGTCTGCCGGATGGTACGGGCGTGAACCACAGGCGATGACAAATTTTTCCGCCGTGATGGTTTCGACTGACCCGTCGTGGCATTCGAGTGCCAGGGTGTGTTCATCAACAAAGTGCGCATTGCCCTGCAAAATTTCACAGTGGTTACGCTCATAAAACCCCTGGCGCATCCGTGTCTGCTGGTTAATAACGGTATCCGCATGATTCAGGATGTCAGCAAAGGAGGAACGAAGAAGTCGGGAGTGGTCGCTGTAAAGAGGGTTCTGGTTAAATTCAATAATGCGGCTAACGGCATGGCGGAGGGCTTTGGAAGGGATGGTGCCCCAATGGGTGCAACCGCCGCCAACGTTATGGTAGCGCTCTATCACCGCTACTCTGGCTCCCTGTTTCACCAGTCCCATAGCAGCGCCTTCGCCGCCGGGGCCGGAACCTATCACAATTGCGTCGTAATCGTAGGAATGTGGCATGGTAAGGCTTACCTGTTCTTATACATAAAAGCAACAGAATCATAACATCATTGCCCGAGTAACCCAATTATCGTTGTGCTTTTTTCCGGCAGTGGAGCACAAACCGTACGTAAACAATCATTCACAAAGCCAGGCAAACAGATTAATTTTATTCTCTGGTATAGTGCCATCAGGCCTTTGGAAGGATTCAACTATCGTGATGGGCGTAAGAGCACAACAAAAAGAGAAAACCCGGCGTTCGCTGGTGGAAGCCGCATTCAGTCAACTGAGTGCCGAGCGTAGTTTTGCCAGTTTAAGCCTGCGTGAAGTTGCGCGCGAGGCCGGGATTGCGCCAACGTCCTTCTATCGTCATTTCCGTGATGTGGATGAACTGGGTCTGACCATGGTCGACGAGAGCGGGCTGATGCTGCGTCAGCTTATGCGCCAGGCGCGGCAGCGTATCGCTAAAGGGGGGAGCGTGATCCGCACCTCTGTGTCGACCTTTATGGAATTTATTGGCAATAACCCCAACGCGTTTCGCCTGCTGTTGCGGGAACGTTCCGGAACATCAGCCGCGTTCCGTGCCGCTGTGGCGCGTGAAATTCAGCATTTTATCGCGGAACTTGCCGACTATCTTGAACTCGAAAACCATATGCCGCGTGCGTTCACTGAAGCACAGGCTGAGGCGATGGTGACGATTGTTTTCAGCGCGGGTGCCGAAGCGCTGGATGTCAGCATCGAACAACGCAAGCAGCTCGAAGAGCGACTGGTATTACAGCTCAGGATGATCTCCAAAGGCGCGTACTACTGGTATCGCCGTGAACAAGAGAAACTGGCACATCAAACCGAAGAGTGAAGGTGAGTAATGAAACAGTCAGGTCAGGATAAGGGTACGCTGTTGCTGGCATTGATCGCTGGCTTATCAATTAATGGCACGTTTGCGGCTGTGTTCAGCTCGATCGTTCCATTTTCTATTTTCCCGCTCATTGCACTGGTGCTGACGGTGTACTGTCTGCATCAGCGTTACCTGAACCGCACCATGCCGGTCGGGTTGCCTGGGCTGGCCGCGGCCTGTTTTATTCTTGGCGTGTTGCTGTATAGCACCGTGGTGCGTGCAGAGTATCCGGATATCGGTTCTAACTTCCTGCCTGCGGTACTTTCTGTGGCACTGGTGTTCTGGATTGGCTCGCGCATGCGTAGCCGCAAGCACGGGCTGCCGGAGTAAGAGAGTGGGGTTGCAGGCAGGTTGACCTGCCTGCTATCACGTTACTTCGCGGTAAGAAGTACGCCGCACTCCATATGGTGCGTATACGGGAACTGATCGAAGAGAGCCAGACGTTCAACATTGTGCGTCTGGCTTAATGTTTCGAGATTCTTGCACAGCGTTTCCGGGTTACAGGAAATGTACAAAATACGCGGGTACGCCTGCACCATCTTCTCGGTTTCGCTGTCCAGGCCACTGCGCGGCGGATCGACAAAAATCGTCTCACACTGGTAGCTCTTCAGATCGATCCCCTCCAGGCGATTAAACTGGCGTACGCCATTCATGGCCTGCGTGAACTCTTCTGCAGACATACGAATGATCTGCACATTGTCGATGTGATTGGCGGCAATGTTGTACTGTGCAGCGGCAACGGACGGCTTGGCAATCTCCGTCGCCAGGACGCGCTCAAAGTTACGCGCCAGCGCCAGGGAGAAGTTGCCGTTCCCGCAGTACAGCTCTAGCAGATCGCCCTTTGACCCTTCGGTCGCCTTCAGCGCCCAGTCCAGCATCTGTACGTTCATTGCCGCGTTTGGCTGGGTAAAGCTGTTCTCAACCTGGCGGTACACCATCTCTTTTCCCGCCACCGACAGACGTTCGTCGATGAAATCCTGATCCAGCATGATTTTGGTTTTTGTCGCACGACCAATCAGGTGAACGTTGATGTTCTGCGCGCGCAGGGCATCGCGCAGCGCTTCTGCCTGCTCGCGCCATTCGTCATTCAGCGCTTTGTGATACAGCAGAGAGACAATCGCCTGGTTGCTTTGTGTGGTCAGATAATCAATCTGGAACAGCTTGTGGCGCAGCACAGGGTTGTTGCGTACGCCGTCGATCATCAGCGTCATGAGCTGGTTGATGAGTTCACTCGCCGCCGGGAAGCTGTCGACCCGAATGCGGGACTTCGTCTGCTGATCGAAAATGATGTGGTACAGGTCGTCACCGTCGTGCCAGATGCGGAACTCCGCACGCATGCGGTAGTGGCTAACGGGCGAGCGGAACACCTCAGGAACGGGCGCGTTGAAAGGCGTCATCATACTTTGCAGGCGGACAACTTTCTCTGCCAGCTGTGCGTCGTACTGTTCTGTTGGGAGGTGTTCGGGGGTCATGATGCGTCCTGAGTGATAAAGAATTACGCGGGGATTGTAGGGATTGTGCAGTGGATGTCCAGATTTAATGGCCAATAGCTATCTGGACATCTATACGTGTCTAATTGTAGCATTCTGTTTCCGGTCTCCTGAGAGTGAAAAGGGAATCCAGTGAAAATCTGGAGCTGACGCGCAGCGGTAAAGACTGGCGGGATGAGAATTGTAGACACTGTGAAAATGGGAAGTCTTCATCCGCAAAACGCCACCTAGCCCGAAGACCTGCCGGGATCACGTCGCATTTGGTTTCGTCATCGCGTGCTATAGATGAAGCCTGCGGCATCCTTCTTATATTGTGGATGCTTTAACAATGATTAAAAAAGTATCGCTGTTGACGGCGTTGTCCGTCACGGCATTTTCGGGCTGGGCGCAGGATAGCGCCGACTCGTTGGTGGTGACAGCAAACCGTTTTGAGCAACCTGTTAATACCGTTCTTGCACCAACGTCTGTGGTGACGCGCGAGGATATTGATCGCTGGCAGGCAAAGAGTGTTGTTGAAGTGATGTCGCGTTTACCCGGGGTAGATATCGCGCAAAGTGGCGGCCTGGGCGCAACCTCTTCAACATTTATTCGCGGTACGGAATCCCGCCATGTTCTGGTGTTGATTGATGGTATTCCTCTAAACAATGCAGGGATCAGCAATGTTCCTGACCTTAGCCAAATTCCAACATCGCTGATTCAACGCATCGAATATATTCGCGGTCCGCGTTCTGCGCTGTATGGCTCTGACGCGATTGGTGGCGTGATTAATATCATCACAGGGCGAGATAAACCGGGTGCAGAAATTTCTGCAGGCGTAGGTTCTAAGGGGTATCAGACCTATGATGGTTCTTTCCAGCAAGTACTGGAAAAAACCAAAATCACCATGGCGGGTAATTACACTTATACCCGTGGTTTCGATATCGGTGCGAAAGATGCTCCGCGTCAACCGGATCGTGACGGTTTTATGAGTAAGTCACTTTACGGTTCTGTGGAACAGCAAATTACCGATAGCGTAAGTGGTTTTTTCCGCGGCTTTGGTTACGACAATCGCACTGCGTATGACGGCTATGACCATTACGATGCTAACTTTAACGTTGATGGACGACCGGATACGCGCCAACTCTACAGTCAAAACTGGGATACGGGCCTGCGCTACAGTCAGGGGATATTTAAATCGCAGTTGGCCATAGGTTATGGTCGCAGCAAAGATCAGAACTATGACCCGAAGAAAGGGCGTTATTCAGATTCCGCAACGACGGACGATGTGAAGCAGTACACCACACAGTGGTTAAATTCCCTTGAAGTAGGTCATGGTAATATAGGTGCGGGCCTGGACTGGCAGAAACAAAAAACTCAGGCTGGTTCTAGTACTATGGATAACGGCTATGAGCAGCGCAATACGGGCGTCTTCCTCTCGGCGATGCAGCAATTTGATAGCCTCACGCTAGAAGCTGCGGCACGTAACGATGATAACTCGAATTTTGGCAATCATGCTACGTGGCAAACCAGTGCTGCGTGGGAGTTTATCGATGGTTACCGGATTATTGGTTCATATGGCACGGCTTATAAAGCACCGACAATGAGCCAGATTCACAGTGAGAAATATGGCAATCCTGACCTTAAGCCTGAAGAGAGTAAACAGTGGGAAGGGGGCTTTGAAGGTTTGACGGGGCCGGTTAACTGGCGCGTAACAGGTTATCGTAACGACATTGATAACCTCATTGGCTACGACGCAAACTACCGTTACTACAATGTGGACGAAGCCCGTATCAAAGGTATTGAAGCCACGGCGCAGTTTGAAACAGGTCCGATAGGGCACCAGATTTCCTATGACTATGTTGACCCACGTAACACCAAAACCAATGAAGTTCTGGCTCGCCGTTCTAAGCAACAGGTTAAGTATCAGCTTGATTGGCAGGTATGGGATCTTGACTGGAACGTTTCCTATCGTTATTTGGGTACACGCTATGACGTTGCGGTCGATCCCAATACCTATTCTGCAGAACGTGTGAAAATGGGCGGCGTAAGCCTGTGGGATGTCGCAGTTTCATATCCTGTCACCTCTCACCTTACAGTTCGTGGTAAAATAGCCAACCTGTTCGATAAAGATTACGAGACAGTTTATGGCTACCAAACTGCAGGACGGGAATACACCTTGTCTGGCAGCTACACCTTCTAATCCGCGTCCCACCGTGCTGGTATTTGATTCCGGCGTCGGTGGGCTTTCGGTCTATGATGAGATCCGACATCTCCTGCCGGATCTCCATTACATTTACGCCTTTGATAACGTCGCGTTCCCGTATGGGGAAAAGAGTGAAGACTTTATTGTTGAGCGTGTGGTTGAAATCGTCAGCGCGGTACAAAAGCGTTATCCCCTCTCGCTGGCGGTCATCGCCTGTAACACGGCCAGTACAGTATCGCTTCCTGCATTGCGCGAAAAATTCCAGTTCCCGGTTGTGGGCGTTGTTCCTGCAATAAAGCCTGCCGCGCGTCTGACGGCAAACGGCATTGTTGGTTTACTGGCAACGCGAGGCACGGTGAAGCGACCTTATACGCGCGAGTTAATCGACCGCTTTGCCAACGAATGCCAGATTGCGATGCTCGGTTCGGCGGAACTGGTCGAGATCGCCGAAGCGAAGCTACACGGAAAGGCAGTGCCGCTCGAAGAGTTGCGCCGTATTCTCCGCCCGTGGCTGCGGATGCCGGAGCCACCGGACACCGTTGTGCTGGGGTGCACCCATTTCCCTCTATTACAGGAAGAGTTATTAGAAGTTCTGCCTGAGGGCACGCGGCTGGTGGATTCGGGGGCGGCTATAGCCCGACGTACGGCCTGGTTGCTGGAACATGAAGCCCCGGATGCAAAATCTGCCGATGCAAACATCGCTTTTTGTATGGCCATCACCAACGAGACCGAGCAACTTTTGCCCGTTTTACGCCGTTATGGCTTTGAAACGCTCGAAAAACTGGCGCTGTAGCACGATTTTGAGCAAAAAAGAGACGGTTGAACGTTTTTTTTAAAAGAGGGGTTGTCAACGTCTGAGAACTCCCTATAATGCGCCTCCACTGACACGGAACAACGGCTTACAAGCCGCCGGGTTAGCGGGGTTCAGAGATGAACACCAACAGAGAAAAGCAAAAATAAATGCTTGACTCTGAATGAGGAAAACGTAATATACGTGACCTCGCGGCGGTGAGCTGTAAGCCGCGTCGCAACTGCTCTTTAACAATTTATCAGACAATCTGTGTGGGCACTCAAAGTGACATG
>NZ_JBLIZC010000012.1:0-91628 GCF_047529885.1 Enterobacter cloacae complex sp. 2024EL-00711
TCATTTAGTGTCCGAAGACATTAAGAATCCATGTCACTTTGAGTGCCCACACAGATTGTCTGATAAATTGTTAAAGAACAGTGCCGCTTCGTTTTCGCTGCGGCGCGGGGTGTGCATATTACGCTTTCCCGCTTCAGAGTCAAGCATTTATTTTCGCTCATCTCTGCTGACCCGGCGGCGTGTGTGCCGTTGTTCCGTGTCAGTGGAGGCGCATTATAGGGGGTAATTCTGAAGCTGCAAGGATAAAGTGAAAATTATTTACTGACTGCTCACTTTCCAGGCAATTTGCATCCCAGACCTCAATTCTGGCCTGGTTTTTAAACAAAAACGAGCCGCAAGCGGCCCGTTTTTGCGTTTTGTGACTTACTGCACTGCCACAATTTTGTCGTCGTTGGCTTCCAGACGGATAACTTTGCCCGGAATCAGCTCCCCGGAGAGTATCTGCTGCGCCAGTGGGTTTTCGATCTGTTGCTGAATTGCGCGTTTCAGCGGACGCGCCCCATAAACCGGATCGTACCCATTTGCGCTCAAGAGCTTCAGCGCATCATCGGAGATGTGAATTTCATATCCACGCTCTTCCAGACGTTTATACAGACGCTGCAGCTGAATCTGCGCAATCGACGCAATATGTTTCTCACCCAAAGGATGGAACACTACCACTTCATCAATACGGTTAATGAACTCTGGACGGAAGCTATGGCTTACCACGCCCATCACCAGATCCTTCATATGGCCGTAGTCCAGTTCACCGAAACGTTCCTGAATCAAATCGGAACCCAGGTTCGAGGTCATGATCACTACCGTGTTACGGAAGTCGACCGTTCTCCCCTGGCCGTCAGTCAGCCGTCCATCGTCAAGAACCTGCAGCAGAATGTTGAACACATCCGGATGCGCTTTTTCCACTTCATCCAGCAGGATGACGGAATAAGGACGACGGCGCACCGCTTCTGTCAGGTAGCCACCTTCTTCATAACCCACATATCCTGGAGGCGCACCAACCAGTCGCGAAACGGAGTGTTTCTCCATAAACTCGGACATATCGATACGGACCATCGCGTCATCGCTGTCAAACATGAAGTTAGCCAGCGCCTTACACAGTTCGGTTTTACCGACCCCCGTAGGCCCCAGGAACAGGAACGAACCGATTGGACGATTAGGATCAGACAACCCTGCACGGCTACGGCGAATGGCATTAGAGACCGCTTCAACCGCCTCGTTCTGACCAATCACGCGCTGATGCAGATCCTGCTCCATGCGCAGCAGTTTGTCGCGTTCGCTTTCCATCATGCGCGCAACCGGAATACCGGTCCAGCGAGCCAGCACTTCAGCGATCTCCTCATCCGTTACTTTGTTTCGTAACAGACGCATCGTTTTGCCTTCCGATTGCGTGGCGATCTCAAGCTGTTTCTCAAGCTCAGGAATTTTGCCGTACTGCAGTTCAGACATTCGCGCCAGGTCACCCACACGACGCGCTTGCTCAATGGCAATTTTCGCCTGTTCCAGTTCAGCTTTAATTGTCTGAGTACCCGAGAGTGATGCTTTCTCCGCTTTCCACTCTTCTTCCAGCTCAGAGTACTGACGCTCTTTATCGTCCAGTTCTTCGTTGAGCATATCCAGCCGTTTCTTACTGGCTTCATCAGACTCTTTCTTCAGTGCCTGCTGTTCCAGTTTGAGCTGGATGATGCGACGGTCAAGCCTGTCCAGCTCTTCCGGTTTCGAGTCAATCTGCATACGAATGCTCGAGGCCGCTTCATCAATAAGGTCGATTGCTTTATCGGGCAATTGACGGTCAGCGATATAACGATGCGAAAGCGTGGCCGCTGCAACAATCGCCGGGTCAGTAATCTGCACATGGTGGTGCAGTTCATAACGTTCTTTCAGCCCACGCAAAATCGCGATGGTATCTTCAACGCTTGGCTCAGCAACAAACACTTTCTGGAAACGACGCTCCAGCGCAGCATCTTTTTCGATATACTGACGGTACTCATCCAGCGTGGTAGCCCCTACGCAGTGAAGCTCCCCACGAGCCAGGGCTGGTTTCAGCATGTTACCGGCATCCATCGCGCCGTCCGCTTTACCCGCGCCGACCATGGTGTGCAGTTCGTCAATAAACAGGATGACGTTGCCTTCCTGTTTCGCCAGGTCGTTAAGCACGCCTTTCAGACGCTCTTCGAACTCACCGCGGTATTTCGCCCCGGCCACCAGCGCACCCATGTCGAGCGCCAGTACACGACGACCTTTCAGCCCTTCCGGCACTTCACCGTTCACAATGCGCTGCGCCAGACCTTCGACGATGGCGGTTTTACCGACCCCCGGCTCACCAATCAGCACCGGGTTGTTTTTGGTACGACGCTGCAGTACCTGGATAGTACGGCGAATCTCTTCATCACGGCCGATCACCGGGTCAAGCTTGCCCTGCTCGGCACGCTCGGTCAGGTCGACCGTAAATTTTTTCAAAGCCTGACGTTGGTCTTCGGCTCCCTGATCGTTCACGCTTTCACCTCCGCGCATTTTCTCAATCGCCTGAGTCACATTGGCGGTGGTTGCGCCGGCAGATTTCAGCAGGTCGGTCAAGGTACCGCGTGATTCAAGTGCCGCCAGAACGAAAAGTTCTGACGAAATAAAGTTGTCCCCACGTTTTTGCGCCAGCTTGTCGCAAAGATTCAGCACACGCACCAGATCCTGAGACGGCTGAACGTCGCCACCGGTACCTTCTACCTGGGGTAAACGGCTCAGGGCCTGATCGATGGCGGTGCGTAACTGGCCAGCATTAATGCCGGCAGACGTTAATAACGGACGTACCGATCCCCCTTCCTGATTCAACAAGGCGCTCATTAAATGAAGAGGTTCGATGAATTGGTTGTCGTGCCCCAGTGCAAGGGACTGGGCATCGGCGAGAGCAAGCTGGAATTTATTAGTAAGACGATCCAGACGCATAACTCCTCCCATAACAGGTCAAATTTGCTACTGGAGATTAAATGAGGTCATCCCTCAATTATTCAAGGTTAATGACCTGAATTATGTGAAAAGAAAACGGCACGTTCCGGATCGTCTTGATTCTTTAGGTTATATCAGCCAAATAAAACTTGCCATACGACCTGTCGTCTTGTCGCGGCGATAAGAGAAAAAATCACCCTTTTCGGTGAAGGTACAGCGATCGCCGCCGAAGATCTGCGTCACGCCGACATTATTCAGGCGCTGGCGGGCTAACAGGTAAATATCGGCCAGATATTTTTCACCGGCAGGAAGGAAAGCATCCGCGGCTTGCAGATCTTTCTCCATAAAGGCTTCGCGGACCTCGGGTCCCACTTCAAACGCACGAGGACCAATGGCCGGGCCGAGCCAGGCCATGATATTCGCAGGGTCATCTTTAAAGCAGGCGACGGTCTCTTCGAGCACACCTTCACACAGACCACGCCAGCCCGCATGCGCTGCTGCCACCTCGGTACCGGCACGGTTACAGAACAGAACCGGCAGGCAATCGGCAGTCATTACCGCACATACCGTTCCCGGGGTATCACTGTAAGACGCATCGGCCCGTTTAGACGCATAGGGTTCGCCCGTTAACGGCAGTACCGTTTTACCGTGAACCTGTTCCAGCCAGACCGGTTTCGACGGTAAATTCCCGGCAGCAAACAGGCGTTTGCGGTTTTCTTCAACGTGCTCCAGGTTGTCACCACAGTGTGCGCCGAGATTCAAAGATTCCCACGCGCCCTGGCTCACACCGCCGATACGGGTTGAACTGCAGGCAGCCACGCCCTCAGGCAGTGGCCACTCCGGGACAATCAGTTTGGTCATAACCAGTCCACTTGATCTTTATGTTCTTCAAAATCAACACGCATGGCGTCAATAAGGTCGACCATATCCTGTGGGATCGGCGCGTGCCATTCCATCTGAATACCGGTGATAGGATGGTAAAGACGCAGCATCGTTGCGTGCAGCGCCTGGCGATCAAACTTACGCAGTACGCTAATGAACTCATCCGATGCACCTTTTGGCGGACGCGGACGACCACCGTAGACCTGATCGCCCACCAGCGGATGGGTAATGTGCGCCATATGAACACGGATCTGGTGAGTACGACCGGTTTCCAGACGCAGACGCAGACGCGTATGAATGCGGAAATGTTCCATAATGCGGTAGTGCGTCACCGCTGGCTTACCCATCGGGTGCACCGACATATGGGTACGTTTGGTTGGGTGACGGCTGATAGGTTCTTCCACCGTACCGCCAGCGGTCATATGACCAATGGCCACCGCTTCATATTCGCGGGTGATTTCACGCAGCTGCAGAGATTCCACCAGACGTGTCTGAGCTGGAACGGTCTTTGCCACCACCATCAGACCCGTGGTGTCTTTATCCAGACGGTGAACGATGCCGGCGCGCGGAACATCCACGATAGGCGGGTAATAATGGAGAAGTGCGTTAAGCACCGTGCCATCAGGGTTCCCCGCGCCCGGATGAACAACCAGGTCACGTGGCTTGTTGATCACCAGGATGTCATCATCTTCATAGACGATGTTCAGCGGGATATCCTGCGGCTCGAAGCGGATATCCTCTTCGATTTCAGCATTGATGGCGACGGTTTCCCCACCTAACACTTTCTCTTTTGGTTTGTCCCAGATCTTGCCGTTTACCAGCACGCGCTGGTCAAGGATCCATTCTTTTATGCGTGAACGCGAATAATCAGGGAACAATTCGGCCAAAGCCTGATCTAAGCGTTGACCGAGCTGATTTTCGGAGACTGTTGCGGTGAGTTCTACTCGTTGTGCCATAAACTGCTTCTTCGTTTAACGTTGGGTTTTACGGCTTTGCCGTTTAATATAGTGTGCTATTGTAGCTGGTCTTAATCGGGAGCAGGAACAGAGTTTCTCCCGGACAAACATTTGAGGAAAGTCAAAACGTCATGACGCGCATGAAATATCTGGTGGCAGCGGCCACGTTGAGCCTGGCTTTGGTGGGCTGCTCCGGTTCAAATGAACAGGTCCCTGACAATCCGCCGAATGAAATCTATGCGACTGCACAACAAAAGTTGCAGGACGGTAACTGGAAACAGGCGATAACGCAACTGGAAGCGTTGGATAATCGCTATCCATTTGGTCCGTATTCGCAGCAGGTACAGTTAGATCTCATCTATGCCTACTATAAAAATGCCGATCTGCCGCTGGCTCAGGCAACCATCGATCGTTTCATGCGTCTGAACCCGACTCATCCTAACATCGATTACGTCATGTACATGCGCGGTCTTACCAACATGGCGCTGGACGACAGTGCCCTGCAAGGTTTCTTCGGTGTGGATCGCTCTGACCGTGACCCGCAGCATGCGCGTGATGCTTTCAACGACTTCTCCAAACTGGTGCGCGGCTACCCGAACAGCCAGTACGTCACTGACGCGACCAAACGTCTGGTGTTCCTGAAAGATCGTCTGGCGAAATACGAATACTCTGTTGCGGAATACTATACCCGCCGTGGCGCATGGGTTGCCGTGGTTAATCGTGTAGAAGGTATGCTGCGTGATTATCCGGATACACAGGCAACGCGTGATGGCCTGAAGCTGATGGAAAATGCTTACCGTCAGATGCAGATGACCGCACAGGCTGACAAAGTGGCGAAAATCATCGCCGCGAACAGCAGCAACACCTGATATTGCCTCAAAGCAAAACGGCAGCCTTCGGGCTGCCGTTTTTTTATGCGTTCAGAGATCAGCTGAAGCGGTTTAGCCTCAACACATCCTATCAACTATGACCGCAAATCGGGCCTTCCACAAGGTAAATATCACCTCTTCCTGCCCTGCCTCACAAAAAACACTCCCTGACAAAAACCGACAAAATAACGTGATCTAAATCACACATTTTGACATTAGGACAGGTATGCTGGAATCACCAAGACGGAAAGACAAGAGGTAAAATTTATGACAATGAACATTACCAGTAAACAAATGGAAATTACTCCGGCAATCCGCCAACACGTCGCAGACCGTCTCGCCAAACTGGATAAATGGCAAACACATTTGATTAATCCACATATCATCCTGTCCAAGGAGCCGCAAGGTTTCATCGCTGACGCAACTATCAATACTCCAAACGGCCATCTGGTCGCCAGCGCAAAACATGAGGATATGTACACCGCTATTAACGATTTGATCAACAAGCTGGAACGGCAGCTCAATAAAGTGCAACACAAAGGTGAAGCCCGTCGCGCCGCAACGTCGGTGAAAGACGCCAGCTTCGCGGAAGAAGTTGAAGAAGAGTAATCCTTTAAATTGAGTTTACCGCCAACGCGCCTTCGGGCGCGTTTTTTATTGACAGCGTGAAAACAGTACGGGTACTTTAACGGTATCAACGACAGGATGATTTCATGAAACACACACCGTTTTTCTTCGCATTCTTTTTTACCTTCCCCTGATTGGGAGGCGTTTCGTCGTGTGATAAAGAATGCGAAGACGAACAACAAGGCCTCCCACACCGGGAGGCCTTTTTTATTAATAACGATAAACGAGACAGGCAACACTATGACACCGGAAAACCCGTTACTGGACCTGCGAGTGAAAATCAGCGCACTGGACGAAAAATTACTGGCCCTGCTGGCAGAACGTCGCACACTCGCCATCGAAGTGGGAAAAGCCAAGCTGGACTCCCATCGGCCGGTGCGTGATATCGACCGTGAACGCGACCTGCTGGAACGCCTGATTCAGCTTGGTAAAGCGCACCACCTCGACGCCCATTACATCACCCGTTTGTTCCAGCTCATCATCGAAGACTCCGTTCTGACCCAGCAAGCGCTACTCCAGCAGCATCTGAATAAAACGAACCCGCACTCTGCACGTGTCGCCTTCCTCGGCCCTAAAGGCTCTTACTCTCACCTTGCCGCGCGCCAGTACGCAGCGCGTCATTTCGAAGAGTTTATTGAAAGCGGCTGCGCAAAATTTGCTGATATTTTCAATCAGGTCGAAACCGGACAGGCGGATTACGCCGTCGTACCGATTGAAAACACCAGCTCAGGCGCCATTAACGACGTGTACGATCTTCTGCAGCACACTACGCTGTCGCTGGTTGGCGAGATGACCATCCCTATCGATCACTGCGTACTGGTCTCTGGCTCAACCGACCTGAGCCAAATCGAGACGGTGTACAGTCACCCACAACCGTTCCAGCAGTGCAGTCAGTTCCTCAACCGTTATCCGAACTGGAAAATTGAGTACACCGAAAGCACTTCTGCGGCGATGGAAAAAGTGATGCAGGCAAATTCCCCGACGGTGGCCGCGCTTGGCAGCGAGGCGGGCGGAGCGCTGTATGGGCTGCAGGTACTGGAACGCAACCTGGCGAACCAGACGCAAAATATCACCCGCTTCGTGGTACTGGCCCGTAAAGCCATCAATGTCTCTGAGCAGGTTCCGGCTAAAACGACACTGCTGATGGCGACCGGGCAGCAGGCGGGTGCGCTGGTTGAGGCCCTGCTGGTACTGCGTAACCACAACCTGATCATGACGAAGCTGGAATCTCGCCCGATTCATGGTAATCCGTGGGAAGAGATGTTCTATCTGGATATCCAGGCCAACCTGGAATCTGCATCCATGCAGAAAGCCCTGCGTGAACTGGGTGAAATCACCCGCTCAATGAAAGTGCTTGGCTGCTATCCGAGCGAAAACGTCGTGCCGGTTGACCCCGCTTAACGTTCGATAAAGCGGCTTTTCTTCATCCCTGCCACGCTGACGGGCAGGGTGAAGATGGCGCCGGAGAGCGGATACTGCGCCACTTCATCCGCATCCATATTTTCCCGCGTGGTCGTGATAAACAGGGTCTTCATATCCTCGCCGCCAAAGCAGACCATCGTCGGACAACGAACCGGCATGCGATGCTCTTCCAGTTGCTCCCCCTGCGGTGAAAAGCGCGCAATACGCCAGCCATCAAACATTGCGCTCCAGTAGCAGCCTTCTTCATCCATCGCAGCACCGTCGGGTATGCCCTCCCCCTCTTTAAAGCGGCGGAATATCTCGCGTTTCCCCGGCTCACCTTGCTCATCAAGCGGCGTGCGGTAGATAACGCCATTTGGCGTGTCAGAGGTGAACATCCACTGTTTGTCCGGGCTGAATGCCAGACCGTTGTGCCCGTGAATATCACACTGGATCACTTTCGGCGTCAGGTCATTATCGATACGCATCAGCATGGCGCCGTTGTAATCCCCCGGCCCCCAGAAGGTTCCCGCATAGAACCGTCCATGATGATCGGTACCTCCATCATTAAAACGCGCCAGTTGCGGGTTAGAGGGGTTATCACACACCTTGCGCTGAAGCAGACCGTGCTTGTCAGCAAGCCAGATGCCATTGCGCATCGCGACGATAAAGCCGCCACGCTCACGCAGAGCGAAACAGCCTACTTCTTCATGGAAAGAGAGTACCGTGTGTTCCGCGGTAGGCAGATGATAACGGTGGATCTCCCCCTCCAGAATATCTGCCCAGTAGAGCGCATGCTCTTCGGCACTCCACGTCGGACATTCGGGCAGATGCCCGGTGTAATTCAACAGCGGCTGCGGTTCGGCCATAACAGTTCCCCAAAATGAAAAAAGCCAGCATTGCTGGCTTTTAGTATATACATCATCGCATTACTGGCGACTGTCATTTGCCTGACGCAAAAGCGTGCGGCTCTCACTCTGAAAACGTTGCGCATAATCGCCAAACCAGTTCTCGACTTTACGGAAGCTGTCGATAAACGCCTGTTTATCGCCATGCTCCAGTAAGGTGATCGCTTCACCAAACCGCTGGTAGTAACGTTTGATAAGCGCCAGGTTGTTCTCAGAGGACATAATAATGTCGGCGTAAAGCTGTGGATCCTGAGCGAACAAACGCCCGACCATCGCCAGTTCCAGGCGATAGATCGGTGAAGAGAGCGCCAGCAGCTGTTCAAGCTGCACATTCTCTTCCGCCAGATGCAAACCGTAGGCAAAGGTCGCAAAGTGGCGCAGCGCCTGAATGAACGCCATGTTCTGATCGTGCTCTACCGCGCTGATCCGGTGCAACCTGGCACCCCATACCTGAATCTGTTCCAGGAACCACTGATAGGCCTCCGGCTGACGACCATCGCAGTACACCACAACCTGCTTCGCCAGGCTGCCACTGTCCGGACCAAACATCGGGTGCAGGCCAAGCACCGGGCCAGTATGCGCCGCCAGCATCGCCTGCAGGGGGCCATTTTTGACCGATGCAAGGTCAACCAGGATGCAATCTTTCGGCAACGGTGGAAGCTTGCCGATGATCTGCTCCGTCACGTGGATAGGCACGCTGACGATAACCATCCCCGCATCGGCCATCAGCGCTGGCGCGTGTTCCCAGTCCTCTTTTTCCAGAATGCGAACCTGATAACCAGAAAGCGTCAGCATTTTTTCAAACAGACGCCCCATCTGGCCCGCACCACCCACAATAACCACCGGGCGCAGGGACGGACAGAGGGTTTTGAAGCCCTTATCGTTTTCGCTGGAATAGGATTCCCGCATTACGCGACGCAAGACATCTTCAATCAGATCCGGCGAGACGCCCAGCGCCTGGGCCTCTTTGCGCCGCGAGGCCAGCATGGATGCCTCACGCTCCGGGACGTAAATCGGCAGGCCGTATTTGCTTTTTACCTCACCCACTTCGGCAACCAGAGCCATACGGCGCGCCAGCAGGTCCAGCAACGCCTTATCCACTTCATCAATTTGATCGCGTAACGCGGTCAATTCAGCAACCATAACTACCCTCTTAAGCCAGACGCGTCGCCAGCTGGCCGCTTACATCTTTATGGATCTCACGCAGCAGCGCGTCGGTGGTTTCCCAGCTGATGCAGGCATCCGTGACGGATACGCCGTGCTTCATTGCGCTGCGCGGTTGTTCAGATGACTGATTGCCTTCATGAATATTGCTCTCAATCATCAGACCGATAATAGAACGGTTGCCGTCTTTTATCTGTGCCACCACAGATTCCGCAACCGCAGGCTGACGACGGTAATCTTTATTCGAATTACCATGACTGCAATCTACCATCAGTGCCGGGCGCAGTCCCGCCTGCTCCATCTCTTTTTCACACTGTGCCACATCTGCCGGGCTGTAGTTCGGTGCTTTACCACCGCGCAGGATCACGTGACCATCCGGGTTACCCTGCGTTTGCAGAAGGCAAACCTGCCCCGCCTGGTTAATGCCAACAAAACGGTGCGGCATTGCCGCGGCACGCATGGCGTTAATTGCGGTGGCCAGGCTGCCATCGGTACCGTTTTTAAAACCAACCGGCATCGACAGACCAGACGCCATCTCGCGGTGGGTTTGTGATTCTGTGGTGCGTGCCCCAATGGCAGACCAGCTAAACAGGTCGCCCAGGTACTGCGGGCTGTTCGGATCCAGCGCTTCAGTGGCCAGCGGCAGCCCCATGCTGACCAGCTCCACCAGCAGGCGACGCGCAATTTTCAGCCCTGCTTCCACATCAAACGAGCCATCCATGTGCGGATCGTTAATCAACCCTTTCCAGCCAACGGTGGTACGTGGCTTCTCAAAATAGACGCGCATTACCAGATAGAGGCTATCGCTGACCTCCTCCGCTAATGTTTTAAATCGACGAGCGTACTCAATGGCGGCTTCAGGATCGTGAATAGAACAAGGACCACATACCACCAGCAGGCGCGGATCGCGGCCAGCGATAATGTCTGAAATGGTCTGACGCGAGTGCTCAATTTGAGCCTCCTGCGCGACGCTAAGCGGGAATTCCGCTTTCAGTTGATCCGGAGTAATCAAAATCTGTTCGTCAGTGATATGTACGTTGTTCAGCGCGTCTTTTTGCATGATTGCGATCCTGTAGAGCTCGTTTGCGATAGTTGTTTTCCTCGAAGAGGTGAAACAACGATATCATAACAAGTAAAGATTTCAATCCAAAATACGTACACCTTTCTTTACGAATGCCAATTTATTGCAAAAATCAGCCGCCATATCCGTAAACTTTAAATTACACCCCTTCTTTCCGTTACCAGGCTATGCTGAAGAAAAAAGGAGAATGGCTATGCGTTCAATTGCTCTGGTGCTGTTGTCGCTCATTTTATCGGGTTGCCAAATCAATCCTTATACCTTCCACCCGGACTGGACCAGCCCCAGCTGGTTTGATGCAGGTAAAGAAGACGCCATGAATGGTCTGCCGGTTAAAGATAACCAGACGCTGGCCGATAATTTTAATGATCCGCATGTTGATCGTAGTGAATATCTCCGGGGATATGCAGACGGACAGAAGAAAGTGTGTGAAGAAGGTTTTCTCCACGCCTGGGGATTAGCGGGCAAATCTTTTCCTGCCAGCTGCGATACTGCTGAAAATGCAGCAAAACTGCACGAGTCATGGCAAAAAGGCATGGATGAAAGCATGCGCTCCAGCAGACTTAATTAAGCCTCTTTTTATTCACCGGAATATAACAAAGTGTAGGATTTAGCTTAGGTCGAGGCAGGGAAAATTCTGACATAATGACGGCTTTGGTAAACAATGGTATTCTGCCCACAACTCTTAAGGACATCTATTTCCGGAGCGAAGTGGCGGATTCTGGTGAGAAATTTATCCTTGATCTCTTTTTTCCGACTCACTCTGGTGCTAATGCTGTTCCTTATGGTGGGCGCAGCGGCGGCAGGCACGTTCACCGAAACCGATAAATCGGTACGTTCGATCGTTTCAGGTATTGTGAGCTACACCCGATGGCCGTCACTTTCCGGCCAGCCAAAACTCTGTGTTTATGCTTCTTCTCACTACACGCATGCACTCACCAGCAAGGACGGGCAAAGCGAATTACCTTATACCCCCGTTATTGTGCGTAACGATCAGGAAGCCCTGTCCGCGACGTGTGATGCTATTTATTTCGGGGCGGAATCCCCCGTAAAACAACGTGAATTAATAAGTCAGTATCAGGGCAGAGCATTGCTATTAATCTCAGAGCAAAATCCGGAATGTATTATTGGCAGCGCCTTTTGCCTGATAATTGATCGCAACCATGTCCGGTTTTCCGTCAATCTGGATGCGCTGACTCGCAGTGGCGTGAGAGTCAATCCGGATGTATTAATGCTCGCACGGAATAAGCAGCATGGATAAAGATTTCACTTCAGCGCCACGTCCGACGTTTAAAAGAACACTCAGACGAATCAGCATGATAAGCGTCATCATCACGATGACATTAATATGGCTGCTCCTCTGTTTTGCCTCCGTCGTGACATTAAAGCAATACGCACAAAAGAATCTCGAATTAACCGGCGCCACCATGAGCCACAGCCTTGAAGCCTCCCTGGTGTTCAACGATTCAGTGGCAGCCAATGAAACGCTTGCCGCCCTTGGCAAACAGGGCCAGTTTGCCGTGGCTGAAGTCCTCAACGTGCACAAAAAACGCTTTGCGTACTGGTCGTGGAACCCGGCGGATAACAACGACACCCTGGGTGCACTGGTCAGCCGCTGGCTTTTCCCCGAGCCGATTTCCCAGCCTGTATTCCATAACGGCTCAACGATTGGCGAAATACGCCTTACCGCGCGTGACAGCCTGATAAGCCACTTCATCTGGATGTCGTTTGCCGTTCTCACCGGCTGTATTTTGTTTGCGACGGTGGTCGCACTGACCATTACGCAATCCTTGCATCACGGCATGGTTACAGCGCTGCAAAACATTACTGACGTCGTTCATGACGTACGCACTAACCGTAACTTCTCCCGACGGGTGAAAGACGGGCGCATTGAAGAATTTCACCAGTTTGGCGAGGACTTCAACAGCCTTCTGGATGAAATGGAGGAGTGGCAGCTTAAACTGCAGGCGAAAAACGCCCAGCTATTACGCACCGCCATGCACGACCCGCTGACGGGTCTTGCCAACCGTGCGGCGTTTCGTAACAGCATCGCGGCATTAATGAATGACCCCTCAGCAAAAACAAACTCGGCCCTGCTCTTCCTCGACGGTGATAATTTTAAGTTTATTAATGACACCTGGGGACACGCGGCAGGAGACTGTGTGCTGATTGAAGTCGCCAGAAGAATGGTCGAGTTCGGTGATAAGCGCCATCAGTCATACCGCCTTGGCGGCGACGAGTTTGCCATGGTGCTGTACGGCGTCCATTCAGAGCCTGAGGTTCAATATCTTTGTGCTGCCTTATCGCAGCAGTTTATCCGCCCGTTCGAATTGCATAACGGGCAAAAAGCATCAATGTCATTCAGTATTGGCTTTGCTCTGGCGTGGGAAAATGGTTCTGTGGAAGCATTACTGGAGAAAGCCGACCGCAATATGTACCTGGTTAAAAACCAGCGTACAAAAACGATAAATTAGAAGGGAAACGATATGTTAAAGCGATACTTCGCGCCGTTGTTATTAGCCTCAGTCGTGCTGGCAGGTTGCCAGTCACCGCCGCAAGGCAAGTTCACTCCTGAGCAGATTGCGGCGATGAAGTCTTACGGTTTTAACGAACTGAACGGCGACTGGTCTCTTGGCCTGTCAGATACCATCCTGTTTGATAAAAATGACGCCAGGCTGCGTGCGGAAAGTGAAACGCAGATCAAGACCATGGCCTCTCGCCTCGCGGCAACCGGCCTGAACCATGCGCGTATGGACGGTCACACGGACAACTACGGCGAAGATCGCTACAACGAAGCGCTGTCATTGAAACGTGCAAATGCGGTAGCCGACGCCTGGGCGAAGGGAGCCAATATCCCGCGCAGCAACCTCACCACGCAGGGGTTAGGCAAAAAATACCCTGTTGCGAGCAACAGTACTGCAAAAGGGCGCGCTGAAAACCGCCGGGTTGCGGTGGTTATCAGCACGCCATAAGGTTATTTAACCGATGATTCTGCGAGCGACACGCCTGTTGCCGCTCGCCAGCGCAGCCAGTCGACCAGCACAAACAGGGCCAGACTCACACCCATCACCGGCATCGCCAGCCCCAGCAGGACACTCACTATCGCCGTGACGGCTCTTCCCCATCCCGATAGCGCCAGCCAGCTCTGACAGAGCGTCTGAACCGGGTTCACGACCGATTGCGCCGGACGACGCATCCACCACATCCGGTATCCCCAGACGATCAGCACGCACAGGGCAATACCGAACGCGATCAGCAACAGCTGATTGGCTAACCCAAACAAGATCCCCATATGGAAATCCACGCCCCAGCGGGTCAGTTTTGCCATTAACGGGAAATCTTCAAACCGGGTTCTGTCCAGAATGTGCAGGGAGTGCGGATCGACCGACACCGCGTCGACCTGAGTCGGCCAGCTGCGATCGATTTCCGTCAGGGTCCAGGCCTGTTCAGCCGTTTTCGCCGGGCGGATTTCGAGCTTGCTGGCATCTATACCCGCCGTGCGGGCGGCATGCAGGACGTCATCAAAAAGCGTCGGATCCATCACCATCGCGGGCATCATCATCCCGCTATTATGCCCCCGGTGCTCAGCGTGCTCGTCCATGATGGCAGGCGCACCGGAGAGCGTAGTATTGACCTGCGGCGTAAGCCAGTTCATCCGGGCACGCAGTGTATCCACGTTACCGCCCGCCCACTGAGACCACGTCAGGCCTGTCGCTGAGAACAATAACATTCCCCCCAGCAACACCCAGCCCAGTGCCACATGCACACGACGGCGGTTCTGGAAACGGTTGTTCATCCGACGTTTTGGTCGGGTGTAAAACCACAGGGCGATTCCACCCAGCGCGGCAACCCACATCCAGGAGGCGGCCAGCTCGCTATAGAGACGCCCGACATCGCCAAGCATCAACGAGGTGTGCAGATAATCGATGGTCTGGCGCAACGGCAGAATGCCACTCGTGCCGTACACCGTCATATCGCCCCGCACCTCAAGGCTTACGGGATCCACAAAGATAGCGCGGTTCTCCGACGGGCCAAGCGCCGGGTCAGCGAACATCACGCGGGTAGTATCACCGTCAACCAGCCCCGGACGAACGGCATGCAGGCGCAGATCTGAACCCACGGCTTTTTCCGCCACGGTAATCTGCTCGGCCAGAGGCCGTGCCTCTCCCACCGAATCCGTGTGCAACGCGTGCCGGTAGAGCGTGTTTTCCAGCTGCGGCGTCGCCACATACAGCGTACCGGTCAGCGCGGCGAAGAAGATAAACGGGCCAACAAACAGCCCGACATAGAAATGGAGTCGACGCAGCAGGTTTCCCCATGCCGCGCGCGGAGTGCAGGTAGTCATACTTTTCCTTTTTAAGGCAAAAAGTCATCGATTTTTTTAAAGGGAAAAAGCAGACTGCCGCGGCGGCGCGCGGGTATCAGGAAAGAGCCAGGGGAAAAAGTGCCAGTGGCTGACCGGCGGTTGCGGCGGTGTAACGCGGCTCCTTTGTAGTACCACACTGAGCAGTACAATCAGCGCCAGCATCACGCCCGGCACATGCGCTAACAGTACACAGTAGCCACACGCTTCCGCATGGTCTACGGGCATCGAGTGCGGCATATCGCCATGGTGTTCATCCATCGACATCATGCTCATGTCATGATGCATTCCCGGCATGGCGCTCATGGGATCTTTTTGCAGCGAGATGGAGATAAGCGGCGCAACCACGATCAGCAGGATCGCAAACAGCGCGGTCAAAGCCGCTGCGCGTTTCCAGTTATGCCGATGCAGTACGTTATCCACTTTCCCTCCCGTTAAGAGGCCAGCATTGTAAATGATTTATGACGAAAGGGTTAATGCGAGAGGTGCGATGGAATAAAAAAGGGCCAGCCTTTCGGCCAGCCCTTTTTAACAGGATGTCGCTTAAGCGAATCTTAGTTCAGACGCTCTTTAATACGAGCAGACTTACCAGTACGCTCACGCAGGTAGTACAGTTTAGCTTTACGTACAGCACCACGACGTTTAACAGCAATGCTGTCAACTACCGGAGAGTGAGTCTGGAAGACACGCTCAACGCCTTCGCCGTTGGAAATTTTACGAACAGTGAATGCAGAGTGCAGACCGCGGTTACGAATAGCGATAACCACGCCCTCGAATGCCTGCAGACGTTTTTTGGAACCTTCAACAACCCATACTTTCACTTCCACGGTGTCACCTGGACGGAAGGAAGGTACGTCCTGCTTCATCTGCTCTTGTTCAAGTTGCTTAATAATGTTGCTCATAATTTAATCTCTTATCCTGGGTAAACTGATATTCGGGAGCGTATTACGCATTCCCATCATGTTCATGCTGCTGTTGCGCGTGTTCTTTTTTGAACTCGGCCAGCAACTTTGCTTGCTCTTCAGTCAGAGCCAGGTTTTCCAGAAGTTCAGGTCTTCTAAGCCAGGTTCGGCCCAGCGACTGCTTCAAACGCCAGCGACGTATCTCAGCATGGTTTCCTGACAGTAACACTGCCGGTACTTCCATCCCTTCTAACACTTCAGGACGAGTATAGTGTGGACAGTCCAGCAACCCATCAGCAAAGGAATCTTCCGTTGCCGAAGCTTCATGGCCCAGTACACCCGGAATGAACCGGGCAACGGAGTCAATCAGCGTCATCGCTGGTAACTCACCACCGCTGAGTACGTAATCGCCGATAGACCATTCTTCGTCAATCTCGGTTTGAATTACGCGCTCATCTATCCCTTCGTAGCGACCACAGACCAGAATCAATTTTTGATTCGTCGCCAGTTCGCTGACGCCCGCTTGATCAAGCTTGCGTCCCTGAGGTGACAGATAAATCACCTTCGCGCCTTCACCTGCCGCGGCTTTTGCTGTATGAATGGCGTCCCGTAAGGGTTGCACCATCATTAACATCCCCGGTCCGCCGCCGTAAGGACGATCGTCCACGGTACGGTGCCGGTCATGCGTAAAGTCACGAGGACTCCAGCTCTGGATGTTCAGCAGGCCATTCTTTACTGCCCGGCCAGTTACCCCGTAATCGGTAATCGCGCGGAACATTTCAGGAAACAGGCTAATTATGCCAATCCACATAGCGCCGTCTTTTACCGTTTATCCGGAGAATTTAAAAACCAGGATCCCAATCTACTTCAATCGTTTGAGTAGCGAGATCGACTTTCTTGATAACCTGTCCATCGAGGAACGGAACCAACCGCTCCTTGATGCCAAATGCATCTTTCAGGTTTGCCCTAATGACGAGAACGTCATTTGACCCGGTTTCCATCATGTCGATGACTTTCCCCAGGCTATAACCTTCAGTGGTGACCACCTGGCAACCCATAAGGTCTTTCCAGTAGTAGTCGCCCTCTTCCAGCTGCGGCAACTGCGACGAATCCACGATAATTTCACAATTAGTCAGTGCATTCGCGGCATCACGATCGTCAATGCCTTTCAGCTTGATGATGATGTCCTGATTGTGGTGACGCCAGCTTTCCAGCTCGACTTCTTCCCACTTACCGGCTTTCTGGATAAACCAGGGCTGGTAATTAAAAATGCTATCAGCGTCTTCAGTGGAGGAAAACACTCTGAGCCAACCACGAATACCGTAGCAAGAACCCATTTTGCCCAATACAATCGGTTCAACAGGTGCTTTATTGCTCATCATGACCACCGTGACAGATTAAGCTGCTTTGTTTGCTGCTTTGATCAGCGTAGCAACGCGATCGGAAACAGTAGCGCCCTGGCCAACCCAGTGAGCGATACGATCCAGATCCAGACGGGTTTCTTCTTCAGAACCAGAAGCGATCGGGTTGAAGAAACCAACGCGCTCAATGAAGCGACCGTTGCGTGCATTACGGCTGTCAGTAACAACAACCTGGTAGAACGGACGCTTTTTAGCGCCGTGACGTGCTAAACGAATAGTTACCATAACATCCTCTTGTGTGAATAAAACAACCGGGCCCCATCGAGGAACGGAGCCCGGGTGTCATATTAAAAGCCCGAAAATTTTACTGATTTCTGGGGAAAATGCAATCAGCAGTTAAAACTCTGCTGCAAAACACGGCCAGGGTGCGCTTTTCGGGCACACCCCGGCATCAAAATAGCCAACAGCCAGGCGATTAACGGCCAGGGAATCCTGGCGGCATCATGCCCTTCATGCCACGCATCATCTTCGCCATGCCGCCTTTCTTCATTTTCTTCATCATGCGCTGCATGTCGTCGAACTGTTTCAGAAGGCGGTTTACGTCCTGCACCTGCATGCCGCAACCGGCTGCGATACGGCGTTTGCGGGACCCTTTGATGATGTCCGGGTTAGCACGTTCCTTGAGGGTCATCGAGTTGATGATCGCCTCCATACGCACCAGCACCTTATCATCCATCTGCGCTTTTACGTTGTCAGGGATCTGGCCCATGCCCGGCAGTTTGCCCATCAGGCTTGCCATGCCGCCCATGTTTTTCATCTGACGCAGCTGCTCAAGGAAATCGGTCAGGTCAAAGCCGTCGCCTTTTTTCAGCTTGCTGGCCAGCTTCTCAGCCTGGGCGCGGTCAACCTTGCTCTCGATATCTTCGATAAGCGACAGCACGTCACCCATGCCGAGGATACGGGAGGCGATACGGTCCGGGTGGAATGGCTCCAGCGCTTCGGTTTTCTCACCCACACCGAGGAATTTAATCGGCTTGCCGGTGATATGACGAATCGAAAGCGCCGCACCGCCGCGGGCGTCACCGTCCACTTTGGTCAGCACTACGCCGGTTAACGGCAGCGCTTCGTTAAACGCTTTCGCGGTGTTCGCCGCATCCTGACCGGTCATGGCGTCAACAACAAACAGGGTCTCTACCGGATTGATAGCGGCATGCACCTGTTTGATCTCATCCATCATCGCTTCGTCAACGTGCAGACGACCGGCGGTATCCACCAGCAGCACGTCGTAGAATTTCAGCTTCGCCTCTTTCAGCGCCGCGTTAACGATGTCGACAGGCTTCTGGGCAACGTCAGACGGGAAGAAATCCACGCTGACCTGCTGCGCCAGGGTTTCCAGCTGTTTAATCGCCGCCGGGCGATAGACGTCCGCAGAAACGACCAGCACTTTTTTCTTGTGCTTTTCACGCAGGAATTTACCCAGCTTACCCACACTGGTGGTTTTACCCGCACCCTGCAGGCCTGCCATCAGCACGACGGCCGGTGGCTGTGCCGCCAGGTTAAGCACCTGGTTCTCTTCGCCCATCGCCGAAACCAGTTCGTTACGGACGATTTTGACGAACTCCTGACCTGGGGTCAGGCTCTTGTTAACTTCATGACCAACCGCCTTCTCTTTAACGCGGTTGATAAAATCACGAACAACCGGCAACGCGACGTCTGCTTCCAGCAGCGCCATGCGCACTTCGCGCAGCGTTTCCTTGATGTTGTCTTCGGTAAGGCGTCCGCGGCCGCTGATGTTGCGCAGCGTGCGCGACAAACGATCGGTTAAATTATCAAACATTGTCTCTCGCCTGAGTAGAAACGTTGGGTCGCTGGCAGCGACACATACACAGAATTTTGCCGGAGTATAACATGAAGGCGGCTTTGTTGTTATGCAACGGTTGGAGCAGGCGTCACGTAACGTTATACTGCTTCTCTTTCTTATTAAGACAACTGTCGATGCCTATATGCCTGTTTTCGCACTGATCGCCCTTGTTGCCTACTCTGTCAGCCTCGCGCTGATCATTCCTGGACTGCTGCAAAAAAACAGCGGCTGGCGACGCATGGCTATTCTTTCGGCGGTGATCGCACTGATAAGCCATGCGTTCGCGCTGGAATCGCGCATTATCCCCGGCGATGGCAGCGTACAGAACCTGAGCGTGCTCAACGTCGGCTCGCTGGTCAGCCTGATGATCTGTACGGTGATGACCATTGTCGCCTCTAAAAACCGTGGCTGGCTGCTACTGCCGATTGTGTATGCCTTCGCGCTGATCAACCTGGCCCTGGCCACGTTTATGCCCAATGAGTTTATTACGCATCTGGAAGCGACGCCGGGAATGCTGGTGCATATCGGCCTGTCACTCTTCGCTTATGCAACGCTCATTATCGCCGCGCTCTATGCCATGCAGCTCGCCTGGATTGACTACCAGCTGAAAAACAAAAAGCTGGCCTTTAACCATGAGATGCCGCCGCTGATGGTGATTGAGCGTAAGATGTTCCACATCACGCAGGTCGGTGTCGTGCTGCTGACGTTAACGCTGTGCACAGGCTTGTTTTATATGAAGAACCTGTTCAGCGTAGAGAATATCGATAAAGCGGTCCTCTCCATCATCGCGTGGTTTGTCTATATTGTCCTGTTATGGGGCCATTATCATGAAGGCTGGCGCGGTCGTCGCGTGGTCTGGTTCAACGTCGCGGGCGCGGGCATTCTCACCCTTGCCTATTTTGGCAGCCGCTTCATACAGCAATTTGCTGGCTAAGTAACAAAGGAGTTCCCCCTGGAACACATCTCTACCACCACGCTGATCATTACGCTGATCGTCATGGTGGTCATCTCCGCCTATTTCTCCGGCTCGGAAACCGGCATGATGACCTTAAACCGCTACCGGTTACGTCATCGTGCTAAACAGGGTAACCGTGCCGCCCGTCGCGTCGAAAAACTGCTGCGTCAACCGGATCGTCTGATCAGTCTGGTGCTTATCGGTAACAACCTCGTCAACATTCTTGCCTCTGCGCTCGGTACTATCGTTGGGATGCGCCTGTACGGCAACGCCGGCGTCGCCATTGCCACCGGTGTGCTGACGTTTGTGGTGCTGGTGTTTGCAGAAGTGTTGCCTAAAACCATCGCCGCGCTCTACCCGGAAAAAGTGGCCTACCCCAGCAGCTTCCTGCTGGCACCGCTGCTGATCCTGATGATGCCGCTGGTCTGGTTACTGAACATGGTGACGCGTGTTCTGATGCGGATGATCGGTATCAAAGCAGACGTCACCATCAGCAGCGCGCTCAGCAAAGAAGAGCTGCGCACCATCGTGCATGAATCGCGCTCGCAGATCTCCCGGCGTAATCAGGACATGCTGCTGTCGGTACTGGATCTGGAAAAAGTCAGCGTTAACGACATCATGGTGCCGCGTAACGAGATCGTCGGCATTGATATCAATGACGACTGGAAAGCCATCGTCCGCCAGCTGACCCACTCCCCGCACGGCCGTATCGTGCTGTACCGCGACTCTCTGGACGATGCCATCAGCATGCTGCGCGTGCGCGAAGCTTATCGTCTGATGACCGAGAAAAAAGAGTTCACCAAAGAGGTGATGCTCCGCGCCGCCGACGAAATTTATTACGTGCCGGAAGGAACGCCGCTCAGCACCCAGCTGGTGAAGTTCCAGCGTAATAAGAAGAAGGTCGGCCTGGTGGTCAATGAGTACGGGGATATTCAGGGGCTGGTGACGGTTGAAGATATTCTGGAAGAGATTGTTGGCGACTTTACCACCTCAATGTCCCCTTCCCTTGCGGAAGAAGTCACCCCGCAAAACGACGGCTCGGTGCTGATCGACGGTAGCGCGAACATTCGCGAGCTCAATAAAGCCTTTAACTGGCATTTACCGGAAGATGAAGCACGCACCATAAACGGGATGATTCTGGAAGCACTGGAAGAGATCCCGGCGGCGGGCACGCGGGTGCGCATTGAGCAATACGATATTGATATCCTGGACGTGCAGGACAATATGATTAAGCAGGTGAAAGTCCTGCCGGTAAAACCGATTCGGGAAAGTATTGCAGAGTAGAGAGTAGGCCGGGTACGGCGCAAGCCGCCACCCGGCACTACAGATGGCAAATTACGCTTTCGCTTTCGCCACGGTAACCATTGCAGCACGAATGGTACGACCGTTCAGGGTATAACCTTTCTGCATCACGCCAAGCACTTTACCGGCTTCAACGTCTTCTGATTCCACCATCGCAATCGCCTGGTGTACGTTTGGATCCAGCGGAACGTTGGTATCGCCAACCACTTCCACGCCAAACTTACGTACCACATCCAGCATGGATTTCAGCGTCAGTTCGATACCTTCGATCATCGCGGTGTTGTCCGGGTTTGCTTTATCAGCCACTTCCAGTGCGCGATCCAGGCTATCAATCACCGGCAGCAGTTCGTTGATGAATTTCTCCAGCGCAAATTTATGCGCCTTCTCAACGTCCTGCTCGGTACGACGGCGCAGGTTTTCCATTTCCGCCTTGATGCGCAGAACACTGTCGCGTTCGCGATTCTGTGCTTCTACCAGCTGAGCTTCCAGATTCGCAATTTTTTCATCGCGCGGGTCCACCTGCTCAGCAGATGCGTCCGGCTCTACAGCCTCAACATCATCGTGCTGTTCCGTGATAATTTCTTCAGGGGCTTGCCCCTCAGGCGTTTTCTGTTCTTTACTACTCATGAATTTCTCCGCGTTTTTCTGCATTCATATCGCTAACTTCGCTTATTATGGGGATCAGTTTCCGGGATTCAAGGGAACAAGACAGATTGTCATCATTCATCAGGCACAAGGACCTCCAGAAAATGAATAATCATTTCAGGTGTATTGGGATCGTCGGGCATCCGCGTCACCCTACCGCATTGACGACACATGAAATGTTGTATCGCTGGCTGTGTAGCAAAGGCTATGAAGTGATGGTCGAGCAGCAGATTGCTCAGGAGCTGCAGCTGAAGAGCGTCAAAACCGGCACGCTGGCGGAAATTGGCCAGCAGGCAGATCTCGCCGTAGTGGTCGGTGGCGACGGCAATATGCTCGGCGCGGCCCGAACGCTCGCGCGTTATGACATCAAGGTCATCGGTATCAACCGCGGCAATCTCGGCTTTCTGACCGACCTCGATCCGGACAACGCCCAGCAGCAGCTGGCCGACGTGCTGGAAGGTCATTATATCAGCGAAAAACGCTTTTTGTTGGAAGCGCAGGTGTGTCAGCAGGACTGCCAGAAGCGCATCAGCACCGCGATTAATGAAGTGGTGCTCCATCCCGGCAAAGTGGCGCACATGATTGAGTTCGAAGTCTATATCGACGAAATCTTCGCCTTCTCGCAGCGTTCTGACGGGCTGATTATCTCCACGCCGACAGGGTCGACTGCCTACTCGCTCTCTGCGGGTGGTCCGATCCTCACCCCTTCACTGGATGCCATCACCCTGGTACCGATGTTCCCGCACACGCTCTCGGCGCGTCCGCTAGTGATCAACAGCAGCAGCACCATTCGTCTGCGTTTCTCGCACCGCCGTAACGATCTGGAGATCAGCTGCGACAGCCAGATTGCGCTGCCTATTCAGGAAGGTGAAGATGTTCTCATTCGTCGGTGTGATTACCACCTGAATCTTATTCACCCGAAAGATTACAGCTATTTCAATACATTAAGCTCGAAGCTTGGCTGGTCAAAAAAATTGTTCTGATTTTGCATCCAGTACTTTACTGTATATAAAACCAGTTTATACTGTATGAAAACACAGTCATGGTTTTTCATACAGGAAAACAATTATGCTGGCACAACTGACCATCAGCAACTTTGCCATAGTTCGTGAGCTTGAGATCGATTTCCACAGCGGCATGACGGCGATCACCGGGGAAACCGGTGCGGGTAAATCCATTGCCATAGATGCCCTCGGCTTGTGCCTCGGCGGCCGTGCAGAAGGTGACATGGTGCGCAGGGGCGCAAACCGTGCCGATCTCTGCGCTCGCTTCTCCCTGAAAGATACCCCTGCCGCCCTGCGCTGGCTCGAAGAGAACCAGCTGGAAGACGGACGTGAGTGTTTACTTCGTCGCGTTATCAGCAGCGATGGTCGTTCCCGCGGCTTTATCAACGGCACTGCAGTCCCGCTTTCCCAGCTTCGCGAGCTCGGCCAGTTACTCATTCAGATCCACGGCCAGCACGCGCACCAGCAACTCATTAAACCGGAGCAGCAGAAAGCGCTGCTTGATGGCTATGCTGGTGAGTACGCACTTACTCAGCGCATGGCGGAGCACTATCGCCAGTGGCATCAAAGCTGCCGTGAGCTTGCCCAGCACCAGCAGCAAAGCCAGGAGCGTGCCGCCCGTGCTGAGCTTCTGGAATACCAGCTTAAAGAACTCAACGAATTTAGCCCGCAGGCGGGTGAATTTGAGCTTATCGACGAAGAGTACAAGCGCCTGGCTAACAGCGGTCACCTGCTCTCAACCAGCCAGAATGCCCTTAACATGCTGGCTGACGGTGAAGACGTGAACCTGCAGAGCCAGCTGTATAATGTTCGTCAGCTCATCACCGAGCTGGCCGGCATGGACAGCAAACTCTCTGGCGTACTGGATATGCTGGAAGAGGCCGCGATTCAGATTTCAGAAGCCAGTGACGAACTGCGCCACTACTGTGAACGTCTGGATCTCGACCCGAACCGTCTGTTTGAGCTGGAGCAACGCATCTCCCGTCAGATCTCGCTGGCGCGTAAGCACCACGTTACGCCAGAAGAGCTGCCTGGCTATTATCAGTCCCTGCTTGATGAACAACAGCAGCTTGACGATCAGGCTGACTCGCTGGAAACCCTGTCACTGGCGGTGAACCTGCACCATGAACAGGCGCTGACGACGGCGAAACAGCTGCATGAGATCCGTCAACATTACGCCCAGGAACTGAGTCAGTACATCACCGACAGCATGCACACGCTGGCGATGCCGCACGGCGTATTCACCATCGATGTCCGTTTCGAAGAGAACCATCTGACGGCGGAAGGTGCGGACCGTATCGAATTCCGCGTCACTACCAACCCGGGGCAGCCGTTGCAGCCCATCTCTAAAGTGGCTTCCGGCGGTGAACTGTCGCGTATCGCGCTGGCGATTCAGGTAATTACCGCACGTAAAATGGAAACCCCGGCGCTGATTTTCGATGAAGTGGACGTGGGGATCAGCGGCCCTACGGCGGCGGTCGTCGGCAAACTGTTGCGCCAGTTGGGTGAATCAACGCAGGTCATGTGTGTTACCCACCTGCCGCAGGTGGCCGGGTGTGGTCATCATCACTTTATCGTCAGCAAAGAAACTGACGGTGAAATGACGGAAACGCACATGAAGCCACTGGATAAACGCGCACGTCTGCAGGAGCTGGCACGCCTGCTGGGCGGCAGTGAAGTCACGCGAAATACGCTCGCGAACGCGAAAGAACTGCTGGCGGCATAAACTTTTTCGGGATCTCAGGGTCATAGAGAACAACAAAAACGCCGCCAGACCGGTTTCAAAGTGGGGCAAGGTCTATTATCATCGGCATATAACATATGAGCCGCGTTCTGCTCGGGCCCGAAAAGGAATCAAATCACTATGCGTTGTAAAATGCTGACCGCTGCCGCAGCGGTTCTTCTGATGTTGACCGCAGGCTGTTCCACTCTGGAGAAAGTGGTTTACCGTCCTGACATCAACCAGGGGAACTACCTTACCCCTAACGATGTGTCCAAAATCCGTGTGGGGATGACACAACAGCAGGTCGCTTATGCACTTGGAACCCCAATGATGTCCGATCCGTTCGGCACAAACACCTGGTTCTATGTATTCCGTCAGCAGCCGGGCCATGAAGACGCGTCCCAGCAGACCCTGACGCTGACCTTCAGCAGCGCCGGTGTGTTGACCAACATCGACAACAAGCCTGCCCTGACCAAATAATCAGGTGTCAGAGATACAAAAAGGTGCTCAATGAGCACCTTTTTTGTATTCCTTCATCCCCCTCGCCCCTTTGAGATCAGGCTTAAGGTGAAGAGCAAACTACTTACCCGATTTCTCCGCACGCTGGCGACGCAGCTCTTTCGGGTCGGCAATCAGCGGGCGATAAATTTCGACCCTGTCACCCTCATTCACCACATCAGCCAGTTTGACCGGACGGCTGTAAATGCCGACTTTATTTTTCGCCAGGTCGATGTCACGACGAAGCTCAAGGATGCCAGAAGCGCGAATAGCCGCCTCAACGGTCGCACCTTCTTCCAGCATCACACGCTGCAGATATTGCTTCTCCGGCAGCGCATACACCACCTCGACAGCTATCTTATGCGACACTGTAAACCTCTTTGGCGCGGGTCGTGAACGCCTGAACCATATTCGAGGCCAGCTCTTTAAAGATGCGGCCAAACGCCAGCTCAATCAGTTTATTGGTAAACTCAAAGTCCAGCTGGAACTCGATGCGACAGGCATCAGCGCTGAGGGGGGTAAACTTCCAGCCTCCCATCAGGGTTTTAAACGGACCATCTACCAGATGCATCAAAATACTCTGATTGCTCGTCAGCGTATTGCGGGTGGTGAACGTCTTGCTGATCCCCGCTTTGGAGACATCGACCGCCGCCGTCATCTGCGTCGGGCCAGACTCCAGCACTCGGCTCCCGGTACATCCCGGAATAAATTCTGGATAAGACTGAACGTCGTTCACTAACTGATACATTTGTTCCGCGCTGTATGGAACAAGCGCAGTACGGCTAATCTGAGGCATAGCATTTCCCATGGTCACACAACCGACAAATAATAACATTTATCACCTGTTAAAAAAACGCTAAGCCTCATCTCGTGCTAATATAGCGCGTTAGACCTCACAGGACGCAATGAGGTGACTTTTTGAAATCAGATTACCGATGGCTTTACGATACTTATGACGAAGAAAAAAGCACATAAACCAGGCTCGGCGACCATTGCGCTCAACAAGCGTGCTCGCCACGAGTATTTTATTGAAGAAGAATTCGAAGCTGGCCTTGCATTGCAGGGCTGGGAAGTAAAATCGCTGCGCGCCGGGAAAGCCAACATCGGTGATAGCTACGTGATCCTGAAAGATGGCGAAGCCTTCCTGTTCGGTGCCAACTTCACGCCGCTGACCGTCGCCTCGTCACACTACGTGTGTGACCCAACGCGTACCCGTAAGCTGCTGTTGAACAAGCGCGAACTGGAGTCCCTTTATGGGCGCATTAACCGTGAAGGCTTCACCGTGGTTGCCCTGTCGCTGTACTGGAAAAATGCCTGGTGCAAAGTGAAAGTTGGCGTCGCGAAGGGTAAAAAACAGCACGACAAACGTACCGATCTGAAAGAGCGCGAATGGCAGCTCGACAAAGCACGTATTATGAAAAACGCAGGACGTTGATTCTGCGCACTTATTGTACTATTCAATAAGTTAGCGTTCCGGGCTGGTATCCAGGATCTAAAATCTGGTATACTCAGTTCAACACTATTGGGGCTGATTCTGGATTCGACGGGATTTGCGAAACCCAAGGTGCATGCCGAGGGGCGGTTTGCCTCGTAAAAAGCCGCAAAAAAATAGTCGCAAACGACGAAAACTACGCTTTAGCAGCTTAATAACCTGCTCTGAGCCCTCTCTCCCTAGCTTCCGCTCTTAAGACGGGGATTCAAGAGAGGTCAAACCCAAAAGAGATCGCGTGGAAGCCCTGCCTGGGGTTGAAGCGTTAAAACTAATCAGGCTAGTACGTTAGTGGCGTGTTTGTTCGCAGCTGGCGTGCGAATGTAAAGACAAACTAAGCATGTAGTACCGAGGATGTAGAAATTTCGGACGCGGGTTCAACTCCCGCCAGCTCCACCAAAATTCTCCATCGGTGATTACCAGAGTCATCCGATGAAGTCCTGAGAGCCCGCACGGCGCAAGCCCTGCGGGCTTTTTTGTGTCTGTCGTTGTCCGAGGGCAACCAGCTTAATCCAGAGAAATTGATGCAGCTTTCGCGTTTAGGAAAAGGGCTCGTCGTACCCTCGATTGCAATTTCTGTTTACGAAATTTATACCGCTGAGAATAAGGTCTCAGAATCGGGGCGGCAAATAGCGCTAAACGCCGCAGGCTGCGTAATGGCGGGATTGATGTGTGGGCCAGATGCACCTGTTTGTGTACTTATTGGTGGTTTTGTCAGCGGTGCTCTTGGAGTATGGGAGATGGGGAGTGTGTGGAATTGATTATGAAACAGGTTAATTCAATATCTCTGGTAAAGGTTCAGGAAGCGACAGATTTATCCCAGGCGCAGTCTAACGTCGTGATCAATGGCAATAGCACAGACATTATTGTACCAGGGCAAATACTGGAAGCAGCTGTTCAGGTTAATGATCATCGCTATATCCTTTTTTTAACGGATGACATTATTTTCGAGGAGTCACTGACAATTGCTCTTATCGATGTTAAGGATGGCGTTAAAGAAATCGTCCGTTTGGGTAACGAGTATTCGATGGGGAGTTTTGAAGTATTATCCGTTACAGTAGATAGTATCAATTTCAGATTCATTGGTAATTTTCTCTGGACAGTCAACACCGTCGACTCCCCGCGCTTAAGGCTTCCTTTTGGTTCAGACCCCAAGGTGTAAAACGAGAGGCTGGCCTGAAAAAATACATGACGATTTCAGCCACTCCTGCGCCAGAGAAAGTTCGTTGATGCGACTTTCTGCCAAGCGCAACGTCAGTACGTTAACATTGTAAAGGCAACGACAAGACCTCTTATTATGTAGCTCGTAAGGCTACATTCTGCACGCGTCCATTCACACACTTTATTTATCCAGGCATAAGTCTGGAAAAACTCAGTAAATCAACATCCTTAACAGAATCTACAGTTCCGAAATTACGCCACCCGCGTATACTGCATTCACGCCACCAAAAAACACCTGAACGCAAAAGGATTCGCCCCCATGACAGCGTCCTCAAACCGCATCGCAAGCCAGGCTATCGTGGCTCTCACGTTTTTGCTCAGCGGCTGCGTTTACCATGATTATCCCTCCCCTCGTATTGAGGGCACACTGAATAACGCAGGGAAACCGCTGCCCCGGGTAACCGTTTCGTTAGTGGAGTTCGACCGACACATTGCCACGACACAAACGAATAATAACGGGTATTTTTCTTTCGTACCGCAGGGAGACTGGCATGTTTTTATACCCGTCGGACCGCAAGATCGCCTGAGTAGCTGGACACTGACAACAATCGACCCTCAGGGACAAAAACGCGATATTTACACCTCCCGACGCTTTGGCGGGCCTTTTTCAGGCTATTCCAGGAACGACAGCGTGAAACTGTTCTGCGAACTCTCCCCAACAAGCAGTAAGAGTCAAAATATATTTTGCGAAGCTCAGTGAGTTAATTAACTTTACTCATGGCCAAAAGCCACCAGTAATAGGGATATGCACGCCCCTGGTACACGGCATTCAACCTGATAATAATTAATTCCTCTGCGTAACTAAATACGCTTCACGGTATAACGCCAAAATAACATTACAGTTTTTTCCTAAAGCCACGCCGCTTCGTCTGTGCCATGCTGAATCACGCTCATAACCGATAACGTTAAATGAGGATATTATGAAAAAAACAATTATCGCATTATCTGCCGTTCTGCTGGCTTCCCCAGTATTTGCTGCGACCACACATGCAACTGACGATACCGTCGCTGCGGCGAAGGCAAACGCCAACGACGCGAAGCAAAAACTGCACGAAGAGCAGAATAAAGGCGAAGAGCTGAAGCTGAAACAGAAGCATGCTGCAGAGGGTAAAACCGAAAACTTAGGCAGCAAGGTCAGCGAAGATTCCCAGAAAGCCTGGCATAAAACCAAAGAAGGCACCGAGAAAGGGTGGGATGCCACCAAAGAAGGTGCTGAGAAAGGCTGGAATAAAACCAAAGAAGGTGCCAGCGAACTGGAAAAGAAAGTCACTGAGTAATCCCTTCGAAAGGCCGCAGACGCGGCCTTATTTATTCCCTCCTGCCCTGCTTCCTGCAGACTAAACTTGTCTCAGGGGGACTCCATCATGAACAGCGAACACACCGCACCTGAAACCCAGGGCGTTACCGTTGAATTACTCTCCGTCATCGATCTGGGGCCGGAAATAGCGGGCATGGCCGGTCGCCAGCTTCGCATGCGCAGGGTCACTCTCGCTCCCGGCGCGGTCTTTGGTCCGGTGCATAATCATATCGACAGACCGGGCACCGTGTTTATCCTTGAAGGAACCATCACCGATCATCGTCACGGTATTGCGACTGATTACGGTCCCGGTGTCGGCTGGCCGGAAGATCACAACACGGTCCACTGGCTGGAAAACCGGGGTCCGGTAACCGCCGTCGAGATCTCGGTGGATATTATTAAGACGTCCTGACGCCTAAAAGCCGAATAGATCCCCGGGGTTGCGCGTTAACGCCTTGCCACCCCTAAAGAGATCCTGAGATGTTGCGACGCCTGGTTATTCTGTTCGTGTTGCTCTGTCCGCTGGCGCAGGCCGCCCCGCAGAGCTATACCATTGATACTGAAAACACCGCCATACGGTTATCCTGGCACGCCTTCGGGGGGATCCTCTCCTGGGCCAGATTCAGTGGCGTCACGGGTTCCGTAACCCTTAACCCGGAGAAGGATATCGATGACCATATTCATGTCACCCTTCCCGTGGCCACCCTGGTTGCCTCAAACAGCCTGCTCACCTGGCAACTGAAAAGCGACATGTTTTTTGAAGCTGAACGTTATCCTGTTATCGAATTTATCAGCTCACGCGTGGTCGCTCAGGGTTCAGGAACGTTCAGGGTGTTCGGAACATTGACCGTACGCGACATTGCCCGCCCGGTCATTCTGGACGCCGTCGTGAAAGATCCGCACGCGCCGGTCCTTACGCTGGATGCGACAACAACCATTTCGCGCGCGGCCTACGGCATGGATAAATTTGCGCTGGTCGTTGATGACAGGATTGCCATCACCATTGCGATTCAGGCTAACGGTATCCCGTCATCCTGAAATCAGGCTTTGCAGCTGCTCTGCACTGCCCCGCAACTGTGGGAGCGGGTTGCGGCCGATCAGCACAAACTGATATCCCGCTTTCTGCCACCACACCAGGTTCATGTCGTGCCGCTGTTCCTGTTGAGCGGCTGTCGTTGTCTGCTCTGTCGGGGAGATGCACAGCGCCATCGGGCCGTAGTCGGCATTTATCCAGGCTATTTGCGCGATAGAGGTGGTTTCATAGCGCAGCATGCGGACCATTTTAAGCTCTGCTCCATGCAGGATAAGCTGTGACGCCTGAAGTTGCAGGCCGATATCCTGCGCTGCCCGTTCCAGCCCACGCTGCAGAACATGCGGCGCGCTGTCCATATCCAGCAATGTCTCTACGCTGTAAAGCGACATGTATTGCGCTTCGAGGTCACGAATATGGGCGTTTTCATCAGACGGTGCGAAAGCGGGTCGCAACCCATATCCCACGCCGGAACCGACCACCAGGAAACTGACCGACGCGGCAATGAGTGCGCGCCGGCTCACGCCAGCCGGGGTAGCGGGCTTCGGATCGGGCAGTTCCGCCAGCCGGGCCTGCATCTTCTCCAGAGGAGCATCATCCAGCATAGCGGCAAACGCACCGGGGTAATCCGCATTGCTTTTCATTAACTCGGCGGTCCGCCCGGAGAGGCGCTCGTCACGTCTCAACTCTTCTTCAAATTTTTGCGCGTCGGCATGACACATCTCGCCATCTATCCATGCCACGATAGCCTCATCGTTATAGGGCGCTGTAAAACGGTGCGCGTTCAAGAGCGTTTCTCCTTAACCGGGGGCAAGGCATCGGCAGACGCTGCCAGCGTTGCCCGTGCCGTCGCCAGTCGGCTCATTACGGTACCGATCGGCACCGCCAGGGTGTTCGCGGCTTCCTGATAGGTAAAGCCTTCGACATACACCAAAAAAACCGTGTTGCGCTGGGCTTCCGGAAGCACGTTGAAGCGCTGCATCACCTTCAGGTAATGCAGGTGCGTCTCATCCTGTTCACGGGTATCCGGCGCCAGAAGCTCGTCGCTGGCGACAAACCCCTGCCCCTGACGAACATGGCGTGCCCGAAGCTCAGAGATCCAGATGGAGTGCAATATCGCAAACAGCCACCTGTCGATACGCGTACCGGGCATGTACTGACTGCTTTTTTCAAGCGCGCGGACGCAGGTGGACTGAACCAGCTCTTCGGCGACATCCCTGTTTCGCGACAACACCAGCCCATAACGCCAGAGACGTGAGAGGTGTGCGGCTAACTGTTGGCGAACCTCACGGGTAGCGATGTGTTTTCCCTCCACGAGAAAATCAGGATTCCGGATGTCCGTTAATGGCAGCCTGCAGGTCACGGTACTCTTCACAGGACTGGCCGCAAATACCGGCAATCACTTTCAGTTGCTCTTTGGCCAGATCCGGACGTCCCTTGACCATCCACGCCTCGCCCAGGTATTCACGGGCTTTGGCATAATCCGGGGCGATAGCCAGCGCACGCTGGTAGTAACCGATACCTTCATCCGTACGACCCAGTTTGCGGGTGGCATACCCGCGATAGTTCCATGCTTCAGCCGTGTTGTTATTTTTTAACGAATCAAGAAGGTTCAGCGCCGCCTGGTACTCGCCTTTTTTAGCAAGGTGATAGGCATAGTTGGTTTTGTCCTGATCGCTAAGGCTGCTGCTCTTATCGGGCACACATTTCTGAGTTGCACTGTCATACACCTGTCCGGACGGACAGTCGGGTGTTTTACTCTCGGTACTATTATCGCCCATCGCCAGCGCGAGAGGAGACAACAGGGAAAAAATCAGCACCGGGATCAAACGCACAGAGGTCGTGTTCATAAAAGGCTCCAGGGTGAAATGGGAATGACGTCAGTAAACGCGTGAGCGATGCATTTTATTCATTCCCGGGCCCCTCTTTTTTTCTCAGAATCATGTTGACGTCGTATCCCCATTAAATGTTGAGCGGGATATTTTATCTTTACTCCCTGTTAGTTATTATTTTTCTCTCCGTAGCAGAATCCCGGCACCGCACAAGAATATATTTTTAATTAATTACCAACATAATATATGTTATATCAAAAACGTTACCCTAACTTAAACGCACATTAAGCCGGCATAAACAATAGCGTTTAACGCCATCCTAAAAAAAGTCCCCTGCTAAATATTTATTCATGGCAAATGATAAAACACCGCATTTTACAAACAAATAAAAAAACAATAAATACAACATGTTATATTTTTAAAATTATAATAGCCAGCTATAAATTAATGCCCCCTTCAATGCTTCATACAGTGTTTACAGATGCTTAATTTGCACATTCAGACTTTTCTGGCTATATCATTTTTATATCGTCAAAACCAATACCTCTATTAATTACAGGGTTTTATACAACACAAAAATACAAATAAACGACATTCTCTCTCATGAGTAATTAGATTCGCTCTGATGTTGCCACTCTGGATTATGGCGGGCATCGTTCGCTCTAAAAAAAATAACGGTGAGTGCTGCGTAAATAACAGCAACTCCGCCGGGGGCGTGCTTTACCTTCCGCAGAGATGGCGCATCTTGCACGCCGTTCACGACAACTCTGCTGGAGTAATACCTAAATGAGCCAAATCTCTGTTATATCGAAACTTACTGGCGTGGAAACTACCACGGAAGGCACACAGGTTACGCTGAGCCATTCCTCTATCGTTGAGCTTCATGTAGAGCGAGCCGATGTCTCCCACTTCGCCCGCAGTGGTAACGATCTGGTGGTCACGCTGCACTCTGGCGAGGTCATTACCCTGAAGAATTTCTACGTCACCGACGCGGAGGGGGTGAGTCAGCTGGTCCTGGAAGAGAGTGACGGTGCGCTGTGGTGGATTGAAGATCCTACCGGGGCTGCTACCTACGAATCTATCGCCTCCACGGACGTATTACTGGCGGCCTCAGGCGGTGATACCGGTGGCGCAGCTATCTGGCCATGGGTACTCGGTGGTCTTGCTGTCGCAGGCGGGATCGCTGTCGCGGCAAGCAGCGGCGGCGGAGGGGGTGGCGACGATGATGATGACAATACGAACCCCGGCACGCCGGGCAATCCTTCCGATCCGGATACCACACCGCCAAATGCGCCTTCCAACCTTCAATTCTCCTCAGATGGTAAAACTGTCACAGGTACTGCCGAACCCGGCAGTACGATTACGCTGAAAGACGCGGACGGCAACCTGGTCGGCACGGGTAAAACCGGTAGCGACGGCAAATTCACCATTGTTCTGGGCACGCCGCTGACGAATGGCGAGCAACTTACCGCCACAGCAACCGACTCATCAGGCAATACCAGCCAGGCCGGACATGTTACAGCACCGGATACCACCGCACCCGATGCGCCCGATATCGTAATAGTGAATGACGACGTTGGCGGAGAAACCGGACCGCTGACTAACGGTCAGCGTACCGATGATGCCCGCCCCACCTTCAGCGGCATCGGCGAAGCAGGCAGTACCATCACCCTGTACGATAATGGTCAGCCGATTGGCACGACCAAGGTTGATGCCAGCGGAAACTGGACCTTTACCCCGGGTACAAATCTCGCTAACGGAAGCCATTCCATTACCACCACCGCGACCGACGCGGCAGGTAACACCAGCCCAGCCTCCGGCGCCGTGACCTTTGTGGTGGATACCGTCGCCCCCACAGCGCCAGCCATCACGCTCGTGTCAGACGATACCAATCCGGTCACCGGCTCGGTCAGTAACGGTGGTAGCACCAACGATCAGCGACCACAGCTTACCGGCACCGCGGAAGCCGGATCTACGGTCACCATTTATGATGGCGGGATCGCGATTGGCACCGCTGTCGTTGCCAGCAACGGCACCTGGACGTTTACCCCTTCGATCAATCTCAGCGAAAGCACGCATCAGCTCACCGTCCGGGCAACCGACGCCGCCGGTAACACCGGACCGGCTTCCCCGGTGTTCACCGTTACCATCGATCTCACCGCACCAACTGCGCCAACCGCCATCGTGCTGAACGATGAAACGGGTGCCATCAAAGGCGCAATTACCTCTGGCCTGTTCACTGATGCCGCTAAACCTGTTCTTGCAGGGAGAGGAGAGCCCGGTGGGACAATTACGATTTTTGATAACGGGGTGCCCATTGCGACCGTTAAAGTTCAGCCCAACGGCACCTGGAGCATCACACCGGACAAACCGCTGTCGGAGGGGGCTCACTCAATAACGGTGCAGGTCACCGACGCTGCCGGGAACCAGAGTGGGTTGTCGCAGCCAATCAACTTCATTGTCGATACCACGCCGCCGGAAACGCCCGACATCACGCTTAATCCGGCAGGCACGCAGATTACCGGCACTGCCGAGCCAAACAGCAGCATTGTCATCACCAGCAGCGACGGCACCATAATTGGCCGGACGACAACGGACGGCAACGGCAACTTCGTTGCCACGTTAACGCCGGCGCAAACTAACGGCCAGCAGATCTCCGTGGTGGCGTCTGATGCTGCAGGTAACCAGAGCACACCTGCGACCGTCACGGCTACGGACACAACCCCTCCTGTCGCCCCCGGCAACCTTCAGGTGGCAGAAAACGGCCAGAGCGTCAGCGGCACGGCGGAGCCAGGCAGCACCGTCACCATTAAAGATCCTAACGGCGCGGTCATCGGTGAAACCACCGCCAACAGCGATGGCACCTTTACGGCGGTTATTAGTCCTGCACAGACCAACGGTGAAGTGCTGACGGTCGTGGCAACCGACGGCAGCGGTAACGCCAGCCTGCCCGCTACAGCCGATGCACCAGATACCACGGCGCCACTGGCTCCGGACAACGTTGTTGTCTCAGATGACGGTACCAAAGTGACAGGTACCGCAGAGCCAGGCAGCACCGTGACCATCCGTGAAAATGGCGTCACGGTTGGCGAGGCGAAAGCCAATGACGACGGCAGCTTCACCGTCACGCTGACCCCACCAAAAGCCAACGGTGAAACCCTGACCGCAGATGCCACCGATCCCGCCGGCAATACCGGGCCAACAACCCCTGCCATTGCGCCGGATATTACCGCCGCGCAAACGCCGGTTATCGTTTCAGTGGACGACGATGCCTCTGCCACTACAGGCCCTGTCGCCCAGAACGGGCTCACTAATGACCGGACACCAACCATAAACGGAACGGGCGAGCCTGGCACAACCATCACGCTCTCCAGCGGCGGCACGGTTATCGGCACGGTACTCGTTCCGGCATCTGGCGTATGGAGCATCACGCCATCCTCGCCACTTGCTGATGGCGGCCACGTGCTGACCGCAACGGCAGTTGACGCCGCCGGTAACCCAAGCGGGCCATCAAATGCCTGGAGTATCACTGTCGACGGTACCGCACCCGAAGTACCGGTAATTTCGCAAGTGGTGGACGATGTTCAGGGAAGTACAGGCGCGCTCACCGCAGGTGCCATCACGAACGATCCAACCCCGACACTTAACGGCACTGCCGAACCGGGCTCAACGGTCACCATTCGTCTGGACGGTGTTGATATCGGCACCGCGCTGGTCGGTAGCGGCGGCGCGTGGACATTTACGCCAGGCACACCGATTGGTAACGGTGAGCATACCCTGACCGCCGTCACCACCGACACGGCAGGTAACATCAGCCTGCCGTCAGGCGGCTTCACCTTTACGGTCGATATCACCCAGCCACCGGCGGCGACCATCACAACCGTAACCGATGACGTCGGTGACGTTCAAGGCCCGCTCACCAGCGGCGACACCACGGATGACACGCAACCGTTGCTGCAGGGCAGCGCGCCGGCAGGTACGGTTATTACGCTTTATGATGGCAATACCCTGCTCGGTACCGCCACACTCGACGGTACCGGCGGCTGGAGCTTCACCCCTACCACCCCGCTCACCAACGGCTCGCACTCTCTGACAGTTCATGCGACCGATACCGCCGGGAATACGACCGTTTCCAGCCCGTTTGTGCTGGTGGTCGATACCGTGGCACCCGCCACGCCGGAGACGCCAGAAATCACCGTGAACCCTGACGGCGGCACAACAGAAACCCCGCTGAACCCGGGAGAGACCACCCGCGATACCACGCCGACGCTGAGCGGCACCGGCAATCCGGGCGATACCGTGACTATCTACAACGGCACCGACAAAATTGGTGACGCCGAGGTGGACAGCAACGGTAACTGGACATGGACACCGGAGATCCCACTGGCCAACGGTACCTACGACATCACCCTGACCGTCACCAACAAGGACGGCGCGGGCAACGAAAGCGCCCCGTCCCAGCCGGTGACCATCACCATTGACACCGACCCGCCAGCTACGCCAGCAGCACCGGTGATTACGGACAGCGTCAGCCAGATAACCGGACCGGTTGCCGACGGGGAAACCACGAACGATCCGCGTCCGGTCCTGAGCGGCACCGGCACGGCGAACGATGTGGTTATTATTTATGACAGCATTAATGGTCAGCCTGCCACCGAAGTGGGTCGCGTCACCGTAGACAGCAACGGCAACTGGAGCTGGCGCCCTGACGCCAGCATTGATGAGGGAAGCCACGAATTTACCGCCACCGCCACCGACGAAGCCGGTAACGTTTCGGCGGCGTCACCGGGGATCACTATCACCGTTGATACCGTGGCACCTGATACGCCTGTCATTAGCGCCGTTGGCGGTAAGCCAGACGGTGGTGTTACCACGGATACGACCCCCGGTGTGGGCGGTACCGGCCCTGCGGGCGAAACGGTCATCGTTTATAACAATGGCGTTGAGGTAGGGCGCGTCGAAATCGGCAGCAATGGCGAGTGGTCTCTCGATCTTCCGACCCAGACTGATGGCCCACTCAACATCACCGTTGCGGCAGTCGATGCTGCGGGTAACGTCAGCGGCCTCAGCCCGGTCTTCACCGTCACCGTTGATACCACTGCGCCAGAAATCCCGCTGATTAACGCGGTGTCTGACAGCCAGCTCACAAGCAATGTGCTTTATACCCGTGACGGCACGCCGACCCTCACGGGCACCGGCGAACCGGGTACCACCGTTATCGTCTCCGTAGACGGTACAGCATCCACGGTGCCGGTAACGGTACAGCCGGACGGCAACTGGAGCTGGACCGCCGACAGCACGCTGGCGGAAGGCCCGCATACCTTCACCGTCTCCGCGGTCGATCCGGCTGGCAATACGTCCGGTAGCTCTGCACCGCTTAGCGTTAACGTCGATACTCTGGATCCGGCTGCTCCCGCGGTTACTGGCATAGCCGCTCAAGGTACTCCATTGACCGGCACCGCCGAAGCGGGGGCTACCATCACTGTAACCGATAACAATGGTAATGTTCTCGGTACAGGCGTAGCCACCGGTGGCACCTTCTCCATCGCGCTCAGCCCAGCCCAAACGGATGGCGCTGTGCTGACGGTGACCGCGACCGATGCCGCGGGCAACCTCAGTCCTGAGGCATCCTACACCGTCACCGGTACGCTGCCGAATCTTCCGGATGTGCCCATCATTACGGCGATTAACGATGATGAAACGCCTGTCACCGGCGACGTGAAAGACAAAACCACCAACGACATTACCCCGACACTCGTGGGTACGGCCGAAGCGGGCAGCATTATCACCATCTACCAGGACGGCATCGCGGTTCCGCTGATCAACGTGATTGCTGATGCGGACGGTAACTGGAGCTATACCCCACTGATTGCGCTGGGTGAAGGGCTGCACACCTTTGAAGTGACCGCGACAGTCGGGCTCTCGACCAGCGGCCGCTCGCCGGTTGCAACCGTCACCGTTGACCTCACTGCACCGGACACGCCGACCATTGGCTCAGTGATTGATGATGTCGGCCCTGGCACTGGTCAACTCACCAACGGGCAGACCACCAACGACAACCTGCCTACCCTTACCGGCTCCGGCACAGTGGGCGATACCATCTCCGTTTACAGCAACGGAACCCTGCTGGGTACCGCACTGGTCGGCAATACGGGGACCTGGGTCTTCACACCGCCCGCGCTGGCGGAGGGCAATAACGTTCTGACCATCCGCGAGACCGATCCCGCGGGCAATGAAAGTGGTCTGTCGACAGGCTTCACCATCGTCGTTGATACGGTTTCCACCACGCCAGCGATCACTAACGTAACGGATAATGTGGGCAATGCTGCCACCACGATTGTGAGCGGCGATCCGACTAATGACGCCACGCCAACCCTTTCGGGGACGGCGGAAGCGAACAGCGTGGTGAAAATTTTCGACGGCGGTACCCAGATTGCCGTGGTCACAGCTGACGGCACCGGTGCCTGGACATTCACCCCTGACACCGCGCTCAGCGAAGGGCCTCACGCCTTCACCGTTACCGCCACCGATCCACAGGGCAACGTCAGCCAGGTGTCTAACGGCTGGAACGTCGTGGTTGACCTGACGGCGCCAACGGTTCCAACGCTGGATACGGTTAACGACAATGCCCCTGGCGGCGTGACCGGCAACCTCACCAGCGGGCAAGTCACCAACGACACCACCCCGACGATCGGCGGCACCGGACAACCGGGCAGTACAATCCATATCATGAATAACGGTACGCAAATTGGCCTTGCGACCGTCGACGGAAGTGGTTACTGGACCTTTACCCCGAGCACGCCGTTGGGTGACGGCAACTATCTCCTTCGCGCCTACGCCACCGATGCGACAGGCAATGCGTCAGCAAACTCGTCGGTCTTTGCCTTTACCGTGGATGCAGCAGGCCCTGCTGCGCCACTGGTCAGTAGTGTGATTGACGACGTCGGCCCGGTCACCGGTACGCTCACTACCGGCAACAGCACCAACGACGCGCGTCCTACCTTCAACGGTACGGGCGAAGTGGGTGCCACAGTGCATATCATTGTGGATGGCAACGAGATTGGCACCGCGGTGGTTAATGCTCAGGGGAACTGGACCTACACGCCTGACACCGCCCTGAGTGACGGGCCTCATGCCATCACCTTCAATGCCACCGATGCAGCTGGCAACACCGGCAGCACGACGGCACCGTTTAACCTGACAGTGGATACGGCACCACCGGCGGCACCGGCCATCACGACCGCGGGAGACAACGCAGGCAGCGTACAGACGCCGCTGACTTCCGGGCAAAGTACCGACGACACCACGCCAACGTTGACGGGCACCGCGGCAGCCAACGCCACGGTGACCATCTATGAGAACGGACAGCCGGTCGGCACCGCGCTGGCGGATGGCACCGGAGCATGGAGCTTTACGCCGTCATCAGCGCTGAGCAATGGCAGCCATACCTGGACCGCGACCGCGACCGACGCGGCGGGGAACGTCAGCCCGGCTTCGCCTGGCTTTACGCTGGTTGTTGATACCAGCGCCCCCAATGCGCCGGTTATCAGCCAGGCCGTTGACGATGCGGGCAGCATCACCGGCCCGCTCAGTTCAGGACAGACGACCGACGACACCGTGCCACGGCTTGTCGGGACCAGTGAACCGTTTGCGACTGTGAATATCTACGAAGGCACAACGCTTGTCGGAACGGGCACCGCGGATGTCAGCGGCAACTGGAGTATCTTGCTCACGACCACCTTAGCCACGGGCGCGCACAGCTTCACGGCGCAGGCCACGGATGCAGCGGGTAATACCAGCGTTTCGTCAGCGGCCTTTAGCCTGACTATCGACACGACGCCGCCAGCCCTGCCGGTGCTGAGCAGCATTGTGGATGATGTGGGCAATGCGGCTACACCGATTGCCAATGGCGGATTGACTAACGACGCGCAGCCTACCCTCACGGGTACGGCGGAAGCGGGCGCCACGGTGAAAATTTTCGATAACGGCGTCCAGATTGGTAGCGCGGTCGCGACAGGCGGGGCATGGAGCTTTACCCCTTCTCCGGCGCTGAGCAACGGGTCACACAGCCTGACCTTTACCGCCACCGATGCCGCGGGCAATACCAGCGCCCCGACCACCGCCTATGTGATCAACGTGGATGCCGCCGCGCCAGCTGCGCCGGTCATCAGTGCGGTTGTCGATGATGTCGGCAGCATCACCGGACCGGTAACCGGCAATAACCCGACTAATGACGCGCGTCCAGCGCTGAACGGGACCGCCGAAGCCAACGCGACGGTGCGCATCTATGACGGCACGACGCTTGTCGGCACGGTCACCGCCGATGCGAACGGCAACTGGACGCTACCGCAAACCACCACCACACTGACGGAAGGCACGCATAACTTCACCGCCACCGCCACCGATGCCGCGGGCAACACCAGTACGCCATCGGCCACCACCACCATTACCGTGGATCTGACTGCACCGAACGTGCCGGCAAGCCTTGCCGTGATCACCAACGGTACGCACGTCACCGGGACCGCCGAAGCGGGTAGCACCGTTACCATCACCACCAGTACCGGAACAGTGCTCGGTACCGCGACGGCTGACGGCAGCGGAAACTTTAACGCGACAATCACGCCGGCCCAAACCAACGGTGAATCACTGCTGGTCTATGCCACCGATAAGGCGGGTAACGCAGGTGTCAGCACGTCGGTGATTGCCCCTGCGACGCCGGTGCCGAACGCACCGCTTATCACCACCATCAACGATAACGTCGGCACCGTCACCGGTAACCTGACCAACGGTAAAACCACTGACGACACCACGCCAACCCTGAGTGGTACGGCCCTGCCAGGCACCACCGTCACGCTGTATAACAACGGCGTGTCGATGGGAACGGCAGTGGCAGATAGTTCAGGCAACTGGACCTTCACCACCCCGGCGTTAAGCGAAGGTTCTCACGCCTTTACCGCCACGGCGACGAACAGTTCGGGCACCAGCCCGGTCTCTTCCGCCACCAGCGTGGTTGTCGATCTGACGGCACCAACGGCCCCAACCGGAACCTTTAACGCTGACGGTAGCGTATTGACCGGTAACGCGGAGGCAGGCAGCACCGTCTCTATCCGTCTTGGCGATGGCAGCACGGTGACCACAATCGCGGGCAGCAACGGCACCTACAGCTATACCTTCCTCAATAAACAGACGGAAGGTCAGACGCTGCAGATCACCGCCACCGATGCCGCAGGTAATACGTCGCAGCCCGGCTCAGCCCTCGCACCGGTCGTCCCGCTCTCCGCCAGCAATAACGTCGAAGAGCTGGATATCAGCACCACGGCCACCGTCACCAACAGCCAGTACAGTGATTATGGCTTCCTGCTGGTGGGTGCCGTAGGCAACGTCCTCACGTTGCTGGGTAATGATACTGCCCAGGTGGACTTCACGGTGGGCAGCGGCGGCAATGCGGATATTGTGGTGAACGCCAATGCCACGGGGGCGGTGCTTTCCCTGCTCAATACTCTTGAGCTGGTGGTACAGCGCTGGGACAGCGTCAACGGTACCTGGACTACCGTGGTGGATACCGGACAACCCCAGTTTGCCGATCTGCTGACCCTCGGGGCCACCGGCGTATCGCTGAACCTGACCGGGCTGGCGAACGGCGACTACCGGGTGCTGAGCTATAACACTAACCTGCTGGCGACCGGCTCCTACACCAGCCTCGATGTGGCGGTGAAAGAAACCAGCGCCGGTACCGTGACGGGCGACACCAGCCTGAACGGTAACGTAATTCTCGACGCCGACCCGACCGCGGGCAGCGACAACGCCCCGGCAGGGACCACGGTCTCTGCTGTCACCAACGCACTGGGTGTCACCACCAGCGTGAACGCCGACGGCACGGTTGTTCAGGGCCAGTACGGTACGCTGACCATTAACCGCGATGGCAGCTACACCTACAACCTGACCGACACCAGCGCCTCGGTCGTGGGCCGGACAGATAGCTTCACCTACACCATTACCCATAACGGCGTCAGCGCGTCGGCGAACCTGGTACTGTCGCTGGGTGCCGGTACTACCGCTAACGGTATTGTGGCGGTGGATGACACGGCTTCGCTGACCTTTGACACCTCGGTCCATGAAATCAATAACGGCACCTCGTCGCAGGGCGGCTTTACCGTGGTGGGGATCAATCTCGGCAACACGCTGGGGCTGAACCTGCTGGACGATCTGAGCAATCCGATCATCTATAACGTGGAGGAAGGTACCACCCGCACCATGACCATTCAGGCTTCCGTGGGCGGTGTGGCGCTGGCGTCGGTATTCGACCTGTATGTCTACAAGTTCAATAACGCGACGCAGACCTTCGAGCAGATGCGCGTCGAACCGGGCTGGCTGCGTGCGCCGTTGCTGGGCGGTACCTCGTCTCAGCTGACGCTGAACCTGCCTGCCGGGGAGTACCTCTTCCTGCTGAATACGGCTGCAGGGATCACCGCCCTGACCGCCTACACGCTGAACGTGCTGGAAGATCATGTCTACAGCGTGTCGAGCGTGGGCGAGACCACCACCGGAGATGTGCTGGATAACGATGTCGCAACCGGCGCGGTGGTATCAGAAGTGAACGGCGTGGCGGTGAACAGCAGCGGCCTGACCGACATTCAGGGGGAATACGGCACGCTGAGCATCAATGCGTCCGGACAGTACACCTACACCCTGAAAGCCGGTGTGGGTGCTGACGCGATCAGTACGCCGGATACGTTCGTCTATACCATCACCGCACCAAACGGGGCGAAGGATACGGCATCGCTCAACATCACCCCAACCGCGCGGGCGATGGATGCGGTCAACGATGTCAGTACCGCGATGGACGTCACCTCAGTGCATCACACGACGACCTACTCGGATACCACCGTCGGGACGGCCAGCTGGACAACCGCGCTGCTGTCATCAACCCAGGGCAGCGGGAGCGGAACCTTCGTGGTGGATCCGAACACCGCGCTGCATAACGTGTCGCTGCACTTTAACGTGGCATCTCTGCTGGCATTGGGCGGCCTGACGGTGAACTGGTCAATCAGTGACGGTTCGAATGTTGTTCGCAGCGGCTCCTTCAGCGGCGGTTCGCTGTTGGGTGGCAATATCGACATCGCGCTCTCCGGGCTGGACCTGAATGCCGGAACCTATACGCTGAGCTATACCGGTAGTGTACCGGGGCTCAGCGTGGGGAACATTACCATTACCCCAAGCGTGAACGGCACCACCTACTCGCTGACCCAGTTCGACTCTACCAGCGGCCACACCGTTGACGGCAACATCTTCGATGGCACCGACTCTGCCGGGGCGATGGATCAGTTGCACTCAGTGGATACCCGCCTCAGCGTGACCGGCTACAACGGCGTGACCACCACGCTGGATCCGTACACCGGCAGCGCAACGGTCAACGTCGTCGGCCATTACGGCACGCTGGCAATTGCTGCGGACGGCCACTACACCTACACCCTCAACACCGGGGTGTCGCTCTCAACCATCACCTCGAAGGAGACCTTCAACTACACCCTGACAGATGCCGACGGGAAAACAGACAGTGCCACGCTGACCATCAATATGGCGCCGCAGTTCATCAGCTCGGAACATAACGACGTCATTACCGGCACCGCCTACGGCGACACCCTGATTTACCAGGTGCTGAACGCCACCGCAGGCAACGCCACCGCGGGCAACGTCAGCAGCACTGCCGGCGATCACTGGACCAACTTCTCGCTCACGCAGGGGGACAAAATCGATATCGGCGATCTGCTGGTGGGCTGGAACGGGAGCAGCTCAACGCTCGGTAATTATCTGCATGTTACTAATAGTAATGGCAATACCGTGATCTCCATCGACCGTGATGGTTCAGGGAGCACCTACACTAATACGACGCTCGTGACGCTGGATAACGTCCAGACCACCTACGACGAGTTAGTGAACCAGCAACACATCGTTACCTGATAGCACCTGCACAAATGACCCGGGCGCACAGCGCCCGGGCATAAACAATAAAGCAGTACATTTTTATTAGGGATAAGACATGGGAATGAAGATGCCTTACTGGTGGCTCTCGTGCTGCCTGATATCTGTGCCCGCCCTCTCCGCGACGCCGGCGGCGATGATCAATACCGAACAACTCCGTGAAACGCAGGAACTCCCCTCTCTGAATGGCCGCGTGGCACCTGTCGTCGGCAAGGCTGCCCCCGGCACGCTGCAGCTTGGCGAAGCCGTCAACCGCGCCGTCACCTGGCACCCTGCCATCAGTGAAGCCGTGGGGAAACTCTACCAACAAAGCGAAGAGGTGGACGTCGCCAAATCGAAATACTATCCGCAAATTAATGCCGGCATGGATAACGGTTATACCCATGACGGCGACGATAATGGCTTTACCCCGTCGCTGGTGCTCTCCCTCTCACAAATGCTGTACGACTTTGGCAAGGTGGCAAGCCAGGTGCGTGCAGAAAGTGCCGGCGTCGCCCAGCAGCAGGCCAACGTGCTGGTCAGCATCGACACCATCGCTCACGATACCGCCATCGCGATGGTGCAGGTGCAAACCTGGCAGCAAATGGTCGACACCGCCAAAGAGCAGCTTGAGGCGCTCTCCTCGATTGGTACCCTCACCCGCCAGCGTAATGACGAAGGAGCCACCTCACTCTCTGACGTGGTGCAGACCGATGCACGTATCGAAGGCGCGCGCGCCCAGCTGATGCAGTACCAGGCCAGCCTCGACAGCGCCCGTGCCACGTTGATGAGCTTTCTTGGCTGGAACACCCTCAACACGATCAGCAACGATTTTCCACAAAAGCTGGCCCGCAGCTGCGACATTGCCGAGCCGGACGATCGTCTGGTCCCGGCAGTATTAGCCGCCTGGGCGCAGGCTAACGTCGCCCAGGCCAATCTCGACTACGCCGACGCCCAGATGACACCGACCGTCTCGCTGGAGCCGGAGGTGCGCCACTACCTGAACGAACGCTATGCGGGTAACGAAACGCGGGATCGTACCCAATACTCTGCATGGGTGAAAGTGCAGATGCCGCTCTATCAGGGTGGCGGCCTCACCGCCCGGCGTAACGCCGCAGGCCACGCGGTAGAAGCCGCACAGTCCACCATTCAGCGTACCCGCCTCGAGGTACGCCAGAAACTGCTGGAGTCGCGCAGCCAGGTATTAAGCCTGCTGAGCACGCTGCAGATTCAGGGCCGTCAGGAGGCGCTCAGCGCCCGCACCCGTGAACTCTATCAGCAGCAATATCTGGATCTGGGTTCTCGCCCGCTGCTCGATGTGCTTAATGCCGAGCAGGAGGTCTATCAGGCGCGTTTTACCCAGCAGCAGACCCTCGGACAGTTGCACCAGCTGCAGCTCAACTGCCTCTATAACACCGGGCAATTGCGTCACGCGTTCGATCTTGATAACCGCACCATCCAGACCGTGGAGATCCAGCCATGAAGCAACGCGATATCCCGCAAGGTGAGACCATGACGGATGAGGCCCTGGCGCAGTGGGCGCAGGCCTTTGGTTTTGTCGCCACGCGCTACCGCGTCGCCTGCTCCCCCGGTGCGCTGCTCGCGGGCGCGCCGTGGCTAAAAGGCAAACCGATGGTGCCCGCACTGACTCAGCTGGCCCGTGAAGCAGGGCTGTCGTTTCAGCTGCTGACGGCGGATCAGCAGGCGATCAACAGCTGGCGTCTGCCTGTCGTGGCGGCAATGAACGACGGCAGGATCGGCGTGATCGAACATTTCGATGGCGACGATACGCTGGAGGTCAGCTTTTTCGACGATCGGACCTACACCAACCGGCTTTCGATGACCGCCATGCTGCCCGCCATCCGCCACGTCATTGCCCTGCGCCCACTGGCCGCGCTGAAAGACAGCCGCGTGGATGCCTATATTTCGAAATACCGTCCGGACTGGCTTTACCGGCTGGTAATGCGCGACTTGCGCCCCTACAGCTGGGTGATGCTCGCCGCGCTGTTCATTAACGTCCTGTCCCTGTCGGGGATTGTCTTTTCCATGCAGGTGTATGACCGGGTGATCCCCGCGCAGTCCTACCCGACGCTGTATGTCCTGACCATCGGCGTGCTGATCGCCACCCTGTTTGGCTTTGTGCTGCGCGTGGCACGCGGGCACATTATGGATCTGCTGGGCAAACGCTCCGATCTGCGCGTATCGGATCGGGTCTTCGGTCACGCCCTGCGGCTACGCAACAGCGCCATCCCTCGCTCGACCGGCAGCTTTATCTCCCAGCTACGCGAGCTGGAGCAGATCCGCGAGATGGTCACCTCCTCCACCATCTCCACAATTGTCGATCTGCCCTTCTTTTTCCTGTTCGTGGTGGTGCTGGCGATCATCGCTCCCCAACTGGCGTGGATCGCACCGGTCGCCGCGGTGATCATGGTCCTGCCCGGTCTGCTGCTGCAGAAAAAGCTGGCAGAGCTCGCGAAGCAGTCGGCGCACGAATCCACCCTGCGCAACGCCGTGCTGGTGGAGAGCGTGCAGGGGCTGGAGGACATAAAGCTGATGCAGGCGGAAAACCGCTTTTTGCAGCAGTGGAACAGCTACATCCAGATCACCGCTGAATCTGGCCTGCGCACCCGTGAACTGACCCAGAACCTGATCAGCTGGGGAATGACGATTCAGAGCCTGGTCTATGCAGGGGTGATCGTGGTCGGTGCGCCGATGGTGATCGACGGCACGCTGACGACCGGTTCGGTGGTCGCCGCCTCAATGCTGGCCTCGCGCATGATCGCTCCGATGGCCACCCTGTGCGGCGTGCTGGCGCGCTGGCAGCAGGTCAAAGCGGCGAAAGAGGGACTGGACAGCATCATGCAGCTCCCCACAGAAAACCAGCGTGAGGAGACGCCGATCCGCCAGGATGTACTGCGCGGTCACTATCTTTTCGAGCAGGCACAGTTTCGCTATCACCCGGAAGATCCGCGCATGGCCCTGCGCATTAACCGTCTGGAGATTAAGCCAGGTGAAAAAGTGGCGATCCTCGGGCGTAACGGCGCCGGAAAATCGACCCTGCTGCAGGCGATGGCGGGCGGAATGGATCTCGCCGGCGGTGAATTGCGGCTCGATAACTTCAGCCTCCCGCACCTCGATGTCGCCGATGTCCGGCGTAATGTCGGCTTTATGACCCAGAACGCCCGGCTCTTTTATGGCACCCTGCGCGAAAACATCACCCTCGGCATGCCGCGCGCCACCGATGAGGAGATTTTCGAGGTGCTGGAGTTAACCGGCGCTGCGGGCTTTGTGCAGAAACTGCCGAAGGGTCTGGACTACCCAATTATGGAGAACGGCGTGGGGTTATCCGGCGGCCAGCGGCAATCCATTCTGCTGGCGCGCATGCTGCTTCGCGACCCCAATATTGTGCTGATGGATGAACCGACTGCGTCGCTCGATGAGCACACCGAGCGGGAATTTATCCAGCGTCTGAGCGCCTGGCTTGGCAACCGCACCCTGATTGTCGCCACGCATCGCGTGCCGGTGCTGGAACTGGTGGAGCGCGTCGTGGTGCTCAAAGAGGGAATGCTGGTGATGGACGCGCCGAAAGCACAGGCACTGAACAACAGCCGCATGCAGCAGCAACAGCAGCAGGCAGCAACCGGACGGGAGTGGAAAAATGAAAATCAGTCAGCGTGACGTCGCCGCAATGGACGACCTGGACAATGCGCTCGACTCCGAAAGCGGCTACACCGGTGCGCGGCGGATTGTTATCTTCTCTTTACTGATGTTCGTGGTACTTGGCGTCTGGGCGTGGTTTGGCGTGCTGGATGAAGTCTCAACCGGCACGGGCAAAGTGATCCCCAGTTCGCGCGAGCAGGTTTTACAGTCGCTCGACGGGGGGATCCTCACCGAGCTGAACGTCCATGAGGGTGACCAGGTGCAGGCCGGACAAGTGCTGGCGCGACTCGATCCCACGCGTTCAGAATCTAACGTTGGTGAAAGCGCGGCGCGCTACCGTGCCTCGCTGGCCTCCAGCGTGCGACTGTACGCCGAGGTAAACGATCTGCCACTGAAATTTCCCCCTTCGCTGGCGAAGTGGACCGATCTGACCGCTGCCGAAACCCGGCTCTATAATTCACGCCGTGCGCAGCTGGAAGATACCCAGCGGGAGCTGCGTGCGGCATTGGATCTTGCGAATAAGGAGCTGGCGATCACTCAGCGTCTGGTGAAAACCGGCGCCGCCAGCCACGTGGAGGTACTGCGCCTGCAGCGGCAGAAAAGCGATCTGGAGCTGAAACTCACCGACGTGCGATCCCAGTACTATGTTCAGGCCCGCGAGGCGTTATCCAAGGCCAACGCTGAAGTGGATATGGTCTCGGCGATCCTCAAAGGCCGCGAGGATTCAGTGACCCGCTTAACGGTGAAATCTCCGGTGCGCGGGATCGTGAAAAACATCAAAGTCACCACCATCGGTGGCGTCATCCCGCCTAACGGCGAGCTGATGGAGATTGTACCGGTGGACGATCACCTGCTGATCGAAACCCGCCTCTCCCCGCGCGATATCGCCTTTATCCATCCGAATCAGGAAGCGCTGGTAAAAATCACCGCCTACGATTACGCCATTTATGGCGGGCTGCACGGCGTGGTTGAAACCATTTCGCCGGACACCATTCAGGACGAAGCCAAGCCGGAGGTGTTCTATTACCGGGTATTTATCCGCACCAGCCAGGATTACCTGGTGAATAAAGCAGGCAGGCACTTCTCAATCGTGCCGGGGATGATTGCGACGGTGGACATTAAAACCGGTGAGAAAACGGTGCTGGATTACATGATCAAGCCGTTCAACCGGGCGAAAGAGGCGCTGCGAGAGCGCTAATCACTGGCTGTTTGTTTCTCCGGCCCTCTCTCGTGGAAGAGGGCCGGAGTCATGGCATCCATAACCCGCAACAATACCGCTTAAGCCAGCGGCGAAAGTCTGACCTCGTTTACCTTTTCCCTTTCCGCCTTCTGTTAAAATAGCCCAAACTCATTTTTCAGGAAGAAACCATGCGTCAACGAACTATTGTCTGCCCCATCATTCAGAACGACGGGGCGTATCTGCTGTGCAAAATGGCCGATGACCGCGGCGTATTTCCCGGCCAGTGGGCATTATCGGGCGGCGGGATGGAGCCGGGAGAAACCATGGAGCAGGCGCTGCGCCGTGAAATTCGCGAAGAGCTGGGCGACGCGCTGGAGATCACGGAGGTCAAACCCTGGGCGTTTCGCGATGACATTCGGGTGAAAACCTATGCCGATGGCACCACGGAAGAGATTTATATGATTTACCTGATTTTCGACTGCATCAGCACAAATCGGCAGGTAACGTTTAACGACGAGTTTCAGGAGGTTGCCTGGGTTCGCCCGGAAGCACTTAAAGCACTGGATCTGAACGAAGCCACGCGCATTACCTTCGCACAGAAGGGGCTTCTTTAAGCGCCCACTGCCCGGGCGTTTTGCCGGTAAAGGCCCTGAAAACCTCAATAAACGCGCTGATACTGTTGTAGCCGCACGACAGCGCGATCCAGCCAACCGGTTTACCTGCTGCCAGCCACTCCATTGCCCGCATGACGCGGGCAAGTTGCCGCCAGTTAACAACGTTCATTCCCGTTTCCGCACTAAACCGACGGTGGAATGTCCGCACGCTCATTCCCGCAAGGGAGGCATAGTGCTCAACCGTCTGGTTGTCGTCCACACGTTGCATCAGATGGCTGGCTACCTTCTTTAATCGGGGATCGGCTGGCATGGGCAGCAGATAGCGCACCTGACGGCCCCGCGCCAGTTCATCCAGCAGCAGGGTGAGCTTTCGCGGATCGTACCCGCTTCCTTCAGCGTTTAAGCGTGAAAACAACGCACTGGTGAGCTCGTCGGGTTCGAAAAGCGTCGTTTCACCGGGCAGCGCTTCACACCCTGCGGGATCCAGATAGATCGCACGACCGTCAATCGCACTCCCGGAAAAAGCAGCATGCTCCTGACCAGGCGGGATCCAGCCGATATGTTGCGCCGGTACAACCGAACGCCCAGACGCTGTTTCGACAACCAGCAGACCCGTCGTAATCCGCCAGAGCTGACCGGCCTGATGGCTGTGCCACGGCGTATGGTATCCACCTGGATGCAAAAGTGTCTCGAAGCTGACCACGTTATTTGGCCGAAAATCGTTATTCATTGGCTTATTACAGAAACTACGTCTCTGTCTGTCAAGGATAATGGCGGCTCAACGCAACGAGGAGTCACCATGAACATCATCACCCGCCTGATTACCCAGTCTGACAATGCTAGTTTGCGTGAGGAAATGTCCCGTTTACTGACCGGCCTGTTTAAAGGCGAAATTGATCCGAAAGACGTTTTTTCGCCAGCGTATCAGCAGATCACGGACGGTCATTCTCTTGATTATTCTGGATTTATTCAGCACCTGGAGCACGTGCGTTCGCAGATCCGCGATATCGCCTTCCGCGTGGAACAGATAGGGTGTCATGACACACTGCTGGCTGACCGGCATATCGTGACCGTCACGTATCCCGAAGGCCATCAGGCTGAAATAGAGGTTTATATGTTTGCCACGCTATGCGCAGGAAAAATCTGCCGGATCCACGAAGTCACGCGAGTTGCTAACGGTGAAGCTTCTGCTCGCGCGCTGGCCCATGCAACGGGCTAACGTTACTCAGCCGGTTGCGGTGCGCTGCTGAGATATACCCCTACATAGCGCGTAAACTTCCCGATAAAGACCCCGGCAAATACCCCGCCGGAGACTATCGCCAGCGCGCTCATGGCGGACTGTTGCAACGCCTGGGGAGAGAGGGCGTTCATCACCCCCAGCACGTATTTCACACCAAATGCCAGCATCATAAACGGCAGTGCCGTGTAGTCCGGCTGGCGATAAAGGGTGCGCGGCGCGTCGGTGCGGGTGATGACCGTCTGCTTAATCAGCACATACCCCAGCGTCGCGCCCGCCACAATCCCCGCAACCCAAAGGGCCACCGTCGCGAGAGTAAGATCGCGATAGACCACCAGATCGTAGATATCCCAGATAAGAAAGATGGCAGGAATGATGGCCAGCTTTTCCAGCGTAACGGTGGCAGGCTTACGGGCGTTGAGGCCACGGGAGACGAGAAAGATAAACAGGACCCACACCCAGACGGGGGTGTGCGTGAGGATACCGATCAGAAATTCAAACATGGGATTCACCATGAACGCTTGCGGCGCTGGCCGCACTGCACAAGTAATGCGCATAACAGCACAGGTGCCATTATGCGCAGGTCTGTTACAGCGATTTTTTCAGGCGACGAACCGCCTCTTTCAGCTCTTCATCGGTTGGCGTGACAAACGACATGCGCAGCGTCGTATGGTCTGGCTCATTACAATAGAAGAACTCACCCGGCACAAAAACCACGCCGTTGCTTAACGTTTTTTCCAGCCAGCGCGTGGTGTTGATGCCATTGTTCATTTTGGCCCACAGGAACATTCCACCCTTCGGCTTATGGAACGTCATGACATCACCCAGTTCCGCCTCCAGTTCATTTGCAAAGGTCTGGTATTTCTGGCGGTAGGCTTCACGGATCATTTTAATCTGATCGGCCAGACGACCGGTTTTCAGGTACTCGTAGGTCATCAGCTGTGACAGCGTGCTGGTGTGCAGATCGGTGGTTTGCTTGAGATTAACCACCGCGCGTTTCAGCCACTCCGGTACCAGCACCCAGCCCACACGAGTGCCCGGGGCGAGGATTTTGGAGAAGGTCGAGGTATAGACGACGTTCTCTTCATTGCCGATATCTTTGGCATGGGCAATTAACGGGCGGAACACTTCATCGGTATAATTAATTTCACTGTACGGATCGTCTTCGATAATAACGAAGTCATAGCGCTTCGATAATTCCACCAGCTGTTTACGACGCACCTCAGAAAGCGTTACCCCACCCGGGTTACCAAATGTCGGAACAATATAAACCGCCTTGATGGTTTTATTCGCCACCAGTGCTTCAAGTTCATCCACTTTCATTCCGTCGCCATCGGTGCCCACGGATTCAAATTTGGCCTGTGCCAGACCAAATACCTGCAGTGCCGCGAGATACGTTGGACGTTCGACGACGACGGTATCGCCCGGGTTAATTAACGCCCGCGCCAGCACGTCGAGAGATTGTTGCGAACCGGACGTAATGACCACGTCATCGGCCTTGCAGGCGATCCCGCGGCCTTCACAGATGAGCTTAATTTCTTCACGCAGCCCCGGGATGCCTTCGGTCAGACCGTACTGAAAAGCTTCACCAAAATGCTGTGATAATACGGCATCAGCGGCAATTTTCAGGCCTTCATGATCGAACAGTGCAGGGTTAGGAATACCGCCACCCAGCGAAATCACCCCGGCCATTTTGCTATGTTTTAATAATTCACGGATGGCAGATGATTGCAGGCCCTGTGCGCTGCTGGCGAGTTTATTCACAGACATTCTTTGCTTACCTTCTTTTTTATAATGTGCCTAATCTTAGTAGCATAAGTCTGCGGCTTTGATAATTACTTTTCTTCAACTGCATGGCCGAAATATTCCGCGCCCTGCAGAATATGCGCGACAAATTGCGTGAGCTTGGGTAGCGGACGTAAATCCTGGCGCCACAGCAAATGTACCGGTCGTGGCGCAGGCGTGTAGTTCTCCAGCACCTGCACCAGCCTGCCGCTCGCCAGCTCTTCCGCCACCAGCACTTCGGGTTGCAGTAATAATCCCGCCCCCGCTCTCGCCGCCATCCGTAGCCCATAGCCATCGTTGCAGCGCAGAATGGCATCGCGCTTCCAGCGCATCTCGCCTTCAACCCCCGGCAGCCGCCATTCGTTACGTGCGGTCCACACCGTGTGTGACAGGCAGAGATGATCCGCCAGATCGGCAGGCGTTCGCGGCGTGCCGTAACGCGCCAGATACGCCGGGGCCGCGCAGATCACCATTCGATACGGGCAGAGGTATTTCGCCACCAGATCGTCGTTATGAATGTCACCAATTCGAATGGCCAGATCGACCCCTTCATCCACCAGATCCACCATCCGGTTGGTCAGATCCAGCTCCACGCGCACATCCGGGTAGCGCTGCAAAAATGTCGCCGTAAGGGGGGCTATTACACAACCGCCAAACGAGGTGGGCGCCGTGACCCGCAAAGTCCCGGCTGGGGCGGCACGCAGTCGCTCAACCGCGCTTTCGGCGATAGAGACCTGCTCCAGTACCCGCTTCGCCTCGTCGAAATAGACCCGCCCGGCGTCCGTCAGACTTTGACGCCGCGTGTTTCGCTCCAGCAGCCGGGTGCCGAGCTGAGACTCCAGCAACGCAATGTACTTCCCCACCATCACCGCCGACATCTCCAGCCGGCCTGCCGCGCCGGTAAAACTGCCGCTCTCAACGACAGCAATGAAGGTCTCCATGCTGCGAAGCTTATCCATATTCCAAACCCCTGGTTAGCAATCCTCTAACTTTAGCCCAGTTTATCTGAGTTTTGATTTATTAAAGAATGAAGGCTCACAACCTAAGGAGTCAGCTATGAAAATCGTGATTATTGGTGCCAGCGGTACGGTCGGTCGTGCGGTAACAGATGAGCTGAGCCGTCGCCACGACGTGATCCGCGTGGGTCGCACGCAGGGCGACTACCAGGTGGATATCACCTCTCAGGCAAGCGTGCAGGCATTGTTTGAAAACATCGGTGCGGTGGATGCGATTGTCTCTGCCAGTGGCGGCCTGCACTTCGGCCCGCTCGCAACCATGAAAGACAGCGATTTCAACCAGGGCTTGCAGGATAAGCTGCTGGGACAGGTTCGTCTGGCATTGACCGGCCAGCATTACCTCAACGAAGGCGGCTCCATCACCCTGATAAGCGGGATCGTGGCGCATGAGCCTATCGCTCAGGGCGTGAATGCCACCACGGTGAACGCCGCCCTGGAAGGGTTTGTCCGCGCCGCGGCCTGTGAACTGCCGCGCGGGATCCGCATCAACCTGATTAGCCCGACGGTACTTACCGAATCAGCGGAAGCGTACGAAGGCTTCTTCCCGGGCTTTGAAAGTGTTCCCGCCGCAACGGTGGCGCAGGCCTATCGTCGCAGCGTGGAAGGAGTGCAGAATGGACGAGTGTATAAAGTGGGTTACTGAGCCTTAGCGGCAGAAATCAGGACCAGCATCGGACGTTCCGCCTCTTCGGCCAGCGCGGGCCATGCATCAATTTGTGCCTGCGTTGGTCCCCATTCGTTCACTTCCGTTATTGTCAGCCCCGCCTTAATAAGCGCATTGAGCGTGGTACCGAGCGTACGGTGATATTTGATCACCCCGTCCGCCAGCCAGTTGCTGACGCGCTCGCCCTCATCCTGATAGCGATTAACGCCCCAGAAACGCTCGCCGTTATCGTCGGTTAGCCAGCCCTGACGTGAGGCGCAGGTGTAAATCGGATGTTCCATTGAAAAGACGAGGCTGCCGCCGGGTTTAAGCGCCCGCCGGATTTTTTCAAACAGGGTCTCCAGCGCCGGCAGGTAGTGCAGCGCCAGTGAACTGTAGATCAAATCAACGCTGTTCTCAGGTAACGCCAGAGATGCCAGATCGCTGCGCTGATACTGTATTTGCACGTCGTCCGTCAGTTCAGCCGCCCGGGCGAGCATCTTTTCGGAGAGATCAACGCCGGTCACTTCTGCCGCCCCCAGCGCGCGTGCAGCGCGACAGAACCAGCCGTAACCGCAGCCAAGATCGATAACTGACTTGCCGGATAACGGTGGCAGCATGCTTTTCAGCTCAGGCCATTCCGGTGCGCCGTCCAGACCCTGCACCGAACGCGGTAGCCGGGCATAGCCTTCAAAAAACGCCGGGTTGTCGTAGATGTTTTGTGCCATGACGGACTCCTTTATCGCAACAGAGGCGAGGGTAAAACACCCCTCGCCCGTTGACAACATACCCGTCTGAAAATCAGAGTCTGCGCCGGATCTTCTCCACCATGGCGGCAGTCGAAATCCCGTAACGCGCGTGAAGGGTCGGTAGCGCACCCGCATCAAGGAACGCATCCGGCAACGCAACGGTGTCAAAGTCGACGTTAACGCGATGGCGCATCAACAGCGACGCCACGGCTTCACAAAGCCCGCCAACGCTACTGTGGTTTTCAGCCACAATAACCAGACGTCCGGGTTTCGCGGCTTGCGCCAGAATGGTCGCTTCATCCAGGGGCTTAATCGTGGGTGAGTGAAGTACCGCCACGCTGACATTATCCTTGCGCAACTGCTTTGCCGCCTCCAGTGCGCGCATGGTCATCAGCCCTGAGGCGATAATCAGCACATCACTGCCCTCTTCCAGCAGCGCGGCTTTGCCTATTTCAAACCGGTAATTGTACTGATCCAGCACCACCGGAACCTTACCGCGTAACAAACGCATATAAACCGGCCCTTCGTGGCTGGCAATGGCAGGCACCGCCTGTTCGGTGTCAATCGCATCGCAAGGATCGATAATGGTCATGCCCGGAATGCCGCGCATGATCGCAATATCTTCCGTTGCCTGATGGCTTGGCCCGTAGCCGGTGGTCAACCCCGGCAGCGCGGCGCAAATCTTGACGTTGAGGTGTTCCTCAGCAATGACCTGATGAATAAAATCGTAGGCACGGCGGGTGGCGAACACGGCATAGGTGGTGGCAAAGGGAATAAAGCCCTCTTTGGCCATCCCACCTGCCGCCCCCATTAACAGCTGTTCCGCCATTCCCATCTGAAAGAAACGTTCAGGGTATGCCTGGGCAAAGATATGCAGGTCGGTATATTTCGACAAATCTGCCGTCATGCCGACAATGTTCTGACGCTGAGCCGCCAGTTTCACCAGCGCGTGGCCAAACGGCGCGGCCCGGGTTTCCTGCCCTTCCTCTGCAATCGAGGCAATCATGGCGGAGGTGGTTAAACGCGGTTTATTTTCGACGGGCTGGCTCATTACATGACTCCTTCTGGTTTATTTGCATCGAGCACGGCGAGCGCCTGTTGCCACTCATCGGCATCCACGCGAATAAAATGGTTCTTGTCACGCTGCTCGAGGAAAGGTACGCCCTTGCCCATCAGCGTGTCGCACAAGATGACGCGCGGCTGTTGTTCGGGATAGCGTCTGGCATTATCAAACGCCGACACCAGCGCGGGGATATCGTTACCGTTAACGCGTTGTACATACCAGCCAAAGGAGGTCCACTTATCTTCCAGCGGCTCAAAACCGAGGATGTTATGTGAATTACCGTCCGCCTGTTGCCGGTTAATGTCCACCAGCACAATCAGGTTCGAGAGCCCATGATGCGCGGCTGACATGGCGGCTTCCCAGGTCGAACCTTCGTCCAGCTCACCGTCAGACATGGAGTTAATTACCCACGCCGTGCTCTGTTTGTGTTTCAGCCCCAGCGCCATTCCCACACCAATGCTGAGTCCCTGCCCCAGAGAACCGCCGGAGATCTCCATGCCGGGTGTATACGTTGCCATGCCGGACATCGGCAGGCGGCTGTCATCCGAGCCGTAGGTTTCAAGTTCCTCTTCAGGAACGATCCCCGCCTCGATCAGCGCCGCATAATACGCAATGGCGTAATGTCCGTGGGAGAGCAGGAAGCGGTCGCGGCCTTCCCACTCCGGCTCCTGAGCCCTGAAGGTCATACCGTGCGCAAACGCAGTTGCCAGCACGTCGGCATAGCCCAGCGCCTGACCGATATAGCCCTGACCTTGTACTTCGCCCATTCGCAGCGCGTAGCGGCGAATGCGCCACGCGGCCGCGGCAACCTGTTGAACTGTCGTATTCGTCATTCTCGTCTCCCCTTAATGGATCAGCATGCCGCCGTTCACGTCGAGCGTGATACCGGTGGAATAAGAAGAGAGATCGCTCCCCAGGAACAGCGCGGCACGGGCAACATCCTCTGCATCACCAAGACGGTTGAGCGGAATACCCGCCAGAATGGCGGTTTTCATCTCATCGCTCAGCTTGCCAGCGGTGATGTCCGTCTGGATAAGCCCCGGGGTGATGCAGTTCACGCGCACGTTATCCGGCCCAAGCTCACGGGCCATGGCTTTGGCCAGCCCCAGCACGCCGGCTTTTGCAGCGCTGTAGTGCGGGCCGCCAAAAATACCGCCGCCGCGCTGTGCCGAAACTGAAGAGATACAGACAATGCTGCCGGACTTCTGCGCGCGCAGAGTGGGAATCACCGCCTGGGACATCAGCAGCGTACCGCGCAGGCTGACATCCAGTACGGCATCGTAATTGTTGCGCTTAATATCCATCAGTTTGAGCGGCTGGGTTATCCCGGCGTTATTCACCAGAATGTCGATGCGCCCATATTTACCCAGAACCTGCTCAATGGCTGCGTTCACCTGCAACTCGTTGCTGACGTTTGCCGCAAGCCCCAGATGCCCTTCACCCAGACATGCAGCCGCACGCTGGCTGGCCTCGGCATCTAAATCAATAATGACCACTTTCGCGCCCTGCTCGGCATATAATTTTGCCGTGGCGAAACCCAAACCGCGCACAGAAGCCGCGCCGGTAATCACGGCGACTTTATCTTTCAGAAGCATATATTTACTCCAGTATTGTAAGAGAGGTTTTATTTATTATTTCGGTTCTTCCAGCAAGATAATCATGACTAATCCAATTGCTGCGCAAATACCGAAATAAATAAAGACAGAATTAAAGCTTCCAGTTTTATCCAGCAGATAACCTGCCAGCATCGGCGAAACAAATCCGCCGAGATTACCGCCGCTATTAATAATTGATGCGGCGATGGGATACGTTTTGCTGTCCGCAACGGCCATTCCATAAGCGGTGAAGGCGGGCCAGCCTATATTCAGACAGAGACCAACAAAAAAGAGGCCGACACAAACCGCAACGGTGCTTTGCGGGATATTCAGCATGATGACCATCATCAGTACGGTGCTGATGGCTGTAAACATCATGGTCGGTTTACGCCTGCGCCCGAGCCATTTATCGGAGACATAGCCGCCAAAAATCGCGCCGATAAAACCGCCGATACACGGCATACTCGCGACGAGGCCCATACTCATGAACGTAAAGCCTTTTTCTTTCACCAGATAAAGCGGTATCCAGGTCAACAGGCCATACAGCACGCTGACCATCATGAAGTAGGCCACACAGTCACCGAGAATATTTTTCGATGTGAACAGACCTTTTACCGTGCTGATGGGCGACAGATCCCGTACGCGAATCAGACGGTCAAGGCGGGAGAAGCCGGGGGAAATCACGATATTTTCCCGTCTGGCATCCGGTGTCGCCTGACCTGCGGTAATGGTCTCCAGTTCGGCCTTTGACACGAAAGGGCTCTCGGAAGGCCGGGTACGTACCAGTAAATACCACAGGACAGCAATGACCAGCCCCGGAATAGCAAAAGAGAAAAAGACCCAGCGCCAGCCCCAGGTCATGGCAATCCACACTGCCAGCGGCGGCACCAGGATGGGGGCAAACATGGTGGCAGCAATATAGACGCCGGTCGCTGTGGCCTTCTCTTTTGGTGGAAACCAGTTATTGATCGTTGATGCCAACCCCACCGGGCATGGCCCCTCGGTTAACCCCAGCCCCAGGCGGATAAACTTCAGGCCCAGCACTGAGGTCGCAGTCCCCATCAACCAGGTAAACGCCGAGAAGCCAAATATCGACAGCGCCACCATCCCGCGAATGCCCTTTTTGGCGATAAAAAAGCCCGCCGGTATTTGGCTCAGGGCGTATCCCAAAAAGAACATACTGGCGATCGCACCGGCTTCGAAATTATTGATATGAAACTCGTCGATGATAAAAGGAAGTACAGCACCAATATTTGTTCGGTCGGCATAGTTAATGGCATACACAATAAAAATTAATGCCAGCACAACGAAACGGTAATTGGTTTTCTTTGTCGCTATGTAGGGGGCAACTTGTTCTATACGAGACATGTTTTACCTCATTATTCGAACAACGTGAGTCGTTTTATTTATGCGTTCAACGTCAATATATCGGCTATCGAACGAAACACCATTCAATAAAACTCATTTATTGCTGAGATAAATTTGATACGCGATGCAGGTCATAAAAATAAAATGTAACTCTCATCAATATTCATCGATAAAACACTGTGAACAGGATCATGTTTAATCCATTCAGCCGGGTAAAAATTGCTGACGCGATGCCGCAATGTTATGTTTTTTAAAATTGTCTCGTTTAAAAGGAGTGGGCCATGCCCGCGCAGGATCGCCAGACCCTCCCCATACCCTCACTGCGAAATATTCAGTCCTTTATCGCCGTGGCCAACTCTCTCAGTATCCATCTGGCAGCCGAACAGCTTAACGTCACCGCGTCAGCCGTCAGTCATCAGATCGCCTCGCTGGAATCCTGGATGGGGAAGAAGTTATTTATCCGCAGCGGCAAAGGCGTGACCCTGACCCCGACGGGGGAAAAATATCTGCGCGACGTCTCCGCAGCGATGAGCGCCATCGGCCGTGCAACCGAACAGGTGATGAAAGAGGCTGATAATCCGGTATTGCGCGTTCACTCTTCACCAACGTTTGGCCTGACGTGGTTGTTGCGCCGGCTCGGCAAATTTCGCAGTGAATACCCGGATATTACGGTCAATCTTTCCTGCTCCTATGAGAACCTGCAGTTTGCACGCGATAACATCGATATTGATATTCGCCACGGCATCCCGGACTGGGACGCTTACAGGGTCATGACCATTAAAAACGATGCGCTGGTGGTGCTGGCCTCACCGGCATATCTGCGTGCACATCCCGTCAACACGCCGCAGGACCTGCTTTCACAGGCGCTTATCTCGTCGACCAGCACCCTCGTCAACTGGGAAAAATGGTTTGCCTGGCACAATATCGATCGACCCTGGCTCAACTTCAGCCTGAGTTTTGATCGTTCCTACATGAGCTTTGAAGCCGCGCGCATGGGGCTGGGATTTATTCTGGAAAGCAAGATGATGGCCACCGATCACCTGAACGATGGCTCCCTGGTGCAGGTGCTACCAGATGAAACGGGGATCGCCATTAATGCGCATCATCTGGTGATGCCGCACATGAACGAGCGCACCTGGAAGATCCAGCAGTTTGTTGAGTGGATTGATCGCGAGCTGCGTCTGTCGGGGTATCACCTGTAGCAATACCCCGACGTGGCGTCAGGAGACGGTGCCCCACACAAGATGGCCCTTATGGAAGGTCGCGGTACGCGGTGAAATCCGCGCCACGGCCTCGGCGGAACAGGAAGCGTCCACCAGCACAAAGCTGGCATCGTCCTGCGCTTTTGGCCACACGCGCTCGCCTTTGTCGTTCAACGGCAGCACATCACCGGTGGCGATACCCAGCGCGCGGGAGAGCGTCTGTTCATTCGGGCGAATATAGAGCTGGGCGTAAAGATTGGCTTTTTCCAGCATATCGCCCAGCCCATACGGCGACCAGTGGTCAATGACGCTGTCGGTGCCGGTCATGACGAACACCCCCTTGTCACGGAGTTGCTTCAACGGCATATGCAGGGTGCCAATCGGCACCGTAGAGGCAATGGTCACCTGCTGCGCCGCCATGCGGGTGGCGATCTCATCGACCTGCTGCTCGTTGAGCGTGGCCAGCGCGAAGGCGTGGCTGATGGTCAGTTTCCCCTTCAGCGCGGGCGTTTTCTCCACGGTCTCTACCATGTAGTTCACCGCCGCGACGCCTGCCGGGCTGGTTTCATGCAGGTGGATGTCCACCCCTTTGTCATAATCCAGCGCAATCTGGAACATCGTGTCGAGGGATTTTTCCATCGCACCGTCCACGTTAGTCGGATCCAGACCGCCCACGTAGTGTGCGCCAGCCTGCATGGCCTCGCGCATCAGCGTTTCGGAGTGCGACAACAGCAAGCCGTGCTGCGGGAAGGCGACAATTTCACAGTCAAACCCCGGCTTGCGGCGCGCTAAGACGGCCTGGAGATTTTCCAGATTCTTCAGGCCGGATGTCGGCTCAATATTGCAGTGGCTGCGGGCGAGGGTGGAGCCTTTCGACTGGATCAGATCGATAAGCTTTTCCGCACGCTCCTGCGTGTAGGGCTGTAACTCTGGCAGCAATTTTTGTTCAAGACGGATCATGTCCTGAATGGTCGTGCCCGCCGGGCGGTTAAGGGAATGCCAGGGACCGCCGTAAAAGGTTTTATCCAGGTGAATATGCATGTCGCGCATCGCCGGCAGCATCAGCTTACTGCCTGCATCATAGTGTGGCAGCGTGGCATCGGCATGGCTTTTGTTATCACGCAGGGCGACAATTTTGCCGTCATTAATTTCGAGTGTTTTCAGCTCGGTGCGGGTGCTTGTCGCCACGCCGCCGTCAACGTTGAACCCAGCCTCCAGCAGCACGTTATCCAGGTAGTAGTGTCTGGCGGTAATGTTCATGGGTTTGCCTGTCTCACAACGTGGTTTCGCGGTCTCTGCAGCATACGCGACGGATCCGGTGGTGCCAAACAGGGCGCAGGCGGTAACCATTTTGCCGCTCTGGCTAATAAACTCGCGTCGGCTTTTATTCTCACTCATCTTCTCTTCCTTTTACTTACGCATTCACAATGTGGGTACCGGTCTCACCGCGCAGCGCCGCTGGCAGGCAGTCCGGCGAGGTGATGATCACGCGCTTGCCGCCGTCGTTCAGAAACGCCAGCGAGGCGACGATTTTCGGCAGCATGCTGCCCGCCGGGAAGTGCCCCTCCGCCACGTAGCGTTTCATCTGCGCCACATTCACCGTATCCAGCGCCTGCTGGTCCGGCTTACCAAAGTTGATGCACACTTTCTCCACCCCGGTGGTGATCACCAGCACGTCGGCACGGATCTCGCGGGCCAGCAGCGCGGTCGAGAGATCTTTATCAATCACCGCATCGACGCTCTGGTAATCTCCCTGCGCTGTGCGCACCACCGGAATACCACCACCGCCCGCCCCGATCACCACAAAGCCTTTTTGCGTCAGGGTCTTGATAGCCTCCGCTTCAACGATACGCAGCGGCTGCGGTGAGGCCACCACCCGGCGATAACCGCGCCCGGCGTCTTCAACAAAATGCCAGTCAGGATGGGCGTGCTGGAGCGCATCACGCTGCGTCTCACTGAAAAACGCGCCGATAGGTTTGGTGGGATGGGCGAAACCTGGATCGTGTTTATCCACTTCCACCTGCGTGACGACCGTGACCGCTTTTTGCTCGCCGTGGGCGGCCATGCGGTTATTGAGTGCCTGCTGGATCAAATAGCCGATACCGCCCTGGGTATCCGCCACGCAGTTTGCCAGCGGCGTGAGGGGTAGCCCTTCCCGCTCGTGAGCAATTTCAGCGCGGCGCAGATCCAGCCCCACCTGGGGGCCATTACCGTGAGTGAGCACGATGTCATAGTCAGACGCCAGCATCTCCAGCACTGACTCTGCAACCAATTTCACGGCCTGAGACTGGTGTTCAATGGACTGACTGGCGTTATCTTTGATAATGCTGTTGCCGCCAATGGCGACGACCATGAGCTCTTTCATAGTGTTTCCTTTGAAATGGTGCGGGGTGAGGACATCAGCCATTATCAGGACTCCGAAACCGGCGCTGCCGCGCTCACCGCGTCGCGGCTATCAAGAAAATGCTTCACCACAAACATGCCCCCCATCATCAGGTAGGCCGTGACAAACATCAGCGAACTGCCTTCGGCAAAGCCAACCACTGGCGCGTGGATCACGCCGAACAGCGCCAGCAACGCTCCAACGGCGGCGGCCACGGCTCCGCGCAGCGGTTTGTTGATGATGGCGAAGATAGCGATGCAGCCCCACAGCATACTGGCGAGCGGTGCGCCGTTACCCAGATGCACCAGTCCCTGGTAGTAGATACCTTTGCTGTGCAGCACGTCGGTGCCAATTTTCGCCGCATTGGTCCCCGCCGCGCCCATCACGCTGTTCATCATGGTCAACGCCCAGTTGGCGATCCACGGGAACAGGCAGATGAAGATCACGGGGACCTCCACTTTGGGCGTTTCCCTTACTACCTGGTTGGCGGTCACCACCCCGATAAACACCAGAATCGGCACGATGGCGGTCATCGGTATGATGGCGAGCATAAACGCCCCCAGCCCGAACAGCGGCACGATAAACATGGTCACACCGGAGGCCAGCGTGTAGCCAATGCTGGCCCCCATCGCTTTCCAGCCCGCGTGACCGACGTAAACCGTCACCGGGAACGGGTTACCCATCAGACACCCGAGCATGGAGGCCAGCCCGTTTGCCAGCATCACCTTGCGGGTCGGGTACTCATCCCCCGCCGCGTGGGCGCTTTCGATGTTTTCCAGGTTAAAAATGTAGTTCGCCAGACCCAGCGGGACGGCAGAAGCCAGGTACGGTAATGCGTGTGGCAGTCCCTGCATAAAGCTGTCGACATGCACTTCCGGCGGGTTAAAGCCAAACGACGACATTGAGGCTTTGATGGCCTCCGGGCTTTGCAGACCGGAGATCCACGCCAGCGCGGTACCGGCAATCAGCAAGAGCAGGCCGGTCGGGATTTTGGCGAAGATCGGCTTTTTACCAAACCAGTTAATAAAGATCAGCAGCAGCACGATGAACGACACGGTAGGTGCCTCAAACGCCTGCAGCATCGGGTTCATCGCCAGCAGCAGCAGGCCCAGCCCGGACAGGCACGACAGCAGGACGGTGCGCGGGATCATCTTGCGGATGGTTTCCCCCAGGAACGAACCGCCCGCCAGAATCATCGCCTCCACGAAGCACCACACCAGACCAATCTGGATAGCGAAATCCGCATCACCGGTTTGCTGGTAGACCGGCATCAGCACCAGAAAGGTCACGGTGAAAATTGACGGCGCGCTTGGGCCAGACGGCAGCGCGGTGACATCCGTACGCCCGGTCTGGCGCGCCATCTGCAGGCCAAACCACGCGTAGCAGACGCTCGCGACCAGCACCGCCAGCCCGAAGGCTGGCGCAATGCGTCCATAAACAATCTCCTTCGGGATGCCGACGACAAAAATGAGCAGCCCCATCATGGTCAGCAAATTGGTCAGGTTGTTGGTCATCAACCCGAAATACGCCGCCCAGTCACCTCTTTTCCACTCCAGTTTCATGTTTTTCATGGATGCATGCCTTATAAAAAGTAGCGATCGCGGAAGGTCAACAGCGCCTTTTCAAAACAGCTAAACGGCGGGTGAACGATGCCCGCCCCAATCATGCCAATACCTGCGTCTTTGTGAGCAATGGCGGTATTAATGACCGGCAGAATGCCGCTGCCCGCGACTTTTGTGATGTCGATGGCGGTTGGAATGCCCATAAACGAGAGCAGCGGTATGGTGACGTTCGGGTTTTCACCGAGGGTGATCTCGCGCATCTGACGGGAGAAATCGATGGCTTCATCCACCGTGCCACCCACCAGTGCCACGATCGCCGGGGCTGTGGCCATCGCAAAACCACCGATACCGTAGGTTTCGGTAATGGCGCTGTCGCCAATATCCAGCCCGGAGTCTTCCGGCCTGTAGCCCGCGAACATGGGCCCTATCACCTGCTGCGCCGGGCCGGTGAACCACTGCCCCGGCAGCCCGGAGATGCGCAGGCCGAACTCGTAGCCGTTACGCGCCATGGTGGTGACCACGGTGCTGTACTCAATACCGTGTGCGGCATCCATGGCGGCTTTACACATCGCCATCCACGTCGGGCCGGAGAAGTAGTCGCTGCTGGCGACGAACTCAAACACCTCACGCTGCTGTGCCACCGGATACCCTGCCTGAATCAGCCCCGGCGTCAGCGCCTGGATCAGCAGCGTGGTGCCGGCGTTGTTGCGGTTATGGCACTCGTCGCCCATGTGCAGCGCCTGGGCCAGCATCAGGCGCAGGTCGATTTCACCAATGATTTTCATGGCATCGCGCAGCATCGGGCCGAGCACGTCACGCATCCAGTTCAGGCGGTCAATAACGCTCTGGTCGTTGGCGCCCATGCGCAGGATCTTCGCCATCTGCTCGCTAAGGTTAGTGAACGCCCGGTTGCCGTAGGTTTTGTTCTCAACGATGTGCATAAACATCGATGCCGAAGTGACGCCCGCCATTGAGCCTACGCAGTCGTGCTCGTGACAGGGCGAGAAGGTGATCGCCCCTGACGCCGCCACGCGCTCCGCGTCGTCGATATCGCGTGCCAGCCCTTCAAACACCAGCGCCCCGGTCACGGCCCCTTTCATTGCGCCACACATGTTTTCCCAGCTGACGGGCGGACCGGCGTGCAGAATGGTGGTGCGGGTCATGCCCGGCACGACGTTGATCGCCTGGTCGTAGCCCACCAGCACCGGATGGGACTGGATAATGCGCTCAAGGGCAATCTTATTGGCGGCGGCGATTTTGTCAGCCAGTGGCGCAAGGGCCAGCTGATCCAGCGCCTCTACAACCTGCAAATTCCCCTGCCCCGGCGGCGTCCAGTCGAGCTGGGTCACGGGGATATGCTGCTTTTTGAGATCCGCACTGAACAGCGCGATACCGACGTTAATCACGTTCAACGGCTGGTTAAATAAGGTCGTCATCAGGCAGTCTCCCCTTTAAAGACAAATTCACGTGCCAGTAATCCGGTGTTGGTGCTGCTGCTCGCCCAGATCACCCCTGCCTCGGTCAGAAGCTGACACTGCTGTGCCAGGGACGGTGAGTCCTGGTCGGTTCCGAGCACATAGCCGAGAATTGCCAGTGGACGGTTATCGGCTTTCGCCGTCGCCTGCGCCTCTTTTATGGCCTCAAGCATCACGCCGACCGGATCCTCGTGCGCGCCAAAGCCCAGTACAAAGTCCATCACGATCACCCCCACCTCGGGGTCACGCGCCTCCTGCAACAGGCGGCTGATGCGGTTGGTCGGGTCGATCATCGGGTGCGGTTTGCCGTGGGTGAAATCGTCATCTCCAAAATCAAGGAAGGTATGGGCTTTACTGACGTTGATATCGTCCAGCCGTTTCGCCGGATCGGGTTGAATGTTGCTGTAGACGTCGTCGAACTTTTCCAGCGCGGCGAACATGGCCTCATCGCACAGGGTGCCGCCGCAGAACAGGCCGCGGATGTATTTCTGCTGGGGTGTCAGCCGGGCACGCACCTCTTCGATCAGTGGCCAGTTCAGCGGATGCAGGTCGAGAGACTCTTTTTTCACCCCCGTTAACAGCACGGCCTTCAGCGCCGCCTCTTTGGTGCCACGGGCGAACTGCAGGTTGCCTTCATCAGCCGGCGGCTGATGACGACCGAGGAAACAGACCACCACCGGTTTGCGGCAGGTGCGGGCGCGGGCCAGCACTTTTTCTGCCACCGACGGCGCAGGCGGTTTAGAGATGAGGGTAATCACCTGGGTGGCGTCGTCAGCGTCCAGCATCGCGATGGCATCCAGCATCATCAGGCCACCTATCTTTTCGCTCAGATCGCGCCCGCCGGTGCCAACCAGCTGCGACACGCCGCCGCCGAATTCATGGATCCGCACGCTCAGCTCCTGGCTGCCGGTCCCGGACGCCCCGATAATACCGATCGGTCCGCGGCGCACCGCATTGGCGAAGCACAGCCCGGTACCGTTGATAATGGCCGTGCCGCAGTCCGGCCCCATCAGCAGCAGCCCTTTCTGGTGTGCCAGCTGCTTCAGCGCCAGTTCATCATCAAGGCTGACGTTGTCGGAGAAGAGCATGACGTTGAGATCGTTTTCCAGCGCCTGACGTGCTTCGCGGGCGGCAAACGTGCCGTTTACCGAAATCACCGCCAGGTTGCTCTCAGGACGATGGGTTTTCGCACTGGCAAGGGTGGCATAACGCGCTTCATGGCTCCCGCCGCTCTCCTTGCGGGTGAAAAGCGCTTCGATGGCTGCCAGCGTTTCGTCATTCGCCGCCTCGCCTTTAATCACAATCATTAAGTCGCCGTTTTTGGCATCCGCTAATTCCGGCGTTAATAGCCCGAGATTTTTTAATACGCCTTTGTTCATTTCTGTCGCCATAGCCACAAAAGCCTGCTCAACGCCCGGCAATTTATTGGCCCTGGTGGAAACCGACATCAATGACACCGAGTCAAAATAAGTATTCTTTTTTATGACGATTTTGGTGGGCATTATTTTCTCCTGAATGAGGATAAAAGGGGGCCGCCGTCGTGCAATAGGCACGTCGGTAAAATACTGTCTGAATGAGCGACCAGCCGGAAAAGGCTGGCCGAAGGAATTACGCGCCTGCAGCCAGCAGCAGGTCTGCTATCTGGTGGTAGCCTTTTTCCCGCGCCAGTTCGAGCGGGGTTTTGCCATATTTATCGGTCATGTGCGGGTTTGCGCCGTTATCCAGTAACAGCTTTACAATTTCCTGCTGTTTCGCGCCGCCATCGTTGAGGACAATCGCTTCCAGCAGCGGCGTCCAGCCCACGAAGTTGGTGTGATTGACGTTAATATCGGTTTTCTCCAGCAGCTCGCGCACAATCTCAACGTGCCCTTTCTCGCTGGCAGGCGTAATGCCGACGCCACCAAAGCGGGTCAGGCGATCAAGATCCGGATTGGCGGGTAAGACTATTCGCAGCAGGGTTAAATCATTTGTCAGGCAGCTAATCAGGAAGGGGTTAAAACAGGTCTGATCCTGTTGATCAATATCTGCTCCGGCAGCAATTAAAAATGCTACGCAGTCATAATGTTTTTTCAGGCTGGCAATAATAACGGCCGTTCTTTTCTGGCGCTGAGTGGCATTAATATCGACACCTTTTTCAAGGCAGGCTTTTAGCCCGTCAATATTGCCCTGCTCTGCCGCCAGCAAAAATTCAGTAACGAGTTCGTTCGCAGACATATTCAGACTCCCCATGATGTATTGCTCATGACCTGAGAATAGCAACAGCCTGGTGAGAAAAGAATCCGCTTAAAAATCATTCATCGACAGTCAATTCATTATTGAGTTAAATTCAACAATTCAGCCAAAATGTGCGGCCGTGCAATCTTTTACTTATGTTTTAGCGCTTTTATTCGCCTCAGACAGCATTCTGCTTATGCCTGATGAAGCCTGACATGACGCGGCTCGACGCGAATAATCAGAACTGTGACCGCCGTCATATGCGTTGTAACAGCGCTGTTAAAATATGTTCAAAACTGATGGCTAACAGGAGCCGTAATATGAATTCCATCTTTACTGAAGAGAACCTGCTGGCCTTCACCACGGCGGCACGCTTTGGCAGCTTCAGCAAAGCCGCCACCGAGCTTGGCGTAACCACCTCTGCCATCAGTTACACCATCAAGCGAATGGAGACCGGGCTGGATGTGGTGCTGTTTGTACGCAATACGCGCAGCATTGAGCTGACCGAGTCGGGGTTTTACTTTTACCGTAAAGCGACCGACCTGCTGAATGATTTTCATGCCATTAAGCGCGGGATAGACACCATTTCGCAGGGCATTGAGGCGCGGGTCCGCATCTGCATCAATCAGCTTTTGTACACCCCACGCCATACGGCGCGGCTGCTGCAGGTGCTGAAAAAACAGTTTCCTACCTGCCAGATCACCGTCACGACCGAGGTCTACAACGGCGTCTGGGACTCCATTATCAACAACCAGGCCAATATCGCGATTGGCGCACCGGACACGCTGCTCGACGGCGGCGGCATTGATTACACCGAGATCGGTGCCATCCGTTGGGTATTCGCCATCGCGCCGGAACACCCGCTGGCCTTCGTGCCGGAGCCGATAGCCGAAAGCCAGCTGCGTCTGTACCCCAACATCATGGTGGAAGACACGGCGCACACCATAAACAAGAAGGTCGGCTGGCTGCTGCACGGCCAGGAGGCGATTCTGGTGCCCGACTTCAACACCAAATGCCAGTGTCAGATCCTTGGGGACGGGATTGGTTTTTTACCGGAGTATATGGCCCGCGAGGCGGTGGAGGACGGGCTGCTGGTCACGCGGCGAATCAATAATCCGCGTCAGGATTCACGCATGCTGCTTGCCACGCAGCATGCGGCGACCGGCCAGGTCACGCGCTGGATCAAACAGCAGTTTGGTCCACAGGGCGTGCTGACCGGGATATACAGCGATCTACTGTGGCGCGCTTAGTTTTTGCTTTGCACCCAAAACGCGTGAATAAGACCAGGGATGTAGCCCAGTAAGGTCAGAACGATGTTAATGATAAACGCCCAGCCAAACCCTTTGCCGAGCAGTACGCCCAGCGGTGGCAGGATAATAGTAAAGACAATACGCCAAAAACCCATAACGACTCCGTGCAAGCTAACCAATTGAAAATAAAAAAGAGAACATTCTCTAAGCGTAGCCAGTTTAACGGCCTGCGCCATCTCTTTATCGCCCTTTTACCCTCTTTTACGCTTTTGACACTGGCTTAATCCTCCCCATTAGTTTAGAGTTTACTTAATTAAGTAAAGACTAAACTAATATGACTGAACTCGAACAACTTCAGGCCAGCGCCGGACAGGCCGCAGCCCTGTTAAAAGCGATGAGCAATCCGCGTCGGTTGCTGATCCTCTGCATGCTGTGCGGTACACCGGGTACCAGCGCGGGCGATCTGGCGCGGGCGACGGGGCTTAGCCCATCCGCCACGTCACAACATCTGGCGCGTATGCGTGAAGAGGGGCTTATCGACAGCACCCGTGAAGCGCAGCGCATTCTGTATTTCATTAAAAACGATGCGGTGCATCAGCTGATCAGCACCCTGAAAAGCCTCTATTGCCCGTAAGGAGCCACCATGTCACTACCGCTCATTTCACCCCAGCAGGCCAATGCGCTCGTTGCTGAAGGTGCAAAACTGATCGATATTCGCGATCCCGACGAATATGCCCGCGAGCATATTCCCGCCGCCCGGTCCGTGCCGCTGGACACCTTACCCGGCGGGCTTGAGACGCACGCGGGCGAAACGGTGATTTTTCACTGCCAGTCTGGCGCCCGGACATCCTCGAACGCAGCCCGCCTTGCTCAGGCTGCCGCGCCTGCTCAGGCGTTTATCGTTGAAGGCGGAATTCAGGGGTGGAAGCAGGCTGGGTTGATCACGCAGGAAGACACATCACAGCCGCTGCCGTTGATGCGCCAGGTACAAATTGCCGCCGGGCTGCTCACCCTGTGCGGGGTCGTGCTGGGCTTTACGCTCTCCAGCGGCTTTTTCCTGCTGAGCGGCTTTGTGGGTGCCGGGCTGCTGTTTGCCGGGCTGACCGGATTTTGCGGAATGGCGAGACTGCTGAAAGTGATGCCCTGGAACCGGCGTACCTCGTAAGCAGTAATCGGTGAAATACGCTGTACCCGGCATCAGACGTGGGCTAAGGTGAAGATCATTGAAACGATGAGGAGGTAGTATGTTTTCTGTCGGTGATTATGTGCAACCGCGTAAAGGCGGCCCAAAACTGAAAGTACTCGAAGTGAACGGCGATAGCGTTGTGGCGGTTCAGGCCAGCAATGAGCAAGGCGAGAAATTTACCCTGAAGGCCGCAGACCTGGCCCAGTATACCGAAGAGGGTGATTTCGGCGTCTGCTAAACAGGCAACCGGGCGGTGTCTTCCGCCCGGCTCATGGATTAAATCAGAAAATCATCCAGTGATTTACCGTTTGCCAGTGCATTGGCAATAGGCTTTGGCGTACGCCCCTGACCGGTCCATGTTTTCTCTTCACCGTTGAGATCAATAAAGCGATATTTCGCTTCACGCGGTTTACGTTTTTTCGCTGGCTTACCGGCCTGCGCCATATCTGAACCGAGGAGATCGGACGGTGAAATACCATCAGCTTTCATCAGTTCCAGCAGGGCATTAATTTTTTCCTGCTGCTCAGCGCGTTGTTGCTCTAATTCCGCCAGCTCACTCCGTTTCTCTTCAGCAACGACCCTGACTTTTTCCAGCATTTCTTCAAGAACGTCCAGGGATAATTCACGCGCCATCGCACGCAGAGTTCGGATATTATTAAGATTCTGTAACGTCAAAGACATATATTTGAAAACCTTTTCTTTAGGGTAAATCGAAAAATCGACAAGAGAATAATTCATTTCGCCTGGAATATCTACCCGCGGGCACGTCTTGCTAAAAATGTAAATGTTTTAAAATATCGCGTTTAATAATATCGGCGGATAACTGTCGATACCGCAGGATTCAATCTTTATCTCAGTATAAACGGTTAGATTTAATCCAAATCAAAGCATGCCGCACTGTCGTCGTTCGGGCAGAACGTTCGCTTCGACACGCTCAAGATCAATAGATTGATTTACATACAAAAACTGACGGCAGGGACAGATTATAACGAACCGAATAAAAAACACGCAATTTTAGAGAATTTTGTGGACAAAACGCGACTAAATAAAAATTAATAACTAGTTGTTAGTTCAAAGGCAGAGATATACGCTATACATGCCTGACAAACCAACCTAAAGCACTAACCGCTGAGGGAAAATCGTTTCTATTGTGTTCTTCTCAAGGAGTTCAGACATGTTCTCACCGCAATCTCGCCTGCGCCATGCGGTAGCGGATACCTTCGCGATGGTGGTTTACTGTTCCGTCGTGAACATGCTGATCGAAATTTTCCTCTCCGGAATGTCCTTTGAGCAGTCACTTTCTTCTCGTCTGGTGGCAATTCCGGTCAACATTATTATTGCGTGGCCTTACGGATTATACCGCGATGCGGTCATGCGCTTTGCGCGTCGTATTAGCCCGTCAGGGTGGGTGAAAAACCTCGCCGACGTTCTGGCATACGTGACGTTCCAGTCACCCGTTTACGTGGCTATTCTGCTGACAGTGAGCGCAGACTGGCATCAAATCGTCGCTGCGGTCAGTTCAAATATCGTGATTTCAATGTTGATGGGTGCGGTGTATGGCTATTTTCTCGACTACTGTCGCCGCCTGTTTAAGGTCAGCCAGTACAGCCAGGCCAAAGCATGATGTGAGGCGACTGGCGAATGCCAGTCGCAGATTTACTGTACGTCGCCAAACAGTCCCTTCAAAAACCGCTCCAGCGCCATACGCGAACTGAAGCCATGCGGAATACCATAATGTTCATGCGTTTCACCACCTAAATACAGTGGGAATTGCTGATAATGATCGCAGGTTTTAATATCCGAGGCAGGCTCAGCAAATGACAAACTTCTGTCTTTCAGCGTCGGGTGAATAATGAGAGCAGTACGTCCCATTCTTGCTTCACGATTAACGTAAACATAATTCTCGCCACGGCGATATCCATACGCTTTTGATGTCACCTCATCCATGGTGAATCCCTCTTTTTCAAGAACGCGCGCCACCTCATCAGGTCGTAAATACATATCTTTTCCTCGTTATCTTTTCCTGCCCGGCAACCTTACAGTATTCAGCATTAGCAGGGCTTTCAGAATATTCCATAAACTGCCAGATAACGCGTGACGCGCTTCAGATATTAAATTTCTGGACTAAACTAAACGGGAACGCAAAATTACGGAGGATCGTATGTTTAACAGACCGAACCGAAACGATATTAACGACGACACGCAGGATATTCGTAACGATGTCAGCCAATTAGCGGACTCGCTGGAAGAAGTGCTGAAATCCTGGGGTTCCGGTGCGAAGGACGAAGCGGATGCCGCAAAACGTAAGGCTCAGTCTTTGCTACGTGAAACCCGCGCCCGCATGAATGGGCGTTCGCGCACCACGCAGGCTGCCTGCGATGCCATCAGCTGCGCCAATACCTTCGTTCGCGAAAAACCCCTCTGTACGCTTGGTACGGTAGCCGCGGTGGGTATCTTCGTGGGAGCGCTGCTTAGCCTGCGCAAATAGTCGTCTCAGCCTGTCCGTATCCGCCCCGGTCGCGTCAGCCCCCGGGGCTTTTCTTTGCCTGCGCGTCTGAAAAAGCCGTACAGCCCGCCCTGCCCCGCTGTGCTCATCATCGGGGCCATATCAATCTGAAATTCCCATATCTTGTATGGTTGAATATTACGACAACTACATCTAGTATTCCCTTTAGCAAGATACACACAACCTGACGCGATGATTCGCGCCGCTCTCTCATTTTAAATGGAAATACGAATCATGAGCATTATTATTTACACTCGTAACGATTGTGTTCAGTGCCACGCGACAAAACGTGCAATGGAAAGCCGTGGAGTGGCCTTTGAGATGGTGAACATTGACCTGCAGCCCGAAGCTGCCGATACCCTGCGGGCGCAAGGTTTTCGCCAGCTGCCGGTCGTCGTCGCCGGGGAGACCAGCTGGTCCGGCTTTCGCCCCGACATGATTAACCGCCTCGCCGCCCAGGCCGCCAGGGCATGAGTGGGCTGGTCTACTTCTCCAGCAGCTCGGAAAACACGCTCCGCTTTATTGAGCGCGTCGGGCTGCCTGCGATACGTATCCCGCTTAATGAGCGGGAACGGATCCGGGTAGACGAACCCTACATTCTGGTGGTCCCGAGCTATGGTGGAGGTGGCACCGCGGGGGCCGTGCCTCGCCAGGTGATCCGCTTTCTCAACGATCCCCACAACCGACAGCTTATTCGCGGCGTTATCGCGGCGGGCAATCGCAATTTCGGCGATGCCTTTGGCCGTGCCGGGGATGTCATTTCTCAAAAATGCGGCGTGCCGTATCTCTATCGTTTTGAACTGATGGGGACACAGCAGGACGTAGAGAACGTGCGTAAAGGAGTGAACGAATTTTGGCAACGACAACCGCAGAACGTGTAATTCAGGCGACACCGGATTACCACGCATTAAACGCAATGCTGAACCTCTATGACCGTGAGGGGCACATTCAGTTTGGCAAAGATCATGAGGCGGTGGAGGCATTTATCGCCACCCACGTCCGCCCCAACAGCATGACCTTTGCAAGCCAGAATGAACGTCTCGATTATCTGGTCAAGGAAGGCTATTACGAAGAGCGCGTTCTGGCCCGGTACGATCGTGCCTTTGTGGAGACGCTGTTCGGGCAGGCCCATAGCCGCGGTTTTCGTTTCCAGACGTTTCTTGGCGCATGGAAGTTTTACACCAGCTATACCCTGAAAACGTTCGACGGCAAACGCTATCTTGAAAGCTTCGAGGACCGCGTGGTGATGGTTGCCCTGACGCTCGCGCAGGGCGATGAAACGCTGGCAGAACGCCTGATGGATGAGATGCTCTCCGGCCGTTTCCAGCCCGCCACACCGACCTTTCTCAATTGCGGAAAAGCCCAGCGCGGCGAGCTGGTCTCCTGCTTCCTGCTGCGCATCGAAGACAATATGGAGTCGATTGGTCGCGCGGTGAATTCGGCGCTGCAGCTCTCTAAACGCGGCGGCGGTGTGGCGTTTCTGCTGTCGAACCTGCGTGAAGCCGGTGCGCCAATTAAGCGCATCGAAAACCAGTCCTCCGGCGTGATTCCGGTCATGAAAATGCTGGAAGATGCTTTCTCGTATGCCAACCAGCTGGGGGCGCGTCAGGGCGCGGGGGCGGTCTATCTGCACGCGCACCATCCGGATATCCTGCGCTTCCTGGATACCAAACGTGAAAACGCCGATGAAAAAATCCGCATTAAGACCCTGTCGCTTGGGGTGGTGATTCCGGATATCACCTTTGCGCTCGCCAAAGAAAATGCCGAGATGGCGCTCTTCTCGCCATACGACATTGAGCGTATTTACGGGAAAGCGTTTGGTGATGTGGCGATAAGCGCCCTGTATCACGATCTGGTGGCCGACGATAGCATTCGTAAGAAGTACATTAATGCCCGCGATTTCTTCCAGACGCTGGCCGAAATTCAGTTTGAGTCCGGCTATCCGTACATCATGTATGAAGATACGGTCAACCGTGCTAACCCGATTGCCGGGCGAATCAATATGAGCAACCTCTGCTCCGAGATATTGCAGGTGAACAGCGCATCCACGTATGACGAAAACCTGGACTACGCCGACATCGGCAAAGACATCTCCTGTAACCTCGGGTCGCTGAATATTGCCCACACCATGGACTCCCCCGATTTTGGCCGCACGGTGGAGACCGCTATTCGCGGGCTGACCGCGGTGTCAGACATGAGCCACATCCGCAGCGTGCCGTCCATTGAAGCCGGTAATGCCGCCTCGCACGCCATCGGCCTTGGGCAGATGAACCTCCACGGCTATCTGGCGCGGGAAGGGATCGCCTACGGTAGCCCGGAAGGACTGGATTTCACCAACCTCTATTTTTACACCATTACCTGGCATGCGCTGCATACCTCAATGATGCTGGCGCGCGAGCGTAACCAGCGCTTTGCGGGCTTTGAACAGTCGCGTTACGCCAGCGGTGAGTACTTCAGGCCATATCTGGAAGGAGACTGGCAGCCGAAAACCGACAAAGTGCGCCAGCTGTTTGCCGATGCCGGTGTTCTCATGCCTACCCGCGAGATGTGGCAGCAGCTGCGGGACGATGTGATGCGTTACGGCATCTATAACCAGAATCTGCAGGCCGTACCGCCAACCGGGTCAATCTCTTACATTAACCACGCCACGTCGAGTATCCACCCGATTGTGTCGAAGATTGAGATCCGCAAGGAAGGTAAGACCGGGCGCGTTTACTACCCTGCCCCGTTTATGACCAACGACAATCTGGCCCTGTATCAGGACGCGTATGAGATTGGTCCTGAGAAAATTATTGATACCTACGCCGAGGCGACAAAACACGTGGATCAGGGGCTGTCGCTGACGCTCTTCTTCCCGGACACCGCCACCACGCGCGACATCAACCGGGCGCAGATTTACGCCTGGAAGAGAGGGATCAAAACCCTCTACTACATTCGCCTGCGCCAGCGTGCGCTGGAAGGTACCGAAATTGAAGGCTGCGTGTCCTGCGCGCTGTAAGGAGAAAGGAGAAAGGATGAAACTGTCACGCGTGAGTGCCGTTAACTGGAATAAAATTCAGGATGATAAAGACCTGGAGGTATGGAACCGCCTGACCAGCAACTTCTGGCTGCCGGAAAAAGTCCCGCTTTCAAACGATATTCCGGCCTGGCAAACCCTCAGCCACGCCGAACAGCAGCTGACGATCCGTGTGTTCACCGGTCTGACGCTGCTGGACACCATCCAAAATACCGTCGGTGCCCCTGCGCTGATGGCCGACGCGCTGACGCCTCACGAAGAGGCGGTGATGTCGAACATCAGCTTTATGGAGGCGGTCCATGCCCGCTCCTACAGCTCGATTTTTTCGACGCTGTGCCAGACCAAAGATGTGGACGCGGCATACACCTGGAGCGAAGAAAGCGAGTCATTGCAGCGAAAGGCCAGCCTGGTGCTGGAGTATTATCAGGCCGACGAACCGCTGAAGAAGAAAATTGCCAGCGTGTTTCTGGAATCCTTCCTGTTCTATTCGGGCTTCTGGTTACCGATGTACTGGTCGAGCCGCGGCAAACTGACCAACACCGCCGATTTAATTCGCCTCATCATTCGTGATGAAGCCGTACATGGGTACTACATCGGCTATAAATATCAGAAAGGGCTGGAGAACGTCAGCGAAGAAAAGCGCGAAGCGTTAAAAGGTTTTGCCCTCGATTTGCTGATGGATTTGTACGAGAACGAACTGAGTTATACCGAAGAATTGTACGCCGGTACCGGTTGGGAGGAGGAGGTAAAAGCGTTTCTTTGCTACAACGCCAATAAAGCGCTGATGAATCTCGGCTACGAAGCGCTTTTCCCACCGGAAATGGCCGACGTGAACCCGGCGATCCTGGCGGCACTGTCACCCAACGCCGATGAAAACCACGATTTCTTCTCCGGGTCTGGTTCGTCGTATGTGATGGGCAAAGCGGTGGAGACCGAAGATGAGGACTGGGATTTTTAATGAGCGGATTAACGTTCATTAATTTAATATAAATCTAACAATTTCCTCCCTAATATTTTACGGGCAACTACACTGTAATTCCCCGTTCATATTCGCCTGAATCACTCCGATTCAGGCGAAATTTCGCTGTGCAAAAGCAAAAAATTCAGAAAAATTCAAACCACGCTCAGCCCTTTACTCATGGGAAATTCAGCCGTTTCGCTTACGGCAAAATTCCTGCCATAAGCAAACCCAGGGTTGTCTCAGATTCTCAGTATGTTAGGGTAATGCCAGTTAACTATTTACCATGGTAATGATATCGACATAAACAAATAACAGGACACTCTCTATTGCATGGCAATTAAATTAGAAGTGAAAAATCTTTATAAAGTATTTGGCGAGCATCCTCAGCGCGCATTCAAATATATTGAGAAAGGCCTTTCAAAAGAGCAAATTCTGGAAAAAACCGGGCTGTCGCTTGGCGTTAAAGACGCCAGTCTGGCCATTGAAGAAGGCGAGATTTTTGTCATCATGGGATTATCCGGTTCGGGTAAATCCACTATGGTTCGCCTTCTCAATCGCCTGATTGAACCCACCCGTGGACAGGTACTGATTGATGGCGTTGATATCGCCAGAATATCAGAGGCTGAACTTCGCGAGGTGCGCAGAAAGAAGATTGCAATGGTGTTCCAGTCATTCGCGCTGATGCCGCATATGACAGTGCTGGATAATGCCGCCTTTGGCATGGAATTAGCGGGCGTTACCGCTAATGAACGTCAGGAAAAAGCGCTGGATGCATTACGTCAGGTGGGCCTCGAGAATTATGCGCATGCCTACCCGGATGAGCTTTCCGGCGGGATGCGCCAGCGTGTCGGATTAGCCCGCGCATTAGCCATTAACCCAGACATTTTATTAATGGATGAAGCCTTCTCGGCACTCGATCCATTAATTCGCACCGAGATGCAGGATGAGCTGGTAAAATTACAGGCTAAACATCAACGTACCATTGTTTTTATTTCCCACGATCTTGATGAAGCCATGCGTATTGGTGACCGTATTGCCATTATGCAAAATGGTGAAGTGGTGCAGGTCGGCACGCCGGATGAAATTCTGAATAATCCGGCCAATGATTATGTGCGCACCTTCTTCCGCGGCGTGGATATTAGTCAGGTCTTTAGTGCGAAAGATATCGCCCGTCGTTCACCGAACGGTCTTATCCGCAAAACACCGGGCTTTGGTCCGCGCTCTGCACTGAAACTGTTGCAGGATGAAGATCGGGAATACGGTTATCTGATCGAACGCGGTAATAAATTTGTTGGCATTGTTTCCATCGACTCCCTGAAAACCGCGCTCAGCGAAAATCAGGGCATTGATGCGGCGGTTATCGACTCCCCGCTTGCCGTGGACGCCGAAACGCCGCTCAGCGAGCTGCTCTCTCACGTTGGTCAGGCCCCGTGTGCCGTACCGGTAGTCAGTGAGGAACAACAGTACGTCGGCATCATCTCAAAACGCATGTTGCTGCAGGCTTTAGATCGCGAGGGGACAAACAATGGCTGATCAATCTAACCCGTGGGGAACCACCGAGGCGGCGGACAGCGCTGCTCAATCTGCCGATGCGTGGGGATCTTCCACGCCTGCGCCAACCGATGGCGGCGCGGCGGACTGGCTCAACAGTGCACCGGCCCCTGCGCCAGAGCACTTCAATATTATGGATCCGTTTCATAAAACGCTGATCCCGCTGGATAGCTGGGTCACGGAGGGGATCGACTGGGTAGTGACTCACTTCCGTCCGGTCTTCCAGGGGATCCGCGTACCGGTGGATTACATCCTGAACGGTTTCCAGCAGCTGATGCTCGGCATGCCCGCGCCGGTCGCTATTGTGCTCTTCTCCCTGATTGCCTGGCAGTTTGGCAGCGCCGGCATGGGTGTCGCCACGCTGATCTCACTGATTGCCATCGGCGCGATTGGCGCCTGGTCACAGGCAATGATCACCTTAGCGCTGGTGCTCACCGCCCTGCTCTTCTGCGTCGCTATCGGCCTGCCGATGGGGATCTGGCTGGCGCGCAGTCCGCGGGCGGCGAAGATTATTCGTCCGCTGCTGGATGCGATGCAGACCACCCCCGCGTTTGTCTACCTGGTGCCGATCGTGATGCTGTTTGGTATCGGCAACGTGCCGGGCGTCGTGGTGACCATTATCTTCGCCCTGCCGCCGGTCATTCGTCTGACGATACTCGGGATTAACCAGGTACCGGCCGATCTTATCGAGGCGTCGCGTTCATTTGGTGCCAGCCCGCGCCAGATGCTGTTTAAAGTTCAGCTTCCGCTGGCGATGCCAACCATCATGGCGGGTGTCAACCAGACGCTGATGCTGGCCCTCTCCATGGTAGTAATTGCCTCAATGATCGCCGTCGGCGGGCTGGGTCAGATGGTGCTGCGCGGCATTGGTCGTCTTGATATGGGACTGGCCACCGTGGGCGGCGTCGGCATTGTGATCCTCGCCATTATCCTTGACCGCCTGACGCAGGCTGTCGGTCGTGATTCACGCAGTCGCGGCAACCGTCGCTGGTATAGCACCGGCCCTGTCGGGTTAATCACCCGCCCATTCAGAAAATAAGGAACAACGATGCGACATCGCGTACTTTTTGCCACAGCGTTTGCCACCCTTGTCTCCACCAGCACGTTTGCAGCAGACCTGCCGGGCAAAGGCATTACCGTGCAACCGGTGCAAAGCACCATTTCAGAAGAGACCTTCCAGACGCTGTTAGTCAGCCGCGCGCTGGAAAAACTGGGCTATACGGTCAACACCCCAAGTGAAGTGGATTACAACGTGGGCTACACCTCGATTGCCTCCGGTGATGCCACCTTTACCGCCGTCAACTGGCAGCCGCTGCACGACGACATGTATGCCGCCGCCGGCGGGGATAAGAAATTCTACCGCGAAGGCACCTTCGTGACCGGCGCAGCGCAGGGGTATCTGATCGACAAGAAAACAGCCGACCAGTACCACATCACCAATATCGAGCAGCTGAAGGATCCGAAGATTGCCAAACTGTTCGACACCAACGGTGACGGCAAAGCTGACATGATGGGCTGCTCGCCGGGCTGGGGCTGTGAGGCGGTGATTAATCACCAGAACAAAGCCTTTGACCTGGCGAAAACGGTCGACGTCAGCCACGGTAACTACTCGGCGATGATGGCCGACACCATTGCCCGCTTCAAAGAGGGTAAACCGGTTATCTATTACACCTGGACACCGTACTGGGTGAGCGACGTGCTGAAGCCGGGGAAAGACGTGGTGTGGCTGCAGGTACCCTTCTCTTCCCTGCCGGGCGAGCAGAAAGATATCGACACCAAACTGCCAAACGGCATGAACTATGGCTTCCCGGTCAACACGATGCATATCGTTGCTAACAAAGCCTGGGCTGAGAAAAACCCGGCGGCAGCGAAGCTGTTCTCGGTGATGAAACTGCCTCTGGCGGACATCAACGCCCAGAACGCAATGATGCACGCGGGGAAATCGTCCGAAGCTGACATCAAAGGCCACGTGGATGGCTGGATCAAAGCCCACCAGCAGCAGTTTGATGGCTGGGTAAAAGAAGCGATGAACGCGCAGAAGTCATAAGAGCCCTTCAGACCTGCCCTCTCCCCACGGGAGAGGGTTAACTCCCCTAAACCGCACAATCCAGCACGTAACAATCCCACCACATTCACAATCATTCGCTATTATGGTTCACGGAAAAATAATCACTTAACTCACGATTCCTGAACCTGATGACTAAAACAACTCAAGGGCTTAGCCCGGCACTCATCCTTTTAATGTCCGTGGCAACGGGTCTGGCCGTCGCCAGTAACTACTACGCGCAGCCACTGCTCGATACCATCGCCCGCGCATTTAACCTTTCTGCCAGCTCAGCTGGCTTTATTGTCACCGCCGCGCAGCTTGGCTATGCCGCCGGGCTGCTTTTCCTCGTGCCGCTGGGCGATATGTTTGAGCGTCGGATGCTGATTGTCTCCATGACCCTGCTGGCCGCAGGCGGGATGCTGATCACCGCCAGCAGCCACTCGTTAACGATGATGATTATCGGCACCGCGTTAACGGGTCTGTTCTCCGTCGTGGCGCAGATTCTGGTTCCGCTCGCCGCCACTCTCGCCTCACCAGAAAAGCGCGGCAAGGTGGTGGGAACAATCATGAGCGGCCTGCTGCTGGGGATTTTGCTGGCGCGGACCGTCGCCGGGCTGCTGGCGAGTCTTGGTGGCTGGCGTACCGTGTATTGGGTGGCGAGCGTACTGATGGCCGTGATGGCGCTTGCTCTGTGGCGCGGGCTGCCAAAGGTGAAGCAGGAAAATCACCTTAATTATCCGCAGCTTCTCGCCTCCGTTTTCAGCCTCTTCACACACGATAAACTGCTGCGTACGCGTGCGTTGCTGGGCTGTTTGACCTTCGCCAACTTCAGCATCTTATGGACCTCAATGGCGTTTCTGCTGGCCGCACCGCCGTTCAATTATTCCGAAGCGGTGATTGGTCTGTTTGGTCTGGCGGGCGCTGCGGGAGCCCTGGGCGCGCGTCCGGCGGGCGGACTGGCGGATAAAGGCAAATCCCATCTGACGACCTCTGCCGGGCTGGTTCTGCTCCTGCTCTCCTGGGCGGCCATCTGGTATGGCCATACCTCTGTGCTGGCGCTGATCGTCGGTATTCTGGTACTCGACCTCACCGTGCAAGGCGTGCATATCACTAACCAGACCGTCATCTACCGCGTGAAGCCAGAGGCGCGTAACCGCCTCACGGCCGGATACATGACCAGCTATTTTATTGGCGGCGCAGCGGGTTCGTTGATTTCAGCCTCGGCGTGGCAGCATGCCGGTTGGTCAGGCGTGTGCGGGATAGGGGCAATCGTCGCCGCACTGAATCTGCTAGTATGGTGGCGTGGGTACCATCGCCAGGACGTAATTAACTAAGTTTTACATTGCTTTGGGCCTCTTAGGGTGTAAAGGGGCCCTGCAGTCTGTTAATGTAAACGTAATCATTTATCCCAGAAATTTTAATGTGGGTGACATATTTTCTACCGGCATGAATAGTTCAGACCCCCGTCCTCACATCCTCTCTTCCGCGGGTTCACTCCCAACGCTCTCTGTGCTCACCGGGTCACGGACTTACCCGGCGCTTTCTGATGGTGACATAAGTTTGGCGGATATAACCGCACAAATAATTCATTTACATTATTTGTCACTATCGTTACTATATCGGCTGTAATTAATGAGGTTATGCCCAAATGGATAGTTCGTTTACGCCCATTGAACAAATGCTTAAATTCCGCGCCAGTCGTCATGAGGACTTCCCGTATCAGGAGATCCTGCTGACCCGCCTGTGCATGCACATGCAGGGTAAGCTACTGGAAAATCGTAATAAGATGCTGAAAGCTCAAGGGATTAACGAGACGTTGTTTATGGCGTTAATTACGCTGGAGTCTCAGGAAAATCACAGCATTCAGCCGTCAGAGCTGAGCTGCGCGCTGGGTTCATCCCGTACTAATGCCACCCGTATTGCCGATGAACTGGAAAAACGCGGCTGGATTGAACGCCGTGAAAGCGATAACGATCGCCGCTGCCTGCATCTGCAGCTGACCGACAAAGGTCACCAATTCCTGCGTGAGGTGCTGCCACCTCAGCATAATTGCCTGCATCAACTGTGGTCTGCCCTCAGCACCACCGAGCGCGACCAGCTTGAGCACATTACTCGCAAGCTGCTGACCCGTCTGGACCAGATGGATGAAGACGGCGCTGTTCTAGAGGCGCTGCGCTAACGCGACAACACGCTCAACAATCCCAGACTCATAAGAAAACCGACAGGCCAGCACGTCACACTGCTGGCCTTTCTGACAACAGCTCGGCTCAGCCGATGTGAAAATAAGAAGATCGTGGAGAACAACAATGAGCGCAAATGCGGAGAGCACTACCCCGCAGCAACCGGTCAATAAAAAGGGCAAACGCAAAAGCGCCCTTATTGTACTGACATTGCTCTTTATTATTATTGCCGTGGCATATGGGATCTATTGGTTTTTAGTATTGCGTCATGCTGAAGAGACAGACGATGCATACGTGGCAGGGAACCAGGTACAAATTATGGCGCAGGTATCGGGCAGCGTGACGAAAGTCTGGGCTGATAACACCGATTTTGTGCAAAAAGGGGATGTATTGGTCACGCTCGATCCGACCGACGCCCAACAGGCTTTTGAAAAAGCCCAGACCGCGCTGGCCTCCAGCGTCCGTCAGACCCGCCAGCTGATGATCAACAGCAAGCAGCTGCAGGCCAACATCGACGTGCAGAAAACCGCACTGGCGCAGGCGCAGAGCGACCTGAACCGTCGCGTTCCCCTCGGCACTGCCAACCTGATTGGCCGTGAAGAGCTGCAGCACGCGCGTGATGCCGTTGCCAGCGCACAGGCGCAGCTGGACGTGGCGATTCAACAGTACAACGCCAACCAGGCGATGGTGCTGGGCACCAGCCTGGAAAACCAGCCTGCCGTGCAACAGGCTGCCACCGAAGTGCGCAACGCGTGGCTTGCCCTGCAGCGTACTAAAATTGTCAGCCCGATGACCGGCTACGTCTCTCGTCGTTCCGTCCAGCCTGGCGCCCAAATTAGCCCAACCACGCCGCTGATGGCGGTCGTTCCGGCGGACAACCTGTGGGTTGATGCGAACTTTAAAGAGACGCAGCTTGCCCATATGCGTATCGGCCAGACCGCGACGGTGATCAGCGATATTTACGGTGATGACGTGAAGTACACCGGGAAAGTGGTCGGCCTGGATATGGGGACCGGCAGTGCCTTCTCCCTGTTGCCAGCGCAAAACGCCACCGGGAACTGGATCAAAGTGGTTCAGCGCTTGCCCGTACGTATCGAACTGGATGCAAAACAGCTGGCGGACCATCCGCTGCGTATTGGCCTCTCTACGCTGGTAACGGTTGATACCGCCAACCGCGATGGTCAGATCCTGGCAAGTCAGGTGCGCAGCACCCCGGCTTATGAAAGTAACGCCCGTGAAATTAGCCTCGATCCGGTCAATAAACTGATCGATGACATCGTGAAGGCAAACGCCGGTTAATCCGAAGGTGAGCGTTATGCAACAGCAAAAGCCGCAAAAACCGCTGGAGGGGGCGCAACTGGTTATCATGACCATTGCGCTGTCGCTGGCGACATTCATGCAGGTGCTGGACTCTACCATCGCAAACGTGGCGATCCCAACCATCGCCGGTAACCTTGGCTCGTCACTGAGCCAGGGGACCTGGGTCATTACCTCGTTTGGGGTGGCAAACGCCATCTCCATCCCTATCACCGGCTGGCTGGCGAAGCGCGTCGGTGAAGTAAAGCTGTTCCTGTGGTCAACGGTATTGTTCGTGCTCGCCTCCTGGGCGTGCGGCATGTCCAACAGCCTGACGATGCTGATCATCTTCCGCGTCATTCAGGGGATTGTGGCCGGGCCGCTGATTCCGCTGTCGCAGAGTTTGCTGCTGAACAACTATCCGCCCGCTAAGCGCTCTATCGCGCTGGCGCTGTGGTCAATGACGGTGATTGTCGCACCGATTTGCGGGCCTATCCTCGGCGGCTATATCAGCGACAACTACCACTGGGGCTGGATCTTCTTCATCAACGTGCCAATTGGTGCGCTGGTGGTGATGCTGACCCTGCAAACGCTGCGCGGTCGCGAAACCCGAACAGAGCAGCGGCGAATTGACGCCATTGGTCTGGCGCTGCTGGTGGTCGGGATCGGTAGCCTGCAGGTGATGCTCGATCAGGGTAAAGAGCTGGACTGGTTTAACTCGACAGAGATTATCATCCTGACCGTTGTGGCGGTGATATCGCTGAGCTTCCTGATCGTCTGGGAGCTGACGGACGATAACCCAATCGTCGATCTCTCGCTGTTTAAGTCGCGAAACTTCACCATCGGCTGCCTGTGTATCAGCCTGGCCTACATGCTCTACTTCGGCGCAATCGTTCTGCTGCCGCAGCTGTTGCAGGAGGTATATGGCTACACCGCAACCTGGGCAGGTTTGGCTTCTGCGCCAGTGGGGTTAATTCCGGTCCTGCTGTCGCCGATTATCGGCCGCTTCGCTCACAAGCTCGACATGCGCAGGCTGGTGACCTTCAGCTTTATTATGTACGCGGTGTGCTTCTACTGGCGCGCGTATACGTTCGAGCCGGGCATGGACTTTGGCGCGTCCGCGTGGCCGCAGTTCATTCAGGGCTTCGCCGTGGCGTGCTTCTTTATGCCGCTGACGACCATTACGCTTTCCGGCTTGCCGCCTGAGCGCATGGCGGCGGCATCAAGCCTGTCGAACTTTACGCGTACGCTGGCAGGCTCCATCGGGACGTCGATCACCACGACCCTTTGGACCAACCGCGAGTCGATGCACCATGCGCAATTGACCGAAGCGGTGAACCCGTTCAACCCTAACTCGCAGCAGATGTACAGTCAGCTTCAGGGAATGGGAATGACGGAGCAGCAGGCGTCCGGCTGGATCGCCCAGCAGATCACCAACCAGGGCCTGATTATCTCGGCAAACGAGATATTCTGGATATCGGCGGGGATCTTTATCATCCTGCTGGGACTGGTATGGTTTGCCCGACCACCGTTTGGCGCCGGAGGCGGTGGCGGCGGTGCGCACTAACGTGCGGTGTCCAGATCGCGACAGCGATTGTCAGTAACGATAAAGCAGCGCTCCTGAAATCGATTCACGATAGTGAAAAGACAACAGGAGCGCACCATGCTGAAAACACCTTCCGACAAATACCAACCTCAACCTGCTATTTCCCTGCCCGATCGCCGCTGGCCTGAGCAACGCCTCACGCAGGCGCCGCGCTGGCTTTCCACCGATTTACGCGACGGTAATCAGGCCCTTGCCGAGCCGATGGACAGCAACCGCAAACTGCAGTTCTGGGCGTTGTTACTGCGTTGCGGATTCAAAGAAATCGAAGTCGCTTTCCCCTCTGCCTCGCAGACGGATTTCAATTTTGTGCGTCAGTTGATCGACGAAAACCGCATTCCGGATGACGTCACCATTCAGGTATTAACCCAGGCGCGTGAAGACCTTATCCTGCGCACCTTTGCGTCGCTGCGCGGGGCGAAGCAGGCCACGGTACACCTGTATAACGCCACCGCCCCGCTGTTCCGCCGCCTGGTGTTCGGCATGGAGAAAGCGCAAATCGTTGAGCTGGCGACCCGTTCCACGCGTCTTATCCGCACGCTGTGCGAAGAGAATCCCGCCACCCGCTGGCAATACGAATACTCTCCGGAAACTTTCTGCTTTACCGAGCCGGACTTTGCGCTGGCGATTTGCGAAGCCGTGGCAGACATCTGGCAGCCGTGCGCCGAACGCCCGATGGTGATCAACTTACCGGCCACCGTTGAGGTCAGTACACCGAATGTCTATGCCGATCAGATTGAGTATTTCTGCCGTCATTTCAGCCGCCGCAGCGATGTCTGCATCAGCGTCCATCCGCATAACGACCGCGGCACCGGTGTCGCCAGCGCGGAGCTGGCCCTGATGGCCGGTGCAGACCGTGTCGAAGGGTGTCTGTTTGGTAACGGAGAACGAACCGGTAACGTCTGCCTGGTCACGCTGGCAATGAACCTCTACAGCCAGGGGATTAGCCCGAATCTGGACTTTAGCGACATGAATCACGTGGTGGAGGTGGTAGAAACCTGCAATCAGCTGCCGGTGCATCCGCGCCATCCGTGGGCAGGACGGCTGGCGTATACCGCATTTTCAGGTTCGCATCAGGATGCCATCAAGAAAGGCTTTGATGCCCGCAAGCCTGACGAACGCTGGGAGATGCCCTATCTGCCGGTTGACCCACAGGATATTGGTTGCACCTACGAAGCGGTGATCCGGGTTAACAGCCAGTCAGGAAAAAGCGGCAGCGCGTGGCTTATTGAACAAAACCATGGTCTGAAATTACCCCGCGCCCTGCAGCAGGACTTTAGCCAGCACGTACAGCAGGAAACCGACCAGCACGGTAAAGAGATGACGCAGCATGCGCTGTGGCAACTGTTCCGCACCCGTTATGGGCTGGTAGAGACGCCGGGCTTTGCCCTGCACGCTTACCGTAGCGACAGCCAGCAGGACGGGCAGTTACATCTGACGGCAAGCGTCACGACGCAGGGCGGGATGCGCCAGCTGGAGGGGCAAGGCAACGGGCTGTTATCCGCGGCGGCCAATGGTATAAGCCGCTGGGTCACGACCCCGTTTGTGATTAAGGACTATCACGAACATACGCTTGGGGAGCGCAGCGACAGCCGCTCGGTGGCGTATATCCGCTGTCTGTTTCAGGATGGTAGCAGCCGCTGGGGCGTGGGCATTGACAGCGACGTGGCCCGCGCGTCTCTTCAGGCCCTGTTCAATGCTGTCAGCTAGCTGTCTTTGAAATAATCGCTGGGTGATATCCCCATCACCCGGCGAAACATCGCCGTAAAGGCACTGTGGCTGCCGTAGCCCAGATCCAGCGCCACTCGTAGCACTGGCTGACCTTGTCCCAGGCGCAGCAGCGCTTCCAGCAGGCGCGCCCTTCTTAGCCACTCACCGTAGCTTAACCCCGTCTGCTGCTTGAAATGGCGGTTCATCGTGCGTTCACTCATACCAAGCGTGTTTGCGGCCTGCATGCTGCCCCAACTTTCCCCCGGCAACAGCCGGATCTGCTGGCAAAGGGTACGCAACGGCTCGCTTTCCGGCTCAGGCAGGTGAAACGGCAGCACCCGCAACGTGCGGATTTCATCCAGAATGAGCTCATATACGCGCTCATCACGACTGCCTGGCGAGTAGGACGCCTCAAGCGTCAGCGAGGTGAGGATAAGTTCGCGTAACAGACCGGAGATCTGGACTATCTGACAGGTTGCCGGAAGATCGGCTCGCGCCAGGGGATCGATAAACAGCGTACGCGCCGCAACGTTGCCGGTAATACGCAAAGAGTGCGGAGTGCCCGCGGGTAGCCAGACGCCGCGTCCGGGCGGCACCACCCAACAACCTGATGCGGTATCGACTCTCACCACCCCACTCAGGGTATGCAGCAATTGCGCGCAGTCATGCTGATGCCACGGCTCGCTGTCGCCATGAAGGTAATCATGGGCATAAGGAACAAGTGGGCGATGGGTAAAGGAGAAGGTTGAGGTTGTGGTCATGAGGTTAAACGCCCCTCACCCTACCCTCTCCCTGAGGGAGAGGGAAAAGGTGCACTAGATGTGCAGTTCCTGCAGTTTTTCTTTTGGCAGCGCCAGCTCTTCGTTGCTGTTTACGCGAACGTCACGCTCGATGATATGACGCGCGATCTCCTGGGCTTCTTCCAGAGAGTGCATCTGGTAAGTTCCGCACTGATATACGTTCAGCTCAGGGATCTGGTTCTGCTCTTTCACCTTCAGCACATCTTCCATTGCCGCTTTCCAGGCATCCGCGACGCGTTTCTCTTCAGGCTGGCCAATCAGGCTCATGTAGAAACCGGTACGGCAACCCATCGGAGAGATATCGATGATCTCAACGCCATTACCGTTCAGGTGGTCGCGCATAAACCCGGCAAACAGGTGCTCCAGGGTGTGAATGCCTTTCTCTGGCATCACTTCTTTGTTAGGCACGCAGAAACGCAGATCGAATACGGTGATCGTGTCGCCGTGCGGGGTGTGCATGGTCTTCGCCACACGTACTGCAGGTGCTTCCATACGGGTATGGTCGACAGTAAAGCTATCTAATAACGGCATACGTCACCTCCGATAGTGATTTTTTTTAAAATAAACTGAACTCTTCTACAAAATGCACGTCTGAGTATATGAAAGACGCGCATTTGTTATCATCATCCCTGAATTCAGAGATGTATATTTTGGCCACAGCGATGTGGCCTTTTTCTTTTCTGTTAAGCCTGTTTCGCCAGAAACGCCTCAAACGACTCCGTATCCGCCGCTTCAACCTCTTTCTGACGCACGACAGACGCGTCTCGTTCCGCCACAAAATCGGCTTCACTCAGAATCTCTAACGGCTCCTGCTTCAGCATCTCGCGGTATTCCGCAGAGAGCGAACGCCCGGTGCCGCCAATACCCTGATCAATCATAGAACGCAGAATACGCGCTGAGAACGTCAGTTCCGGGTTATCAAACGATTCAACCAGCTGGTCGCAGACGTTTTGATAGGCTTCCCCACCGTCAATGCTGTCCATGGTCCGGGCAACACGCTTCAGGTCACGGAACAGATCCTTACCCACTTTCGTCAGCGGGAACTGCGCTGTTTCGCAGCCAATACCCAGCGTCAGACCCGGCTTGCGCCCTTCCAGAATCACGCGGTTCCAGTTGGTACGGGTACAGAGTAGTTCCTCTGAACTCATTTCCGGCGCATCCGCCAGTACGCACCAGACCATAAACAGATCCAGGAAGCGAACCTGCTGCTCATCAACGCCGATGGGTGAGAACGGGTTGATATCCAGCGAGCGCACTTCTATGTATTCAATCCCGCCGCGCTGCAGTGCATCCGACGGGGTTTCACCGCTGCGCGTAACGCGCTTCGGACGAATAGGCGCGTACAGTTCATTTTCAATCTGCAGCACGTTGCTGTTGATCTGCAGGCGCTTACCGTCTTTTTCGAGGCCGATTTTCTCGTACTCTTCCGACGGCGTTTTGATCGCCCGCTTCAATCCTGCCACATATTCGTGCAATTCGTTAAACGTAATACCGAGATTGCTTTGCGACTTATTGGTATAACCCAGATCGCTAAGACGCAGGGAGGTGGCGTACGGGAGATAGTACATTCCACACTCTGTCTTCTCGAACGGCAGCGTGGTCGGTTTCCCCTGCAGGAATGACGAGCATATCGCAGGCGATGCCCCAAACAGATACGGAATGACCCAGCCAAAACGATAGTAGTTGCGGATCAGGCGGAAATAACCCGCGGAGATCGCGTCTTTATCCGTTTCGCCGCACTTCGCCTGCCAGAACGCCATGGGTAAAGAGAAATTGTAATGCACGCCAGAAATGGTCTGCATCAACGCACCGTAGCGGTTTTTCAGCCCCTCACGATAGAGCGTTTTCAGCTGACCGATATTTGACGTGCCGTATTGCGCCAGTTCAATCTCCTGGCCTTGTTCGATATAGCACGGCATGCTGAGCGGCCACATACGCTCATCACCCAGATTGCGGGCAGTGTAGCGATGGATGTCGCGCAGAATCGTTAGCATATGATCAATATCACCATCCACTGGCGTGATGAATTCCAGCAGCGCTTCAGCGAAATCGGTTGTGATCCATTTATGTGTCAGCGCCGAGCCTAACGCCTTCGGGTGACCCGTTGTCGCTAAGCTACCGTCCGCGTTAACGCGCAGCGTTTCACGCTCAAGACCACGCTGAATACCCTTCAGTGCCTGAGGGTGATTTTCCAGCCAGGCCAGCGCCTGAGATACGTCCGGGATCAAATTGACCTCCCGCCTGTCAAAGTATTGTTACTCAGCATAATTGTAATGGTTGACGATTGAAGGTCGCGTATTCATTCCACCAATTAGTGCCACCACGTCATACCCTGTAGTGTTGCCCATGCCACGAGAACATAGCGCAACGCCTTGCCAAGGCACAAAAAAAAGAGCACTGGCCCCCAGGAGATGCGCATCCATCCCGCCAGCAGGCACAGTAAATCACCTATTACAGGCATCCAGCTTAATAACAGCGTGGCAGCGCCATAGCGTTTTAGCCAGCCGACTGCCTTTTCCTGCCAGCGCGATTTTTCACGCAGCGGAAAGAAACGCCCAAGAATAACGTTAGTCAGCCCTCCAAAGCTATTACCCATTGTTGCTATTAACACGAGCAACCAGGGCTGACTTACGCCGGACAACAGCATCGCTACCAGCACCACTTCCGAATTTCCCGGCAAGAGCGTGGCGCTTAAAAAACTGCTGGCGAATAATGATAAAAGTGACAGCGCGTCACTCACAGTAAGCGGACGTCCACAACATCCATCCCGGCATCGCGCGCGGCCTGAATACCAAAATCAGCATCTTCGAACACAACACATTTCACCGCAGGCACACCCATCAATTCTGCACAACGCAGGAAGGTGTCCGGTGCGGGCTTGTGATTTTGAACATGATCGGCGGCAACCACCGCAGAGAAATAATGGCGCAGGCCAAGATGGGTGAGCAGCGCTTCCGCAATAGCGCTTTCACTGCCCGTGCCAACGGACATAGGACGACGCCCGTGCCATGCTTTTACGACGTCAATTAACGGTAACGGGCGCACGGTATCTAAAAGCATCGCTTTTACCGCATCGGTTTTTTCACGGGCCAGAAGGTGCGGGTCGAGATCGGCATGATTACGTTCAATCACGGCCTGCGCTATACGCCAGGTTGGGGCTCCGTTGAGGGCGATCATCGCCTGAAGATCGAAACGCATACCGTAACGAGCAAGGACATCAGTCCAGGCTTGACGATGCGTGGGTTCGGTATCCAGGAGAGTGCCATCCATATCGAAGATCAAACCGTCATACTGTGCGTACATCGTGCTCTCGCTAAACGATTAACAAAGCATTACTTTATCGTAAACGGTGGTTTTTGTCGCTCAAAGAGAAATGATTGCTGACGGAACGTCGAAGGAATAACCAGGGAGAAAGAGAGTGGTACAGAAAAGAAGATGGTGCATCCGGGAGGATTCGAACCTCCGACCGCTCGGTTCGTAGCCGAGTACTCTATCCAGCTGAGCTACGGA
>NZ_JBLIZC010000013.1:0-81070 GCF_047529885.1 Enterobacter cloacae complex sp. 2024EL-00711
GGGGTGTGCATATTACGCTTTCCCGCTTCAGAGTCAAGCATTTATTTTCGCTTATCTCTGCTGACCCGGCGGCGTGTATGCCGTTGTTCCGTGTCAGTGGAGGCGCATTATAGGGAGTTATTCTGAAGTGACAAGCACAAAATACAAAAAACTTTTCGTTCGCTCACTTTTCAAACTTCACGCCTATTTAAGCCGCGAATCGCCTGATAAATGTGCGATCTCCCGCGCAAAACTGGCGACCTGCGACCAGTCGGTATACACCACCTCTTTGCGCGTATCGGTTTCGCCACCGGTCATCTTCATAATGAGGCGAATCATAAAGCGGTCATACCAGCGATAGCGCGGATAACGCAGCGCGCCGGCAAAGACGGCGCTGATGTCCGGCTGCCACGGAGAGCTCAACAGAAACTTGCGCGTATAGCTGTTGGTCTGCGGCGTACGTTTCTCAGGTTTACGCGCCACCAGATTGACCGAGTAAAAAGCCCCGGGCAGTTTATTGAGCACTGCCGTATGCTTTTTCACAAAACGATCCAGCGCCGGATGGAAATGCCCGTAACGAATAGACGCGCCAATAACCACACGGTCGTAATCCTGCCAGGCTATCTGCTCCGTGCGGTTCAGGTTCACCACATCAGAGTAAATCCCCAGCTCTTTTAATTCTGAAGCCAGATATGAGGCAATCTCACGCGTTTGCCCATCCCGCGTAGAGAAAAGAATAAGTGTTTTCACCGACGACTCCTTACTCGCGCCAGAATGTTGGGGTGAACAGCACCAGCAGCGTAAAGACCTCCAGACGACCAAACAGCATGTTGGCGATGAGGATCCATTTCGCGACCGGGTTCATACTGGCAAAGTTATCCGCCACAACCCCCAGGCCAGGCCCGAGGTTATTCAACGTTGCTACGACGGAAGCAAAGGCAGAGAAATCATCCACCCCCGTCGCGATAATCGCCAGCATACTGACGATGAAGACCAGCGCATAGGCCGAGAAGAACCCCCACACCGCTTCAAGAATACGTTCCGGCAGGGCACGGTTACCCAGTTTGATGCTGTAAACCGCGTTCGGGTGGACCAGACGTTTAAGTTCACGGTTCCCCTGCTTAAACAACAGCAGAATACGGATCACCTTCAGGCCACCGCCCGTCGACCCCGCACAACCCCCGATGAACGCAGAACACAGCAGCAGTACCGGCAGGAACAGCGGCCAGCGCGCAATACTGTCCGTTGTAAAACCGGCGGTGGTTGCCATCGACACCACCTGGAAGAACGCCTGATTTAACGTGGTCAACGCGGAGTTATAGACATCGTGGAACCACAACACCACGGTACAGATGATGACCAGCGTAAGCTGGACACCAATGAACATACGAAACTCCGGGTCACGCCAGTACACCTTCAGGCTACGCCCGCTGAGTAAAGAGAAGTGCAGACCGTAGTTACAGCCGGAAATCAGCAGGAAGATGGCAATGATCGTGTTAATGGTGGGGCTGTCGAAGTAACCCACGCTGGCATCGTGGGTCGAGAACCCGCCGATGGCGATCGTCGCAAAGCTGTGCCCGATAGCGTCGAATGCAGGCATCCCGGCAAACCATAACGCTAACGCACAGGCAATCGTCAGCAAGACATAGATAAGCCACAGGGTTTTCGCCGTCTCGGCTATGCGCGGGCGCATCTTGTTATCTTTCAGTGGACCCGGCATTTCCGCACGGTAGAGCTGCATCCCCCCGACGCCGAGAATAGGCAGGATGGCCACGGCCAGGACGATGATCCCCATCCCCCCGAACCATTGCAGCATCTGGCGATAAAAGAGAATGGCGTGCGGCAAGGAATCCAGTCCGACCAGCGTGGTCGCCCCGGTCGTCGTTAAACCCGAGAACGATTCAAAAAACGCATCCGTGACGGTCAGATTAGGCTGCTCAGAGAAGATAAAGGGTAGCGCACCCACGCTTCCCAGCACTGTCCAGAACAGAACAACAATCAGAAACCCTTCGCGAGATTTCAGCTCACCCTTTTGACGACGGTTTGGCCACCACAGCAGAGAGCCAATCGCCAGCGCGACAAAGAAGGTCTGGGTAAATGCCCGCCCCGCGCCGTCCCGGTAGATAAGCGCTACCAGTCCTGGGAGAATCATCGTCCCGGAAAAAAGTATGACCAGCAGTCCAACGATTCGGGTAATGGCACGAAAATGCATCTCTGCCGCTTCCTTTGGTATTCAAAAAAGTGAGGTGGGGATTATTCTTCAATCGGCAGCAATTGCAACGAACCGCGACTAAAATCCGCCAGCTTTGCTGAAAAAGCAGCCAGTTCCGCCTGCGGAAGCGCCACGCGCAGTTGCACCATTGCCTGATAGTCACTGTGCGCGATGACGCCGTTAAACTGCTTTAGCAATGCCTCAATGCCGGATAACTGGCCGTAATCGCACAATAAAGTATATTCGGTGAGCGGCGTTTTGCGGGTGGTAATCAGCATATTCAGTGCCTGCTGAACCCCACCGCCATACGCTTTAACCAGTCCACCCGTGCCTAATAAAATACCGCCATAGTAGCGAACGACCACGGCGGTGATTTCACCCACGCCGCTGCCCATCAACTGGGAGAGCATGGGTTTACCGGCTGTGCCTGCCGGTTCACCGTCATCGGAAAACCCCAGCTGTTGTGAATCGTTCGGCGGCCCTGCCACCCACGCCACGCAATGGTGACGTGCGTCAGGGTGCTGCGCGCGAACGGACTCAACAAACGCTTTTGCCGCCTCAACGCCGTCGGTATGTGCCAGCAGCGTAATGAATCGACTCTTCTTAATTTCCTCAACAAAGGTGACCGGTTCAGCCGGTATCAGCCAGCTATCCATCAGGCCAGCTTCAGGTCTCGCGTCATATTCTCAATACCGTTTTCGTGGATCACCACGTTGTCTTCGATACGAATACCGCCAAACGGTTTCAGCGCTTCAATTTTGTCCCAGTTGAAGTGCTTGCTGAACGGGCCTTCACGCCATGGCGCTAACAGCGATTCGATAAAGTAGATACCCGGCTCGATGGTCAGCACCATACGCGGCTCAAGAATACGCGTGCAGCGCAGGTAAGGATATTTAGACGGCGCGGCCAGGTGCGTACCGGTATCGTCCTGCATAAAACCGGCAACATCATGAACCTGCAGACCCAGCGGGTGACCAATACCGTGCGGCATGAACGGCCCGGTCAGATCGTTTTCCACCATCGCCTCTTCGCTCATGTCTTTCACGATCTGGTGCTTACGCAGCAGTTTAGCGATGCGCTGATGGAACTGGATGTGGTAATCCACATAGCTGGTTCCCGCTTTCATGGTGCCAATAAGCGCCAGTTGCTCATCGTTAACGTCTTTAATCAGCTGTGCAAAATCGGTATCCGCATTTGCCGCCCAGGTGCGGGTCAGGTCGGCCGCATAGCCGTTGTACTCTGCCCCGGCGTCCAACAGGAAGCTGCGCATCTCGGATGGCACCTGGTGATCGAGCCTGGTGTAGTGCAGAACGGACGCATGCTCATTCAGCGCGACGATGTTGCTGTAAGGGACATCAGTGTCACGGTGGCCGGTGGCGGTCAGATACGCCTGGTTAATATCGAACTCGCTCATGCCAGACTGGAACGCTTCATGCGCAGCACGGTGACCGTTTACCGCCGTTTTTTGCGCTTCACGCATGCAGTAAAGTTCGTAGTCGGTCTTATAAGCGCGATAGTAGTGCAGATAATCCAGAACCCCTTTCGGATTGAGTTTATCCGCCGGAATATCCAGACCGAGCGCACGCTCAGGAACCGGGCCAATATAAGCAATGTTGCCGCGCCCGGCTGGCAGGAGGCTGCCAATGCCATCGGCTTTTGGTAAAGCGATAACGTCCACTTCTTCCGTCCAGAAGCTGGTCGGCAGCGGCTCAACGTTGTGCCAGTAATCGACAGGCAAATAGAACCACAGTTTCGGCTTGTTCACCCCGTCCACCAGCAACCAGCAATTTGGGACCTGCGTGACCGGCACCCAGGCTTTGAACTGCGGGTTGACCTTAAACGGATACGCATGGTCATCCAGGAAGGTGTTAATCAGCTCTCCGGAGTGGATTAACAGCGCATCCAGCTTAAAGCGCGCCAGTACATCACGGGTACGTTCCTGTAGGGTAACGATATGATTTTTATAAAGCGAAGCCAGTGAGTCCATCTTTCTTCCTTTCATTTTTCTGAGCTCAAGTCATCGCATCTTAGCACACCTGACTCCGACTGCGTGATTTCCACCGACCGTGATCAATGCAGCAATTTCTTAATGAGAAATTTGCATTTTATTAACATAAATCCCACACTCCGTCTCATCTGGTATGACCAGATCCACTTGCTGGATTCAGGAGACTGACATGCTCTACAAAGGCGACACCCTGTACCTCAACTGGCTGGAAGATGGCATTGCCGAACTGGTGTTCGATGCCCCCGGCTCAGTCAACAAGCTTGATACCGCGACGGTGGCCAGTCTTGGCCAGGCGCTGGATGTGCTTGAAAAACAATCTGAATTAAAAGGACTGCTGCTGCGCTCAAACAAAGCGGCTTTTATTGTCGGTGCAGATATCACCGAATTCCTTTCACTGTTCCAGGTCCCGGAAGAACAGCTGAGCCAGTGGCTGCACTTTGCCAACAGCGTCTTTAATCGTCTGGAAGATCTGCCTGTTCCGACAGTCTCCGCCGTTAACGGCTACGCGCTGGGCGGCGGCTGCGAGTGCGTGCTGGCAACCGACTATCGTCTGGCCACGCCAGACCTGCGCATCGGCCTGCCGGAAACAAAACTGGGCATCATGCCAGGCTTTGGCGGTTCCGTACGTATGCCACGCATGTTGGGTGCCGATAGCGCCCTGGAGATCATCGCCGCCGGTAAAGATGTCGGGGCGGAACAGGCGCAGAAAATAGGCCTGGTGGACGGTGTGGTTAAACCAGAAAAACTGATTGAAGGCTCCCTCGCCATTCTCCATCAGGCCATTAATGGCGACCTCGACTGGAAAGCCAAACGTCAGCCGAAGCTGGAACCGTTGAAACTCAGCAAAATTGAAGCCGCCATGAGCTTCACCATCGCCAAAGGGATGGTGATGCAGACGGCAGGCAAACACTACCCCGCGCCCATTACCGCCGTTAAAACGATTGAAGCCGCGGCCCGCTTTGGCCGTGATGAAGCGCTGAAACTGGAAAACCAAAGCTTTGTTCCGCTGGCGCACACTAATGAAGCTCGCGCACTGGTGGGCATCTTCCTGAACGATCAATTCGTGAAAGGTAAGGCGAAACAGCTGACCAAAAATGTTGAGACGCCAAAACAGGCGGCGGTACTCGGTGCAGGCATTATGGGCGGCGGTATCGCTTATCAGTCGGCCTGGAAAGGCGTGCCTGTGGTGATGAAAGACATCAGCGAGAAATCCCTGACGCTGGGCATGACCGAAGCGGCCAAGCTGCTGAATAAACAGCTGGAACGCGGCAAAATTGACGGTCTGAAACTCTCAGGGGTGATCTCGACAATCCACCCGACCCTGGACTATAGCGGTTTCGACCGTGTGGATGTGGTCGTTGAAGCGGTCGTTGAGAACCCGAAAGTCAAAAAAGCGGTGTTGGCGGAAACCGAAGAGAAGGTTCGTCCTGATACCGTACTGGCCTCAAACACCTCCACCATCCCGATTAGCGAACTGGCAGGCGTTCTGAAGCGCCCGGAAAACTTCTGCGGTATGCACTTCTTTAACCCGGTGCACCGTATGCCGCTTGTCGAAGTGATCCGTGGGGAAAAAACTTCTGACGAAACGATCGCCAAAGTCGTGGCATGGGCCAGCAAAATGGGCAAAACCCCAATCGTGGTCAACGACTGTCCGGGCTTCTTCGTCAACCGCGTGCTGTTCCCGTACTTCGCCGGTTTCAGCCAACTCCTGCGCGACGGTGCGGATTTCCGCAAAGTCGACAAAGTGATGGAAAAACAGTTCGGCTGGCCGATGGGTCCGGCGTATCTGCTGGATGTGGTCGGCATTGACACCGCACACCACGCCCAGGCGGTGATGGCGGCAGGCTTCCCGCAACGCATGCAGAAAGATTACCGCGACGCGATTGACGCCCTGTTTGACGCCAGCCGCTTTGGTCAGAAAAACGGCCTGGGCTTCTGGCGCTATAAAGAAGACAGCAAAGGCAAGCCGAAGAAAGAAGAAGACGCGGCGGTGGATGGCCTGCTGGCCGACGTCAGCCAGCCGAAACGTGACTTCACCGACGATGAAATCATCGCCCGAATGATGATTCCAATGATCAACGAAGTGGTGCGTTGCCTGGAAGAAGGCATTATCGCCAGCCCGGCAGAAGCGGATATGGCACTGGTGTACGGCCTCGGCTTCCCTCCGTTCCACGGCGGCGCGTTCCGCTGGCTGGATACGCTCGGCAGCGCCCGTTATCTCGATATGGCTCAGCAGTACCAGCACCTCGGCCCGCTGTATGACGTGCCGGAAGGTCTGCGTAACAAAGCGCGCCATAACGAACCCTATTACCCAGCAGTTGAGCCAGCCCGTCCGGTTGGCGAGCTGAAAACGGCTTAAGGAGTCACAATGGAAAAGGTTGTCATTGTTGATGCGATTCGCACCCCGATGGGCCGTTCAAAAGGCGGTGCATTCCGTAATGTGCGCGCGGAAGACCTCTCCGCGCACCTGATGCGTAGCCTGCTGGCGCGTAACCCGGCACTGGATCCCGCTGCGCTCGACGATATTTACTGGGGCTGTGTACAGCAAACCCTCGAACAGGGCTTTAACATCGCCCGTAACGCTTCGCTGCTGGCGGAGATCCCGCATTCAGTTCCGGCGGTGACCGTTAACCGTCTGTGTGGTTCGTCAATGCAGGCGCTGCACGACGCGGCACGCATGATCATGACCGGTGATGCACAGGCCTGTCTGGTCGGCGGCGTGGAGCACATGGGCCACGTGCCGATGAGCCACGGGGTTGATTTCCACCCGGGTATGAGCCGTAACGTGGCGAAAGCGGCGGGAATGATGGGCCTGACCGCTGAGATGCTTTCCCGCCTCCACGGCATCAGCCGCGAAATGCAGGATACCTTTGCTGCGCGCTCCCACGCACGCGCCTGGGCCGCAACGCAGTCCGGCGCGTTTAAGCATGAGATCATCCCAACCGGTGGTCACGATGCTGACGGCGTTTTGAAGCAGTTCAACTACGATGAAGTGATTCGCCCGGAAACCACTGTAGAAACCCTTTCTACGCTGCGCCCGGCGTTTGACCCGGTCACCGGTACGGTAACGGCAGGCACCTCGTCTGCCCTATCTGACGGGGCCGCCGCGATGCTGGTGATGAGTGAAAGCCGTGCCCGCGAATTAGGCCTGACGCCTCGCGCCCGGGTGCGTTCGATGGCGGTGGTGGGTTGCGATCCGTCCATTATGGGTTACGGTCCGGTGCCGGCCTCGAAGCTGGCGCTGAAAAAAGCAGGCTTAACCACCAGTGATATCGATCTGTTTGAGATGAACGAAGCCTTTGCCGCGCAGATCCTGCCGTGCATCAAAGATCTGGGTCTGATGGATCAGATAGACGACAAGATTAACCTCAATGGCGGCGCGATCGCTCTCGGTCACCCGCTGGGTTGTTCCGGTGCACGCATCAGCACCACGCTGATTAACCTGATGGAACGCAAAGACGCTCAGTTTGGTCTGGCGACGATGTGTATCGGGCTGGGTCAGGGTATCGCGACGGTATTTGAGCGAGTGTAACTCTTCGAGGGGTTCTTACAGCCAGTGTCGCCAGAACACGGCGGCACGCGAGCGGAGCCCGATGCGCTTACGGAAGTAAGTGATTCGGATGAGCACGCGCAGCCAACGCAGTTATGGCGCCAGTGGCGAAGAGATAAAGTTTAGTTGCCGTTCTTCCCGCCTGTCAGGGGCGGGTTTTTTATTTAAATGAACGCGAACGCATCGCCGAAGAGACGGTCTTCACGCGCGTCACGTTCGTTGCAGAACAGGTCACGGGCAATTTTCGCCATCTCAAAACGGCCAGCAATATAGATATCATGTCCCGCCAGCGTGCCGTGATCCTGCAGCACCGCCGTCAGCACCGTACCGCTGCGCCCACGCCAGCCCTCTTCAGGCTGCTCCACCACCGGCTCAATGCGCAGGTGTGGATGATTGACGCTTAATGCTTCCAGTTCAGACAGGTCGTAGAGATGTTTCTCTTCGCGGCCGCCCCAGTAGATGGTGATATCGCGATCCGGGTTACGCGCCAGGGCCGTCAGCAGGATAGAGCGCACGTAAGAGAAACCCGTTCCTCCCGCAATCAGGATCAGCGGACGGTCTTCATCTTCACGCAGCCAGGCATCACCGTGAGGAATATCCACCACGATTTCACGTTCTTTCAGAATGCGGTCCATGACGGCCATCGCATACAGGTTAAGCTCAGACGCACCAATATGAAGCTCAATAAATTCCTGCTCTGCTGGCGTAGAAGCCATAGAGAAGGGACGCTTATCACGCTCATCCATCACGACCATCAAGTACTGACCGGCGCGGAAAGAGAATGCCGCTTCAGGTACTAAACGGACGCGATATACGGTGTCGGTGATAGCATCTACCGAGGTCACTTTACAGCTTAAGGTTGTCATTCGCTCTCTCTGTCGTGAAGTCTATAGGGCTTAACGGCCTGTTTCAGGTTTACCGTTATTCATTATGGCCAGTTCATCCCAGATCGCGTCAATACGCGCGGTCACGGCAGGATCTTTTTTGATCGGTCGACCCCATTCACGCTCGGTTTCGCCGGGCCATTTGTTTGTGGCATCCAGTCCCATTTTTGAGCCAAGGCCGGAGACCGGCGAGGCAAAATCCAGATAATCTATCGGCGTGTTTTCGACTAACACCGTATCGCGCGCCGGATCCATTCGCGTAGTAATGGCCCAGATAACGTCATTCCAGTCGCGGGCGTTAACATCATCATCGCAGACAATAACAAATTTGGTATACATAAACTGGCGCAGGAAAGACCATACGCCCATCATCACGCGTTTAGCGTGACCAGGATATTGCTTCTTCATCGTCACCACTGCAAGGCGATACGAACACCCTTCCGGCGGCAGGTAAAAATCAACAATTTCCGGGAACTGCTTTTGCAGGATCGGCACAAACACTTCGTTCAGCGCCACTCCCAGTACCGCCGGTTCATCCGGTGGACGTCCGGTATAGGTGGAGTGGTAAATCGCATCTTCACGCTGGGTGATGTGCGTGACGGTAAACACCGGGAAGTTATCAACTTCGTTGTAATAGCCGGTGTGGTCACCGTATGGCCCTTCCGGCGCCATTTCGCCCTGCTCAAGGTAACCTTCCAGAACGATCTCCGCGCTGGCAGGAACTTCAAGGTCATTAGAAATACACTTCACGACTTCGGTTTTGGTTCCGCGCAGCAGGCCTGCAAAGGCATATTCGGACAGCGTATCCGGCACTGGCGTTACCGCCCCCAGAATCGTGGCCGGATCGGCGCCTAACGCAACGGAAACCGGGAAACGCTCACCCGGGTGTTCAGCACACCACTCCTGGAAATCCAGGGCTCCGCCACGATGTGACAACCAGCGCATGATGAGCTTATTCTTGCCAATCAGCTGCTGGCGGTAAATACCCAGATTTTGTCGCTCTTTGTGCGGGCCACGCGTGACGGTGAGCCCCCAGGTGATAAGCGGCGCAGCATCTTCAGGCCAGCATTGCATAACAGGAATTTTTGTCAGATCCACCGCATCGCCTTCCAGCACTTTCTGCTGACACGGTGCGCCGCGCAGACGTTTGGTTGGCATGTTAAGCACCTGCTTAAACTGCGGCAGTTTATCGAACAGATCGCGGAAACCTTTCGGTGGCTCTGGCTCTTTCAGAAACGCCAGCAGTTTACCCACTTCGCGCAGCGCCGTGACGTCCTCCTGTCCCATCCCCAACGCCACACGGCGCGGTGTGCCAAACAGGTTGCACAGCACCGGCATCGAATACCCTTTTGGGTTTTCAAACAGTAAAGCGGGGCCACCGGCACGCAGGGTGCGGTCAGCAATTTCTGTCATTTCCAGATAAGGATCAACAGGAAGTGTAATGCGTTTGAGTTCGCCCTGCTTTTCCAGCAGCGTCAGGAAGTCGCGGAGATCGTGGTATTTCATGCAGTTAGTCATGGCCTCTCTGTAAGCGCTTCATTATACGGCGTAAGCCTGCTTGATGCTGTAATTTTGTTAAATTAGCGTGAACTTATGCATTCTGTTCCCTTTTCCCCCATTATAATCAACTTAGCGATCCCGCCAGGGTTTTGATATGCTTGCGCCCCGAACTAAGGGAAAGAGTGATTATGCAGGCCTGGTATTTACTGTATTGCAAACGCGGGCAACTTCAGCGCGCGCAGGAACATCTTGAACGTCAGTCTGTGAATTGCCTGACACCCGTGATCACGCTTGAAAAAATGCAGCGCGGGAAGCGCACGACCGTCAGTGAGCCATTATTCCCGAACTATCTGTTCGTTGAGTTCGACCCGGAAGTGATTCACACCACGACCATCAGCGCCACACGCGGTGTCAGCCACTTTGTGCGTTTTGGCGCTCACCCGGCCACGGTCCCGTCAACGGTGATTCATCAGCTTTCGGTGTACCAGCAACCTGAAGGCATCACCGATCCGGAAACCCCCTACGCAGGCGACAGCGTCGTCATCACTGAAGGGGCTTTCGAGGGCTTACAGGCGATTTTCGCCGAGCCTGACGGTGAAGCACGCTCCATGCTGTTGCTCAACCTGCTGAATAAGCAGGTATTGCAGAGCGTGAAAAACACCGACTTCCGCAAAGTTTAAACATCTATCCCGAACAGGCGACGCACGTTGTCATCCGTCTGTGCGCAAAGCCAGTGCGGGTCTTCTCCGCGCCAGCGCGCTACGCTCTCAAGAATATGCCCCAGATAGGCCGGTTCGTTACGTCGAGAAGCCGGTTTGGGTTGCATATCTCGCGGCAGCAGATAAGGTGCGTCGGTTTCAACAAGCAAGCGGTCCGCCGGGATCACCGGCAACAGCTCGCGAAGCTCAAGCCCGCGACGTTCATCGCAAACCCAGCCGGTAATGCCCAGATATAACCCGCGTTCCAGACACTCCAGCGCCTCCTGCCGTGAACCGGTAAAGCAGTGCAGTACCGCACCGGGCAGTTTATCGAGCCAGGGTTCCAGTAAGGCGAGGAAGCGCTCATGCGCGTCACGGCAGTGCATAAACACAGGCATTCCAAGCTCCGCCGCCAGGGCGAGCTGGGCGGTGAAGGCGTTTTCCTGTTCGGCTGGTGTGGAAAAGTTACGGTTGAAATCGAGACCACATTCGCCAATGGCCACGACTTCAGGGGTTTTCGCCAGCCTGTGTATGATTTCAGCGCTCTGCGGCGTCCACTGGCTGCTGTCATGAGGATGCACGCCAGCGGTTGACCAGCAGCGATCATAGCGTTGAGCAAGCTGTTGCGCCTGCTCGCTTTCATGCAGGTTGGTTCCCGTCAGGAGCAGTCCTTTCACCCCGGCGGCAAAAGCACGCGCGACGACTTCATCGCAGTCTTTCGCAAACTGCGAGCTGGTCAGGTTGAGTCCGATATCAAACATGCGATTCCCCATAGCACAACCGCCCTGACGGGCGGCTGGTTTTACTCTTCAGTGGTCTTTTCCGACGTATCGTCTTCGTCATCCGACCGACGCCCTTTTCCCACGTAGAAACGCGAGAAGAATACGCCGACTTCAAACAGACAATACATCGGTATTGCCAGCAGTGTTTGTGAGAAGACGTCAGGTGGTGTGAGCAGCATGCCAACCACAAACGCGCCGACCAGGATATACGGGCGCTTCTTACGCAGGTCATCAGGGGTCGTCACTCCTACCCAGCAAAGCAGCACAATGGCTACCGGCACTTCGAATGCCACACCGAACGCCATAAACAGCGCCATCACAAAGCTGAGGTAGCTGGCGATATCCGTCGACACCTGAACCCCTTCCGGCGCGGTATGCGTCAGGAAGCCAAAGGCCAGCGGGAAGACAACAAAGTAGGCGAACGCCATGCCGATATAGAACAGCAGCGAGCTGGATACCAGCAGCGGGATCACCAGCTTGCGTTCATGCTTGTACAGCGCTGGCGCCACAAACGCCCACACCTGATAAAGAATGACCGGCGCAGAGGCAATCAGCGATACCCAGAAGGTGAGCTTAATAGGGGTAAAGAACGGTGATGCAACGTCGGTTGCGATCATCGTTGCCCCCAGCGGCATCTGCTTGATCAGCGGCGCAGAGACAACCTGGTAGATATCATTGGCGAAATAGACCAGGCATAAGAAAATGAGGAAAACCGCGATAATGCAGTTTAACAGGCGCTTACGCAGCTCTATGAGGTGCGTAATCAGCGGTTGGGTATCATCTACTGCCATGTTTACGCTTTATCACTCGACGAGGGGGATGATTCGGAAACAGGCGCGGCGGGCTTAACGTCAGCCGCTTTTACCACCGGTGCTTCCGGCTGCGCCTGTTTTTTCGGTTCAGATTCCTGCGGCGTTTGTTCAGGCGCGGTAGCCTGATGCTCCGCGCTGGCAGGCGTAACGCCCTCGCGCTGCGCTTCGCTGTCCTTCACCACCGGGTTGTGGATGGTGTTGGCTTCATCGCTCGCCTTTTCAGGATCGTTGACGCTGTAGGAGCGCTTCATGGATTCTGCCGCTTCACGCAGTTCATCCATTGAGGCTTTCAGTTCAGGCGTCAGGTTATCCATGCTCGCCTTTTCCACCTTTTTCAGGCTTTCCTGAAACTCCTGCAGCTTAAGTTCCTGCGCCAGCTCATTTTGTACGGTCGAAGCCAGCGATCTCAGCGCGCGTACCCAGCCCACAACGGTTTTCACCGCCACCGGCAGACGCTGGGGTCCTAACACTATCAGGCCAATCACAAAGACCAGCAGCAGCTCACTAAAACCAATGTCGAACACGAATTACACCTGCTCTTTATCGTGGCGTTTAGCGTCTTCTTTTTTCGCCTCTTCCTGCTTGTCGGAGATGGATTTAGCAGTAAAGTCAGCATCCTGGCTGGTTTTATCCTGCTTGCTCTCATCATCGCTCATCGCTTTCTTGAAGCCTTTGATAGACGCGCCCAGATCGGAGCCGATAGAACCGAGCTTTTTCGTGCCAAACAGCAGCACGACGATGACGGCAATGATCAACAATTGCCAGATACTGATACCACCCATACATGTACCTCAGGGATAGATGATTAATGAGTCAGGTCGCATTATACGTAGGCGACCCGTCGATAGCGATGCAAAATCAGCGCGTTTTTCTCCAGCCGGCGAGCCAGACCACAACACCGCCAGCCATCAGCCAGGCGGGCATCATCTGCCAGTCAGGGCGAGTAATCAGCAACAGCGTACCACTCAGCAGCAGCGTTGCTCCAATGCCAAAGAGATAGCGCGACTGCCCCTGTCGAACACGGCTGGACTGAAGCTCGCGGGCGATTTTATCCATGCTGTGCTGAAGGTTCTTGCTCTGACGCAAACTGTCGTAAATCAGTTCCGGAATATCAGGCATTTTTTCTATCCAGAACGGGCCTTTCTCTTTAATAGAGCGCACCAGCGCCGGAATGCCCACCTGATCCTTAATCCAGGATTCAAGGAAAGGTTTCGCAGTCTTCCATAAGTCTAACTGAGGATAGAGCTGTCGACCTACACCTTCAACGTAAAGTAATGTTTTCTGAAGTAAAACTAACTGTGGCTGCACTTCCATGTTGAAGCGGCGTGCCGTGTTAAACAGGTTCAGCAATACGTGTCCGAAGGAAATTTCTGCCAGCGGCTTTTCAAAAATCGGCTCGCAGACGGTACGGATAGCAAACTCAAACTCTTCGACGTTGGTGTCCGGCGGAACCCAGCCAGAATCAACGTGCAGCTCGGCCACCTTGCGGTAATCACGGTTAAAGAAGGCGATGAAGTTCTCAGCGAGATAGCGCTTATCTTCTTTGTTCAGCGAGCCCACAATACCGCAGTCAATACCGATATATTTCGGGTCTTCCGGGTGCTCATAACTGACGAAGATATTCCCCGGGTGCATGTCCGCGTGGAAAAAGCTGTCGCGGAATACCTGGGTAAAGAAGACCTGTACGCCACGCTCGGCCAGCAGCTTCATGTTGGTTCCCTGCTTTTCCAGGGCTGCCACATCCGAGACCGGAATACCGTAAATCCGCTCCATTACCATCATGTTCTGGCTGCAGTAGTCCGAATACACTTCCGGCACATAGAGCATCGGGCTGTTTTCAAAGTTCCGGCGCAGCTGGATAGCATTTGCCGATTCGCGCAGCAGGTTTAATTCATCAATCAGCGTTTTTTCATACTCCCGCACAACTTCCATTGGGCGCAGACGGCGTCCGTCGGGGAGCAGGCGCGGAACCCAGCGTGCAAGCCGATAGATAAGCTTCATGTCCGCTCGGATTACAGGCAGGATGTCCGGGCGGATCACTTTGATAACCACCTCTTTGCCGTTCTCTTTCAGACGGGCTGTATGCACCTGGGCGATAGAGGCTGAAGCAAGAGGTTCTATTTCGAAATCGTCAAACCAGGTCTCGACAGGAATATTGCCCATCGCCTCTTCGATCTGTTTTTTCGCTCTCACACCGTCAAACGGTGCAACGCGGTCCTGCAGCAGTGCCAGTTCATCGGCAATCTGCGGCGGGAAAAGATCGCGGCGAGTCGAGAGCATTTGCCCGAACTTAATCCATACCGGGCCCAGCTCCTGGAGCGCCAGGCGAAGACGTTCACCCAGCGGCTGATCTTTATGACGATTAGGCATCCAGAACAACATCCGCCGCCAGATGCGAAGCAGCAGCGTGATACGCATTTTGGGGATAAGCTCGTCGAGCCCGTAACTCAAAAAGGTGTGGACGATAAAATAGAGGCGCCGAATTTCACCAGGCGTCATTTGCCCTCCAGTTTTTCCAGCCGTTTGGTTAAGGCATCCACCGCGCGTTCAACCGCTGCGGTCTCTTCCGCAAACCATGCAACTTCAAGCGCGCCAGGGGCCATACGCCACTCTTCAGTCAGTACTTCCGCCGCATAGCGTTGCTGCCGTTGCAGACTCTTGCGAAGGAAAGCCGTACCGCCATGAATGGCTTTACCGATCCCTTCGGCAGCAATGTCGCCAATGAAAGGCGCAAGCAGCTCTGCCGGGTCAAACTCGGCCAGATCGCTGAGCGCAACGAAATTCTGTACGACCTGAATGTCGCCTTCCACTTCCAGCTCACCGCTGCGGATAAGCGCCGTAAGCTGCTGACGGTCACGTAATTTTGGCAGCACACTCATGTGCGTAATCACGGAGCAGTCGGCTTCACCTTCCCACTCACCCAGAACGTCAAGCTGGCGTTCACTGAAAACCAGCACAAGCGGCGTCGAGAACTCTTTCAGAACAACACGCAGCACCTTGCCGTTAAGCCGCTGACGTGCGGCTTTTAGCGCCGGTGCGCGGTAAAGAAAGGCATTCAGGACATTCTCGATACCTGCGGTGACTAAGGGTTTAAAGGGCACGGGAAACCTCCACTCAGAACTTATAACCGCGATGCAGCGCGACGACACCTGCCGTCATGTTGAAATACTCAACGTTCTCGAATTCCGCATCCTGCATCATGGCCTTTAAAGTGTCCTGATCCGGGTGCATACGGATAGATTCCGCCAGGTACCGATAGCTTTCCGCGTCGTTTGCCACCAGCTCACCAATGCGCGGTAGCACATGGAATGAGTATGCGTCGTAAGCTTTGCTTAACGGCTCAAGAATCGGTTTGGAGAATTCGAGCACCAGCAGGCGTCCACCCGGCTTTAGCACGCGGTACATGGAGCGCAGCGCTTTTTCTTTATCGGTGACGTTACGCAGGCCGAAGGAGATAGTGATGCAGTCAAAGGTATTATCCGGGAAAGGCAGCGCTTCGGCGTTCGCCTGCACATACTCGACATTACCTACCACGCCGATATTACGCAGCTTCTCACGTCCCATTTTGAGCATTGAGTCGTTAATATCTGCCAGAACAACGCGACCGGTTTCGCCCACCAGACGGGAGAATTTTGCTGTCAAATCGCCTGTACCGCCGGCTAAATCCAGTACCGTTTGTCCACGACGCACACCGCTACAGTCGATGGTGAAGCGCTTCCACAAGCGATGAATGCCGAACGACATCAAGTCATTCATCACATCGTACTTCGCCGCCACGGAATGAAATACGTGGGCCACCATATCAGCTTTCTGCGCTTTGGCGACAGTCTGAAAGCCAAAGTGCGTCGTGTCTTGTGAATCGTCAACCATCTCAGAGCCTGCTTATCAGTAAAATGTTCGTGAAGTGTAACAGATTGGGCGCGTTTGCCCTACGTTTCAACCTTCGCGAAAGAAACGTGCCGGACGCTCGTCTGACGTTAAATCTGTCGCTAACGTATTGTCTTCACTGTTTGTCTTTTGTTCGCCAGCGCCTTCGCGCAGGCGAAACTCTTCATCCTGGGCGGTGGCCTGCTCAACTAATTCCGGATTAATCTCGCGCTTCACCTCCACACCCAGGGAACGAAACGCTTCGGCCTGCGCCAGTAAGTTGCCACGCCCGGAAGAGAGTTTTTTCATCGCCTGGCGATAGTTATCCTGGGCGCGGTCAAGGCTTTGCCCGACCGAGGACATATCATCCACAAAAAGGCGCATTTTGTCGTAAAGCTTGCTGGCGCGATCGGCAATCTGCTGCGCATTACGGCTCTGATGTTCATAGCGCCACAGGTTGGCAATAGTGCGCAATGCCACCAGCAGCGTGGTGGGGCTCACCAGCATAATGTTATTTTTTAGGGCTTCGGTAATCAGTTCAGGCTGTCTGTCGAGCGCCAGCAAGAACGCGGGTTCAACCGGAATAAACATCAGGACGTAATCCAGCGAGCGCAGGCCGGGTAACTGCTGGTAGTCTTTTCTGCCCAGCAGACGAATGTGGTTACGCACGGAGGCGATGTGCTCCTGCAGCGCCGACTCGCGGGTGTAGTCATCTTCCGCATTGAAATAGCGCTCATAAGCCACCAGCGTCATTTTGGCGTCTATCACCACATCTTTGCCCTGCGGGAGCCGCACAATCACATCAGGCTGCATACGCGAGCGGGCATCGTTCTCGATACTCACCTGCGTTTCGTATTCATACCCTTCCCGCAGGCCAGAGGCCTCCAGCACGCGGGTCAGCACCACTTCCCCCCAGTTGCCCTGGGTTTTGTTATCGCCCTTCAGCGCACGGGTCAGGTTGACCGCTTCCTGCGCCATTTGCGCATTCAGCTGCTGAAGATTGCGAATTTCATGCGCCAGCGTGTGCCGCTCGCGAGCCTCCTGCCCAAAGCTGTCCTGTACCTGACGACGAAAGCCGTCCAGCTGTTCACGCAGGGGCGTTAGCAGGCTATTCAGGCTTTGGCGGTTTTGTTCGTCTACGCGGCGGTTGCTGTGTTCAAAAATGCGGTTCGCGAGGTTCTCGAACTGCTCGCTGAGGCGTTGCTCGCTGTTCATCATCTGGCGGATTTTATCTTCCGCATGCAGCTGGGTGGATTCGAGGCGGGTAGTCACTTCGCGGAGATCGGCCTCCAGCGAGGTGTTGATATCGCGAAGATTGCGCAGCTCGTTGTTGAGCAGTTCGCATTCGTCACGCCAGTGTTCGCTCAGCGCAACCTGCTGTTTTGCCGCGCTTAAATCGGCGACTATCTCTTCGCGCTCGGCCAGCTGATCGGCCTTTTGTTGCGCGTGCTGGTAGCTGGAAATCAGCCAGCCTGCCCCCACGCCCACCAGCGCAATCACTGCATAAATCAGGATTGAGATATCCACAATGCCCCCTGCATCAACGTATTACCTGCACAAAATAGAATTGTGCTGTATAAACGTCCAGTTTGAAAGGGTTTTCCTGCGAGGCGCTACGCAAAAAAAAGGCCGAACGGGTCGGCCTTTTTTCGTATAAGAAGGGATTAGATCAGGCGACGCGCTGCTTCAACCACGATTTTCACCGCATGACTTTCGGTCTGCTTCATGGTTTCCGCGTTCGGGATCTCCTGCTGGGTACGGTTGACGATAACGCCCGCCACCATACCGGCACGCAGACCCTGGCTTGCGCACATGGTCAGCAAGGTTGCAGATTCCATTTCGTAGTTCATTACGCCCATAGACTGCCACTCTTCCATAGAACCTTTGAAACGGCTTACCACGCGGCCGGAGAAGGTGTCATAACGCTCCTGGCCTGGGTAGAAGGTATCAGATGAGGCGGTCACGCCTACATGGGTGGTTGCGCCAACGGATTTCGCGGCTTCAACCAGTGCGGTGGTGCATTCGAAATCCGCCACCGCCGGGAATTCCATAGGGGCAAAGTGCAGACTCGCGCCGTCCAGACGCACGGAAGCGGTTGTCACCAGCACGTCGCCAACGTTGATATGCGGCTGAATGGCACCGGTAGTCCCGATACGCAGGAAAGTACGAATGCCCAGCTGCGCCAGCTCTTCAACAGCAATTGAGGTGGACGGGCCACCGATACCGGTAGAACAGACGATCACCGCTTTGCCATCCAGCTCAGCGCGCCAGGTGGTGAATTCACGATGGGCAGCAAGCTTAACCGGCTTATCCATCAGCGCGGCGATCTTTTCCACACGCTCAGGATCGCCCGGGACGATAGCCAGCGTAGCCCCTTGTAAATCGTTTTTAGTGAGGCCGAGATGAAAAACATCAGACTTAGACATAGGTGACTCCTCTGTGGGTCGGTTAGTCAGAAGAAGTAAAAAGGTACTTTACAGAAGCAGTAAGCAGAATTACGTGACACATCTCACCATGAATGAAAATGATTGCAGTAAATTTCCATGAAATAGTGATTCACATCACATTAACAAGTTATATCGTCAGGTGCTGCACAAAAGATAGACCGTTTAAGGCACTGTGAATTGTTAACCTGGTGACTATATTTACCTTTGCGCTAACTCATTGGTACGGAGAATGCCATGACTGAAAAAACCGGTTTTGCACCTGCAGCGGCCCCTCATGCATCAACCATCGTCTCAACACCTGAAGAGGCCATTACGGCAGGTGAGACCTCCATCCCCTCGCAGGGGGAGAATATGCCTGCTTACCACGCGCGGCCAAAATCGGCCGACGGCCCGCTGCCCATCGTGATTGTGGTTCAGGAAATTTTCGGCGTTCACGAACATATTCGCGACCTTTGCCGCCGTCTGGCGCTGGAAGGTTATCTGGCCGTTGCGCCAGAGCTCTATTTCCGTCAGGGCGATCCGAACGACTACAGCGATATACCGACGCTGTTCAGCAACCTGGTCAGCAAAGTGCCGGATGCACAGGTACTGGCCGATCTGGACCACGTGGCCAGTTGGGCTGCGCGCAATGGCGGCGACGCACATCGTCTGATGGTGACGGGTTTCTGCTGGGGAGGACGTATCAGCTGGCTGTATGCCGCACATAATCCGCAGCTTAAAGCCGCCGTTGCCTGGTACGGCAAACTGGTGGGGGAGAAAACGCTGAACTCGCCGAAGCATCCCGTTGATATCGCCACCGAGTTAAATGCCCCAGTTTTAGGGCTGTATGGCGGCCAGGACACCGGGATCCCGCTTGATACGGTAGAGACCATGCGCCATGCGCTCCGTGCAGCCAATGCAAAAGCTGAAATCATTGTTTATCCGGATGCCGGCCACGCCTTTAATGCCGACTATCGTCCGAGCTATCACGCGGAATCGGCTAAAGATGGCTGGCAGCGGATGCTGGCATGGTTCAGCCAGTACGGCGGGAAAAAAGCGTAAAACAAAAGCCCGGTCGCGGCTACGCCTTGCCGGGCTTCGGATTTATCAGGCCTGACGCAAATTCTGCGCCGCCCTGACCATGTTCGCGAGTGCCGCGCGGGTCTCCGGCCAGCCGCGGGTTTTCAGTCCGCAGTCCGGGTTGACCCACAGGCGCTCAGCCGGGATCCGCTGGGCGGCTTTTTTCAGCAGGCTTTCAATCCACTCCACGCTCGGTACGTTCGGGGAGTGGATGTCGTAGACACCCGGCCCAATTTCGTTTGGATACTCGAACGCTTCGAAGGACTCCAGCAGTTCCATGTCTGAACGCGACGTTTCGATGGTGATCACGTCGGCATCCAGCGCGGCAATCGAATCCATAATGTCGTTAAATTCGCAGTAACACATGTGGGTGTGGATCTGCGTGTCGTCTTTCGCGACCGCGGCGTTGAGGCGGAAAGCCTCCACACCCCACTTCAGATAAGCATCCCAGTCACTGCGACGCAGCGGCAAACCTTCGCGTAGCGCCGGTTCATCAATCTGGATGATGCCGATACCCGCCGCTTCCAGATCGGCCACTTCATCACGCAGCGCGAGCGCAATCTGTTTGGCGATGGTTTCACGGGTCACATCTTCACGCGGGAAGGACCAGCAGAGGATCGTCACCGGGCCGGTCAGCATCCCTTTCACCGGTTTGTCGGTCAGGGACTGGGCGAATTTTGCCCACTCTACGGTGATCGCTTGCGGGCGGCTGACGTCACCAATCACCACCGGTGGCTTCACACAGCGGGAACCATAGCTCTGCACCCAACCGTTCTGCGTAAAGACGAAACCGTCCAGATGTTCGCCGAAGTATTCCACCATGTCGTTACGCTCGGCTTCACCGTGTACCAGCACGTCCAGACCTAAACGTTCCTGCTCAACAATCGCCTGTCTGATGTGCTCAGCGATGCCGGTGCGGTAGTGATTCGCATCGAGGTTGCCTTTTTTGAAATCCAGACGCAGGCCGCGGATCTCCGTCGTCTGCGGGAAGGAGCCGATGGTGGTGGTTGGCCACGCTGGCAGGTTGAAGCGGGCACGCTGGGCTTCGGCACGCACCTCATAGGGGCTCTGACGCTGGCTGTCCTGCGCGGTAATGGCCGCCAGACGTTTTTCGACCGCCGGGTTGTGGACGCGTGCCGAATGACGACGCGCCTGAATGGGGGCGCTCCAGTCGGTAATGGCCGTGGTGTCACCGCTATTTAACGCATCACGCAGCAGCGCCAGCTCTTCACATTTTTGCAGCGCAAAGGCAAACCAGCTCTTCACCTCGGGATCAAGGCGGGTTTCCACACTCAGATCGATTGGGCTGTGCAGCAGAGAGCAGGAGGAGGCCACCCAGAGCTCACGTTTGCCGACGATATCTTTAATCTGTGCATATTTCTCGGTCAGATCGGCGCGCCAGACGTTACGGCCATTCACCAGTCCGGCCGAAAGCAACCACTCTTCAGGCAGACGTTTGTGCAGTTCGGCCACGTCATCTTTGCCGTGGACCAGGTCAACATGAAGACCCTGAACCGGCAGCGCAGTAATGGTACTCAGGTTCGGCGTCACGCCTTCAAAATAGGTGGTCAGCAATAGCTTCACCTGACCAGTAAGGGCATCGTAAGCGGGTTTAAACGCTTTCAGCCACGCCTGCGGCAGCTCCAGCACCAGCGCAGGCTCATCGATTTGCACCCACTGAATTCCGCGTTTACCCAGTTCAATCAGCACCTGTTTGTAGACCGGCAGAATATCGTTCAGCAGGCTGAGACGGTCAAACTGCTCGCCTTTCACTTTACCCAGCCACAAATACGTTACCGGCCCCAGCAGTATCGGTTTCACCTGGTGGCCCAGCGCCAGCGCTTCATCGACTTCGTCGAGCAACTGGGTCCAGCTCAGTTTGAACTGCTGGTCTTTCACAAATTCCGGCACCATATAGTGATAGTTGGTGTTGAACCACTTGGTCATTTCCGCCGCTGCCGCAGGCTCTCCCGTTGGCGCACGACCACGGCCAATGCGGAACAGGGTGTCGATATCTACCGATCCATCTTTGTTCTGATGACGAGCCGGCACGTTGCCAAGCAGCAGGCTGGTGGTCAGAACATGGTCGTACCAGGCGAAATCGCCCACGGGCAGCAGGTCAATGCCCGCCTGCTTTTGCTGTTCCCAGTGGCGCGCACGCAGTTCGCGGCCCACTGCCAGCAATTCTTCACGGCCAGAGGTACCTGCCCAGTAACTTTCCTGCGCTTTTTTCAGCTCGCGGCGAAGGCCAACGCGAGGGAAACCGAGAGTGTGATTGCGAATTGTCATGGTGTGTCCCCTGTGAATTTTTCGTATTTAGCCATCCAGATGTTTACACATCCATAATTGGCAGTTACTGTATATTCCTCAAGCGCAAAATGTTCATGGCGAAGTGAAGGACTTTCATGATCGAGATTAAACACCTGAAAACGCTACAAGCGTTGCGAAATTGCGGTTCTCTCGCGGCGGCGGCAGCCACGCTGCACCAGACCCAGTCCGCCCTTTCTCACCAGTTCAGCGATCTGGAACAACGCCTCGGCTTTCGTCTTTTTGTGCGTAAGAGCCAGCCGCTACGCTTTACGCCTCAGGGCGAGATCCTGCTGCAGCTGGCTAATCAGGTGCTGCCGCAAATAGCCAGCGCGCTGCAGTCCTGTAACGAGCCGCAGCAAACCAGGCTGCGTATCGCCATTGAGTGTCACAGCTGTATTCAATGGCTGACACCCGCGCTTGAGAACTTCCGCCAGAGGTGGCCGCAGGTGGAGATGGATTTCAAATCCGGCGTGACGTTCGACCCGCAGCCGTCGCTCCAGCAGGGCGAACTGGATCTGGTGATGACCTCAGACATTCTGCCCCGCAGCGGCCTGCACTATTCGCCAATGTTTGATTATGAGGTACGTCTGGTGCTGGCTCCGGATCATCCGCTGGCCAGTAAAACACGTATCACCCCGGAAGATTTAGCCAGTGAAACGCTGCTGATTTACCCGGTACAGCGCAGCCGGCTGGATATCTGGCGTCATTTCCTGCAGCCGGCCGGCATTAGCCCGCAGCTCAAAAGCGTGGATAACACCCTGCTGTTAATTCAGATGGTTGCCGCCAGAATGGGCATCGCGGCGCTGCCACACTGGGTTGTGGAGAGTTTTGAACGACAGGGTCTGGTTGTCACTAAAACCCTGGGTGAGGGACTATGGAGCCGGCTGTACGCCGCCGTGCGCGATGGCGAGCAGCGTCAGCCGATTACGGAAGCGTTTATTCGCTCTGCGCGGAACCACGCGTGCGATCATCTTCCGTTTGTGCGGAGCGCGGAGCGACCCAACGGCGATGGACCCACAGCGAAGCCAGAATCACTGCTCCCCCAATAAGGAAGCTCGGCCAGTGAGGCTGCTGCTGCCAGATGGCAAGGTTCACCAGCAGCCCTGCAGGCACATGCACGTTGTTCATGATCCCCAGCGTACCGGCGTCTACCTGCGTAGCGCCGTAGTTCCACATGAAGTACCCCAGCCCCGATGCCACCACGCCCAGCCAGACCAGAACGCCCCACTGCAGGGTTGTCGTCGGGAGCTTTTGCGGGTTGCCGAGCATAAACCATGCCGCCACCGCGACGATAGCTGCCCCCATATAGAACCAGGCGAACGCGTTATGCTGTGGCATCGGACGGGTTTCCATCAGGCGCTTGTACCCGACCATGCCGATGGCAAAGCTGAGGTTCGCCAGCTGCACGAACATCAGCCCGGTCCAGAAGTGGTCGCTCACTTTGTCGTAGCGAATAATCGCCGCCCCGATCACCGCCAGCGCCGCGCTCAACAGATATCCCCAGCGCAAACGACGTTTGCTGAGCAGATCGTAAATCAGCGTGATATAGAGCGGCGTAAGCACGGTGAAAAGCAGAAATTCAGAGACAGACAGGTAGACGTAAGCCCGGAAGCTGAACAGGTACATGATGCCGAGCTGCATCGCCCCCACCAGCATGTACAGCAAAATGGTCTTCAGCGATTGCCCGCGTGTACGCAGGAAGGGCAGGAATACCAGCGCCGCCAGCCCCACGCGCATCAGCACCGAGAAGTAGCTGTCGACGTGCCCGGCGAGGTACTCGCCAATCAGGCTAAAAGAGAAGGCCCACAGGATAGTGGTAATAATGAGTAGCGCCACAATGCTTGTCTCTCAGAAAGAAGGACAGGCATTGTAGCGAACTCCTTAGTTGACAACTGAGCAATAAACAATCAAATGAAGATTATTCAAGGAACAGTTTGCGCAGGTATTTTGGTACTGCGTTGTCAGCGTTAGACCCAATCACTTCCAGTTCCGGGTGCAGGTCTTTCAGACGCTGGTGTGCATTCTGCATAATGCAGCCTTTGCCCGCCATAGAGAGCATCTCGGCGTCGTTCATGCCATCACCGAAGGCGATACAGTCTTTCAGTTCGAAGCCCAGACGTTTTGCTACGGCTTCCAGCGCGTGCCCTTTGGAAACACCCCCCGCCATAACTTCCAGACAGGTCAGGGTCGAGAAACTCACGTTGACGCGGTCACCCCAACGCGCATTAATCGCCTGTTCCAGCGGCAACAACGCTTCGTGGCTTTCGCAGGTAAAGAACACCTTGCTGATCCCTTCCGGCTCCAGCAGGCCTGGCTCGTACAGGGAATAGTTAAATACCGCTTCCTTGAAGAAACGCATTTCATCCGGGCGATGGCGATTCATGAACCAGTCGTCATCGCGATAAACGTTAGTGATAATGTCCGGGTTGTTATGCACTACGCCGAACAGATCGGCGGCAATGTCGCGATCCAGGTTATGCGTAAAGATCAGGTTGCCATCGGTATCGTGCACGCGCGCACCGTTGGAGGTGATCATGTACGATTTGATCTCAAGATTATCGCGGATCTGCCCCACGTCCACGTGGTGGCGGCCGGTGGCAAACACGAAGTTCACCCCGCGGGCGGTCAGAAGCTTTAAGGTCTCTTTCGCGTAAGGCGACAAGGTATGGTCGGGCGAAAGCAGCGTGCCATCTAAATCAGATGCAACAACCTGGTACATAGGGATTTCAACCTCTGGTGGTAAAACAACAATCAATTATGCCTGTCGAAAAATTCAACAATGGCGTTTAGCGCGACTGAGCGCATAGCGTCCTTTTCAAAAAGGATCTCATGGTACGCGCCGTTGATGACCAGCGGTTTACCCCCTTCGCAAGGGTGACCGGCGGCAGCGCGGAGTTCACAAAAGCGGTCATGCATGCGGTTATCCACCACACGCTCTTCTTCAGCCTGAATCAGAAGTGTCGGCGTATCATCTTTACCAACACCAGCAAGCACCTGTTCACCGGCAAGGATCCCTTCCCGCACCCAGTGATATGTCGGGCCACCGACGCGCAGGCGCGGTTCATCGGCATAAAAACGCAGGTTACGGCGATAACGCTGCCGGCTATGGGTCAATACGTTGAGGGCAAACGGCAGCGCGCGCCAGCGCCCTGTCCCGATGGCATACCCTTCACGAATGCGCTGATGGCCCTCAGCCCAGTCGAGAATATGGCGCACCATCCAGTCCGGAAAACGCATGACGATGCCATACATCGGCGCGGTGAGCGCAATGGCATCACACTGGTGGTCATAGCGCTGTAAAAACAGCGTCGAAATCGCCCCACCCATGGAGTGCGCCAGAATATAGCGCTTACGCCACGGGCCCGGCTGAACCTCCTGCTGCCAGAAGGCGGCAAGATCGTCGACATAATCGCTGAAGTTATCCACATGACCGCGATGCGTGTCCGACAATAAGCGGCCAGAAAGCCCCTGCCCGCGATGGTCGATAATCAACACATCGAAGCCCAGATGGAACAGGTCATAGGCCAGTTCAGCGTATTTGATGTAGCTCTCGATACGTCCCGGACAGACCACGATCACCCGATCGTTTTTCTCATCATGGAAACGCACAAAGCGTACCGGAACATCGCCAACACCCGTAAACTCATCTTCCTCACGCTGACGCCAGAAATCGGTCAGCGGCCCCATAGAGAAAGCAGCAAATGCGTTTTCTCGTGTTTCCCAGTCCTTTTTCTGCTGAAACATCGGGTTTCCACCCCCGTAAGCCAAGGAATATCGTTTTTTCGTCACCGGTCACAAAATGACGTAACAATAGCGTATTGTGGCATAAAAACAGACAATTCGGGAGTTTCAAATGACCTTCGAGTGGTGGTTCGCTTATCTGCTGACATCCATCATCCTTAGCCTTTCCCCAGGTTCAGGCGCCATTAACACCATGACCACCTCCATCAACCACGGCTATCGCGGTGCCGCGGCATCCATTGCCGGTTTGCAGACCGGTCTGGGCATTCATATCGTGCTGGTGGGCATTGGTCTGGGTACGCTGTTCTCCCGCTCGGTACTGGCCTTTGATGTGCTGAAATGGGCCGGTGCCGCGTACCTGATTTGGCTCGGTATTCAGCAGTGGCGTGCAGCAGGCTCAATTGATCTTAATACGCTCGCCCAGACGCAAACACGCGGACGCCTGTTTAAACGCGCGGTGTTTGTGAACCTGACCAACCCGAAAAGTATTGTTTTCCTCGCCGCGCTGTTCCCGCAGTTTATCGTCCCGCATCAGCCACAGGTCATGCAGTACGTGGTGCTGGGTGCGACCACCATTGTTGTCGATATCATCGTGATGATTGGTTACGCGACGCTGGCGCAGCGGATTGCGGTGTGGATTAAAGGGCCTAAGCAGATGAAGGCCCTGAACAAAGTCTTTGGTTCGCTGTTTATGCTGGTAGGCGCGCTGCTTGCGTCAGCGCGTCATGCTTAGCGAGAAATGATGAGATGAATGCCAAAGCCGGCGAACAACGCGCCGGCGAAGCCGTCAATCCACTTCGCAATACGCTGGTAACCGCGGCGCATCGCCGGTAAGGCAAACAGGCTGGCAACCACGGTAAACCACGCAAAAGTTTCCACCACGATCAGCAGGAAAATGCCCCAACGCGCACCCGCCCCCACGTTGTCACCCACAAACAGGGAGAACACGGAGCCGAAATAGATAATCGCTTTTGGGTTCGCCAGGTTGGTGAGCAGCCCTTTAATAAAACTCCGGCCGCCCGTTGCCAGCTCAACTTTCGGTTCTTCCGGCTTTTTCTCTTCTTTCTTCAACGCCCCGCGCAGCATCTGGTAGCCCATCCAGCAAAGGTAAAGCCCCCCGCCAACCATGATGATGTTGTGCAACCAGGCCATCTTCGCCAGAATCAGGTTCAGACCAAGCAGCGCCACGGCCGCCCAGACCATAACGCCCATGGTGATACCCAGCACCCCCATCATCGCTTCTTTGCGGGAGCGGCTGACGGCGGTTTGTGACACGAAGAAAAAGTCAGGGCCCGGGCTCATGAGCGCAACGATGTGCACTAACGCCACGGTAAGAAATAGCATTAACATAATTAACTCGCAGGGAAATAATTAAGTGAGTCACCATCCTGACATTTTTTAGGCTGGCTGACTACTCCTCATCGTCACCGTCGACATGAGCACGGATAAGCGCCATAAACTCTTTGCCAAAGCGTTCCAGCTTGCGCGTACCAACACCGTTGACGCTGAGCATTTCGCTGGCGCTGAGCGGCGTCTGCTCTGCCATCTCGATAAGCGTCGCATCGTTGAAGACCACGTAGGGCGGAATGTTCTCTTCATCAGCAATGGCTTTACGCAGCTTGCGCAGTTTGGCAAACAGCTTGCGGTCGTAATTGCCGCCGTACGATTTTTGCATCACCCGCGGCTTCAGGGCGACAACGCGCGGAACCGCGAGCTTCAGTTCGATATCCCCGCGCAGCACCGGACGTGCCGCTTCGGTAAGCTGAAGCGCGGAGTGTTGGGCAATGTTTTGCGTGGCAAAGCCCAGGTGAATCAGCTGACGGATGATGCTCACCCAGTGCTCGTGACTCTGGTCTTTGCCGATACCGTAGACGGGCAGCTTATCGTGTCCCATGTCGCGGATACGCTGGTTATTCGCCCCACGCAACACTTCCACCACGTAGCCCATGCCGAAGCGCTGGTTCACACGATAGATGGTCGAGAGCGCTTTGCGCGCATCCATCAGGCCATCGTATTGCTTTGGTGGGTCAAGACAGATATCGCAGTTGCCGCACGGCTCCTGACGCCCCTCACCAAAGTAGTTGAGCAACACCAGACGGCGGCAGGTTTGCGCTTCGGCAAACGCGCCCATCGCGTTGAGCTTGTGGCGTTCGATATCCTGCAGTTGGCCCTGCGGTTTCTCTTCCAGACAACGGCGCAGCCACGCCATGTCGGCCGGATCGTAAAACAGCATGGCTTCTGCAGGCAGTCCATCACGCCCGGCGCGGCCAGTTTCCTGGTAGTACGATTCGATATTGCGCGGAATGTCGAAGTGTACGACGAAGCGCACGTTCGGCTTGTTGATCCCCATTCCGAACGCCACCGTCGCCACCACAATCTGCAGGTCATCGCGCTGGAATTTCTCCTGCACATCGGCGCGAACCGCGTTTTCCAGCCCGGCATGGTAGGCGGCGGCGCTAAAACCACGGTTCTGCAGGCGCGCGGCCGTGTCTTCCACCTTCGCGCGGCTGTTGCAGTAGATGATGCCGGACTTCCCGCGCTGCTCCTGTACGTAGCGCAGAAGCTGATCCAGCGGCTTGAATTTTTCCATCAGCATGTAGCGGATGTTCGGGCGGTCGAAGCTGCTGACCTGAATCAGCGGATCGTTCAGCCCCAGCAGCCGGACGATATCCTGACGCGTGGTGTCATCTGCCGTCGCGGTGAGCGCCATAAATGGCAGTTCGGGAAAACGCTGACGGAGCTGGCCGAGCGCCGCATATTCCGGGCGGAAATCATGTCCCCACTGGGAGATACAGTGGGCTTCATCCACCGCCAGCAGGACCGGATTCCAGTGCGACAGATGATCGAGGAAGTTATCCAGCATCAGACGTTCCGGCGCGATATACAGCAGGCGAACCTGCCCGGTACGGCAACCGGCCATGACCTCTTGCTGCTGCTCGCGGGTCTGGCTGGAGTTAAGGCAGGCCGCCGCCACGCCGTTGGCAAGGAGCTGATCGACCTGATCTTTCATCAGGGAAATAAGAGGCGATACCACGACCGTCAGGCCGTTGAGCACCAGCGCGGGCACCTGATAGCAGAGGGATTTACCGCCGCCGGTAGGCATGACCACCAGACAATCGCGGCCTTCCAGCACGGTTTCAATGATGGTTTCCTGGCCAGGGCGGAACTGCTGGTAGCCAAAGGTTTCATGCAAAACCTGTTTAGCCAGCGATTCCTGATTCAATACTTCCGCCTGCGCCACGTTAACCCCATTTGCCAGAAATAAAACAGGCGCTATTTTCAGCGCCTGAGAGAGAAACTTCAACGTTTAACGAAAAAACATTCGAGCTGCCTAGAAAATATCGTTCAGCATCACGCCCACACCTACACGGGTCTGGTTGAAGTTGTAATCGATAAGCGACTCGCCGTAACCGCTGTAAACCTGAGTATAGAGGCGAACGTGCTTGCTCACCGGATAACTGAGGCCCAGTTCCGCGCCACCGTAACCGGTGTTCCAGTTGTACTGGCCTTTGGCGCTCAGCACCGCGTCACCCAACTGATAGCCGATTTTGAGCTGATAGTAACCCATATATTTGGTGATATCCGGGTTGTCGTCGGTATCGCCCACCACAAACCACGGCTTCACTTCAGCCATCCAGTTGCCGTTTTGCGCCATCAGTCGCGTATAGGCACGGTTCCAGCTGCGCGAGGTAGGGTCGGAGCGTCCGTTTGAATCGTGGTTAAAGCCCACCTCAATGTCACGCAGCGTCCAGCCCGCGAATTCATAATCGGTCGCAAAACCGAGGAACAGCTGCGGCTCATAGTTGGTTTCACGGAACGGTGAAGATTCGCCACTGTTGGAAAGCTGCCACCAGGATTTCTGCGTGTAAGAGGCGCCGAGCACCGAATTCGGTCCCAGAATGCCGCGCCAGAACGGGAACGCGAGACTTAACTGGAACTTCACTTCGTCTTTACGCGCATTATCGGACCAGTTATAGGAGCTTATCGCCTCTTTGTTGAGATCGCTGGTCTGCGTGTATATCACGTAGTTGGTGTCATACGGATACAGCGTGAACGGATTATCATGTTCCTGAAGAAGGTTCGCGATAATGCTGCCCTGCACGGCAGGTTGATCGTGAACTTCTTTAATCGTCGCTTCCTGGGCATATGCTGTGAGGGGCAGCGCAACTGCCGCCAGTAACCAGGCCAGATACGTCCGCATCGGTGGTGTTCTCCTGCAAAGAGTTAATTAGTTGAATTGTTATGTGGCGGATATTCTACATACTTCTGCGACAACTGCTGCATCCTCGTTTCTGAAAGTGGAATTCCTTATTGCTGAAGCATAAAATCAACATTTTATTAACAATAAGGATGTGATGCCTCATGTCAGCCATGCTTACCGCCGAAGAAGCGTTAAAACTCGTGGGCGAGATTTTTGTTTACCATATGCCGTTTAACCGTGCACTGGGTCTGGAGCTCGAGCGCTACGAGAAAGCGTTTGCCCAGCTCAGCTTCAACAACCAGCCGATGATGGTAGGCAACTGGGCGCAGAGTATTTTGCACGGCGGGGTGATTGCCTCAGCGCTGGATGTGGCGGCGGGCCTGGTCTGTGTGGGCAGTACGCTGACGCGCCATGACACCATCAATGAAGACGAGTTGCGCCAGCGTTTGTCGCGTATGGGCACCATCGATTTACGCGTCGATTACCTGCGTCCCGGGCGCGGAAACCGTTTTACCGCCACCAGCAGCCTGCTGCGCGCGGGGAATAAGGTTGCCGTCGCCCGCGTTGAATTGCATAACGAAGAGCAGGTCTATATCGCCAGCGCAACTGCCACTTATATGGTGGGTTGAAACCCTAAAATCGGGTAAAATTAATTCACTTTTTTGTAACGGATTATCCCGATGGATGCTAAACAAACGCGGCAGGGCGTACTACTCGCCCTTGCCGCTTATTTTATTTGGGGTATCGCACCGGCGTACTTCAAGTTTATCGCTTACGTACCCGCTGACGAGATCCTCACACACCGTGTGATTTGGTCGTTTTTCTTTATGATCGCGCTGATGAGCGTCAGCCGTCAGTGGTCTGGCGTCAAAACGCTGCTGAAAACGCCGAAAAAGGTGTTCCTGCTGGCCCTCTCAGCCGTGCTGATAGGCGGCAACTGGCTGCTCTTTATCTGGGCAGTCAATAACCATCACATGCTCGAAGCGAGCCTGGGCTATTTTATTAATCCCCTGGTCAACATTGTTCTGGGCATGATTTTCCTGGGCGAGCGCTTCCGTCGCATGCAGTGGCTGGCGGTCATCCTCGCTTTTTGCGGCGTGCTGGTCCAACTGTGGACCTTCGGTTCGCTGCCCGTGATCGCTCTGGGCCTGGCGTTCAGCTTTGCGTTTTACGGGCTGGTCCGGAAGAAAATAGCCGTTGAAGCGCAGACCGGGATGCTGTTTGAAACCCTGTGGCTATTGCCGGTCGCGGCGATTTACCTGTTTGGTATTGCCGACAGCGCAACCAGCCATATGGGCAGTAACCCGTTGTCGTTGAATTTGATGCTGATGGCGGCCGGTGTGGTAACCACCATTCCTCTGCTGTGCTTCACCGGTGCCGCAACGCGCCTGCGTCTCTCCACGCTGGGCTTCTTTCAGTACATCGGTCCGACGCTGATGTTCCTGCTGGCAGTGGTGTTTTACGGCGAAGTACCGGGCGCAGATAAGATGGTGACGTTTGCCTTTATCTGGGTGGCGCTGGCGATTTTTGTTGCAGACGCCCTTTATACCCAGCGCAGAACGCGCAAAGGATTGTAAGCGGTAATGAGGCGGGCAGGCACAATGCCACCCGCCTGATGTTTACAGCCAGTTACGGCGCTTGAAGTAGAGGTACGGCGCCAGCCCGGCGAGGATCATAAAGATAATCGCGCCAGGGTAGCCAAAGCTCCACTTAAGCTCCGGCATAAACTCAAAGTTCATCCCGTAGCTCGAGGCCACCAGCGTCGGTGGCAGGAAGACCACCGAGACCACCGAGAAGATCTTGATGATGCGGTTCTGCTCGATATTGATAAAGCCCATCGCCGCCTGCATCAGGAAGTTGACCTTCTGGAACAACGATTCATTGTGCGGCAGCAGGGATTCGATATCGCGCAGGATCTCACGCGCCTGCTCCAGCTGACCGCCCGGCAGACGCGCCTTACGCACCAGGAAGTTCAGCGCGCGCTGGGTATCCATCAGACACAAACGCACCTTCCAGCCGATATCTTCCAGCTCTGCCAGCGTCGAGAGCGCTTCGTCGTATTCATCGCCCTGATGACCTTCCATGATGACGCGGCTCAGCTTTTCCAGGTCGCTGTAGATGTTTTCAATTTCATCCGCCAGCTGTTCGATTTTGGTTTCAAACAGGTCCAGCAGCAGTTCGTAGGCATTACCGTCGACCATCGCCTGGCTACGGGCGCGCATGCGGTAGAGACGAAACGCGGGCAGCTCACGTTCGCGCAGGGTAAACAGGCGACCGTCACGAATGGTAAACGCCACGGTGGAGTTACCTGCGTGATCGTCGGCGTCTTCAAAGAAGAAGAAGGAGTGAATATGCAGACCGTCTTCATCTTCAAAAAAACGAGCAGATGCTTCGATGTCTTCCAGTTCCGGGCGGGTTGCCAGGCTTTGCCCCAGCTCAGATTGTACGCGAAGGCGCTCATCGTCGTCCGGCTCGACCAGATCCACCCATACGGCATCAATGAGGGGCTGTGACTCTTCGGCTTCAAGCCGAGTCAGTCGGTTATTTTCGAGTTGAAATGCGCTCAACATGACCGGGACTCCCAATGCAAAAAATATCGGACAGTTCGGTGGGCACACAGAAACAAATTGGGTTTCAGACCATTAAACAGCCTGACTCAGCGCGACGGGAATAATGCAGGTCGCTGACAACCACTAAGGCCATCAGCAAGAGGAGATAGCCTTAGGAGTTGTTCCTGGATGACAGGGAATTGAGCCAGTATCTACTGGGTGTGTCCAAGGCGAATGTCCTCTTAGCGTAATCGTGCGCGCATGTTACGCCAGCAGTAATAGTGGCGTCAACACGCAACGGAACGCTGAAGGGCATTAATTGACCTTCAACGTATAAGGCTAGCAGATTATTACAAAATAATGATATTTTTCTGAAAGTTACACAGTTTCCAGCCTGGCGTAGGCTGCCACCAGCCATTTGATACCTTGCCCCTGGAACGCCACCTGCAGGCGGCTGTGCTCGCCGCTACCTTCCAGATTGACGATGGTGCCTTCACCAAACTTAGCATGACGCACGCGCTGACCCAGCTTGTAGCCGGTGTCCGTTTCAGCAATCGGCGAGCCCATACGCTGATGGCTGACCGGGCGGCTGATACTGGCGCGCAGGCGTACCTCTTCCACGCACTCTTCCGGCAGTTCGCCGATAAAGCGCGACGGACGGTGATACACCTCTTTACCGTACAGGCGTCGGGTTTCGGCATAGGTCAGCGTCAGCTTTTGCATCGCGCGCGTCACGCCAACATAGGCCAGACGACGCTCCTCCTCCAGACGTCCACCTTCATCCAGCGACATCTGGCTCGGGAACATCCCCTCTTCCATCCCGACGATAAACACCTGCGGGAACTCCAGACCTTTGGCGGAGTGCAGGGTCATAAGTTGAACCGCATCCTGCCAGGTGTCTGCCTGCCCTTCGCCCGCTTCCAGCGCCGCGTGGGAGAGGAACGCCTGCAGCGGCATCAAATCTTCGTCTTCTTCGTTGTAGCTGAACTGGCGCGTTGCCGTCACCAGTTCCTCTAAGTTCTCAATACGGGTCTGGCCCTTTTCGCCTTTCTCCTGCTCATACATGGTGCGCAGGCCGGAGTCTTTAATCACCCGGTCAGTCTGTACGTGCAGAGGCATATCGGCCGTTTCCTGTGCCAGGGCATCAATCAGCTCCAGGAAGCGTTGTAAGGCGCTGGCTGCACGTCCGGCGAGCGCTTTCTCCTGCAACAGCTCGCGGCACGCCTGCCAGAGTGTCAGCTGGCGATCGCGGGAGGCCTGACGCACCACATCCAGGGTACGGTCACCGATGCCGCGAGTTGGGGTGTTCACCACGCGCTCAAACGCCGCATCGTCATTACGGTTTGCGATCAGACGCAGATACGAGAGCGCGTCTTTGATCTCCTGACGTTCAAAGAAGCGCATGCCACCGTAAATGCGGTACGGCATACTCACCTGCAGCAACGCCTCTTCCAGCACGCGCGACTGGGCGTTGCTGCGATAGAGAATGGCACACTGCTCCAGCGCGCCGCCGTTGTCCTGCCAGGTTTTAATACGGTTCACCACAAAGCGCGCTTCATCAAGTTCGTTGAATGCGCAGTAGATAGAGATCGGTTCACCGTCAACGCCATCGGTCCACAGCTTTTTACCCAGACGCCCGTTGTTGTTCTCAATCAGGGCGTTGGCGGCGCTCAGAATGTTGCTGGTCGAACGGTAGTTCTGCTCCAGACGGATGGTCTGAGCACCGGGGAAATCATTGAGGAAGCGCTGAATGTTTTCCACCTGCGCCCCACGCCAGCCATAGATGGACTGATCGTCATCACCGACGATCATCACCTTGCCGGTATCACCGGCCAGCAGGCGGATCCATGCATACTGGATGTTGTTGGTATCCTGGAATTCGTCCACCAGAATATTGGTGAAGCGTTCACGATAGTGCTGCAGGATATGCGGTTTGTTGAGCCACAGCTCATGCGCACGCAGCAGCAGCTCAGCAAAGTCCACCAGACCTGCGCGATCGCACGCCTCCTGATAGGCTTTATAAACGTTCTGCCAGGTTTGCTCGACCGGGTTGCCGAAGCTCTGAATATGGTACGGACGCAGCCCTTCGTCTTTCTGGCCGTTGATGTACCACATTGCCTGACGCGGCGGCCACTGCTTCTCGTCGAGATTCATCGCCTTAATAAGACGCTTCAGCAGACGCAGCTGATCTTCGCTGTCGAGGATCTGGAAATCCTGCGGCAGGTTAGCGTCCATGTGGTGGGCCCGCAGCAGGCGATGCGCCAGACCGTGGAAAGTACCCACCCACATGCCGCCCTGGCTGGTGCCCATCAGCTGTGCGATTCGGTGGCGCATCTCTGCCGCCGCCTTGTTGGTAAACGTCACCGCCATAATGGAATACGGTGAGCAGTTTTCCACGCTCTGCAGCCACGCAATGCGGTGTACCAGCACGCGTGTCTTACCACTGCCCGCCCCAGCCAGCACCAGCATGTTGGTGCGCGAAGCGGCAACCGCGTCACGCTGTTTGTCATTAAGGCTGTCGAGCAGGTAAGAAACGTCCATTGGCACCGTCACGTAATGTCAGGCAGGCGAATGTGATTCCTTCGCCAAAACCCTGTTAATTTATACAGAACAATTGATGATTATATCAGCGTCGTGAGGGATGCCAACCGTGAAATTTCCACGTGCGGCACAAGACGGCTGTCCGGCGTTGTCATCAGGTCAGCGTTTTCCGGCTTGATCCAGCAGGCCTGCATGCCGCAGCGGATCGCCCCGGCCACGTCCGTGGTCAGGTCATCACCCACATGCAACATTTCGCCGAGCGGCAGGTTCAGTTTTTCCGCCGCCAGGTGATACATATCGTTAAACGGTTTCGAGCGCCCGTGCGGGCCCGCGCGCAGCACAAACTCAAAATAATCGCCAAGACCAAACAGCTCAGGCTGGGCATTGCCATTGGTAATCGCCACCAGCGGCCACTTCTCTGCCAGCGCGGCCAGCGTATCGTGGGTCTCCTGTGGCACATCAATACGGCTGCGCCATTTGGCGAAGTTTTCCATGGACGCTTCAGCCCCTATCGCCGCATCACGCGCGCTCATGCCAACATTCAGCATCGCCTGTTCAACCGCACGTCGACGCCATTCGGTCACGTCATGGTAAATGTCCGGCTCGGTCTCCCGCAGGGTCTGACGCAGCTGCTGGAAGTCCTTGTTCTGCATCGTCTTCAGCGCCGGGTGATAGTTCTGCACAAACGTCAGCGACTCCTGCTCGGTACGCAGGATCACCTGGCGGTTATCATAAAGGGTGTCATCAAGGTCAAAGGTAAGGGCTGATATCTGACCCAGTGGGCGGTAAAAACGCATTATTTCCCCCGTTTGGCGCGTGGATGCGCCGCGTCATACACCGAGGCAAGGTGCTGGAAGTCTAAGTGGGTATAAATCTGGGTGGTGGACAAATTCGCGTGGCCGAGCAGTTCCTGCACGCCGCGCAGATCGCCGCTTGATTCAAGCATGTGGGTCGCAAAAGAGTGTCGCAGCTTGTGCGGGTGAACATGGCTGTTCAGCCCCTGTTTAATGCCCCACTCCGCAAAACGCTTCTGCACGTTACGCGCCGAGATCCGCTTGCCGAGTTTCGACAGGAACAGCGCATCTTCTTCCGCGCCAAACAGCCCGCGCAAGTCAAGCCAGTGCTCAATCCAGGCGACAGCGTTGCGACCAATCGGCAGGCGGCGCTCTTTGCTGCCCTTGCCCATCACCCACACTTCGCCGGTATCCAGATCGAGATGTTTTATATCGAGGTTGACCAGTTCTGACAGACGCAGTCCGGCACCGTACATCACCTCCAGCATCGCGCGGTCACGCACCGCCAGCGGATCGTTAAGATCGATATCCAGCAGGCGATTGACATCATCGACGTCGATATTTTTAGGCAGATGACGCGGTGCTTTTGGCGTGGCAATGCCTTTCGCCGGGTTGGCTTTAAGGCTGCCCTGGCTCACCAGCCAGTCGAAGAAACTGCGCAGGGCAGAGAGCCTGAGCGCCAGACTCGCCGGGCCTAACCCTTTCCTGCGGCTACGCACGACGACGCCACGAACCGTCGCAGCGTCACATTGTTGCCAGCTTTTCAGGCCGATTTCATCGGCAATCTGCATGATGGCATCAAGCTGACGCTGATAGTTCAGCAGCGTTATGGGGCTAAGCTGACGTTCAACCCCCAGGTAGCGCAGAAATCGCGTGACGTCAGTGGCAAGAAGTCCGTCCGTCATACGCGCTCAATCCAGCGCTCCAGCAGCTCAGGCAGCATCAGGGCGATCTCCTGCAACAGGTGCGTACCTTGCCCCTGCTCATAGTGATGCGCGTCGCGACTGGTAAATAACATCACGCCTAAGTCGCCATCGCGCCCCATCAGTGACATGGCCACCGAGCCAATCGCTTTGGCTTCTGGCAATACCACCAGCAATTCTGGTCCGTTCAGCGGCCCCAGATAATGATGTTGATGACCCAGGCGCTGAATACGTAGCGGCTCAAACGCCTGACGGCTCAGCGCCAGATGGGTGAAACCAGACGGTGCACCAATGCGCCAGCGGTCGGGGAAGAGACGAAGGGTTGCGCCTGCAAGCCCCAGTTCTCGCGCCCAGCGGTGGAAACGGCTGAGAAACTCGTCAAGGCTGTGGGCCGAGGCCAGACGCGCCTGCAGATGCAGCAGTCGATAGAACAGGCTTTCGTTATTGTTCGCCTGTTCCATGAGCAGCGTCATGTTCTCTTCAAGCTGATTGATGTGGTTGCGCGCGCGAGCCATGTGCCATTCGACCAGCGACACGGTCCCGCGCACCGGATGCGGCACGCGCATCTGTTCGACAAGACGTGCATTGCGAATAAAAAACGCGGGATTGTTCAGCAGATAATCAACAACAGCACTGTCGTCCAGTTCCGTCACCGTTTCCTGCAGTTCTTCCCCTGGTTGCTTCATAGATGGATAAACCCGTCATAGACATGTACCGCCGGGCCAGTCATAAACAGCGGATGACCCGGTCCTTTCCAGGCGATATCAAGACGACCGCCTGGTAACTCCACGCGAACCTCTTCTGCCAGTAACCCCTGAGCGATGCCGACGGCCACTGCCGCGCAGGCACCGCTTCCGCAGGCCTGGGTTTCGCCCGCGCCGCGTTCATACACCCGCAGACGGATGTGTTCACGCTTCACCACCTGCATAAAACCAATATTCGCGCGTTCCGGGAAGCGTTCATGGCTTTCCAGCACCGGGCCGAGGGTTTCAACGGCGGCGGTCTCCACATCATCAACCTGAATCACGCAGTGCGGGTTTCCCATCGAGACGACGCCACACAATACTGTCTGCTCGGCCGCACGCATAATATAGGTCTTTTCCGCTTTGTTTGCGCGAAACGGCACGGCGGAAGGTTCAAAGTTCGGCTCGCCCATATTCACGCGAACCAGATCGTCATCGGTGACGCTGAGCACCATGCGACCATTCGCGGTACTGACGCGGATATCGCGCTTGTTCGTCAGCCCTTTCAGGCGGACAAAGCGGGCAAAACAGCGCGCACCGTTGCCGCACTGGGAGACTTCACTGCCGTCAGCGTTAAAAATACGGTAGTGGAAATCGAGGTCAGGATCGTACGGCGGCTCAACCACCAGCAGCTGATCGAACCCCACGCCCAGATGCCGATCCGCCAGGCGGCGGATCAGTTCCGGGGAGAAAAAGACATTCTGCGTTACCGCGTCGACGACCATAAAATCGTTGCCAAGGCCATGCATCTTAGAGAACTGCATCATTCGCTCCATTGCGCGGGTACAGAACGTAATCGTCAGAGATTAACCTGAGTCGGACCACCATTATTGCCACGATCGTTCGTGTCTGGCGTGGAAGACTCAATACCGCTTTGCACAGGTTTCGTCGGCGGCGGCGCCGTTTTATCCGCTGGCGGGAAGTAAAGCGGTCCCTTCAGTCCACAGCCCGTCAGACTAAACAGCGTGATGAGAACGGCAAGCGTTCGGAAAACGTTTTTCATTATAAAGTTGCCCGTAAGTTCAAATCTGTTTCTATCATCGCAGGAGAAGACACAAAAGCAAGAGTTTGCCGCTTTCCTGCAACGGGAATTATTTAGCGTTATACTGCCGGCATCACGAAAAACAGGAACAAAACCATGAACGACAGTGAATTCCATCGCCTTGCAGACACCTTATGGATGACCATCGAAGAGCGGCTTGACGACTGGGACGGCGACAGCGATATCGATTGTGAGATCAACGGCGGCATTCTGACCCTGAGCTTCGAAAACGGCAGCAAAATTATTATTAACCGCCAGGAGCCGCTTCACCAGGTCTGGCTGGCCGCCAAACAGGGAGGCTACCATTTCGATCTGAAAGAGGGCGAATGGGTGTGTGACCGTAGCGGCGAAACGTTCTGGGAGCTGCTGGAACAGGCGGCGACCGCGCAGGCAGGCGAAGACGTGCGTTTTCGTTGAGTCTGTTTTGCCCGGTGGTGCGCTGCATACCGGGCAAAAACTGTCAGGAGAAATACTGCTGCAACAGCGGGGTAGTGTCCTGGCTGGCGGGAACCGCTGGCGTAACGGCCTGCGTACGGAACGGAATCACCTGCGAACGTCCGTCTACATTCACAATCTGGTAGAACTGCGGCAGGTTAAAGTTGATGAAGCTGGAGCCGTAGGTAAAGCGGTCATGTGAGGACGAATAGAAGCGGCTGACGTCGCGCACCAGCTCCTCTTTACTGCCTTCACAGTGGTGATAAACCTCAGCGCGGTTCGTCTCATCCAGGATGTAGATGTTGAAACCGGCGTCGTCACCCGACTCTTCAAAGAAGAACTGAATAATCCCTTCGCTCGCAAAGCCATCCACGACCTGTGGCAGTTTCACGTGGTTGGTTTCCACCTGCACTGACAGGCCATGCAGCTTGTTGTGCGAAATGGCGCCGTAGAACTCGATGGCGTTTTCCAGCTTCTGTACTGAAACATTCAGGCGCTCGAAGAACAGGCCCCAGGTCTGTCCGGAGACGCGCAGCGCTTTAAAGCGACCGGTTTCCTGACGGGTACTGGAGAGGCGCAGTTCGATGCACTCTGAAACCAGCTGCTGCACACGGGTACGGATCAGACCGCGCAAATGCTGGCTATAGCAGAACACCTCAACGCTGTCCGGCGGCGCAGCGTCCTGGTGCATCTTGCCGAGAATCGTTTTCAGCGCTTCGATCATCGCCTGCTCGCCGTTGAAGTGAAGAGTACGCACTTCGTTCCACGAGTTGCGGTACAGCAGGTCTACGCTGCCCACCAGGCAGTTTTGCTGCTCGCCAAAGCTAAAGACGTCCAGCTTGCGGAAATCAAAATGGACCACCTGATTGCGGAAGGCCGCCGTCGGGTCATATTCCAGGTTGACGATGATCGCCAGATGGCGAATTTCACACGGGCTGTAGAGCGCTTTTGGCGTCGGCGCCGGCAGACGCAGCGGGAAGTGGTGGGAGACATCCGCCACCATCTCCTGCAGTTTGGCTAAATCGACAACCTCGTTGCCTTTGATAAACAGCCGGGTACGCGAGGTCAGCAGGCCGTTGAACCAGGCCCAGGCCACCAGCTTGTTCAGGTAGCGGTTATATTCCAGCGGCTGATGGCTGATGATCGAGTCCATGCTTGGCGCACGGTTGTACAGGTACCACCCGGTGCGGTTTGCGCGGCCCGGCGGCACATAGATAAAGGTCAGGTTCGGTTCTGACAGGTCCGGTGAAATCTGCGGGTTAACCAGCGTGACTTTACCCGGCAATGCTTCAAACGCCGCGTACAGTTTACGCGTCAATACCCCGATGTCCTGCGGGCTGGCGGAAACGCTGAGATTGTTACGACGCGCAAAGCGGATAAGGTTGCGGTAGCTTTGCATCATGGCGTCGAGCAGTTCGTTGTGCGCTTCACGCACCTGATCGATTTTCCAGTTGGCGCGGTTATCAAGCATCGACAGACGTTCTTCGTCCCATCCCCACTCTTTAACCAACTGACTGACCACTTCACGACGCCAGCCCACGCATGCGCGTTCGCGGCTGAGTTTTTCACAGACTTTGAGATAGAAACATCGACGCACCAGATCGAGACGCGTGGTGTCATCAATGGCTTTCAGATATTCGGTGACGCGTTCAAGCATCATGCAGTAAGCATCCAGCCCGTAGGAGACAATTTCTCCGTCGTGCAGACGCTGCTTGATATCTTTCGCCAGCAAACGCGGCGTGGGGTATTCCCAGGAATAGGCTTCCAGCAGCAGGGTTTTCAGCACGGCCTTATACGGCGAATCAATGCTTTTATAGAGCTGCCAGAGGCTCGCGCCAAAGTACTCTTCGGCGGAAAGCGAACTGAGGCCACCCAGATCCAGCCATTCATTTGGTGTCAGCACACCCTGGGAGTACAACGACATTACGTAATCGTCGTAATGCTCTTCTTCGTCGCACGGCACCATATTCCACAGAATACGCTTACCGGCCAGGCGTACGGCAGTACGGTAAAACTCGTCCAGCAGTAAGATGTGCTGGGTTGAACCGCAGTCTTCACCACCCAGACTGCCACTTTCGTTATGACGGAAACGGTTTTCATCAATCAGGAAGAAACTGACTTCTACGCCAAGCGACGCGGCCCAGCTTTCCAGCAGGCTGCACTTTCGTTGCAGCAGCTGACGCTCGTCGTTATCGAGCCAGGACTGATGACAGACCCAGATGTCCAGGTCCGAAGAACAGCTTTGCCCAACCGAGGAGGTGCTGCCCATGGTGTAAACGCCTGTAATCGGCAGTTCACCTTTCGGTGATTCCTGCGGCGGCATACCACGGTAGAGTTCAAGTTCGGTCAGGTAGTGTTGTTGGGTTTCATCAGGCGTGAAAAGACAGATGCCTCTGGGAACGTTACCGTCAAGGTAGCCAGGCATCAGCGGATGGTGATAGTGCAATAATGTCGGCAGAAGACTGTATACCTGCTGGAAAGCAGGGCCCATAGCAGCAAGCGCGCGATCGACACGCAGTTGGTTTATGGCATCCAGTCTCTGTTTCAGAGTCTCAATATAGAGGTACAAGACGTATCGCCTGATGTTTCCGGGTGTCGCACGCTATTCAAAACAGAAATAACAGCGGACCCGCAGTATTACAAAAAGAGAACCGTTACCTTTTTTCGCCCTTATCATTATGGTGGTACCGACGAAAAAATGGTCTAAAACGTGATCAATTTAACACCTTGCCGGTTGACCGTAAAGAAAGATGCGCTACATACAGTGTAGCACCGTTCTGTACGTGTAAATTCCTTAATACGGCTGTGGCTGACGAGAACCCCGCCCTGTCCCTCTCTTCTTCATCACCGTAAAACTGCCATCCCAGAGTCAACAATGTTAGGATGGTTAGCGATTGATAATGACGGTAACAAGCATGTTAGACAATGTTTTGAGAATTGCCACACGCCAAAGCCCTCTTGCGCTCTGGCAGGCACATTATGTTAAGCAGCGCCTTGAAGCCTGCCACAGTGGATTGTGCGTCGAGCTGGTGCCGATGGTCACGCGCGGTGACGTGATCCTTGATACGCCACTGGCTAAAGTGGGCGGCAAGGGCCTGTTTGTCAAAGAACTGGAACTGGCATTGCTTGAGAACCGCGCCGATATCGCCGTACATTCGATGAAAGATGTGCCCGTCGAGTTCCCGGAAGGGCTGGGGCTGGTGACCATTTGCGAGCGTGAAGATCCGCGCGATGCGTTTGTCTCCAATCACTATGATTCGCTCGATGCGTTGCCAGAAGGCAGCGTGGTTGGCACGTCCAGTTTACGTCGTCAGTGTCAGCTGGCAGAACGTCGTCCGGACCTGATCATTCGTTCGCTGCGCGGTAACGTTGGTACGCGTCTGAGCAAGCTGGATAACGGCGATTACGATGCCATTATCCTCGCGGTTGCGGGTCTGAAGCGCCTGGGGCTGACGTCGCGCATTCGCGTCGCGTTGCCGCCTGAGCTGTCGCTGCCGGCCGTGGGTCAGGGTGCCGTCGGCATTGAATGCCGTCTGGATGATGAGCGTACCCGCGCGCTGCTTGCCCCACTGAACCATGATGAGACCGCTATCCGCGTTAACGCCGAGCGCGCCATGAACACCCGCCTCGAAGGAGGGTGTCAGGTGCCGATTGGCAGCTATGCTGAATTAATTAACGGTGAACTGTGGCTGCGAGCGCTGGTTGGCGCACCGGACGGTTCACAGATGGTACGCGGCGAACGTCGCGGTAAAGCGCAAGATGCCGAACAGCTTGGCGTGTCGCTGGCAGAAGAGCTGCTGGATAACGGCGCCCGCGAGATCCTGGCTGAGGTGTATAATGGAGAACCCCCTGCATGAGTATTCTTGTCACCCGCCCTTCTCCCGCAGGAGAGCAGTTAGTGAGCCGTCTGCGCGCACTGGGGCAGGTGGCCTGGAGTTTTCCGCTCATTGAATTCTCCCCCGGTCGGGAGCTGTCCGCGCTTGCCGACCATATGAATACCCTCCAGCAGGGCGACTTGCTGTTTGCGCTGTCGCAACATGCGGTGGAATTTGCCCAGGCGCAGCTGCAACAGCAGGGGCTTAACTGGCCAACCGCCCCTCACTATTTTGCGATTGGTCGTACAACGGCACTGGCGTTGCATACCGTAAGCGGAACAGACGTTCGTTACCCGTTAGATCGGGAAATCAGCGAAGTCTTGCTACAATTACCTGAATTACAAACTATTGCCGGAAAGCGTGCACTCATTTTACGCGGTAACGGCGGGCGCGAACTGTTGGGCGAAACGCTGCGGGAACGCGGGGCTGAGGTCACGTTCTGCGAATGCTATCAGCGTTGTGCAAAACATTACGATGGTGCGGAAGAGGCGATGCGCTGGCATATGCGCGGCATTACGACCCTGGTGGTGACCAGCGGTGAAATGCTGCAGCAGCTCTGGTCGCTGGTGCCCCTTTGGTATCGTGAAAACTGGTTACTCCACTGCCGGCTTCTGGTCGTCAGTGAGCGTCTGGCGAACCAGGCCCGGGAACTGGGCTGGCAAGATATTCGGATCGCTGATAACGCTGACAACGATGCGCTGCTGCGCGCATTACAATAACTCTCATAATGGGAAGCCATAATGACGGAACACGATAAATCCTCCGCCGTGGTTGAAGAGACCAGGGAGACTGTGGACATCACGCCGCAGTCAGAAACGACTGAGAAAACCGTTGAGAAGAAGAACGGCAGCAATAAAACCAGCCTTGCGCTGAGCGCGATAGCCATCGCCATTGCGCTGGCCGCCGGCGTTGGTCTCTATGGCCTGGTGAAACAGCAAGGTTCCAGCCAGACGGCGACCAACGACACGCTGGTCAATCAGCTTACCGCCCTGCAAAAAGCGCAGGAGACGCAGAAAACTGAACTGGAAACGGTGATTAAACAGCAGTCCGCGGCGCTCGCTGAGGCGAACAGCAAACAGGAAGAGCTGACCAAACAGCTGGACGACGTGCAGCAGAAAGTCGCCACGATTTCCGGTACCGATGCCAAAACCTGGCTGCTCTCGCAGGCCGATTTCCTGGTGAAGCTGGCCGGACGTAAGCTCTGGAGCGATCAGGACGTCACCACCGCCGCCGCGCTGCTGAAAAGCGCTGATGCGAGCCTGGCAGACATGAACGATCCGAGCCTCATTACCGCGCGTCGTGCCATTACCGAAGATATCGCCAGCCTCTCTGCCGTTTCGCAGGTGGACTACGATGGCATCATCCTGAAGGTCAATCAGCTTTCAAACCAGATTGATAACCTGCAGCTGGCGGATAACAACGACGATGACTCCCCGATGGATTCTGACGGCACCGAGCTTTCCAGCTCCCTGAGCGAATGGCGCGTGAACCTGCAAAAAAGCTGGCAGAACTTTATGGATAGCTTCATTACTATCCGCCGCCGTGACGAAACCGCCGTTCCGCTGTTAGCGCCGAATCAGGACATTTATCTGCGCGAAAACATTCGCTCCCGCCTGCTGGTGGCGGCCCAAGCCGTACCGCGTCATCAGGAAGAAACCTACAAACAGGCGCTTGATAACGTCTCGACATGGGTACGTGCTTACTACAATACCGATGATGCCACGACCACGGCTTTCCTCGATGACATTGATAAACTGAGCCAGCAGAACATCACCATGAACGTGCCGGACAAGCTGGAAAGCCAGCCGATTCTGGAGAAACTGATGCAGACGCGCGTGCGCAACCTGCTGGCGCAACCGGGCGTTCCGGCAGAACCTCACGCCCAGGCCCCTGCCGCCGCGCCAGCGCCTGAAAGCGCGCCACAAGGAGAGTAATGATGCTTAAAGTACTCTTACTCTTCATCCTGCTGATCGCCGGGATCGTGCTGGGGCCGATGCTTGCCGGTCATCAGGGTTACGTCCTGATCCAGACCGATAACTACAACATCGAAACCAGCGTAACGGGTCTGGTGATCATCCTGATCCTCGGTGTGGTGGTGCTCCTTGCGGTGGAGTGGATCCTGCGCCGAATTTTTCGTACCGGTGCGCATACGCGTGGCTGGTTCGTTGGCCGTAAACGCCGCCGCGCCCGTAAGCAGACTGAGCAGGCACTGCTTAAGCTGGCCGAGGGTGACTATCAGCAGGTTGAAAAGCTGATGTCGAAAAATGCTGACCATGCCGAACAGCCGGTGGTGAACTATCTGCTGGCCGCCGAGGCAGCGCAACAGCGGGGTGACGAAGCCCGCGCCAACCAGCATCTGGAACGCGCGTCAGAACTTTCTCCGAAAGACCCGATTCCCGTTGAGATCACCCGCGTTCGCCTGCAGCTGGCCCGCAACGAAAACCACGCCGCGCGTCACGGTATCGACCGTCTGCTGGAAGTCTCGCCACGCCACCCGGAAGTGCTGCGTCTTGCCGAGCAGGCCTATATTCGCACCGGTGCCTGGGGTTCACTGCTGGATATCATTCCGTCGATGGCCAAAGCCGACGTCGGTGATGATGAGCATCGTGATGAACTCCAGCGTCTGGCATGGATTGGCCTGATGGATCAGGCGCGTGCCGATCTCGGCAGCGATGGCCTGAAAACATGGTGGAAGAATCAGAGCCGGAAAACGCGTCAGCAGGTTCCGTTGCAGGTTGCGATGGCAGAACATCTGATTGAATGTGACGATCATGACACGGCGCAGGAGATCCTCCTCGACGGACTGAAGCGACAGTATGACGATCGCCTGGTTATGGTGATCCCGCGTCTGAAAACCAATAACCCTGAGCAAATTGAAAAAATGCTGCGTCAGCAGATTAAAGCCGTCGGCGACCGTCCACTGCTGTGGAGTACGCTGGGCCAGTCGCTGATGAAGCACGGTGAATGGCAGGAAGCGAGTCTCGCCTTCCGTGCAGCGCTGAAACAGCGTCCGGACGCGTTTGACTACGCGTGGCTTGCCGATTCGCTGGACAAGCAGCACAAGCCGGAAGAGGCTGCCGCCATGCGCCGCGATGGGCTGTTATTAACGCTGCAAAATAATGGCAGCCAGCAATAAATAACAAGGAGGCCAGACAGCCTCCTTTTTTTATTCCCCTTCGCCTGCTACATTCTTTACCACATCATCTAAAACGAACCCGCCAATGTAACGACGTCTTTTCATTAACTTTTTTCCATACACGCGACGAGTGCCGCGTGGACTGAATCGTTTTTGAAAGGAAATCGTCATGAACTCCCTTTTGTACGCGCTTATTGAAGCGCTGCGCTGCCACCGCTGGCTGCGCCTGCTGGCCTGTGCCTTTATCTTTACATCACTGGGAAATGGCGTAACCCAGGTGGTGGTCTTCGGCTTACTGTTAGCATGGTCCGCCCCGCCCGCGCTGCTTACCCTCGCCTTTCTTTTCGCCACGCTACCTGGCTTTATCGGCAGCCTCATCAGTGAAAAGCTGTGTGTACGCTATTCTCCGATACCCCTGTTGATACTCACCGAGGGGCTTGGCTTACTGGCCCTGCTCTTTCCCCTGCTCGGCGTGCACTATCACAGTATCCCTGCGTTACTGGCCGTGCAGTCCACCGAAGCACTGCTCAACGGGATGAGCTGGCCTGCGCTGACGCTGCTCTTTAAACGCGGACTCAGAGAAGCAGAACTGCCTGCCGCAACCTGCCTCGAGAATGTGATTTTTGCCGCTCAGGTTTTGTTAGGCACCGGGCTGGGGATGGTACTTTTCCAGAAGATCGCCATCCTCGCCTTGCTGGCCATTGATGCCACCAGCTTTCTCGGATCGCTGTTCATGCTCTGGCTGGCAGGTCGTGTATTTTTAGCGCCCACACTGGCAGTCCCCACTGAAGAGAAAGCGCCTGCGGCTTTACGCTGGCAGATGTTGACCATCCGGCAGAAACGCAGTTTGCTGATTTTGCCTGCGCTGGCCGCCGTCGGTTCACCGGCCATGGCGCTTCTTCCGGCAATGGCACAGCAGATCCATCCTCAGGATGCGGCCAGCCTTGCTTTGCCACTGCTTTTTGCAAGAAGCATGGGACAACTTTGCGGTCCCCTGCTGCTAAAAAGAGACAGCCTGACGCGTTTTGCAGCACGCACGCCACGGATTTTACTGTGTCTCGGCATCTTCCTTACTGCGTATGGGATGCTCCCGCTGTTGTCAGGGTGGATAGCATGCGCGCTGGGGATGATATTTGTCGCACACCTGGCCTCAAATGTTCTCTTTGCGGCCGGCACGTTTGCCGTACTCAGCAGTTTTCAAACCACACACATGGCTTCGGCCAGCAGTAAAGCCTGGCGCTGGCAAACGCTCAGTGCCTCGCTTTTCACCGGTATTGCCGCGATGGCGGCGGCAGGGTTTGGCTCCATACAGGCGCTTTACAGCGTTTCGTCAGCCGCTCTGATTCTGGTCGCCCTGATCATGTACGTTTACCGGGAATAAGGCATAAAAAAACGCCTGCTATAAAAGCAGGCGTTAAAACAGGTCTGTAAGACAACATATTTGGTGCTTCACTCAACGTTATGCCCATGGTGTCTGATGAGGCCGAAGCGACATCTGTCAGTGGACGATAAGCACCGTAAATGGCTCTGCGTCATTCCTGAGTTTATGAGGCACTAAGGCGAACATAAGAGATGGAATGAGCATCTACACGTATATTATTGCACGTAACGTGCCAACTTGACACGCAGAACTTTTACATCGCGCAACATTTTAAGATAAAAGGAAATTATGTTGTTGAGCGGTATCTTAGACCCTACAACCTGCTGATAAACACGACGAAATGTCGTCTGGAGGAGACACGAAAGCCGCCAAATTATTATATCTTTTACTTTCAATGTGTTATGTGTCGCTGAATCGCGACAAGGAAGCCGGCTGTTGTCGTGGAATCACTACAGAGGAAAGAAAGGCGCAGAAAACAAAAAACCCCGCCGAAGCGGGGTTCAAAATTGGTCGGCGAGAGAGGATTCGAACCTCCGACCCACTGGTCCCAAACCAGTTGCGCTACCAAGCTGCGCTACTCGCCGATGTACTGCTTTTTGAATTTTTAGTTCAATTCATTAAAAAGTCGTGGTGCGAGGGGGGGGACTTGAACCCCCACGTCCGTAAGAACACTAACACCTGAAGCTAGCGCGTCTACCAATTCCGCCACCTTCGCAATTCACAACTCTTTCAATAATGGGGTGGCTAATGGGATTCGAACCCACGACAACTGGAATCACAATCCAGGGCTCTACCAACTGAGCTATAGCCACCACTGTATTCTTTCACGCGGTACTGACTACTTCTCAGACCACCGCAGCTCTAGCGCCGGGACTAAAATGGCGCGCCCGACAGGATTCGAACCTGAGACCTCTGCCTCCGGAGGGCAGCGCTCTATCCAGCTGAGCTACGGGCGCTTAGCGCCGTTGCGGGGCTGGATATTACGTACCTCCGACCCCGCTGTCTAGTGCTTTTTTGAAAAAAATGCGCGTTTGGTTATGGTTTGCACATTTTGCCGCTTATTCCTCCACTTTCTGCGAGGTAGCGCGGCGGCCCAGACCAAAAAGCTTATACGCCGCGGTCACCGCCGCCAGGAAGATCATCCCGACAAACAGCGACATGCGCGTATCTTCATTAAAGTACATTCCGATTAATACGCAAACCAGGAACGCCATCGTCAAATAGTTGGCGTACGGGAACAGAATGGAACGGAACGGATGGCTGGCGATGGCCTTTTTATGTGCCTGACGGAAACGCAGCTGGCTAATCAGGATAACAAACCAGGGCACCATACCTGGCAGCACGCTGGCGCTGTAGACATAAACGAACACGCGCTGCGGATTCGGGATGATGTAGTTCAGGCAGGAGCCAATCAGCAGGATCACAATCGACACCGCCACACCCGCAACCGGTACGCCCGCACGCGAAACTTTCGCCATTGCCGCTGGCAGCTGGTTGTTTCTGGACAGCGCGTAGAGCATACGTCCGCAGCTGTACATCCCGCTGTTGCAGCCTGACAACGCCGCCGTCAGAACCACAAAATTAATGATGCCTGCTGCCGCCGTGATGCCAATCTTCGCGAAGGTCAAGACAAACGGGCTACCGGTCGTGCCAATTTCATTCCACGGGAAGATGGTTACGATAACGAAGATCGCCCCCACATAGAAAATCAGGATACGCCACAGCACCTTGCCTACGGCGCTGCGCAGCGTAACCTGCGGGTTTTTCGCTTCACCCGCGGTAATACCGATAAGCTCGACCCCCTGATAAGAGGCCACAACGATACACAGTGCCGTCAGGAAGCCCTTCCAGCCGCCCGCAAAGAAGCCGCCGTTTTCGGTCAGGTTACCAAAGCCAATGGCGTGCCCGCCGTTGCCAAAGCCGAAGAAGATAACGCCCAGCCCGACCACAATCATCACGATGATAGTGGTGACTTTGATCATCGCAAACCAGAATTCGATTTCACCATAAAGACGAACCGCAGCAAGGTTTGCCAGTGCCACCAGCCCCACGGCAATCAGCGCCGGTATCCACTGGACCATGTCCGGGAACCAGAACTGCACGTAGACCCCTATCGCCGTGATTTCAGAGATGCCAACCGCCATCCACATAAACCAGTATGACCATGCCGTCAGGTAGCCAAAGAACGGGCTCATATATCGGTGCGCGTAAACGGCGAAGGAACCCGTGACGGGCTCCATGAAGAGCATTTCGCCCATCGAACGCATGATGAAGAAAACGAACAATCCCGCAATGATATAAGCCAGCAAGACCGAAGGTCCTGCCCATTTGAGCGTGCTTGCGGAGCCCATAAACAGGCCCACGCCGATAGTGCCGCCCAGCGCTATCAGTTCAATATGACGAGCATCCAGCCCACGCTGTAGCTCCGGTTTTTTCTCTGCCATAGATCCTCGATTGTGTTTGCTGTTTCCCGACTTCAGGCCGGGTATTGTTTTTTAGGGGTACTAAAATACGGGGCGAATGGTTTCTTAAAATGCAGCAAATGGCAAACGATGCATAAAAAAATGAATGCATTGCACAGATTTGCAGCAGTTTTGCAGGGGAGTTGCAGCGCGAACAGCATATCGCGCTACATTTTGATTACATTTTCCCGGTGTAGTGCCAGGTAAGGTAGCGAAGCAGACGGATCTGTCGTGTAATCCGCGTCGGCTGAGATAGCAGGCGATACAGCCACTCCAGCCCCAGGTTTTGCCAGACTTTGGGCGCGCGCTTAACGTGGCCGGTAAAAACGTCATACGTTCCGCCAACGCCCATATAAAGGGCATCCGGACACACCTGACGGCAGTCACGCATCAGGATCTCCTGGCGTGGGGAGCCCATCGCCACGGTGATGATTTTCGCTCCACTGTCGCGAACGCGTTTAAACAGCGCCTGCCGGGCCTCTGGTTTGAAGTAGCCATCCTGGCTGCCCACGATGTTAACATTCCATTGACTGCGCAACTTCGCTTCGGTCTGCGCCAGCACCTCCGGCTTACCGCCAATCAGGAATACCGGCGTGCCTTCCGCCCCTGCGCGTGCCATCAGTTGCTCCCAGAGATCGGCCCCTGCCACGCGAGATACATTAGCGCCAGGATACTTTTTGCGGATTGAACGCACCACGCTGATACCGTCGGCATATTTAAATTCAGCCGCTTCTATCAGGCTTCTCACTTCGGCGTTGTCTTCCACCGCCAGCATCTTTTCCGCATTGATGGCGACCAGCGTACCGGATTTCATCTGACCACCAGCGAACAGAAAATCCAGCGCGTGTTGCATATCGCGCCAGCCAATAAGCTGCAGACCGCGCAGCGTATAGCGCGGTGCAGAAGTTTTATCCGTCATGACTTTCCCTACTCACACTTGCGACAGCGTTGTGCTGCCCTGCGGCTCGCGCTTATGCACAAGCCCTGCACTGTCAAACAGCCAGTACAACAGTTTGGCCAGTAACAGGCAGATGCCAAAAACGACCATGAAGAAAACCACGCGCGACACGAATGAATCCAGCCCTTCACGCGCCAGAACGATCATATTGAAAATGGCACCAAAGCAGAAACTGTGCAAAATAGCCGCCTTATAGCGGTTTGTTTCTTCGTTGCCGCGCACGTAGAGCCAGTCAAACCACTTGATGATCAGCCCCACCACCACCGCCCCCGGCAGGATAAACCAGCTTCCCCCCATCACCACCAGCGAGCCAATCAACGTAGGTGAGATCGCAAGGCCTGAGTGGTTGTTCAGCACTTCCCAGGTAAAATAGTTTGCCGTGTTGAGTACGACGCCGGGACGGTCTGGCCACAGCCAGGTTGGGATAAAGACATAAAAGTCGCGCACAATAGGCGCAAGGCCCTGGAAATCGATTTTGTCGTAGTTTTGCAGCAACAACGCCAGGTTTTCCCACGGCGAGAAGGTGTCGCGCGTGAGATAGAGGAATGTGTAAAACGCCTCGTCACCGGCTACGTTGAGCCCGTAGCGCTTCAGGGCAAGCCAGAACATACCAACAATGCCAAACACCCCAGCAGCCACCAGCATCCATAAAGAGATCCACCCGCGGATGATGCCGATAAACAGGAAGATTGCGAAAGCGATGATGATATTTGCACGCGTCCCTCCCACAATCATGTAGGTCAGGAAACCGAAGGCGACGGTACTCACCAGGAAAAACAGCCAGGCTTTGCTGTCCTGACGCAGGAAAAAGATCACCAGCATCGCCGGAATGAAGAAGTAGAAGAAGCGCTTAAGCGCCACGCCCGATACTTCGGCAGAAAAAATCTGGCTGTAGGACTGGAGCTTGAACAGCAGAAAACCATTGTGCATGAAGAAGATACCCACGCTTACCAGCGCGATCGTCATCAGCATCACCCACGTCAGGTGCGTCTCCACCCGGTTCATGGTGAAGAGCGCCCGGCGCGGCGCGGTGGATTGCGCTGAACGCAGGCGCGTTTTATAGGTGGCGTAGTAGACGGCGTAGAAGCAGGTCGCTGCCAGGATCGCCTGGAGCAGGATCTCGGGCGGCGCAACGCTCACATCAAACCGGAAGACCAGAATGCTGGTCAGCGGGAATCCGAAAAAGAAGGTCAGAAGAAACAGTAACGAGAAGAAGACGTTAAAGTTAAAACGCACCCGGCGAAACTCGAACCAGGTGAGCGTGGCGATGAATAAAGTGCTCAGAAGCCAAACGATCAGTAAGCCGCTGAATTGCAACTGACTCATGCTTTGTCTCCTGCAGCGATACGCAGCGCGCGGTGCCACGGCGTGAGGTAGTTCGGGCTAAAGAAGTCGATGGCACTTTTGTCCACCAGCGCCAGTTGTCTCTGCGCTTCGCGGACCACCTCTTCGTTAAGCACATCGGAAGTAAACAGCACCGGCAGATGCTGCTCCGCCATGTCCTGCCAGAATGGGTTTTCGCGATTGAGTACGCAGGGCACACCCGCCTGAATCAGCAGACACAGCGTGCCAATTCCTTGCTGACGCGCAAAGATGAAATAGCCCAGATCGCACCGACGCAGCAGCGCAAGATACTCATCAAATTCCAGCTTATCGTGGAGAATGTGCACATTCCCGGCGCTAAATAACGCGAGTGCCTGCTGGCGGACCTCATTGATATAGGCATCGTTGTTGGCCGGATACCCCATCGGCACAATCACATTGACGGTGTCGCCAAACTGCTGATGTACCGCCCTGAGCGCGGCAAGATGTTCATTGCTGCGATCGCCTGAATTACCCACCAGAATCGTCAGTTTACCCTCGCGCGGCGTATCATTCGCCATGTTGTTCAGCGCCGGGTTCATTCGGGTCGGGAAATAGAGTAGCTCACCGCGTACGTCAGGGTGGCGTTTAGCAAAATAATTGAGATCGCCACGGGTCGCGAAAACGCATCCCACACGCCCCTGCGCCATGCGCCGCAACGGGTAGAAAAGACGGAATTTCCAGCCGCTGGAGACTTCGTAAAGATCGGCTCCCCAGATATGCCAGCTGCACTGCGAAGGTTTGATCCCCCCGCTCAGGAGCGCCAGCCACAGGCCGGTATTAAACTGCCCATGGAAAAAGAAACGTTGCTCACGATCCGCTTTGGCTTTGGCAACAACCGCCTTCGCCAGCGCAGCCTTGTCCGGCCAGAAAGAGAGAGTCAGCGCCGGACACGCCACGCTCAGGCCATTATCCTGACCGGCAACCATAAACTCACGAGCGTCGGGATCCCCCGATGCCAGTTCATCATTGAAGAACCGTAACACGGTCTGGTTATGGTGTGGGATATCCGATCCCAGTATGTGAATCAGTGCAGTCATGCGCGTTTACGCCAAAGTAAAAATACGCCGCAACAGGCAGCGAAATAAACGATATAGGTTGCCATATAGGCCTGAGCCGCCCCCAGCGCACCGTGTGCCGGGATCAACCAGTGTGAGAATGCGGTCAGTAATGCAAACTGGCTGATTTCCGCCAGGATATACAACCGTAGCGAGGCTTTCGCAATCACCAGATAACCAAAAACGTAAGCCCCCACTTTCAGTACATCGCCCACCAGTTGCCAGGCAAACAGATCGCGCATGGCGGTAAACTTCGCGGAGAAGAGCAGCCAGATGGCGACATCGCGCAATAGCCATACGGTTAAACTGGCTGCCGCAACGGCGGGAAGGACAAACCGCAGTGAGCGGGAAATTTCGCGCGTGATATCCTGCCTGGAGGTCAGGCGCGATAAGGTTGGCAGCAAATAGACGCTAAAGGAAGCCGTTATAAATTGGAGGTAGGCATCGGAAATACTGCTCACCCCTTGCCAAATCCCAACTTCGTCCCAGCTGTAATGCGCCGCCAGCAGGTTTCGCATCATCACGTAGGCGACGGGGAGCGTGACGGAGGTGATGAGCGCCATCAGGGTAAATTTTCCCAGCTGGCTTGCCAGCACCTTATCCCATTGAGGTTTCAGGTAACTCAACGGAATGGTGCCCCGACGCATTAGCATGAACGCCGCCGGAACGACCACTAATGCCGGTACCAGCGCCAGCCCCAGCAACGCGCCTTCATAGCCGCCCAGCCGATAACAAAAATAGTAGGCAATAACGCCGATGACGCTGCCGAGGATTAACGCTAGTGCGTTCCCGGCCGCATCACGAAAGCCTTTCATCAGCGCCAGCAGCAGATTAGCCCAGGCAATGCCCAGCTGAACCAGCGCGACCAGACGAACCAGCCCCTGATAATGGGTGTGACCAAATAACCCCTGGCTTATGGGTGCCGCTGCCAGCAGGAAAATAACCGCCATCAGGGTCGAAAAGCCGGTGACCATCGCCGAGGATGTACCGACAACACGGCGAAGCTGGGCCGCATCATCATGGTACTGCGCAACGTATTTCGTGACGCCGTTGAAAATCCCTGCGCCGGCCAGTACCCCAAGGACGGTCACAAGCTGACGGAAATTGCCTGCCAGCCCAACGCCTGAAGGGCCGAATGAGACGGCCAGCAGCTTGACGACCAGTAGCCCGGCGCCAATTTTGACAAGTGTGGACGCGGCGGTCCACACCGATGCTTTTGCCAGAGACATATCAGCCGAAATAACTCAGAAGGGTGTTAATCACCGTACGCTGGTTAACAGGCGCGAGGTTGTAGAACAGTGGCAAACGAAGCAAACGCTCACTTTCTTTCGTGGTGTAGCGATCTTCACCCGCGAAGACCCCAAATGCCTCTCCTGCCGGGCTGGAGTGCAGCGGGATATAGTGGAACACCGCCAGAATTTCGGCTTCTTTTAGCCAGGCAATCAACTTGCTGCGATCGTCGTTATCGCGCAGTTTGATGTAGAACATATGGGCATTATGGACGCAATCAGCCGGAAGGGTCGGCAGCTCAATTCGCCCGGCTTGTGCCAGCGGTTGCAGCGCGTCGTAATAAGTTTGCCACAGGGACAGGCGCTGAAGATTAATGCGGTCCGCTGCCTCCAGCTGCGCCCACAGGTATGCCGCCTGCAGATCGGCCATCAGATAGCTTGAGCCAATATCGCGCCAGGTATATTTGTCTACCTGCCCCCGGAAGAACTGGCTGCGGTTGGTGCCTTTTTCACGGATCACTTCCGCGCGCTCGACCAGCGCACGGTCGTTAATCAGCGTCGCACCACCTTCGCCACCGGCGGTATAGTTTTTGGTTTCGTGGAAACTAAAGCAGCCGATATGGCCGATCGTTCCCAGCGCTCGCCCTTTATAGGTCGACATCACGCCTTGAGCGGCATCTTCAACCACGAACAGGTCATGTTTTTTGGCGATCGCCATGATGGTGTCCATCTCACACGCCACTCCCGCGTAGTGAACCGGCACAATCGCGCGCGTTTTGTCCGTGATTGCCGCTTCAATCAGCGTCTCATCGATGTTCATGGTATCCGGGCGAATATCCACAAAGACGATTTTCGCACCACGCAGGACAAAGGCATTCGCTGTAGAGACGAAGGTGTAGCTCGGCATGATCACTTCATCGCCCGGCTGGATATCCAGCAGCAACGCCGCCATTTCCAGCGATGCGGTACAGGACGGGGTCAGCAGGACTTTAGCGCTGTGAAACCGCTGCTCCATCCACTGCTGGCAGCGACGGGTAAAACCACCGTCACCACAGAGTTTGCCGCTGCCCATAGCAGACTGCATATAGTCGAGTTCAGTGCCCACGACGGGTGGTGCGTTAAATGGAATCATCTTGTCACCTGTATAACCAGTAAGCGGTGGCGTCGATGTTGGCACCACTCGCGATATAACGTTTAAGCGCGGCGGTGTTGCCCATCTGGGTTGCCACCCGCAGAGTCAAAAGCTGTTGCTGCTGCGCCCAGTGAAGCGCCGCCTGCATGAGTTTTTCGCCCATGCCGCGCCCGGCTAATAAACCAATACGCCCCTCGTTCGCGTTGAGCTTACGAAGCGAGACAAATCCCTCAATCTGGCCGTCTGCAGTGCGAAACACCAGGCACACATGGTCAAAGGTGCCTTTTACCGCGTTCTCTACCCACTGGGCGTAGAAACGTCCACTGTCGTCCGGTGCATACCACGGTGCGCGAAAACGGCTCCGGGCAAACGCCTGCGCCGCCATCTGACGCAGCGCGGGGATATCCTGCTCCGTTGCCACTTCCGCACCGGGCGAATCATGACGGGCGAGCGTAAGGGACAGATCAACCTCGCCTTCAACCAGCTGAAAACCTTGTTGCTGGAGCGCATCGAGCAGGTCGGCACGGTCTGCGGGGATCCTGGCCTGTACCCGCGGCCAGGCGGTGAAGTCGGCGTCAGTCAGAACCGGCGCATCGTCGCGCAGGCGCACGATGGCTGATGGCAGACCAAAAAAGGCACTCTCCCACTCAAGGGACTCGAGAACCCCCTTCAGGTGGCTCAACGCCAGACACCTTTCGTATCAACCACGTACTGTTGGCGTACGGCATCACCGGACGTCGCTTTAAATTCTTTATGATCCACCAGCAGCACCAGCACATTCGCCGTCGCCAGTGCCTCATCCAGCGCGGTCAACGTACAGTGGCCCGCCAGTTTTGCCGGCAGTTCATGAATATTGGGTTCAACCACCAGCGTTTCGCCGGTGTGCCAGCCAGCGATCATCTCTGCAATCTCCATCGCCGGGCTTTCGCGTAAGTCGTCAATATTCGGTTTGAATGCCAGACCAAAGCAGGCAATTTTCAGCTCACTGGCGCGTTTGCCGCTCTCAGCCAGACAGTCCGCTACGGTGGCTTTCACCTGACTGAGCACCCAGTGTGGCTTGCTGTCATTCACTTCACGCGCGGTGCGGATCAGGCGGGCCTGCGCCGGGTTTTGCGCCACAATAAACCACGGGTCGACGGCGATACAGTGACCGCCCACGCCCGGGCCAGGCTGGAGGATATTCACGCGCGGATGGCGATTCGCCAGGCTAATCAACTCCCAGACGTTAATCCCCTGATCGGCGCAAATCAGCGACAGTTCATTCGCGAAGGCAATATTCACGTCCCGGAAACTGTTTTCCGTGAGCTTGCACATTTCAGCGGTGCGGGAGTTGGTCACCACGCACTCGCCTTCAAGGAAAATCTTGTAAAGCGCGCTGGCGCGTGCAGAACAGACTGGCGTCATGCCGCCGATCACGCGATCGTTTTTAATCAGCTCTACCATCACCTGACCTGGCAGCACGCGCTCAGGGCAGTAAGCAATATTGATATCAGCCTCCTCGCCCGCCTGCTGCGGGAAGCGTAAGTCAGGTCGGGCTTGCGCCAGCCACTGCGCCATCTGTTCGGTAGCGCCGACGGGCGAAGTGGACTCCAGGATCACCAGAGCCCCTTTTTTCAGGACCGGTGCAATCGATTTTGCCGCCGCTTCGACATAAGCCATGTCGGGCTCATGGTCACCTTTAAAGGGGGTTGGCACCGCAATCAGATATGCATCCGCCTCGACCGGCGTCGTGCTGGCACGCAGGAATCCGCCATCAACCGCCTCTTTCACCACGCGGTCGAGATCGGGCTCCACGATATGAATTTCGCCACGGTTAATGGTTTCCACCGCACGCGCGTTGATATCCACGCCCACAACCTGTTTTTGACGGGAGGCAAACGCTGCCGCGGTGGGCAAGCCAATGTAGCCAAGACCAATGACAGAGATGGTAGTAAAACTCATAGCGATACCCGATTGTGTTTAAGTGCATGCAAAATACGGCCACAAGCCTGCCCATCGCCATACGGGTTATGGGCCCGGCTCATCGCCTGATACTCTTCGTCGTCGTGCAGCAGGCGCGTCACCTCTTCGACGATCAGCTGTGCATTGGTGCCGACCAGACGTACCGTGCCCGCTTTCACCGCTTCCGGGCGTTCGGTCGTTTCACGCATGACCAGCACAGGCTTGCCGAGAGACGGCGCCTCTTCCTGAATACCACCGGAATCGGTCAGGATCAGCCAGGCGTGGTTCATCAGCCAGACAAACGGCAAATAGTCCTGCGGTTCAATCAGCAGGACGTTTTCTATATGCCCAAGGATACGGTTGACCGGCTCGCTGACGTTAGGATTAAGGTGCACCGGGTAGACAATCTGCACATCCTGATTCTGCGCGGCGATTTCCGCCAGGGCATGACAGATTTGCTCAAAGCCGCGTCCAAAGCTCTCGCGACGGTGGCCGGTGACCAGAATGGTTTTTTTGCCATTGTTCAGGAAGGGGTAGCGTGCGGCGAGTTCTTTCTGAAGATCGTTGTTTGACAGCACGCGGTCACGAACCCAAATCAGGGCATCAATCACCGTATTCCCGGTGACAAAGATTTTGTTGTCGGCAATATTTTCACGCAGCAGGTTCTGTCGTGAATTTTCGGTGGGCGCAAAATGGTACATCGCCAGATGGCCGGTGAGTGTGCGGTTGGCCTCTTCGGGCCACGGCGAATAAAGGTTGCCGGTACGCAGACCCGCCTCAACATGGCCGACTGGAATTCGCTGGTAAAACGCAGCCAGGCTGGTTGCCACCGTGGTGGTGGTATCGCCATGCACCAGAACCACGTCAGGTTTGAAGGACTCCAGAATCGGCTTGAGCTCTTGCAGAATACGGCAGGTTATCTCCGTTAACCCCTGCCCCGGCTTCATAATATTGAGATCGTAATCCGGTACGATAGAAAAGAGAGTTAAGACCTGATCGAGCATCTCACGGTGTTGGGCAGTGACGCACACTTTCGCTTCAATATCAGGATCACTGGCCAGCGCATGAACCAGAGGTGCCATCTTAATGGCCTCCGGCCTGGTGCCAAATACGGTAAGTACTTTCACATCGATTCTCTTCGATTAAACGATGAAGGCCGCAGCCTTCATCGTAGACGGCGTTCTTAGTTAGTGCGACGACGCGTTAACGCCACGCCTGCGCCAGTCAGTGCACCCACAATCCCCCACATGATCATCAGGAATGCGCGGCGCGGACTATCGCGTTTTACAGGTTCTTCAGGCGTTCGCAAATAACGATAGGTCTGAAAACGCGGGTCCATTGTTGGACCGACATTCAGGGTGTTCAGCATCGCGCGGTTTTGATCGTAGTCGAGGTCAAAATCAGGGCCAACGGCCTGGAGGTTTTCCAGTCGAGCCTGCAGCATTGGGCGCCCGAGAAGGAACATTTCTGAATCAGGCAGTTCATCTGCCGGCACGTCCGTCTCAGTGCGAGAAATATTGTGCTGTTCGGCAATTTTCAGCGCCTGCTCAATATTGTGTACACGGCGGGCGAAGATGGCTTTAGCCACCTCTTCCTGACGTTTAACCTGCGCTTTCATCTGTATAGTACGGGCAGCCCAGGCACCTTTCAGCTCTTCATTAAGGTGGCTTGCCGCACGCTGGCTGGCAAAGGCAACGTACTGGCGCAACAGGTTATTGGCATCCGGCGCGGTTTCGGCAATCAGCTTGACGCTGTCGTTGACGTTACGCAGCGCATCTCCCGGCATAAACTGAATGTTGTTAATCATGTCATCCAGCAGCGCGGCATCGGCTTTACTGTTGCCCACCATCCGTTGCTTGTAATAATCCGTCTGGCTCCAGAAATCACGGCGCGTATCCCAGGAAGCCAGCTGCATCACAAACTCTTTATAGGCCTCATCCATGACGGAAGCCTGATCTGGGGTGGCCAGATTGGCTTTGATATCCAGGTTACGCAGGAACTGCTGCTGGGAATAGAACCCCCCGAGCATATTAACCGTTGGTTTATCAGTGATTGCCGTAGCGCTCCACTCTTGTTTTGCAAAGAAGGTGTAGGCCAGCGCTAACAATGCAAACCCCAGCGCGATCCCCGCAATCCAAAGTTTGCCTGCCCACAACACGCGAAACAAACCCCGAATATCCAGCTCATTCTCAGTTACCACTGATTTCGCTCCCGCCAACGGTTGAGTCATCATAGTCCCGGTTTTACTTAGTTAATGTTGTATTGTTGCCACTGTTGCGACGCATCCTGCGTTTAAGACGTTTAATAAACCGCGCCACTTTCCATGCGCGCTTAATGCAGTAGCCGTACAGGAAAAACGCTAGCAAGAATAATACCAACATGACCCATTCAGGGATGAAATGAGCATATTCCGCAGCCACCCCAATTGCGGCCAGAATAGCGGCAGCCAGGGTAATCAGCACAAACGCCTGACGCGAAGTAAAACCGGCACGCATGATGAGATGGTGAATATGCTGGCGATCGGGAGAGAAAGGACTCATTCCTTTACGCAGACGACGATACATAATCGCCACCATATCCATTAGCGGAATGGCAATAATCCACAGCGCTGTTACCGGGCTAATCGGGTGGGTTTTACCCTGAGTAGTCTCCAGCAAAATCCAGATAACGGTAAAGCCGATCAGCGTACTGCCCGCATCCCCCATAAACACTTTATAGCGACGACCGAGCGCACCGAGATTTAAGAGAATATAAGGCAGAATGGCGGCAATCATGGCAAAACACCACATCGACAGGCTGTACTGACCATCGAACCATAAAATGATGCCGATTGCGGCAAACGAAACCGACGACAATCCACCGAGCAGGCCGTCAATACCATCCACCATGTTGAACGCATTTATCGCCGCCCAGACGGCAAACAGTGTCAGGAAGAAACCAAAGGGACCCAGTACTAACTCCCAGGGTCCGAACACATAACCGAGGCTTCTCAGGTATAGCCCACCAACGACCATCATGATCACGCCAATGGCGGCCTGGACGGTGGCGCGAATTTTTACCGCGATATCGAACCGATCATCCAGCGCCCCGACTAACACCAGGACACCGGCGCAGGCAAGGTAGAGGGCGGCGTGTGGAATATAATAATCCGCAATACCAAACGTGAAACAGATACCAGCGTAAACAGAAATCCCTCCAACCAGAGGAATAAGTCCCTGATGACGTTTACGAAAATTAGGCTTATCCACCAACCCTATTCTTTTGGCCACCTTACGCGCGATGAACAAAAAACAGGTTGTGAATAAAAAAATACTGATTAGCTCAGTAACGGCGGTGAGTAGATTCACAATGGATTGCTCTCAACAAAAGTTAGTCCCGGAAGTATAACCATGAAGCCCCTGCCTCAGAAGTAATAAAGAAGGCTTCTTACAACTCCCTTTGTATATTTTTCAATCAATTATTTCGTTAACTGCACAAACAGTCTTATTGTCGCACTGACTGGTCTGAAATGGGAGTCTGCATTAATAGCGTATAAGCCATAAAAGAAAAACGCCACGTAAAAACGTGGCGCTTGCTGGCTTTATTTGCGTTACGAGCGTTTCATCATATCGAAGAAATCGTCGTTAGTTTTGGTCATCGCCAGTTTGTTAATGAGGAACTCCATTGCGTCGATTTCACCCATTGGATGGATGATTTTGCGCAGGATCCACATTTTCTGCAGCTCTTCCTGGGTGGTGAGCAGCTCTTCTTTACGGGTACCGGAACGGTTGTAGTCGATAGCCGGGAAGACGCGTTTCTCAGCAATTTTACGAGAGAGGTGCAGTTCCATGTTACCTGTACCTTTAAACTCTTCGTAAATAACTTCGTCCATTTTGGAACCCGTATCGATCAGCGCCGTAGCGATGATGGTCAGGCTGCCGCCCTCTTCCACGTTACGTGCCGCACCGAAGAAGCGTTTTGGACGATGCAGGGCGTTAGCGTCCACACCCCCCGTCAGCACTTTACCGGAAGCCGGAACGACGGTGTTGTAGGCACGCGCCAGACGGGTGATGGAGTCGAGTAGGATGATCACGTCTTTCTTGTGTTCAACCAGGCGTTTCGCCTTCTCGATAACCATTTCCGCAACCTGAACGTGGCGAGATGCGGGTTCGTCAAAGGTAGAAGCAACCACTTCACCTTTAACCAGACGCTGCATCTCGGTCACTTCTTCCGGACGTTCGTCAATCAGCAGTACCATCAGTACGCAGTCTGGGTGGTTATAAGCGATGCTCTGCGCGATATTCTGCAGCAGCATGGTTTTACCCGCTTTTGGCGGTGCGACGATCAGACCACGCTGGCCACGACCGATTGGCGATGCCAGATCCAGGACGCGAGCGGTTAAATCTTCAGTTGAGCCGTTACCACGCTCCATGCGCAGGCGAGAGTTCGCGTGCAGCGGCGTTAAGTTCTCAAACAGGATCTTATTACGGGAGTTTTCCGGTTTGTCGAAGTTAACTTCATTCACTTTCAACAGCGCAAAGTAGCGTTCACCCTCTTTTGGAGGACGAATCTTACCTGAAATGGTGTCACCAGTGCGGAGGTTGAAACGGCGGATTTGGCTAGGGGATACGTAGATGTCGTCAGGGCCGGCGAGGTAGGAGCTGTCTGCAGAGCGGAGGAAACCAAATCCGTCTTGCAATATCTCCAGCACACCGTCGCCAAAGATATCTTCGCCACTCTTAGCATGCTGCTTCAGGATGGCGAAAATGATGTCCTGCTTGCGCATACGAGCCTGGTTTTCCAGCCCCATATTTTCGCCGAGAGTGATCAGCTCAGAAACCGGCGTATTCTTTAATTCGGTAAGATTCATAATGGTGTGGGTTCTTAAACTCGGGGTGATACTCGAACTTAATGTTGTGAATGGTATGGCAGGGTCATCCATGCCTGTTTAGCGGCCATCAACTCATGTCTGTTCGCTGTCTGGTCACAGGGAAAAAACGCAGAACTGAAACGACAAGACGGATTGAGTGACAAGCCCGGAATTTAGCAACTTCACGCACTGTTTGTGTCAACAACGGGAAGTATCGGGTAAAACAAGATTCAAACAACAAGATATGTTTAAAACGAAGTCATAGCTAACTTAGCACGACTTCAGCCGGGCGTCCAGAGTTCCACATAATTTAGGCGCTCTGGACGCGCAGCAAAGAAACCTTACGCCAGGTTAGCGTCGAGGAACTCTTTCAGTTGACCTTTGGACAGTGCGCCCACTTTGGTCGCTGCCACTTCGCCGTTTTTGAACAGCAGCAGGGTCGGAATGCCACGGATACCGTATTTTGGTGCGGTGCCCGGGTTCTGGTCGATGTTCAGCTTGGCAACGGTCAGTTTGCCCTGATATTCGTCAGCGATCTCATCCAGAATCGGGGCGATCATTTTGCAAGGACCACACCATTCAGCCCAGAAATCGACGAGTGTCAGCCCGTCAGCCTTAAGTACGTCCGTGTCAAAACTGTCGTCAGTCAGGTGAATAATTTTATCGCTCATATATAACTCCACAGGAATAAGCCTGGTACGTTGGTTTCGCCCTCATCAACGACGTGTTGATGTCGCATTAACCAACTAAAGGTTGACTTTATTTCACCGGATACGCTTTCGTAAAGCAATAGTAAGCTGATATTCTACCACACTATGAGCAAAACACATTTAACAGAACAGAAGTTTTCCGACTTCGCCCTGCACCCAAAAGTGATCGAAGCCCTTGAAAATAAAGGGTTTCATAACTGCACGCCCATTCAGGCTCTCGCCCTGCCGCTGACGCTGGCGGGACGTGACGTAGCAGGGCAGGCGCAAACCGGTACTGGCAAAACGATGGCGTTTTTAACGTCAACGTTTCATTATTTACTTTCTCATCCAGCGATTGCAGACCGCAAAGTTAACCAGCCGCGCGCGCTAATTATGGCCCCGACGCGAGAACTGGCGGTACAGATCCACGCAGACGCTGAACCCCTGATGCAGGCTACGGGCCTGAAAATTGGCCTGGCTTATGGCGGCGATGGTTACGATAAGCAGCTGAAAGTGCTGGAAAGCGGTGTGGATATCCTGATCGGTACCACCGGCCGTCTTATCGACTACGCAAAACAGAACCACATTAACCTTGGTGCCATCCAGGTTGTGGTGCTGGATGAAGCTGACCGTATGTACGATCTGGGCTTCATTAAAGATATCCGCTGGCTGTTCCGCCGCATGCCACCCGCGAATCAGCGCCTCAACATGCTGTTCTCTGCGACCCTGTCGTATCGCGTACGCGAACTGGCATTCGAGCAGATGAACAACGCCGAATATGTGGAAGTGGAACCCGAGCAGAAAACCGGCCACCGCATCAAAGAAGAACTCTTCTATCCTTCCAATGAAGAGAAAATGCGTCTGCTGCAAACGCTGATCGAAGAAGAGTGGCCAGACCGCGCCATTATCTTCGCGAACACCAAGCACCGCTGTGAAGATATCTGGGGCCATCTGGCTGCAGACGGTCACCGTGTTGGCCTGCTGACGGGCGATGTTGCGCAGAAAAAACGCCTGCGTATTCTTGAAGAATTCACCCGTGGCGATCTCGATATTCTGGTCGCCACCGACGTCGCAGCGCGCGGCCTGCACATTCCAGCCGTTACGCACGTCTTTAACTATGACCTGCCGGATGACTGCGAAGACTATGTACACCGTATCGGTCGTACCGGTCGTGCGGGTGCAAGCGGCCACTCTATCAGCCTCGCGTGTGAAGAGTATGCGCTGAACCTGCCGGCGATTGAGACATACATCGGCCATTCTATTCCGGTGAGTAAGTACAACCCGGATGCGCTATTAAGCGAACTGCCGCCGGCTAAGCGCCTTACCCGCGCCCGCTCCGGCAATGGCCCGCGTCGATCTGGCGCGCCGCGTAATCGTCGTCGCTCAGGTTAAAAAATTATGCTCAGCTCCACCTCGCTTTATGCGGCAATTGATCTCGGTTCGAATAGTTTTCATATGCTGGTTGTGCGCGAGGTGGCGGGAAGCATACAAACGCTGACGCGCATTAAGCGCAAGGTCCGCCTCGCGGCGGGCCTGAGCAGCGATAATCACCTCTCTCCTGAAGCCATGGAACGTGGCTGGCAGTGCCTGCGACTCTTTGCAGAGCGTCTGCAGGATATCCCGCATTCCCAAATCACCGTCGTCGCCACAGCAACACTCCGCCTGGCGGTTAACGCCGTGGATTTTATTGCCAAAGCGCAGGAAATTCTCGGTTGTCCGGTGCAGGTTATCAGCGGTGAAGAAGAAGCGCGCCTGATTTATCAGGGCGTTGCGCACACCACGGGAGGCGACGATCGTCGTCTGGTTGTGGATATCGGGGGCGCCAGTACCGAACTCGTGACCGGCACCGGTGCGCAGGCAACGTCGCTATTCAGCCTGTCGATGGGTTGCGTAACCTGGCTTGAGCGCTACTTTACTGACCGCAATCTGGGTCAGGAGAACTTCGACGAGGCGGAAACTGCCGCACGCGAGGTGTTACGCCCGGTGATGGACGAACTGCGCTACCACGGCTGGAAAGTCTGCGTGGGGGCCTCCGGTACCGTGCAGGCATTGCAGGAAATTATGATGGCGCAGGGCATGGATGAGCGGATCACGCTTGCCAAGCTTCAGCAGCTTAAACAGCGGGCCATTCAGTGCGGGCGTCTGGAAGAGCTGGAAATTGAAGGCCTGACGCTTGAACGCGCGCTGGTATTCCCGAGCGGGCTCGCGATCCTGATCGCCATTTTCACCGAGCTGAACATCAAATGTATGACGCTGGCGGGCGGCGCGCTGCGTGAAGGTCTGGTCTACGGGATGTTGCACCTGTCGGTCGATCAGGACATTCGCAGCCGTACCCTGCGAAACGTGCAGCGTCGTTTCCTGGTTGATATCGATCAGGCAGGCCGCGTGGCACAGCTGGCGTCACGCTTCGCCGATCATGTGGCTAACGCCTGGGATCTGGACCCTTTGAGTCGCGATCTGCTGCTAAGTGCCTGTGCACTGCATGAAATCGGGCTGAGCATTGATTTTAAACAGGCCCCGGCTCATGCCGCTTATCTGGTGCGTAACCTCGATTTACCCGGCTATACCCCTGCGCAGAAAAAGTTGCTGGCAACGCTGCTGCTGAACCAGACCAATACCGTTGACCTCTCCTCTTTGCATCAGCAAAACGCCGTACCGCCGCGCGTGGCCGAGCATATGTGCCGCCTGCTGCGTCTGGCTATTCTGTTTGCCAGCCGCCGCCGCGATGATTTGCTGCCGGCACTCAATCTGGTGGCGGATGACGAGAAACTTTCGCTGACGTTGCCGGAAAACTGGCTGGATAATCATCCGCTTGGGGCGGAGATGGTCGAGCAGGAGTGTCAGTGGCAGAGCTACGTACACTGGGTGCTTGAGGTGAAATAACAGGGCGGACATGCCCGGTAACGCTACGCTTGCCGGGCGTGTAACAACCTACCCCTTCTCTTTGGCTTTCGCCAGCATGGCGCGGATGTTAGCGACGTTCGCCTGCCCCTTATGCATCCGCTCTTCAGCCGTAATCACTTTACGCTCCTGCTCCCAGATGAGGTCGTCCTGCGGAAGTTCCAGCAGGAAACGGCTCGGCTCCGGGCGCACCAGTTCACCATATTGTCTACGCTCTTTGCACAGCGTGAAGGTCAGCTCTTTCTGAGCGCGCGTGATGCCTACATAGGCCAGACGGCGCTCCTCATCGACGTTATCTTCATCAATGCTGCTCTGGTGCGGCAGTAACCCCTCTTCCATGCCAACCAGATAGACATACGGGAATTCCAGACCTTTTGATGCATGCAGCGTCATCAGCTGAACCTGATCGGCCTCTTCTTCGCTCTCGCCGCGCTCCATCATATCGCGCAGGGTAAAGCGGGTAACCACCTGCGTCAGGGTCATCGGTTCATCAATCTCCGAGCCTTCCAGCATTTCAGTCATCCAGCTGAACAGCTGGTTAACGTTTTTCATGCGCATCTCGGCCGCTTTCGGACTGGCGGAGGTTTCATACAGCCAGGACTCGTAGTCGATACCGTGGATAAGGTCGCGCACGGCGGCGATAGGTTCGCGCTCTGCCAGCCGCTGCACTGCACCAAGCCAGTGGGTAAAGCGGGTTAACGAATCGTAGCCGCGTCCGGTGAGCGTCTGACTCAGCCCCATATCGAAGCTGGCAGTAAACAGACTCTTATTACGCGTCATCGCCCACTCGCCAAGCTTTTGTAGCGTCGCCGGGCCAATTTCCCGTTTCGGGGTATTCACGATACGCAGAAACGCGCTGTCATCATCCGGGTTAGTGAGCACACGCAGGTAGGCCAGAAGATCTTTGATTTCGGGCCGCGAGAAAAAGGAGGTCCCGCCCGAAATTTTGTACGGGATGCGGTTTTGCATCAGCATCTTTTCAAAGACGCGTGACTGATGGTTGCCGCGATAGAGGATCGCATAGTCTTTGTATTCGGTTTTATTGACGAAGTGGTGGGCGATGAGTTCGCCTGTGACCCGCTCCGCTTCGTGCTCTTCATTGTTGGCGCTGAGCACTTTTAGCTCTGTACCGTAACCCAGTTCGGAGAACAGGCGTTTTTCGAACACGTGCGGGTTGTTGGCGATCAGGATATTCGCGGCTTTAAGGATACGCCCGGAGGAACGGTAGTTCTGCTCCAGTTTGATCACCTGCAGCGCCGGGAAATCTTTGCTCAGCAGGACCAGGTTTTGCGGACGCGCACCGCGCCAGGAGTAAATGGACTGATCGTCATCACCGACCACCGTGAAACGCGCGCGCTGTCCCACCAGCAGTTTCACCAGTTCATACTGGCTGGTATTGGTGTCCTGATACTCATCCACCAGCAGGTAGCGGATTTTATTCTGCCAGCGCTCACGCACCTCTTCATTACGCTGCAGCAGTAGCGTGGGAAGCAGGATCAGGTCGTCGAAATCCAGCACGTTACAGGCTTTCATATGCGCATCGTACAGACCGTAGCAGTGGGCGAAGATCCGATCCCGCTCGCCTTTGGCGATCGCCGCGGCCTGGGCCGGGGTCATCAGATCGTTTTTCCAGTTGGAGATCGTTGAGATCAGCTGTTGCAGCAGAACCTTATCATCTTCGATCAGCCCCTCGGTGAGCTCCTTGAGCAGGGCCACCTGGTCGGTATCGTCAAACAGTGAGAAGTTGGATTTCATCCCCAGCGCGGCGTATTCACGTTTGATGATATCCAGCCCCAGCGTATGGAAGGTGGAAATCATCAGACCGCGCGCCTCTTTACGCCCCAGCGTCTGGCCGACACGCTCTTTCATCTCGCGCGCTGCTTTGTTGGTGAACGTCACCGCCGCGATGTGGCGAGCCTGATACCCGCAGCCGCGGATCAGGTGGGCAATCTTATTGGTGATGACGCGCGTTTTGCCGGATCCCGCGCCCGCCAGCACCAGACAGGGTCCAGTGACAAATTCGACGGCTTGTTGTTGTCCGGGGTTTAAACGCATAAATGATCACTCAATGAAAGTCAGGAGGGGAGAATAACAGCGTGGTAGTATAGCGAGCCTAATCCATACCACTCAAGGCACGATCATGGCAAAAACCGCGGCAGCACTGCATATCCTTGTAAAAGAAGAAAAACTGGCTCTGGATCTTCTCGAGCAGATCAAAAACGGCGCCGACTTCGGCAAGCTGGCGAAGAAACACTCTATTTGTCCGTCAGGTAAACGCGGCGGTGATTTAGGTGAATTCCGTCAGGGTCAAATGGTTCCGGCGTTCGATAAAGTGGTCTTTTCCTGCCCGGTGCTGGAACCCACAGGCCCACTGCACACGCAGTTTGGCTATCATGTTATTAAGGTTCTGTACCGCAAATAACAGCAAGGCCTTCTCTGAGAGAAGGCCTTGTACGTTTAGTCAGGTCAGGGCATCAGCCCGCCCGGTTATTAACCTGCTACCGCGATACGTTTCATATCGGTCATGTAGCCACGCAGTTTCTGACCCACTTTCTCGATTTCATGGCCGCGAATGGCTTCGTTTACATCGCGCAGCTGCGCGTTATCCACAGCACCTTCCGCAATCGCTTTGCCCAGATCGCCCGGCTGCAGGGTTGTCATGAACTCTTTCAGCAGCGGTACGCAAGCGTAAGAGAACAGGTAGTTACCGTACTCGGCGGTATCAGAGATAACCACGTTCATTTCGTACAGACGCTTACGGGCGATGGTATTCGCAATCAGCGGCAGCTCGTGCAGTGATTCATAGTAGGCAGACTCTTCGATGATGCCGGAATCCACCATGGTTTCGAACGCCAGCTCAACGCCAGCTTTCACCATCGCAATCATCAGAACGCCTTTATCGAAGTACTCCTGCTCGCCGATTTTACCTTCAAACTGTGGGGCGGTTTCAAAAGCGGTTTTACCGGTCTCTTCACGCCAGGTCAGCAGTTTCTTATCGTCGTTAGCCCAGTCCGCCATCATGCCGGAAGAGAACTCGCCGGAGATAATGTCGTCCATATGTTTCTGGAACAGCGGTGCCATGATCGTTTTCAGCTGTTCAGACAGCGCGTAAGCACGCAGTTTCGCCGGGTTGGACAGACGGTCCATCATCAGCGTGATACCGCCCTGCTTCAGCGCTTCGGTGATCGTTTCCCAGCCGAACTGAATCAGTTTTTCTGCGTATGCCGGGTCTGTACCCTCCTCCACCAGCTTGTCGAAGCACAGCAGAGAGCCCGCCTGCAGCATACCGCACAGGATGGTTTGCTCACCCATCAGGTCAGATTTAACTTCCGCGACGAAAGACGATTCCAGAACGCCCGCACGGTGGCCACCCGTTGCTGCAGCCCATGCTTTGGCGATCGCCATACCTTCACCTTTCGGATCGTTTTCCGGGTGAACGGCGATAAGCGTTGGCACGCCGAAGCCACGTTTGTACTCTTCACGTACTTCTGTACCCGGGCACTTCGGTGCCACCATCACAACGGTGATGTCTTTACGGATCTGCTCGCCCACTTCAACGATGTTAAAGCCGTGGGAGTAACCCAACGCCGCACCGTCTTTCATCAGCGGCTGCACGGAACGCACAACGTCAGAGTGCTGTTTGTCTGGCGTCAGGTTAACCACCAGGTCTGCCTGGGGGATCAGTTCTTCGTAGGTACCGACTTTAAAACCATTTTCGGTCGCTTTGCGCCAGGACGCACGCTTCTCAGCAATCGCTTCTTTACGCAGGGCGTAGGAGATATCCAGACCGGAGTCACGCATGTTCAGGCCCTGGTTCAGACCCTGGGCGCCGCAGCCGACGATGACCACTTTTTTACCCTGAAGGTAGCTCGCGCCATCGGCAAATTCATCGCGCGCCATAAAGCGGCATTTGCCCAGCTGCGCCAGCTGCTGGCGCAAATTCAGTGTATTAAAGTAGTTAGCCATAATGGACTCCGTGATGTTGTGTTGTTGTGCTTATTGTTCGGTTCGCTTTTGCGAGAATGAACTTACTATATGACAGGAAATTTATTGCGGAAATTGATATATTCACAACGTCACATTGCAATATTTGCAATGTAAAAAGGGGGAGTGAAATCAGTGGATTTACGCGATCTGAAAATGTTCCTGCATCTGGCGGAAAGCCGTCACTTTGGGCGCAGCGCCCGGGCGATGCACGTCAGTCCCTCCACGCTTTCGCGCCAGATCCAGCGCCTTGAGGAAGACCTCGGTCAGCCCCTGTTTGTACGCGACAACCGCACCGTCACCCTGACGGAGGCCGGTGAGGAGCTACGGGTCTTTGCCCAACAAACGCTGCTGCAGTATCAACAGCTGCGACACACCATTGACCAGAAAGGGCCATCGCTGTCCGGCGAGCTGCATATTTTCTGCTCCGTGACCGCGGCCTATAGCCATCTGCCGCCGATTCTTGACCGCTTTCGCGCAGAACAACCGTCGGTGGAAATTAAACTCACCACCGGTGATGCCGCCGATGCAATGGAAAAAGTGGTGACAGGCGAGGCGGATCTCGCCATTGCCGGGAAACCCGAAACCCTGCCGGGCGCTGTCGCGTTCTCAATGCTGGAGAACCTGGCGGTCGTGTTGATTGCCCCCGCGTTACCCTGCCCGGTGCGTAATCAGGTGTCGGTGGAAAAACCGGACTGGTCCACGGTGCCTTTTATCATGGCCGATCAGGGGCCGGTGCGCCGTCGTATTGAGCTCTGGTTTCGTCGCCAGAAGATCAGCAACCCGTCGATTTACGCGACGGTTGGCGGGCATGAGGCGATGGTGTCAATGGTGGCGCTGGGCTGCGGCGTGGCACTGCTGCCGGAGGTGGTCCTGGAGAACAGCCCGGAACCGGTGCGTAATCGCGTGATGATTCTGGAGCGCAGCGACGAAAAAACGCCGTTTGAGCTTGGCGTGTGCGCACAAAAAAAGCGGCTGCAGGAGCCGCTTATTGATGCCTTCTGGCAGATACTGCCTAACCACTAGCCTGCCAGGAAGAACCTGAACGCCGGGTTATGGGTTTCATCGTGACACTCATAGCCCAGCTCGTTCAGCCGCGTTTCGAAATCAGGCTCGTGCTCGCCCAGTTCGAAGGCGGCCAGCACGCGTCCATAATCGGTACCGTGGCTGCGGTAGTGGAACAGAGAGATGTTCCAGTGCGTGCCCAGCGTATGCAGGAACTTGAGCAACGCGCCCGGTGACTCCGGGAACTCGAAGCTGTAGAGACGTTCCTGCAGCGGCTTCGATGGACGCCCGCCCACCATGTAACGCACGTGCAGTTTCGCCATCTCATCGTCGGAGAGATCCACGACGCTGTAGCCACCTTCGTGGAGCAGGTGGAGGATCTCTTTACGCTCTTCCAGACCACGGCTTAACCGTACACCGACAAAAATGCAGGCATCTCGGGCGTCGGCAAAACGATAGTTAAACTCCGTGACTGAACGGCCGCCCAGCAGCTGACAAAACTTCAGGAAGCTGCCCTTCTCTTCCGGAATGGTAACCGCCAGCAGCGCTTCGCGTTGCTCACCCAGCTCGCAGCGTTCGGAAACATAGCGCAGACCGTGGAAGTTCACGTTGGCACCAGAAAGGACATGCGCCAGACGCTCGCCGCGGATGTTGTGCTGCGCGATGTATTTCTTCATCCCCGCCAGCGCCAGCGCGCCGGAAGGTTCCGCTACCGCACGCACATCTTCGAACAGATCTTTCATTGCGGCGCAGATGGCGTCGCTGTCGACGGTGATAATATCGTCGAGATATTCCTGGCAAAGACGGAAGGTTTCATCGCCAATGCGTTTAACCGCCACGCCTTCAGCAAACAGCCCGACGCGTGGTAAGTCCACCGGATGACCGGCATCCAGCGCCGCTTTCAGACAGGCCGAGTCTTCCGCCTCAACGGCAATCACTTTGATTTGCGGCATCAGCTGTTTGATCAGCACCGCTACGCCCGCCGCGAGGCCGCCACCGCCAACCGGCACGAAGACGCGGTCGAGATGCGCATCCTGCTGCAGCAGCTCAAGCGCCAGCGTCCCCTGTCCGGCAATGACCATCGGATGATCGAACGGCGGCACCCAGGTAAACCCCTGTTGCTGCGCCAGCTCTATCGCTTTGGCTTTGGCTTCGTCAAAGTTTGCGCCGTGGAGCAACACTTCACCGCCGAAACCGCGTACGGCATCCACTTTGATATCAGCAGTAGCAACCGGCATAACAATCAGCGCTTTCAGCCCCAGGCGCGCTGAGGAGAACGCGACGCCCTGCGCGTGGTTGCCCGCAGAGGCGGTAATTACCCCCCGCGCTTTTTGCTCGTCGGTCAACCCGGCCATCATCGCGTAGGCGCCACGCAGCTTGAAGCTGTGTACCGGCTGGCGGTCTTCGCGTTTCACCAGAATCACGTTGTCGAGGCGCGAGGAGAGTTTCTCCATTTTCTGCAGCGGCGTGACCTGTACGGCTTCATAGACCGGTGCACGTAGCACCGCCCTGAGGTATTCCGCCCCCTCAGGGGCGGCGGATAACGGTTGCGACTCGGCCATCATTAGCCCCCAAGTTTCGATTTGTCGCGCACCGCGCCTTTATCTGCACTGGTGGCAAGGCTCGCATAGGCACGCAGGGCGAAGGAGACGTCGCGCTGGCGATCTTTTGGCGTCCAGGCTTTGTCACCGCGAGCTTCCTGGGCTTCACGACGCGCCGCAATATCCTGGTCGCTCAGTTTCAACTGAATACCGCGATTCGGGATATCAATTTCGATCAGGTCGCCATCTTCAATAATCGCGATGTTGCCGCCGCTTGCCGCTTCCGGTGACACGTGGCCAATGGAGAGACCAGACGTACCGCCAGAGAAACGTCCGTCGGTGATCAGCGCACAGGCTTTACCGAGGCCCATGGATTTCAGGAAGGTGGTGGGATAGAGCATCTCCTGCATACCCGGCCCGCCTTTCGGCCCTTCGTAGCGAATGACAACCACGTCGCCTTCCACCACTTTGCCACCGAGAATAGCCTCTACCGCGTCGTCCTGGCTTTCGTACACTTTTGCCGGGCCGGTGAATTTGAGAATGCTGTCATCCACGCCTGCGGTTTTTACAATACAGCCGTTTTCTGCAAAGTTACCGTAGAGCACGGCCAGACCGCCGTCCTTGCTGTAGGCATGTTCCAGTGAGCGAATACAGCCTTCTGCACGATCGTCATCCAGCGTGTCCCAGCGGCAATCCTGTGAGAAGGCCTGGGTGGTACGAATACCTGCCGGGCCGGCGCGGAACATCTTTTTCACCGCATCGTCTTTCGTGAGCATGACGTCGTATTTGTCCAGCGACTCCGGCAGCGTCAGGCCGAGCACGTTTTTGACGTTGCGGTTCAGCAGCCCGGCGCGATCCAGCTCACCGAGAATACCCAGTACGCCACCCGCACGGTGGACATCTTCCATGTGGTATTTCTGAGTACTCGGCGCAACTTTACAGAGCTGCGGTACTTTGCGGGACAGCTTGTCGATATCGCTCATGGTGAAGTCGATTTCAGCCTCCTGCGCAGCGGCCAGCAGGTGGAGAACGGTGTTGGTGGAACCGCCCATGGCGATATCCAGCGTCATGGCATTTTCAAACGCGGCTTTGCTGGCGATATTACGCGGCAGCGCGCTTTCATCATCTTGCTCGTAGTAGCGTTTGGTCAGCTCAACGATGCGTTTACCGGCATTGAGGAACAGCTGTTTACGGTCGGCGTGGGTCGCCAGCAGCGAGCCGTTGCCCGGCTGAGACAGACCCAGCGCTTCGGTCAGACAGTTCATGGAGTTCGCGGTGAACATACCTGAGCAGGAGCCACAGGTTGGACACGCAGAACGTTCAACCTGATCGCTTTGCTCATCAGAAACTTTTGGATCCGCGCCCTGAATCATCGCATCGACCAGGTCGAGCTTGATGATTTTATCGGAAAGCTTGGTTTTACCCGCTTCCATTGGACCGCCGGAGACGAAGATCACCGGAATGTTCAGACGCAGGGAAGCCATCAGCATCCCCGGGGTAATTTTGTCGCAGTTGGAGATACAAACCATGGCATCCGCGCAGTGGGCGTTCACCATATACTCCACCGAGTCGGCGATCAGCTCACGCGACGGCAGTGAATAGAGCATACCCCCGTGACCCATCGCGATACCGTCATCCACCGCAATGGTGTTGAACTCTTTCGCCACACCGCCGGAGGCTTCGATTTGCTCGGCAACGAGTTTGCCGAGATCGCGCAGGTGCACGTGGCCCGGCACAAACTGGGTGAAGGAGTTCACCACGGCGATAATAGGCTTACCGAAATCGGCGTCGGTCATCCCGGTGGCGCGCCACAGTGCGCGGGCACCTGCCATGTTACGGCCATGAGTGGTGGTGGCGGAACGATACTTAGGCATGCTTTATTTACTCCCGTCTGACTATTGAATGGGACGGTGCGTGCCGTCCCATATTTATGCTTATTGATTAACCTGATCCAGCCAGCCGTATTTATCTTCCGTTTCACCGGTGAAGAGGCCAAAGAAGGCTTGCTGAATACGTTTGGTGACCGGACCACAGCGGCCAGCACCAACCTGAATACCGTCTACGCTACGAACCGGCGTAATTTCCGCCGCGGTACCGGACATGAACACTTCATCGGCCAGGTACAGGGATTCGCGGGACAGGACCTGCTCACGGACTTCGATACCCAAATCTTTTGCCAGCTTGATGATGGCGTCACGGGTAATGCCCGGCAGAGCGGAAGAGGTAAATGGCGGCGTAAACAGAATGCCGTCTTTCACTTCGAACAGGTTTTCACCTGCACCTTCAGAGATATAGCCATTCACGTCCAGCGCGATACCTTCCTGATAACCGTGACGGCGCGCTTCGCTTCCGACCAGCAGTGAGGAGAGGTAGTTACCGCCCGCTTTTGCCGCCGTCGGGATCGTGTTTGGTGCCACGCGGTTCCAGGAAGAAACCATTGCGTCGATCCCCTGCTCCAGAGCTTCAGCCCCCAGATAAGCACCCCACGGGAACGCAGCAATGATCACATCGGTGGTATAACCGGCTGGCGGGTTCACGCCCATGCCCACATCACCTACAAACACCAGCGGACGAATATAGGCACTGGTGAGGTTGTTCTTACGAATCACGTCGCGGCAGGCTTCCATCAGCTCATCCACGCTCTGAGAAACCGGGAAACGATAAATTTTGGCTGAGTCATGCAGACGCTGCATGTGTTCGCGATGACGGAACACCACTGGCCCTTTGTGTGAGTCGTAGCAACGGATGCCTTCGAAGACAGAGGTACCGTAATGCAGCGCGTGGGACATAACGTGGACTTTCGCGTCCTCCCAGCGAACCATCTCACCATTGAACCAAATGTAATCAGCTTTTTTTGTCGTCATTTTCTCTTCCTGTCGCGCTTAAGCACGGATCTGTTGTGATGTGGTTGTGCTCTGGCAGATGGCAACATGTGCAACGTCTACCAGTTTTGTTAACTGACTAAACAGTAAGTCGACCGACCGCGGGCTGGCAACGGTTAATTCGATACTGATATTTTGAGCATCAGTGGCCGTCTCCATATTCATAGAGCAAATCTGAAAGCCACGGTGACGCACCACACGCAAAACGCGTTCTAATGTCTCTGGATTGAAGCGAGCCTGCACGGCGACCTGATGTTGCATCATGATAATTTCTCCAGCATTTGTGAGTTACTGGCACCTGGCGGTACCAACGGCCAGACATTCTCAAGCTCGTCGATTGAGACATGAAGCAGGTACGGCCCTTCGCTTGACAGCATGGTGTCGAGTGCCGCTTCAACCTGGTCTTTACGGGTGATGTGCTGGCCAGGGATACCAAAGGCGCTGGCCAGAATGAGGAAATCGGGGTTATCCGTCAGGGTAGTCTCACTGTAGCGTTCCTGGAAAAACAGCTGTTGCCACTGACGAACCATTCCTAAACGCTGGTTATCGAGCAAGACGATTTTCAACGGTAACTGCTTGCGCTTAACGGTGCCCAGCTCCTGAACGTTCATCATGAAAGAGCCGTCACCGGAGATACAGATAACCGTATCGTTCGGGCGGGCAACCTGCGCCCCTACCGCGGCAGGGAGCCCGAAGCCCATTGTCCCTAAGCCGCTGGAGGTAATGAAGTTTTCCGGGCGCGTGTAAGTCATGTGCTGTGCTGACCACATCTGGTGTTGGCCTACATCCGTCGTGACCACACAGTCTGCCGGTTTACGGTCGGACAATTGCTTTAACAGCAGTGGCGCATAGATGGCGTCACCAGGATGGTCGTAACGCCAGGTATGTTCAACGCGCATATCGGCGGTGTGCTGACGCCATGCGTCGATTTTCAGAGGCTGCTGTAAAGCCGGTAATAACGTGTTGAGATTGCCCTGCAGGGCCACATGCGCCTGACGCAGTTTGTTCATCTCCGCCGGGTCGATATCCATGTGGATCACGTTGGCATTCGGCGCGAAGGTATTCAGCTTGCCGGTGACACGATCATCAAAACGGGCACCTACGGCGATCAGCAAGTCACACGCCTGCACGGCCAAGTTCGCCGCTTTGGTACCGTGCATCCCCAGCATGCCCAGATAGTACGGATAGTCCGCATCTACCGCGCCAAGACCTTTCAACGTACAGGTGGCGGGCATTTGCGTAACCGCGATGAATTCGCGCAGGGCGGGAACGGCCTGTGCCATACCAACCCCACCCCCTACGTACAACATCGGTTGTTTAGCGTGGGCAATCATCTGCCGCGCCTCTTCCACCGCGGCGTGCGGGAATGCATCGTCGCTTTCAACGGTGGAGAAGTGCGGCTCCAGATCGCCCAGAGCAACCTGGATATCTTTCGGGATATCAACCAGAACCGGTCCAGGGCGACCAGAGTTTGCCACCTCAAACGCCTCTGCCATCACACGCGGCAGCTCTTCCAGAGACTGAACGAGGAAGCTGTGTTTGGTGCAGGCCAGTGACAAGCCGAGCACGTCCACTTCCTGGAAGGCATCAGTGCCAATGAGGGGAGAAGCCACCTGACCGGTGATGGCGACAACGGGAACGGAATCAAGCAGTGCATCCGCCAGGCCGGTGATCAGGTTTGTGGCGCCCGGCCCTGAAGTTGCCATGCAGACACCGGTTTTACCGGTGGCACGTGCATAGCCAATGGCGGCCATCGCAGCGCCCTGCTCGTGTCGGCACAAGAGGTGTTCCACGCCGCCGTCATACAATGCATCGTAAATCGGCATTATTGCGCCCCCCGGATAACCGAAGACAGTGTCGACTCCCTGTGCGCGCAACGCATGTACTACCCACTGTGCACCATTCATAGTTAGTTCCCCGTCATAAATCGGGAGAAACAGAATTTTGTGCTATTAGTCATTCTCTGCTCCTCGTGTAAGTTTTTTAGTCATAAAAAAACCCCCGGACCTTTCGGTGCGGGGGTCTTAGTTCGTTAAGGCTTGATTTCTAAGCCTTTCCTCGTCCAAGTGCAGCCCCGCACGGTGGGATAATAATCACCACCACGCTAATCACGACCAGGCTAATCACTCGTAGAAGGGCTGTCATTTTCTGTTCTTTTTGCATCTTGTTCGAAGGAATACCTAAAGAGGTATCACAGTTTTTAAATCAAACACAAGATTTATTTATGGCTGGTTTCGTTAGCCTGCGAATCATATTTTCTGAACGTATTGTTTTATATAAAGAAATTTGATAGTGAATATTTTTCATTTTTTCAGCACGGACAGAGCGGTATGTCGCCAGTACATTTTTTTGCGAGCAGGGTTCCGCAGAAAAGAAAAGGTTACATCTTGACGTTAAAACCTCGGAAGAGGATGCGTAAATCCGCTAAATGTGGCTAAACATGCATATCGGTCACGGGCATAGTCATCTCCTGAGGAGGTGCTTATGTCACTGTCAGTTGTTTATACCCGTGCGGCCATTGGAGTAAAAGCACCGCTTATTTCGGTAGAAGTTCATCTCAGCAACGGGCTGCCCGGGCTGACGCTGGTTGGATTGCCGGAGACCACGGTAAAGGAAGCCAGAGATCGGGTGCGCAGTGCGATTATTAATAGCGGTTATACCTTTCCGGCAAAGAAAATCACCATCAACCTTGCGCCTGCAGACTTGCCTAAAGAGGGAGGGCGATATGATTTACCTATCGCTATAGCGCTCCTCGCCGCCTCTGAGCAGCTTAACAGCAGCAGACTAGGCGCATATGAGTTCATCGGTGAACTGGCGCTCACAGGCGCGCTGAGGGGCGTTCCTGGTGCCATCTCGGGTGCGCTGGAGGCCATTCGCGCAGGTCGACAAATCATTGTTGCCAATGAAAATGGTGCAGAAGTGAGCCTGATAGCCGAGAGAGGATGTCTGCTAGCCGGGCATTTACAGGAAGTGTGCGCGTATCTTGAGGGGCAACATGTGCTGTCAGAGCCGGAAGAATCAGGCGATCCCCTGGCAGAAAGCCCGGACGATCTGAGCGATATTTACGGCCAGGAGCAGGGTAAGCGGGCGCTGGAGATCACCGCTGCCGGCGGACATAACCTGTTGCTGATTGGCCCACCGGGTACAGGAAAAACGATGCTGGCGAGCAGGTTGAATGGTTTACTGCCTCCACTTAATAACCATGAAGCGCTGGAAAGCGCGGCGATATTTAGTCTGGTGAGTTCAGTGTCATTGCAAAAACAGTGGCGACGTCGCCCGTTTCGCTCTCCGCACCACAGTGCCTCACTGGCGGCCATGGTCGGCGGTGGCACCATACCAGGGCCGGGAGAGATCTCTCTGGCGCACAACGGCATCCTGTTTCTGGATGAACTGCCTGAATTTGAACGCCGCGTTCTGGATGCGCTGAGGGAGCCCATCGAATCGGGTGAGATCCATATCTCCCGTGCACGCGCCAAAATAAGCTATCCCGCGCGGTTCCAGCTGGTAGCGGCAATGAACCCCAGCCCATCGGGCCATTATCAGGGAAACCACAATCGCTCCACGCCTGAACAGACGCTGCGCTACCTGGGGAAGTTATCTGGTCCTTTCCTGGATCGTTTCGATTTGTCGCTGGAAATCCCCTTGCCTCCTCCCGGCCTGCTCAGCCAGAGCAGCGCCAGAGGAGAGAGTACGGTGGAGGTTCGCGAGCGGGTTATCGCCGCGCAGGCCCGGCAGTATATGCGTCAACATAAGCTGAATGCCCGTCTGGATAACGCTGAGATTCGGCAGTTTTGTCCTCTTAAGACTGAAGATTCATGCTGGCTGGAGGATACGTTGACGCGCTTTGGGCTTTCCATTCGCGCATGGCAGCGTCTTATAAAAGTCGCCCGCACCATCGCCGATGTGGAAAAGTGCCCTGACATTGAGAGGCGGCATCTGCAGGAAGCGTTAAGCTATCGTGCGATCGATCGCTTGCTCCTGCACCTGCAAAAGTTACTGGCATAAAAAAAGGGGCCACAGCCCCTTTTCTTGTTAGTCGTCAGACTCAGTGTAGTCTTCAGCACCTTCCATCTGCGGCTTACCGCCAGACAGCGTATGGAAACGCTTTGGACGCTTAATGCGTGCCATATACTTGATCCATACACGTTCTGCTTCAGACTGTGGCTCACGCTCGCCACGGCAGACTGCGACAAACTGTTTTTCGTCTTCAGTTGCAGGCTCACGTTTACCCAGATCCAGCTCGTTAAAGGCATAACCATGACGCTCAAGCATCTGCGCCTCTTTGATGGTGAAATCGCCGTGACGAGAGAACCCGCGTGGATAATTTTTATTGTCGAAAAAACGATTAGTCGTCGTAAAGCTTTCCGCCATCCTACACGCTCCTAATTCTTTGGCCGAGCTATTTATGGCGCGGAGTATTAGTTACGCTTGACAGAGTGTAAAACAAAACATTTAAATCATAACGACAAATTATTTTGCGGAGAAAGATGTGGATACGGAATTGCTAAAAACTTTCCTGGAAGTGAGCAGAACGCGCCACTTTGGGCGAGCAGCGGAAGCCCTTTACCTGACGCAGTCAGCGGTCAGTTTTCGTATTCGACAGCTGGAAAATCAACTGGGTGTGAACCTTTTTACCCGCCACCGCAACAACATACGCCTCACGCCAGCCGGTGAAAAACTGCTGCCGTATGCAGAAACACTGATGAATACCTGGCAGGCGGCACGAAAAGAGGTTGCGCACACCTCGAGGCATAACGAGTTCTCCATTGGGGCCAGCGCATCGTTGTGGGAATGTATGCTCAGTCAGTGGCTTACCCGGCTCTACCCTTCCCACAACCATTTGCAATTTGAAGCGCGGATTGCGCAACGTCAGTCGCTCGTTAAGCAACTGCACGAGCGCCAGCTGGATCTTCTGATCACGACCGAAGCCCCCAAAATGGACGAATTTAGCAGCCAGATTGTTGGCCAGTTTGGCCTTGCGCTTTATGCCTCCGAGCCTTCAATGATGAAAGCCGACCTGACCTATCTGCGTCTGGAGTGGGGGCCAGATTTCCAGCAACACGAGGCGGGATTGATTGCTCCGGATGATGTGCCACAGTTAACAACCAGCTCTGCGGAGATCGCCTGTCAGCAGCTCTCCTTACTGAAGGGGTGCACCTGGTTACCTGTTCGCTGGGCAGACACGAAACCCGGGTTGCATACCGTTGTGGACTCCACCACGCTTTCCAGACCGCTGTATGCCATCTGGCTCCAGAACAGCGATAAGCAATCGCAGATAAAAGATCTTCTAAAAATTAATATTATGGATTGATGCATGCGCCAGCAGAAATGCTGGCTGCAACGTCTGAAGAGGGGACTCGGCGTCTTTCAGGCAAAAAAAAAATCCTTTGCCGAAGCAAAGGATTATATATGGCAGGGGCGGAGAGACTCGAACTCGCGACACCCGGTTTTGGAGACCGGTGCTCTACCAACTGAGCTACGCCCCTAAAGTCTTTTGCCATTAAGCCTGCCGGGTAGGCAGGCTTAATGTCTTAATAAGTGGCGGAACGGACGGGACTCGAACCCGCGACCCCCTGCGTGACAGGCAGGTATTCTAACCGACTGAACT
>NZ_JBLIZC010000014.1:0-37808 GCF_047529885.1 Enterobacter cloacae complex sp. 2024EL-00711
TCGCCAGCCGTACTGCCTATATCGACCGTATTCATACCTCGTACGACAATGTGCTGGGCAAGAACAACGTCGATGTTATTCATGGTTTTGCGCGCTTTGTTGATGCGAAGACGATAGAAGTTAACGGTGAGACGATCACTGCCGATCACATCCTGATCGCGACCGGCGGGCGTCCGAGCCACCCGGATATTCCCGGTGTGGAATACGGTATCGACTCCGACGGTTTCTTCGAGCTGCCTGCTCTGCCAGAACGTGTTGCCGTGGTGGGCGCGGGATACATCGCCGTAGAACTGGCCGGTGTGATTAATGGCCTGGGCGCAGAAACGCACCTGTTCGTGCGTAAACACGCGCCGCTGCGCAACTTTGACCCGCTGATCGTCGATACGCTGGTCGAAGTGATGAATACCGAAGGCCCAACGCTGCACACCCACGCCGTGCCAAAAGCGGTCGTGAAAAATGCAGACGGTAGCCTGACGCTTGAGCTGGAAGATGGCCGTAGCCAGACCGTGGATTGCCTGATCTGGGCGATTGGTCGTGAACCGGCTAACGACAACTTCAACCTGGCGGCGACGGGCGTTAAAACCGATGAGAAAGGGTACATCGCTGTCGATAAATTCCAGAACACCAGTGTTCCGGGCATTTACGCGGTGGGCGATAACACCGGTGCGGTCGAACTGACGCCGGTTGCGGTTGCCGCAGGCCGTCGCCTCTCTGAGCGTCTGTTTAACAACAAACCGGAAGAGCATCTGGACTACAGTAACATTCCGACCGTGGTCTTCAGCCACCCGCCAATCGGCACAGTGGGCTTAACAGAACCTCAGGCGCGCGAGCAGTATGGCGACGACCAGGTGAAAGTGTATAAATCCGCGTTCACCGCGATGTATACCGCCGTCACCTCTCACCGTCAGCCATGCCGCATGAAGCTGGTCTGCGTGGGTCCGGAAGAGAAGATTGTCGGTATCCACGGCATTGGCTTTGGCATGGACGAGATCCTGCAGGGCTTCGCCGTGGCGCTGAAAATGGGTGCCACCAAGAAAGACTTCGATAACACCGTTGCGATCCACCCGACAGCGGCCGAAGAATTTGTCACCATGCGTTAAGCAAAATGCCCCTCTGCGGAGGGGCGTTTGTTTCAGACATAAATGGTTGCACAACGAATGCTCTGAATTATTTGCCCCATAAATCTGTCTAAAAATCCCTTTTAGCCTTTATTTTTCAGCCAATTGCTGTTCTAACTCCGCAAATACCTCGCGTTTAAAAACGTGATCAACCGCACATTTCCCTCAGCCAACACCGAAGCGAATGTCTACGCTTATAAGACGCCCGGAAAAAACTGTTATTTTGAACACACAACCGGAGGTCCTTATCGCCATGTTCAACCAGAAACTACAGGCTGCCGAGAACATCGAGTTCGAGATTGCAGAAGAGCTGCGCTACGAGACCGATCCCTGCGAGTTAAAACTGGATGAAATGATTGAGGCGGAGCCGGAACCCGAAATGATTGAGGGGCTACCCGCCTCTGATGCTCTGACGCCCGCCGATCGCTATCTGGAACTGTTCGAGCACGTGCAGTCGACACGGCTGTTTGCGGACAGCAAAACCTTCCCCGACTGTGCCCCGAAGATGGATCCTCTGGATATTCTGATCCGCTATCGCAAGGTCAGGCGCCACCGGGATTTCGACCTGCGCCGGTTCGTGGAGAACCACTTCTGGCTGCCAGAGACCTATACTACGGAATATGTCTCCGACCCCGGCCTGTCGCTAAAAGAGCACATTGACAGCCTGTGGCCCGTGCTGACGCGCGAGCCGCAGGACCACATCCCCTGGTCTTCTCTGCTGGCGCTGCCGCAGGCCTATATCGTGCCCGGCGGGCGTTTTAGCGAGACCTATTACTGGGATTCCTACTTCTCCATGCTGGGTCTGGCAGAGAGCGGACGTAACGATCTGCTGAAATGTATGGCGGATAACTTCGCGTGGTTGATTGAACGCTACGGCCATATCCCGAACGGTAACCGTACCTATTATCTCAGCCGCTCCCAGCCGCCGGTATTTGCCCTGATGGTGGAGCTGTTTGAAGAGGATGGTGTGCGCGGTGCAAAGCGCTACCTTGAACACCTCAAAATGGAGCATGCCTTCTGGATGGACGGGGCGGAATCGCTGCTGCTTAATCAGGCCTATCGCAGTGCGGTGCGTATGCCAGATGGCTCGCTGTTAAACCGCTACTGGGACGACCGTGACACGCCGCGCGATGAATCATGGATTGAGGATGTGGAAACCGCCCGTCACTCTGGCCGTCCGCCGAATGAGGTTTATCGCGATTTGCGCGCAGGCGCGGCCTCCGGCTGGGATTACTCCTCGCGCTGGCTGCGGGAGCCTGGCCGACTTGCCAGCATCCGCACCACGCAGTTTATTCCTATCGATTTGAACGCGTTCCTGTTCAAACTGGAAAGCGCGATCGCCAATATTTCGGCATCGAAAGGGGATAAAGAGACCGCGGAACTGTTCCGCCAGAAAGCCAGCGATCGCCGCGCCGCGGTGAACCGGTATCTGTGGGATGACGAGAATGGCTGTTACCGTGACTACGACTGGCGCCGCGAGGTCATGGCGCTGTTCTCAGCGGCGAGCATTGTGCCGCTGTACGTTGGCATGGCGACCCACGAGCAGGCTGAACGCTTGTCGGATGCGGTAAAAGCACGTCTGCTGACGCCGGGCGGGATTCTAGCCACCGAGTACGAGACCGGCGAGCAGTGGGATAAACCCAACGGCTGGGCGCCGCTGCAGTGGATGGCGATTCAGGGCTTCAAACAGTACGGCAATGACTCGCTGGGCGATGAGATTGCCTGGAGCTGGCTGCAGACGGTGAATCATTTCTATAAAGCCCACCATAAGCTGATTGAGAAATATCACATCGCCAGCAGTACGCCGCGCGAAGGGGGCGGGGGTGAGTACCCGCTGCAGGATGGCTTCGGCTGGACTAACGGCGTGGTACGGCGGTTGATTGGGTTGTATGGGGAGCCGTGACCTTCTGCGGTCTGATGCCCGTATCCATCCCTCTCCTCCCGGGAGAGGGAGAAGACAGGATTAACGAATCACTTCATAAATGGCGGTCTGGATGGACTGCCATTTTTTTGTGGTGGCATCCGGCTGTGATTGTGCCCGACGCGTCGCCAAATCCAGATCATGCTGCTGGCGCTTCACCACGGCAGGCACGGTGCAAAACGCCTTCAGATACTGTTTACGCATTGACGTCAGGGACTCGCCATTCGACATGGCATGGCTGAGCGTGTTGATAAAGCGCCGGCACGGCTTCTGTTCCACCATGTTCTGTCGGTAGCGCAACATCAGCTCCAGAACGTCGTCATAGTCAGCCGACATCGCCTCTTCCGTCCAGGAGAGCTTCCAGTCCATCCCTCCCTGCAAAAACAGCAGTGCCACCCGGGTATCATTGCGGTTAATCGCCGAGCGGAAATTATTCTCGTCCCAGGTCACGCCCATGCGCGACAGCGTCTCGCGCGAGGAGGGGGTTTCGCGCATCTCCTGAGGCTGGGCCGTTTCTGCAACGTTCCCGGCTGCAGGCTGGGGTTTACTGCTGGTTACCAGCCAGAAGCCGCCCGCCACAATGGCAATCACCATCACGCCAACCGCCCCCCATAACGCGCCGGAAATAAGCTGCTCACGCTGTTCTGGCGTGCGCGGTGCGCGCTGGGTCGGTTTTTCAATCGTGTCACGAACCTCAAAGAGATCCCCGCCGGTCACACGATCCATTTTCTGCGCCTTTTCCCAGAAAGCATGCAGCTCGCTGGCATCCACCGCCATCAGTCCGGCCGGGTTGACACGGGTTCTCCCCTCTTCAAAAGCACGTTGAACCGGTCGGGTGATCTGCGTGTAGTAGTTATCCAGCAGCTGGATTTGCGCCGAACTTAACGCTTTCTGCACGGTAATATTGTTGCGGATTTGCCGAATATCATCGAGGAAGGTTTGCAGGGTTTTCCGCGGTTCCACCATCAGCGTGAGCATTGACGGATCGCTAAACAGCGAGGCGTAGTAGCGGCTGAACTCTTTTTTATCCACCAGCATCTGTGCCAGCTCACTGAACATCATGCCGCTCAGCACATCATTGATGTCACCAAGCTTCAGCCAGCGCCGCACGCGGTCCGCGTTAAACAGGGTTTTAAGATGGTTATTCAGCCGCACCTGATCGGGCCAGGCCTGCTGGATGAGCCCTTTTATCATCAACTCAATTGTACGCACCTGCTTGTGCGCCTGTTGCTGCTGGAGTTCACTGCCAGGCGCCACTTCGGTGCTGTAGGTCAGAAGAGGCTGCTGCAAACGAAGGTGCTCCAGCGTAGTCACAAACCGCATCGCGGCAATCAGCTGGTTTTCACTGACATCCTGACCGCTTTCGTACTGAGGAACACGCTGCTGAAGCAGACGCAATTGCAGCGTGAATTCGGACATCTCCGCGTCATTCAAATTGAGCGTCTTCGCAACCGCATTCCAGCCCCCCAGGCCTAAACGCGCGCTGTCCAGTTGTTCCAGAAACCAGCGTGGATCTTTTCCCTCAGAAACATGTACATTCAGGAGAAGTAAAATTTCAACCGAGGCCTGGCGAATAACCGCCAGACAGTGTTCGAACTGTTCGCGGATAGGGTGTGCTGTGCTGAGAGTCATTGTTTTCCTTAAGCGACAACGAAGACAACCAGAATGGGCCCGTAATGGCCGTTTTTCTTTTTATTTATACGAGGTTAACCATACCTGACTTTCTGTTGAAATAAAGTGACACCACGAAAATCATTTTAAATGTTTCAGGAGAATCTGAATGCCTGTCTTAACGACATCGCGTCTTATCTGTTCACCGCTGCAAGACCATGACTGGCCCTTTTTCCTGGCGTTGCAGCACGACCCCGAGGTGATGCGTTTTGTCGCGGAAGATCGCCCCGTGGAGGCGATCCGCGAGGCGTTCGAATCTCGTCTGACGCCCTGGACGCCGGGCAGCGCGCACTGGCTTTGCCTCGTTGTGCGTGACGCCACCTCCGGCGTACCGCTCGGCGTCACCGGTTATATTCATCGCGATGACGATTGCGCGGAAGTGGGTTTTCTTTTTGCACCTGCGGCCCAGGGGAAAGGCTACGGCTTCGAATCACTGCAGGCGCTGTGCGGTTACGCCTTTCATCAGGGCGGCATACGCCGCCTCACCGCCACCGTCACGGCGGGGAATATCGCCTCCAGACGCCTGCTGGAAAAAACGGGCTTTCGTCTGGAAGGTGAGTTACGCGAGAGTTATTACCTTGGCGGACAATGGCATAATGACTGGCTGTTCGGTTTATTGAAGCAGGAATATCTCAGCAATTATTCCTGACCTATAGCCATTTGGCGGATATTTCGCGTGCGTCGTTTCCTCTACAATATTGCCATTAAGAGGAAACGAATATGAAAGGTCATGCGCTGAAGATATCTTCTGCCGCCATTGCGTTAATAAAAAAACACCAGGGGCTTTCTCTGGAGAAATATCGTGATGAAAACGGTTTATGGGTTATAGGCTATGGCCATGTTATTCGCCAGGGCGAATGTTTTCAGCGTCTTATCACGCCGCTACAGGCTGAATATTTACTTCACGATGATATTCAGCTGTGCGAAACGCTGTTGCGGGAAAAATTTAAACGCCCGTTAACCCAACAGCAGCACGACGCGCTGGTGTTGATGATGCTCAGTTTCGGTGAGACGACCTCACTCCCGACCGCAATTCTTCAGGCCGTCGCCCGGGTATAGTACATCGCGGCCTGGGTTCTGTTTTTCACCTCCAGACGGCGGAAAAGCGCTTCCAGGTGCGCTTTCACCGTGGCGGCGCTGATGTTGAGATTGCGCCCGATCTCTTTGTTGGACTCCCCCGCCGCCAGTAATTTCAGGACTTCGCGCTGGCGTTCGCTTAAGGATAATAACGCCTGCGGCGCCGACGGTTGCCTCACCCACTCACCGGGGAAGCACACCATTCCTCGGGAGACCGAATCCAGCACCGCGGAAAAGCGCTCCGGGTGCGCATTGCGGGGAACAATGGCCATCACGTTTCGCTGCAGCAATTGCTCAACCCAGCGGGCCTCTTTTTTAGCCAGAACCATTACCACGCGTATCGTCGGAAAACGCTGCATGATCGCTTCCAGCCAGGCGATCCCCTCATCCTCAATTAAATTCCCGTCAATCATGACGATAGCCGTGGGTGACGCTGAAATTTGCGCCCATAAATCTTCTGCCTGACAGCTTCCCGTAATATTTATTTCCGGAATTAATTTCTGAAGACTGTGTATCGCTCCGTGAATAAACAGGGACTGCCTGTCAAACATAATTACCCGCATCGTTTTTCTCCCTCTGAGAGTCGCGAAGGGAGATTCTACAGAGGCATTATTTAAGAAAAAACTCAATGAACGGAGACGTTACAAATCCACCAGTGTTATTTATATCTCCCAGTATCTGGACACATTCAATTTGAGGATTTCCTTAAGAGGTTCCATCCCCTTAAGCGAAGGCATCACAGGAACATACCGCCTGATACTTCAATACGCTGCGCATTCATCCAGCCCAGTTTATCGCTGAGCAGCGCCGCAATGGCATCACCGATATCATCCGGCAGCCCTACGCGCCCGAGCGCCGTCTGTGATGCCAGCATCTGGTTAAGCTGCGCGTTGTCACGCACGCGTCCGCCGCCAAAGTCGGTTTCTATCGCACCGGGAGCAATGATATTGACGGAGATACCGCGCGCGCCCAGCTCTTTCGCCTGGTAGCGGGTCAGCACTTCCATCGCCCCTTTCATTGCTGCATAGGTGCCGGAACCGGGTTGCGTAAAACGGGCCAGCCCGCTGGAGACGTTCAGGATCCGCCCACCGTCGTTCAGCAAGGGAAGCAAACGCTGCGTCAGGAAAAAAGGCCCTTTGAAATGGATATTCAGCGCCTCATCAAACTGGGCTTCCGTTGTCTCGGCATAGGGCGCGTACAAGCCCGTCCCGGCGTTGTTTAATAAATAATCAAAGGTTTCACGCTGCCATACGGTATTAAGGATTTCCTGAAGCTGACCGGCAAAAAGGTCGAAACTGGCAACATCGCCGACGTTGAGCTGCAATGCGGCCGCGTTAACGCCTTTTTGCTGAATTTCGCGCACAACATCCAGCGCGTCCTGTTGGCTTCGGTTATAGGTCAGGATAATTCCCGTTCCGTCTGCTGCCAGCTTTAAGGCCGCGTTTTTACCCAGGCCACGGCTACCACCTGTGACTAATGCAATACGTTCAGACATAAGAAACCTCGTTTTGACTGTTGTGGAGATTGAGAAAGAGCTTATTAGGTGATAGAAGATCAATAAAGATGTCGCAGAGCGCTTCACTGTTTCAATTGCAACAACAATGAGCTTCGTCTATGGATAAAATTCACGCAATGCAGCTGTTTGTTCGTGTCGCGGAACTGGAGAGTTTTTCCCGGGCGGCGGAGTCACTGACGCTGCCGAAAGGCAGTGTTTCGCGGCAAATTCAGGCGCTGGAAAACCGACTGGGAACCCAGCTATTGCACCGAACCACGCGTCGCGTAAGCCTGACGCAGGACGGCATGGTGTATTACGAGCGGGCAAAAGATCTTCTGACAAACATGGATGAACTGGACGGTATGTTCCAGCATGACCCCTCCACCATCAGCGGTCGGTTACGCGTGGATATGCCCGTCAGCGTTGCTCGAAATTTAGTCATCCCCAAACTGCCTGCTTTTCTGCAGCATTATCCGGGCATCGAGCTGGAACTTAGCAGCAGCGATCGCCTGGTGGATGTTATTCGTGAAGGGTTTGATTGTGTGGTACGCGTCGGCGCGCTCAAAGACTCGGGACTTATCGCCCGCCCGCTGGGCAAGCTGTCGGTGATTAACTGCGCCAGCCCGGATTATGTCAAGCGTTTTGGCTATCCGGAAACGCTGGAAGATTTAGGTTCACACGCCGTCATTCACTACGCCGCCACGCTGGGAACACGTCCCCTGGGCTTTGAATTTTATAACGGCACGTCGACGCAGTGGGTGAAGACGGGCGGGGTTTTGACCGTCAACAGCACAGAAACGTATCAGGCGGCCTGTATCGCCGGGCTAGGTATTATCCAGGTGCCGCGCGTTGGCGTGCGTGACGCTCTGCGCACCAGGAAGTTGATTGAAGTTCTCCCGCAGTACCGGGCGGAACCGATGCCGGTATCGCTGATTTATCCCCACCGGCGCAACCTCTCCCGTCGGGTACATCTGTTTATGGAGTGGCTTACTGCACTCACAAAAGCTTACGTGGATTAGTCGCAAGCTATAATTCAATAACATCCAGCCAAACGAAAAGGAAAAGTCGCGTGACGCCGGAAAACAACCCGCAACGACCTACCCAACATTTAGATTACGAACCCATCCAGAAGATGGAAACCGGGCCTGAAGAAGCAAAAATGCCAGGCACCGCCAGCAAAGCGCTGGGGACTGTCACCAGCCTGGCAGAGCGGATACAGCAGTTCCCCATGATTGCGCACTTGATACGCGCGACAGAGCGGTTTAATGACCGCATGGGTAACCAGTTTGGTGCTGCCATCACCTATTTCTCTTTTTTATCGATGATCCCGATCCTGATGGTGTCCTTTGCCGCAGCCGGTTTTGTGCTCGCGTCACACCCAACGCTGCTGCAGGATATCTTCAATAAAATCCTGAATAACGTCAGTGATCCGACCCTCGCCACCACGCTCAAAAACACCATTAATACCGCCGTACAGCAACGTACGACGGTCGGTATCGTCGGTCTGCTGATTGCCCTTTACTCCGGGATTAACTGGATGGGCAACCTCCGCGAGGCCATTCGTGCCCAGTCGCGCGAGGTGTGGGAGCGTAAGCCTCAGGACCAGGAGAAAATCTGGGTTAAGTATCTTCGCGACTTTGTTTCGCTGATTGGCCTGCTCGTCGCGCTGATTGTGACGCTCTCCATCACCTCTGTCGCCGGTTCGGCGCAGCAGATGATTATCTCTGCGCTCTATCTGGATTACATCGAGTGGCTGAAGCCCGCGTGGCGCGGCATTGGACTGGCTATTTCCATCTTCGCCAACTATCTGCTGTTCTTCTGGATCTTCTGGCGCTTGCCCCGCCATCGTCCGCGTAAGAAGGCGCTGATCCGCGGCACATTGATTGCGGCGATAGGCTTTGAAGTGATCAAAATTGTGATGACTTACACTCTGCCATCGCTGGTGAAATCCCCTTCTGGCGCGGCGTTTGGCTCGGTGCTGGGGCTGATGGCGTTCTTCTACTTCTTCGCCCGCCTGACCTTGTTCTGCGCGGCGTGGATTGCCACCGCCGAGTACAAAGACGACCCGCGCATGCCGGGTAAAACACACCGATAACGTCTCTCCCGGGCTGAAACTTCAGCCCGATTCATCATTTCAGCATATAAATCCAGTCCGTAACTTTTATTTAACCAAAAACCAGTTTTATCAGCTGATATTTGAAAACTGTGAAGCATTTCATGAAAGTGTTTTGTCTGGCCTGAACATTATCCGCTTTTTGTTGCTTTTATCACCAGCGCGCGGCTTTGTTACAGATTGAAATGTCGCTTTTGCTGTGCGTAATATGGCCTTTCGTCCGACTAAAAATAAGAAAATATTATGCAAGCAACAGCCACAACACTCGACTCCGGTGCGGAAACCGCGCCGGTTAACTCGCGAAACAAAGTTGTCGTCGCCTCGCTGATTGGCACCGCCATTGAGTTCTTCGACTTTTACATTTATGCCACCGCAGCGGTCATTGTCTTCCCGCATATTTTCTTCCCGCAGGGTGACCCGACGGCAGCCACGCTGCAGTCTCTGGCTACCTTTGCGATCGCGTTTGTTGCGCGTCCGATTGGCTCTGCCCTGTTTGGACACTTTGGCGATCGCATCGGCCGTAAGGTCACGCTGGTGGCCTCGCTGCTGACGATGGGGATCTCCACCGTCGCTATCGGCTTGCTGCCTACCTACGAAACCATTGGTATTCTGGCCCCGATGCTGCTGGCGCTGGCGCGTTTTGGTCAGGGTCTGGGGCTGGGCGGTGAATGGGGGGGTGCGGCGCTGCTGGCCACGGAGAACGCACCGGCACGCAAACGCGCGCTGTACGGTTCATTCCCGCAGCTTGGTGCACCGATTGGCTTCTTCTTTGCGAACGGGACTTTCCTGCTGCTCTCCTGGCTGCTGACGGACGAACAGTTCATGAGCTGGGGCTGGCGTATTCCGTTCGTCTTCTCCGCCGTGCTGGTGCTGATTGGCCTGTATGTCCGCGTGTCGCTTCACGAAACGCCGGTTTTCGCTAAAGTTGCTGCCGCGAAAAAACAGGTAAAAGTGCCGTTGGGTACGCTGCTGACTAAACACGTCCGCGTGACGGTACTGGGCACGTTTATCATGCTCGCGACCTATACGCTGTTCTATATCATGACGGTCTACTCAATGACGTTCAGCACCGCCGCCGCGCCGGTTGGGCTCGGCCTGCCGCGTAACGAAGTGCTGTGGATGTTGATGATGGCGGTCATTGGGTTTGGCGTCATGGTGCCGATTGCCGGCCTGCTGGCGGATAAGTTTGGTCGTCGCTCAAGCATGATTGTTATCACCACGCTGATCATTCTGTTTGCCCTGTTCGTCTTCCCGCCGCTGCTGGGTTCAGGTAGCCCTGCGCTGGTCATGGCGTACCTGCTCATTGGTCTGAGCCTGATGGGCCTGACCTTCGGCCCGATGGGCGCGCTGCTGCCAGAGCTGTTCCCAACGGAAGTGCGTTATACCGGTGCGTCGTTCTCCTATAACGTTGCCTCTATTCTGGGTGCGTCCGTTGCGCCTTATATCGCCACCTGGCTGCAGGCAAATTATGGCCTGTTCTACGTGGGCGTTTACCTGGCCGCCATGGCAGCACTGACGCTGATTGCCCTGCTGCTGACCCACGAGACGAAGCACCAGTCTCTGTAATTCACCGCGGCCTGATACCCTCTCCCCCAGGGAGAGGGTAAAGGTCCCGAAAGCCGCACGTTATTTTTTCATCTGCGACAAAATGTTCCGGCACTGATTCGCATCCCCTTCTGACGGCGAAATTAACGCCAACAGCGCCGCCGCTGGCGTAACCAGCGTCGCGAGTGCTGCCGCCACCGCGCCGCGCGCAATCAGCGGACCGGGTTTCACACCCGCCTGCGGATTTTTAAAGGTCCCACGCACGTAGAGCGGCGAACGCAGGGTGATGATACGAATCCCCTTACTTTCCGGATCGATGGTTAAATCAAGCTGCTCGGAGGCCATACTGGCGGTGCCGGTCACGTTGATGACCGCGTTCTCCGTATCGAAGGCAAAAATTTGCGGGCGCGCCACGCCGTTGACCAGATCCAGGTTGGCCGCCGCACAGTTCACCCGCACCTCATCATCACCGAATATTTGCCCGATGACGTAGTTCCCGACGTTCAGCCCCAGGATCTCCATCAGGTTGCGGCTCACCAGCCCGTCGTTCATCAGAAGCTTCAGGTTACCGTTACTGCTCCCGAGCAGTGCAGCCACAGAATTCCCCACGCCGCGGATATCGGCATCGCCGTTCATTTCACCCAGGGTTTTCTGCATCAATTCCACGTTCGGCATCAGCTCTTTCAGTTTGAGCCGGCGGGCCTTGATATCGGCACGCCCCTGCATCGGCTTTTTATCGCCTTCGAGGTGAATGTTCGATGAGAGGGTCCCACCCGCCATGCCAAACTTCAGTGGCTGCAGGCGTAAATCGGCATTTTTAAGCAGGATATGGGTCGAAAGATTACTGATCGGCAGCGTACTGCCATGTTCGATTTTGCCCCCTTTAAAGCGAACATCCGCATCCATTACGTCCCACTTATCGGTCTCAAAGCGATCGTAAGGCAGGACTTTCCCCGCCGGCTGGCGATCTTTCTTCACCTCTTTTGATTTCGTGCCTTTACCGGAATCAATCCCGATCAGCGGCCCCAAATCGGCCAGCCGCAGCTGGCGAGACTCCACATCGCCTTCCAGTTTCGGACGCGGTTTTCCGGTGGTGTAGGTCAACGAGCCATGGATATCGCTGTCGCCAATACGGCCATTGAAATCGCGATAATCAAATACCGACGATTTTTCCGTGTCGATTTTTGCCACCAGATGCCCGTCCGTCTCAAACGGTGGCGTATCTGGCAGCAGGACGCCAGTGAGTTCATACAGTTCACCCAGCGAATCACCGGCAAACTTCAGCCGCAGATCAACGCCCCCCATGTTCATAGGATCGTTGACGGTCCCGGTGAAGGCCACCCGCGTGTTCCCGGAGCGGAAATCCGCCTGCACAGGAAATGGCGTCGAGTCGCTTCGAAGCGCCAGCATGCCGCCAATTTTTCCGGTGCCGGTCAGGGGCTGCCCTTTGTAGCGCCCTTCGGCCTTCAGGCCGAAAACATAATCCCCGGCTTTGGCATTATCGCCCTTCGCTTTTGCACCGGTCACTTCGCTAAACGGCAGCGGTTTGCCCAACGGATCGACCAGGATCTCGATATCAGCTTTGCTGACCTTGTCGTCGATGGCGATCCGCCCGCGATCGAAGAGAATATTGTCGAGACGGAATGACCATGATGAGGGTTGCGCATTGGGATCTTTTTCGTCGCTGCTGGCGAGATCAAACGTCCAGTTGTTATTCTTTTCGGAAAGGCGGATCAGACGCGCATCGGGCTGCTGAAGCTTGATCCACGGCAGGTAAACCGTTTTGGTCAGTAGCGCTAACGGGGCCAGCGTGGCTTCTACGCGGGGCAAATGCACCATTGTCACGTCAGGAATATCCGGCGGGTTGCCGAGAATGATGTCGTCGGCGTGGACATGCGGCCAGGGGATCCAGCTTCGCCAGCCGGTCTCCTCTTTCTGGCGTTCCCACACCACCCCGAGATCGCCGCGTATGGCGAAGGGGCGATTGAGTTCGGTGGAGACTTTCTGGTTGATGGTCGGCTTAAGGCGGTTCCAGTCAAACGTCGCGATAATGACGACGGCGACCACGATCAACAACAATAAAATCCCTGCTGTCCAGGCGATTACCCTGGTTGTTTTTGTCATTGTTATCCCCTTTCCTGATGACCTTACCTGTAAAACTATAGTTCAGACAAAGGGAAGCGGGCAGATCAGAGGATCGTTATCACGGAATCGAGGGTATCCATTGGGACCGGACGAGAGAGGAAATAGCCTTGTGCCGCCGCCGCGGGAGAATTTTGCACATCACGCCACTCATCCAGCGTTTCCACGCCTTCCACTATCACGCCCTGGCAGTAGCGGTTCATCAGCTGTAATAAGAGCGTAAACAGGTTCCGCCCTTCCGGGGTCTGGCGCAGCATAATGAACAGGTCGCGGGCCACTTTAATGTAGTCGTAACGCACTTCGCTGAGGGCAGAGAAGTTCGCCATCCCGGTGCCAAAGTCATCCAGCCACAGCGGGCCGAATTCGCACATCGAGGCAAATGATGAGTCCTGTGGCAGACGAACATGCTCCACCAGCTCAAAGCGCATCCACGGTAAGGAGGCGATCAGCTCCTGTAATTTCGCGTTCTGGCGCAGCGCCAGCAGGGTGGGTCCATCGACGTTGACCGAGGCGAGGATGGCGTGCTGTTCGAAAAAGGCCTGTTTGGTTGCCAGCATACGGAGCTGTTCTTCCAGCACATCCAGGCGCTGGCGCACGGCAACTTCGGCAAAATAGCGGTCCGGTGCGATACGCTGTGAGGGGTTTGACGGGTGCGTCACGACGGTCAAAATTTCAATAGCCATCAGTCGACCGTCCGTTCGGTAGATCGGCTGATAGGTGTACGCACGCTCACATTGCAGCCAGTAGCGATGCTCCTGCAAGTTCTCAATACTTGCCTCAGGCGTAGTGCTCAGCCGCTGGATAACCTGCTCTGACTTCATTTCAGATGTCCTGTTGTTGGATGGCCTTTCTGGACTCGTCAAAGGGTTATCGGCCCGGCAATTGAGAACTTTATGTTCAATTCACCGGGAAAATGAAATTAAGCGGGCAGAAATTAACAGGAACACGCGCTGGCTCAAATAAAATAATGGAACGTCGTTTTAATATAGTTGACCGCATAATTCACTCAGCGCACACTACCGAAAATTACTCTGTTCAGGTTCACGACTATGACCAAGAAAATTGCCGTGATTGGCGAATGCATGATTGAGCTGTCACAAAAAGGCGCGGAAGTCAGCCGCGGTTTTGGTGGCGATACGTTAAACACCTCCGTTTATATTGCCCGTCAGGTTGCCCCTGAGGCCCTTACCGTGAACTACGTCACCGCCCTGGGGACGGACAGTTTCAGCCAGCAAATGCTGGAAGCCTGGCAGAGTGAGCAGGTGGACACCTCGCTGATACAGCGTATGGAAAACCGCCTGCCGGGGCTTTACTACATTGAAACCGACGATACCGGCGAGCGGACCTTCTACTACTGGCGTAACGAAGCCGCGGCCAAATTCTGGCTGGAGAGCGACGATGCGGCTGCCATCTGCGAAGCGTTAGCCACCTTTGATTATCTTTATCTGAGCGGGATTAGCCTGGCTATTTTAAGCTCAGCCAGCCGTGAAAAGCTGCTGTCGTTACTGCGTGAATGCCGCGCCAATGGCGGCAAGGTTATTTTCGATAATAACTACCGTCCGCGCCTGTGGGCCAGCCGTGAAGAGACGCAGCAGGTTTATCAGCAGATACTGCAATGCACCGATATCGCCTTCCTGACGCTCGATGATGAAGATGCGCTGTGGGGTGAGAAACCCGTTGATGAGGTGATTGCGCGTACGCAGGCCGCCGGCGTAAGTGAAGTGGTGATTAAGCGCGGGGCTGATTCGTGTCTGGTCGCCATCGCAGGTGAAGCCGTCATCGACGTCCCTGCGGTGACGTTGCCGAAAGAGAAAGTGATTGATACGACGGCGGCGGGTGATTCATTCAGTGCGGGCTATCTGGCGGTGCGTCTGACGGGCGGGACGCCTGAAGCGGCGGCCCAGCGTGGACACCTGACGGCGAGCACCGTGATCCAGTATCGCGGGGCAATTATTCCGCGTGAGGCAATGCCACAGTAAAAACAAAACCCTCTCCGACAGGGAGAGGGTTCTGGATGAGGGGCATTACTGCCCCTGCGGGATATCCGTTGCGTCCTGGTGCAAATCATCTGCCGTAGCAGCCTGCGATGGCTGCGGCGCGGAGGCCATAATGGTATTCCAGGTCGACTGAAGTTCCTTCATGTCATATTCCGGCTCGCCTTTCGGCTGCAGAAGAATCAACGCCATTTCCTGCGACAGCTGCTGACGTAAGTCCTGATTCAACATATCGACGGTCAACCCCTCCAGGAAGTCCTGACGAAGCTTCTGGTACTGCTCCGGCGCGATATCCACCACCTGATTCTGCAGTGAACGAATACGCTGGCTGATCAGAATGTCGGTATCGGCGCGGGCATACGTTGCAAACAGCTTCTGCAGCTCAAGTTTTTTCTGCGCGACCAGTGCATTGAACTCTTCTTCCGACAGACCCTCTTTGCGCACTTTTGCCAGCTCTTTTGCCACCACGCCCAGATTCGCATTCAGCTTATCACCCGGCGATTCAACGTTAATGGCACACTGTGCACGCTGGAACAGCACGCGGCAGTCAAAGCCGAGACCGATATTCTTCACGTTATTCTTGCTGAGCGTCTGCTGAACGTGCCAGAACAGCGCTTCACGTGCCAGATCGGCACGCCAGTAGCGCAGCAGCGCCGCTGACTCACGGATTGGCTGCCAGGCGTTATCCCACATGACGGAGAGGCGGTCCTGACGAACGGTATCCGTCATAATGCTGACAGGCTCTGCGCGCAGCGGAGAGAGCGTTGGGACAGGGGCCGGTGTTTCGCGTTTGCCTTTCAGTTCGCCAAACGCTTTGTTGATCTGCTCCACCACCGCACGGCTGTCCACATTCCCCACCACGATAAGCGTCATCGCGTCCGGGGTGTACCATTTCTGGTAGAACGATTTTACCTGCTCAGCGTCCACCGGCTGTTTCAGCGGCTCGGCCGGGTCATGCCCAAGCAGCGTTGAACCCTTCAGGCGGTAACGCCACCAGCCCTCTTTGGTGTCCACAGGCCAGGTGGCAACCATGTCACTGTTGCTCAGCGCATAGTTAACAGTTTCCGGCGTAATCGCCAGATTGCCCGACGCATCGGCGAGATACGTAAGGGCTTCTTTGAGCAGGTCGTTACGGTTATTTGGCAGGCTCAGGTTGAACATGGTGTAGTCATACGAGACCACAGCCGGAGGAAGCGGGCGTTTCGGATCAATGGCCTGTTGCCAGAGCGAACGCACCTGAACTGCTTGTAAACTGCCGCTCTGCGTGAGCGCCAGTCGGGGAATAAAATGGCTAAAACCGGTTTGCTGAGTGCTTTCCGTGAGGGAGCCGGTATTAACAGACAGACGGATTTCAACACGGTCACTCGGACGTTGTGGGGTGGCTAAAACCTGCCACTGAAAACCGTTCGCTAGTGTCCCTTGTTGCCAGGCCGGGTCTGGCTGGAGCGCATCTGCCTGCACATAACTGGCTGCTGCCATCATCAGCAAACCGCCGGTTAAGAGTCGAATTTTTGTGCCCTGCATGTGAACCCCTGATCAACATTCCTGGTTAAAGAGAGTGTCTCGCGACGCGTTTCACTCTAAAAGATGACGATGAAAACACGTCGATTAGACCGCGTGTTCTACAAAACGTCACGGTCAGAAGTGAAATATACCCAAAAAAAATCTTGTCGAATTATGACAGGTACGAACAGTTATTATGCGCAGGAGCCCGCATCCCGACAAGGGAATGCGGGCATTTGTGACAATATTAAGAGGATAAACCAGGAGTTTTGCTGTCTGACTGGCGATTATTTAACGTATCGTCGAGCTTTTTGTGATCCAGCTCTTTCACCCATTTTGCCACGACTACCGTTGCCACACCGTTACCTACGAGGTTGGTTAAGGCACGGGCTTCAGACATAAAGCGGTCAATACCGAGAATCAGCGCCAGCCCCGCCACCGGCAGGTGTCCGACCGCGGAAATGGTGGCCGCCAGCACGATAAAGCCACTGCCAGTAACACCTGCGGCCCCTTTAGACGAGAGCAGGAGCACCACCAGCAGGGTAACCTGATGGAAAATGTCCATATGGCTATTGGTCGCCTGAGCGATAAACACGGCCGCCATTGTCAGGTATATCGAGGTGCCATCAAGGTTGAAGGAGTAGCCCGTCGGGATGACCAGCCCCACCACCGATTTACGGCAGCCCAGCTTTTCCATCTTATCGAGCATGCGCGGCAGGGCCGATTCTGATGAAGAGGTCCCCAGAACAATCAGCAGCTCTTCGCGGATATAACGGATAAATTTGAAAATGCTGAACCCTGCCGCGCGGGCGATTGAGCCCAGCACCACCACCACGAACAGAATACAGGTGATATAGAAGCAGATGATGAGCTGGCCCAGCTGCACCAGGGTACCCACGCCATACTTACCGATGGTGAATGCCATCGCACCGAAGGCCCCAATAGGCGCCAGGCGCATGATCATATTGATGATGCCGAAGATGACCTGCGAGAAGCTTTCGATGACGTTAAAGATCAGCTGGCCTTTGTTGCCCAGACGGTGCAGGGCAAAGCCAAACATGACGGCAAACAGCAGCACCTGCAGAATGTTGCCGCTGGCAAATGCACCAATGACGCTGCCTGGGATAACGTCCAGCAGGAAGGCCACTACCCCCTGGTCTTTCGCCTGATCGGCATACACCGCGACCGCTTTGGCATCCAGCGTCGACGGGTCAACGTTCATCCCCGCGCCGGGCTGCACCACGTTCACGATGATAAGACCAATAATCAGCGCAAGGGTACTGACCACTTCGAAATAGAGAAGCGCCACTGCACCGGTACGGCCTACCGCCTTCATGCTTTCCATGCCAGCGATGCCCGTCACGACGGTACAGAAGATCACCGGGGCGATGACCATTTTGATGAGCTTAACGAATGCGTCGCCAAGCGGTTTCATTTGTGCGCCAAGTTCAGGGTAATAGTGACCAAGCAAAATACCGATTGCGATGGCTGTCAGGACCTGAAAATAGAGACTTTTGAAGAGTGAGGTTTTCATAGGGTGTCCTTGGGAAGAAAAACCACAGGCTTTGTAAGGTTATGGTTAACCTGCGGCTCTAAAATAACACCCGTATAACAGGACAGAAATAAACCCAGTTCAAATTTGAAACACAAATGTTAAGAACTTTGAGCTGGCTCGCACAAGCCAGCAACAAAATTACACGTTTGCGCTATTGTCCCCACCGGAAAGGTAGCGTTGTTCAAAGACATCCGACGGAACAGCCGGTGCAAACAGGAAGCCCTGTCCGCCCTCCACGCCCGCTTCAGCCAGCCAGGTGCGCTGCGCGTCTGTCTCAATCCCTTCGGCAATCAGCTGCAGTTTCAGGCTGCGGGCCAGTTGGATAATGGCCTGGACCATGCTGCTGTCTTCCGGCAACCCTTCAACAAAGGCTTTGTCGATTTTCAGCACATCCACCGGCAGGGTTTTCATATGCTGGAGCTGACGCAGCCCGGCATAGCCCATACCGAAATCGTCCAGCGCGATGCGTATACCGGCATTACGCAGCGGTTTCAGAATCGCGACCGCCTCATTAGGATCGTCAATACGCCGGCTTTCCGTGACTTCCAGCGTCAGCGTATCAGGCTTGATCCGGTAACGATGGATAAGCTCCAGCATCTCAGACACCATGGTCGGATGCATCAGCTGCAGGGCGGACAAGTTGACCGACAGCGGGAGCGTCACGCCTCGTTCCTGCCAGGCAGCAAGCTGTCGGCACGACTCCTCCAGCACCCAGTAACCGACGGTGACCATCAGGCCACAGGATTCGATGCGCTCAATGAGCCCTTCCGGCAATTCCCATGAACCATCCGGCTGCTGCAGGCGCAGCAGCGCTTCCGCGCTGATCACCTCGCCCGTCAGCAAATTCACCTGTGGCTGGAGCCAGAGGGCAAACTGACGGTTATCCAGCGCGGTCAAAATGTCGCTCTCTTCCGTCAGGCGCTGCTGCGCCCTTTCCATCTGTTCCGGGTCGAAGAACTGGATCTGATTTTTCCCTTTGCGCCGGGCGGTAAACGCCGCCGAGAAAGCACGACGGTAAAGCTGTTCCGCCGTTAAGTCACCGTAGTACATCGCAATACCGATACTGGCGCTTGGACGAAGCTGGATGCCCTGAATGGGCAGCCGCTCATTAATGACAGTGAGTACTTGCTGACCTAATGTGATCGCATGCCACGGCTCTTTCACGCCGTTGGCAATCACCACCAGGTCATACCCGCTGACCTGGGTCAGCACCATGCGCGGGGCCAGCACGGACTTCACTTTCTCCACCAGCGTCAGGAGCAGCATTTCACGCTGGTTCTCTTTGAGCACGCCGGCGGTGTCCTGCAGGGTTTCACAGGCGATCACCATCAGCGCGGTGGTTTGCTGGCGGGCAACAGTCTGTTCCAGCATTGCCATCAGGAAGGCTTTATTGGGCAGCTCCGAGACCGGGAAGCGCGTGGCGCTGCTGTTCAGCTCATCCTGCTGGCGCTGCATCCGCTGCTGGTTGAGGTTATAGCTGCGTACCAGCATACCAATCTCGTCATCATGATGAAGACGCGGCAGCGGAAGCTGATGCCCCACCTGGTCCTGCGGTGAAAGCGTGTTCAACTCCCGGGCAATCCGGCGTAGCGGATGCACAATCAGACGGTTAATACACCAGGTCAGCGCCACGCTCAGAATAAGCGTCATAAGTAAGCAAGTGGTCACTAACGTGACAACCCAGCTCATGACGAACTTGTACATGCGGTACGAGTCTGCCTGCAGAACAAGGTAGGCCAACGGCTGTGGATTCGCGGGACGCTCAAGCGAATAGACCGGCAGCGAAATCTGCACCGGCAGTTCAAACAGTCGCATCACCATCATGGGGACGGGGCGCTCGGGGATAAAACTCATCCGCAGCGCCTGAAACTGATTGGGTAACACCACGTCTGCGCGGCTCACGACACCGGCAGGCTGAATGCGTTTTAAAATGGTTTCCGCTTCGGGAATATCCCCTTTCAAAATAGAGGCAGAGAGCGGGCCACGCACCGAGCGGGCAATACTTTCTAATTGCGAAGCCGTGTTATAGCGATTCTGCTGTACGGAATGAAACAGCAAAATTACGCAAAAAAGGAGTACAAACAGCATTGTGACGGCAGAAACCATCGCCATCTGTTTGATAGTTAAGGAACGGCTGACACGCAAAATGACTCTCCACAAAACTCGAAGCGCAGGGCGCACCAGGGTGTAAACCTGGTGCGCCTGAGTATACCCGATTGCTGTACTTTTAAGAGAGACTTACAAATGGATTAAGTTAAATCCGATTACCAGTCCGCGTAAGGGATCAGCGGCTGCGGCGGTAAGTCCATATCGCCCTGCCAGCCTGCAGCAGAGTAGCGTACATAAAGCAGTGCGTGGCTTGGGGTATAATCTTTTGCTTCCTGAATATCCACACCGAGGCCCACAAACCAGTTGGACGTGACCCGGCGCTCGATAATGGCCCGTGCGGTATAACCCGTGCCTGAGGAGCTGCTGCCGGTTTCCATTTCGCCTCTGTCGGTGTAGCGACCGGGCTCATCGGTCGGAATCAGTCCCTGAATGGGATAGCGCATCACGTCGTTAGTTTTAGAATGAGACCATGACACCGATCCGCCCAGCTCCCAGGACCAGTTCTCGGTACGTTTACGCCAGGTGACAGGCAACGCGAAGGAGACATACTCCTGCGGGCTGTAATAACCGCCCTGACCCAGGGTATAACCGCTCAGATCTTTATCGTAGTGCCAGAGCATGTTGCTCACGCCGACGGTCAGACGCTCATTGTTTTTATTGATGAGCTTGTAGTAGTAACCGGTCATCCAGCGGACGCGCCAGTTATCTTCCACATTTTTACCCGTCAGCGTTTCCGCATTCAGGCTCGACCAGACGCCGTGCGCCTCACCTTTGTCATAACTGATGCTCGCGCCACCGCCGGTTGCGCGCACGCCGCCCCAGGTGGTGCCGGTGTTGGTATCTTTTTGCCCGGCAAAGGCGAGCAGAGAGCTGGAGATCGGGCGACGATGGGCGTTAACGGTATAACCGATTGGCCCCAGGTCACTGCTGTAGCTTACACCACCGACCACGTCGACAACGTCAAAGCCCATCGGCGTGGTACCAATATCCCACGCCCAGGTTTTATTCTGCCAGCCCACGGCAATACTCGCGCCATTTGCTGACTGATGCGTGTTGCCACTACACGGCGTTTCGGCACAAGTGCCCCATTTCGGATCGTAGGTACCGTTATCGGTGGAAAAGGACCCGGCATCCATATTGACCAAATCGCTACGCAGGAACATACGGCCATCCGCCAGTGGTGCATCCGCCTGTAACATGGTGGTATGCGCTTTAAGATCGGAATAGCCGCCGGTGCCGCTGGAGCCCCAGTAATCATGCTGCAGCGTGACGTTAACATCCTGCTGACGGTACAAATCACCGGCGTCGCTACGCACGCCGCGTTTCAGCCAGTCGTCTTTTTCGTCGTTACGCGTCAGGCGGGTAAAGCTGTCATTGTCAGCCGGACGTGTCGTCGTAACACCTGACGACACCATCGCATCTTTATACGTTTCCAGTGCCTGCTGAGGCTGACCATTTTGCGTCTGGAAACGGGCGGCATCACGTAATACCAGCGCGTTTTCCATAGATGCAGGCTGTGATTTCGCCTGAGGAATAATCTTGCTGAACGTCTGCTCTGCGGCGGCGGAATCCCCAAGGCCTGCCTGCGCCATCGCGATCCGGCGCTGCATATTGAGCGACAGCGGCTCTCCGTTTTGCGCGGCAGGCAGTTTTGCCAGCGCGGCACGGGCTGCCTCTTTGTTGCCCTGGGCGCTATACACTTCGGTCAGACCGAGGATCGCATCTTCGTTCTGCGGTTCACGCTCCAGCACGGTGTTATAAGCCGTTTTCGCGGCCTCCAGATCGCCACGCTGCTGCGCCCAGTCCGCAAGGGTTAAGTCGATACGGGTAGAGGACGGCTGCTGGCGAAGGAGGTTTTCCGCCTCCTGCTCTTTGCCGCTGTCGCGCAGTCGGTTTGCCGTTTCCAGCGTCTGGTTACTCTGCAGGCGGTCGGCAAGCTCCTTAATATTGGCGTTCCACTGGCTGCGCGGAAGCGTCTCCAGATGCGTGAGCGCGGCCCGGTCCTGATCGTTTCCGGAGAGATACAGCCCACTGGCATACACCTGTTCCGGATCGGACGGTTTCTGGCTGGCAAGCTGGCGCATCAGGTTATCCGCCTGGCTGCGCTGGCCCGCGCTATAGAGATCGCGCGACAGACGGTAGGTTATCCAGACGTCGCCCGGAGAGAGTGCCAGACGACGACGCTGAATTTCCGCCGCCTGAGCGTATTGGCCCTGGTTTTCCAGCTGTTCCGCCTGGGCTGACAGCTGCTCGTTGGTCAGGCTGCGTTCAATGTCATCAATGCTTCGGCGCTGGCTGGCAGAGAGCGACTGGATAAACTGCGAGGCCTTTTCCGGTGACTGCGCACGATAAACATTGGCAAGGCCACGAACGGCATTGCTGTTACCGCTGTCCATACGCAGCGCCTGACGGTAATAACGTTCTGCCGCAGCCGTGTCTTTACGCGCCGCCGCGGCATCTCCCAGCCCCAGCACCGCATAACTGTCGGTATTGTCGAGGGCACGCGCCTGCTGGTAATAACGTTCCGCCTGCGCCGTATTGTTCGCTTTCAGGGCGGTATCACCCTGCTGGATCAGCAGCCAGTAGCGGTTAACTTTCAGCAAACTGTCCCATTTACCGCGGTTATCGCTCTGCGGATCGAGGGCGATCGCTTTTTCAAACTGCGCCACCGCACGGGCGCGATCGCCTTTCTGAGAGTACGCCTGTCCAAGCGCGCCCACGGCTTCGCTGTCGGCATGATTTGCGCTGACCGCTTTTTGCAGATCCGCCACCGCCTTATCGCCCTGCCCGGCATCCACCGCCGCCAGCCCTTGTGCTTTCGCACGGAAGGTTGGATCGGCGAGCTGTTTTTGCTGCGTATCAAGTTGGGTACGTGCCGCCGCTACGCTGTCGCCGTCGCTGAAGACGCTCAGGTATTTTTGCAGCGCGCTGACGCTGGCGTTGCTGACAGGCTGATCTTTGATCTGCTCATACCACATATCAGATGCCTGGCTGCGGCCATTGCTGGATTTGGCCATCTCCTGCAACACCGCAAAGCCTTCATCACGACGACCGGTCTGGAACAGGAGCTGGGCCAGCGTGCCCTGCAGCTGCGTATTGCCCGGGCTGCTGGCGTTAATTTTCTTCAGCTGGTTAATGGCGACGCTACGGCGGGCAGGATCTTTCGCCACAACATTCCAGTATTCCGTCGCCACGTCACCGCCCGGCGGATTACCGTCAAAAAGCTTGTCATAGGCCGCAATGGCCTCCTGAGTATGACCCGTTGTAGCCAGTAACCGGGCCTGCTGTAACTGCTGACGGCCTTCAGGCGTAGAAAGCAGCATCGTATTGCGCGAGGACTGATACGCACTGGAGCCCGGCGCGATCCCTTTCAGACGATCCAGCTCTTTTTGCGCACCGGCGTTATCACCCTGACGAAGCAGGTAACGAAAGCGCGCCGCAATGACGTCGGGGTTGTTCGGGTCAATCAGCTCAAGGCGGTAGAGCGACTGACGAACCAAATCCTCACGCTGCGTCGATTCACCCAGCCGCACCTGTTGCAGCAGCTGTTGCTGCTGCGGGGAGTTAGCGGCCTGAGCCAGCGGCATCAGTGCCAGGCTAAGCGATAAACTGAGAAGATTTACTGTGAAGTTGCGCATTCCTGGCCCCAGTCCGGTATTAATTCACCTTGAGCGGTGAAGCGAAAACGATGCTGATCCCATCCTTGCCCGAAGAGAGTCAGTACGTAGCTGTAATAGGCATTATTATCGGGAAAATTATCTGCAACGCGCTGGCGCTGTACCGCCTGCGCATCACGCTGCTGTAAAAAAGGCAGCATCGCAGCGGAAAAGCCGACCGGCCCCTTGCCCGCAGGCTTCCCGCTCGCCACATCCACTTTTTCCGGCGGTACACCGTGTTTCGTGGTCATTGTCGCCATCGGCCGGAAGCGCGTAAGCAACCGGGCTTTCTGGGCGTCTTTGTCACTCATCATTCCGACCCAGAGGTAGACGCGGATGGCGTCGTAGCCGCCCACCAGCGATTTATCCTGCTGCAAATGCCAGCCTCTGTTTTTTTGATACTGCACCCAGTCCGGCGAAAACCCCTTTGGCGCCGTTTCCAGCAACAAGCGCAGGTTGGTTTCACGAAGGGTCGTCCACGGGGCACCAAAGCGCGTGAAATAGCTCGCTATCTGCGGAGGAAGATAGCTGGGGTTAAAGCGCCAGGCTTTCTCCTCGGCAAAACCGACCTTCCCGGGCAGCAGCATGGAGCCGAGTCCCGGTACTTTCACCACTTCCTCATGGGCAATGCGTTTAAGGAGCGCCTTACCCGTGCGGGTATAGTCCGGATGTTTCCACAGCCGGCCCGCCTCAAGCAGTGACCAGGCAATCCAGACATCGGCATCCGAGGCGGAGTTGGTATCGATTATCGCCCAGTTGTCGTGGTCTTTCTGACCCCATAGCCAGGCGGGCAAATTATCGTTCAGATTGCCCCCGGCCAGGTTGTCGCGCGTCCACGTCAGCAATTGATCAAAGGCTTTGCGATCGTTCGCGGCCAGGGCAAAGAACAACGCATAGCTTTGCCCTTCCGACGTGGTGATTTTGCGCGTGTCGCTGGGATCAATGACACGCCCGCTCTCACTGATGTAATCCTTTTTAAACTGCTCCCAGGCAGGCCAGGTGCAGGCGGCGCGAAGAGGGATCGCCGCCAGCATCAACGCTGCTAACACACACCAGCGAAACGCTTTCATCACCTGTTACTCATCCGGGTTAAGGCGACGACGGCTGATGATACGCAGCAGACGCCACAGCACCCACGCCAGCAACACCACGCTGACGGCGGCCAGGATAGCCAGCAGAACCGGATGGTTAGCCAGCGCATACCACAGACGCTCGAACCACGGCAGATGGCCCACGTAGTACACATCGCCCACGCGCAGGCTATTGACCCCAGACTCGCGGATCACCGCCACCGAACCATACATCGCGGCACGTTTGCCGCTGTCGTTCATCGCGCTGTTGAGTAACGCATACCCACGCGGGCTGTCCGCCAGGAGCGCCACTACGCTACGCTGCTCGTTGTAAGGTGACTGGAAGCCAACCACCGCGGCCATTGGCCCCTGAGACGTAACGGTTGTCTGCACGCTGGCCTGACGATCGTTGATATCCGGCATAATGCTCGGGAACTCGGTCTGACGCAGTGGCGTGTTAACCCAGGACTGCGCTGCTTTGACCAGCAGATCGATACGCTTGTCATCCTTCAGCTTATCCGGGATGTTACCGATCACCATGATGTCCGCGTCTTTGTTCTGGATCTGGCTACCATCGTCAGTCAACGTGACATTAATTGCCGGTAATCCGGTCTGCGCACCCACGGACGCCATGGTGTCCAGCAGGGTCGTCACCTGGCCCTCATTTGGCGCTTTTGGCATGACGACAATGGATTCAGAGAGATCGGCCATACGGCTGAACGGGAAGCTGGCATTGGCAAATGCACGCAGGTCCGGCATGGCAAGGAAGTGATAATACTTCGAGAAGTCGATGGTTGACTCATCACCAATCACAACGTGGTTCTGTACTTGCTGGAAGGTGATGCAGTTATCCACTGAGCCGCCGGGCATCGGGTTCATGTATTGGAAATCAAAGCGCAGCTGGTTGATCGCCCCAAGCTTCAGCGCCGGAATAGAGACGTCCGTTTTCCCGTCCAGCAGCCCCTGCAACACCGGCAGACGGAGCATCAGTCGGTTAGTATCCTGCGTGCTTGTCAGACTGAAAGATTGCAGGAACTGGTTGTTCAGGCTGATATCCATGCGTGAACTGTCTTTGGTTGCCGGCGCGGTGTAACGGTAGCTCAGATTGATATCAATACCGTTGGTGCGCAGCAGGTACAGGTCTGGCGGCAGATTCAGTGACAGACTAATCGGGGCTGGCTCAAGCCCCGTCGCCTGCAGCTGTTCTTCATACGTTTTCAGTTCGCCAAACGTGACGGCTCGGTCAGTACGCACCCAGTTTGGTGCATCATAAGGTTTACGCGGCAGCAGCGGTTTAACCTCATCCACCACCACGCTGTTTCCACGGAACAGAACGTTACCCTGGGCAATGCCCTTGGCCGCCTGCACCAGGTCTTTATCATCACGCCCGAAGACCACCAGCAGCTTCACGTACGGGTTATCCGGGTGGCTCATCATCTCAATGGTCGGCGCGTTTACGTCCGGGTGATCGCGCAGGAAGGCAGGACGTTTCGCGTTGGTCGCAAACACGATCGCGTTTCTGTCCGGCATTTTGTCGTACATCACCGGGAAGTTCTGCCCGCGCCAGCCAGAACGTGAACCAAACCACGATGCCACAATGGTGGCCGCCAGCTGCTCGGTGACGTCCGGAGACGCCGCAAATACCATTGGCAGCACTAACTGACGATTATCACGCGGATCAAAGAACGGAACCGGGAACGACGAGAGGTCGTTTTTCAGCGCCAGCGACTGGTAGGTCATCTGCAGCGAAGAGTTGCGTCCTACGTCTACCCACAGGGTATTGCTGGCAGGGTTCTCACAGACGTCACGGTAGTGACCGACAAACTCCAGACGTATGCGGTTAAAGTCGGTGATGAAAAGGGGGTTAATTGGCACCTGGGCCTGTGTTTTCTTACCCAGTTGCTCTTTCGTGACGGGCAGGACGTCCATCAGCTCATCATTCAGGTAAACCTTCAGCTGAGACTGTACCGGCAACAGCGACGGTGATGGCGTGTATTCAAGGTTCAGCATGGCGTGAGAGACCACCTCATCGCTGCGCATACCGAACTCAATGCCGCCGTTAGGGTTAATACCGCGCAGCACCATGCTGCCCGGCGGCGGCGCAATCTGCGCAAAGCTCAGCTTCACGTCCCGTGACGGGGCATCTTCCGCGACAATAGGCGCGTTTGCTCCCTGTACGCCCGGCATCACCTGACCGACGACATTGCTGTCTGCCGGCAGGGTGTTGCCGTCCGTAGGCTGGTTCGGAATGACGTTTTCCGTTTGACCGGGTGCCGCGGTGATAACCGGATCGGTCGCCTGGGCGACCACAGGTACCGTCGGAGCAGGCGTTGCCGCTGCGTTATCGGGTGCTGCGTTAGCCATCGTTGTGGGGAGCGCACTTACCCCCATTGCCACTGCACATAACCAGGAAAGTTTAGTTTTCATCGCGTTATCATCATTGTTGAGCCATAACCGGGTCCGCCTGCTTCGCCTCATCCCGCTCGGGACGACGAGGAACGAACGATACGATCCAGGAAACCAGCGAAGTAAGGGACCGGAAAATTAATTTCACCGACGACGGGGCAAATTCTGCAAGGTGACGATAGCCACGGAACCCCAGCTTCAGAATATCCAGCAGGCTTTCCAGAGGTTTATCTTCCGGGAAGCTGTCCTGCCAGAGAGCCCACGTGTCCGCGCGGGCAAACGTACACTGCACAAAATCAATATGTTGCTTTTTCGTCAGCGGCATCAGTTGCAGACCGACTTCATTACCGGCTACACGCACCACCTGCGTCGGGAAGACGTACTCCTGCTGGCCGCGCTTCAGCAGCAGGTTAACCTTCTGCCCTTCCAGCACCTTCGCCTGACCGTTGATTTTTATCCCCAGACCACCGTCTGAGAAGTCGTGCACGGTACAGGAGAAGAGGTGACCATCTTCACGGGCGATTGCCGCAGGCATGCAGATTTCCACGCGATGCGCACGGCGGACCTGTTTGCTCTCCACCGACACCGCAACCGCGCCGCCGAGGATAATCAGGTTGTAGAACACCCATGCCATGCTCACGAACACGGTCAGGATCTCGTTTTCCGGGCCGTAGAAGTAGCGCCAGATACCGGCAATCACGCCCACGATATTCAGCAACACCAGGAAGATGTACGGCCGCGAGATGACCCAGTCGACATACTCCTCTTCCACCAGACCGCCCTTCGCGGTGACGTTGAATTTACCTTTGTGCGGGTTGATCAGCGCCACCATCGTCGGCGGCGCGATGTACCAGGCCAGCACCGTTTCGTAGATTTCACTCCAGAACGAATGGCGGTATTTACCCTGAATCTTCGAGTTCGTCAGGCTCGCGTGGATCATGTGCGGCAGAACAAACAGCGCAATCATCAGCGCAGGCGCGTAGATGATATAGGCGTGAAGAAGCAGGAACGCCAGCGGCGCGGTCAGGAAGATGAGGCGCGGGATACCGGACAGGAAGTGGAACATGGCGTTGACGTAGCACAGACGCTGCGCGAGTTTCAGCCCTTTCCCAATCAGGGGGTTATCGAGACGGAAAATCTGCACCATGCCGCGCGCCCAGCGAATACGCTGGCCGATGTGCGCCGAGAGAGATTCCGTTGCCAGACCCGCGGCCTGCGGAATACGCATATACGCGGAGGTGTAGCCCCGACGGTGCAGGCGCAGCGAGGTATGCGCATCTTCGGTGACCGTTTCGACGGCAATGCCACCGATCTCATCCAGCGGTTTACGACGAATAACCGCACAGGAACCGCAGAAGAAGGTCGCATCCCACATGTCGTTCCCGTCCTGCACCAGGCCATAGAACAGCGTGCCTTCGTTAGGGGTTTTACGGAAACGGCCAAGGTTACGTTCAAATGGATCTGGCGAGAAGAAGTGGTGCGGCGTCTGCATCATCGCCAGCTCTTTCTCCTTCAGGAACCAGCCCATCGTCATCTGCAGGAACGAGCGCGTCGGCACGTGGTCGCAGTCAAAGATTGAGACAAACTCACCTTTGGCATACTTGAGGGCGTTGTTGATGTTCCCGGCCTTGGCGTGTTCATGCGTGGTACGGGCGATGTACTCGACACCCACCTCTTCCGCGAACTGGCGGAACGCCGGGCGGCCGCCGTCATCCAGGACCCAGATTTTGAGTTTATCTTTCGGCCAGTCGATGCCCAGCGCGGCGTAAATCGTGTTTTTTACCACGCTCAGGTCTTCGTTGTAGGTCGGCACGAAGAGATCGACAGACGGCCATTGTGACGTGTCTTTTGGCAGCGGAACCGGCTGACGGTTGAGCGGCCAGATGACCTGGAAATACCCCAGCACCAGTACAACCCAGGCGTACGTTTCCGCAAACAGCAGAACCAGACCGCACACCAGGCTGACCGGGTCATCCCAGTTGAGCGTTGAGGTGTAACGCCACCAGATGTAGCGACAGGAGACGGTCAGTGACAGCACAATCAGCATCAGGGCGGAGAAGCGTCCCGGGATACGGCGCACCAGCAATGCCACGCCCCACAGCAGGATCAGGAAGGTGAACTGCGCCAGAGGGTTAAAGGGCTGCGTAATACAGACCAGGGCCAGAATGAGCGAGAAAACGACGATTACGCCGAGTATAAAACGCCGCAAGCCCGGGTGCAGATGCCCGAGCTCTTTATGGTTATCCAGATGGCTGGTCTTGTCACCCACGCGGTCAGGCAAACTGTCCAGCCACTGATGATAGCGCTCACGTAAATGTTGCACGCGGGAGAAGCTGCGCCAGCGCGGCGCTTTGTTTTCTGAGCGGGACGACGTGGCCACCAGCCAGATAGCCTGAATGATATAACGCGCCGGGTCCAACGGTCGCGGGCGGTCGGGATGAATATGCGGATATAACTCACTGTGCTGCGCACGAATGCGCTGCCAGCGCGGGTGTTCAAGGGGAATGAACGTCCAGGCCAGAATCATCCAGAAGCAGCCGAGCGCGGCGCTGAATGCCGAAGCTCCGTGCCGGCGAAAATGCCGGTAATGTTCGCTCAGACGCGAACTGACCGGCGGGATGAGTAACCAGCTGGCGAGACGGCTCATACAGAACTCCCTGCAGGCTCTGCCCCTTTGGCAAAGTGCAGCAGACACCAGTTCGCCAGCGTCAGGATCTCTTCTGCCGCCAGGGAATCGCTGCGGTATTCACCGAGTGGCTGTTTGGAGGCAAGGCATTCCGCCATGCCCTCATCACGATGGATAACAATCGGCAGCAGACGGCGCTGGCTTTGCAGCCAAACCTGATACAGATCGTCCTGGATCTGGCTGCCAATACGTAAATCGTTAATCAGGATATGACCATTTTCAGGCAACCCTTGCTGATGCAGACGGATATGGCAATTCGCGTCGACGTTCACAATCGACAGCACGCGATCGCACTGCGCCATAAGTTGTCGGGTCAGCGTGCCGGCGCCGTGCGGCAGATCCAGAAGGATCCACTTATAATGGCCTTTTTCTTTCAGCTCCTGCAGCGCGACGGTGAACTGGGAAAACAGACGCTGATAGGCAGCTTCATTTTCACGCTCGGTAGTGGTCAATTGGCCAAAGGGCAGTAAATCAAGCTGCGAGGTATAACGCATACCCGCATCGCGCCAGTCTTTATCATCAAGCAGCGCGCGAGCCCAACCCTCTGTACGCGTAAAGTCGACATTAAACGACATGCGCAGCAAATTATCGGCACAGGCGTCAATCACCAATACCGATTCACCTAAAAGCTGTAATGACCACGCCAGCGCCGCGGTAACGGATGTTGTACCTACTCCACCACGGACGCCCTGTAATCCTAGTATGGCCATCAATGGCTCCCTTATTGTTGTTGGGCAAATTCAGCTAATAGCGGCCAACGTTTAATAGCCGCGGCCAACTGTTCCCGCTGGGAAATGTCGGTGTAATCTATTTCAGGTAATGAAAACGCCTGCGTCAGCGCCAGAAAGTCGTTCTGGAATGTGTAACCCAGGGTTGAGTCGACTGGGGTGCCGGGTTCGTTATTATCCATTCTATTCCATCCCTTTGAGTAAAATCGCACAATCAGAAGTAGCGAGGCTTCCTGCCCTATCAAATTTCATTTACATGCTAAATCTGATGTTCTTTAATTTCAATGTTAGGTTTATTTCTACGCTTTCGCTAGTAAACTGAGATACAGAGAAATTAAACGAAAAGAGGGACACCGTGGACTCCATATTTTCTATTGGCATCCAGTCATTATGGGACGAATTGAGCCACATGCCAGTCGGAGGAGTCTGGTGGATTAATACGGATCGTAATGAAGATGCTATCAGTCTGGTAAACAAGACAATTGCCGCTCAGGGCAAGGATTCCCGCGTGGCCGTCGTGAGCATGGGCGAAGAGCCAAAGAAAATTATCACCCTTGAAAACGATCGTGGTCCGCAGACGGTGCGATTATTTTCCATGCCTGCGGAGGCCGATAGTCTATACTTTTTGTCCCGCGACATTCAGTGCTCTATTGATCCGGATCACTATCTGGTGATTCTGAAATGCTCAAATAACGCCCTGCAAAATATCCCTGCTGAAAAACTACTGCCCTGGCTGGAAAAAATCAATAAATGGGCAAAATTTCAAAATTGCACGCTATTGATAGTCAATCCTGGCAGTAATAACGACAAACTGTTTTCCCTTTTAATGGGCGAATATCGCTCCCTGTTTGGTCTGGCGAGTCTTCGGAACCAGGCAGACAGCTATCTCTACGATATTGCGTTCTGGTGTAATGAAAAAGGCGTAAGCGCCAGACAACAGCTCACCCTTAAACATATTGAGGGCGAATGGCACCTGGCGCAGCAGGAAGAAACCGTGGTGCAACCGCGCAGCGATGAAAAACGAATCCTGAGCCATATTGCCGTTTTAGAGGGGGCACCTGCGCTCTCGGAAAATTGGTCGTTGTTTGATTCTAACGAAGCGCTTTTTAATGAAGCTCGCACAACCCAGGCGGCAACCATTGTTTTTTCGCTCATGCAAAATAACCAGATTGAAACGCTGGCGCGACAGATCCATACCTTACGTCGCCAGCGCGGAAGCGCCTTAAAAATAGTGGTGCGCGAAAATAACACCAGCCTTCGCGCCACGGATGAGCGCCTGCTTCTGGGCTGCGGTGCCAATATGGTCATTCCGTGGAATGCGCCGTTATCACGCTGCCTGACGCTTCTCGAAAGCGTTCAGGGTCAGCAGTTCAACCGTCACGTACCGGAAGATATCTCCACCCTGCTCTCCATGACGCAGCCGATGAAGCTGCGCGGATACCAGAAATGGGATACCTTCTGCGACGCCGTCGGCAACATGATGAGCAACACGCTGCTTCCTGCAGACGGGAAAGGGGTGATGGTTGCCCTGCGCCCGGTACCGGGTATCCGCGTTGAACAGGCGCTCACGTTATGCCGTCCGAACCGCACAGGAGACATTATGACCATCGGCGACAACCGCCTGGTGCTGTTCTTGTCTTTCTGCCGGATAAACGATCTTGATACCGCCCTTAACCATATCTTCCCCCTGCCAACCGGGGATATTTTCTCGAACCGTATGATCTGGTTCGAAGATAATTCTATCAGTGCAGAGCTGGTGCAGATGCGCGCCCTCGAGCCTGAACAATGGGCGAAACCGCTCACCGTGAAGAGCGATGCCAAACCGATTCTCAACGCCCGACATGACGGACACGTCTGGCGGCGAATACCGGAACCCCTTCGCCTGTTAACTGAGAATGGGGAGAACGCACCATCATGAATATCAGCGATATCATTCAACTGGTCGTATTCTGTGCGCTGATCTTTTTCCCGCTTGGCTACTATGCACGCCATTCCATACGCCGTATCCGCGATACGGCCAGAGTGCTGTTTGTAAAACCTCGCTATGTAAAACCAGCCGGAACACTGACACGGGCATCACACGTCAAGGCAGACCGAAAACATGACTAATTCTACCTATACCGCTTCGTCACCATCGCCGCTCTGGCAATACTGGCGCGGCCTTTCCGGCTGGAACTTCTACTTTCTGGTGAAGTTTGGTCTGCTGTGGGCAGGCTATCTGAATTTCCATCCCCTGCTCAACCTGGTGTTTATGGCTTTCCTGCTGATGCCTTTGCCCAATATCAGGCTGCATCGCTTGCGTCACTGGATTGCTATCCCTGTCGGCTTTGCTCTGTTCTGGCATGACACCTGGCTGCCGGGACCGGACAGCATTATGAGTCAGGGTTCGCAGGTGGCAGGGTTTAGCGCCAGCTATGTCCTTGACCTGACCGAGCGCTTTATTAACTGGCAAATGATAGGTGCCGTCTTTGTGCTGCTGGTGGCCTGGCTGTTCCTGTCACAATGGATCCGCGTCACGGTATTTGTCGTCGCCATTATGATCTGGCTGAACGTGCTAACGCTTGCAGGTCCAGACTTCTCCCTGTGGCCCGCGGGTCAACCCACGACCACGGTGACCACTACCGGGGGAAGTGCAGCGGCAACCGTCACGACGGCAGGTGATACGCCTGTGGTCGGCGATATCCCGACGCAGACCGCACCGCCGACGTCCACTAACCTGAACGCCTGGCTCTCCAGCTTCTATACCGCGGAAGATAAACGTCAGACCAAATTCCCGGAAGCCCTGCCGGCGGATGCTCAGCCGTTTGAGCTGCTGGTGATCAACATCTGTTCCCTCTCCTGGGCTGACGTCGATGCCGCGGGTTTGATGTCTCACCCGCTGTGGTCCCATTTCGATATCCAGTTTAAAGACTTTAACTCTGCCACCTCGTACAGCGGCCCGGCGGCAATTCGCCTGCTTCGTGCAAGCTGCGGTCAGACATCGCATAAGAACCTGTATCAACCCGCCGGCAACCAGTGTTATCTGTTCGATAACCTCTCAAAACTGGGCTTCACGCAGCATCTGATGCTGGGACATAACGGCCAGTTCGGTAACTTCCTGAAAGAGGTGCGCGAACAGGGTGGTATGCAGGCACAGCTGATGGATCAAACCGGACTGCCGGTCACTCTGCTGGGCTTTGACGGTTCACCTGTTTATGACGATACCGCCGTGCTGCAACGCTGGCTGAAGACCATCGAAAAAGACAGTAATCCGCGCAGTGCAACGTTCTACAACACGCTGCCGCTTCACGATGGTAACCACTTCCCTGGCGTGAGCAAAACGGCAGATTATAAAGTTCGTGCGCAGAAATTCTTCGATGAACTGGACGCGTTCTTTACGGAGCTGGATAAATCGGGCCGTAAAGTGATGGTGGTTGTGGTACCTGAACACGGCGCCGCGCTGAAAGGCGACAGAATGCAGGTGTCAGGTCTGCGTGATATCCCTAGCCCGTCTATTACCAACGTACCGGCAGGCATTAAATTCTTTGGTATGAAGGCACCTCATCAGGGCGCACCGATTGAGATCGCTCAGCCAACCAGCTATCTGGCCATTTCAGAACTGGTTGCCCGCGCGGTTGACGGCAAACTGTTTGTGGAAGACAGCGTGAACTGGGATCAGCTCACCAGTAACCTGCCGCAAACTGCCGAAGTCTCTGAGAACGCGAACGCAGTCGTGATTCAGTATCAGAACAAACCGTACGTTCGCCTGAACGGTGGAGACTGGGTACCTTATCCGCAGTAAACCGCATTTCCCTCTCCCCCAGGGGAGAGGGCTCACCCGTTCCGTTATGACTGCTCAGCAAGCCATACAAGCATTTTCAGGCTTGCGGAGTAGTAATCATCCTTTGCAGTGATCTCGGGTTCTCCAGATGGCTGTCCCATCGTTAAATCACGTACCGCCAGCAGCCCCCCTTCCATCATGTAAGGCGCATATTCATTGGTCGTCACGTTTACCCATGCGGGAGTTTGTTCGCGGGGGAACTGACCGAACCAGGCTCGCCACGGCGTTAACAGCGGGCTCTTCTTATCAGACCAGGCCAGGTAAAGTGGAATGCGGATCGCGTCGTAGCTCATCCGTGGCGGCCAGGCTTTGGCCGGGGACAGCGTGCCCGTAGAGCCCAGTGAGACCCAGTCCGTGGGAAGTCTGGCTTTACCCGATCCCATTTTTGCCAGCAAGCGATGGCCATCCTGAATCAACTTGCCCCAGACCGGCGAATGGCTGCGACTGGCAAAGGCCTGCCAGGCCGGGAAGACGAAATAAGAGGGGTTTAGCACGATCTCACCGTCGAGGGTAAACCCCTGAACGCCGGGCAGCATCACGCGGTAACCCGCATAACGGGTCACGGTGTGGCTAATGAGTGCTTTCGTTATCGCATCCGATGCGGCGCTGTACTGTTTGTCATGCCAGCGCGTATCCGCTTTCAACAGCGCCCAGGCAATCAGGACATCGCCATCGGCGGCGTTATTTTTGTCAGCAATCGGGTTGGACTCGGCAGGGTTATAACGCCAGTAAAACAGACCATTTTCTTTGTTCTTCAGCGTACTGTCAGTCCATTTCCAGAGCTTATCGAACGTGGTTTTATCGTCGTTAGCCACCGCCATCAGCATGGCGAAGCCCTGGCCTTCAGTATGCGAAACATTGCCGTTGCCAGTATCGACAATCCGCCCTTCCGGCGTAAAGAAGCGTGCTTTGTAACTCTCCCAGGCCTGGCCCGCCTGAGAGAGGGGGGAGAACAGTAAACTCATCATGACGGCCAGAGCGGCGCATGCGGGTTTTCGCATAATGGGTTATTCCGCGCTGCGCAGTGAAATCTCACCGCCCACCCAGGGTTTGATCACGCCATTCTGCTCCAGGAGCAACGCGCCCTGTGCGTCGATGCCGCGGGAAATACCGTAGATCTCTTTATCACCAATCAGCAATTTCACCGGACGGTTAATAAAGTTATCCAGCTTTTCCCAACGGGACAGGAAGGATGCCAGCCCCTCTTGTTCAAAGAGCGAAAGCGAACTGCGTAATTCTTTAATCATACGCACGGCAAGGGTGTTGCGATCGATGGTGATCCCCGCTTCCTGCAGATTGGTCCACGCCTGATTCACCACGTCATTTTGTACATTGCGCATTACCATATTGAGGCCTGCACCAATGACAATTTGCGCCGCGTCGCCTGTTTTACCCGTTAATTCAACGAGAATACCGGCAAGTTTACGATCGTTCAGATAAAGATCGTTTGGCCATTTCACCCGCACCTTATCAGCGCCCAGATCGTGCAGCACTTCTGCCATCACAATCCCGATGACCAGACTCAGGCCAACAGCAGCAGCGGGACCCTGCTCCAGACGCCAGTACATGGAGAGATAGAGGTTGGCACCAAATGGCGAAAACCACTTGCGGCCTCGACGGCCACGCCCGGCCTGCTGGTACTCGGCTACACAGGCATCCCCGGAGGATAATTCGCTGAGTCGATCCATAAGGTACTGGTTGGTCGAATCGATCACCGGCAAGACCGCAACATTGCCATGCTCTACCTGGCTGCGGATCAGCTCTTCATTCAGCAGCTGAATCGGCTCCGGCAAGCTGTAGCCTTTTCCGGGTACCGTAAAGACATCGACACCCCAGTCGCGGAGGGTCTGGATATGCTTGTTAATGGCGGCACGGCTCATGCCCAGGTGTTCACCCAGTTGCTCGCCGGAATGGAATTCACCGTCGGCAAGAATGCTTATCAGGGTTAAAGGGATAGTATTGTCCTTCACGCGATAACCTCCACGGCATTCACTTCACCCGTACGGCCAATGAAGCGGACCTCTGGCTCCAGCCAGACGTTAAATTTTTCGCCCACTTGCTGACGGACGTGATGGGCCAACTGGACAACATCCTCGCTGGTCGCATCGTTTTGATTAATCAGCACCAGAGCCTGCTGGCGATGAACGGCCGCACCGCCCACGGAGGCGCCTTTTAACTGGCATTGATCGATAAGCCAGCCCGCGGCCAGCTTCACGCTACCATCCGCCTGTGGGTAATGGGGCGCGGCAGGCCAACCTGCAAGAAACGCTTGTGCGTTTTCGCTGCTGATAACCGGGTTTTTGAAGAAACTTCCCGCATTTCCATTCACTTTAGGATCAGGAAGTTTGGTCGTGCGCATATGGCACACCGAGTCAAAAACATCACGGGCAGTCGCCGTTTCGGGATCGAGACGCGTTAAATCACCGTAGGTCAGCACCGGCTGCCAGTTTTTTGACAGACGCAGGCCTACGGCGACAATCACGTAGCGATCCTGATATTCATGCTTGAAAATACTGTCACGGTAGCCAAAACGGCACTGTTCAGCGGTTAAACGCTGAGCCGCGCCGGTCGCCAGCTCAATACAATCGACGTATTCACAAACGTGTTTCAGTTCGATGCCATAGGCACCGATATTTTGAATGGGGGATGATCCGGCGCAGCCAGGGATAAGGGCAAGGTTTTCCAGTCCTGGCATCCCTTTGTCCAGGGTGTATTGCACCAGATGATGCCAGTTTTCACCGGCGCCAACGTGCAGATGCCAACTATCGGCGCGCTCTTCCACATCAATTCCCATGATGCGGTTAACGATCACCGTTCCCGCAAAATCATCGAGAAACAGGACATTACTTCCTTCGCCCAGAATCAGTACAGGTTCGTCTTGTTCTGTTGCGCTTTGCCAGGCATCCAGCAGCTGCTGTGCAGTATCGGCACGTACAATTTTATTAGCATTACGTTGAATGCCAAAGGTATTCCAGGGCTTAAGGGAGTGATTCATAGACGCTATCCTGAGACAAAAACCGGGATAGTTTACCGTATATACGGGGGGATAGGTGATTAGTTTAGAGCAACGAGGAAGGGATAAAAACGCAAAAAGGCCATCCTTTCGGATGGCCTCTTCACTTATTTGATGCCTGGCAGTTCCCTACTCTCACATGGGGAGACCCCACACTACCATCGGCGCTACGGCGTTTCACTTCTG
>NZ_JBLIZC010000015.1:0-29035 GCF_047529885.1 Enterobacter cloacae complex sp. 2024EL-00711
GACAACATCAAGATGGTTGTGACGCTGATCCACCCAATCGCGATGGACGACGGTCTGCGTTTCGCAATCCGTGAAGGTGGCCGTACCGTTGGCGCGGGCGTGGTTGCTAAAGTTCTCGGCTAATTGCTGATAACATTTGACGCAATGCGCAATAAAAGGGCATCATTTGATGCCCTTTTTGCACGCTTTCAGATCAGAACCTGGCTCATCAGTGATTAAATTTGTCATAATCATTGCTGAGACAGGCTCTGCAGAGAGCGTATAATCCGAAAAGCGAATTAGCATTTCGATTTGGTTTGCCTCGCAATCGCGGGGTGAAAATGTTTGTAGAATACTTCTGACAGGTTGGTTTATGAGTGCGAATACCGAAGCTCAAGGGAGCGGGCGCGGCCTGGAAGCGATGAAATGGGTAGTCGTAGCCGTGCTGCTGATTGTAGCGATTGTCGGCAACTACCTTTATCGTGACATGATGCTGCCGCTACGCGCGCTTGCAGTGGTAATTCTGATTGCTGCAGCGGGTGGTGTCGCGCTGTTGACGACAAAAGGCAAAGCGACTGTCGCTTTTGCTCGCGAAGCGCGTACCGAAGTCCGCAAGGTAATTTGGCCGACTCGCCAGGAAACATTGCACACCACGCTGATCGTAGCGGCGGTTACCGCTGTAATGTCACTGATCCTGTGGGGACTGGATGGTATTCTGGTTCGCCTGGTATCCTTTATCACTGGCCTGAGGTTCTGAGATGTCTGAAGCCCCTAAAAAGCGCTGGTACGTCGTTCAGGCGTTTTCCGGTTTTGAAGGCCGCGTAGCAACGTCGCTGCGTGAGCATATCAAATTACACAACATGGAAGAGTTATTTGGCGAAGTTATGGTTCCGACCGAAGAAGTGGTCGAGATCCGTGGCGGCCAACGTCGCAAAAGCGAGCGTAAATTCTTCCCGGGTTACGTGCTGGTTCAGATGGTTATGAACGACGCGAGCTGGCACCTGGTGCGCAGCGTACCGCGCGTGATGGGCTTTATCGGCGGCACGTCTGACCGTCCGGCACCAATCAGCGACAAAGAAGTTGATGCGATTATGAACCGCCTGCAGCAGGTGGGTGATAAGCCGCGTCCGAAAACGCTGTTTGAACCGGGTGAAATGGTTCGTGTTAATGACGGTCCGTTTGCTGACTTTAATGGCGTGGTTGAAGAAGTGGACTACGAAAAGTCCCGCCTGAAAGTGTCCGTTTCTATCTTCGGTCGTGCGACCCCGGTAGAGCTGGACTTTGCCCAGGTAGAAAAAGCCTAAGCAGCGATCAAAAAAGCGACGATTTAATCGTTGCACAAGGCGCGAGATTGGAATACAATTTCGCGCCTTTTGTTTTTATGGGCTGCGGCCTGTAAAACGATTTTATTCACGGGGAGCCTCCTTGAGGCGTTATCACCCAATCAGAGGATTTTAGAATGGCTAAGAAAGTACAAGCCTACGTCAAGCTGCAGGTTGCAGCAGGTATGGCGAACCCAAGTCCACCAGTTGGTCCAGCTCTGGGTCAGCAGGGTGTGAACATCATGGAATTCTGTAAAGCGTTCAACGCCAAAACCGAATCCATGGAAAAAGGTCTGCCAATCCCAGTTGTTATCACTGTATACGCTGACCGTTCTTTCACTTTCGTTACCAAAACCCCTCCAGCAGCAGTTCTGCTGAAGAAAGCGGCGGGCATTAAGTCTGGTTCCGGTAAACCGAACAAAGACAAAGTGGGTAAAATTTCCCGCGCTCAGCTGCAGGAAATCGCGCAGACCAAAGCTGCCGACATGACTGGTGCCGACATTGAAGCGATGACTCGCTCAATCGAAGGTACTGCACGTTCCATGGGCCTGGTAGTGGAGGACTAAGAAATGGCTAAACTGACCAAGCGCATGTCCGTGATCCGTGACAAAGTTGATGCGACCAAACAGTACGACATCAACGAAGCTATCGCTCTGCTGAAAGAACTGGCTACCGCTAAGTTCGTTGAAAGCGTTGACGTTGCTGTTAACCTGGGCATCGATGCTCGTAAATCTGATCAGAACGTTCGTGGTGCAACTGTACTGCCACACGGTACTGGCCGTTCCGTACGTGTAGCTGTATTTGCTCAGGGTGCAAACGCTGAAGCGGCTAAAGCTGCCGGCGCTGAACTGGTAGGTATGGAAGATCTGGCTGACCAGATCAAGAAAGGCGAAATGAACTTTGACGTTGTTATTGCTTCTCCAGATGCAATGCGCGTTGTTGGCCAGCTGGGCCAGGTTCTGGGTCCACGCGGCCTGATGCCAAACCCGAAAGTGGGTACTGTAACCCCTAACGTTGCTGAAGCTGTTAAGAACGCTAAAGCAGGTCAGGTTCGTTATCGTAACGACAAAAACGGCATCATCCACACCACCATCGGTAAAGTGGACTTTGACGCTGACAAACTGAAAGAAAACCTGGAAGCTCTGCTGGTTGCGCTGAAAAAAGCAAAACCAACTCAGGCGAAAGGCGTGTACATCAAGAAAGTTAGCATCTCCACCACCATGGGTGCAGGTGTTGCAGTTGACCAGGCTGGCCTGAGCGCTGCTGCAAACTAATGCCTTTACGTGGGCGGTGATTTTGTCTACAATCTTACCCCCACGTTTGCTAACAAAAGTTAGCGGCTAAAAGATTTGTTCGTTGGAGCCTGGCCTAATCCAGGCCTCCGTCGAAGACCGCAGGTGTTTCGCAAGAAACTTAATGCCCTGCGTAGACGGTGACAGAACGCTAAGATTATTTTTGGATACTCTGGCTTGTTTCTGCTCACCGTATTAAGACGCTCTTTCCGTTGGGGAGAGTGAAGTGAGTTCCGGAACATGAGTTCCGGCAAACATCCAGGAGCAAAGCTAATGGCTTTAAATCTTCAAGACAAACAAGCGATTGTTGCTGAAGTCAGCGAAGTAGCCAAAGGCGCGCTGTCTGCAGTAGTTGCGGATTCCCGTGGCGTTACTGTAGACAAAATGACTGAACTGCGTAAAGCAGGTCGTGAAGCTGGCGTATACATGCGTGTTGTTCGTAACACCCTGCTGCGTCGCGTAGTTGAAGGTACTCCTTTCGAGTGCCTGAAAGACACGTTTGTTGGTCCGACCCTTATTGCATACTCTATGGAACACCCGGGCGCTGCTGCTCGTCTGTTCAAAGAGTTCGCGAAAGCGAATGCAAAATTTGAGGTCAAAGCTGCAGCCTTTGAAGGTGAGTTGATCCCGGCATCGCAAATCGATCGCCTGGCAACCCTGCCGACCTACGAAGAAGCAATTGCACGCCTGATGGCAACCATGAAAGAAGCTTCGGCTGGCAAACTGGTTCGCACTCTGGCTGCTGTTCGCGATGCAAAAGAAGCTGCTTAATCGCAGTTATCTTTATAAAGCATTTGCTTACGTATAAACTTATTCTGATTTTCAGGAACAATTTAAATGTCTATCACTAAAGATCAAATCATTGAAGCAGTTGCAGCTATGTCCGTAATGGACGTTGTAGAACTGATCTCTGCAATGGAAGAAAAATTCGGTGTTTCCGCTGCTGCTGCTGTAGCTGTAGCTGCTGGCCCGGTTGAAGCTGCTGAAGAAAAAACTGAATTCGACGTAATTCTGAAAGCTGCTGGCGCTAACAAAGTTGCTGTTATCAAAGCAGTACGTGGCGCAACTGGCCTGGGTCTGAAAGAAGCTAAAGACCTGGTAGAAGCTGCTCCAGCTGCGCTGAAAGAAGGCGTGAGCAAAGACGACGCAGAAGCACTGAAAAAATCTCTGGAAGAAGCTGGCGCTGAAGTTGAAGTTAAATAAGCCACCTTTTCTGGTTGCAGCCTAAGTCATTAGGCTGATGGCTGGTGACTTTTTAGTCACCAGCCTTTTTGCGCTGTAAGGCATCAGTAGCATTTCACACTGTTTGACTACTGGTTGTCCTGACAATGCATGTTTCTATCGACGACTTAATATATTGCGACAGGGTGCGCGCTCTGTGTAAATCGCGACGAAATGATTTAAGCGTGATAGCAACAGGTATTGCGGAAAGTATTCAATTTTCCGGTCCACAAAATGGTGTTGCACAAACTGTCCCTTCGTCGGACAGATGGGTCGACTTGTCAGCGAGCTGAGGAACCCTATGGTTTACTCCTATACCGAGAAAAAACGTATTCGTAAGGATTTTGGTAAACGTCCACAAGTTCTGGACATTCCATATCTCCTTTCTATCCAGCTTGACTCGTTCCAGAAGTTTATCGAGCAAGATCCTGAAGGGCAGTACGGCCTGGAAGCAGCCTTCCGTTCCGTGTTCCCGATTCAGAGCTACAGCGGTAACTCCGAGCTGCAGTACGTCAGCTACCGCCTTGGCGAACCGGTGTTTGACGTTCAGGAATGTCAGATCCGTGGCGTGACCTATTCCGCACCGCTGCGCGTAAAACTGCGTCTGGTGATCTATGAGCGCGAAGCGCCAGAAGGCACCGTAAAAGACATTAAAGAACAAGAAGTCTACATGGGTGAAATTCCACTCATGACAGACAACGGTACTTTCGTCATCAACGGTACTGAGCGTGTTATCGTTTCCCAGCTGCATCGTAGCCCGGGTGTCTTCTTCGACAGCGATAAAGGTAAAACACACTCATCCGGTAAAGTACTGTATAACGCGCGTATCATTCCTTACCGTGGTTCCTGGCTGGACTTCGAGTTCGATCCTAAAGACAACCTGTTTGTCCGTATCGACCGTCGTCGTAAACTGCCTGCGACCATCATTTTGCGTGCGCTGCAATACACCACTGAACAGATCCTGGACCTGTTCTTTGAGAAAGTAATCTTTGAAATCCGCGACAACAAGTTGCAGATGGAGCTGGTGCCAGAGCGTCTGCGTGGTGAGACCGCGTCGTTCGACATCGAAGCCGACGGCAAAGTGTATGTGGAAAAAGGCCGCCGTATTACCGCGCGCCACATCCGTCAGCTGGAAAAAGATGATATCAAACTCATCGAAGTTCCGGTTGAATACATTGCTGGAAAAGTAGCCGCGAAAGATTACGTTGATGAATCAACTGGCGAGCTGATCTGCCCGGCGAACATGGAGCTGAGCCTGGATCTGCTGGCTAAGCTGAGCCAGTCTGGCCACAAACGCATCGAAACGCTGTTCACCAACGATCTGGACCACGGTCCTTATATCTCTGAGACTATCCGCGTCGATCCAACGACCGATCGTCTGAGCGCGCTGGTAGAAATCTACCGCATGATGCGCCCTGGTGAACCACCAACTCGCGAAGCGGCTGAAAGCCTGTTCGAGAACCTGTTCTTCTCCGAAGACCGCTACGATCTGTCCGCGGTTGGTCGTATGAAGTTCAACCGTTCTCTGCTGCGTGATGAGATCGAAGGTTCCGGTATCCTGAGCAAAGACGACATCATCGAAGTGATGAAGAAGCTCATCGATATCCGTAACGGCAAGGGCGAAGTGGACGATATCGACCACCTCGGCAACCGTCGTATCCGTTCCGTAGGCGAAATGGCGGAAAACCAGTTCCGCGTTGGCCTGGTACGTGTTGAGCGTGCGGTGAAAGAGCGTCTGTCTCTGGGCGATCTGGATACCCTGATGCCTCAGGATATGATCAACGCCAAGCCGATTTCTGCAGCAGTGAAAGAGTTCTTCGGTTCCAGCCAGCTGTCTCAGTTCATGGACCAGAACAACCCGCTGTCTGAGATCACGCACAAACGTCGTATCTCTGCACTCGGCCCAGGCGGTCTGACCCGTGAACGTGCAGGCTTCGAAGTTCGAGACGTACACCCGACTCACTACGGTCGTGTATGTCCAATCGAAACGCCTGAAGGTCCAAACATCGGTCTGATCAACTCCCTGTCCGTGTACGCACAGACTAACGAATACGGTTTCCTTGAGACGCCGTACCGTAAAGTGACCGACGGTGTTGTAACTGACGAAATTCACTACCTGTCTGCTATCGAAGAAGGCAACTACGTTATCGCTCAGGCGAACTCCAACCTGGATGACGAAGGCCACTTTGTAGAAGATCTGGTTACCTGCCGTAGCAAAGGCGAATCCAGCTTGTTCAGCCGCGACCAGGTTGACTACATGGACGTATCCACCCAGCAGGTGGTATCCGTCGGTGCGTCCCTGATCCCGTTCCTGGAACACGATGACGCCAACCGTGCATTGATGGGTGCGAACATGCAACGTCAGGCCGTTCCAACTCTGCGTGCTGATAAGCCGCTGGTTGGTACCGGTATGGAACGTGCTGTTGCCGTTGACTCCGGTGTTACTGCGGTGGCTAAACGTGGCGGTACTGTTCAGTACGTGGATGCTTCCCGTATCGTTATCAAAGTTAACGAAGACGAGATGTACCCGGGCGAAGCAGGTATCGACATTTATAACCTGACCAAATACACCCGTTCTAACCAGAACACCTGTATCAACCAGATGCCTTGTGTGTCTCTGGGTGAGCCCGTTGAGCGCGGCGACGTGCTGGCAGACGGTCCGTCCACTGACCTCGGTGAACTGGCGCTCGGTCAGAACATGCGCGTAGCGTTCATGCCGTGGAACGGTTACAACTTCGAAGACTCCATCCTCGTCTCCGAGCGTGTGGTTCAGGAAGATCGTTTCACTACCATCCACATTCAGGAACTGGCATGTGTGTCCCGTGACACCAAGCTGGGGCCAGAAGAGATCACCGCTGACATCCCTAACGTGGGTGAAGCTGCGCTCTCCAAACTGGATGAATCCGGTATCGTTTACATCGGTGCAGAAGTGACCGGCGGCGACATTCTGGTTGGTAAGGTAACGCCGAAAGGTGAAACCCAGCTGACGCCAGAAGAGAAACTGCTGCGTGCTATCTTCGGTGAGAAAGCGTCTGACGTTAAAGACTCTTCTCTGCGCGTACCAAACGGTGTTTCCGGTACAGTTATCGATGTTCAGGTCTTCACCCGTGACGGCGTTGAAAAAGATAAGCGTGCGCTGGAAATCGAAGAGATGCAGCTCAAACAGGCTAAGAAAGACCTGTCTGAAGAACTGCAGATCCTCGAAGCGGGTCTGTTCAGCCGTATCTATGCGGTGCTGGTTGCCGGTGGCGTTGAAGCTGAGAAGCTCGACAAACTGCCACGCGATCGCTGGCTGGAACTGGGCCTGACCGACGAAGAGAAACAAAATCAGCTGGAACAGCTGGCTGAGCAGTATGACGAACTGAAACACGAGTTCGAGAAAAAACTCGAAGCGAAACGCCGTAAAATCACTCAGGGCGACGATCTGGCACCAGGCGTGCTGAAGATTGTTAAGGTGTATCTGGCTGTTAAACGTCAGATCCAGCCTGGTGATAAGATGGCAGGTCGTCACGGTAACAAGGGTGTTATCTCTAAGATCAACCCGATCGAAGATATGCCACACGATGCTAACGGTACGCCGGTAGATATCGTACTGAACCCACTGGGCGTACCGTCTCGTATGAACATCGGTCAGATTCTGGAAACCCACCTGGGTATGGCTGCGAAAGGTATCGGCGATAAGATCAACGCCATGCTGAAACAGCAGGAAGAAGTCGCGAAACTGCGCGAATTCATCCAGCGTGCCTACGATCTGGGTACCGACGTTCGTCAGAAAGTCGACCTGAGCACCTTCAGCGATGAAGAAGTGCTGCGTCTGGCAGAGAACCTGCGCAAAGGTATGCCGATTGCAACGCCGGTATTCGACGGTGCAAAAGAAGCTGAAATCAAAGAGCTGCTGCAACTGGGTGGTCTGCCAACGTCTGGTCAGATTACGCTGTTTGATGGCCGTACCGGTGAACAGTTCGAGCGTCCGGTAACCGTAGGTTACATGTACATGCTGAAACTGAACCACCTGGTCGACGACAAGATGCACGCTCGTTCTACCGGTTCTTACAGCCTGGTTACTCAGCAGCCGCTGGGTGGTAAGGCGCAGTTCGGTGGTCAGCGCTTCGGGGAGATGGAAGTGTGGGCGCTGGAAGCATACGGCGCAGCATACACCCTGCAGGAAATGCTCACCGTTAAGTCTGATGACGTGAACGGTCGTACCAAGATGTATAAAAACATCGTGGACGGCAATCATCAGATGGAACCAGGCATGCCAGAGTCCTTCAACGTACTGTTGAAAGAGATTCGTTCGCTGGGTATCAACATCGAACTGGAAGACGAGTAATTCTCGCTCAAACAGGTCACTGGTGTCGGGCTAACCCCCGACACCAGATTGTGCTAACTCCGACGGGAGCAAATCCGTGAAAGATTTATTAAAGTTTCTGAAAGCGCAGACTAAAACCGAAGAGTTTGATGCGATCAAAATTGCTCTGGCTTCGCCAGACATGATCCGTTCATGGTCTTTCGGTGAAGTTAAAAAGCCGGAAACCATCAACTACCGTACGTTCAAGCCTGAGCGTGACGGCCTTTTCTGTGCACGAATTTTCGGGCCAGTAAAAGACTACGAGTGCCTGTGCGGTAAGTACAAGCGCCTGAAACACCGTGGTGTGATCTGTGAGAAGTGCGGCGTTGAAGTGACCCAGACCAAAGTGCGCCGTGAGCGCATGGGCCACATCGAACTGGCATCTCCAACTGCGCACATCTGGTTCCTGAAATCTCTGCCGTCCCGTATCGGCCTGCTGCTGGATATGCCGCTGCGCGATATCGAACGTGTTCTGTACTTCGAATCTTATGTGGTTATCGAAGGCGGTATGACGAACCTGGAACGCCACCAGATTCTGACCGAAGAGCAGTATCTGGACGCGCTGGAAGAGTTCGGTGACGAATTCGACGCCAAAATGGGTGCGGAAGCTATTCAGGCCCTGCTGAAAAGCATGGACCTGGAGCAAGAGTGCGAGCAGCTGCGTGAAGAGCTGAACGAAACCAACTCCGAAACCAAGCGTAAAAAGCTGACCAAGCGTATCAAACTGCTGGAAGCGTTCGTTCAGTCTGGTAACAAACCAGAGTGGATGATCCTGACCGTTCTGCCGGTTCTGCCGCCAGATCTGCGTCCGCTGGTTCCGCTGGATGGTGGTCGTTTCGCAACGTCGGATCTGAACGATCTGTATCGTCGCGTTATCAACCGTAACAACCGTCTGAAACGTCTGCTGGATCTGGCTGCGCCGGACATCATCGTACGTAACGAAAAACGTATGCTGCAGGAAGCGGTAGATGCCCTGCTGGATAACGGTCGTCGCGGTCGTGCGATCACCGGTTCTAACAAACGTCCTCTGAAATCTTTGGCCGATATGATCAAAGGTAAACAGGGTCGTTTCCGTCAGAACCTGCTCGGTAAGCGTGTTGACTACTCCGGTCGTTCTGTTATCACCGTAGGTCCATACCTGCGTCTGCATCAGTGCGGTCTGCCGAAGAAAATGGCACTGGAGCTGTTCAAACCGTTCATCTACGGCAAGCTGGAACTGCGTGGCCTGGCCACCACCATCAAAGCCGCTAAGAAAATGGTTGAGCGTGAAGAAGCTGTCGTTTGGGATATCCTGGACGAAGTTATCCGCGAACACCCGGTACTGCTGAACCGTGCACCAACACTGCACCGTCTGGGTATCCAGGCATTTGAACCGGTACTGATCGAAGGTAAAGCTATCCAGCTGCACCCGCTGGTTTGTGCGGCATATAACGCCGACTTCGATGGTGACCAGATGGCTGTTCACGTACCGCTGACGCTGGAAGCCCAGCTCGAAGCGCGTGCGCTGATGATGTCTACTAACAACATCCTGTCTCCAGCGAACGGTGAACCAATCATCGTTCCTTCTCAGGACGTTGTATTGGGTCTGTACTACATGACCCGTGACTGTGTTAACGCCAAAGGCGAAGGCATGGTGCTGACTGGCCCTAAAGAAGCTGAGCGTATCTATCGCGCTGGCCTGGCCTCTCTGCATGCGCGTGTCAAAGTGCGTATCACTGAATATGAAAAAGATGCTAACGGCGAATTCGTTGCGAAAACCAGCCTGAAAGACACGACCGTTGGCCGTGCCATTCTGTGGATGATCGTACCGAAAGGTCTGCCTTTCTCCATCGTCAACCAGGCGCTGGGTAAGAAAGCGATCTCCAAAATGCTGAACACCTGTTACCGCATTCTGGGTCTGAAGCCGACGGTTATCTTCGCTGACCAGACAATGTACACCGGCTTTGCATATGCAGCGCGTTCAGGTGCATCTGTTGGTATCGATGACATGGTTATCCCAGAGAAGAAACACGAGATCATCTCTGAAGCGGAAGCCGAAGTTGCTGAGATCCAGGAGCAGTTCCAGTCTGGTCTGGTTACCGCGGGCGAACGCTATAACAAAGTTATCGATATCTGGGCTGCGGCGAACGATCGTGTATCCAAAGCGATGATGGATAACCTGCAAACCGAAACCGTGATTAACCGTGACGGCGTAGAAGAGCAGCAGGTTTCCTTCAACAGCATTTACATGATGGCCGACTCCGGTGCGCGTGGTTCTGCAGCACAGATTCGTCAGCTGGCAGGTATGCGTGGTCTGATGGCGAAGCCAGATGGCTCCATCATCGAAACGCCAATCACCGCGAACTTCCGTGAAGGTCTGAACGTACTCCAGTACTTCATCTCTACTCACGGTGCGCGTAAAGGTCTGGCGGATACCGCACTGAAAACAGCGAACTCCGGTTATCTGACGCGTCGTCTGGTTGACGTTGCGCAGGACCTGGTTGTGACCGAAGACGATTGTGGCACCCTCGAAGGTATCACCATGACCCCGGTTATCGAGGGCGGTGATGTTAAAGAGCCGCTGCGCGATCGCGTACTGGGTCGTGTAACCGCGGAAGACATTCTGAAGCCGGGTACCGCAGACATTCTGGTTCCACGCAACACGCTGCTGCACGAACAGTGGTGTGACCTGCTGGAAGCGAACTCTGTTGACTCTGTGAAAGTTCGTTCCGTTGTATCTTGTGACACCGATTTCGGTGTATGTGCGCACTGCTATGGTCGTGACCTGGCGCGTGGCCACATCATCAACAAAGGTGAAGCAATCGGTGTTATCGCGGCACAGTCCATCGGTGAACCGGGTACACAGCTGACGATGCGTACGTTCCACATCGGTGGTGCGGCATCTCGTGCGGCTGCTGAATCCAGCATCCAGGTGAAAAACAAAGGTAGCATCAAGCTCAGCAACGCGAAGTCTGTTGTTAACTCCGCAGGCAAGCTGGTTGTGACCTCTCGTAACACCGAGCTGAAGCTGATCGACGAATTCGGTCGTACCAAAGAGAGCTATAAAGTGCCTTACGGTGCTGTTATGGCGAAAGGTGATGGCGAGCAGGTTGCCGGCGGTGAAACCGTTGCAAACTGGGATCCACACACCATGCCGGTTATCACCGAAGTAAGTGGTTTCATCCGCTTCACTGACATGATCGACGGCCAGACCATTACTCGTCAGACCGACGAGCTGACCGGTCTGTCTTCTCTGGTCGTTCTGGACTCTGCTGAGCGTACTGCCGGTGGTAAAGATCTGCGTCCTGCACTGAAAATCGTTGATGCTCAGGGTAACGATGTTCTGATCCCTGGTACCGATATGCCTGCGCAGTACTTCCTGCCGGGTAAAGCGATTGTACAGCTGGAAGATGGCGTACAGATCAGTTCTGGTGACACCCTGGCGCGTATTCCTCAGGAATCCGGCGGTACCAAGGACATCACCGGTGGTCTGCCACGCGTTGCGGATCTGTTCGAAGCACGTCGTCCGAAAGAGCCTGCAATCCTGGCTGAAATCAGCGGTATCATCTCCTTCGGTAAAGAGACCAAAGGTAAACGCCGTCTGGTTATCACCCCAGTAGATGGCAGCGAGCCGTACGAAGAGATGATTCCTAAGTGGCGTCAGCTCAACGTGTTCGAAGGTGAACGTGTAGAACGTGGTGACGTGGTTTCCGACGGTCCAGAAGCGCCGCACGACATCCTGCGTCTGCGTGGTGTGCATGCTGTTACTCGTTACATCGTTAACGAAGTACAGGACGTATACCGTCTGCAGGGCGTTAAGATTAACGATAAACACATTGAAGTTATCGTTCGTCAGATGCTGCGTAAAGCAACCATCGATAGCGCGGGCAGCTCTGAGTTCCTGGAAGGCGAGCAGGTTGAATACTCACGCGTCAAGATCGCTAACCGCGATCTTGAAGCGAACGGCAAAATCGCTGCGACCTTCTCGCGCGATCTGCTGGGTATCACCAAAGCGTCTCTGGCAACCGAGTCCTTCATCTCTGCAGCATCGTTCCAGGAGACCACGCGTGTCCTGACCGAAGCCGCTGTAGCAGGTAAGCGTGATGAACTGCGCGGTCTGAAAGAGAACGTTATCGTGGGTCGTCTGATCCCGGCTGGTACCGGTTATGCGTACCATCAGGATCGAATGCGTCGTCGTGCTGCAGGCGAACTGCCAGCTGCACCGCAGGTAACTGCTGAAGATGCATCCGCGAGCCTGGCAGAGCTGCTGAACGCAGGTCTGGGTGGTTCTGACAACGAGTAATCGTTGATTCAGCAAATAAAAAACCCGCTTCGGCGGGTTTTTTTATGTCTGCATATTTTTCAGTTTATCAGCGGTAGCCGACGATACAGCTCAATCATATCGCCCGCCAGGTCCTGAATGACCATCGCGTTCATCAGGTGATCCTGAGAGTGGACGGTGATCAGGTTAACCGGTAGCTTTCCGGTCCCTTCATCAAGACCAATCAGCTGCGTCTGGATGGTGTGGGCATGTTTCACGTATTCACGCGACTCTTCCATCGCCTTTTCGGCTTCGTCAAAGTCACCTTTACGGGCCATCTGCAACGCCGTAAGGGCAGCACTGCGCGCTGCTCCCGCGTTGACCAGCAGTTCCATGATCGTTGTTTCTAAATCTTCCACGGGTCACTCCAGTAATTTAAGCGCTTTTTCCAGGACGACATCACCTTTCATCATGCCGTAATCCATCATGTCGATCACCGCGACCTTTTTACCCAGCGGATCGGCCTGCGCCTGAAGTTTAGCCTGCTCGTATTTAACCTGTGGCCCCAGCAATACGATGTCAGCCGTCGCGATATTATCTTTAAACTCCGCAACCGGAACGGCTTTAATGGTGACTTCAACCCCTTTTTTCTGCGCGGCGTCTTTCATACGTTGAACCAGCATGCTGGTTGACATTCCCGCTGCACAGCATAAAACGATGTTCTTCATAATCAGCCTCGATCTACATGTGTTTATTGATAATTATCCCGTGCAGACCGCTTCAACAACCGCTTTACCGCGATTGTGTGTCAGGCATCACAAAGAAATGGGTGATTTTCTGAAACCGGTTACAATTTTGCATGAAAGTGCACGCTGCCCGTCGAAACGGACAGCGTGGGAGGGGTGAAATTAACGGATGGACGTCTGAAGGATACGGTTTTTACCCTGCTGTTTTGCGCTGTAAAGTGCGTTATCCACGCTCCCGACAAATTGCTCCAGCGGTTCGAAATGCCATTCCCCCAGGCCTGCACTGAACGTGACCTGTAGGTTTTCTTCCCGCCAGACGCGTTTTTCAATGGTGGTACGCCATGCTTCCAGCAACGAGATTGCATCAGCAATTTGCGTAGCCTGGAAGACCACCGCAAACTCTTCTCCACCATACCGGTACACCGAGATGTGGTGCGGTTGCATGATCTGGATCCCTTCACGCGCCACGTTACGCAGGACAATATCGCCGCTAAGGTGGCCCCAGGTATCGTTGATTGATTTGAAGTTATCGATGTCCACCAGCGCCAGTGCGAAAGGCTGTTGAGCCGCCATTAACTCTTCCACATCGGTATCGAACGCGCGGCGGTTTTTGCAGCCTGTTAGCGCATCGTGGGTTGCCTGGCGGACATATGCCATCTCACGCTCTTTATTCGACTGGATGGTATGACTCAGCATCGCTTCCAGACGCGGTGCCTGGCTGACGTCGCCAGTTTTGATGGCGTTGATAATATGCATCAGCACGGTACGCGAGGCATGGCGAAGGTACAAACCGAAGAGAATGATAATAATCGCCGCCAGTGCAAATCCCCAGCCAACGATAGTGGTTTCGTGGCGGGTTATATCCGTCAGGGTCGCGCCAGAGACCCGGTAGATGACAAACCAATCCGGGTTAGTGAAGGAGTAGTAGTAATACCAGGTTTTACTTTTCCGGTCGTATAAATGCCCCTCGCCGCTGGTCATTTTGTCCATCAGCGCTTCGCTCACGTATTTTTTGAACAGCGCGCCCGTGTCAGGATGAAGCACCACGGTTCCGTCGCGCTCGACGACGAAGAATTCCCCTTGTACAGGGGCCACCATCTGTCGAAGGGTATACCCCATCGACGCCAAATCAAGATGAAAGGCCAGGGTTCCCTTGAGTCTGCCTTCTGTTGAAATCAATGGCTTATAAAGCGTGACCGTTGGATGCCCGGTAAAGTAGTCCATATAAGGGTGGGTATAATGGCTGAAAATACTGGCTTCCGCGTAGGCGACAAACCACGGGCGAGTCCGCGGATCGGCGTTTTTACTCTTTTCCGTGGGAGGCGCTTCTGGAACGTGCAAATAATGCCCTTCCGTGTCGGCCAGCGAGATGGATGACACGGTCGGCATCAGGTTTTGCAAATGCATTAACATCTGCAACCCTTGCGTCGGGTTGACGTTCAGCGTCTCATTCAGTATTTCGTTGCGGGAAAAGTACATCGCAGAACGACCAAGAATATAGTCGTTTTCACGCAACATTGATTCGGTATAGTTAACCGCCAGATTATGCGTGAAATTACCATTAATTTTATGATAATCCTCAAGAAAATCCTTTCGTTGCGAAAGCGTAACCACGACAGCGATCAGTGCAAAACTGCACAGTATCCCCGCGAAGCTGGCCATTATTGGCCGGGTAAAAGAGAGTTTTTTGCTGTGAAGTGCCATGAGTTGTACATCATTCCTGAGGGTGAATGCTTTTCGTCTGCCGATATCCTCTCAGCATAGTCGCAGTCCTGCGGTTAGCTGTGAATTATACGGAACACGATTTCAGACGAGATGATTTATCTTAAGAATGGCTAAGAAATTACTCATAAAATCAGAAATTCAGTGTGCACGATAAGTCAGAGGCAGGGCGAAACGAGGAAGAAGCTTTTCGCCCTGGTCAGCGTCCGTTGCTGACCACATGACAATAAAAAACCGGACGATAGCTGACAATCATCCGGTTGTGACTCTCCGTGGCGCCTCGTTTTATTTCTGCGGAGTTGCAGTATGTTTCAGCGTAATTGCGAGGCTCTTCCCAGCCAGCTGTCCCAGTCTTTCCAGACCGGTTGCAGCCCCTGCGCGCTCAGGGCCGCGGCGACCGCTTCCGGACGTCGTCCATCATGCGGGGCAAACTGCTCCAGTTCAGGGTGATCATCGGCGTAACCGCCCGGCTGTGTTTTGGAAAATGCGCTCACGTTGTTTATCGCAAGCGGGATCACGCGGTCGCGGAACGCCGGTGATTCACGTGTTGAGAGCGATAATTCAACCTCCGGGGCAAGCAGGCGAAACGCGCAGATCGTTTGTACCAGCTGGCGCTCGTCCATAAGTGAGGCCGGTTCAATCCCGCCAGCACACGGGCGCAGCCGGGGGAAGGAGATGGAGTAGCGGCTCTGCCAGTAGTGCTGCTGGAGCCACAACAGATGTTCCGCCACCATGTAACAATCCACGCGCCAGCTATCGGAAAGCCCAATCAGCGCACCAAGGCCAATTTTGTCGATCCCGGCACGTCCGAGCCTGTCCGGTGTTTCAAGGCGGAAGAAGAAGTCCTGTTTCTTGCCCTTCAGGTGATGCCGTGCGTAGGTCGCTTCGTGGTACGTTTCCTGATAGACCATCACTCCATCCAGTCCGAGCGTTTTGAGCTCCGCATACTCATCCTGCGACAGGGGCTGCACTTCCATCTGCAACGAGGCGAACTGACGACGAATTGCAGGAAGGTGCTGGCGGAAATAGTCCATCCCGACTTTGCCCTGGTGCTCACCGGTGACCAGCAGGAGATGCTCGAAGCCCATTTCCCGGATGGCCACACACTCGCGCGCGATCTCCTCCTCATCAAGCGTCTTACGCTTAATGCGGTTGCTCATGGAGAAGCCGCAGTAGGTACAGTCATTGGCGCACAGGTTTGAGAGATAGAGCGGGACGTAAAAGCTCACCGTGTTGCCAAAGCGCTGTCGGGTGAGACGCTGGGCGCGCTGGGCCATCGGCTCCAGATAAGCGCTGGCCGTAGGGGAGAGCAGGGCCATTAAATCGTCGCGGGTCAGATGGCGTGCATTCAGTGCGCGCTCGACGTCGACCGGCGTTTTGCTGTTGATGCGCAGGGCAATGTCGTCCCAGTTAAGCTGGCGCCAGTGGTCGGTAAAGGTGGTCATGAGATTGCCTCCAGAAAACCGGTCAGCGGGCTGGTGGCCTGCGCCTGAAAACTGCGTGAGCCAGGGCCTGATTGCCGTGCCAGCAGGCCAGCCTCCACCGCCATGCGAAACGCGCGCGCCATCATGACCGGATCGTCGGCAACCGCGATGGCCGTGTTCACCAGCACCGCGTCCGCCCCCATTTCCAGCGCCTGCGCGGCATGGCTTGGTACGCCAATACCCGCATCCACCACCACCGGCACGGTGGCCTGCTCAATGATGATCTCCAGCATTGTCCGGGTTTCCAGCCCCTGGTTGGAGCCAATAGGCGCGCCCAGCGGCATAACGGCGGCGCAGCCAACGTCTTCCAGATGTTTGCAGAGTACCGGATCGGCACCGCAGTAAGGCAGAACGATGAACCCTTGTTGTACCAGCTTTTCTGCCGCTTTCAGCGTCTCGATCGGGTCGGGCAACAGCCAGCGAGCATCCGGGTGAATTTCCAGCTTCAGCCAGCGTGTGCCGAGCGCTTCACGCGCCAGTTGGGCGGCGAAAATGGCCTCTTCGGCCGTTTTCGCGCCGGAAGTATTTGGCAGTAGCGTGACGCCAGCTTCCAGTAAAGGCGCCAGAATGGCATCACTGTGATGGCGCAGATCCACGCGCTTTAACGCCAGCGTGACCAGCTGGCTGCCGCTTTCACGGATGGCATCGACCATCAGCTGGGGTGATGCGAATTTCCCGGTTCCGGTAAACAGATGTGACTCAAAGACTTTATCGGCAATACGTAACATCTCAGCCCCCTGCGATAACCTGAAACAGCAGGATCTGGTCGCCTTCACTGACCTGCTGATGTTCCCACTGCTCGCGCGGCAGGATCTGTTGATTGAGCGCCAGCGCCGTTCCCGGCTTGAGCTGGCGCAGTTTATCGAGCAGCACGGCAACGGTGAGCCCGTCCTCGCATTTCATCGGCTCATCGTTAAACAGAATGCGCATTGCCGCCTCCGCATACCGGGCAGTGGCTGGCGCGGTGTAACGCCAGATGACGCCAGCCGCTGGAACGGGCATCAAATAACCGCAACGTGTTGCGCTCGGTCTCCATTCCGCTGAGCAGCTTGATGGCCTCGAGCGCCTGCAGGGTACCCATCACCCCCACAACCGGGCCAAGAATGCCCGCGGTGCGACAGTTACGCTCTGGCTCAGCATCGTCTGGCCACAGACAGCGATAGCAGCCCTGCGCCCACGGCGGTGTCAGGACCATCATCTGCCCGCCGAATCCCACCGCGCTGGCGGTGATAAGCGGCGTATTTTTTGCGACACAGGCGGCGTTGATCGCCTGGCGGGTTGCCATATTGTCGGTGCAGTCCAGCACCACGTCGGCCAGGGCGACTTCTCGGCGCAGATTGTCGCCGCTGAGCCGCTCCTGACACGCAATGAGCTCAATATCCGGGTTCAGCTGGATCAGGCGCTGGCGGGTAATGTGTACTTTGGGCTGGTTGATATCCTCGGTGGTAAAGAGGATTTGACGCTGCAGGTTGCTAAGATGCACCTCGTCGTCATCGGCCAGTACCAGCGTGCCCACGCCTGCTCCGGCCAGATAGAGCGCGGCAGGCGCGCCTAATCCGCCCAGCCCGACAATCAAAACCCGGCTGGCGAGCAGCTTTTGCTGCCCGTCGATGGCGATATCCTCCAGCAGGATCTGGCGGCTATAGCGCATAAAGTCACGATCATTCATCGCCTGCTCCTGCCAGTTGTAAGAGCTTCCGGGTGGCGGCCTGCCAGTCTGCGGCCTGGGTGATGGCACTGACGACGGCGATACTGCCGACACCGGTATCCAGCACGGCCGGAGCGCGTTCAAGGCTAATCCCGCCGATGGCCACGGTCGGGTACTGCGCAAGACGCTTCACGTGAGCCGCCAGCTGTGCCAGCCCTTGTGGCGCGGAGGGCATCTGTTTAGTTTGCGTCGGGAAGACGTGTCCAAGCGCAATGTACGAAGGGCGTGCCGCCAGTGCCACGTCAATCTCCATATCGTCATGGGTCGAGACACCCAGGCGCAAACCGGCTTCCCGGATGGCCTTCAGGTCTGTGGTCTCCAGGTCCTCCTGACCCAGATGCACGCCGTAGGCCTGGTGCTTTATCGCCAGTCGCCAGTAGTCGTTGATAAACAGGCGGGCGTGATACCGACGCCCCAGCGCGATGGCGGCGGCGACATCGTTCTCCACCTCCTCATCGCGTTTATCTTTGATGCGTAGCTGCAGCGTGCGTACACCTGCCTCCAGCAGGCGGGCAATCCACTCCACGCTGTCCACCACCGGGTAGAGCCCTAAACGAAAGGGCACGGGTGGGAAATCGGACTGGTACATTACGCCTCCTCTTTTTTGAGGTAGATTTCGCCGCCTTTCGCGCGGAAGGTTTCTGACATATCCGCCATGCCCACTTCAATGGCTTGCGCGGCGGCGTAGTCACGCACCTCCTGGCTGATCTTCATCGAGCAGAATTTTGGCCCACACATGGAGCAGAAATGGGCCACTTTGCCGGACTCCTGCGGCAGGGTTTCGTCGTGATAGGCGCGGGCGGTAAACGGGTCGAGCGCGAGGTTAAACTGATCTTCCCAGCGGAATTCAAAGCGGGCCTTCGACATCGCGTTATCGCGAATTTGCGCGCCCGGATGGCCTTTCGCCAGGTCCGCAGCGTGGGCGGCAATTTTGTAGGTGATAAGCCCCTGCTTCACGTCCTCTTTGTTGGGCAGACCGAGGTGCTCTTTTGGCGTCACATAGCAGAGCATGGCGCAACCGAACCAGCCGATCATCGCCGCACCAATTCCGGAGGTGAAGTGGTCGTAACCCGGGGCAATATCGGTGGTCAACGGCCCCAGGGTATAGAATGGTGCTTCATGGCAGTGCTCCAGTTCTTCCGTCATATTGCGGCGGATCATCTGCATGGGGACATGGCCCGGGCCTTCAATCATCACCTGCACGTCATACTCCCAGGCGATTTTGGTCAGCTCGCCCAGCGTGTGAAGTTCGGCAAACTGCGCTTCGTCGTTGGCATCACGAATGGAACCAGGGCGCAGGCCGTCGCCCAGCGACAGCGAGACGTCGTAAGCGGCACAGATTTCGCAGATCTCGCGGAAGTGTTCGTAGAGGAAGTTTTCCTGATGATGAGACAGACACCACTTCGCCATGATTGAGCCCCCGCGCGAGACAATGCCGGTCAGACGCTTCGCGGTCATCGGCACGTAGCGCAGCAGCACCCCCGCGTGGATGGTGAAGTAGTCTACACCCTGTTCAGCCTGCTCCAGCAGCGTGTCGCGGAACGCTTCCCAGGTGAGGTTTTCAGCGATACCGTTCACTTTCTCCAGCGCCTGATAGACCGGCACCGTTCCGATAGGCACCGGGCTGTTACGCAGGATCCACTCGCGGGTTTCGTGGATATAACGCCCGGTGGAGAGATCCATTACCGTGTCCGCGCCCCAGCGCGTTGACCAGACCAGCTTCTCGACCTCTTCTTCGATGGAGGAGGTGACCGCGGAGTTACCGATATTGGCGTTGACCTTCACCAGGAAGTTGCGGCCGATAATCATCGGTTCGGATTCCGGGTGATTGATGTTGGCGGGGATAATCGCGCGGCCAGCGGCCACTTCATCGCGCACAAACTCCGGGGTGATGTTTTCCGGCAGGCGGGCACCGAAACCTTCGCCCGGATGCTGGTGGCGCAGCACTTCGCTACGGATGCGCTCACGGCCCATGTTTTCACGGATGGCGATAAACTCCATCTCCGGGGTGACGATCCCCTGACGCGCATAGTGCAGCTGGGTAACGCATTTGCCCGCTTTCGCACGTTTCGGCGTCAGCAGGCCCGCGAAGCGCAGTTCGTCCAGGCCGTCGTCGGCCAGACGCTCTTTGGTGTAGGCAGAGCTGCGAACCGTCAGTTCTTCGCAGTCGTTACGCGCGTCAATCCAGCGCTGGCGAAGTTTTGCCAGCCCCTGCTGCACGTTAATGGCCACATCAGGGTCGCCGTACGGGCCAGACGTGTCGTACACCGGCACGGCTTCGTTGTCTTCATACTGCGGGTTTTCTTTGCTGCCGCCAAGAAGCGTCGGGCTAAGCTGGATTTCGCGCATCGGAACGCGGATATCCGCCTGAGAGCCGGTGATGTAAATACGCTTAGAGTTCGGGAAAGCGGTGCCTTCCAGGGTGTCGATGAAGTGTTGGGCGTGTGCGCGCTGTTCGCGGCGGGTCAGTTTAGTAGTAGACATAGCTCATTCCAAAAGTGAAGGACATGGCTTGTCAGACGACGGATGAAGCAAGAGGAGATCGCCCGGGGGCGATACTACAGCAGTTTTACTCTTGTTCCCTTCGCAGGTATTAGCCTGATCAGGTTCCGCGGATCCCGAATTAACGGTCTCAGCCCGTGCTTTCACACTGGGCACTCCGACAAGAAATTTACACGCCATCGTTCATGCTATCGCATGAATGATTTCGTGTAATACCCCCTCCTGAGAGGGGCGAATGTTTGTAAACTACTCGTTAACGATCAAGAACTCAAGCAGGCCGCGCGATGTTATCTTCGTTGCTGGCCTTAGAATCGTTATCCAGTACGAGGGCGATCAGCTTATCCTCCAGCGAGAATCGCTCTTCCAGCGCTTCGCCGAGATCGGACAGCGCCTGTTGAAACTCAAGGTAGTTGTCGTGATCGATGGCGTTCTCGAGTGTGGAATCGTAGTAATTCATGATCTGCTGGGTATTGGCTTCCAGCAGCGGGTAGAGTTTGGATGCCGTTAAATACGGGCTAGTGCCTTCCATTTCGCGGATAATGCGTTCATAAATATTGAAATGGCCGTCGGACAGGTAGTCGACCAGGCTCTGACAAAAATCATCCAGCGCTTTTTCATTCAGTCGCATAAACGATTCTTTGCCAGGCTTAATACCGACCAGATTGTAATAAGCCACGAGTAGATGCTTGCGCACATGTAGCCAGCGATCCACCAGTTTGTTACTTCCTCTAACGCGCTCAGTCAGGCTTTCTAGCTGGTTTAACATGTTCGACTCCGCAAGGTTTAGAATTGATTCTGCTTATCCAAAATGTAACCACAATGCTAACAACATGTCAGTGAAGCGAAGGTAGTGCAATAGATATGGATCGTATTATTGAAAAATCAGATCTGGGTTGGTGGATTGTCAGTCACGAACAAAAATTATGGCTGCCCGGTGGGGAAATACCCCATGGCACTGCCGATCGTTTCGATCTCGTTGGTCAGCCTGCGCTGAAGATCGGCGAGTGGCAAGGGGAGCCGGTGTGGTTGATCCAGCAGCCTCGCCGCCAGGACATGGGATCCGTTCGTCAGGTGCTGGATCTTGATGTGGGCCTGTTCCAGCTGGCAGGCCGTGGCGTGCAACTGGCCGAGTTTTACCGATCGCATAAATACTGCGGCTACTGCGGGCATACCATGCACCCGAGCAAAACCGAGTGGGCCATGCTCTGCAGCCACTGCCGTGAACGCTATTATCCGCAGATTGCGCCGTGCATTATCGTCGCTATCCGGCGTGACGATTCCATCCTGCTGGCACAACATACCCGCCATCGCAACGGCATTCATACTGTTCTTGCCGGGTTCGTTGAAGTGGGCGAAACGCTGGAGCAGGCGGTGGCGCGTGAAGTGATGGAAGAGAGCGGGATCCGGGTGAAGAACCTGCGTTACGTAACGTCTCAGCCGTGGCCGTTCCCGCAGTCGCTGATGACGGCGTTTATGGCCGAATACGATAGCGGTGAGATTGTTATCGACCAGAAAGAGCTGCTGGACGCGAACTGGTACCGTTATGACGATTTGCCACTGTTACCCCCGCCGGGAACGGTAGCCCGTCGGCTGATAGAAGATACCGTGGCGATGTGTCGGGCCGAGTATGAGTAGTGTTACACTCACGGACTGACGCAATAAGGAACTGCAAAATGACCGAACTGAAGAACGATCGTTATCTGCGTGCGCTGCTGCGCCAGCCCGTTGATGTCACCCCGGTGTGGATGATGCGCCAGGCGGGGCGCTATCTGCCAGAGTACAAAGCCACGCGTGCGCAGGCGGGTGATTTTATGTCGCTGTGCAAAAATGCCGAGCTGGCCTGCGAAGTGACGCTCCAGCCGCTGCGCCGCTACCCGCTGGATGCCGCTATTCTCTTTTCGGACATTCTGACCATTCCGGATGCCATGGGCCTTGGGCTCTATTTCGAAACCGGTGAAGGTCCGCGTTTCACCTCCCCGATCAAAAGCAAAGCCGACGTTGATAAGCTGCCGGTACCGGATCCTGAGCAGGAGCTGGGGTATGTGATGAACGCCGTGCGCACAATTCGCCGTGAACTGAAAGGCGAAGTGCCGCTGATTGGCTTCTCAGGCAGCCCGTGGACGCTGGCGACCTATATGGTGGAAGGTGGCAGCAGCAAAGCCTTTACCGTCATTAAAAAGATGATGTACGCGGAGCCACAGGCGCTGCATACGCTGCTCGACAAGCTGGCGAAGAGCGTCACACTCTATCTTAACGCGCAGATTAAAGCAGGCGCGCAGTCGGTGATGATTTTCGATACCTGGGGCGGCGTGCTGACCGGGCGCGATTACCAGCAGTTCTCGCTGTATTACATGCATAAAATCGTCGATGGCCTGCTGCGTGAAAACGAAGGTCGCCGGGTGCCGGTGACGCTGTTCACCAAAGGCGGCGGGCAGTGGCTGGAAGCCATGGCCGCAACCGGCTGTGACGCGTTGGGTCTCGACTGGACAACCGATATTGCCGATGCGCGCCGTCGCGTGGGTGACAAAGTGGCGCTGCAGGGCAACATGGACCCGTCTATGCTCTATGCTCAGCCTGCCCGTATTGAGGAAGAGGTGGCCTCCATTCTCGCTGGTTTCGGCCAGGGCGAAGGACACGTGTTCAACCTCGGGCACGGTATTCATCAGGATGTACCGCCAGAACACGCTGGCGCGTTTGTGGAGGCGGTGCACCGACTTTCTGCACATTATCATCAGTAAGGAGTGGTTATGGATCTCGCGTCATTACGCGCTCAACAGATAGAACTGGCCTCATCTGTGATCCGTGAGGATCGTCTGGACACAGACCCGCCGCAGTACATTGGCGGAGCAGATGTGGGGTTTGAGCAGGGAGGTGAAGTGACGCGGGCGGCAATGGTGCTGCTGAAGTATCCCTCGCTGGAACTGGTGGAGTACAAGGTGGCGCGTATCGCCACCACCATGCCGTACATTCCTGGCTTTCTCTCATTCCGTGAATATCCCGCGCTGCTGGCAGCGTGGGAGCAACTCTCGCAAAAACCCGACCTGCTGTTTGTCGACGGCCATGGTATCTCTCATCCGCGCCGCTTAGGCGTCGCCAGCCATTTTGGGCTGCTGGTGGATGTCCCCACCATCGGTGTGGCTAAAAAACGTCTGTGCGGTGCGTTTGAGCCGCTCTCCGCCGAGCCAGGCGCGCTGGCACCTCTCATTGATAAGGGTGAGCAACTGGCGTGGGTCTGGCGCAGTAAAGCGCGTTGTAACCCCCTGTTTATCGCCACCGGGCATCGGGTGAGCACGGACAGTGCGCTGGCGTGGGTGCAGCGCTGCATGAAAGGGTATCGCTTACCGGAGCCCACCCGCTGGGCTGATGCGGTAGCGTCAGGGCGTCCGGCTTTTACGCGTTGGCAAGAAATTCAGTGATGATTCAGGTAAACTGCGGCTAATTTTCGATTCGAGACCTCATCATGCTACAAAACCCGATTCATCTGCGCCTTGAGAAGCTGGAAAGCTGGCAGCACGTGACTTTTATGGCTTGCCTGTGCGAGCGCATGTATCCCAACTATGCCGCGTTCTGCAAGCAGACAGGCTTTGGTGAAGGGCAGATTTATCGCCGCATCCTGGATTTAATCTGGGAGACGCTGACGGTCAAAGACGCTAAGGTGAACTTCGACTCTCAGCTTGAAAAGCTTGAAGAGGCGATCCCGGCGGCGGATGACTACGACCTGTATGGTGTTTATCCGGCCATTGATGCCTGCGTGGCATTAAGTGAACTGATTCATTCCCGTCTGAGCGGTGAAACGCTGGAGCATGCTATCGAAGTCAGCAAGGCATCCATTACGACCGTCGCGATGCTGGAAATGACCCAGGAAGGTCGGGAAATGACCGACGAAGAGCTGCGAGTGAACCCCGCTGTTGAGCAGGAATGGGATATCCAGTGGGAAATTTTCCGCCTGCTGGCAGAGTGTGAAGAACGCGATATTGAGCTGATAAAAGGGCTCCGTGCGGACTTACGTGAGGCTGGTGAGAGCAATATTGGTATAATTTTTAACCAATGAGACAACAAAACTTGATATAACGCTCGTTTTGTCGCTCCTCGACTCTTCCCTTTCGCCCCTTGTCTGGTCTACATTTGGGGGGCGAAAAAAAGTGGCTATCGGTGCGTGTATGCAGGAGAGTGCTTTTTTGGCATTTTCGTCGCACTCGATGCTTAGCAAGCGATAAACACATTGAAAGGATAACTTATGAACAAGACTCAACTGATTGATGTAATTGCGGACAAGGCTGATCTGTCTAAAGTGCAGGCTAAAGCTGCTCTGGAATCTACCCTGGCTGCTATTACTGAGTCTCTGAAAGAAGGTGATGCTGTACAACTGGTTGGTTTCGGTACCTTCAAAGTGAACCACCGCGCTGAGCGTACTGGCCGCAACCCGCAGACCGGTAAAGAAATCAAAATCGCCGCAGCTAACGTGCCGGCATTTGTTTCTGGTAAAGCACTGAAAGACGCTGTTAAGTAAGACGCGTGGCAGTGAACAGTTTTAACGAAGGGGCGGCAACGCCCCTTTTGTCTGTCTGGCGTGGTCTCTTCGCGCTGGCGGGCGTGATGTTTCTGTCCGCCTGTAGCCACGACACCTCTCTGCCACCGTTTACCGCCAGCGGCTACGCTGACAACCAGGGTGCGGTGAGGATCTGGCGCAAAGATTCTGGCGGCGAAGTGCATCTGCTTTCTGCTTTCAGTCCGTGGCATAACGGCAATACGTCGACCGCGGAGTATCGCTGGCAGGGCGATGACCTGTCGCTGATAGAACTGAATGTCTACAGCAAGACCCCCGAACATGTGAAAGTGCGTTTTGATGACCATGGCGAGCTGAGCTTTATGCAGCGGGAAGTCAGCGGTCAAAAACAGCAGCTTTCCAGCGATCAAGTCGCACTCTATCGTTATCGTGCCGAACAAATCCGCCAGACCAGCGATGCGCTGCGTCAGGGACGCGTTGTGCTGCGCCAGGGGCGCTGGCATGCTAATGGCACGGTAACAACCTGCGAAGGGCAAACCGTTAAGCCTGAGCTTGAAGCCTGGGCAACCGAACATATTGAGCGCCGTCAGCGGCATTCATCAATGGAAGTGAGTGTGGCGTGGCTGGAAGCGCCGGAAGGTTCTCAACTGCTGCTGGTCGCGAACGAAGACTTCTGCACCTGGCAGCCGACAGAAAAGAGTTTTTGAGTGACGTCCCCTCTCCCTGACGGGAGAGGGGCTGGCTGAAGAATTACTCGCCCTGCTCACGCGCAATTGCGCGATAGCCGATATCCTGGCGGCTAAAGCTACCGTTCCAGTGAATATCTGCCATCAGCGCATAGGCACGCTTCTGTGCTTCTGCAACGGTGTGACCCAGCGCGGTCGCACACAGTACACGGCCGCCATTGGTCAGCACGCGATCGTCGTCAGACAGCTTCGTGCCGGCGTGGAATACCTTCGCGCCTTCCACTTCTTCCAGCGGTAAACCGTGGATCTCATCACCGGTATTGTAATTACCCGGATAACCCCCCGCAGCAATCACCACGCCCAGAGAAGCACGTTCATCCCACTCAGACGTTTTCTCATCCAGCTTACCTTCACAGGCGGCAAGACACAGTTCCACCAGGTCAGATTTCATGCGCAGCATGATTGGCTGTGTTTCCGGATCGCCGAAGCGGCAGTTGAACTCAATCACCTTCGGATTGCCCTGTTTGTCGATCATCAGGCCTGCATAGAGGAAACCGGTGTAAGTATTACCTTCAGCAGCCATGCCTTTGACGGTTGGCCAGATAATGCGGTCCATGGTGCGCTGATGCACTTCGTCAGTGACCACAGGGGCAGGGGAGTAAGCGCCCATACCGCCGGTGTTCGGCCCGGTATCTGCATTGCCAACGCGTTTATGATCCTGGCTGGTGGCCATCGGCAGAACATGCTCGCCGTCGACCATCACGATAAAGCTCGCCTCTTCACCGTCAAGGAACTCTTCAATCACGATGCGATGGCCCGCATCGCCAAAGGCGTTGCCTGCCAGCATATCCTGAACCGCGGCTTCGGCTTCCTCGAGCGTCATCGCCACGATAACGCCTTTACCGGCGGCCAGACCGTCGGCTTTGATAACGATAGGCGCACCTTTTTCACGTAAGTAAGCCAGGGCTGGCTCTACTTCGGTGAAGTTCTGATATTCCGCCGTCGGGATGTTATGACGTGCGAGGAAATCTTTGGTGAAGGCTTTCGAACCTTCCAGCTGTGCAGCCCCTTCCGTTGGGCCGAAGATTTGCAGGCCAGCAGCCCGGAAGGCGTCAACGACGCCAATCACCAGCGGCGCTTCCGGACCCACGATGGTCAAATCGATTTTCTCCTGCTGAGCAAAGCTCAACAGGGCCGGGATATCGGTCACGCCGATAGCGACGTTCTGTAACGTGGGTTCCAGCGCAGTACCGGCATTACCCGGTGCCACAAAGACGGTTTTCACCTGCGGCGACTGAGCCGCTTTCCACGCCAGAGCATGCTCGCGCCCACCATTACCAATGACTAATACTTTCATTTTCTGCTCCGTGGATTAATGGCGGAAGTGACGCATGTCGGTGAAGATCATCGCAATGCCGTGTTCGTCAGCAGCGGCAATGACTTCGTCGTCACGGATTGAGCCGCCAGGCTGGATAACACAGGTAATGCCCACTGCCGCAGCAGCGTCGATACCGTCACGGAACGGGAAGAAGGCGTCAGAGGCCATTGCCGAGCCTTTCACTTCCAGACCTTCATCAGCCGCTTTGATACCGGCAATTTTCGCGGAGTAAACGCGGCTCATCTGGCCTGCGCCTATTCCGATGGTCATGTTCTCTTTTGCATAGACAATCGCGTTGGATTTCACGAACTTCGCAACCTTCCAGCAGAACAGCGCGTCACGCAGTTCCTGCTCGGTAGGCTGGCGTTTCGTCACGACGCGCAGATCGCCCGCGGTGACCATGCCCAGATCGCGATCCTGAACCAGCAGACCGCCGTTCACGCGTTTGAAGTCCAGACCCGGTACGCGCTCAGCCCACTGGCCACACACCAGTACGCGCACGTTCTGTTTTGCCGCGGTGATTTTCAGGGCTTCGTCGGATGCAGAAGGAGCGATGATCACTTCGACAAACTGACGGGAGATGATGGCCTGTGCTGTGTCAGCGTCCAGCTCGCGGTTGAAGGCGATAATGCCGCCGAATGCGGAGGTTGGGTCGGTTTTATACGCGCGATCATAAGCGTCGAGAATGGAGGTGCTTACCGCTACGCCACATGGGTTCGCGTGCTTCACGATTACGCAGGCGGGTTCACTGAACGCTTTCACGCACTCGAGCGCTGCATCGGTGTCAGCGATGTTGTTATAGGAGAGTGCCTTGCCCTGAACCTGCTGTGCGGTCGCAACAGAGGCTTCTTTTACCGCTTCTTCTATATAGAAGGCAGCCTGCTGGTGGCTGTTCTCTCCGTAACGCATATCCTGCTTCTTAATGAAGTTCAGGTTCAGCGTACGCGGGAAGCGGCCGGAAGGTTCAGTGCTTTCGCCATGATAAGCAGGCACCAGGCTACCGAAGTAGTTGGCGATCATGCTGTCGTACGCGGCGGTGTGCTCGAATGCTTTGATGGCGAGGTCGAAACGCGTCTCCAGCGTCAGCGACCCTTCGTTGGCATCCATCTCATTAATAATGGTGTTGTAGTCGCTGCTCTTCACCACGATGGCAACATCTTTATGGTTCTTAGCCGCTGAGCGCACCATGGTTGGGCCGCCGATATCAATGTTTTCGACGGCGTCTTCCAGAGAGCAGCCTTCGCGGGCAACGGTCTGTGCAAACGGGTAGAGGTTAACGACGACCATGTCGATTGGCGCGATATCATGCTTTTCCATAATGCCGTCGTCCTGGCCGCGACGACCAAGAATACCGCCGTGGACCTTCGGGTGCAGGGTCTTGACGCGTCCATCCATCATTTCCGGAAAACCGGTGTAATCGGACACTTCGGTTACCGGCAGACCTTTCTCTGCTAACAGGCGAGCGGTACCACCTGTAGAAAGCAGCTCCACACCGCGTGCAGAAAGTGCCTGAGCGAATTCGACGATACCGGCTTTATCAGAAACACTGAGCAGAGCGCGGCGGACTGGACGACGTTGTTGCATGGTAAATCCCCTGGATTTCACGATTACAGAGAGCGTTAGATGAATTTTCCAGCGAAAAACTCATCTAACACACCTGACGAGGCATCCTTGTTAAGCGCGAGCATTTTAACGAAAACGTTTGCGCAACGCTCGCGAATTTTCACTTTTTCGTATCTCTGTGGATAAGTCTGTGTGTAAAAGGGTATAAGGCGGGGTTTTGCTGGGGAATGCAGCAGTCAGTCATTTTTCTGTCATTTAGCGGTTGCGGCCTGCAGAGAACTCCCTATAATGCGCCTCCATCGACACGGCAGATGTGAATCACTTCACAGTTAACCCG
>NZ_JBLIZC010000016.1:0-26182 GCF_047529885.1 Enterobacter cloacae complex sp. 2024EL-00711
GATTTTTTCTCTTCAACCGACCGGGTTAACTGTGAAGTGATTCACATCCGCCGTGTCGATGGAGGCGCATTATAGGGATCCCAATTTTTAGCACAAGTACTTTTTTGATCTTTTTTTCCAACTGTCGATTTTCCGCGCTTTTCGCTGAAATCCCACCCAATATGCTTAAATATTGACGCTTTTTGCCTTGCCTCGATCCAATAATATGATCAAGTCTTCTATATAGTGCTCATCGTTCGAGGTAGATATGTCCGCAGTATTACGTCCTTATAAAGATCTTTTCCCCCAAAAAGGCGATCGCGTGATGATCGATGCCAGCAGCGTGGTCATCGGCGATGTTCGAATGGCCGATGACGTCAGTATCTGGCCGCTCGTCGCCATTCGGGGGGATGTAAACCATGTAGCCATTGGCGCACGCACCAATATTCAGGACGGTAGCGTTCTGCACGTAACCCACAAATCCTCCTATAACCCCCAGGGCAATCCACTCATCATTGGAGAAGATGTCACCGTCGGCCATAAAGTGATGCTTCACGGCTGCACTATTGGTAATCGGGTTCTTGTTGGCATGGGGTCGATTTTGCTGGATGGCGTCATTGTAGAAGATGACGTGATGATTGGCGCAGGCAGCCTTGTTCCCCAGAACAAAAGACTGGAGAGCGGCTATCTCTATTTGGGAAGCCCGGTAAAACAGATCCGCCCCCTGAAGGAGGCAGAGATCGAAGGATTAAAATACTCGGCGAATAACTACGTTAAATGGAAGAATGACTATCTGAGTCAGGATACCCAGACCCAACCCTGATCGTCTTCCTGCTGATCGCGGATTAAATCGCTGGCTTCCTCTTCAAGATCCCAGCGATTTTCACAAAACACCTCTAACGGGTCTGAACCACCAAAGCGACGCAACAGCGTTTCCCCACGAATGGCACAGGTAAGTTGCATTCCATGCACCAGCACCGGGAAACAGACCGCCTGTTTACTCTCGTCCCAGCTTTCCCTGTCCGGAAAATGAATTGCCTGATTCACGCCGTGAGCTCCCTTTTCAGCTTTTCAATGACCGGTTCGACCAAAGGCAATACACCGTGCCAGAGCAGCACCGCGTGTGCCGCCTGTCCCACCAGCATTCCCAGCCCATCGGCTACGTGTTTTCCGCCGTGCTGTTCACACCAGTTCAAAAAAGGTGTCTTCCCTTTCTGATAGAACATGTCGTAGAAGTAAATATGGGCACTTACCAGCGAAGCAGGGATCGCCGGCACGTCACCACCGATACCGCTGGAGGTGGCGTTGATGATCAGATCAAACTCACGATCGGCAAGTTCATCCAGGGCGACCGCGCTCACGCTGCCGGTATGTGCGAACAACGCAGCCAGCGCTTCTGCCCGCGAGAAGGTCCTGTTTGTAATGGTCACCGCGCAATCCAGTGACAGCAGAGGCAGCAATACTCCCCGCGACGCTCCGCCCGCACCAATTAGCAGAACCCTGAAACCAGGCTTAATAAATGAGAGCCTTTCCAGATCGCTCAGTAACCCAATTCCGTCAGTGTTGTCTCCCAGCAGGCGTCCATCTTCAAGCCGTTTTAAGGTATTCACTGCACCCGCAAGGGAAGCACGCTCTGTGAGTTCATCCGCACGTTCGAAGGCTTCCTCTTTAAACGGTACCGTTACATTCGCACCTTTGCCACCCGCGTTGAAGAAACCCTCCAGCGCAGGAATAAATGCATCAACGGGCGCCAGCACGCGGCCATAGGGATGATTTATTTGCAGTTGCTCGGCAAACAGTTGATGGATTAACGGTGACTTGCTGTGCGCTATCGGATTACCAAAAACAGCATAGGTTTCCATTGGATTACCCCTGGCGAAAACGTTCGCCGGTCAAGGCGTCGCGGATTTCAGACGGATTGAGGCGCCCTCCCGTCTCACCGACGGCAACCGGGAAATCATTCCCAAACTGCGCCCGTACTTCGTCGGTTGTGCGGCAAGGTGGCTGCCCGGTCAGATTCGCGCTGGTTGAGACCAGTGGTTTCCCAAAGGCCAGGCAAAGTTCGACCACCAGCGGATGGTCCGTTACGCGCACGGCGAGGGAATCAAAGCGCCCGGTCAACCAGCGCGGCGTTGTCGGCTTCGCCGGGAAAACAAAGGTCACGGGGCCGGGCCATGCTGAGAAAATAGTCTCCCGCTGCTCCGGCGTTAGCATGGAATCATCGATATAAGGCTTAAGCTGCTCATAGTTAGCAGCGATTAAAATAAGCCCTTTTTCGACTGGCCTCTGTTTAAGTGTGAGCAATCGGCCAACGGCCGTTTCGCTGTCAGGATCGCAACCGACCCCAAAAACAGCTTCAGTTGGATAGGCGATGACTTCTTCATTTTTCAGGACATCCACCGCATGAGCAATGGAGCCTGATGGCAGGTTATTCTTCACTGTTTTGATCCGCCGGAACCGGCTTTCCACATTGTTTACTGGCGCAGAAGCGTTTCAAACCTTGCGCCGTTTTTTTCTCTATAAGTAACGGATAATTGCAATGAGAGCAGACACCCGCTACCGGTTTGAAATTGATAACAAACTGACATTCAGGATAGCGATCGCAGGAATGAAAGGTCTTACCAAAACGAGAACGGCGCTGCACCAGTTGTCCACGCTGGCATTGAGGACAGGCAATAGCCGTTTCATCGGGTTTATCAATTTGTTCTGTATGTTCACATTCAGGATAGTGGCTACAGCCAATAAACATGCCGAAACGACCCTGACGTAGCGCTAACTCGCCGCCGCAAAGAGGGCAAAGCTGTCCCTCCAGAATTTTGACGATATGTCCATCCGCCTGGCTTTTCAGGGGACGGACATAATCACATTCCGGATAGTGGGAACAACCGAGAAACGGGCCGTGTTTCCCGGACCGAATAACAAGTTCAGCCCCGCACTGCGGGCAGGGCTCATTTTTATGCACCGTGAATAGTGCTGATTTGGCCATAACAACTCTTGGTGCTGCACATTGAATTAATGCAGCATACCTTCATTCACTTCAAAGAGTAATTCTTCCATTTGCTGATAGGCATTTTCACAGCCTGGAATATTAAACAGAACCATCAGGATGACCCACTTGAGGTCTTCCAGTTCGAAGTCTGCCGTATCCAGCGCCATAACGCGCTCTATCACCATCTCTCTCGTTTCGAGGTTTAGCACCTGAATCTGCTCAAGGAATAAAATGAATCCCCGGCAGCTCGCGTCCAGCCTTTCACACTCTTCAGCTGTGTAGATGCGCACAGACAATGGGTCAGAAGCTAACTGCATCGGTTCGGCGAGGCCTTCCTGATAATCAGCCAGTTTTTCCAGCCACATCAACGCATTATAGATATCTTCCCGCTCAAACCCCGCATCGGTAAGATCCTGTGTCAATTTGTCCTGATCCACTCGCATTTCTGCTTCGTTATGGATGTAAGTCTCAAACAAATACATCAGTACGTCGAACATGGCTTGCCCTCCTTAATCGGACATAGCCGCCGGGTACAGCTGCGATCCATCCTGCTAACTCCAGTTCGAGTAGCTGTGCTACCGTAACTGGCACAGGTTGGCCGGCACGTTCAGCGACAACGTCAACAGGTGTTACCTCATCTCCTACGTTAGCCAGGAGCTTGGGAAATGGCAATGCCACCTTTCCCTGATCTGATGAATAATGTCGCTTTTCGGGATCTTCCTGCAGCCATTGCAATCCATATTGCAAATTTTCAAGAATGTCCCTGACTTCCGTTACCGGTGTTGCACCCTGCTTTATCAGCCAGTGCGGCCCTTCGCATCCCGGGTTACCAATTGGGCCGGGTAAGGCAAACACGTCTCGCCCCTGCTCAAGCGCGCACCGTGCGGTAACAAGCGAACCGCTGCGTACCGCTGCTTCAACCACGAACACCCCCTGACTTAGCCCGCTGATAATTCGATTACGCCGGGGAAAGTGTCCCGGCCGGGGCTGCGCTGACAGCGGAAACTCAGACACTATCGCGCCACCAGAATCGATAAGCCGCGCAGCCAGCGCCTGATGCCGACGAGGATAAATACTAAAGAGACCGTTACCCAGCACCGCAACGCTACGCCCTTTTGCCGATAGCGCAGCGTTGTGGGCGACACCGTCAATTCCGCAGGCCAGCCCGCTGGTGATCGTTAAACCACTTAGAGAAAGCTGTTCACAGAGAATTTTTCCCCATCGCTCGCCGTACCATGACGGTGCACGGCTGCCAACAACCGCCAGCTGAACTGCATTCAGTACATTAGGGTTGCCTTTAACAAAGACTGCGCCTGGATAATCCGGGATCGTCCGGAGTAAGGGGGGATAAAGGGGGTGATCCGCCGTGATCAGATAGTTACCCGGCTGTTCAAGCCAGAGCAGGCTACTTTCCAGCTCACTTTCTCTGAACGCAAAGAACCGTGCAGCCTGTTTGACAGACAGACCGGCGTCTCTGACAACGGGACCATCAATGGTTGTCTGGTTGTGCAATCGTGCTGCCGCTTCCAGCATCACATCGCCATAAAGAGAACCGGTGTGTATTAACCGTAGCCATAACTCAGTCGACGTCATCCTTTCCCCTGCCATAAGCGGCCTCCGCAATCATTGCGATTGGTCACTGATGCTGTCAATCGATGGGGGTTTTGTCTAGAATAGGAGATAATATTCTTATCAACTCCTGAACACGACTCTGGAAATTTATGGCAGTTTTGCAAGTGTTACATATTCCGGACGAGCGCCTTCGCATCGTCGCTGAACCGGTAAAAGAAGTGAATGCAGAAATTCAGCGTATCGTTGATGATATGTTCGATACCATGTACGCCGAAGAAGGTATTGGTCTTGCGGCCACTCAGGTCGACATTCACAAGCGTATTATCGTGATCGACGTATCTGAAAATCGCGATGGCCGCCTGGTGTTAATCAATCCTGAGCTGCTCGAGAAGAGTGGCGAAACAGGTATTGAGGAAGGTTGTCTGTCTATTCCGGAACAGCGTGCTTTAGTGCCGCGTGCCGAAAAAGTGAAAATTCGCGCCCTGGATCGTGACGGCAATCCGTTCGAACTGGAAGCTGACGACCTGCTGGCGATCTGTATTCAGCATGAGATGGATCATCTGGTCGGTAAACTGTTTATCGATTATCTCTCGCCGCTGAAGCAGCAACGAATTCGTCAGAAAGTAGAGAAACTGGATCGTTTGCGTTCTCGCGCATAACGTCCCCCCGGATACAAGGATCATCGTGTCTAAATCACTACGTATTATCTTCGCGGGAACCCCTGATTTTGCAGCGCGTCATCTTGACGCGCTGTTATCTTCTGGCCACCAGGTTGTTGGCGTGTTTACCCAACCGGATCGCCCGGCTGGCCGTGGTAAAAAACTGATGCCAGGTCCTGTTAAGGTGCTGGCAGAAGAGCATGGGTTACCTGTTTTCCAGCCAGCATCCTTGCGCCCTCAGGAAAACCAGCAGCTTGTCGCTGACCTGAATGCCGATGTAATGGTGGTGGTGGCTTACGGTTTAATTCTGCCAAAAGCTGTGCTTGATATGCCTCGCCTGGGTTGCATTAACGTGCATGGTTCTCTGCTTCCACGCTGGCGTGGGGCAGCACCTATTCAGCGCTCTTTATGGGCGGGTGATGCTGAAACGGGCGTCACAATCATGAAGATGGATGTAGGTTTAGACACCGGTGACATGCTTTATAAACTGGCCTGCCCCATTACGGCCGAGGATACCAGTGCCACCCTGTATGACAAGCTGGCAGAGCTTGGCCCGCAAGGGCTGATTGAAACCCTCCAGCAGATTGCGAATAATACGGCGAAACCTGAAGTTCAGGATGAAGCGCTGGTCACTTACGCTGAAAAATTGAGTAAAGAAGAAGCCCGGATTGACTGGTCTCTGTCAGCGGCTCAACTTGAACGCTGCATTCGCGCCTTTAATCCATGGCCGATGAGCTGGATGGTTATCGACGAGCAGCCGGTGAAAGTCTGGAAAGCCTCCCTTATTGACGGTCACACAACGGCTGAGCCCGGTACGATTATCGACGCCAGCAAGAACGGTATTCAGGTTGCTACCGCACAAGGGATCCTGAATCTGGAATCGCTACAACCTGCGGGTAAGAAGGCGATGAGCGCACAGGATTTGTTAAATTCTCGTCGCGAATGGTTTATCCCGGGCAATCGCCTTGCCTGACCTCATTTAATTTTAGCGCCCGGTGTTTCCGGGCATTTTTATTTTTACGGTTATGAAAAAACAAAATTTACGCAGTATGGCGGCTCAGGCCGTTGAGCAGGTTGTCGAGCAGGGCCAGTCATTGAGCAATATCCTGCCTGCTTTGCAGCAAAAAGTGTCCGACAAAGACAAAGCCCTGCTTCAGGAGCTCTGTTTTGGCGTCCTGCGCACGCTTTCTCAGCTCGAGTGGCTGGTTAATAAGCTGATGTCACGTCCAATGGCCGGCAAGCAGCGCACCGTGCATTATTTGATTATGGTTGGCTTCTATCAGCTTCTTCACACGCGTATCCCGCCTCATGCCGCACTGGCTGAGACAGTGGAAGGTGCCGTTGTGATTAAACGTCCTATGCTGAAAGGGTTGATTAATGGCGTTCTGCGCCAGTTCCAGCGACAGCAGGAAGAGCTTCTGGCTGAGTTCGGGCAAAGTGAAGCACGTTATCTGCATCCTGACTGGCTCCTGAATCGCCTTAAAAAAGCCTGGCCAGAGCAGTGGCAGGCAATTGCCGACGCGAATAATCAGCGTCCGCCGATGTGGTTACGCGTCAACCGTAATCACCATACGCGCGACGCCTGGCTGGCTTTACTGGAAGAGGCTGGAATGAGCGGCTTCACACATGAAGCATATCCTGACGCTGTGCGTTTAGCCTCTCCTGCTCCGGTACATGCTTTACCCGGTTTTGATGAAGGCTGGGTGACCGTACAAGATGCTTCCGCGCAGGGCTGCATGGCCTGGCTGGAACCTAAAAACGGCGAGCACATCCTCGATCTCTGCGCTGCGCCAGGCGGTAAGACGACGCATATTCTGGAAGTGGCCCCTCAGGCAAACGTCATGGCCGTGGATGTCGATGAGCAGCGTCTTTCACGCGTCTATGACAACCTTAAGCGCCTGGGAATGAAAGCGCAGGTTAAGCAAGGCGATGGCCGCAAACCCGCAGAATGGTGTGGTGAAACGCAATTCGATCGCATCTTGTTGGATGCTCCCTGCTCGGCAACCGGCGTTATTCGTCGCCACCCGGATATTAAGTGGTTGCGTCGCGATCGCGATATCAAGGAACTGACTCAACTGCAATCCGACATTCTTGATGCCATTTGGCCACACCTGAAGCCAGGAGGCACGCTGGTCTATGCAACCTGTTCGGTCCTTCCGGAAGAAAACAGTCAGCAGATTGCAGCCTTCCTTAAACGTACCCCGGATGCAGTGCTACACGACACGGGCACGCCTGAACGCCCAGGCCTGCAGAATCTGCCGGCCGCTGAAGAAGGTGATGGCTTCTTTTACGCTAAGCTAATCAAAGAGTGATGTTGAGAACAGGTCACGAGATATGAAGATAATCATTCTGGGCGCCGGACAGGTTGGTGGGACGCTGGCTGAAAACCTTGTTGGCGAAAATAATGACATCACGATTGTCGATACCAATGGCGATCGGCTGCGTGTTTTACAGGACAAATTTGACCTTCGCGTCGTGCAAGGTCATGGCTCGCACCCGCGTGTCCTGCGTGAAGCGGGCGCCGACGATGCTGACATGCTGGTTGCGGTGACCAGTTCTGACGAAACCAACATGGTGGCATGTCAGGTGGCCTATTCGCTGTTCAACACGCCGAACCGGATCGCGCGCATCCGCTCCCCGGACTATGTCCGGGATGCAGAGAAGCTGTTTAATTCCGAAGCGGTCCCTATCGACCATCTTATCGCTCCAGAACAGCTGGTTATCGACAATATCTACCGCCTGATCGAATATCCTGGTGCGCTGCAGGTGGTGAACTTCGCCGAAGGTAAAGTGAGCCTGGCGGTCGTTAAGGCCTATTACGGCGGCCCATTGATCGGTAATGCGCTCTCCACCATGCGTGAGCATATGCCGCATATTGATACCCGCGTTGCAGCCATTTTCCGCCATGACAGGCCAATTCGCCCACAGGGTTCAACCATAGTCGAGGCAGGTGATGAAGTCTTCTTCATCGCGGCATCTCAGCATATTCGCGCGGTAATGAGCGAACTGCAGCGTCTCGAAAAACCGTATAAACGCATTATGCTCGTTGGCGGTGGTAATATCGGCGCGGGACTGGCGCACCGGCTGGAAAAAGACTACAGCGTGAAGTTGATCGAGCGCGATCAACAGCGCGCGGCTGAGCTGGCTGAAAAGCTGCAAAACACCATCGTGTTTTATGGCGATGCCTCTGATCAAGAGCTGCTGGCAGAAGAGCATATTGATCAAGTTGATCTGTTTATTGCTGTCACTAACGACGACGAGGCGAACATTATGTCCGCCATGCTCGCCAAACGTATGGGGGCAAAAAAGGTCATGGTGCTTATTCAACGCCGCGCCTACGTTGACCTGGTGCAGGGAAGCGTTATTGATATCGCGATATCACCGCAGCAAGCAACCATTTCTGCCCTGCTGAGCCATGTTCGTAAAGCGGATATTGTTGGCGTATCCTCCCTTCGCCGCGGTGTGGCTGAAGCCATTGAGGCCGTTGCTCATGGTGATGAAACCACATCACGCGTTGTGGGCCGCGCTATCGATGAAATTAAACTGCCACCGGGAACAATTATTGGTGCCGTGGTGCGTGGAAACGACGTGATGATTGCGAATGATAATTTACGTATCGAGCAAGGCGACCACGTCATTATGTTCCTTACCGATAAAAAATTTATTACCGACGTCGAACGTTTATTCCAGCCAAGTCCATTCTTCCTGTAATCAATCAGGTGCTTATAAAAGGGCACCTGATTATTAACCCTCTTATTCCCATGCCTTTTATTTTTCATAACGATTAATTATCCCCAATGGAAATTAACTAATCATTTGTTAAACTTATAATCGTCAGTTGGCTCAAGGAGAAGAAAATGAGTTTAGTTAAAGAATTTCGCGAATTTGCGATGCGCGGGAATGTGGTGGATCTGGCAGTGGGTGTCATTATCGGTGCAGCGTTCGGTAAGATCGTTTCATCATTGGTAGCCGACATTATTATGCCTCCCCTCGGACTGTTAATCGGGGGCATTGATTTTAAACAGTTTGCCGTGACGCTTCGGGATGCACAGGGTGATGTCCCTGCCGTTGTTATGCATTATGGCGTTTTCATTCAGAACATATTTGATTTCGTGATCGTGGCGTTCGCCATTTTTATGGCTATCAAGCTTATCAATAAGCTTAACCGTAAAAAGGCTGAAGAGCCGGCTGCGCCGCCTGCCCCGACAAAAGAAGAAGTGTTATTGACTGAAATTCGCGATCTGTTGAAAGAGCAAAATAACCGCTCTTAATCAGGCGTTGAAAAAAGGAAGGCCAGTGGTAAAAAAGCGATTCGCTTGCTTGCCACTGGCCTCCCAGTTACCCCGTTTTGCATGTTTCCCTTTTCGTAAATAACTCCCTTTTCCTTTTTTATTCTTCTCGATACGCTGCCTGAAAAGCGGGTCGTGGAGCAGTGCCTCAATGGCATTGTCCTGAATTTGCCCTTTCGTATGCTGATAGCGGCTCATAATTTCTCCTGAGCATGGTGTATGTCGACGGGAGTCTAGTCCCGGATGAAGTAAAAATCAACAGCCCTGGGTTCCACTGGCCCCCTGTTCAAGGGCTTCAAGAATTGAACAATAAATACTGCTATGAGCTGTACCGCAACAGGCGTCATTCAACCGTTGCAGAGAACGCTGCATGGTCTGCAGTTCCTGTATACGCGCTTCAACTTCATCAAGCCTTGCCTGTACGATGCTCTTCGACTCCTGGCAAGTATGGTGTTCAGGATCGATGCGGATCGAAAGTAACTCGCGGATCGAGTCCAGCGTGAAACCGAGCTGGCGAGCGTAGCGGATAAACCGTAAGCGCTGCAGGTCATGATCGGTATAGAGTCGAAATCCACCTTCAGTACGAACCTCGTGATCAATCATCTGCTGCTTTTCGTAATAGCGGATAGTGTCCGGCGTTACGTTAGCAAGCCTGGCAAGTTCACCGATACGGTACATGGTTATTCCTCATTTATTTTCTGCATTAGCCTGTCACTGTACTCACCGTGCAAAAAGTCTGTGCTCATTCCGGCCTGACGCATTTTGAGTTCGATGAGAGCCAGTCGACTGCTAATTTCACGGTGGCTGGGATCATCCTTGCGAATCCCTTTCAGCAGGTCAGCCAGTTGCATGGCCTCTTTACGCTGCTCCAGTTCCGGTGGTAAACAACCGGCATTTTTGAGTAAGCGATATCCGGCCCGTAATTCAGGGGCAACATGCGAATCATCATCAAGCACTAACGGCTCACCGCGTCCCGCAAGGTTATCAAATTCGCCTTTTCGCTGAGCATCGCTGATATGGCGTTCTGCCCACTGGTCGAGCAACCACATGAATAACTCCAGAAGATGAACAGAAAAGATACAGATATTGTAGAGAAGTGGGGATTCAGCGGATATAAAAAAACCCGCCGAAGCGGGTTTTTTTACGTTACTACAGATTACTCTGCAGCAGCTTCTGCTTTAGATTCTGAACGATCAACCAGCTCGATGTAAGCCATCGGAGCGTTGTCGCCTGCACGGAAGCCACACTTCAGAATACGAGTGTAACCACCGGCACGGCTCGCGAAACGCGGACCCAGTTCGTTAAACAGTTTTGCCACGATCTCGTTATCACGAGTACGGGCGAATGCCAGACGACGATTTGCAACGCTGTCAGTCTTGGCAAGAGTAATCAGCGGCTCAACTACGCGACGCAGCTCTTTCGCTTTAGGCAGGGTCGTCTTGATGATTTCATGACGAACCAGTGAACCTGCCATGTTGCGGAACATAGCCTGGCGATGGCTGCTGTTGCGGTTCAGTTGACGACCACTCTTACGATGGCGCATGACCTTATCCTTCTCAGTAAAACCTTAACCTGTGATCCGGTTACTCGTCAGCAATGCTTGCTGGTGGCCAGTTTTCCAGGCGCATGCCCAGAGACAGACCACGTGAAGCCAGCACGTCTTTAATCTCGGTAAGAGATTTTTTACCCAGGTTCGGCGTTTTCAGCAACTCAACCTCGGTACGCTGTACCAGATCACCGATATAGTGGATAGCTTCTGCCTTGAGGCAGTTAGCAGAGCGGACAGTCAATTCGAGATCGTCAACAGGGCGCAGCAGGATCGGATCGAATTCTGGTTTCTCTTCTTTCACTTCCGGCTGACGAACATCACGTAAGTCAACGAAAGCTTCCAGTTGTTCTGCCAGGATGGTTGCCGCACGACGAATCGCCTCTTCAGGATCGATTGTGCCGTTGGTTTCCATTTCGATGACCAGCTTGTCCAGGTCGGTACGCTGTTCTACACGCGCTGCTTCAACATTGTAGGCAATACGCTCTACAGGGCTGTAGCATGCGTCGACCAGCAGACGGCCGATTGGGCGCTCATCTTCTTCCGAATGAATTCGGGCAGAAGCCGGCACATAACCACGACCGCGCTGAACTTTGATACGCATGCTAATCGCTGCGTTCTCATCGGTCAGGTGGCAGATCACGTGCTGCGGCTTGACGATTTCAACATCACCGTCGTGGGTGATGTCGGCTGCAGTCACAGGGCCAATGCCAGATTTATTCAGAGTAAGAATAACTTCATCTTTACCCTGAACTCTCACCGCCAGCCCTTTCAGGTTGAGCAGGATTTCAAGGATATCTTCCTGAACGCCTTCTTTGGTGCTGTACTCATGAAGTACACCATCAATCTCAACCTCGGTCACCGCGCAACCCGGCATCGATGAGAGCAGAATACGGCGCAGTGCGTTACCCAGAGTATGGCCAAAGCCACGCTCTAAAGGCTCAAGGGTCACCTTGGCGTGCGTCGAACTCACTTGCTCGATATCTACCAGGCGCGGTTTTAGAAACTCTGTCACAGAACCCTGCATTGTGTCCTCTCTTTGGTACTAAGCTTTACTTGGAGTAAAGCTCGACGATCAGGTGTTCGTTAATGTCCGCAGACAGATCAGAACGTTCTGGCTGACGCTTGAACGTACCTTCCATCTTGCCAGCATCAACTTCCAGCCAGGTTGGCTTTTCACGCTGCTCAGCCAGCTCCAGAGCGGCTTTCACGCGAGATTGCTTTTTCGCTTTCTCACGAATGCTAACAACGTCATTCGCTTTAACCTGATAAGAAGCGATGTTAACAACACGACCGTTTACCATGATTGCTTTATGGCTAACCAACTGGCGTGATTCAGCACGAGTCGCGCCGAAGCCCATACGGTAAACAACGTTGTCCAGACGACCTTCCAGCAGAGCCAGCAGGTTTTCACCTGTGTTGCCTTTCAGACGTGCTGCTTCTTTATAGTAGTTACGGAACTGACGCTCCAGCACACCGTACATACGGCGAACTTTTTGCTTTTCACGCAACTGCACACCATAGTCAGACAGACGCGGTTTACGCGCACCGTGCTGGCCAGGAGCTTGTTCAATTTTACACTTGGTATCGATCGCGCGAACGCCAGACTTAAGGAATAAGTCGGTGCCCTCACGACGGCTCAGCTTGAGCTTAGGACCCAAATATCTTGCCATTTTCTATCTCCAACTAACCTAAAAAACGAGCGTTATACGCGACGTTTTTTCGGCGGACGACAACCGTTATGAGGGATCGGAGTCACATCAGTAATATTCGTGATGCGGAAACCAGCGGCGTTCAGAGCGCGAACAGTAGATTCACGACCCGGACCCGGACCTTTAACCATAACTTCCAGATTCTTGATGCCGTATTCTTTTACGGCTTCTGCGCAACGCTCTGCTGCAACCTGAGCTGCAAACGGAGTGGATTTGCGAGAACCACGGAAACCGGAACCACCGGCTGTTGCCCAACCCAAAGCGTTACCCTGACGATCAGTAATAGTAACGATGGTGTTGTTGAAAGAAGCATGGATATGAGCCACGCCGTCAGAGACTTGTTTTCTTACACGTTTACGTGCACGAACTGGTGCCTTTGCCATTATTCAATCACCCCGATTATTTCTTGATCGGTTTGCGCGGACCCTTACGGGTACGTGCGTTGGTCTTAGTACGCTGACCGCGCACTGGCAGACCACGACGATGACGCAAACCGCGATAGCAACCAAGATCCATCAGGCGCTTGATGCTCATGCTGATTTCACGGCGCAGATCACCTTCAACGACAAATTTGGCAACTTCGTCACGCAGCGTGTCGATTTGTTCTTCAGACAGCTCACTGATCTTAACATCTTCAGCGATACCCGCTGCAGCCAGAATGGCTTTGGAACGGGTCTTGCCGACGCCATAGATCGAAGTTAATGCGATCACAGCATGTTTCTGATCAGGAATGTTAATGCCTGCTATACGGGCCACTATGCACTCCTACTATTTAATATGTACGCACCATGCTGAAAAGCCCGTTTTCAGGATACTCAAATGGAAACGTACAGACATACAAAAGATTGGCTGGCTAATCTAGCCAGCTCAACCCAACTTTGCAAGAAAAATATGCGAAATAATCAGCCTTGGCGCTGTTTATGCTTCGGCTCGGCACTGCAAATCACACGGATGACACCATCACGCTTAACGATTTTGCAGTTACGGCATAATTTCTTGACGGAAGCACGAACTTTCATTTTTACTCTCCGTAACTTCTCAGGCGACCATTTAGCGGCCGTAGCCTTTCAGGTTCGCCTTCTTCAATGCAGACTCATACTGACTGGACATCATCAGAGTTTGCACTTGAGCCATAAAGTCCATAATCACGACAACAACGATAAGCAGTGAGGTCCCACCGAAGTAGAACGGTACCTTCATTGCATCACGCATGAACTCCGGGATCAGGCAGATAAAAGTAATATAAAGCGCACCAACCAAAGTCAGGCGAGTCATTACTTTATCGATATACTTCGCCGTTTGCTCTCCCGGACGAATTCCTGGTACAAATGCACCGGACTTCTTCAGGTTATCTGCTGTTTCACGCGGGTTGAAAACCAACGCCGTGTAGAAGAAACAGAAGAAGATGATCGCAGACGCATAGAGTAACACATAAAGTGGTTGCCCAGGCTGCAAATACAGCGAAATTGTTGTCAGCCAGTTCCAACCAGTACCGCCCCCGAACCATGACGCGATGGTTGCCGGGAACAGAATAATACTGGAAGCGAAGATAGCCGGGATAACCCCCGCCATGTTCACTTTCAGCGGTAAATGTGTGCTCTGTGCAGCATAGACACGACGACCTTGTTGACGCTTAGCGTAGTTCACCACAATGCGGCGTTGACCACGTTCAACGAAGACAACAAAGAACGTCACTGCAAATACTAATACTGCAACCAACAGCAACAGGAGGAAGTGCAGGTCGCCTTGACGCGCTTGCTCGATAGTGTGGGCAATGGCTGGCGGGAGACCCGCAACGATACCAGCGAAGATAATGATTGAGATACCGTTACCGATACCACGCTCAGTAATCTGTTCGCCGAGCCACATCAGGAACATTGTTCCTGTGACCAGACTTACAACAGCGGTGAAATAGAATGCAAAGCCTGGGTTTAATACCAGGCCCTGCATACCAGGCATATTCGGAAGACCGGTAGCAATACCGATCGACTGGAATATTGCCAGCACCAGAGTGCCGTAACGGGTGTACTGGCTTATCTTACGACGTCCAGACTCCCCTTCTTTCTTCAGTTCTGCCAGGGCCGGATGAACGACCGTCAGCAGCTGGATAATAATCGATGCCGAAATATACGGCATGATACCCAGAGCGAAGATAGAAGCACGGCTGAGAGCACCACCAGAGAACATGTTAAACATTTCAATGATGGTGCCTCGCTGTTGCTCAAGCAGTTTGGCAAGTACAGCGGCATCGATACCAGGGATCGGAATAAAAGAGCCAACACGGAACACAATCAGCGCGCCGATAACAAACAGCAGTCTGCGTTTCAGCTCGCCAAATCCACCTTTGGCACTTTGAAAATCTAATCCCGGTTGCTTAGCCATCTGCTACTTATTCCTCAATTTTACCGCCAGCGGCTTCGATAGCAGCACGAGCACCTTTAGTAACACGCAGGCCACGAACAGTTACCGGAGTAGAAACTTCACCAGCCAGGATCACTTTCGCGAACTCGATCTGGATACCGATAATGTTTGCCGCTTTCAGCGTGTTCAGGTCTACAACGCCGCCTTCAACTTTCGCCAGGTCAGACAGACGGATTTCCGCTGTAATCGCTGCTTTGCGAGAAGTGAAGCCGAACTTCGGCAGACGACGGTACAGTGGCATCTGGCCACCCTCGAAACCGCGACGTACGCCACCGCCAGAACGAGAGTTCTGACCTTTGTGACCACGACCACCGGTTTTGCCGAGGCCAGAACCGATACCACGACCCAGGCGTTTACCCGCCTTTTTAGAGCCTTCGGCCGGAGACAGAGTATTTAAACGCATCTCTTACTCCTCAACTTTAACCATGAAGTAAACCGCGTTGACCATACCACGAACAGCGGGAGTATCCTCACGCTCAACGGTATGACCAATACGACGCAGACCCAGGCCAAGCAGCGTTGCCTTGTGTTTCGGCAGACGACCGATTGCACTGCGGGTTTGAGTGATTTTAATAGTCTTTGCCATGGTCAATTACCCCAGAATTTCTTCAACGGATTTACCACGCTTGGCAGCGACCATTTCTGGAGAATTCATATTTTCCAGGCCATCAATAGTTGCACGAACCACGTTAATCGGGTTGGTGGAACCGTATGCTTTAGCCAGAACGTTATGAACCCCAGCAACTTCCAGAACGGCGCGCATTGCACCACCGGCGATGATACCGGTACCTTCTGAAGCTGGCTGCATGAATACACGAGAACCCGTGTGAACACCTTTAACTGGGTGCTGCAGGGTACCGTTGTTCAGCGCGACGTTAATCATATTGCGACGGGCTTTTTCCATCGCTTTCTGGATCGCTGCTGGAACTTCACGCGCTTTACCGTAACCAAAACCAACGCGACCGTTACCATCGCCAACTACAGTCAGAGCTGTGAAGGAGAAAATACGACCACCTTTAACGGTTTTAGATACGCGGTTAACCGCGATCAGCTTTTCCTGCAGTTCGCCAGCCTGTTTTTCGATGTGAGCCATCTTACACCTCTACCTTAGAACTGAAGGCCAGCTTCACGGGCAGCATCTGCCAGTGCCTGGACACGACCATGATATTGGAACCCGGAACGGTCAAAGGAAACATTGCTGATGCCTTTTTCCAGAGCGCGTTCTGCAACAGCTTTACCTACAGCTGCAGCGGCGTCTTTGTTACCGGTGTACTTCAATTGCTCTGCAATAGCTTTTTCTACAGTAGAAGCAGCTACCAGAACTTCAGAACCGTTTGGTGCAATGACCTGTGCGTAAATATGACGCGGGGTACGATGTACCACCAGGCGAGTTGCACCCAGCTCTTTGAGCTTGCGGCGTGCGCGGGTCGCACGACGGATACGAGCAGATTTCTTATCCATAGTGTTACCTTACTTCTTCTTAGCCTCTTTGGTACGCACGACTTCGTCGGCGTAACGAACACCCTTGCCTTTATAAGGCTCAGGACGACGGTAGGCGCGCAGATCTGCTGCAACCTGACCGATCAGCTGTTTATCAGCGCCTTTCAGCACGATTTCAGTCTGGGTCGGACATTCTGCAGTGATACCGGCCGGCAGCGGATGCTCAACAGGGTGTGAGAAGCCCAGAGACAGGCCTACTGCATTCCCTTTGATAGCTGCACGATAACCTACACCAACCAGTTGAAGCTTTTTAGTGAAGCCTTCGGTAACACCAACAACCATTGAGTTCAGCAGGGCACGCGCGGTACCAGCCTGAGCCCATCCATCCACGAAACCATCACGTGGACCGAAGGTCAGAGCGTTATCTGCATGTTTAACTTCAACAGCTTTGTTGAGGGTACGAGTCAGCTCGCCGTTTTTACCTTTGATCGTAATAACCTGACCGTCGATTTTTACATCAACGCCGGCAGGAATAACGACCGGTGCTTTAGCAACACGAGACATTCTTTCCTCCGATTAGGCTACGTAGCAGATAATTTCGCCACCAAGACCAGCCTGGCGCGCTGCACGATCAGTCATAACACCTTTAGAGGTAGAAACAACTGCGATACCAAGACCAGCCATAACTTTAGGCAGCTCATCTTTTTTCTTATAGATGCGCAGACCTGGGCGGCTGACACGCTGAATGCTTTCTACAACAGCTTTACCCTGGAAATACTTGAGAGTAAGTTCCAGTTCCGGCTTGGTGTCGCCTTCAACTTTAAAATCTTCGATAAAACCTTCTTCCTTCAGCACGTTGGCAATTGCCACTTTCAGCTTGGCGGAAGGCATGGTGACCGCAACTTTGTTCGCGGCCTGACCGTTACGGATACGGGTCAGCATATCCGCGATCGGATCTTGCATGCTCATCTGTCTTTACTCCCGTGATTCAATTGGTAATTACCAGCTAGCCTTTTTCAAGCCTGGTACTTCACCGCGCATGGCGGCTTCACGCAGTTTGATACGGCTCAACCCAAACTTGCCCACATAACCATGTGGACGACCTGTTTGACGACAGCGGTTACGCTGACGAGACGGGCTGGAATCACGCGGCAGAGACTGCAGCTTGAGAACCGCATTCCAACGATCTTCGTCGGAAGCGTTCACATCAGAAATGATCGCTTTCAGTTCAGCGCGTTTAGCGAAGAATTTATCAGCTAAAGCTACGCGTTTTACTTCGCGTGCTTTCATTGATTGCTTAGCCATTCAGTAACCCTACCTTACTTGCGGAACGGGAAGTCAAAGGCAGCCAGCAGAGCACGGCCTTCTTCATCAGATTTCGCAGTAGTGGTAATGGTAATATCCAAACCACGCACGCGGTCGACTTTATCGTAGTCGATCTCTGGGAAGATGATCTGCTCACGGACACCCATGCTGTAGTTACCACGACCGTCGAAAGACTTAGCGGACAAGCCACGGAAGTCACGGATACGTGGTACAGCAATAGTGATCAGGCGCTCAAAGAACTCCCACATGCGTTCGCCACGCAGAGTTACTTTACAGCCGATCGGATAGCCCTGACGGATTTTGAAGCCTGCAACAGATTTGCGTGCTTTGGTGATCAGCGGTTTTTGACCGGAGATTGCTGTCAGGTCAGCTGCTGCGTTATCCAGCAGTTTCTTGTCAGCGATCGCTTCACCAACACCCATGTTCAGGGTGATCTTCTCGACCCGAGGGACTTGCATGACAGAATTGTAGTTAAACTCAGTCATGAGTTTGTTAACTACTTCGTCTTTGTAGTAATCATGCAGTTTCGCCATCGTACTACTCCAAATTACTTGATAGTTTCGCTGTTAGACTTGAAGAAACGGACTTTTTTCCCGTCTTCGAATCTAAAGCCTACACGGTCAGCCTTGCCGGTTGCCGCATTGAAGATTGCAACGTTAGAAACCTGAATAGCAGCTTCTTTTTCAACGATGCCGCCTGGTTGGTTCAGGGCCGGAACCGGCTTCTGATGTTTCTTAACCAGGTTGATACCTTCAACAATGACCTTGCCGGAAGACAGGACATTTTTTACTTTACCGCGTTTACCTTTATCTTTACCGGTTAACACGATAACTTCGTCATCACGACGGATTTTCGCTGCCATGATTCGCTCCTTAGAGTACTTCTGGTGCCAGAGAGATAATTTTCATGAACTTTTCAGTACGAAGTTCACGAGTTACCGGCCCAAAGATACGCGTGCCGATTGGCTGCTCACTGTTATTGTTCAAAATAACGCATGCATTACCATCGAAGCGAATGACAGAACCGTCAGGGCGACGAACACCCTTCTTGGTGCGCACCACTACCGCTTTCAGCACATCACCTTTTTTGACCTTACCACGTGGAATTGCTTCTTTGATGGTGATCTTGATGATGTCGCCTACGCCTGCGTAGCGACGGTGCGAGCCACCCAGAACCTTGATACACATTACGCGACGTGCACCGGAGTTGTCGGCGACGTTCAGCATAGTCTGTTCTTGGATCATTTTAGTGCTCCGCTAATGTCAACTACTACCTGAGACTCTAAAATCAGAGCCGTTAAAAAGCCCCATATCGAGGGCGCGGCATTATAACACCGCTTCTACAATATGGGTAGAAAAAATAAACGGCTCATCGCTGAGCCGTTTATTCGTATTGAGAATGCGTACTCTATTACAGAACCGCTTTCTCTACAACGCGAACCAGCGTCCAGGACTTAGTCTTGGACAGTGGACGGCATTCACGGATTTCAACCTTGTCGCCGATACCACATTCGTTGTTCTCGTCATGTACGTGCAGTTTGGTCGTACGTTTGATGAATTTACCGTAGATCGGGTGTTTCACAATACGTTCGATAGCTACAACGATGGATTTCTCCATCTTGTCGCTAACAACACGACCTTGCAGAGTACGGATTTTATCGGTCATTACGCACCCGCCTTCTGAGTCAGTAAAGTCTTAACGCGCGCAACATTGCGACGCACTTGCTTCAGCAGGTGAGTCTGTTGCAGCTGGCCACTTGCAGCCTGCATACGCAGGTTGAACTGCTCACGCAGCAGGTTCAGCAGCTCAGCGTTCAGCTCTTCAACGCTTTTTTCACGCAGCTCTTTTGCTTTCATTACATCACCGTCTTAGTTACAAAGGTGGTTTTGATAGGCAGTTTCGCTGCTGCCAGGCCGAAGGCTTCACGGGCCAGCTCTTCCGGAACGCCGTCCATTTCATAAAGGACTTTGCCCGGTTGGATCAAGGCAACCCAGTACTCCACGTTACCTTTACCTTTACCCATACGAACTTCCAGCGGCTTCTCGGTGATCGGTTTGTCCGGGAATACACGGATCCAGATCTTACCTTGACGCTTAACTGCACGGGTCATTGCACGACGTGCTGCTTCGATCTGACGTGCAGTCAGACGACCACGGCCAACAGCTTTCAGACCGAAAGTGCCGAAGCTAACATCCGTACCCTGCGCCAGACCACGGTTGCGGCCTTTGTGCACTTTACGGAATTTTGTACGCTTTGGTTGTAACATCAGCGACGCTCCTTATTTACGGCCTTTACGCTGCTGCTTTTTAGGTTGAGCAGCCGGTTTTTCCGGTTGTTCAACAGCAGCCATACCACCCAGGATCTCACCTTTGAAGATCCATACCTTAACGCCGATTACACCGTAAGTGGTGTGCGCTTCAGAGGTGTTGTAGTCGATGTCAGCACGCAGAGTGTGCAGCGGTACGCGACCTTCGCGGTACCATTCGGTACGTGCGATTTCCGCGCCGCCCAGACGGCCGCTAACTTCAACTTTGATACCCTTAGCGCCCAGACGCATTGCGTTCTGTACAGCACGCTTCATAGCACGACGGAACATAACACGACGTTCCAGCTGTGAAGTGATGCTGTCAGCAACCAATTTAGCGTCCAGTTCAGGCTTACGAACTTCAGCGATATTGATCTGTGCAGGAACGCCAGCGATATCCGCTACGACCTTGCGCAGTTTTTCTACGTCTTCGCCTTTCTTACCGATAACGATGCCAGGACGAGCAGTGTGAATGGTTACACGAATGCTCTTAGCTGGACGCTCGATAACGATACGAGATACAGACGCTTTAGCCAGTTCCTTAGTCAGGTACTGACGTACTTTAAAATCGCTGTCCAGGTTGTCAGCGAATTCTTTGGTGTTCGCAAACCAGGTAGAGTTCCATGGTTTTACAATACCCAGGCGAATACCATTAGGATGTACTTTCTGACCCATTGCTAGTCTCCAGAGTCTCAGCGATCGGACACAACCACAGTAATGTGGCTGGTGCGCTTCAGGATGCGATCTGCACGACCTTTCGCACGCGGCATAATGCGCTTCATGCTTGGGCCTTCATCTACGAAAATTTTCGCGACTTTCAGATCGTCGATGTCAGCGCCATCGTTGTGTTCAGCGTTAGCAATGGCAGATTCCAGTACTTTCTTGACCAATACCGCAGCTTTCTTGTTGGTATAGGTCAGGATGTCCAGGGCCTGCGACACTTTCTTACCGCGAATCAGGTCAGCAACAAGGCGAACCTTCTGAGCAGAAGAACGAGCATGGCGATGTTGAGCTAAAGTTTCCATCTCTTCCTCCTACCTTATTTCTTCTTCGCTTTTTTATCAGCAGCGTGGCCGCGATAAGTACGAGTCGGTGCGAATTCACCCAGTTTGTGACCAACCATTTCGTCGGTAACAAAGACTGGAACGTGCTGACGACCATTATGGACAGCGATGGTCAAACCGATCATGTTAGGAAAGATCGTTGAACGACGGGACCAAGTGCGCAGGGGCTTCTTGTCTCCGCTTTCCACCGCTTTCTCTACCTTCTTCAGCAAGTGCAGGTCAATAAAAGGACCTTTCTTGAGAGAACGTGGCATGGCTTATCCTCTAAAATTATTTGCTACGGCGACGTACGATAAATTTATCAGTACGCTTGTTGCTGCGGGTCTTCTTACCTTTGGTCTGAACGCCCCACGGAGTTACCGGGTGCTTACCAAAGTTACGACCTTCACCACCACCATGTGGGTGGTCTACTGGGTTCATCGCAGTACCGCGAACGGTAGGACGAACACCACGCCAGCGTGCAGCACCAGCTTTACCCAGAACGCGCAGCATATGCTCAGCATTGCCAACTTCGCCCAGAGTAGCGCGGCAATCTGCTTCGACTTTACGCATTTCACCAGAACGCAGACGCAGGGTGACATAAGCACCGTCACGAGCAACGATCTGAACGTAAGTACCCGCGGAACGCGCCAGCTGACCGCCTTTACCTGGTTTCATTTCTACGTTATGAACGGTAGAACCAACCGGGATATTGCGCATCGGCAGGGTGTTGCCTGCTTTGATTGCAGCATCAACGCCAGACTGAATCTGGTCGCCAGCTTTCAGGCCTTTAGGGGCCAGGATGTAACGGCGTTCACCGTCTTTGTACAGAACCAGCGCGATGTTCGCGGAACGGTTCGGATCGTACTCAAGACGTTCAACAACTGCTGGGATACCGTCTTTGTTGCGTTTGAAGTCAACAATACGATAAGCCTGCTTGTGGCCACCACCGATGTGACGAGTGGTGATACGGCCATTGTTGTTACGACCACCGGATTTGCTGTTTTTTTCCAGCAACGGAGCAAAAGGTTTGCCCTTGTGCAGCTCAGGGTTAACCACTTTAACTACGTGGCGACGACCCGGAGATGTCGGTTTACATTTAACAACTGCCATTGTATTACTCCTCCGACTTACTCAGCGCCGCCAACGAAGTCCAGGTTCTGGCCTTCTTTAAGGGTGACGTAAGCTTTTTTCCAGTCGCTACGACGACCGATACGCTGTCCGTGACGTTTAACTTTCCCTTTAACAACCAGGGTGTTAACGACTTCGACTTCGACTTCAAACAGTTTCTGCACAGCAGCTTTGATCTCTGCTTTGGTCGCGTCTTTAGCAACTTTGAGAACGATGGTGTTTGTTTTTTCCATCGCAGTAGACGCTTTTTCAGAAACGTGCGGTGCGCGAAGCACCTTCAGCAGACGTTCTTCACGAATCATGCCAGCATCTCCTCAACTTGCTTAACAGCATCAGCAGTCATTACGACTTTGTCGAAGGCGATCAGGCTAACCGGGTCGATACCAGTCGCATCGCGTACGTCAACCTTGTGCAGGTTACGTGCGGCCAGGAACAGGTTCTCGTCCAGCTCACCGGTGATGATCAGCACATCTTCCAGAGCCATGTCTTTCAGTTTCTGTGCCAGCAGCTTAGTTTTAGGCGCTTCTACAGAGAACTTCTCGACAACGATCAGACGATCCTGACGTACCAGTTCGGACAGAATGCTTTTCAGCGCGCCGCGGTACATCTTTTTGTTAACTTTTTGACTGTGGTCCTGTGGACGCGCAGCGAAGGTCACGCCACCTGAACGCCAGATCGGGCTCTTGATAGAACCTGAACGCGCACGGCCGGTACCTTTCTGGCGCCATGGCTTTTTGCCAGAACCAGTTACTTCAGCACGAGTCTTCTGAGCACGAGTACCCTGACGAGCACCAGCTGCATAAGCAACAACAACCTGGTGAACCAGCGCTTCGTTGAAATCACGACCGAAGGTAGTTTCGGAAACAGTCAGCGCGCTCTGCGCGTCTTTCAATACTAATTCCATTGCTATCCCCTTACGCCTTCACAGCTGGTTTAACGATCAGGTCGCTACCGGTAGCACCCGGAACAGCACCCTTAACCAGCAGCAGGTTGCGCTCAGCGTCAACACGTACTACGTCCAGGCTCTGAACGGTTACACGTTCGTTACCCAGCTGACCTGCCATTTTCTTGCCTTTGAACACTTTGCCCGGAGTCTGGTTCTGACCGATAGAACCCGGAACGCGGTGAGACAAGGAGTTACCGTGAGTAGCGTCCTGGGTACGGAAGTTCCAGCGCTTAACGGTACCAGCAAAACCTTTACCTTTAGAGGTACCGGTTACGTCAACTTTTTTAACGTCAGCAAACAGCTCAACGCTAATGTCTTGACCTACGGTGAACTCTTCGCCTTCAGCAAGACGGAATTCCCACAGACCACGGCCAGCTTCAACGCCAGCTTTAGCGAAGTGACCCGCTTCTGGTTTGGTTACACGGTTAGCTTTTTTAGCACCGGTGGTAACCTGAACAGCGCGGTAGCCATCGTTAGCCAGATCTTTAACCTGAGTAACGCGGTTTGCTTCAACTTCGATTACGGTTACTGGGATAGAAACGCCATCTTCAGTGAAGATGCGGGTCATTCCCACTTTTTTACCGACTAAACCAATCATTGTTTCAACCTCTCAATCGCTCGATGACCTGATTAACCCAGGCTGATCTGCACGTCTACACCGGCAGCCAGATCCAGACGCATCAGAGCATCAACGGTTTTCTCAGTTGGCTCAACGATGTCAACCAGACGCTTGTGAGTGCGGATTTCGTACTGATCACGCGCATCTTTGTTAACGTGCGGAGAGATCAGAACGGTAAAGCGCTCTTTGCGGGTCGGCAGCGGGATCGGACCACGGACTTGCGCACCAGTGCGCTTAGCAGTCTCGACGATTTCCGCGGTTGATTGATCGATCAGACGATGATCAAACGCTTTAAGGCGGATACGGATTCTTTGGTTCTGCATGAGACCAGAGCTCCAATTATTTTATAAACGAAAATGATTACTCCTCAAACCCATTACGATTGATGGGAGAGTGTAACCGTTCTTACGTAGCTCCCCGATTGGGAGCATTGTTGAGTAACAAAATTAGCTACTCCGGTTCAGATTGAACCCGCCGTCAACTACGACAAGCCCGCGCATTATACGTAAATCTGAGCAAGACGCAAGTGCCGTTTAGAAATTAAGCGCCAAAGACATGCGATGCGTAGGGCATTCCATTATTTGCAGCAACCTGTCTGCTTTCATCTCTTCTTATGAACCCCTCACGCAATTCCTGTGTTCGGACGTTGCTGGCCTTGCATCATGAGAAGAGTATGCACCAAACATCTTTGAGGCTTTGCGTATGCTGACTCCCCTCCCCTTTCTGCTCGTTTACTTCGCACTCTCCGGTTTACTGGTACGTGAAGATATTCGTGCCGGCCTTCTCCCGGATAAATACCTCTGTCCCCTCTTATGGACCGGCCTGCTCTTCCAGCGTTGCCTTCATCCTGACTTTCTTTCGAACGCAGTGGCTGGCGCGATGGCAGGGTATGTGAGCTTTGCGATTATCTACTGGGGCTACCGGCTTCTGACTGGACGTGAAGGGATGGGCTATGGCGATGTGAAATATCTTTCGGCACTGGGGGCGTGGCACGGTTGGCACATATTGCCCGCACTGGTGTTAACCGCCGCATTGTTGGCGCTTCTTTACCAGCTGATTCTCGCTTTACCGGCTCCTGATAAACAGGCATTAAAAAACCCACTGCCTTTTGGGCCATTTCTGGCGGCAGCGGGTTTAAGCGTTGGCTGGCAGACGCTGTTTAGTCAGCCACTTTAATCTGGGATTGAAGATAATTCTGCAGACCAATTTTACTGATGAGATCCAGCTCAGTTTCAAGCCAGTCAATGTGCCCTTCTTCATCGGCCAGAATCTGGATCATCATATCGCGGCTGACGTAGTCATAAACACTGTCCGCATAGGCAATGGCTTCGCGGAGATCTTTTGCGCCTTCAAGCTCCAGCCTGAGGTCGGACCGTAGCATCTCTTCAACATCTTCACCGATGCCGAGTTTGCCGAGATCCTGCAGGTTAGGAATGCCTTCAAGGAATAAAATACGCTCGATGTATTTATCGGCATGTTTCATCTCATCGATGGATTCATGGTATTCAACATCGTTGAGGCGCATCAGGCCCCAGTTTTTGAACATTCTCGCATGGAGAAAATACTGATTGATCGCGACAAGCTCATTTCCCAATAATTTATTGAGATAACTTATGATTTTAACATCACCTTTCATTATATAGTCCCTCCGCTTCCACTCATTGAAGCGTAGATCGGGCTACAGGGATGTCAAAAAAAAGATGGGCGCTTACGCAATCTCTTTGTATTCCGGGATCTGCATCAATTCGTCCTGCATGATCTCACGTGCAGCACGTACACATTTACCGCATTGATTTCCCACTGGAACAAATTTGCGAAGCTGCTGGAAGGACTGTGGCTGAAACTGGCGAACGGCCTGACGTATTTTTTTGTCGCTTACACCATTACATAAACAAACGTACATAAAGACTCCCGTTCAAAATATGCGCAAAGTGTAAGTGAGAATGGTTATGATTACAATAGCACAAACACCCGTATACGGGGCGGGAGAGGACGAAAAATGCGAAAATTTGTGACAGACACATAACGGCAGAAAACAAAAAAGGACGCCGAAGCGTCCTTTTTTAATTCAGGGATAAGTAATTAGCCCAGAACTTTAGCAACAACGCCCGCGCCAACGGTACGGCCGCCTTCACGGATTGCGAAACGCAGACCGTCGTCCATCGCGATTGGGTGGATCAGCGTCACAACCATCTTGATGTTGTC
>NZ_JBLIZC010000017.1:0-1412 GCF_047529885.1 Enterobacter cloacae complex sp. 2024EL-00711
TTAACGCTGAGGTGTGATGACGAGGCACTACGGTGCTGAAGTAACAAATGCCCTGCTTCCAGGAAAAGCCTCTAAGCATCAGGTAACATCAAATCGTACCCCAAACCGACACAGGTGGTCAGGTAGAGAATACCAAGGCGCTTGAGAGAACTCGGGTGAAGGAACTAGGCAAAATGGTGCCGTAACTTCGGGAGAAGGCACGCTGATATGTAGGTGAAGCCCCTGCGGGTGGAGCTGAAATCAGTCGAAGATACCAGCTGGCTGCAACTGTTTATTAAAAACACAGCACTGTGCAAACACGAAAGTGGACGTATACGGTGTGACGCCTGCCCGGTGCCGGAAGGTTAATTGATGGGGTTAGCGGTAACGCGAAGCTCTTGATCGAAGCCCCGGTAAACGGCGGCCGTAACTATAACGGTCCTAAGGTAGCGAAATTCCTTGTCGGGTAAGTTCCGACCTGCACGAATGGCGTAATGATGGCCAGGCTGTCTCCACCCGAGACTCAGTGAAATTGAACTCGCTGTGAAGATGCAGTGTACCCGCGGCAAGACGGAAAGACCCCGTGAACCTTTACTATAGCTTGACACTGAACACTGGTCCTTGATGTGTAGGATAGGTGGGAGGCTTTGAAGCGTGGACGCCAGTCTGCGTGGAGCCAACCTTGAAATACCACCCTTTAATGGCTGGTGTTCTAACGTAGACCCGTGATCCGGGTTGCGGACAGTGTCTGGTGGGTAGTTTGACTGGGGCGGTCTCCTCCCAAAGAGTAACGGAGGAGCACGAAGGTTAGCTAATCCTGGTCGGACATCAGGAGGTTAGTGCAATGGCATAAGCTAGCTTGACTGCGAGAGTGACGGCTCGAGCAGGTGCGAAAGCAGGTCATAGTGATCCGGTGGTTCTGAATGGAAGGGCCATCGCTCAACGGATAAAAGGTACTCCGGGGATAACAGGCTGATACCGCCCAAGAGTTCATATCGACGGCGGTGTTTGGCACCTCGATGTCGGCTCATCACATCCTGGGGCTGAAGTAGGTCCCAAGGGTATGGCTGTTCGCCATTTAAAGTGGTACGCGAGCTGGGTTTAGAACGTCGTGAGACAGTTCGGTCCCTATCTGCCGTGGGCGCTGGAGAATTGAGGGGGGCTGCTCCTAGTACGAGAGGACCGGAGTGGACGCATCACTGGTGTTCGGGTTGTCATGCCAATGGCACTGCCCGGTAGCTAAATGCGGAAGAGATAAGTGCTGAAAGCATCTAAGCACGAAACTTGCCCCGAGATGAGTTCTCCCTGAGACTTTAAGTCTCCTGAAGGAACGTTGAAGACTACGACGTTGATAGGTCGGGTGTGTAAGCGCAGCGATGCGTTGAGCTAACCGATACTAATGAACCGTGAGGCTTAACCTTACAACGCCGAAG
>NZ_JBLIZC010000019.1:0-1068 GCF_047529885.1 Enterobacter cloacae complex sp. 2024EL-00711
ACGGCTTACAGAACGCTCCCCTACCCAACAACGCATAAGCGTCGCTGCCGCAGCTTCGGTGCATGGTTTAGCCCCGTTACATCTTCCGCGCAGGCCGACTCGACCAGTGAGCTATTACGCTTTCTTTAAATGATGGCTGCTTCTAAGCCAACATCCTGGCTGTCTGTGCCTTCCCACATCGTTTCCCACTTAACCATGACTTTGGGACCTTAGCTGGCGGTCTGGGTTGTTTCCCTCTTCACGACGGACGTTAGCACCCGCCGTGTGTCTCCCGTGATAACATTCTTCGGTATTCGTAGTTTGCATCGGGTTGGTAAGCCGGGATGGCCCCCTAGCCGAAACAGTGCTCTACCCCCGAAGATGAATTCACGAGGCGCTACCTAAATAGCTTTCGGGGAGAACCAGCTATCTCCCGGTTTGATTGGCCTTTCACCCCCAGCCACAAGTCATCCGCTAATTTTTCAACATTAGTCGGTTCGGTCCTCCAGTTAGTGTTACCCAACCTTCAACCTGCCCATGGCTAGATCACCGGGTTTCGGGTCTATACCCTGCAACTTAACGCCCAGTTAAGACTCGGTTTCCCTTCGGCTCCCCTATACGGTTAACCTTGCTACAGAATATAAGTCGCTGACCCATTATACAAAAGGTACGCAGTCACCCCATAAAAGAGGCTCCCACTGCTTGTACGTACACGGTTTCAGGTTCTTTTTCACTCCCCTCGCCGGGGTTCTTTTCGCCTTTCCCTCACGGTACTGGTTCACTATCGGTCAGTCAGGAGTATTTAGCCTTGGAGGATGGTCCCCCCATATTCAGACAGGATACCACGTGTCCCGCCCTACTCTTCGAGTTCACAGCCTGTGTGCTTTCGTGTACGGGACTTTCACCCTGTACCGTGCGACTTTCCAGACGCTTCCACTAACACACAAGCTGATTCAGACTCTGGGCTGCTCCCCGTTCGCTCGCCGCTACTGGGGGAATCTCGGTTGATTTCTTTTCCTCGGGGTACTTAGATGTTTCAGTTCCCCCGGTTCGCCTCGTTAACCTATGTATTCAGTTAACGATAGTGTG
>NZ_JBLIZC010000020.1:0-689 GCF_047529885.1 Enterobacter cloacae complex sp. 2024EL-00711
AGGGGAACCTGCGGTTGGATCACCTCCTTACCTTAAAGAACCTGCCTTTGTAGTGTCCACACAGATTGTCTGATGAAAAACAGCAGTAAAAAACCTCTACAGGCTTGTAGCTCAGGTGGTTAGAGCGCACCCCTGATAAGGGTGAGGTCGGTGGTTCAAGTCCACTCAGGCCTACCAAATCTGTCATGCAGATTTGAAGAGGTTGGTCATACGATGGGGCTATAGCTCAGCTGGGAGAGCGCCTGCTTTGCACGCAGGAGGTCTGCGGTTCGATCCCGCATAGCTCCACCATCTTTTACTGCGAAAACAAGAAAACTTCAGAGTGAACCTGAAAAGGTGCACTGCGAAGTTTTGCTCTTTAAAAATCTGGATCAAGCTGAAAATTGAAACGACACACAGTTAATGTGTGTTCGAGTCTCTCAAATTTTCGCAAACCGGTGATGAATCGAAAGAAACATCTTCGGGTTGTGAGGTTAAGCGACTAAGCGTACACGGTGGATGCCCTGGCAGTCAGAGGCGATGAAGGACGTGCTAATCTGCGAAAAGCGCCGGCGAGGTGATATGAACCTTTGACCCGGCGATGTCCGAATGGGGAAACCCAGTGTGTTCCGACACACTATCGTTAACTGAATACATAGGTTAACGAGGCGAACCGGGGGAACTGAAACATCTAAGTACCCCGAGGAAAA
>NZ_JBLIZC010000021.1:0-579 GCF_047529885.1 Enterobacter cloacae complex sp. 2024EL-00711
CCTTCACGGATTGCGAAACGCAGACCGTCGTCCATCGCGATTGGGTGGATCAGCGTCACAACCATCTTGATGTTGTCGCCTGGCATTACCATCTCAACGCCTTCTGGCAGTTCGATGGTACCGGTCACGTCAGTTGTACGGAAGTAGAACTGTGGACGGTAGCCTTTGAAGAACGGAGTATGACGGCCGCCTTCGTCTTTGGACAGGATATACACTTCAGATTCGAACTTGGTGTGTGGCTTGATTGAGCCTGGCTTAGCCAGTACCTGACCACGTTCGATTTCTTCACGTTTGATACCACGCAGCAGAACACCTACGTTCTCACCAGCACGGCCTTCGTCCAGCAGTTTGCGGAACATTTCAACGCCAGTACAGGTAGACTTAGCAGTCTCTTTGATACCAACGATTTCAACTTCTTCGCCAACTTTGATGATACCGCGCTCAACACGACCGGTAACAACGGTACCACGACCGGAGATGGAGAATACGTCTTCGATTGGCAGCAGGAACGGCTTATCAATCGCACGCTCTGGTTCTGGGATGTAAGAATCCAGGAAGCCAGCCAGTTCGATGATTTTC